>NZ_JBVJOW010000008.1:0-85594 GCF_055582965.1 Amycolatopsis sp. NPDC104863
ACGAAGTGGGTCGTGGACATCGAAGTCACCACCTGGGCGGCACGGCAGGCCTACTGGCTCAAGCGGAGCTGGAGCCGGGAAGCGCCGATCAAGACGGAGTCGCGGATCGACTCGCACCGCGGCTTCGCCAACGTCCAAAAAGGAAAGGTCCGCGTCGCCGGGGTGGCGTGGGCCCAGCACACCGGGATCGACAAGGTCGAGGTCCGGATCGACCAGGGTCCCTGGCAGCCGACCACCTTGTCCCAGCAGGTGAACCTCAACACGTGGCGGATGTGGTGGACGGAGATCGACCTGTCCGCCGGGGTGCACCAGGTGTTCTGCCGCGCCACGGACAAGTCCGGCTACACCCAGACCGACCAGCGCGCGGGCACCGTGCCCAACGGCGCGACCGGCTGGCACAACGTCACCTTCACCGCCGCCTGAGAATTTCTTCCGATCCACCAATCCGGTTCCCGTCGGGCGCCGAATAGTAAGCAACGAGAGGTTTTCGCCACCTCTGGCAGCCTCAGCCGCGTAATCAATTGGAGTGATTTTTCGTGCGTAACCTTCGTATTGCCGGAATCGGCCTGACCGCGGCCGCCGCGCTGACCCTGACCGCCTGTGGCAGCAGCGACACCGCTTCCTCGGGTTCCTCCAGCGCCCCGGCTCCCTCGTCCTCGATGGCCGCCCCGTCGTCCAGCGCTGCCGCCGCCGGTGATGGCATGACGACCAACGCCGACGTCTTCGGCCCGGCGTGCGGCCAGCTGCCGCAGGGTTCCGCCCCGGGTTCGCTGGACTCGATGGGCCCGCAGCCGGTCGCTTCGGCTGCGTCGACGAACCCGCTGCTGACCAAGCTGGTCGCCGCGGTGAAGGCCACCAACCTGGTCGACACGCTCAACAGCGCGCCGTCGATCACCGTGTTCGCGCCGGCCGACCCGGCGTTCGCCGCGCTGGGTGACGCGAAGTTCGCCGAGCTGGCGGGCAAGCCGGCCGAGCTGTCGCCGATCCTGCAGTACCACGTCGTCGGCAAGCGTTACGACGCCAAGGGCCTCGAGGGCGCCGGCACGCTCGACAGCCTCAACGCCGCCGGTGGTCCGCTGAAGATCGAGGGCTCGGGCGAGAACATGACCGTCAACGGCGCGAAGATCCTCTGCGGCAACATCCCCACCAAGAACGCGACCGTCTTCGTGATCGACAAGGTGCTCACCCCGGGCACCAACAAGTAACACCGGCTTGGCCACCGACGGGTGGCCGGCACCGGGCGGCTGCCCCGGACTCCACGGACCTTCTGGAGCCCGGGGCGGCCGTCCTTTCCTGTCCGGGCTCGGAGAGGGACCACAGTCTGGCGGCGGGTTGCAGGAGATCCGCCGCCGGGGACGCCGAAGCGGCGGCGTCCGCCGGTCGTCGCCACCGCCGGATCACTCCAGGGTCGTGGCGGCGGCCGGCCTTTTGCCCGACGGTGAGACGTCAGCGGGCTCGAGCGCCGGCTTTGGTGGTGAAGCGGAACTCGATGCTCGCCGGCAGGGTTTCCAGGTCCAGAGCTTGCCGCAGGCGCGGCAGGCCGTGGTTCTCGAGCTGCTCGCGGATGGCCGTCGGGTCGCCGTCCTGTTCAACACCGAGCACGACCGCGAGCGCCGGATCGGTGCTGGTGCCCGCGAGGGTCGCGTGGGCGGCGTGGACACCGGGGTAGGTCTCGACCTCGGTCAGGAACGGCGCGACGGCGGTGGCGGCGGCCAGTTCGGTCCGGCCGCGGTCACTCTCGAAGCGCCAGGTGTGGGTCTTCGGCTTCCGGGTCAGCTGCGCCGCCAGCCAGCGCAGCAGGAGCAGGCCAAGGACGATCGCGCCCGCGGCGACCACGTACCAGACCCAGGCCGGCGGATCCGCGGTGCCGGGCGCGAGCGGGGCGTCCGGGGCCAGCAGCGTGAGCTTGCCGAAGTGCGTGGCGACAGCGAACCCGCCGACCGCCAGCAGCACCAGGCCCAGGAGACCGAGCAGGGTGCGGTTGAGCCGGGCCGGGCGGTTGAGGCTCATGACGGGCTCCTGGTGGACTTGACCCGGACCTTGACCGCGGGTGTCGTGACCGGCGCGATCTGGGCGAGCCGCCGTTCGATCGCCGAGCGCACGGCCTCGGGCAGTCCTTCGACGTTCGTTCGTGCCGTGCGGATCCGGGCGGTCACCTTGCGGCGCTTGACTTTCAGCGTCGCCGCGGTCACACCGTCCACATCGGACGCCGCCGCGCGCAGTGTCGAGCGGTAGCTGCGCCGGGAAGCGCCGGAGTCGGTCTCGCCCTGCAACGGGAAGACGACGAGCTTGCCCGGCAGCACCGCCGCGGCGAGCAGCGCCAGGCCGATGAGCCCCGCGACTGCTCCCACAAGGACGGGGACGAGCTCGTTCCAGCGGGTTCGGTGCAGCCAGCCGGCGACGTCGGCGTAGCTGATCCACGGTGTCTGACCGAGGATCAGCTGGAACGCGACGACGGCGGCCAGCACGCAGCCGGCGAGCAGGACCACCGCGACGAGCACGGCGGGCGTGCTGCGGCGAGGTCGGCGTTTCACAGCACCCTCCGGCTCTCGGCGGACGCAGTGGGCAGCGCCGTCACGGTGATGTCGACGCGCTCGACGCTCAGCCCGGTGAGCTCTTCGACCCGGCGAACGAGGTGGTCGCGCGCGGTCTCGGTGGTTTTCCGCACCGACTGCGGGTAGCCGATCGACAGCCGGACCGCCAGGGTGGCGCTCTCGGCGGAGACGGTCGCGGTCACCTTGGCGCCGCGCTCGGAGGTCTCGCCGCCGACCGCCACGCCCAGGACACGGGTCGCGGCCCCACCCACGCCGGCCACCTCGGTGACGGCGTGGGCGGCGATCCGTTCGACGGCGCTGTCCGAGAGGGTCAGCGCGCCACGGTCGGCCGGAGCGGGCCGGGTCATGGCCGTCACCCCCGGTCCCGGCCCGAGAGCGCCGAGATGTCGAGCTTGCCGTCGAGGAACCGGCCCACCAGCAGGCCGAGCCCGCCGAGGACGAGGACCACGAGGAAGGCGCCGAAGCCACCGAAAGCGGCGGCGAGGCCCAGGACGAGGCCGGTCAACAGGCCGATCAGGGTGTGGTTCACGGGATCTCCTTCACAGCGGCGGCGACCACGGTCGCGGCCGGTCCGGCGATGTCGCCGATGTGGACGTGCACCGGCCGGTCGACCGGCCCGAGGGCGAGGCGGACCGCCGCGCCGATCTCGGCGGCGGTGGCCGGGTACCGGCCGGTGACACCGACAGTGATCTCCCCGGGCCGGATCCGGACGCCGGGGACGCGGCGGCCCGGCAAGAGCGTGGCGATCTCGCCGAAGTGGCCGCTGTGCAGGGCCGCCACCTGCGGGAGCGCCGTCACGAGCGTGGCGAGGGCGGCGGCGTTCGCGACGCCGCCGGTCACCGGACCCGGCCGCTCTCGGACAGGTCCGCGCCCTCGTCGTCACCCGGGAGGTGGACGTCGGCGATCCCGATGTTGACCTCGACGACCTCGAGCCCGGTCATCGCCTCGACCGCGGTGATGACGTTGCGCCGCACGGCGCGGGCGAGGTCGGTGATGGAGACGCCGTATTCGACGAGGATCTGCAGGTCGATCGCGGCTTGCCGCTCGCCGACCTCGACGGCCACACCCTGGCCGGCCGAGGCGGTCGCGCCGGGGATCCGCTCACGCAGGGCGTTGAACGCCCGCGAAGCGCCGCCACCGAGAGCGTGGACGCCGGCGACCTCGCGGGTGGCGAGGCCGGCGACCTTCTGGACGACGACGTCGGAGATGGTCGTGACGCCGTGCGCGGAGGACAGGGCGCCGGTTTCGCGCTCGACGACGGTGGCGTCGGAGGTCTTGGTGGTGGTGCCGGCCGGGTTCGTCATGGGGGCTCCTTCGGGTCCGGCGCGGGCGGGTCCCGCTCGCCTGGACACCTGATGGACCCGGCCGGCCGGAGAACGTCACGAGCCGGAGGACGTGGGGCATCTCTCGCCGGTTGAAGGTTTGGACTGCCGAGTTCGCGGTTTCACTCCGCGAGCTGTTCGCGCAGCTCGCGGAGGATCTTGGTGAGCAGCCGGGAAACCTGCATCTGCGAAACACCGATCCGGGCCGCGATCTGCGACTGGCTCAGCTCGTCGAAGAACCGCATCGTGACGATGGCGCGTTCCCGCTCCGGCAGCCGCCGCAGCAAGGGCGCCATGGTTTCGTGGTCGTCGACGAGCTCGATCCGCGCGTCGAGCTCACCCATCGAGTCGGCCAGGGCCGCGGTGCCCTCGCCGTCGCCGATCGGGCGGTCCAGCGACGACGTCTCGTAGCAGTTCGCCGCGAGCAGCCCTTCGCGGACGGTCTCGACGTCGATGCCGAGGTGACCGGCGAGCTCACTCGGCGTCGGGGCGCGGCCGAGGGTTTGCGCGAGCTGCGTGGTCCCCTGGGCGAGCTGGGCGCTCAGCTCCTTCAACGCACGGGGGACCCGCATCGACCAGCCGGTGTCGCGGAAGAACCGGCGGACCTCACCCATCACGGTCGGCACCGCGAAGGGCAGGAAATCCGCTCCCTGCGCGGGATCGAACCGGTCGACGGCCTTCACCAGCCCGACGCGGGCGATCTGCACCAGGTCGTCGTGCGGCTGGCCGCGTCCGCCGAACCGCATGGCGACGTGCTCGGCGAGGGGCAGGTGCTCGAGGATCAGCCGCTCACGCAGCCGCGCCCGGCCCGGGTGACCGTCGGGGAGCGCGGCGAGCTCGTCGAACAACGGCCGGCAGCGGGCGTAGTCGTCCCTCGGGCGAGAACTGCGGCGATCGCGTGGCGCGGGCTCGCGGACCTCGTTCGTCGTCGGCGGGGCCGGACGCTCCAGCGTCGGCGCGGCGCCGGTCAACGGCGCGATCCTGGTCCGGCGGGGAAGAGCTCGGTCACGCTGCGCGCTGGCATGCGTTCTCCTGTCGTCGCGGCGGAGGTACCCACGACCGAGGTGCGCACAAACATGAACGGGCGCCGCGTTCGGTACGTCACAGAACTGCAATCCGGCGGCGGGGTCGTCACAGGTAGTCGCGCAGCGCGCTGACTTCCAGGACCATCAGCTCCGCGTCCTGCAGCGGGTCGGCCCAGCGGGTCGCGGTGGCGGACGGCCGGGGCGCGGGCCGGTTCGGGTCCACTTTGAACTCGATCGCGTCGGCCGCCCCCTTGATCGTGCGGAGCTGTTCTTCGAGCGATCCGAGTTCGCGTTCGCCGGCGGTGATGCCGCGGCCGGCTTCGGCGCGGCTCGCCGCATCGACTCCGCGCCGCTTGTCTTCGGCCTGTTCCGTTCTCGCGGACTCGAGCTGGAGCGCCCGGCGCGCCGCGTTCCACACGACGTGCGCCAGCCGCCGGTCGGTGTCGAACGCGCCGGTGCGCCACGCGGTCGTCTTCGCGATTCGCTCGCCCAGCGCGCAGATGCGCATCGCCTGGTCCTGGCCGTCGCTCACCTGGACCGACGGATCACCGCCCGTCCGCTTGCGGTGTTTTTCCACGACGTCGCCGGCGTCGAAGGCCAGTTCGAACCCGACGAGGACCAGGCCGGCGCCGACGCCGAGGACAACCCACAGCACGACCGACCAGAAGGCGCCGCTGGAGAAGAAGAACGGGAAGGCGATGGCCGGGGCCAGGACGAGCACGATGGCGACGAGCCCGAGGAGCTCGTCACGGCGGTGGGTCACCCCGCCGGCCGGGGTCAGGGTGTGCCCCGCGGCCAGCAGCTGCGGATCGAAGACGCGGTAGCCGGACTCCGTGCGGATCATGGAGGGCAACGCGGTGACCTGCGCGTCGGGTCCGTCCATCGGGTCCTCCCCGGGTGGTTGCGTTTCCCGGTGGTGCTCGGTGACCATGGTCCCAGATCCGGCCCCGGGGAGGCAGCGTGATCGACCGCGAAGCCCAGTTGCGGGTCCTGCTCGACCGGGTCGAGGACGAGCGCGCCCGCGGCCGCGCGAACCGCGTGCGGGGGACGCTCCGGCTGGCGGCGTGGGTGCTCGCGGCGCTGGTGGTGCTGACCGTGCTCGCCGTGGTGGCCGACCAGGCGGTGCTGGCCGCGCAGCCGTTCTGGTCCGGCGCGGGGCTGGCGGTCCTGCTGGCGGTGGGCCAGGGCGTCGCCGGCACGACGTTCACCCGGCTGAGGGAGCACGAGGACGACGCCGGACGGCTGCGGCTGGCGGTCCGCCTGCACCGCGCCCACGAGCTGGCCGGCTGGGAGGCCGAGGACGTCCGGGACCGGCAGCGGCAGCTCGACGACCTCGACGACGCCCGCGACGACCGGCGCCGCACCCGGCGGCAGCTGACCGGGGCGCTCGTGGCCGTGGCCGGGTTCGGTGGTGGGCTCGCCGCGACGTTCGGCGTGCTCGGCGCGTCCTGGCCGGCTGGCTGGGGGATTCGCCTGCTGGTCGCCGTCCTGTCCTGCGGCGCCCAGGTCGCCCTCGAGGTGACGGCGGTCGCGGCCGGGCGGCTGGGCGTCACGAAAGCCAACCTCACCGGCGCACAGCGGCGGCACCGCGACACGGCGCTGTACGACGCGCCCGCGCCGGGCGCCGAGCGCACGCACTTGGCGCCGTTGGGGCCGCGGGGCTGGCCGTTCGCCGTGCTTCCGGTGATCGCGGTGGTTCTCCTGGCCGCGGTCGGCTTCTCGAGCGTGGCCGTGAGCTACCCCGAACCTGCCGCGGCGCCGGACCTCTCCACACCTGCGCTGCAGCTGGCCGGCCGGAAGATCGGGGCGCCGGTGAACTGGGCGTCGGGGGTGGCCGTCACCCCGGACGGCAAGCACGTCTACGTCGGCAACGCCGGCCCGGCCGACCGGCCCGGCAGCGACGTCGCGGTGGTCGACCTGAGCACCGGCACGGTGACCACGACGCTTCCGGTCGCGCCGCACCCGATGGCCCTGGCCCTCACCCGCGACGGCCGCCGTCTCGTCGTGGCGAGCACCGGGCCGGCCAAGACCCCGGCGGGCGCGCTCACGATCCTCGATCCGGTGACGGCGCAGGTCCGTTCGACGGTCCGGCTGGCCGGGCCGCCGCTCGACGTCGCCGTGTCGGCGGACGGGCGCACGGCGTGGGCCGTCATCTCCGGCCCGAGCGCCTACGACAAGGGTTCCGCGGTCGCGGTCGACGTCGAGAAGGGCACGGTCGTCGCCTCGGTCCCGGTCGGGGTCGATCCGGACGGGATCACGCTCGACGGCGATCGCGCGTACGTGGCCAACTTCGACGAGAACACGGTCTCGGTCGTCGACACCGTCCGGCACACCGCTATGTCCACTGTGGACACCGGAGCGGGGCCGGGGAACCTGGTGGCGGACCCGCTGCGGCACAGCGTGTGGGTCGTCAACCAGACCGAGTCCGACGCACGCAGCGCGCTGACGGTGATCGACACGGCGACCCTGAAGACCACGCCGGTCGACCTCGGCCCGCCCCCGCCCGGGACCAGCGGAGCGACGTCGCTCGCCCTCACCCCGGACGGCCGGCGGCTGCTCGTCAGCCGCGCCAGCCCGACCATGGACCCGGCGCCACTGCTGTACGTCATCGACCCGGCGACCCGGCGCGGCACGGGGGTGATCACGATGCCCTACTCGTACCGCATCGCGACGACACCCGACAGCCACCACGCGATCACCGCGGCGGGCGACCTGTGGCTGCTCGACATCCCTTGACCGGCTAGGTCCGGTGGTTCTCGGTCAGCGTCGTGCGGACGGCCCGTTCGATCAGGATCGGCACGAAGGCGTGGACGCGGGCGCCGGTGAACCGGGCGCGTTCGTGGCTGATGAGGTCGTGCAGCCGGGTCGGGGCCACCTGGGCGTATTCGTGGCTCAGGCGGTCTTCGAGCTGGGCGAGGTGGGAGTCGAGCTGTTCGGAGGCGAGCGTGTCCAGGGTTGGGCTGCTCATCGCGATCCTTCCCGTCGGCCATGCCGGTTGGGTTCGAATGCCCGGTAAAGCAACTATAGGGTGAATGGGAGATGAACGGCAGGCGCTGGCCGTGGCAGGAATTCCCGTGTCATGAACGGTTCTGACCGGTCAGGCGTACGAGAGCGGTGAATCCGTCGTCGGTGCCGGGCCAATGGGCGCGAACCGCTTCGAGGCCGGCGCGGCGCACCACACCGCGCAGGACGGCGACGACGATGATGGCGTCGTCGGCGTAGCCGAGCACCGGGATGAAGTCCGGCACCAGGTCGATCGGCATCGCGAGGTAGGCCAGGAGCAGGCCGAGCCGGATCCGGACGCCGCGGGGCAGGGTCCGGTCGCCGGCGAGCCGGCGGATCAGCCGGAGGACGTCGGGGAGCAGGCGTAGTGCTTCGCGAAGCGCTCCCCGCCGCGGTCGGACGACCAGGAGGGCCGCGACGAGGGCGAGCCAGGTCAGGAGCAGCGCGGCTGCGATGCCGATGAGGAGGTCCCACCAGAACGAACCGGTCATCGGCAGCCGGCGGCCGGGCGGCGGCGCTCGATCATGATCACGTCGCGCCATCGGTCGTGGTGGCGGCCGAGGCGTTCCCGGCCTGGTCCCTGACCTGCTCGGCGTGCGCGGCGTTGGTCACGCTGCCACCCGAGCCGAGGTCGAGGAGCGTCTCCCCGGGGGTGCGGGTCGGCAGACCGGTTCCCCCTGCCCGCCAGGCGCGGCGGGCCGCGGCGGCGTAGCGGTCGCCGATGGGGTTCATCGCGTGACCGCCGCGAACGGCAGGACGCTGCGCCCCATGACGACGTCGGCGGCGGTCGGGAAGCAGGACATGCACGCCTGGTTGACCCGGTAGAGCCGGGCCGTCCCGCGTGGTTCGACCAGCACGAAACGGGCTTCGGTGAGGATCTTCAGGTGCGCGGACACGGTGGACTGGCTCACGCTGACCTGCTCGACGACCTCACCGACGGTCATCGGCTCGCCGGCGGAAGCCAGCAGGTTCAGGATCTGCACCCGGGTCGGGTCCGCGAGCGCGCGGAACCACCCGGCGTAGGTCTCGGCGGTGTGGCGATCGAGCACGGCGACCCTTCCATCGTTCATCGACGATAGACGATGAACGAGGCGCGAGGAAGACTCAGGCGGGAACCAGCTCGGCGAGCAGCTCCCGGACGCGGCGGTCGATCTCGTCGCAGATCGGGCGGACCTGGTCGACCGGGAGGCCGGCCGGGTCGTCGAGCTGCCAGTCCAGGTAGCGCTTGCCGGGAAAGATCGGGCAGGCGTCGCCGCAACCCATGGTGATCACGACGTCGGCGGCCCGCACGGCTTCGGTCGTCAGTGGCTTGGGGAACTCCCGCGACAGGTCCAGGCCCAGCTCGGCCATCGCCGCGGTCACCGCCGGGTTGATCGAGCCCGCGGGTGCCGATCCGGCCGAGCGGACGAGCACCGCGCCGCGGGCGTGGTGGTGCAGCAGGGCGGCGGCCATCTGCGACCGGCCGGCGTTGTGGACGCAGACGAACAGCACTTCCGGGGTACTCACGAGACAACCTCCACGGGAGCGGGGACGAACCGGCGGCGCAGCGCGAGCGAGACGTAGACCAGCGCGACGAGCACGGGCACTTCGATCAGCGGCCCGACGACCCCGGCCAGCGCCTGCCCGCTCGTGGCGCCGAACGTCGCGATGGCGACGGCGATGGCGAGCTCGAAGTTGTTGCCCGCGGCGGTGAACGCGAGCGTCGTGGTCCGTTCGTACGACAGGCCAACGGCTTTGCCGAACGCGTAGGACCCGGCCCACATCAGTCCGAAGTAGACGAGCAACGGCACCGCGATCCGGACCACGTCCAGCGGCCGCGCGGTGATCTGGTCTCCTTGCAGCGCAAAGAGGATCACGATGGTGAACAGCAGCCCGTAGAGCGCGGCCGGGCCGATCCTCGGCAGGAACCGCGTCTCGTACCACGTCCGGCCCCTGGCGCGCTCGCCGAGCCGGCGGGTCAGGTAGCCCGCCACCAGGGGGATGCCGAGGAAGATCAGCACGCTCTTGGCGATCTGCCACCCGGACACCGCGAGATCGGCCTGCGGGAGGCCCAGCCAGCCCGGCAGAACCGCAAGGTAGAACCAGCCGAGCACGCCGAACGCGATCACCTGGAACACCGAGTTCAGCGCGACCAGCACGGCGGCGGCTTCCCGGTCGCCGCAGGCGAGGTCGTTCCAGATGACCACCATGGCGATGCAGCGGGCGAGGCCGACGATGATCAGCCCGGTCCGGTACTCCGGCAGGTCCGGCAGCAGCAGCCAGGCGAGGGCGAACATCAGTGCCGGGCCGACAACCCAGTTGAGCACCAGGGACGGCCACAACAGCCGCCGGTCGCGGGTGACGGCGCCGAGCCGGTCGTAGCGGACCTTCGCCAGCACCGGGTACATCATCACCAGCAGGCCGAGCGCGATCGGCAGCGAGATCCCGTCGACCTGCACCGCGGACAACGCCGTGTTCAGCCCGGGAACCCCGCGGCCGGCCAGCAGCCCGGCGACCATCGCGGCGGCGATCCAGACGGCCAGGAACCGGTCCAAGGTGGACAGCTTGCCGACCGGGCCCGTCGGTGCGTCGGTCATGCCGGAACCGGGGAGTCGCCGGGGACGAGCACGGCCGAGAGGCGGGCCAGCACCTCGGGGTGGACGCGGTAGTACACCCAGGTCCCGCGGCGCTCGCCGGTGATCAGCCCGGATTCGCGCAGCACCTTGAGGTGGTGGGAGATGGTCGGGCCGGTCAGGTCGAACGCGTCGGTCAGGTCGCACACGCACGCTTCGCCGCCCGCGTGGGAGGCGATCAGCGACAGCAGGCGCAGCCGGACCGGGTCGGACATCGCCTTGAACAGCTTCGCCAGCTCGGCCGCCTGGTCGGCGGACAAGGGTTCGCGGGTCAGCGGGGAGCAGCACTCGTCCGGCGCGACGATCGGGAGCTGTTTCGGCATACGTCTATGTTGACAGGTGTCTATCTAGAGAGCAATCTAAGTCGCATCCTGATTTGATGAACGTCTATCCAAGGAGGATGGGATGTCACGGGTACAGCTCGCGCTGCGGGTCGGAGACCTCGAAGGCTCGATCGACTTCTACTCGAAGCTGTTCGGCGCCGAGCCGGCCAAGCTCCGGCCCGGTTACGCGAACTTCGCGATCGCCGAGCCCGCGCTCAAGCTCGTGCTGCTGGAGGGGGAGCCGGGCCAGGCGACGGTCATGGACCACCTCGGCGTCGAGGTCGAGTCGACCGACCAGGTCAGCGAGGCCGGCAAGCGCCTGACGGGGGAGGGGCTGGAGACGTTGCCCGAGGACAACACGACGTGCTGCTACGCCGTGCAGGACAAGGTGTGGGTGCACGGCCCCGGCCAGGAGCCGTGGGAGGTCTACACCGTGAAGGCCGATTCGCAGGCCTTCGGCACCGACAGCGTCGCCACTCCGGCCACGTGCTGCACGCCCGACGCGGAGACCGGCCAGGTCGACAAAGCCGCTCAGCCCGAAGGCTGTTGCTCCTGACCGCTGCGGAGTGGGCGGCGCGGTCGAGCTCACCGCCAGCTCGACCGCGAGTCCGGAATGGTCCGCGGGTGCGGGGAGACACGAGCAGAGCTGCTCGCCCACAGCCGGTGCGTCAAAGGCGGCTGTGCCAGAGGCGCCGCAGAGCATGGTGATGGTTTGGCCGGGCTGGGGAGCGGGTCGAGGTAGATCACGGCGGCTGTCATGTCGCCGGTACCCGGTTCGCGATGGCCGGTGCCTTGCGCAGAAGTGCTTTTGCTCGGCGGTGATAGCTGGTCAGGAGGGCCTGGTCGGTCAGGTAGGTGATGCAGTGGGTGTGCTTGAGCGCGACGGCGATGGGCGTGGCGTCCGATTCGAAGACGGTGAACGGTTCGAGTGCAGTTGAGGACGGCAGGACGCGGATGTCGATGTGGGCCGCTTGGCGGTGATCGTCGCGAAGGAGTTCACCGCCGGTCGTGTCCAGGGCGTGGTCGCCGACCATGAACACGTAGCGGCACCGGCCGTCGTTCATGGTCTGCAGCCGGAGCTGGCGGTGGAACGTCTCCTGGTCCGAGCGTTCCGTGGCTTCGCCCGGGAGCATTGCGGCCGGTGCCAGAAGCAGGTCGGGGACGCTGAACGGCGCCCACTCCACGATCCGGGTGGAAAGCCGCTCGTAGGTTCCCAGCAGGTCGATCAGCGGCGACGTGGAGTGGTCGACCCAGTTCGCGATGCCGACGTGCTCGGCCAGCGCCATCATCTGCTGGTACTCGGTTCCTCTGACCTGCAGGCAGCCGAGAATGCGTGCGACGATCGTGGCAGCCGGGGCGGTCGCGCCGAGCTCCCAGTTCGACAGGCTTGCGGGATGAATGCCCAGTGTGCGGGCCAGCTTGCGCAGGCTGATCCTGCGTCGTTCGCGGGCGTCGCGCAGGCCGGCGCTGAGTGCCAGCAGCGCAGGTCCGGATGTCGTCATGGTGGTTCCCTCGGCGAGCGGAAAGGTCGTGTTCAAGCCGCGGCGGCCCGGTGCCAGGGCGGCGGGCCGGTTCGGCTGGCCCAGGCCGCGAGGGCGACCGCGTCGAGGAGCCGGATGCCGGCGAGCCGGGCGTATTCGTGGGCCGCCCTGGTGAACGTGGAAGTGGTGACGACGGCGGCGACGTCGGCGCGGTGGACCGTGAAACACGTGCCACCGAAGCGTTGCAGGTCCGGGCTGGTGACCTTGTTCGTGATCGAGTAGCGCTTGGCCTGGAGCACGATCTTGGCACCGTCGGGGGAGTAGCCGATCACGTCGGCGCCGAGGTCGCCGGACTTCCCGGTGGTGTCGACAGCTATACAGCCGTCTCGGATGCACAGCACCGCCAGGGCGTTCTCGAATTCGTCCGGCTTCATCGCGCGGTAGCGGTCGGCCTCCTCGGCTCGCATCAGCTGTCTGCGCCAAGTTCGCTGCCTCCGCTGCCGATCGAGCAGAAGTCCGAAGAGGACGGAGCAGACGAGCAGTGATCCCGCGACTGCCGAGGCGACGGGATGGGTGGCGATCAGCTGGCCGACGGCACGCAAGGCCAGTGCCGTGAAGACCAGGGGAAGCAGCCAGCGTCTCCGGCGGGTCTTCGCATTCCTGGCCATGTTCGTCCCTTCGTCGCTGTCACATGAGGTGCTGGAACCCGTCACGCCGTCACCAGCTCTGTGACCGGCTGAGAACTCGCTGAACTGGGGAAACGCATCGCAAGACGGCTGTGACGGCGTCACGAGCGGGTCGTTTCCGGCCCGGATCGCGGGCCTCCGCGGCCAGGCGGTGAGTCGCGTCCCGACCTGTCACGCCGCCCCGCGACCAGCTCGGCCGCGGTGGCCGCGACTGCCTGCAAGGCGATGACGTGGGCCGTGAGCCGGTCCAGGCCCACCGTGGTGAGGCGGAGCTCGTCCTGGCCGCGCGAGCTCAGGTAGCCCGAAGCTCGAAGGAACTGGAGGTGGAGGTCGAGATCCGGGCGGGGAAGCCCGAGCGCCTGCTCGATCTCGGGCCGGTGGTGCCAGCGCGTGTCGGCCAGGAGGCAGGCGACGAAGAGGCGGACCGGCTGGAGCAGCACCGGGTCGAGGTCGCCCTGCGGTGTGCCGGAGATCGCTTCCGTCATCGCTTCGCCGTCCTCGTCCGGCGGAACGCCGCAAGACACCGCGGGAGCGGGCGGCGTGGCCGTCCGGCGTGGCCAGTGGGCGGAGACGGACGGCCGGCCACGAGAACCCGGCATGCTTCGCACGCTCGGTTGACCGGCGCCAGGCAGGAGTCGATCAGGAGCTCGTGGCCGCAGACGGACGCGTAGCGGCCCTGCTGAGCGTGGACGCCGCTAGCGAAGTCTTCGTCCGTGACGGCGTGGGCGAGTCGATCATCGGCGCATCGGTACCAGCCGACGTAGCGCACGGCACCCTCCTCGGACCTCGAATTGCTGAAATCATCAGATCGGCAAGATGGGTCACGGGCCAGGGCAAGGATGGCGCACAAGGGTGCAGGAGTGTGGCACTGTGGCTAATGAGCTGCAACGATGGTGCTATCGTGGATCCGGCAGGACAGGGAGGGAGCCCACGATGCTCAAAAGTCGTCGACGCGACGGGCTGATCTCAGCTCGCCGACTCGCCGGCTACACGCAGGAAGGCTTGGCGGCCGCTCTGAACGTCGATCGATCGACGGTCGTTCGCTGGGAAGCCGGTGACCACGTGCCTCTGCCTTACCTCTGGCCCAGGCTCGCCGCTGTGCTCGGTCGTTCGCGTGACGAGCTGCGCACCTTGATCGGCTCGGCGGTGTCACCGACCGAGGTGGGCACTGAGCTCGACTCGGTCTTCGACTGGCTCGACCGCCGCGCCAGGTGGCCACCGGGGTCGTCGCGCGGGCACGTGAGCGCGGTCGTCCCCGCGTCGGCTCGCGCGGGGACGCGGATCGGACGGAGTCTGATCGCGGACTCACTGGCCGGGTACTACGAGCCTCCGGTGCCGGGTTTCAGCCAGTACACCGCACGCTTCGGGCAGAGCACGGTGAACACCAGCGTCCTTACCCGGCCCGAGTGGGTGGATCTCGCTTGCCCGTTGGACTCGGCGACCGATCGCCTCGCGCTGGTCACGGTCACCCGGCCGCCGTCGGCCCAGGTCGACGAGCGCGCGGCGGTCAAGCGGCTCGCGGAGGCGGCCTCGTCCGGCATTCGGATCGAGGACGTCCCGCTCTACCGGTTGATCGAGGTCGATCCCCGATCGAGCGGCCTGGTCGGCGAGGTGGGCGTCGCGTCCTTCGCCGACTACGCCCTCGGACCGGATTTGCTCGAAGGAGAGCTGTTCGACCGGCTGGTGGCCGGCCGTGCCGTGCGGGCGGGGTCACTGCCCCTGCGCGACAAGTACCTGCCCGATGTGGCCTCCGTGCTCGACCTGCCGAAGCGGCTGTGCGCCGGTGGTGTCCTGGCGCTGACGGCGATAGCTCGACCCGCGGACCCTTTGCGTGGTGACGCCGACTACCTCCTGCTCGTTCAGGAACGGTCCGCTCACGTCGTGAACGCGGCGCACCGCCTCTCGGTGATCCCGAAGAGCTTCCACGGCCCGATGGCCGACCGGCGAGCGGACGCGCGCATCGGCGCGACGCTGCGGCGCGAGCTGGAGGAGGAGTTGTTCGGACGCACCGACGTGGACCGGACTGCCAGGCATCGCCGGGTCGCCGACCCGATGCACCCCACCAGGCTTTCCGCGCCGATGCGCTGGCTCGCCGAGGAGCCCGGCCGGCTGCGGATGGAGTGCACCGGGTTCGGGTTCAACCTGGTCAGCGGAAACTACGAGTTCGCGAGCCTGGTCGTGATCGAGGACGAAGGGTTCTGGCCACGGTTCGGCGGCGAGATCGAGGCGAACTGGGAGGCCGCCGGGCTGCGCCAGTACTCGACGCTCGACGGTGATCTGATCGGTGAGCTGGTCGGCGACGAGAACTGGAGCAATGAAGGCCTGTTCGCCTTTCTCCAAGGATTGCGCCGGCTGACCGGAATCGGCGGTGACCGCGTGCGGATTCCGGTGGTCGAATCAAACGGCTGACGGCCAGCGGACGGTCAGGACGACCGAAGCGGCCAAAGCCTCCCAGGAATGGTCGATCCCCGGACCCCACATCATGTAGTCGCCTTGCCTGTTCAGGACCTTGCTCCCGCCGGTGACCTCGACGCGGAACTCGCCGGACACCAGCATCACCAGAGTGGTCCGCTGGTCATCGGAAGTCCATTCGGGACGTTTGTCACCTGCGGGGTGGTTGGCCCACTTGACTTCGACGTCTTCAGACGAACGGACACCTCGCGACGGATCGATGAAGTGGCCGACCAGCCAGCCGCGGGTGTCCGCCGCGTCCTCGGTGGCGTTGCCGGCGGTCCAACCGTCGCTCACTGGCCGATCTCCCATTCGATCGCGGGTAACGTGACACGCTCGCCGCCGATTTGCGCGAGGCGGCGGAGCCCCTGCGTCATGGCGAACAAACCTTCGTTGCTCCAAGCTACCTCACTCAACAACTCGGTGACGAGCTCCGTGTCCGTTGTCGAATACTGGCGAAGTGTCGCGGATTCCCAGTTGGCTTCGACCACTCCGCCGTACCGTGCCCAGAATTCCTCATCGTCGATGACGACCAGGCTGGCGAACTCGTAGTTCCCGCTGACCAGGTTCAGGCCGAAACCGGTGCACTCCATCCGCATCCGGCCGGGCTCGGCCAGCAGCCAGCGCATCGGCTCGGTCAGCCGCATCGGGTGCATGGGGTCAGCGGACAGCGGATCGCCCAGCGTGTTGTCGGTCTCCGGACGGCCGAACAGCTCCTCTTCCATCTCGCGGCGGAGCGTCGCGCCGATCTGCGCGTCTCGCCGGACGTCGGAGAGCGGTTGGTGGAAACCCTTCGGGATGACCGCGAGCCGGCGGGCCGCGTTGAGCACGCTGCCGGATCGTTCCTGGACCAGCAGCAGGTAGTCCGCGTCGCCGCGGTACGGGTCGGCCGGACGCGCGATGGCGGTCAACGCCAGGACGCCTCCGGCGCACAGGCGTCCGCCGACGTCGAGTACGGACGCCAGGTCCGGGAGGTAGTGGTCGCGCAGCGGCATCGTCTTGGTCCCGGCGGAGACCGCGTCGGTCAGTTCGCCTTCGAGCAGGTCGCCGGTCAGGGCGTAATGGACGAAGTGGTCCACACCGAACGACGGCGCGATCTCGCCGGCGCGAACCTGGGTGTCCAGCAGACGGTAGATCGGGCTGTTCACCAGCCGGGTGTTCATGGTCAGCGTCTCGGCGATCCGCTGAACGGCCCGGTCCGCCGCGTGCCGGTCCAGTTCGGACCCCGGGTCCGGCCGGGCGCTCACCACGGTGGGGCGGTCGTGGGGAAGCCGGAGCCCGGAGTTCAAGTCCAGCCAGTCCGCGCAGGTCAGGACGCTGGTGTGCACGAGGACGTCGCCGACTCGCGCGGTGAAGAGGCCGTGTTCACCGTCCCAGCCGCCGTAGTACTCCGTGAGCGCATCGGCGAGTTCACGCTGGCTGACCCGGCCGCGGCGCGTCCCGCGGTCCCGGAGCGCCTGCGGGTCGATCGCGGCGGCCCGCTCGGCGACGGCTTGCCGCGCTCGACCGGGTGACCAGTGGGCGCGCTGCGCCAGCCAGTCCAGGGCGGCCTTGATGTCCGGGTCGTCGTCGAGGCGATCGTCAGGCTCGACGGCGGGCTTGGCGCCGGTCAGCTCCGCGAACCGGGCCTGCTCGGCCTCCGTCGCCCGCTCCAACGCGGCGTCGAGCACCTGTTGCATGTCCGACTGCGGCCGGAGGCCGGGCTTCTGGTGCCAGGAGGCGACTGTGCGCGCGCCGATTCCGAGGTGTTCGGCGAACCGTTCCTGGCTGAGCCGCAATGCCGCCTGCAATGCGGCCGCCGTGCGTCCCGTCCATCCCCCGGCCGGATTCATCGCGCTCCCGAATGTCGGCGATCTGCGGTGGTCGTGCAGTGGTGCTGCGGTGCTTGTGCATGGGGTGCGAGGTCGTTCCGGCCTTGAATTGAAGGCATGGAAAAGACATCGCTAACGCTTCGGTCGGACGTGCTCCACGACCGTCGCCAGACTGGTCTGGACGTCTTCCAGCCGGTCGGTGATCTCGGCCAGCCGCTGTTCGAGCGCGTCCAAGCGGGACCAGAGCTCGTGCCCGTCGTCCGACGGCTCGTCCGGGTGCGGCGGCGTGCGGTTCTGCAGGACGGCTCGCAGGTGCTGGGGGTGCCAGCCCAGCGTCGTGGAAAGGGCTTCGAGCGTTCGCGCGCTTCGGCGGCGTTCGACCGTGTGGTGCTGCAGCTCGCGCACGATCGCCTGCGACACGTGCGAGCGCTCCGCCAGCTCGCGTTGCCGCCAGCCGAGTTCGCGCACTCGCATGTCGATCGCCTTCGCGACCGCCGTCCAGTCCTCCGTCACGTATTCCTCCGCGGTCCGCCTCAGCGCCGAGATTAGCGCTTCTTAAGCCCTTGTCCGCGTCACGGCGGCGTATTGCGCTGGCGCGTCGGGCAGACGCGTCTTTGTGACAGCTGAAATCAATAACATAGTCTTGAAATCATCAGATTGGTTTCTTCATGAACAGCAAATCGACCTTTCACACCGTTCCCGAGTCCGCATGGATCCTCGGCGTCTCTCGCGCCGCGGTCAGTCGCGCGATCCGGATTGGCGCGTTGCGCGCCACTCGGTGCCGAGCGGGGCTGCGTGTCTGCTCAGCCGAGCTGACCAAAGCGCTTCAGGACGGAGGTGCGGCATGGACGACCTCTGGCTGATCGGCGTCGCGTGGCGGCTGGACCGTCTGCGCTGGGTGCCCACGGAGACCCTGGCCGACGTCGTGACCTGCGACGGCGCCTCGACGAACCCGCGCGAGGACGCTCCGCCGGACGCCCGGGACGATCGTGAGTTCGCGAAGCTGCTGTGCGGCGGCTGCCCGGTCCAAGACGAGTGCCTCGAACTGGAGCTCCGGACGTCCGGTGCCGAGACGGCCGGCGTCCGGGGCGCGATGACCGACGACGACCGGCGCGCGCTGCACTCCTACTGGCTGCGCCGCGGTGAGCGGATCGACCGGGGCTCCCGATGAACGGCCTCACCGTGACACCCACGCAGATCCTCGCCGGCGTCGGCGTGTTACTCGTGCTGCTCTGGGTCTGGCGGGCCGGTGCCCGCCGGGCGAAAGCGGCGGCCGAAGCCGCTCGGAGCGGCGCACGGCTCGTCTCACTGGTCGGCCGGGTGCTGTTCAACGCCGGGCTGATCGTCGCCGTCCAGTGGGTGGTGATCGCGCACCCGGGCCGGCCGTGGCTGCTCTTCGCCGTTCTCGGGCTGCCCGCGCTGTTCGCCTCCCATGCGCTGACCCGAGCGATGACGGTGACCACGGTCGACACCTCGAGGCGAGGTGGTCGGAGATGAACCGGGCCCAACGGCTCGCCAAGGACGCGGCGGATGCCGCGGAAGTGCGCGCCTACCAGACCGATCCGGACGTCGTCGCGCTGCGGATCGAGCGGGTGCGGCGGCAGGTCGACTGGATGTGCTGGTCCGGCATCGTGCTCGGGCTGGCCTTCACGATGACCAACGTCCAGGAGTTCGCGTCTTCGGGGACACGGCCGGGATCGCTGATGTGGCTGGCGGCGTGGGTGCTGGACCCGACCGTCTCGCTCGTCTTGCTGGCGATCCTGCGCGCCGAGCAGGTGACCGCGCGGTACCAGGTCCGCACCGGCGGCTGGGTGCGGCGGGCGAAGTGGTTCACGCTCGCGGCCACGTACGTCATGAACACCTGGACGTCGTTCATGGCCGGGGAACCGGCAGCGATCGTGCTGCACTCGGTGCCGCCGCTGGTCGTGTTCGTCGCCGTCGAAGCGATCACCGACCTGCGCGACAAGCTGACGGACGCCGTGCTCGTCGCCGCCGAACGGCGCCCCGACCAGCAGGAGCCGTCCGGCCGGCGGGTGCTGTTCGCCGACTACCTCGCGATCGCCCGGGAGAACTGGACATCGGAGGTCGACATCACGCCCGCTTGGGTGCGGCGAGCCACCGGCTGTTCGCGCGGGCTGTCGCCGCGGCTGGCGCGGGCACTCCGGGCGGAGGTGGCCGATGACTGACTCGTTGCCGGTCAAGGCCGACCCGGTGCTGGAAGGGGAGCTGATCGACGACACGTTGCCCCAGCCTCGGCGTCGAGAACGAACGGAACCCCGAAGGCAGCAGGCGGCCAAGGACTTCGTGGCCGCGGCAGTGCGCTCGCCGCTGCGGCTTCTCGGTGCAGTGTTCCGGGGAGCTCTGGCGGCGGGCAGGCTGTGGCGGCGCTGGGTGAGTGTGCGCGACTACCGCGAGGCGGCCGAGCAGGCCGAGAAGCTGGCGGACAAGTTCGCCGACATCCGCGCCCTGACGCTGTTCCGCTGGAAGGTGACCGGCGTGGTGCTGGCCGTGACCTCGATCGGGCTCGCGGTCCTCGACCTCCTCTACGGCGCTCTCGTCCTCTGGCTCGCCGGTGGTCTGGCCGCTGTGGTTCTCGCGCTCTTCGGACGTCGGAAGGAGGGCAGCCCGGGTCGCAAGGCGGCGTTGTCCGGCTCGCGGACGGCGACCTGGACGATGGATCCGGACGTCATGGTGGAGGCGTTCCGCGGGGCGAAGCTGATCGGCAAGGACGAGACGTTGCGCCTGGTCGAACGGGCGACGCGAGTGAGTGGCGGCTGGGCGCTGACGGTCGACCTGCCGGCGACGCGCAAAGCCACGGACGTGATCAAGAACCGGGACGCGCTGGCGTCCGCGCTCGCCGTCGACGAGGTTCAGCTGATCGTGGACCGTGTCCGTGGTGCGGGCGGCCACGCCGGACGTGTCGCGCTGTGGGTCGCGGACTGCGATCCGTACTCGACGCCGGCTGTCCGGACGCCGTTGCTGAACGTCTCGCGGTGGGACGCCTGGCAGCCGTTGCCCTTCGGCCGGGACGCGCGCGGGCGGCGGGTCGATCTCCCCGTCGTGGGGACGTCGCTCCTGGTGGCGGCGATCCCGAGGCAGGGCAAGACGTTCGCGGCGAGGCTGGCTGCCGCGGGGTTGATCCTCGACCCGTACGTGCGGTTGTACGTCGCCGACTTCAAGGCGGGAAAGGACTGGGCCGCGGCCGCACAGGTCGCCCACCGTTTTGTGGCCGGTGACGAACCGGAGCACGTCCTGGAGCTGCTGGACTGGCTGCGCGAGCTGATCACCGAGGTGCAGGGACGGTACCGGCGGATGCGCGACCTGGACGACGTCGTGTGCCCGGAGTCGAAGGTGACACCGGCGATTTCGCGTGATCCGGCGCTGAAAATGCCGATCACGGCGGTGTTCATCGACGAGGTCCAGGTCCCGCTGGAGGACCGCACACCGGTCAAGGACGGCGACCGGCGGTTGCCGGCGGGGGAGTGCGTCGGGGAGGCACTGACGTGGCTGGCGAAGAAGGGCCCGGCGGCGGGGATCGTGCTGGCGCTGGCGACGCAGCGGCCGGACTCCCAGACGATCCCGTCAGGGTTGCGGGCGGTGCTGGGCACGCGGTTCGCGTTGCGGGTGATGGATTGGCGGGACAGCAACATCGTGCTGGGGGACCAGATGAACACGAGGGGATTCGACAGCAGCCGATTGCTGGCTTCGCACAAGGGAGTTGGGATCCTGCGTCCGGACGGTGACGTGGATGAGGTCGCGTTGACGGTGCGCACGGACTACATGCCGAACGAGGACTGGCAGGCGATCTGCCGTCGAGGTCGAGATTTGCGCCGGACGGCAGGCACGTTGAGCGGCCATGCGGCGGGTGAGGTTCAGCTGCTGGAGGAATCGGTCGGTCTGACCGGCAGTTGCTCGAATGACGCGACGGCCCGGCTTCTTCAGGCGGTCATCGACTATCTCGGCAACGAACTGGAGTCTGGAGGCAGGGAGTTCGTTCCTACCGCTGAGCTGGTCGAAGTACTGAACATCGACGCGAAGGCGTTTGCCCAGGCGATGTCCGAAGTGGGCTGCCGGCCGACGCGGTACCGGGTGCAGGGAGAGCACGGCGGAACGCAGCAGGTCCGTGGGTATTTGACCGCTGACATCAGGCGCGCGGTTGAACAGTAGGGCCGGGCCGTCGATGTGAGTTCGAATCACCGGCGCGGTTCCGTCCAGAACCCAACGGCTCGAAAAGGCTTGTGAGCTGAGGTTTCTGGTGTAGCGACGATCGAGCGGAACCGGAGAGGTGCTGAGTCGTGAGGTCCATCAACTCGAAGAGTGATGAGCTATCACTATGGGTGTAACATGCCCGCACAACGTTGGTGCGTGTTGCAGGTGACTGTTGCGCCGTGCCCCCCCCCGCTGGTCTTGCTGCTGGCGGTCGAGCTGTTGAACAGGTCGTTGAAGCAACGGTCTCGCGAGACTGCCTCCGAGACCGCTGGTGTGCTGCCAGAAGGATGGTCAGCCTTTCGAGGCGAAGGCGGACGACGAGACTTCGATGTCAGTTCAGCAGATTATGAACTCGCCGTGAACGTGTCGTCGCCGCCTCGACTTTCGAGTGCGGTAAACCGGTCGTGCTCGGGCAGGCGTCCGCTGTTCAACTCGAGCCTTGTTGTTGATTGGTCCGAAGGGATTCCATCTTGGCTCGGATTTCCGCAGCGCGTCGGGATGATCCGTATTCGCTGAAGATCACGACTGCTTCGCTCCAGTAATCGATCGCTTCGGCGGTCTGGCCCAAGTGGAGCAGGGACTGGGCCAGTGTGTCGAGTGGCTCGGCCACGTTGAGGTCGAGATTCATGTCGAAGCGCCGACCGAGGTCGATCGCCTCACGACACAGTTCGATAGCCTGCTCATGGCAGTCCAGTCCCTGCTTCGCGCGTCCGATCTTGTGGAGGCCGCCGACTTCGCCGTCGGTGTCACCTACTCGTCGGCGAATGGCCAGGTCGCGTTCGCCGCAGGTCAGTGCCTGCTGATAGTCGCCAAGGCCATGGAATGCGGTGCTGAGGTTGCCGAAGACAACGGCCTCGAGACGTCCGCTGTCGGACCCCTGCACCAAGGGGAGAGCTTTCTGCAGATACTGCAAAGACTCTCGATAAAGTTGGCGTCTGTGAAAGAGGAGGCCCAGGCCGTTTAAGCCAAAAGCTTCGTATAGACGATGATCGATGTCGCGGGCAATGGCTACGCCTGTGTGGTAGTCGGCGAGTGCGTCATCCCACTGCTGGAGGAACATGAAGCCCTCACCACGATAAAAGTGGAACAAGCACTCTGCAGGACGATCGCCGCATCGCTGCGCGGCCGACAGGCCGACCTTGACGGCGTCGAGCCACTCGCGGCGGTGGCCGCGTGCGCTCAGGAACCCGATGCTGTCGGTGATCAAGACAGCAAGGGCGTTCAGTTCGTGCGCTGCCGCTTGGTGCAATGCGGCCAGCAGATTGTTCCGCTCGGTCTCGAGCCAGGCGAACGCGGACGTTCGGTCCGCAAATGTCGGTGTGGTGGGCGAAATCCGTGGCGTTTTCGGAAGCCGGCTGAAGCCCGGGAACACCAGCCCATCACAGGCCTTCGCCGTGTGCGCGTACCAGTTGATCAGTGCCTTTATGACGTCGTCGCGCTCCGCGGAGTCCGCTTGCTGATGGGCTTTTTCGGCGGCGTAGGAGTGTAGCAAGTCGTGGAAACGGTAGCGGTCTCCGCTGCCGGGTTCGAGCAGGTGGACGGATGTGAGGTGTCGCAAGAGCCGACGGGTGCCGGAGAGGTCCAATCCGGCGATCGTGGCTGCGGCGTGCAGGCTGAAGTCTGGGCCCACGTGCAGACCGAGACGCCGGAATAGCCGGGCCTCCCCGTGGGGCAGTCGCTCGTACGACCAGTCGAAGACGGAGCGTATCCGTGCTCGTTCGTCATTGTCCCAGCTCAGCGCATCCAGACGGTACCGGTTGTCCGTCAGCTCGGCGACAACATCCGCGACGCTAGTCGCCGTCATCGCCGACACCCTGCTTGCTGCGATGCGCAATGCCAGCGGCAACCGCGCGCATAGCCGGACCAGTTCATGGATGGCTTTGGGCTCGGCGACGCCGCGCTGGGAGTCGATGATGTCCTGCACCAAAGCCACCGATTCGCCGGGGGAGAGAAGATCGAGGGTGAGGCGTGTGGCGGACTCGGTCACGACCAGGCCGGTGAGGCTTTCCCGGCTGGTCACTACTACTACGCACCCCGCTGCTCCTGGTAGGAGCGGACGAACCTGCTCGGCACCGTTGGCGTTATCCAGGATGATGAGCATTTTCCGGCCGGCAAGCAGTGATCGATAGCGGGCGGCGAGTGCGTCGACGCTCTGCGGCATCGCGTCGGCCCTGACGCCCAGAGCACGCAGGAAGCTGTCGAGAACCTCTGCTGGCAGTGCTGGCTCAGCCGGGCCGTAGCCTCGGAGGTTCATGTACAAAGTGCCGTCCGCGAAGCGGTGCTGCACACGATGGGCCCAGTGAACTGCGAGCGCTGTCTTCCCGATTCCCGCCGCGCCGTCGACAGCCGAGATGACGACGGCCGGTGAGGTACCTGCGTCCGCTCCCTGGTCGATCAGCTTGTCCAGCGCAGCCAGTTGATCTGCGCGACCTGTGAACTTACGGATTGACAACGGCAGCTGACGAGGCACCTCGGTGTGGACCGAGTCGTCGCTGCTGCTGTCCTTCCCCGGAGGAGCGCTACCGGACACACTCCAAGTGTGCGGGGATTCGCTCCGGGGACTTCATCCCGATCCGGACTTCACCCACATGGAGCAGAAGCGGTGTTGAGCAGCTGACGTGGACGTGACTGGCGCACGCGGATCTGCTCGCGCTCACCGCGCGAAGAGCTGGTGGGCGGCGGCCGCCGCCGATCCGGGCCTGCAAACCCGTCTTCACCGCCGACGAGCTTCGCGGCACCTCGACCGGCTACGGCAACCGGCTCAGCCCGCCGGCGCACGCGAAGTTGCTGCGTGAAGCGGGCTTCGCCGAAGTCGGAACGTCTGGCAGTCCGGCGACGACTACGTCCTCACGGCGCTCCGGTGACACCGGCCGACGGGTTCCAGGGCACGTTTTCGACCTGTCCGGTCCAGTGCATCTTCACCGCGGGATCGCGGTGGGTGCCCTGGTACCCGAGGAGGGCGAGCTGGAGGTAGTGCCGGGACAGGTACCACGCGTCGTACCACTCCGCTCTCGTGAACTTCGGTTTCGTGCGGGTCGGGTGCATGACCCCGTTGCGCATGCGCGTTCGAACTTCTGGGCCGTCGCCCACCGCGAGGTCGGTGTGCTTCGGGACGACTGACGCCAGCTCGGGGAGACTTTTCGGCAGGTCCGGGTCGATCGAGTGCAGGGCCAGCAGTTCGCGCATGGACTCGGATGCCTTCAGGTGCTTGTAGCTCCGTGAGCTATGGGCTTGACGATTTTCGACGAGTTCCGACCAGGCCAGCAGTTCCAGCCCGGACTGTGCAGACGTGACAGCGATTTCGAGTGGATTTGGGTCATTCGCGTCGATCAGGTAATAGATGGCCCGCTGAACGACTTCCTGCTTCAGCGGATCGACCCAGGTCTTCGCGATGCATTCGAAAAGTTCCTGGAGTTGTTCAGGATGGTGGCTGTCGACGAGTCCATGCGAATTGCGCCACGGAGAGACGAGCGGAGAGCCCCATTTCGACCAGACCGGCCCGCCCGCGGCATCGTACGCCACCGGCAGGATGGGCGTGGTCCAGCGACCGCAAGCGAGACTCAGTACGTGTCGCAGGATGTGGACGACGTCTTGAAGGCTCCCGGCGTCGAAAACTGAGCCGTCATCTCGTTCGATGCGGCCGATGTGCGTTGCTGCGTGCCCGCCGTTCTCCTTCAAGTCTCGTTCGGTTTCCCGGTGATCCTCGGGAGCGTCGAGCGTCACCTTCCACCCGGCACCAGTAAGAACGGTCCGGCCCGCGTACCACGAGGATTTGGCGCGTAATGTACCGGCGACCAGCATGGCCGGCAGGTTCGCCAAGAGGAAGGTCGCGTGTGTTAGGTCTCCGGCGTCCGGATTGCCCACGACAGTTCTCGGTTGCGGCCCGCGTCCCGTCCAGCGGGCATCGTCCTGCTTGAGAGTGGCATTCGGGGTACCTGGGAAGGAGGGGGGTTCCCCGGGACCGTTATGCGGATCTCCTCGAGCGCCAGGTGTCCGGTCGCAGGGTCGAAGCCGATGTCGAATTCAGGGGACCCGGCGGACCACTGCATCATCGGCGACGGACTCCATCGCAGGGAGACGGCACCTTCGGCTTTGAACGGCCGGGTGCCGGACTGCCCGTCGAGCGCGCCACGATAGACGACCACTTCGCCTCGAGGCGTTTCGGCGGAGTAGAAATGTGCTGTCGGAGGCGAAGCGGAGGGCGGCACGGCGGCGGAATCGGCCATGTCGTCTATGATGCCCCTGACGTCCAGCTAGTTTCGGGACAACGCTTCGACTCCCCGATCGGGCTGTGGTGCACGGGCCGTGATCGTCCGGAAGAGACTCAGCGGCGCCTGGCACTCCGACGCCAGTGCGAGCTCGTCGACATCGGCTTCGGCCTTGAGGAGTTCGATGGCCCGGGGCAGCAGTGACGGTTGCTCGAGGAGCGGCATCGGGCCCGGTTCACGGCGTCGCCAGCCGCGATTGGACACAGTGGTCATCGCGTTCCGGTAGGTCACATCGCTCATCACCTTGAGGCTGCGTGCCCGATACAGCAAGGCTTGCAGGCTGATGTTCCAATGCTGCTTGAGCTGGCCAAGCCGGCGCCAGTCCGCGTTCGTGGGCAGCTCGTCCGCGATTTCCTCGGCCGGCGTGAGGAATTCGGCGGCGAACCGGTGAGCCTGGTCTTCGACTGCGCGGCTGCCCGGCTCAGCGTCGAGGTGCATGACGAGGTGCCCGAGCTCGTGGGCGACGTCGAAGCGCTGGCGGTAGTAGTCGTCCTTCGCCGGGTTAAGGATGACGATCGGCCGCAGCGGCGTGTCGAACGAGTACGCGTCGACGCTCGCGTTGCCGAGTGGGCTGAACACCACGAGGCAGCCGTGGTTCTCGGCCAGCCTGACCAGGTGGCCGACCGGGCCCGGCGGAAGGTTCCACTGCTTCCGGAGTAGCCGTGCGGCTTCTTCCGGCGCGTCGCTCGCCGGTGCGTCGACGGCGACGGGGTGGCTGGGCAGGTTCCGCTCGGGGAACTCGGCGTGGCGTTCGATCGTCGTGGCGACGTCGACGGCCATGCACCCGTACGCGTGAGCCTGGTCCCGGGAGATCTGGCTGGTGGACCGCAGGGACCGGAAGTGCGGCGCAGTCGTTGCGGTGGGCAGCTCGTGCGCGCGCGTGAGGAAGAAGTCCGGGCTCACGTCGAGAGCGAGGGCCAGTGCGGCGACGGTGGCCGCCGCGGGGCGCTTGAGCCCGCTCTCGTAGGCCGCGACGGCGGTCGGTGTCTTGTGGACGCGGTCTGCCAGGCCGTTCTTGCGCAGGCCCGCCAGCTGGCGCGCTAAAGTCAGGCGTCCGCCGTCGAAGAAGGTGGCGACGTCGCCCAGCCGATCACTCATGCCTCACCAATAGCACGGGGACCGTCGTGGTCGCGCGCCGGGCGACGGACACGCACGTCGGCGTCCGCCACGGTGCCGCCGCCCGGCTCGGACGGGCTCGCGGGTCGCCGGGACGCGGTGCTTCCTCCATTCGGGCCGTTCCCGGCCGCCAGTTCGGTCCGCCAGACCCAGGCGTCGCCGTGGTCGAGGTTCCAGCGGATGCGCCCGAAGGACAGCTCAACTTCGGCGGTCGTCGGGTCCATCGCGTGGGCTAGCACCAGGGTGCGCCGGAGCTCCCTCTGCTCGTCGGGCAGGTCGCCGAGAGGTGGGAGACCGGGCAGGCCGGAGAGGGGGAACAGTCCGCCGTCTTCTTCGGCGTGGGGTTGCTTCGCGACCAGCTGTTTGGTCTCGCTGCGCTCGGTCCAGGCGATCTTGTCGACCTGGCCGAACTCATAGGACGCGAGCAGCCACCGCCAGCCGGCGACGAACCAGCCAGGCGACCCGTTGAGATCACGACGCACGACGGTTCCGGCCGGCAGCAGTGGCATGCTCCGCGAGTCGCGGTCGGCGATGCCGTCGGCGAGCACGTCACGGCCGACCGAGTCCTGACCGGGCGGGACGGCGAAGTCGCCGCATTGGAAGACGCGGTCGAGACGGTCGACGAGGTAGATGTGAGCGTTGAACCCGATCCAGGACTGCTTGTGCCCGCTCGCCGGGTTGTAGTCCTCGCGCAACTGGCCGTACGCCGACCGGTGCGCCCACGCGATCCCGTCGAGCACGCCGCGGCCGCGGAGGGCCGTGAGGACGTCGTCTTCCTCGCTCATAGGGTCGTAATCTACGCGAAGGCAGTAATTGACGCGTGGAAGTGAACCGCTCGGCGTGTCGTCAAGCGTCTTGCTGCGGGCGCGCGGGGCGCCTTTTCCGACGCTTTAGTGCAACGCCCGAGCCAGTCAGCTGCTTCGTGGTGCGTAAACCTCTCGCTTGTCGTGAAGCTCGTCGCCGTCGGTTCGGGAGATGGCGTTTCACCAGGAAATGTGCCTCGATGGCGTGCGGCCACGTGCTGACGCCGGCGACGGTCGCGATCGTGAGCTCCAAAGCGCGGGCCGAGTTGAAGACAGTCGTGCCCGCGACCGCCTGCACGAGGGTCATCAGAAGGCCGAGCGCTCCGATCGCCAGAATTTTTCTCAACAGGAGTCCGACCTGTCTGCGGACGTCGGCGGGCAGGCGTCCGATGTCCGCGAGCAGCCCGACGATGAGGATCAGCACCGGCGGGACGCAAACGATTGCCAGCGAGAGGGCGAACAGCGGATCGCCGTTGTCGATGCCTCCGGCGACCGCCACGACGAGCACGATGCCGACCATGAAGCCGGTCAATCCGCGGTGGTGCCGGCGGAACCGCTGCAGGTTCCGGTCGCCCCAGTCGGGCGTTCTCAGCCGGAGCATGGCGGACGTCTTGCGTCGTGAACGGATCATGGGCGAGGCGGCAACCTTCCGCGGATCGGGCAGACATGGGGAAACAAGCTCCCGGCACCACCCGCATCCAGGTCGTGTGCAAGTCGTCCGGTGCGGTGGTTCCACGCTTGAACCGGCTACCGATCGTGCCTGCCGGTAGTACATTCCGGGCCCGTTTCCGATCTTGCCTTGATCTGGCGGCCGACGCTGCCGGATTCTGGCTTACTGCCCGTCGAGAGGGGACGGGTGTGGCGATGGGGACTGGATGCGTCCGAACGACCCGAACGTCCGCCGTGAGGCGACCAAGCTGGTGGAGTACCTC
Source organism: Amycolatopsis sp. NPDC104863 (assembly GCF_055582965.1). NCBI lineage: Bacteria > Bacillati > Actinomycetota > Actinomycetes > Pseudonocardiales > Pseudonocardiaceae > Amycolatopsis > Amycolatopsis sp. NPDC104863. The sequence continues at coordinate 28,598 of NZ_JBVJOW010000008.1, forward strand.
CGTGACATGGCGGCGACCACCAAGGCCGACACCTGCGATCTCGAGGACTTCGAAGACAAGTGGTGGCTCGCGGCGCTGCCCGGGGGTGTCGTACCCCTGACGCAGCCGGGCTCCGACGGCGGGTTCCTCGCCGTCGATCAGATTCCGTTGCCTGTCCCTCCCGCGCTCCCGCCGCAGCTGGCCGGCCACGTCCCGCCCCGGCAGTGGGCGGACCACGAGGTCCCCGAGCCTGACGTACCGGCCTTCCTGGCCGACTGGATGGAGACCGACGACCCGCTCGTCGCCGTCTACCGCGCGGCGCTGGCCGAACGCACCGCCTGGCTGGCCCAGATCGAGGCCGAGCAGCCGCGTCGTGACCTGTACGAAAGGTTCCGCGAGATCGCTGAGCAGCTCGCGAACCAGGACGACGAGTTCGAGCTCGTCCTCTGCGCCGGCCTCGTATGCGGCACGGACGACGCCGGCCGTCGTGTCCGGCGCCATTTGCTGGTCAGGCGGTTGTTCGCCCGGGTGGACGAGCGCTACTCCGGGGTGACCGTCGGCGCCGACGAGAACGCGGTCCTGGTGATGGAGGACCGCCGGTTCCTGGTTCCGGCGCTGGGGCAGCGGCTGGGGCAGGTCGACGACATCCGGGGTGACGTCGAAAACTCGGACCTACTGCCCACCGACGAGGGCACCGGGAAGTGGCTCGCCGACTGGAGCCGACGGTTGCTGCCGGACTCGCTGCCCTACAGCGAGGAGACGCGGCCACCGGACGGCGATCGCGAGGGGAAGCTGACGGTGTCGGCCGCCCCGGCGATCGTGCTCCGCCGACGGGATCGCACCAGCGTCGCCGGCTTCCTCGACGATGTGCTGGGCAAACTGCGTGATCCCGCGGTCGTGGTGCCGCAGGCGCTGGTCCAGATCCTCCGCGACCTGACCCCGGCTGAACAGGAAGCGTGGCTGACGGCGGCGGGCGGAAAGGGCAAGACGCTCAGCGCCGATCCGCTCTTCTCCCGCGAGCACAACTGGGAGCAGAGGCTGGTTCTCGACCGGGTGCGGCAGGACAACGGAGCTGTTGTCCAGGGCCCGCCGGGGACCGGCAAAACCCACACCATCGCAAACTTCCTGACCGCGATGCTGGCCGAGGGGATGCGGGTGCTGGTCGTCAGCCAGCGCGAGCAGCCACTGCGCGTGCTGCGCGGGAAGCTGCCCCCGGACATGCAGAACCTGTGCGTCTCCCTCGCCGGGGCAAAGGAAGGCAAAGGGGACCTGGAGGCAAGCGTCCGGGCGATGTCGGAGTACGTCAGCGGCACGGACGCCGGCCAAGCGCGCGAGCGCGTCGACGAAGCGCACGAGCGGTGGACCGTGGCCCGGAAGCGAGTGGCGGACGCCGAGGCCGGCCTCGCACACGCGCGCGAAGCCGAGCACATTTACCATCCACCCGTCTCCGACGGGTACGACGGGCGGCTGGCGAAGATCGCCTCGCTGGTTCACCAGCGGCGCGACGGCTTCGAGTGGTTCCCACCACTGAGCGTGGATTCACCTGTGCACTGCCCGCTCACCTCGGCGGAGCTCGCCGAGCTGCGCGCGTTGATCCAGGCGCATCCCGGAGGCCCGGTGCGAGCGGCCGAATTCCTCCCGCCGCGCGCGCAGATCGACGCGGTGGTGCAGGCCGCGCGGCTGTTCGGCGAACTGGTCCCGCCCGAGGTCGGAGAGGAAGCTCGCGATCTGGCGGACCGCTGCGGCGTCGTGGACTCCGCCGAACTGAGCCGATGGCTCGGTGCACTGGACCGGATGGCCGAGATCGTCCGGCACCTCCACCAGCGCGCCGCCGTTCCGGGCGGCCGGCGATGGCTCGAGGGCGCCGTCAATGACTTGCTCGCCGGCACCAACCTGAGTGCCTGGCAAGACGTCATGGCCGGACCCGCCGTGGCGGAAGGTCTTTCGACGCGGTCCCGGAACCCGTTGCTGATGGACGTGCAGTTCCCCGAGCACGACAAGCCGGCCCTGCGGGACCTCCGGGACCAGGCAGCGGTCCTGCTCCACGGGCTGCGCAACCGCCAGGCTGTCCGTTCTCCCTGGCTCCGGCGGTTGACCGGCCTCGGCCGAGGCACGCAGGCGGTGCGGGAACGGTGCGCGTACCGGCACCGTGAACCGTTGACCGAAGAAGGCGCCGCCGCGGTCCACGACGTCCTGGACATCGTGGTGAGCCTCACCGAGGTTGAGCACGCGTGGAGCTTCGTCGCGGAGATCCCGGAGCCGGCGACCCGCGCTTCTGACCGCCTCCGCTGGCTGAGCGAGGCCGAAGGCGCCCTTCCGGTGCTGCGAGAGCTCGGCCAGCTCACCTCGGGGCTGCGGAACGCTCTCGGCCAACGTGGCATCCTCGCGGTCTTGACGACGCACGAGCAGTGGCTGAGCTTCCGGGACGCGACAGCCCTCGCCCGGCACCGCATCGAGGCCGCCCCGCACGATGCCTATCTCGCGCAACTGGGCACTTGGCTGGCCGAGACCGCCGTGTTGCCGGACGCCGTACCGGAGCTGCGGGCTCTCTCGGACGCTCTGGAGCGTCGAGACGGCCCGGGGTTCGGCATCGCCGTCGCCGCGGTCGAGAAGGCGCGGCGGACCATCGAGTCTCAGCAGCGGTTGCTGCAGCTGCGCACCCCGCTGGCGGAGGGGCACGGGCAACTCTTGAAGTCGCTGGAAACGACTTCGCATGACGAAGCGTGGGCAGAGTGGCTGCTTTCGGTCGACGGGGCCTGGGCGTGGGCGGTCGCCGACCGGTTTCTGCGTGCCCGGCACCAGCCGGGACTGGACGACGAGAGGGAGACCGACCTGGCCGACGCCAAGGCTCAGCTGCTCACCGCGACGGCGGAGCTCGCGACGGCCAAGGCCTGGGCGCACTGCCTGGAGAGGATGACGGGAGGGGAGAATCGCGGGCTGAAGTCCTTCGAATTCTTCTCGAAGCGGCAGCACGGCAAGGGCGGGCACGCCGGGCAGCACCGGAAGTCCGCGCGATCGGCGATGAATGCCGCCAAGGCGGCTGTGCCGGCCTGGGTGATGACCATCGGCCAGGTCGCGGAGCTGCTGCCCGCGCAGGCCAACAGCTTCGACGTCGTCATCGTCGACGAGGCGAGTCAGGCGGAACCGACTGCCTTGTTCCTGCTGTGGCTCGCGCCGCGGGTCATCGTGGTCGGCGACGACAAGCAGTGCACGCCGTTCTCCAGTCCGCGGCTGCTGGAGGGAGTCAGCGAGCGGCTGCGAGCCGACTTCCCGGACCTGCCCCCGCACGTGCGCGAGATGCTCCTTCCGACCGGGAACCTGTACAACATCCTGAGCAGCGCGTTTCCTGCCGTCATCCGGTTGAGGGAGCACTTCCGGTGCATGCCGGAGATCATCGCCTGGCCCTCTAAGCAGTTCTACGACGGACACCTGGTACCCCTTCGGCAGCACGGCGCCGACCGGTTGGAGCCGGTCCTGGTCGAGGTCGTCGCCGACGGCCGTACCACTGGATCGTCGGAGAACCTGACCAACCGCCCGGAGGCCGAGCGGGTCATCGAGATCCTGGACCGCTGTCTGAAGGACCCGGCCTATGCGGGCAAGTCGTTCGGGATCGTCACCCTGCAGAGCGCCCGCCAGATCGAAATGATCCGCGGCATCCTCGGGAAGCGGATCGGGGTGTCCGAGATCGAAAGCCGGGACATCCGGGTCGGTGACGCCAAGAACTTCCAAGGTGACGAACGGGACGTCATGCTGGTCGCGACCGTGGCCGCCGGCCGGGTGCGGGCCATTCGCAGCGACCAACGGTACGAGCAGCGGCTGAACGTCGCGGTGAGCCGGGCGAAGGATCAGCTCTGGATCATCACCTCCCTCGGCCCCGAGCTGGACAGCGACGACATCCGCCACCGCATGCTGAGCGCCTACGGAGAACCGGAAGTGCTCGAACGCCGGGAGCTCGACCCCGCCCGGATCCCGCCCGCCCGCCGTGTCGATCCGTTCCGGTCGCTGTTCGTGCAGCAGGTGTACCTGCGCGTCCGGGCTCGCGGCCACGACGCCGACGTCGGGGTGGACATCGGCGGGCGTGAGCTCGACATCGTCGTGCGCCTGCGGAACCGGTCCGTCGCCGTGCTGTGCGACGAATACACCGGGCTCCCACCTGAACGCCGCCGGAAGGCCGACGAGGCTTTGCGCGAACTGCGCCGGGCGGGCTGGCCGTTCTGCCGGGTCGCGCACAGCCAGTTCGTCCTGAACCCTGACGAGGCGATGGCCCCCGTCTGGCGCACCTTGGCCGAGCCCGAGGTGCAACCGGGAGAGGAGCAGTAGTGGAGCCGATCGACGAGCAGACCCTGGTCGCGGTCGCGGAGCTCATCTGCGCGGACGGCAAGCAGTACTACCGGAGCGTGAAGGGGCTCGTCGGGTTCTTCGGGCGGGCCGGCTGGGACGTGGGTGTTTACGACGGCGAGAGCCGGAAGGCGTGGACGATCGCTCAGCTGCTGGGCCGTCGTGATGATGCCGCTGCCATCGAACAGGTGCTGAAGCGGATGGCCGATCCCCGCGAGTACCAGCAGGACCGGGAGTCCGCCGACGAGGTGCTCGAAGCCCTCAACCACCTCCTGGAGGTCGAGAACCTGCACGTCGAACTCGACGCCGATCTGCGTCCGGTTGTGCGGACCGGGCGTGCGGCGGCGCGGGACTTGCCGGTGGACATCAGCCGGCAGAAGCTGCAGTACTCGATCAGCGAGATCGTCACGGACCAGCGACTGGTGGCCGTTCTCGAGCAGCGAGTGGTCGAGGTCGAGCGGTGCCGGGCGACCGGCTGCCACCTGGCTGCGATGATCCTGCTGGGCAGTTTGCTCGAGGGTCTGCTGCTCGACGCCGCGGAGAATCGGCCGATCCCCGCGACCATCTGGGACGAGCCGGAGGCGAAGGCCGAGAACATCCGGCCGGCCAACCGGGCCGACAAGCTTTCGCTCCAGTCGTTGATCTATGTCGCGCACCGTCTCAAGTGGATAGACACAGACGCCTACCGCATCGCCAGCGCGGTGCGTGATTTCCGCAATCTGGTGCATCCCAACGCGCAGCGCAAGCTCGATCGTTCGCCGGACGAGGACACGGTGGACATGTACTGGCCGGTGTTCGTCGGTACCGCCAACGACCTCGGCCGTACCCGGCCGGGTGAACGCAGGAAGCCTCCGTCAGGGGGCGGTCCCGGGCCGTGGGGGAGCCGGAGCCGGTCCAGCTGAGTTCAGCCGGGAATGGACGAACTGCGGAGGCCGAACTGCTGGTCGACGTCGTCGGCGAGCTGGCGGGTGGCCGCGCGCAGGGCGTCGACGTTGTCGTCGGCCGAGAACTGGCCCTCCACGGGCAACATCCTGCGGACCCCTCTCGAACCGGCAACCTGATGAAAGGCGGACGACGGTAACCCGCCCCCGCCCAGCCGGTTGTCGACCGCCACCAAAGGCCGGCCGGCGTGCTTGAGCAAGACCTGAGCTCGTACCAGGATCGCTCCGGCCCCGCCGAGCGTGCGAACGTGCGCCGCCGCCAGCGCGACTGCCTCGGCCAGCAAGGCGTCGACCAGGCGGTAAGGCAGGCGCCAAAATGTGGAGTTCTCCGCGGGAATGAACTTTCCCGGTGCGATCGCCAGCACGACGGCCCCGTCGTCGTGGAGTTCCGCAGCGGCCCAGTCGACCAGCTCATGCGGACTTGTCGCGAGGTGGTCCGATCGGATGACCCACCTTCTCAACCCGCTCCGTGGATTGAGAAGCGCGTCGGCCGGAAGCTGGTGGAGCACCTCCTGCGGATGGAAGCCCGGACCCATGATCTCTTTGGCCAGATCGTGCGAGTTCCGCAGGATCTCGACCATCTGGTTGCGCTCCGGGCGGCCGAGAGAGGGTGGCATCGGTGTGGCGGGGCGCATCGCGACGGAAACCCAGATCGGCTGGCGCTGGTCGAGATCGGGTTTCAGGCCCTCGATCAGCGTGACCAGCGCCTTCCGATCATCGGCTCGGCGAGCGAAGCGGTCACGGTACGCCCGCTCGATCAAGTTCTCGGTCATCCAGCGGGTGTCGGTCCCGTCCCGGTAAGGAACACCCATCTCGTTCTTCTCGCCGACCACGTGCGGCGCGTTGGGACTCAGCGGCACCGACACCACGATCAACCCCTGCTCGCCGTTCTCGTCGTCGAGCGCCTCGATCAGAAGCCCGTCGACCAGCGGCCGGATGCGGCCGTAGGCCAGCGCACGCAACCGCTGGCGCTCTCGCTCGCCGTTGGCCACCGGGATGAGCTTCGTCGCACGCTCGTTCTCCTCGGCGACGCCGAACACGATCAGACCGCCGCGGGTGTTCGCCAGCATCGCGACGTCCTTGGCGAACTCCCAGCGCTTCTTCTCGACGTCCGCGGGCAGCGCCTGCTTCCAGTCCAGGTCGATCGCCTCGGCGACACCGGCGTCGACCGCCTGGACCACCATGGCGTGCGTCAGCGGGGCCGGGGTGAGCCCGAGTTCCGCGTGGATCCGCGACCACATGATCGGCATCGGGTGACTTTACCCGGGCCGGCCCGTCGAATCGGCGCCGGTTTGGACGTAGTTCGCGCAGCTGCCCGGAATCCCGTCAGGAGAGACGCTGCGCTTCTTCGCCGGGCACGGACGGGCCCGTTTCGTCGCAGTTCTACGCGTTCCGCGGCAACAGGGGGGCGTCGGAACCGGCCGGCCGAGCTGAACGCGGCAGACTGACCCTGGCGGTTGCCCTCACCACAGGGTTCGTCCGGTGGTGAGGGGCAACCGGAGCCGAGATCAGGCGACGGTCAGCCAGCCCGCGTAGGGCCGGGTCGCACTCCGGTCGTCGATCGTCAGGATGTGGACGCTGTGGTCGCCGCGCTCTCCGGTCGACACGGCGGTGCCGTCCCCTAGTGACAACGCTACGTGACCATATTTGTTGTCGGACGTGCCCCACCAGTAGACCAGGGCTCCGACTGGCGGCGTCCCGGTCGTGTGGAGGTTGTCCCGATGGGCCTCGGCGAAAGCGGCGGCGTCGCCGGGGCCGATGTCGACCCCCGCGGCCAGGTACGCGTCGTGGACGAACAGCTGGCACCATTCGTCGTCATTGTTCGTTCCCAGCTGACCGAGGGCCCAGCCGATGGCCGTGCTCGCCGCGTCGCACTGGCCGATGCCCGGCGTGAACTGGTTCGCTGCCGCGGTGCCGGAGACGTACGCGTCAGGGAGCCACGGCATGTGTGCGATGTCGAGCGGCGGCAGCGAGACCTTGTCGAAGACGTGGTTGGAGTGCGGGCCGACGGCCTCGCCGGACCAGCCCTGGCACATGATGCTCACCGGAGCGTTCTCGTTCAGGCGATTACCGCTCATCACGGCGTTCGTCGAAGGCCCGGTCAGCAGCTGGGCGCCGTTGCCGTCCGGCGTGCTGACGGTGAACCCGTCGGCCTGCGCAGGCGCGGCGAACACGATGGCGCACGCCGCGCAGCCCGACGTGATGGCCACCTTCGCCGCGCGGCGGCGGCTCTTCCCGTGGCGGGCCGGCTTCCTGGTGGACTTCATCGGATCTCTCCTTGCTCGGGAACCTCTGGACCGGTCGAATGCCCGCCCGGCAGGTGTCCCATGTGTCCCGCGGCTGTCCTTTTTGTCCAGCGGGACATGTCTTGAGCTGGGACAACGGTGGCCTCAGGGAGCTCTGGGCGTTCGGACTGGACAAGATGTGTCATCGCGGACACCGCGGGGCACATCACGGACATGAAGGAACCCGACGAGGGCGAAGACACGGTGTTGAAGCTTCGCGCGAGCATCGCCAAGTTGTTCGACAAGAGCGGAATCACGGTACGGACCTTCAAGGAAGAGCGCATCGACAAAAACGTCGTTTCCGACCTGCGGAAGGAGGACGACTCGCTACCGAACGGCAGCAAGCTGCGGAAGGTGTTGAAGGCCGGGGTGGCTCGGGGGAGGATCGCCCAGGACGAGGCCGATGCACTGCTTGCTCGCCACGGCAAGTTGTCGGCCACATCGAACGGCGTACGCTCGGCGGTTCCGGCCGGTGGGGGCTCCGGGGAGCGATCAACCCCGTCTTGGGTGCCCTTCGCGGTGCTCGCCGGTGCCGTCGCACTGGTCGTCTTCCTGGTCGTGATCACCCGGCAGGAGGTTGCGCCGCCGTACACGCCGACAGCGATGGTGACTGTCCGCAATCAGCTGGCGATCGGGCCGAGCGGGCTGGCGCCGGACCCCGCCGGTCCGGCCTACCTGTCGACGAAGGACGCTCCCTCGTGCGCGAAAGCGGTGCCGTCGTGCCGGGTCCCGGACTCCGACCTGCTCCCCGGGCAACAGTTGCCGGCCGACTGCGAAAAGCACAACGGCACCCCCATGGTCAACTACAACCTGACCGAGCGGGTGTCGCCCGAAGGCGCGAACCCGGAGCGGTTCAGCTCCACGCTCTGGTACCACGTGCACGACCAGGGCGGCCGCGGCGGTTTCGTCTCGGTGATCTACCTCGACAAAGCCGACCGGGATGGGCACCAGCTCCCGGAGTGCTCGGCAACGGCCGGATGATGGCCGTGATCACGAGCGGGCTCATGGCTGACACTGTCGAGGAGCGCTTGCTCGAGGTCCCGTTCGTTCGCGACTGCGGTGTCGTGATGCTCGACAGCACCGGCGAGTGGGACCGGCTGGGTGTCTGCGTCGTGGTCGACCACCCCAGCAAACTCGACGAGATCCGGGCTGTGCTGGCCTCGTTCGAGCCGACGTTCGCGAAGGCCGGATTCGTCTCGTCGGTGCCCAGGACAGCGTTGGGTAAGCCGATCCGGACTAAGATTTGGCACATGCTGACCGAGCCCGGCACCCAGGAGTGAACTGCTGTGCGCGTGGGGTGACATAACGAAGTCCAGCTTGGTCGGCGGCGTCTCGGCTCCGGATGCGTTCGTCGCCGATGCGCGTCAAGATCAGGCAGGCGTTGGTGAAGAGGCTTAGGGGCCCGACTTCCCCGGTGAGTAGTCCAGGCCGATTGCCGCCGAGAACGAGCGAACCTCTCCTGCTCAGGGCAACGAGGCCGTGCGCGAGTGAACTCTTGTTCTGGCGAATCGATTGCATGCCTTGAGTTGTGGCGTCACCGGAGATGTTGATGTCTTCGAGCTCGAAGCGACCGGCGCAGGAGTCTTGCTCAGCTCCTGCTCGAACGATACTCGTTGCTGCCTTCGCCTGCCCGCGGTGCCCTGGCGTGAAGTGCTGCGGTTGGTCGTCGTTTCGGTTGTGGTCGATTCGGCACAGCGCCGATACTCACGATGAAGACGCCGCCGAGGTCGAGGCGGCCAATGGTGATCGTGCAGTCCGAGATGACACGACCGAGGTCGCTTCGTCGCAGACCTGCGTCTGAGGTCGAATGAGGAGCGTCCGGGCCACGGTGCCGTTGCACTGCTCGCCTGAGAGACCGTCCAGCCTGAAGCCGACAGCGGCGATTCCTTGTACCTGAGCACCTCGCACGGAGATCGACGCCGCTCGTGAACGCTTGGCACCGATTCAGCTTGCCAGTCGTCAGAGAGCAGGAGGCGAACGTGCTGGTCCGGCCCTGGCGATCGTCGGGCGCGTGTCCGGTCGTTTCGAGTCGCGACAACAGGTGAGAGCTTGAAGCGGCTGGGGCCGCATCATAGATCTAATCGATTCAAGTTGTAACGGGCGATGCCCGCCTGCCGATCCACCAACCATGCGCGATGGTGATCGTCGATCTTGTCCGGCGGGGAGGGGTATTCACTAGGCTGTCTCGGCGACCTGGTGTTGACGTTTCACCCTTGGCCTGGCAAAGGTGAAAAAGTGCCACGACCTTGTGGCTGCAACAACTTCGTCGGAGGTGCCCATGGCCGCAGAAGTGTGCCAGTCCGAAGAAGTCGTCGAGATCCTCGACCGGATCGGGCCCGTCGACGGAAACGCGCTTTTGAAGGAAGCGCAGCGCCGCTGGCCGTTGCTGACCGCCCGGCGTCTGCGCCCAGTTGTCATGGCGGCGATCCGGGCCGGACTGGTTCTGGCCGATGGGGAAATTCTCTCGGCCGTTCCGAAAGCGGCGTCCCACCCTCACGGGGAACACCTCGAGTTCCTGCGCGCGGTTGTCGTGGATTTGGAATCCGTGGTACGCCCCAGTTCGGAACGCCCGGACGGCGACCGCCGGGTCTACCAGATCGGCGCCGTCCGTTTGTCCGGGGACTCCGACTGGGTCGGCCAAGGCGAGCGGTTCACGGCTTGGGTCCACTTACCGGACGAGAGCTGGCAAGCGGACATCAGATCGGAACGCGTCAAAACCTTTTACGATAGTCAAGCGATCAGCCCGGCGGAAGCTTTCGAGGCGCTGCGGCAATTCTGCGCCGACGCGGACACCTTGGTCGCCTACAACGGCACGCAGGCCGACTTCCCGTTGCTCGACGAAGCAAGCGCTCAAGCGGACGTCCAGGGCTTCGGTGGTCACCGCCGGGTCGACGCGCTCTACCTCGCCCATGCCGTCTGGCCGGCCGCGCGTTCACACCGTCTTGCCGAGCTCGCCACCGAGCTGGGGATCGACCGTTCCGGGATGCGGTGGCACGATGCCACCGACGACGCGGTACTGACCGCCCGCATGCTGAGGCTCGCGGCCGAAACGGTGGCCGCGTGGCCGCGGGCCGAACGCGATCTGGTGCTGGGCGTGGGGGCGGGAACGGCCGCCTGGGACCTGATGATCTCGCTGTTCGGCGCTGGTTCGGCTCTGAACGAGCACGATGACGCTGCGGTCGCGCAGGTCTTGGCGGGCCTGCTCCCGGCGTGGGAACCGGGCCGCCGGAGCGCCCGCCTGGTCGTCCCGGCCGAACTGCGCGACGAATCGGGCGGGGTCGACCCGCACCGCCTCGCCATGGCCGCGGGCCGGGTGGAGCGCCGACCCGCGCAGCAGGAGATGGCCGCCCGGATGGCCGCTCAAGTGCAGGCCGGACGGGATGCTCTGTGCGAGGCTCCCACCGGGACCGGCAAGAGCCTCGCCGTCCTCGCTGCCGGCCTCGACTGGCTCGCCGGTGCTCCGGGCCGGCAGGTCGTGCTCTCGACCCACACCAAGCAGCTCCAGTCCCAGCTCGCGGAGGACATCACCAGGCTGGCCACGGTGGTGTCCGGGATCGAGGACGTCGCCACCCTGGTCAAAGGCAAGCGGAACCGCCTCTCCCTGCGGGCACTCGTCACCGCTCTGGCCGACGCCACCGGCAGCGGGCAGCCGGAGCAGCGCATTCGGTTTGCCGCCGACCCGGGCTACCAGGAACTCCTGGTCTACCTGCTCCGACGCTTGGGCGAAGCTGGGACGCTGGACCAGCGTTGGTCGTCACGCAGTGTTGACCCAGCCGATCTCCCGGCCTTCGTCGCCGAGTACTTCGAATCGGGTTCCCGCGGTCTGCTTTCGCTCTGGCTGACCGGACTCAGTCAGGAAACCGGCGACTACCGGCGCAGCTCGTCGTCGCCCCTCGGCCGGATGACCGAGACCGCGGGGGAAGCCTTCGCCGGGCACCAGCTGGTCGTCGCCAACCACGCGCTTCTCATGAGCCAGCCGGACGTGGGTTCGGACAAGACGCTGCTCGTCATCGACGAGGCTCATTCGCTCGAGCAGGCCGCGACCGCCGCGGCGAGCGCCGAGGCCGACTACCGCTCGGTGGAGAATCTCACCGGCGAGCTGCGCCGCTGGTGCACCCGCGCGCGCGAAGTGCCCGATCGACTGGCGGAAGCCGTTTCGGATCTGGAGTCGCTGCTGGACACCGAGACGCTGCCGCGAGCGGCCCAGGCTGTCTTCGACCGGTCCGGTGGCACGGTGGGTACCCGCGTAGCCACCTTGGCCAGCCCGTTCGGCGGAGTCGGCGGCGAGGCCCCGTCCCGGCAGCTGCTCACCCGGCTCGACCGCCTAGCCGGTTCGTCGGCCGCCGTCGCCGGGGCACTGGCCGGGTATCTGGGGGCTCGAACCCGGACCGACGCCTGGTGGGAGTACGAGCGCACCGCCTCGCTTGCCGCGCGGGTCGAGGTGCTCGCGGACTCGGCCGGCCGGATCACCGAAGACGCTCGGCAGATCCTGGACGGGCGGCCGGATGATCCGCCGCCCGAAGACGGCAACCGTGTCGTCTACGCCGCCGAACTCGAGAGCGAGGGAATCAGCGTCTCGGCTCGCCGGTACGCCTTCGCGGTCGTGTCCGCCCCGATCGAGCTGAGCCGCGAGGTGACGTGGGCCGAGGTGCGCCAGCGGTTCGGCCGGATCTTCTACGTCTCCGCCACGCTCCGGGTGGCCGGCAGCTGGACCTACATCCGCTCGCGGCTCGGCCTCGGGGTCGACGTCGACGCGTTCGCGCTGCCGGGTCCGTTCGACCTGGCCGGCCAGGCTCGTCTGGTCTGCCTCTCCGACTTCCCGAGCTGGGGTGAGCAAGCCGATGGCGCGGTGCGGACGACGGCGCACCAGCTGGCCGGCTATGCGGAAGAGGTCATCCGCCGCGACGGCGAAGCGTTCTGCGGGGGCGGTCTGGTCCTGACGACCGCGAAGAAGGCGGCGTCCGCCATCGCCGAAGGGCTGATCGGTGAGCTCTCCGGGCGGGCGCCGGGAACACCGGTCACGGTGGCCCCGCTGCTGGGCAACACGCGTGCCGCGCGCACGTTCGCCGACACCGGCGGCTTCTGCGTCGCGACGCGGGGGATGTGGCAGGGCGTGGACTTCGCGGCGGACCGCGTCTCGCTCGTGTGGATCAACAAGCTGCCGTTCGCTCCCTTCGCCGACCCACTCGTCGCCGCGCGGCGTGCGGCAGCAGCGCGCCGAGCCGCTGCCGCCGGTGATCGCGACCCGGAGCGCGCGGCGAACGAGGGCTACTACCTGCCGTTGGCCGCGATGGATCTCCGGCAGGCCGTCGGCAGGCTGGTTCGCTCGACCGAGCACCGGGGCATCGTGGTGATCAGCGATCGCCGGCTGGCCGGCCGGACCGCGCAGCGCCGGAGCTACCGCGGGGTGTTTCTCGAATCGCTCGATCCCGGACTGCTCGTCCCGGACGGGGAGACCGGCGAGCCCGCGGGCGGCAACGTGATGTCCATGGCCGAGGGCTGGCGGACGATCTGGGGGTTTCTCGGTGACAACGGGCTCATCACCCGGGAACGGGCTGCCGAGCTCTGCAAGCCGGATGCGCTGCGGGCGCACACCTTGCTGCCGGCCACCCGCCAGATCCTCGATGCGACCATCGGCCCGGAGGAAGAAGCGGCCGCCAGTGCCTCCGGGACCCTCGGCGACCTGCTGGTCGAGCGGTGCAGCCGGATCGCCGGTCTGCTCCGCTTCTCCGGCGATCCGCTTCGGCTGCGGACACAGCAGGAGGCAGTCATCCGCGCGGTCGCCGAAGACGCCGACGTCCTGGCCCTGTTGCCGACCGGGTACGGGAAGTCGTACGCCTTCCAGTTGCCCGCGCTGGCGCTTTCGGGGGTTACGGTCGTCGTCTCGCCGCTGGTCGCCTTGATGGCGGACCAGGCCCTCCAGCTGAACGCCACGGTCGGTGGTGCGGTGCGGGCGCTGGTCGGCCCGATGCCGGAGTCGAACAGCCGGCGCGGGAAAACCGAAGTCGCCGAACAGCTGACCGGTGCCGCCGAACACGGCATCCGGCTCGTCTACGTTTCGCCGGAACGTCTGGCCAACCGCCGCTTCCAGGAGCTACTGCGCGACGCGGCGAAGAAGGGCATCCTCCGGCGGATCGCGGTGGACGAAGCGCACACGTTCGTGCAGTGGGGTGACGACTTCCGTCCGAGCTTCCGCCGCGCCGAGCGGCTCGTCACCGAGCTCAGGAACAACCACCGGGTCCGGGTGACGGCGGTGACCGCCACCGCGAACCGGTCGGTCCACATCGGACTGCGGACCGGGCTGTTCGGCCTGGCGGAAGAGCCCGGCCCGAGCGAGCCGCTTGTCACGGTGAGGGCCAGTCCGCTGCGCCCCGAGCTGGCCTTGTACCAGCGGGTGATCCGCAACGCCGGGCCGGCCACGGTCGCGGGGCTCGCCGAGGAGATCGCGACCGCGTGCGACGACCACGCCATCTTCTACTGCCTGACGGTGAAAGAGGTCGAGGCCCTGCACGCCCATCTCCGCCAGTTCCTGGGAGAGGCCGGTATCCGCCAGGTCCGGCGCTTCCACGGCCGGCTCTCCGAAGCGGAGAAGGCGGCCGTGCTGACCGAGTTCCGCGAAGCGCCGGACAAGGGTGACCCCGGTTTCGTTCCGCTGATCATCGTGGCCACCAGCGCCTTCGGGCTCGGTGTCAACCGAGCGGACATCCGATGTGTGTTCGTCGTGTCGCCGCCGCCCGACCTAGCCGCGTTGTACCAGCAGCTGGGCCGGGCCGGGCGTGACCAGGCCGGAAAGCCCGCGGCGGAAATCACCGCACCGTCCTACGGTCTGGCCCTGGGGACGGGACGAGGCTTCCGCACCCTGGAGTGGATGCTCGCCCAAGGCATGTCGTCCGCGACCGAGCGTCAGATCGAAAGGTTCCTGCTCGAAACCGCGTCCGGGCGCGGTGTGCTGGATCCCGACGAGCTCGCGGACACCTGCCTCCAATCGGAGGTCACCGCGGGTCGCGTGCGGCAAGCCGAAGCGCGCCGTTCGTCTACAATGGACGCATTTCGGACGGCCGTTGTCCGGTCGGTGGCCGTCTTGTCCAACAGCGGTGTTCTGGAAGATCTCGGCGACTTCCCCGCGACCGTGCTGCTGACTCCCGTCGACGAGCCGCTCGACCCGGGCGATGACGAGCTGGCGGAGGTGGCGAAGCGGCTGCAGCGGATCGCCTCGGCGAAGCCGGACCGGTATCCGACCACCGAACTCCACGAACAGTTGGTGCGGGAGGTGCCCGGATACGACGAGGTGGCCGGTGACGTCGCCGGAACCTGGGCGATTCTCTCGACACTGCACGACCGGGGTTGCGTCGATGTGTCCCAGGCAGGCAACTACCGGACGCTGATCTCGGTCCGGCGAACCTCGGCAGGAGCGGTGGTAGTCCCCGCCAACGGACATCGCGCTCGACGTGACAGCGAACTGGCTGAGCTTCGCGCCTGGTACAACGAAGACCGCCGCTGCGCCAACGCCGGCATGGCCGGGTACTTCGGTGTGCCGGAGCAAAACCTGCCCGAGGACGTCTGCACGACAGCAGCTTGCCGTTGTTCGACCTGCTGGCAACGGGCAACGGACCGGGCCCCGCGGCCGGACCTGCTCCGCGCGTTCGACACGCCACGTCCCCGGCCGTCGGTCCGGCGGGACGGCCTGCCGTACCGGACGGTGACCGATCGCAACGTCCGCAGCCTCCTCTGGGACAACTACCGCGGACTGGCCGACGCGATGATCCACCGGGTGCTCCACGGCGACGAGACCTACTTGGAGACGCGCACCGGACGGCAACGCCCGTTGTGGCCGAAGCTGCTGTATCACCGCCTCCGCGGTTGTGATCCGGGCGTCCGGATCGACGACGTGCGTGCCGCGCTGGAGCGGTTGACCGTCGCGGAGCAGGTCATCCGGACCGACGGCGGACTCTGGCGGTTACGCCGGTACGCGGAAGCAGATGAACGCCGTGAGCGTGCCACGGCGGGACAGACCGCAGAGGTGGGGACATGACAGCCAGTGCGATCGAGATCTGGCGGCCACTCCAGGACGACCCGCTGTTCACCGCGGAGCTCCTGGTCGAACCGGACGCGCCGCACGAACGGGTTGTCGCCTACCTGGAACAGGTGGCCCTGGCACGGCGGACTCCGCTGCACGTCGCGACGGCGTTCAACGCCGTGCACTTCGGCTTCGGTACCGACGGGTCGGGCTATCGCGGCGAGCTGCTCGACCCGGAGCTGTTCTTCCGCCTCGACGCCGGGACGAACGCGGTTCCCGAGGTGGGCATGTTCGTCCGCGTCGAGCGAGGCGGCCACACCCTGTGGGCCGAGACGGTCGGGCAGTTCGGCGCTCATCCGGGTGTCGAGGCCGACGGCTGGGTTCCGCCCGAGCTGTCGAGCACGTCCGGGCGGGAGGATTCAGCGGTCCGCGCCGTTCTCGACTTCGAGGCGTTCGGCGCCGGGCTCAACGACCGAGACCGGGCGGAGCTCGCTCGGCTGCGGCGCCGCGGGACGGTTCTCGACGCGCGAGGCCACGTGCTCGGCACGGATCCGGAGATGACGCGACCGCACGGTATCGGCCGGTACACGGAGTGGCTGCTGATCAGCGCGAAACCGCTGCTGCTCAGCGGCCCGCTGGGCGGTTTGCTGAACGATCCTCACGATGACAGCGCGCTGGCCGCCGCGCTCGAGGCGGCCTTGACCACGATCGACAAGCTCCTCGCGCGGTCGGAGCTGCTGCGCCGCTGGGGCCTGTATGCGACCCCCGTCGATCGGTTCACCGAACGCCTCGCCTCGTCCGGTGTGCTGGGCGGAGACGACCTGGGCGAACTCGTCAGGACCGTCACCCGGCCGACGAACGAGACCCGCTACACCGGCGTCTGGCCGCTGCTGGCGAGGGCGCACCGCGACGACATGCCTGATCCGCTCGCGTTCGCCGACGCGGTCGAAGCCGTCGTGCACGCCAATCTCGCGATCGGCGACACGGCCGCCGGGCTCGTCGGGTTCGAGGTGTGGATCGACGACCTGTGGCAGGCGGGCGGCGTGTGGCGGGCTGCGCCGTGCTCCGCCGGGGACGACGAGCCCATCCACGACGACGTCGTCGTGGAGCATCTCGACAACACACTCACGGTCGTCACGGTTGCGCTCCGCGCCACCCACATCGACAACGGCGTGCTCCCGCTTCCCTCCGACGTCACAGAGCTGCTCCCGCACGAAGACATGGTCATCGACCTGTTCCACGACGGCGAGCCGCTCGACGACGCGCTGCGCGTCCAGGACGTGGTCTTGACGGACCGCCGGCTGACCGGGATCACCTGGCCGTTCGGGTTCTACCCCGGGATCAAGGTCACCGTCGCCGCCGCGCGCGGGGCCCGCCGGGTGGCACTCTCGACCAAACTCCTCGACGAACCCCTGCCTTACGGCGACGAATACCGGTGGGCCGCCGACGAAAAGCTCGTCGCCGCCGATCTCTGCCTGGCTCCGGCAGCCGCTCCCGCGACCGCCCGGGTCGTCGCACCTGGCCGGGGAGTGGACCCGCTGAGGAAGTTCGTCGTCAACGCGCTGCGCAGACACGGCGAGGCGGGACCGTTCGGCGCCCGGCAGCTCACCGGCCCCCAGCTGATGACGGCCCTCTTCGGGCCGGAACTGACCAATCCGGCGCTGCTTTGGCAGGTGATCCACACCTGTGAGGACCTCGTGGCCGCGGACAAGCTGACCTGCGAGCCGGGCGAGGGCGCGCCGGACGTCTTCGTCTGGTGGCCCGACGGTGCGCCCCGTGTCCCCACGCAGGCCCGCCGCCCGGGCGGGCTGGCCGGGCGGGTCAAAGAGCACTGGGTGCCGCCCGGCATGCGTCAGCTCCCGGAGGGGTTCCGGGCCAGCGAGCAGGCGAAGACGAACTACGCGAAGTACGTCCGTGAGCTGAAGGGACCGCAGGCGTCCGTGGAGCTGCCACCGGGCTTCACCTTCGTCCGAGGACATCGTCGCGGTGACGAGCCGGGCCCGTTTTGGCTCGACGCGACTTCCGACTGAACCGGGTAAAGAAAGGACGATCGGCCATGGCCGCTCCACACCGGCGTCACCGCCACGACACGATCCCCGGCGGACCGCTCGACACCACCGGCCTCATGGCACAGGCCGCAGTGGAAACCGACCTGCACAAGGCCGCCCGGCTGCGGGCCCGGGCCGAGCTGGCCGGAATGCTGGACCGGCTCGGCGACGTCGTCGAAACCGCGCTCGACCTCGTGACGGCGGAGGAGTTCTCCCGGCTGGTCTGGCGGCTGCCCAACCCCGACCGGACGAACTTCCTGCGCGAACTGCGCGTCCCGCCCGCGAAACGGCCGACGCCCATGGCAGCGCGCGACGGGCTCGCTCGTCTTCGCGCGTGGCCGCGGGAGCGGCGCACGCACGCGGTGCGGCGTCTCGTGTCTCCGGTGCGCCGCGCGCTAGCCCCGGCCTTGACCGAATGGCGCCAGAGCCACGACGACGACGGCTTGCGGCTGGCCCTGACGAACGACCCGGCCCAAGCGAACACCGTCCGGTTGACGGTCTTCGCTGATTGGCAGCGAGAATCCGCCTCGGTCGCCGCGCTGCGGATCGCCCTGCGCAGCAAGCTCGCCTTGCCCACTTGGCCGAGCGAGCTCGTCGACACCGTCGTCGATGCCTGCCAGCGGCTGGAGGGGTTGAGCAGCGCACCCGCGGCAACGGCTTGTCCCGACGTCGAGCCCGCGTTGGACGAGCTCGCCAAGACGGCCGAGCAGTTGCGGGAGGCCCTCGCGGAGGCCCAGCGGGCAGCGGCGAGGGCCTCCGCGCTGCTGGCGGACTCCCGGCCGGCGGCGCCGGAAGATCTCGCGGTGATCGGGGCGCTCGGGCAGCTGGCCGAATCGGCACAAGCGCTTCTCCACGAGGACTCGGCGTCCGCGGACTGCCTCGCGCTGGCCGCGCGCTTGGAAGCCGCCGCGGAGCGGGCGAGCCGGCCGGCCGAGCACCCGGAACTCGAACGCCTCGAGGGCTTGGCGGGCCCGCTGGAGTACGGCGAGATGATCGCGAGCGTCCGCCGCGCCGCGGGTGAGCTGCTCTCCGGCGCAAGTTGGGACGACGCTGAGCGAAGCCGGGCGGAGAGCTTGACCGCGTTGGTCCGCCTGGTCGACGTCACGGCCACGGGGGAGGCCGGAGCCGCAGTCGAACTCCACCAGATCGCGCAGGCGGCACTGCCCGACGATCTCCATCCGTTGCTCGTGATCGCGCTGCTCGGCCGCCTGAGCTTCCGTTCGGAAGACCGGTTGGAATCGCGCGCCACGATCGTGGCGGAGCGGGAGCCTGAAGCACAGCCCGTACCGCTCACGGTCGCGCCTCCCACCGAGGAAGAGGTGATCGCTGCCGAAGTACCGCCTCCCGCCGACGAACCGGATGAAGACGCCGAGGCCCGGCAGCTGACCGCGACATTGCTGGACGCGGGCAAGCTTGCGCTGGCCCATCACGCCGCGGCCATCTCCGAGGACGGCCGGCTCGCCGAGGCGATCCGGCTGCTCACCTTGGCGACGGCCGTCCGGACCGAAGAGGGCGCCACCGCCAAGGAGCTCCGATACTCGCTCGAAAGGCTCGAGCTGCCTCGATTCGACGGCCACCAGCCCGCCCAGCTCGCCTTGCTGATGGCGGCTGTCCGTGCCGCGCTCGTGACAGCCGACCCTCATGCCGGGGAGCTGGTCGGCAGCCTGAGCGGGCATTTCGGCCGGCAGCCCCACCTGGTGGCGCTGACCTCGGCGATCGGCACGGCCTCGGCGCGCGGACAGCTCTACGACCAGGCCATCCTGGCCGAGCTGGCACCGATCGCGATCGCCGACAACGACATCTCCGCCGCGGCCGAGGCGGCGGCCGCCGACCGTGACCGGAGTCGGAACCTGCGGTTCCCGCGGGCCAACCAGATCGCGGAAAAGTGGTGGGCTCCCACCGGGCTGATCGGCCGCGCGGTGGCCATCGCGGCGGCCGACCGGAGAGAAGACATCGAAACCGCGGCCGGGACGCTGCGCAGGCTCGGCAAGCGCCAGGATCTTATCGGCGAGCTCAAGAGCATCGACGACGGCTTGCGCAGCCCGGGGTCACGCTCTCTCGAAGGAGCGTCCCGCAGGCGGATCTTGGAGCAGGCCAACGAGTCACTCGACCTGGTGCGGGCGTGGATCGATGCCGTGCGAGCGGAGGCCAGCACGGCCCGCGGACCCCAGCCGGCCTCCGCGCAGGTGACCGAACTACGTTCCCAGGTGCGCGAGGAACGGACGGCGGCGGCCGGCGAGCTCGACGCACTGCGCCACGGGAGCGCCGACCCGCTGCTGGCGGCTGCAGCGGCCGCTTGCCTGGTCCTGCTCGAGCAGAGCGTCGACATGCTTGACGGCGAAAGCCTGACGGGCGCCGAGGCTGACCCGCACGCGGCGCTGAACCGCGATCTGCTGCGCAGCGTGGCGCTGCGGCTGAGTGCCGACCTCGTCCCCGATCGGCCGGTGACGCTCGAGGACATCCGGCTCGCCGACCGCACCAGCTGGGAGACCGCGTTCGACGAGCGGCTCGCCATCGAGGACTTCGTCGCCGCCCGGACGATCGTCGACGCGGTCTCCGAGGAAGCCGGGCGAGACATGACGCCGCTGCTCGACCGGCTCGAACAGGCGGTCGCCCGATCACGGGCCGACGTGCGCGTGCTGGCCACGGACATCGAAGGCCGGGTCCAGAAGGCGGCCCGGCTGGGCCAGCTGCTGGAATCGGCGCGGTCCGACGTGCTGGCGCAGCTCGAAGCCGCCCGCCCCGAGCGTGACGACCTGGACCAGGTGCGCCGGCTCCTCGCCGAGATCGACCGCCGGCTGCCCGAGTACGCGGCGAAGGCCAAAGAGGAACTCTGGGAGCGGGTGACCTTCGAGCTGAACCGGGCTGGGCAGCGCGTCCCTGAGAACGCGGCGGCGGGCATCCGCGCGCGGATCGACGCCGGAGATCTCGCCACGGCGGAGGAGTACCTGCTCGTCGCGCTCAGTGGTGAAGAACCTCCGAGCGCTTCGGGATCCACCGACCTGCACCGGTTCCTCACCGCACTCGACACCCTCCCCGCCACGGTGGCGCGAGACGCGTTGAAGGCCGCCGAAAACGGTTCCGTTCTCGCGGATTGCCTGGACTTCGAGCCGTTGTCCCCGGCGGAACGCACTGCGGCCGCCGAGGGGTTGCAGGCGTGGCTCGACCTCGGTGCCGACCGGCAGCACGGGGCGTTCAAGTCCGCGCTGGCGCAGGCGCTGCGGCTGGCCGGTCTCGAGTTCGCCGCCGAGCAGCCGGCGGGGCTGTCTGCAGGGTCGAGCCGGCGCTGGGTTGAGCTGAGCGGTGTGAAGCGGGTCGGCGACGCGCTGATCCCGGCGTTCGGTTCGCTCGCCGGTGACCAGCTGCGGCTCATGCTGTGCTGGAACGCACCCGATGTCCGGACGCTGTTCGCCTGGGTGGCCCAGGACACGACCGACGCACCCGTCCTGGTGGCTGTCTTCGGCACGCTGTCCGCGGGCCAGCGGCGAGCGCTGAGCAAGGTCACCGCGGCCCGGCCGGAGAAGCCGGTGATCATGCTCGAC
This sequence comes from Amycolatopsis sp. NPDC104863, assembly GCF_055582965.1. Taxonomy (NCBI): domain Bacteria; kingdom Bacillati; phylum Actinomycetota; class Actinomycetes; order Pseudonocardiales; family Pseudonocardiaceae; genus Amycolatopsis; species Amycolatopsis sp. NPDC104863. The sequence continues at coordinate 49,748 of NZ_JBVJOW010000008.1, forward strand.
GACCTGGCGCTGGCCTATCTCGCCGCCTACGGCGGTGGGCGGTTCGCCGCCACGGAACGGATTCTCCTGCCCTTCGCGACGACCAACCCGTACTATCCGCACGCGACGGGCAACGTCCCGAGCGAGATGTTCAAAGGCCGGTACAAGGAGCGTTCCGAGATCCTCGATCGGCATGGGGCCAGCCTGCTCTACGGCGGTCGGCAGCTCGGCAAGTCGGCGGTGCTGCAAGCCGCCGCACGCCGATTCGAGGTCACTCCGGGAAGCGTCGCGGTGTACCTCTCGTTGCCCGCCTTCGGGGTGACCCTGAAGCCGGACGCGCTGTGGGACATGATCGTCGCCGGGCTCGCCGAACGGGAGATCACCGCCCCGAAACAGCGCGGACGAGACGCCGCCAAGCACGCCGAACGGGTGGTGAAGACCTGGCTGGCGGCGGACGCGCAGCGACGGCTGGTGCTGCTGCTCGACGAGAGCGACCTGTTCTTCGACGCGGACGCCGCGACCGGGTTCGCCACGACCACGCGGCTGCGTGACCTGATGAACTCGACCGATCGCCGGTTCAAGCCGGTGTTCGCCGGCCTGCACCAGGTGCAGCGGTTCGCGCAGCTGCCGAACCAGCCGCTCGCCGCCGCCCACTTCGGTGACGCGTTGGCCATCGGCCCGCTGGCCCCGGAACCCGCCTACCAGCTGATGTTCACGCCGATGGAGACCCTGGGCATCTCGTTCGCCTCTGACGAGCTCATCCACCGTGTCCTGGCGTACTGCAACTACCAGCCCAAGCTCTTGCAGCTCGTCGGGGAAGCACTCGTGCGGTCCGCGCACGAGCGGCGGGAGGACAGTCCGCGTTATGTGATCGGCGACGACGACCTCGAACGGGTCATCGGTTCCGAAGCGGTCCGGCAGAAGGTCCGTGAAGCCGTGCACCTGACGCTGAACCTCGACTCGCGCTACAAGCTCATCGCTCTGGTGGTGGCCCTGTCCGCCTTGGAAAACGGTGCCGACCAGACGGTGACGACGGGCAAGCTGCGCGACGAATGTCTTGCCTGGTGGCCGGAAGGCTTCACCGGGCAGGGAGCTGACGAGTTCCGGTCGCTCCTGGAAGAGATGAGCGGGCTCGGTGTGCTCGCCGCCGCGGACGGCGGCTGGCGGCTGCGTTCGAGCAATGTCCTGCGGCTGCTGGGCTCGGCCCAGGACATCGAGGACGAGCTGTTCGGTTCGGAATGGCGGCCGCCGACCAGGCTCGCCGCCGAGAACGCCCGCCGGACGGTCGCCGACGGCTTGGCCGCCCCGCTCACCGAGAAGCAGTTCGCCACCCTGATCGAGCGCAGCAACCGCCTGCGGCTGGTGCTGGGCAGCAGGGCGACGGGCATCGACCAGGTGCGGCAGCTGCTTCAGGAGGAGGACAGTCGGATCGGTGCCCGGTGCAAGCTGGTGAAGTCGACGTCTCCGGAGAATTATCGCCGCGAGCTGCGCGGAGGAAAGCCCGGCGACCCGCACCGGATCGTGTTCTGCAACTTGGGCACGATGAAGGTCGTCAGTGCCTGGACGGCCATCGAGCAGGCACTCGAGCTCTTTCCCGAGGCGGGAGTGACCCGTACGGTGGTCGCGCTCGTGAGCGCCGACGCGAATGAGGTGTTTTCCGAGATCTGCGGCTCAGAACGTCCGGATCTCGCCGACCTCGTCGTGCCGCTGCGCCGTGTCTCGGCGGACGGTCTCCGCTCCTGGTTCGGCGCGGACAACCTGACGACGTCGTTCAGCGACGCGGTCAGCCAGGGGGAGCTGCTGAAGATCACCGGAGGCTGGACGAGCCTGCTGAACGAGGCTGCGGGGTTGGCCGCTGGAGAGGCACGGAGTGCCCGCTTGGTTTGCGAAAGGATCCGCCGGCAGCTCGCCGAGCCGGAAGGCGCGGCGCAGCTGCTCGACGAAGTCGGTTTGACGGCGGTGCCCGCGTGGGCGGACGCGTTCGACGAGTTTGTGAACTATGAGGACGCCCTGACGACCGAAGATCTCCTGGCACTCTTCGACGACCACGGTGGAGCCGCGACGATGAATGTTCTGCGGAACCTGGATGTCCTGGTGGAGCGCCCGCAGGACGGCTTGTGGGAGCCCGAGCCGGTCGTCGCGGCGGCGTGGCGCGTGCTCTCTGCGTCACGCCAAGACGGCGCCGACTGACGGTGAGTGCGCAGGGGCGCTGACGTCGATCGACGTCAGCGCCCGTCGTGGTCGCCGGAAGCCTGCACAGGACGGTCACGGCGGCGGCACTCGGGGTGCTCAATGGCCGTCGTCGTCCGGGAGTACGCGCACTGTGGCTTCGGCCCACCAGTCCACGGTGCCTGGGTCGGTTTCGTCGGCGCCCACGAGGTTCGCGTGGTTCTTCACGAGCAGTTCCACCCATGTGAGCTGATCGAGCAGTCGTTGCGCGAAGTCCGGATCCTTCTCGGGTGAAGCCATGTGACCGTACTACCGGGATTTCTTCGCTTACTCAAGATGTACGGCGGATCGCCCCAAAGATCACTCCGGCGCTGACGACAGTCGCCCCCGCAGTTCTTCCGGGGGGATGATGCGGGTCGGGTCGTCCCAGAGGAGCACCAGGTCCGGGAGAGGGGAGGCCTCGCGTGTGGAGAATCTTGCCCGGCGGAACTCGGCGATTCGTTCCGGAAGATCCTTCATGGGCGTGCCGTCAAGGAAGGCAACCACGGCACGGAGCTCATCGCCTTCCAGTTGATCATCGACGGGCCAGATGATGATCGGGATTCCGGACCGCAGCGCGGAGGTCAGCGGGTCTGCCTGCGTCTGTGTTTCGTAAGTCGGCTGAGGTGGACGGCTGAGGACCACGGCCCGCCACTGCTCACTCGAGAGCACGGCAGCTGTGCGCCGAGGGTCGTCGTCGTCCGAAACGAAGTAGATTTCGGTGTTCGACAGAGTGTCGTCCGGTCGATACGCACGACGCCGCCATACCCGGTGCCAACGTGGTGAACTCATTCGGTCGAACGAGCGAATGGCTATCGGGTACGTCAAGGCCAGTGGCCGGGGGTCCGGCGAAGACGGTTCCTGGTGCCAGGACTGGATGGGAAGGTTCATCAGGGTTCGGGGGAGGACGAACTCGAGCCGGACCTGTCCGGTGAACTCGGACCAAGCGTGGTCTTCGGCCTCGCCGATAATGGTGTCGACTGTGCGTTCGAGGTCGTGACGAGTCGATGTCACGGTCGGTCCTCGTCGTGGTGGCCATTCGGCGGGGTCGGCCTGGAGCCAGTGGTTCACGAGATACTCGTCGTCTGATAGCGACGGGGTGATGCAGATGGTCAGGTGGACGAAGTGGTCCTCGTCGAGTTCGGCGGAGTGGCCGCGGTGTCGGGCCAGGCGTGCTCTCGCTTCAAGCGGTAGCTCGTTTTCGTCGTTCCAGGCACGCAGTGCGGCGCGGAGAGCCGGTGTTCGATCGGCGATCAGCTCCACGAAGATCAGCGCCGCAAGATCGTCGGAGCCAGGGAGGTCGGTCAGGAGCCGATACGTGCTGACGACGTCCTGGCCGGACCAAGGGATGGCGCCGCCTGCCGCCTGTCGAGCCAGTTCGTCGACGTCGGGGATGTCCTCGCGCTCGACGATCGTGCGCAGGCTTTCGAGGCGGGCCGAGGATGACATCGCGGCAGAAGCCGTGAGCTCACGCAACTCCTGTGCTGCCTTGCTGCCCGGCCGGAGGAATTCGACGACGTCAGCCAGGTTCGTGAGTCCACCGGGCAGTCGCTCGAGCTGAGTGACTATCTCCACGAGTTGCTCGCGGGGGCTGAGGGAGGATTTCGACGGCAGGACGATTTCGGGCACCACGGTGCGGAGCTCGCTGCGCAGCAGGTCCTGCGGCTCCAGCTCGTCGAGGGTGGTGACGATCTGTTCTCGGGTGAACCTGCCCGATGCGGACGTGGAGTCGAGAAGGGCGTCGACGCTCACGGCCAGGACGTGCGCCAGGACTGCCAGTTCGTCGGCCGTGAGGTGCTTGCGGACGCCGGTTTCGATCTTGGCGATCGTGGCGCGAGTCAGGTCTGGGAAGCCGGCGCGCTTGCACTCGTCGGCCAGGCGTTTTGCCGTCCAATTCCGGGCGCTACGGAGTAGCCGGATGCGTTCGGCTGCCGTGCTGGTACCCGTCGTGTCCTGCGTTGGACTGGTACCCGTTGTGTCGTGCATCCGTGGCCCGTCTGGATTCGCTCGTCCGTCCGTGGTCGAATTTAGCACACCCTTGTGATCTTGTGCGGAAACGGAACATACTCGACGCTGTCGGCCGGGTGAGCCGGCCGGCGCTCACCCTCCAGGTGCAGTTCGGGCCTGGCGATCGGCGCTGTGCGATCCGCTACCACCGGTAGGAGTGTCGATGTCCAAGCCACCTACTCCGCTGCTCACCGTCCGTGCTGCCGTTGTTCTGCTGCTGGGTCTCGTGTGCGGGACCGCCGTAGGCGTATTGACCTTTTTTGCCGGGAGCAACGCGCCGGCAGCCATTTTGGCTGGTCTGCTGAGTGCCGGTGGGGCGATCGTCTTCTTGCACCGGGAAGTGAGGTAGTAGAAGTTCGAGCCGCGCTCCAGCGTCGCCCGAACGGGGGACCAGGACCAGCAGTTCGCCTCGGGCCGGTACCGGGCCGACGACGGCGGTCGGCTACATGACGCCCGTCGCGCACCGCTACGACGTCGAGCCGGGCCGGATGGAGCTCGAGCGCCTAGGCTGCGGTGACCACTACGACCGCCTCGACAGTCCGATCGCCCCTGACTGCGGCATCAAGGACCTGGTCGATAAGGCAGCGGGACCGGATCGCACTTCCCGAAGATCAGCTGTCAAAAGTCTCCGACGCAGCGAAAAGGATCACCGAGGAGATCTCCTCGTCGGGAGGGCCCATGGGGTGCCCTTGTGATGTGGCTGTCTGTGCCCCGGCGGTTCACACAGCGACCTCACGGGGTCCAAGGGGGTCGTGAACTGCAGATTTTCGGTTCAGTGACGTCGTCGAGGCAGTGCTTCATGACGGAGCCAAAGACCGAGATCGGTCGGGTATCACGGTGGGTGCAGTGCGTGTGCGCGACTTTGGTCGCGCTGGCTGCTGCTGCGCACCGCCCCGGCACCGCTGGTCGCCGACGGGCTGCACCTGCGCGTCACGGAGCCAGACTGACCTGCTGCTCAATAAGCTGCGCACGACCGCGGCATCGTGACCGGGCGGCCCGCGGCCATGCATTGCCGTCGGTCCCGCGGCGGACGAAGAGTCGTGCTGGTCGCGGCGCCGGCCTGCGCATGCCGAGCGGCGTGAGGTGCCGCTGGTCACCCACGCCGAGGGCCGAGCCGGTCCGGCGTCACCACGAAGACACCGGACCGGCCCGAGGTGGCTGTCAGTCGGTCGCGACGACAAACGCCTCTCGCTCCTCCGCCGTCCCCTCCCGGAGTGCGAGCACCGCGCCCAGCGTCACCAAACACGCCAGCAGCATGTACGCCGACACCGACAACGATGTCCCGGTGAGCCCGACCAGCCAGGCCGCCACCAGCGGGGCGAACCCGCCGCCGAGGACGGCGCCGAACGCGTACGCGAACGACACGCCGCTGTAGCGGATCGCCGTCGGGAACAGTTCTGCGTACGCCGCCGCCTGGGGGCCGTAGGTCAGGCCGAGGCCGAACGCCAGCACCACCACCGCCACGAGCAGCAGCGGGACCGACCGGGTGTCGAACAGCAGGAAGAACGGGAACGTCCAGGCCGCCAGGGCGAGGGTGCCGACCAGGTAGGTCCGGCGCCGGCCCCAGGTGTCCGACCAGCGGCCGGCCAGCAGCGTGAAGACACCCCACGCGACCGCGCCCACCATGCCGACCAGCAGCATCGTCGTGCTGGACAGCTTCAGCGTTCGGGTGCCGTAGGAGTTGATGAACGCGATCAGGATGTAGCCGATCATGTTGTTCGCGACGAACAGTCCGATCGCGACGAGCAGCTCGCGGGAGTCGGTGCGGAACAGCACCTTCAACGGCGCCGAGCGGCGGCCGCGGCGTTCCTGCAGCTCCGTGAACACCGGGCTTTCCGAAACCCGCGCGCGCACGAAGAACCCGACCCCGATGAGGACGACCGAGAGCAGGAACGGGATCCGCCAGCCCCACGCCTGGAACTGCTCCTTCGTGGTCGACGCCGACACCGCGAAGAACGCGAGGTTGGCCAGCAGCAACCCGATCGGCACCCCGATCTGCGGGAACGAGCCGAAGTAGCCACGGCGGCCGGGAGGGGCGTGCTCGACGGACATCAGCGCCGCGCCGCCCCACTCGCCGCCGGCCGAAAACCCCTGCAGGAGCCGCAGCACCACGAGCAGGATCGGGGCGGCGACGCCGATCGAGCCGTACCCCGGGAGCAGGCCGACGCCGACCGTGGAGACGCCCATCAGGATGAGCGTGGCCACCAGGACTGCCTTGCGGCCGAAGCGGTCGCCGAGGTGGCCCGCGACCACCCCGCCGATCGGCCGGGCGACAAAACTGACGCCGAGGGTGGCGAACGACGCCAGGAGCGCGTTCGCGCCGTCCAGCGCCGGAAAGAACTGCGAACCGAACACCAGGCCGGCGGCCGAGGCGTAGACGAAGAAGTCGTACCACTCGATGGTCGTGCCGACGAGGCTGGCGGAGACGACGCGGCGCAGACGGCGGTCGTGGTCGCCGGGTCTCAGCGCGGGCGGGGTGGCGGCGGGGCGAGTTGTCATCGTGGTCCTTCTCGGGTTTCGCGTGCGGGTGGGGTGGGACGGGCTCAGGACGACGGCCCCCAGTCGACGGGGCTGGTCGTGAACGAGCCGGGTGCGGCCAGCGGCAGGGTGATCGACGAAACCGCCCGCGGTGCGTGGTCGACGCTGAACGTCCCCCCGCTCAGGTTGCTGGCCTGCTGCGGGGTCGGGGCGAGCGCGAGGTGGAAGTTCGCCGGCGCGTGGCCGGTCAGCACGACCTGGAGCCGGTAGCCGGCCGGGACGAGGGTGAAGTTCGGCAGCGCGGCGATGTCCAGCCGGACGGTTTCCCCCGGTGTGAGAAGGCGTTGGCTCGCCTGGGTGAACAGGTGGCTCGGCTTGATCAGGGCGTTGCCGCGGCCGTACCAGCTCTGCGCCGGGTCGAGCCGGCGCAGGCTCGCGAGGAGCCCGCCGTCGGAGAGCTTGGTCGTCGCCCCGGTCGGCGAGACGAGGTTCACGGTCGCGGCCACGTACGCGTCGCGCGTTGTCGACTTCAGGGAGAGGCTGACGTTGATCGGGCCGTCGAGCACGCTCGCCCGGGTCAGCGGCGCGGTCGTGTAGGTGAGGCCCAGCGTGGGGTCGGCCGTGTCGGTTCCGGCGGCAGTGGGCGGCGTTTCCGTCAAAGTGCCCGCCGTGCCCAGGTAGTACGTGCCGGTGGTCGTCGACGGCGGCCAGGCGGCGGTGTCGACCCAGCGGTCACCGCCGTTCTGGAAGACGTGCAAGGGCCGGGTGGTGTCGGCCATCCCGGTCGGGCGGCCCTTCAGCCACGTGTCGAACCATTCCTTGCGGATGTTCGCCAGGACGTCTTCGTTCACGTGCGCGCCGTGCGTCCACGGGCCCACGATCGCCTGGTACCGGCCGGTCACCCGCTGGCCCGCCACGACGGGCGCGGTCACCGGGCGGCCCGCGTAGACGTTCTGCGCGGCCGTGTAGGCGCCGAGGTTGCCGCCGGGGAACAGGTCCTTCCAGCCCGCTTCGCTGAGCGCCGGGACGCCGTTCGCGACGATGCGCGGCATCAGCTCCTGGACGTCGATCCCGTGCCAGTAGGCGTTGTCGTACGACCGGGCGCCGCCGTTCTTCAGGTCGTTGACCGTGACGGAAAGGGGATCGGTCAGCGGGTCGTCCTGCGGGCCGCGGGGGAGGGCCTGGGCGATCGACGGGACGAAGGTGGTCGGCACCCCGCCGACGGTCGCGAGGTCGTTGTACATATCGGAGTCGGTGCAGAACGGCGCGATGGCCTTCAACGCCGAGCGCGGCCCGACCTCGGCGGCGGTGTACCACTGGTCGACGCCGAGGTAGGAGCAGCCGTCGAGGCCCACTTTGCCGTCGGAGCCGGAAAGGGCGTGCGCGGCCCAGTCGACGAGGGTGGCGCCGTCCCGGCCCTGCCGCGCGCCGAACCAGTCGGTCTGACCGCCCGAAGCCCCGGTCCCCCGGATCGACGCGGCGACGTAGATGTATCCGCGCTCGACGAAGTAGGTCCCGGCGGCGGTCGGGTCCCGGAAGGCGCCGTAGGGGTTCTGGGTGAGCAGGACGGGGAACGTCCCGGCCGCCCGCGCGCCCGTCGCGAGATCGGCCGGGTAAACCACTTGCACGGACAGGACGGCACCGTCGTCCATCGTGACGGAGGCGGCCACCGGCTGACTGCGGCCGTAGGTGGCGGGGGCGGGCGAAGGCAGCCAGCTCGCCTCGGCCGGCGCCGGGCCGGCGGTGACGGCGGCCAGCGCGAGCACCGCGGCCGCCAGGATCCGGCCGGGCCTCGGCCGTCGCGAACGGCGGGCGGACGTGGCTTTCCCCATGCGAACTCCCTTGTCCTCAGCAGAGAATCGGAACACCGTGCCGTCCCGGCGATTATGGGCGTGCGCGAGTGGCGCGGACATCTCCGGATGGAGAGTCAACGAGCCCGGCTTCCGGGAGCCAGGCGCGCAGGGTACGGCCTTCGTCTTCGTTGTGCAGCAACTGCACTTCGGCGCCGACCCGCGCGGCGCGCCGCGCGAGCGACCGCAGGCCCAGCCGGGTCCCCGGCTCGCCGGAACCCGTTCCGTCGTCGGCGATCGCGAGGTGGACACCGTCGTCCGACGCGCCGAGCGTCACGATCACCGAGTGGGCCTCGGCGTGCTTCTCGACGTTGACGAGTCCTTCCCGGACCACCGCCAGCAGCAGCGCCGAGCGTTCCGGATCGAGCGGTGCCACGTCGCACAGCTCGACGAACCGCGCGGACACGCCGGTCCGGCGTTCGAACGACCGCGTGTGCTCCCTGATCTCGATCTGCAGCGCACGCCGCGGTGTCGCGTCCGCCAGCGCGAGAATGGACTCGCGCAACGCCGAACAGGCCGCGGAGACGTCGGATTCGAGGTGCCGCAGGCTTTTCGCCAGGTCCGGCCGGCCGGCCAGCGCGTCCTGGAGGGCTTGGACCCGCGCGCCGATGGAGAAGAGCATCGCGCCCACCGAGTCGTGCAGGGCGTCCTGGACGCGCTGTCGTTCCGCGGCCACCGCGTCCGTTTTGGACAGTTCTGCCGCGTCCGCGATCCGGACCGCCTCCGCCGCGTGTTCGGCCACCGAGCGCATCCGGTCGACGGCGATGTCACCGAACGGCCCCGAGTCGTGCATGCCGGCGTAGGCGATCGCGATCGTGCGGGGCTCCGGGCCGCTGCGGTCCACGACCGGGGCCGCGAGCATCGCGCCGAGGCCTTCGTCGCGGACCTGGGCGTCGAAGTGGTGGGTGATCGACGGCGACGCGAGGTAGTCGTTGACCCGCACGACGTTCCCGAGCGCCATCGCCTTGCCGCCGATGCCGTGGCCGAGCGGGACGATCAGGTCGCGCAGCTGCCCGGTGCGCGCGCCCGACATCCAGCGGACCACCGCGCGGCCGGGCACTTCGAGGCCGGCCACGAACCCCGAGCTGGCGCCCACCTCGACGCGGACGAGCCGGGCGGTGCCGTGCAGCACCGCGATGCGGTCCAGCACCGCGAGCAGGCCGCCGCGTTCGCGCACCAGCGCGTCGAGGGCGGTGAACTGCTCCTGGACGCGCTCGTGCGCAGGCTTCCACCGGCCGGTCACCACAAACCCACCTCACTCGCCTTGGTGATCGCCTCGACGCGGTTGCGGGCGCCGAGCTTGTGCAACGCCGACTGCAGGTAGGTCTTGACGGTGTTGCGGGTCAGCCCGGTGGCCTCGGCGATCTCGGGGTTCGTCTTGCCTTCGGCGGCCACGCGCAGCACCTCGCACTCGCGCCGGGTCAGCCCCAGCCGTGCCATCGCGCTCGTCCGGCGCGCCGCGGCGTCGGTGATCCGCGGGTCGACGACCCGCTCGCCCCGCAGGATGCGCCGCAGCGCCGACGACAGGCCGATCCCGGCGATGTCCTTGAGCAGCGCGCCGTCGGCGCCCGCGTCCAGGGCGCTCTTCAGCGCGACGTGGTCGGGGTAGGCGGTGAAGACCACGATCCGCGTGGTGGTGGAGACCTGGCGGATCCGGGTGATCACCTCCGCCGCCCGCAGGTCCGGCAGCCGCAGGTCCAGCAGGACGAGGTCGGGGTTCAGCTCGCGCACGCGGGTGATCGCCGCGCGGCCGGACTCCGCCGACGCCGTCACGCACAGCGTCGGGTCCGAGCGCAGCAGCAGCCGGACGCCGTCGCGCACCACCGGGTGGTCGTCGACGACGAGAACCGTCGTGGGTCCGCTCATCCGGCCGCCGTGCGGGGTCCGGAGCCGAAGAACAGCTCGGCCATGTCGGGCCGGGCCAGCAGGTCCGCGGCGGGCTCGGCGAGCAGGACCCGCCCGCTCTCCAGCACGATCCCGTCGTCGGCCAGCCGCAGGCCGAACCGGACGTTCTGCTCGACCATCAGCACCGTGACACCCAGCTCGCGCAGCAGCCGGGTCGTGTCGAACACCGTCTCGCACGTTTTCGGGTCGAGGCCGAGCGTCGGCTCGTCGAGCAGGACCACCCGGGGCTCGGTCACCAGCGCGCGGGCGAACTCGACGATCCGCCGCTGGCCGCCGGAGAGGTCGGCGGCCTTGTCCCGCGCGCGTTCCCCGACGATCGGGAAAGCCTCGCCCAGCTCGGCGAGGCGACGGCGCAGCCGGGCCTTGTCCCGCCGGATCGGGTACCCGCCCAGCAACAGGTTGTCGCGCACCGAAAGCCGCCCGAACAGGCCGCCCTGCTGGGGCACCTGCACGACGCCGGCCTCGATGACCGCCGCCGGGCTGCGCCCGCTCAGCGTCCGGTCGCCGAGGCGGATCCGGCCTTCTCGCGGGGCCAGCAGCCCGCTGATCGTGCGCAGGACCGTCGACTTGCCGGCGCCGTTGGGGCCGACGACGCAGGTGATGGCACCCGGCCGGATCTCGAGGTCGGTGCCCCGCAGGACGTCGCCGCCGCCGTAACCCGCGTAGACCGACTCCAGGCGGATCACCGGCCGGCTCCCGTCACGTCCGCTTCGAGGACGAAGTCGTCCCCGAGGTAGGCCTCCAGCACCGCCGGGTCGGCGCTGACGTCGGCGGGTGACCCGGTGGCGAGCACCCGGCCGCGAGCCAGCACCACGGCCCGGTCGGCGAGCGAAAGCACGAACTGCATGTCGTGTTCGACGATCACGAAGGTCCTCCCCGAAGCGTTCAGCGCCCGGACCAGGCCGGCGAGCCGGCGCAGCAGGGTCGGGTTGATGCCCGCGGCCGGCTCGTCCAGCAGGATGACGTCCGGGTCGAGCATCAGCACCTGGGCCAGCTCGACGAGCTTGCGCTGCCCGTAGGACAGGTCGGTGGCCTTCGCGTCGGCGTACCGGCCGAGCCCGACGAACTCCAGCAGCTCCCGCGCCCGCGCCGCTTCCGAGCCCGAGATCGCGCTGCGGGCGAGCCGCCGGAGCCGGAACTCGCCGCAGGCCGCGGCCACGTTTTCCAACACCGTCAGCCCGCCGAACAGGCGCGGCAGCTGGTAGGTGCGACCGAGGCCGAGGAACGCCCGCCGCGGCCGCCCGGCCCGCGTGATCGGCACCCCGCCGAGTTCGACGTCTCCCGAGGTCGGCGCGTAGGTCCCGTCGACCACGTTGAACAGGGTGGTCTTCCCGGAGCCGTTGGGGCCGATCAGAGCCGTGGTCGAGTCGCGCGGGACGGTCAGCGTCACGGCGTCGACCGCGTTCAGGCCGCCGAACCGCATCGTGACGCCGGAGACGCGCAAGGCGTCCGGGGTGGTCGACGGCGGCCGCCGGCGCGGTGGCGCGTCGGGGATCGGCGTGTCTTCCGGGCGTGCGCCGGTCAGGCCGGTACCGCCGCGCCGCCGGGCGAGCGCGTCCCGCACGGTCGGCAGGATGCCGCGGGGGAGCAGCAGGGCGACGCCGAGCACGAGCCCGCCGAACAGGATGAGCCGGATCGCGCCCGCGTCGGCGCCGCCCAGGGTCGTGTTCGTCAGCTCGGTCAGCGGCACCACGAGGAACGCGCCGAGCACGGGACCCCAGACGGTGCCGCGCTCGCCGAGGAGCGCGGCCAGCACGACCTGCATGCTGAGCACGACGTCGAACATCGTGTTCACCGAAAGGGAGCTGACGTAGTAACCGTAGACCGCGCCCGCGACCCCGACGAAGGCCGCGCTCGCCACGAACGCGAGTCCTTTGTAGACAGGTGTGACGATGCCGATGCCGGCCGCTTTGTCCTCGTCGTCCTTGATGGCCAACAGGCCGAGCCCGAGCTTCGAGCGCCGGATGGCGACGGTCAGCCCGACACTCAGCAGCACGAGCGCGAACAGGGCGTAGTAGAACGGCCAGTTGTGGAACCGGACGTCCCAGGTCGGCAGCGGCATCGGGAGGCCCTGGCTGCCGCCGGTGACCGAGACCCAGTTCCGGGTGAGCAGGCCGAGCAGCTCCAGCACCGCGAAGCTGACGATGACGAACGCCGGCCCGCGCGTGCGGCGGGTGACCAGGCCCAGCGCGACGGCCAGCAGGGCCGCCGTCACCCCGCCGAGCGGCGCCACCAGGAACGGCGAGACGTCCCAGGTGGTGGCGAGGATGCCGCCGGTGTAGGCGCCGACGCCGACGAACATCCCGTGGCCGAGGCTGATGTAGCCGGTCAGCCCGGCCATGATGTTCCAGCCGGACGCGACGACCGCGACCAGGAACGTCAGGATGAGGACGTTGTGGACATACGCGTCCGGGGTGAGCAGCGGGACGAGGGCGACGAGCAGGATCGCCGCGGCGAGCAGCAGCCCGCGGAGCTGGCCGGTCACGCCAGTGCCCCGTCCGCGCGCGTGCGCCCGCCCAGCAGGCCCTGCGGCCGGACCAGGAGCAGCACGACGATCAGCAGGTACGGCACCGTCGTCGCCCACCGGGTGTCCACATAGGACGCCGTCAGCGCTTCGCTCACGCCGAGGATCGCCGCGCCGAGGGCGGCGCCCGCGAAGCTGCCGAGGCCGCCGAGGATGACGACGCACAGGATGCGGCCGATCCAGACGTAGTGCGAGTCCGGGACGAACTGGTAGAGCACCGACAACGCGGCGCCGGCGAACCCGGTCGTCGCGACGCCGATCGCGAACATCCGTGTCATGGTGCGCTCCACGTCGATGCCCACGAGCGCCGCGCCGTCGCGGTTGACGGCGCAGGCGCGGATCGCCTTGCCCACGAACGTCCCGCGCAGCAGGGCGTACAGGCCGAGCAGGAGCACCACCGCGCCGGCGCAGGCGTACAGCTGCGCGGTCGGCACCACGACCTGTCCCAGGTGGAACGAGCTGGTGAAGTAGGACGGTGTCGCCGCTCGCGCGTCGGTGCCCCACACCAGGGCCATGACCCCGCCGAGGGCGGTCGCCACGCCGAAGGAGGCGACGAGGGTCAGCTCGTGGTCGATCCGCTGGACCCGGGCGACCACCCCGCGGTAGAGCAGCCAGCCGACGCCGTACATCACCGGCCCGACGAAGACGCCGACGAGCAGCGGGTCGAGACCGGTGCGCTGCCACACCCACCAGGTGAGGAACGCGGCGAGCACGATCGTCGCGGCGTGGGCGAGGTTGAGCACCTTCATCACCCCGAAGATCAGGGTGAAGCCCGAGGACATCAGCGCGTACACCCCGCCGGCCAGCAGGCCGAGCACGAGCGTCTGGACGAGGAGGATCACGGTGGTCCCTTCAGCGCCAGCCGGGCTTGGCGAGCAGCGGTTGCGCGGTCGCGGCCTGGACGGGGGCGACGATCTTGATCGCGCCGCCCTGGAACTGCCCGAGCAGCAGCTCGCCCTGCGGGCGGCCGGTCGCGTCCCAGCGCAGCTCGCCGGAGATCGTCGGGACGGCGTTGCCGTGCAGCCAGCTCGCCAGCGCGTCCTGGTCGATCCGGCCCACGGCCTTGACCGCGGCGGCGAGCACCTGACCGGCGGTGTAGGAGTTCGCGGCGTCCTCGACGGGTGGCGCGCCGTACTTGCGCGTATAACCGTCCACGAAGGACTTGTTGCCCGGGAAGCCGGCCTCGGTGCTGTAGGCGATCGGGGTCAGGATGCCCTCGGTGTTGGCCGCGCCGACGGTCTGCGGGTACGACGGCTCGGTCGGCGAGTTCTCCTGGTACAGCATCTTCGGCGAGAACCCGATCTTCTGGAACGCGCGCACGAGCGCCGAGCCGTCGGCGGCCACCGCCCCGCTGATCACCAGGTCCGGTGCGGCCTGCTTGATCGAGTTGGCGATGGTGTCGAAGTTGTTCGTGTCCGGCGAATACGTCTGGTTGTAGACGCTCTTGACGCCGAGCGCGGCGAGCCGGCTTTCGAAGATCCCGGCGGCCTGGGTCGTGTTGGGGTCGTCGACCTGGACGAGCGCGACGGTCTTCGGCCGCTCGGTGGCGGACATCTTCGCGACCAGGTCGACGAACTGGTTGGGCAGCCGCTGCGTCGTCGCGGGCTGGGCGAAGAAGAGGTGGGTGAAGTTGCGTTCGAAGATCTCGTCGGCGCCGCCGGAAGGCTGGACGTAGAGGTACTTGTACCGCTCGGCGACCGGCGCGACGGCGACGTTGAGGTCGGAGGAGAACGTGCCCAGCAGGAGGTCGACCTTGTCCTGGGAGATGAGCCGGTTGTAGTCGGAGATGGCGGTCTGCTGGTCGAAGGAGTCGTCGAGCACCTTCAGCTGCACCTGCCGGCCGAGCAGCCCGCCGGCGGCGTTGAGCTCGTCGGCCCAGTACTGGTACCCCTCCATGCCGGGCTTCGAGCGGTCGGCCACCGGGCCGGTCAGCGGCAGCGACATGCCGATGACCAGCGGGCCGGTGGCCGACGACGACTCACCGGAAAGGCCGCACGCGGACGTGAGCAGAAGGGCGGCCACCGCCGCCGCGGCGGCGCGGAGCCGAATGATTTTCCGTGCCATGTGCGGACTCCTCCTGAGCGACGTCGGCCATTGGCTGAGACTCAACTCGACGCGAGTTTGGTTGACAAGTAAACTCGCGTGACGCTTTACGTCAACCGCCGTAAATGGATGTGACGCATGCTCGACGTCGAGAAGCTCCTCGCCTTGCGTGCGGTCGCCGCGCACGGGACCATCGCCGCCGCCGCGCGCGAGCTGGGCTACACGCGCTCAGCGGTTTCCCAGCAGGTTTCGGCGCTGGAACGGGCGGCGGGCACAACGCTGCTGCTGCGCAGCGGCAACAGCGTCACGGTGACGCCGGTGGGCCGGTCCCTGCTCGACCACACCGAGCGGATCCTCGTCGAGCTGCGCGCCGCGCAGGCGACCTTGCAACGCAGGGCCGGGGAGATCGCCGGCGAGCTGCGGGTCGGCGTGCCGTTCCGCGAGGGGCCGCCGCTGATGAGCAGCGCGCTGACGCGGGTCCGGCAGCGGCACCCGAAGCTCGAGCTGACCCTCGCGTCGACGACCGACGGAACGGGCGCGGAGGAGGTTCGCCGCGGCGCGCTGGACCTGGTGATGGTCTCGAAGTTCGGGCCGGTGCCCGGCGCGGCCGAGCCGGGGCTGCGCCAGTGCGTGCTCGGCCGCGACCCGCTGCGGCTCTGCGTGTCCCCGCGCCACCGGCTGGCCGCGGAGCCGGCTTGCCGGATCGCGGACCTCGCGGCCGAGTCGTGGATCATCAGCCCGACCACGCCGCTGGGCCGCCTCACGCTGGGCCTGTGCTCGAGCGCCGGCTTCCAGCCGTCGATCGGCGCGACGGTCCATGATGTCGCGGCGGCGCTCGGGCTGGTCGAGGCGGACTGGGGGATCACGATCGCGCCCGAGCTGACCCCGACGGGCCGGGGTCCGGACGGGCTCAGCCGGGTGGCGCTGCGGGACGTGGACGCGTTCCGGCACAGCGTGCTGCTGATGCGGGACGGAGATGAGGACTCACCCGCCATCGCCGCCGTGGTGTCGGCCGTGCGCGCCGCGAGCAGCCGCCTCGAGCGCGAAGGTCGTCAGTAGGGGACGCCGGCCTCGACGTCGTCCTTGATCCGCTGGGCCAGCCGCACCAGCACGGTCAGCTCTTCCGGGGTCGCGCGCTGGAGGAAGTGCCGCCGGACGGCGTCGGCGTGCACCGCCGCCACGGCCTCGTTCGCCGCCCGGCCCGCTTCGGTGATCGAGACCGCGACCTGGCGCGACGCCGGGTCCGGCGCGCGGGTCACCAGGCCCCGGTCCGCCATCCGGGCCAGCTGGTGCGACAGCCGGCTCTTGGACCAGTACATCGCCGACGCCAGCTCCTGCTGCAGCAGCCGGCCGCCGACCTCGGCGAGGTGCAGCAGCACGCTGTGGTCGGCCGGGGAGAGGTCGGACGCCTCGCGCATGTCCGTCGAGACGCGGAACCGGAGCAGGTCGGAGAGCCGGAGCAGCGAGCGCCAGATGTGGGTCTCGTCGGCGGTGAGTCCAGCGGCCATGCCGCCAAAGTTACCCGCCGTGCGGCGGCCTCCCCTCGCCGGTGTCACGATTGCTGACGGTGACAACGGCGAATGGTAACGGCACCTTACTTGCTTCACCCCGGAAACGGGACTTCGATAGGGATTCGGAAAGGGAATTCTCCTCGGGAGGTTGATGTGGCAACCGTCAGTGCCGTGGCCGCCGGATGACCGCGCGGCAGAGTCCTGAACTGGTCAGGCTGTTCACCACCTACACCTCCCACCCGGACGGCATCGGCCGGCGCCTCGCGCGGTCCTTCGCCGAGCACACCCGCGACACCCCGCTGGTCGTCGCGACCGGGGCGGACTTCGCGCTGTACCCGGGCGGCGGGCGGCCGCCGGTGGTGGAGGGTTATCGGTTGTCCCCGCGCGGGTTCAAGGAGCTGACCGCGGTTTCGCACCTGGGCCCGGCGGTGGCCAGCCTGGTCTACCTGCGCACGGTCCTCGGCGACGCCGCCTGGCGGTCCGAAGCCGAGCGGCTGCTCGCCGAGACCAAGAACACCCGCGCGGCCAACACCGCCGGGCTGTGGCGCGACCACCTCGCCGTCGAGGCCTACCAGGGCCGCGAACAGGAGATCGCCGACCTGGTCGACTACTCGTGCGCGGTGACCGCCCGCTATCTCGCCACCGCGCTCGCCGACGAGGACTACCTCACCTGGGACACCCTGCGGACGGACTACCTCGAGGGCGGCGGGGACGTCGAGCTGCCGGTGCCGGTCAACCACATGATGGTGGCGACGTTCTTCCTGGCCGGGCTCGACATCAGCTTCCGCATCTCCCGCTGGCTGCGCGCGCAGCGGATCGACTGGGCCGAGGCGATGGTGGTCATCGCCGGGCGGCAGGGCCGCGCGACCGCGGGTGTCACGTGGACCACCAGCAGCGTGGCGACGATGATCCTCGGCGCGTCCGAGCACCGGCTGCCGCTGGAGCGGATGTACCTCGCGCCGCACGCCCCCACGTTCGCGACGCCGGTCGACGGCGACCTGTCCGAAGTGGTCGCCCTCGAAGAACCGTTGCGGAGCATGTGGTGCGCCACCCGGGCGACCGTCGAGCTCGGCGGCCTGATGTTCGACGGCTACCCGCGCTACAGCCCGGCGGGCGTGGTGTTCCCCGACGTGACCGACCCGGCGGTGACCGAGATCGGCGAAATGCCGGTTGTGGCGTCCGCCGCCGACATGCGGGCCCTGGTCACGCGGCTGCGGATCGTCATGGAGGACCCCCGGCAGCTGCTGTCGGGCGCGGTCATCGACGTCGCCGTCGAGGCGTTGGCGGCGGCGGGCTGGGACCCCCGGCGCGTCGACGTCCCCGGGCTCACCGGGGTCACCTACCCGACCGATCTCTGAAGGAGCCATGGCGGCCAACGACTTCCTCGGCCGGCTCAGGGCCGGTGAGCTGACCCTGATGCTGGCCCTGCGCGGCGCGCGCACGGGCGAGGCGGTGCTGATCGCCGCGTCGACCGGGCACCACTGCGTCATGGTCGACCTCGAGCACTCGACGATGTCCGTGGACACCGCGGCGGAGCTCTGCCGCACCGCCGCCCTGGCCGGGCTGATGGACTTCGTCCGGGTGCCCGAACGGGAGTACGGCATGATCGGCCGGCTCCTGGACGGCGGTGCGAACGGGATCGTCGCGCCCCGCATCGAAACGGCGGCGCAGGCGCGGGACGTCGCGCGGGCGTGCCGGTTCCCGCCGCGGGGGCAGCGTTCGGCGACCACGATGGTCCCGCAGACCGGCATGCGGCCCGTGCCCGCCCGGGAGCTCAACGGAACGCTGGACGCGCGCGTGGTCGTCCAGATCCTGGTCGAGACGCCGGCCGGGGTGGCCAACGCGGCGGAGATCGCCGCCGTCGACGGGGTCGACCTGATCGCGTTCGGCGCCAACGACTTCACCGCGGAGCTGGGTGTTCCCGGCCAGTACGCGGACCCGCGGGTCGACGACGCGGTGCGCACGCTCGCCGAAGCGTGCCGCGGCCACGGAAAGCTGCTGATGGTCGGCGGGGTCGGCGACCCGGGCCGGCAACGGCAGCTCATGGCGCTCGGCGCCTGCCCGCTGGTGATGACCGGCAACGACCACGGCTTGCTCCACGACGCCGCCGCCCGCCGGGCGGCCCAGCTCACCGAAGCCCTCGCCCCCTAGGACGACGTCATGCCTCCGAAGTTCGCGCACACCCTGCCCATGCGCCCGGCCGCCACGCTCACCCGGCCCCGGTACCGGCTCCCCGAGGACGTCTGCGACACGCACTTCCACGTGTTCGAGCCGGGGTATCCCGCGGTGCCGAAGCCGCTCTACACGTTCCCCGACGCCACGATCGAGGCGTACCTGGCGGCCGCCGAGCGGCTCGGGATCTCCCGGATGGTGCTGGTCCAGCCGACCTACTACGGCACCGACAACAGCCTGCTCCTCGACGCGCTGCGGAAGATCGGCCCGCGCTGCCGGGGCGTCGCGCGGATCGATCCGGACGCCTCGGGCGCTTCGCTGGACCAGCTGCACGAGGCGGGGGTCCGCGCGGTGCGGCTCGACCTGTTCGCCCGGGCGGACTGGCCGGTCGAGGACCTGATCGGCTACGTCCGGGTGATGGCGGACGTGGCCCGCCCGCGCGGCTGGCACCTGCAGTTCTACAGCCCCGGCACGGTGGTCCGCGCGCTGCTGCCCTTCCTGGCCGATCTCGAAGACCCGTTCGTGATCGACCACATGGGGTACATGAAGGCGTCGGACGGCTTGACCGAGGGAGATTTTGCCGCGCTGCTCGGTGTTCTGCGCGGCGGCAGCGGGTACGTCAAGCTGTCCGGGCCGTACCGGATCGCGGGGGACGAACCGCTGTCGACGGTGGCGCATCTCGGCCGCGCGCTGGTCGAGGCCCAGCCGGACCGGCTCGTGTGGGGGTCGGACTGGCCGCACCTGCCGAACGGGCAGCGCGACACGGGGGAGCTGCTCGACGTGCTGGCGGATTGGGCGCCGCGGGAGGAGGACCGGCGGCAGATCCTGGTGGAGGCGCCGCGGCGGCTGTTCTACGCGGACTGATCCGGGTCTGTTGTGGACGTCGTCCGCTTCCGCTCTGCCGTGGGATTCCCGGGCGGGCGGATCCGGTGGCTCGCCGCGTCCGAGCCGGCGCCGCCGGCCGCTCGGGACCGCGGCCGCGATCGGCTTGGTGGCCTGCTACCTCGAGGCGCCCCTTTCTGCTGTTCCGCGCCCGATCGACGAAGTTCACCGCCCGACAGATCGTTAACCGGTATACTATCGGCTGAACGATGACCCGGATCCGGAGGTGCACATGGGTTCTCGCCGCTGGCTGGTCCTCGCCGTCGTCGCTCTGGCGCAGCTCATGGTCGTGCTGGACGCGACGATCGTGAACATCGCCCTGCCCGCCGCGCAGGCCGAGCTCGGCTTCGGGGACGCCGAGCGGCA
Organism: Amycolatopsis sp. NPDC104863; assembly: GCF_055582965.1. Taxonomy (NCBI): domain Bacteria; kingdom Bacillati; phylum Actinomycetota; class Actinomycetes; order Pseudonocardiales; family Pseudonocardiaceae; genus Amycolatopsis; species Amycolatopsis sp. NPDC104863. The sequence continues at coordinate 69,673 of NZ_JBVJOW010000008.1, forward strand.
GTGGGTCGTCACCGCCTACTCCGTCGCCGTCGGCTGCCTGCTGCTGATCGGCGGGCGGCTCAACGACCGGTTCGGCGCGCGGGCCGGGTTCATCGTGGGTCTCGTCGGCTTCGCCGCCGCTTCGGCGGTCGGTGGCTGGGCCCCCGGGTTCACCGTCCTGGTCGTCGCCCGCGCCGTCCAAGGAGCGTTCGGTGCCCTGCTGGCCCCCGCGGCGCTTTCGGTGCTGTCGCTGACCTTCCGGGGCACCAAGGACCAAGGCCGCGCGTTCGGCGTCTACGGCGCGGTCGCCGGCGGCGGGGGAGCCGTCGGGCTGCTGCTCGGCGGCCTGCTGACCGGTTACGCCTCCTGGCGCTGGTGCCTGTTCGTCAACGTCGTCATCGCCGCGGCCGTGGTCGCCGGCGCCGTGGTGGCGCTGCCGCGGGGTGGCGAACGGTCCCGGCAGCGGGCCGACGTCGGCGGTGCGCTCCTGGTCGTCGCCGGGGTGTCCGCGGTCGTCCTGGGCCTGGGGCAGTCGGCGCCCCTGGGCACGCTCGGCGGGGTGCTGCTGCTGGTCCTGTTCGTCCTCGTCGAGGCCCGGGTGCGCGACCCGCTGCTGCCGCTGTCCATCCTGCGCTCGCGCACGCGGGGCACGTCCTGCCTGGTCATGCTCCTGGCCGCGGCCGGGATGTTCACCATCTACCTCTTCCTCGCGTACTACCTGCAGCGGACGCTGCACTACTCGCCGGTGCTCGCCGGGGTGGCGTTCCTGCCGATGGCGGTCTGCGTGGCCGTCGGCTCGACCGCGTCCGGCACCGTGCTGATCCCCCGGTTCGGGCTGCGGCTCACCGTCGCCGCCGGGTCGGCGGTCGCGGCCGCCGGGTTCGCCCTCCTCACCGGGGTCGGCGCCACCGACCGGTACGCCGGTTCCGTGCTGCCCGGGCTGGTGGCCGCCGGGCTCGGCCTGGGCGTCGTGTTCGGTTCGGCGATGAGCTCGGCCGCCGCGGGGGTGCCGCCCGCGCAGTCGGGGGTCGCGTCCGCGGCGGTGAACACCACCCAGCAGGTCGGCGGCTCCGTCGGAATCGCCGTACTGACCGGCCTTTCGCTGTCGGCCGGCCGGGACGGTGGTGAGATCGTGGGGTACCACGCGGCGTTCTGGGGCGCCGCGGCCTCGCTGCTGGCCGCGGCCGTCGTCGCGGCCGTCCTGTATCCGCGCCGGACGGCCGAAGTCCGGCAACCCGCCTGACACAAGGAGCACCCATGTCCGTCCTCGACCGCCTCCAGAGCCGGATCTTCGGCCTGCCCCCGGCGCGCAACCGGCACACCGTCGAGCGCGGCCTCCGCGTGCCCACCCGCGACGGCACTGTCCTTCTCACCGACCACTACGCCCCGGTGACCGGCGCGCTGGGGACTGTCCTCGTCCGGAGTCCGTACGGCCGCGGGTTCCCCGAAAGCCTTTTCCACGGCCGGATGCTGGCGGCCCGCGGCTACCACGTGCTCGTGCAGAGCGTCCGCGGCACCGGCGGCTCGACCGGTGAGTTCCGGCCCATCGTGCAGGAGGCGGCGGACGGCCAGGACACCGTCGCCTGGCTGCGCGGGCAGCCCTGGTTCGACGGCCGTCTCGCGACGCTGGGCGGGTCCTACCTCGGCTGGGCGCAGTGGGCGCTGCTGCGGGACCCGCCGCCCGAGCTGAAGGCGAGCGTGATCGTGGTGGGCCCGCACGACTTCGGCCGCGCGATCCGCGGCACTGGCTCGCCGGCCTTGGCCGACTTCCTGGGCTGGAGCGCGACCGTCGAAGACCGCGGGATCCGGCAGCTGATCGCCGCACGGAAAAGGACGGCCTCGGTGCTCGAGAAGCGCCTGCCGCCGGCGGACGCGCTGAACGGCCGGGGCGCGTGGTTCCAGGACTGGCTCGACCACGACGACCTCGAAGACCCGTTCTGGGCGCCGTACAACGCGTCGGCCGCCCTGCGCACCGACGTCCCGACGCTGCTGATCGGCGGCTGGCGGGACGTCTTCGTCGAGCAGACGATCGAGCAGTACCACGCGCTGTCGGCGCACAACCCCGAAGTCGCGCTGACCATCGGCCCCTGGACCCACCTCGACACCGCGCTCAAAGCGTCCAAAGTGGTCGACACGCAGGCGCTCGCGTGGTTCGACCGGCAGCTCGGCGGCCGCGGCGACCAGCCCGGCGTGCGGGTCCACGTGACCGGCGCGGGCGAGTGGCGCGACCTGCCGAGCTGGCCACCGAAAACGGCGGACTGGACGCTCCACCCGGACGAGAGCGGACGCCTGGCCGAGTCCGCGGGCGAGGGCCGGGTCGAGTTCCGCTACGACCCCGAGGACCCGACGCCGGTGGTCGGCGGCCACGACATGTCACCCGGCGCGGGCAGCCGGGACAACCGGAAGCTGGAGGCGCGTGCCGACGTCGTCACCTTCACCTCGGACCCGCTGCCCGCCGGCCTGGAGGTCTTCGGCTCGCCCCGGGTCCGGCTGGACCTGGCGCCCGCCGGGGAACGCGGGGTCTTCGTGCGCATCTGCGACGTCGACCCGAAGGGCCGGTCGTGGAACGTCTCGGAGGTGTTCCGCGTGGCCGCGGGGGCCGTCGACCTGGACAGCAGCCCGTGCGCGCACCGGTTCCGCGCGGGGCACCGGATCCGGCTCCAGGTCTCGGGCGGGGCGTACCCGCGTTACGAACGCAACCGGCAGGCGAGCCGTTACCTGGTCGAGTGCCCAGGCTCGTCGGTGCGCCTGCCGGTCCGCCGCGTCAGCTCTTGAGGGTCTTGTTCAGGAAGTCGACCAGCGGGTCCGCGACGGTGGTGGTCGTCCAGACCGCGGCGGCCTTGGTGTCGCCGGTGAAGGCCAGGTCGCCGTGGCCGCCACCCTCGACGACGTAGCGGGTGCTGTCGACGCCGGCCGCGCGCAACGCGTTGTGCAGGTTGAGGGTCTGGCTCGGCGAGATCAGCGTGTCGGCGCTGCCGTGGAAGATCACGAACGGCGGGTCGTCGGCCTTGATGTGGGTGATCGGGTTCGCCGCCGCGAACCCGGCGGCGCCCACGTACTTCGTGACGAGGGCGGTCAAGCCGGCCATCGCCTGCTGCGACGCGGTGTCGTAGTCCGACCCGAGCCGGGAGAGGTCGGACGCGCCGAACTTGTCCACGACGGCCTGGACCGCGCTGCTCTGGCCGAGGTTGTCCCCGACGTCGAACTGCTTGTCGCCGTTGGTCACGCCGACCATCGCGACCAGGTAGCCGCCGGCCGAGTCGCCCCAGACGCCGACCTTGCCCGGGGCGATCTGGTAGGTGGCGGCGTTCGCGCGCAGGTACCGGATGGCGGACTTCACGTCGGCGACGCTGTCGGTGTAGGTCGCGCCGTCGGGCTGGACGCGGTACTGGATGCTCGCCACGACATACCCGGCGTCCGCCGCGAAGGTGCGCAGCGGCAGGTTGCCCTCCTTCGCGGACTGCACGAACCCGCCGCCGGGCACGTAGACCAGCAGCGGTTTCGGCTCCGGTGTCCGCGGCACCTGGACGTCCATCAGGAGCTGCTTGGTCTGGCCGTTGGCGAGCTTCGGTGTGGCGTAAGCGATATCGGTCTTCGTGTCGACCTGCGTCTGTCCACACTGGATCTTCGGGGCCTGGTCGGCCTTGAGCACGGTGCTGGTTCTGGTGTCCACCGGCACCGCCAGCTTCCCGGCGGGCATCGCCGCGCCCCCGGGTGGCTGCCCGCCCGCGGGGGCGGGACTGCTCGGACAGGCGGTCGCCGGAGTGGCCGGCGGCGCGGCCGAGGTCGAGGCGTCCGAGCACCCCGCCACGACGAGCGCGCTCACGACGGCCAGCACGGCCAAGGATGCCCTGGTTGCTTTCACGGTCTGCCTCCCGATGGTTGATTGATTGTCAACCGGTTAACTATTTGGACGATAGCACGGTGGTGTCGCCTCCGCCTGTGGTACTCGGCACGGCCGGGGTTGACACTTGGTCGCCGACCAAGTTAACTGAATGGCGAACTTGGTCACTGAACAAGAGAGGTGGCACGCCGTGAAAGTGCTGATCGCCGGGGCCGGGATCGCCGGCCCCGCGCTGGCCGTGTGCCTGGCTCCCTACGGCGCCGAGGTGACGGTGGTGGAGACCGCGCCGGCCCTGCGCTCGGGCGGCCAGCTCGTCGACGTCCGGGGGACCGCCCGCGCTGTGCTCGACCGGACCGGCCTCGCCGAAGCCGTACGGGCGGCGCGGACCGCGGCCGACGGGTTGTCCTTCGTGGACACCCGAGGCCGGCGGCAGGCCACCATGCGCACCGAGGGGTTCGGAGGCGACGGGCCGGTCACCGAGATCGAGATCCTGCGCGGCGCCCTGTCGAAGATCCTCCACGACGCGACCGGCGACACCGCCGAGTACGTCTTCGGCGACCGCGTCACCGCGCTCGAGGAGCGCGCCGACGGTGTCCACGTCACGTTCGAAACCGCGCCGGCGGCGGTGTTCGACGCGGTCGTCGGCGCCGACGGCCTGCACTCGGGCGTCCGCGACCTGGCCTTCGGCTCCGCCGCCGCGCAGCTGCGGCACCTCGGCACCTACCTGTCGTTCTGGACGGCCGAGAACACCGCCGGGGTAAAGGACTGGACCGAGGCGTACTCCGAACCCGGCCGGACGATCGGCGTGCGGGCGATCCGGGACAGCACGGCCGTGATGGCGTTCTTCTCCTTCCTCTCCCCGGAGTTCGCCTTCGACCACCGGGACACGAACGCGCTCAAGACGGTCGTCCGCGCCCGGGCCGCCGGGATGGGCTGGCAGGCCGGGGATCTGGTCGCCCAGCTCGACGCGGCGCCCGACTTCTACTTCGACTCGTGCAGCCAGGTCCTCCTGCCACGGTGGTCGAGCGGGCGGATCGCCCTGGTGGGTGACGCGGCGTTCTGCGCGTCCCCGCTGTCCGGCCACGGCACGACGATCGCCCTCGTCGGGGCGTACGTCCTCGCCGGCGAACTGGCCCGCGCGGCGGGCGACGTCCCGGCGGGCCTGCGAGCCTACGAAGCCCGCCTGCGGCCGTGGATCGAGCGCATCCAGCGCTTCGGCCAGGGCAACGGCAAGTCCATGACCCCGAAGACCGCGCTGGGCATCGAGTTCCGGCGCCGGGTCGTGCAGCTTCAGGAGCACTTGCCGCTGAGCGCGGTGCTGCTGCGCGACCAGATCCGGATGTCCAACGCCGTCACCCTGCCCGACTACACCCCGTTCGAACGCAGCCGGGTGTGACCGTCACCCCGGCACAACCCCAGGAGCACACCATGTCCGGAAAAACCTGGTTCATCACCGGCGCGTCGAAGGGCTTCGGTCGCGAATGGACGGAGGCCGCCCTCGACCGGGGTGACCGCGTCGCCGCGCTCAGCCGGACCCCCGGCGCCTTCGACGACCTGGCCGCCAAGTACGGCGACGACGTCCTGCCGCTGGCCGTCGACGTCACCGACCGGGCCGCGGTCACCGCCGCCGTCGACCGGGCCGCCGAGCACTTCGGCCGGCTCGACGTCGTGGTCAACAACGCCGGTTACGGCCTCTTCGGCATGGTCGAAGAGGTGACCGAACAGCAGGCGCGCGACCAGATCGAGGTCAACCTGTTCGGGCCGCTTTGGGTCACCCAGGCCGCGCTGCCGCACCTGCGCGCCCAGGGCGGCGGGCACATCGTCCAGGTGTCGTCCATCGCCGGGGTGTTCTCGCTGCCCGGCCTCGGCCTCTACCACGCGTCGAAGTTCGGGCTGGAAGGCTTCACCGCCAGCTTGGCCGCCGAGGTGAAGGACTTCGGCGTCAAGGTCACCCTCGTCGAGCCGGCCGGGTACGCCACCGACTGGGCCGGGCCGTCGGCGGTGCAGGCGGAACGTTCGCCGGTCTACGACGCCTTCCGCGACGCGATGGCGCGCCCGGCCGGCAAGCGCGGCGAACCGGCCGCCACCCGGGAGGCGATCCTGCGGGTCGTCGACGCCGACGAGCCGCCGCTGCGGATCTTCTTCGGGCAGGGACCGCTGGAGGTCATCAAGAAGGAGTACGCCGGGCGCCTCGCGGAGTGGGAGGCGTGGGACGAGGTCTCGCGCGCCGCCTTCGGCGCCTGACTCGTACGATGACACGAACGACCGCCGCGGAAGGGAGAGCCCGGTGCGCCTGACCCAGGACGCCGTCATCGAGGCCGCCTTCACCACGCTGGAGCAGGAAGGCCTGGAGAAGCTCTCCCTCCGCGGCGTCGCGCGCACGCTCGGCGCGCACCTCAACTCGGTCTCCTGGCAGGTCAAGACCAAGCAGGCGCTGATCGACACGATGGCCGACTTCATCGTCGGCTCGGTCGGCACCGCCGACCTGCCCGCCGACCCGCTGCGCCGGGTGCAGGTCGTCGCCACCCGCTACCGCACGGCGATGCTCGCCCACCGCGACGGCGGGCGCCTGGTCGCCGGCACGTTCACCGGCACCGGCAAGACCCTGCGCGTCGCCGACGTCATCGTCGGCAGCCTTCTCGAGGCCGGGTTCTCCGAAGCCGACGCCGTCCGGCTGTGCTGGTCGATCGTCTACTTCACCCTCGGCCTGACCCAGGAGCAGCAGACGCCCGCGGGGAAACCTCAGGACCAGTTCGCCGAGCTGCTGGCGACCGGCGCGTACCCGGGCCTGGCGAAGGTGGGCACCGAGATGATGCTCGACGACACCTTCGACGCCCGGTTCGACTACGGCATCACCCGCCTGCTCGGCCTCGACCGGCCGTAAGCACCGGCGTCGCCGGCTGCCCGGATCTTTGACGCGCCGGGCCCGCCGGCGGCGGTAGCGTCGGATCCGTGGCCGCCGAACACCTCCGTGAAGTCCAGCGAATCCCGACGTCCGGCGCGCGCGGCGTCGCGGCGTTCAGCGTCGGCGGCACCGACTGGCTGGCGATTCCCCAGCTGGCCTACGACGCGCCGGACTCGCCGGAAGGCATGAACGGCGGCAACTCCAACACCGACATCCTCCTGTTCCGCAGCGACGCCGGGGAGTACGTCCCGGCCGGGCGGCTGCCCGGCACCGGCGCCGAGGACGTCGAGTACTTCGAGATCGACGGCACGCCGTTCCTCGCGTGTGCCTGCATCCGGATGGGCAGCGGCCCGTACAACTTCTCCGTCGGGCAGCCGATCTACCGCTGGGACGGGCAGGCGTGGCAGCCGTTCCAGACGGTGCTCGGCCACGCGGCGAAGCAGTGGCGGCACTTCGTCGTCGACGGCGAACACCACCTCGCCCTCGCGCAGGGCCGGCCGGGGGAACGGGACCTGGCCTCGGTCGTGTACCGGTGGACCGGGAGCGAGTTCGAGCACCTGCAGGACATCCCGTCCCGCATCGGGTACAACTTCCACGCCTTCGAGGTCGACGGCACCACGTTCCTCGCGCACGCCGACCACCTCCTGCCGTCACACCTGTACCGGTGGGAGGAGGGCAAGTTCGTCCCGCACCAGAACCTGGTGCCGGCCGGCGGCCGCGCCTTCGCGACGTTCACCTCGGGCGGCGACCACTACCTGGCGGTCGCGACCATCGAGGCCGACTCGGTCGTCCTGCGCTGGGACGGCGAGCGGTTCGCCGGCCACGCCGTCTTGGACGGCGGCACCGGGGGACGCGAGCTGCGGGTCGTCGACACGCCGGAAGGGCTGTTCCTCGTGCGGGTCAACTTCATCACCGGTGGCCCGCGGGACCCGCATCCGCTGCTGAAGTCGCTGATCTACCGGGTCGAAGACGGCGCCTTCCGCGTCGTCGCCGAGTTCGCCACGTCCGGCGGCACCGACGTCGCCGAAGTCACCGGACCCGACGGTGGCCGGCGGCTGGTCGTGTCGAACGGGCTCAACGGCCGGCTGGGCTTCGCGGCCGAAACGGTCGTCTACACCTTCACCCCGCGATAGAGTGAACCGTAGTACACCGGTTGACGAAGCGGGGGAGAGCATGGCCGACGGCGAGGGCGCCGCAGTCGCCTGGGAGCAGTGGCGAGCCGAACGGCCCGATCTCGACCTGGCGTCGATGGCGTTGTTCGGCGGCCTCATCCACGCGCACGCCATGCTGGAGCTCCTGCTCGAGCCGGTGTTCGAGACCTCGCCGATCAGCTCGTCGGAGTTCGACCTGCTCTTCCACCTCCGGCACGCGCCGGAGCCGGTGATCGCCCGCCGGCTGGCGCTGACGATGGGCAAGTCCGCGGCCGCGCTGAGCAAGGCACTGACCAAACTGGAGCGGCGCGGCCTGGTGGAACGGGTGGCCAACCCCGCGGACAAGCGCAGTTTCCTGGTCACGATCAGCGACGCGGGCGCGGCCGCGGTCGACGACGCCATGCCGCGGCGGCTCGCGCTGGAGGCCGAAGTCGTCCAAGCTCTGACGGACCGCCAGCGCGCGGACGCGGGACGGGCGCTGCGGGTCCTCGGGAGCGCGCTCGAAGCCGCCGCCCGCCGCTGACCACACCTGGAGAACAGATGAACCCGACTCCCGCGGAAGCCGTCGACCGGATCGAGGCCGCGGTGCACCCGGCCCCGCACGACCGGCGCCTGCACGCCCGCGGCGAGGTGTACAACGCGGTCTTCGAGCCCTCGGGGCTGGTGTCCGCGCTGACCACGGCGAAGCACCTGCGTGAACGGACGAAGGCGGTGGTGCGCTTCTCCAACGGTTCGGGCAGCCGGGACGCCGACGACCGCGCCCGCGGCATGGCGGTGAAGTTCCTCGACGGCGACACCGGCGTCGCCGACCTGGTCGCGGCCAACTTCCGGGTGTTCCCCAGCCGCGACCCGGAGGGGTTCGTCGAGCTGGTGGAGATCATCTCCGGGCTGGCCGGCCCACCCGCCGCGCGCGCCGGGGCGCTCCGCACGCTGCTGTCACTGCTGCGCCGTCACCCCGAGAGCCGCGGCCCGCTCCTGGCCTTCGTGAAGCGCCAGGCCCCGGCGGGCTTCGCACGCTGCCGCTACGACGGCCTGCACGCGTTCCACCTGGTCGACGCCGAGGGGAAGCGGACGGCGTTCCGGTACCGGCTGCTGCCGCAGCTGGGGGAGCTGGACCTGACCGCGGACCAGGCCCGTGAGCTGGGCCCGCACTTCCTGACCGACGATCTCCGCGACCGGCTGCGCGCGGCGCCGGTGGAGTTCACCTTGGCGTTCCAGTTCGCCGAGCCCGGCGACCCGACCGACGACCCGGCGAAGGCGTGGCCGGAGAGCCGCCAGCTGGTCCCGGCCGGCCGCGTGGTCGTCACGGCCCCGGCCGAGGACCAGGACCGCTGGGAGCGGGAGGTCTTCGACCCGATGCGCCTGCCGGACGGCGTCGCGGCCTCGGACGACCCGGTGCCGGCGTTCCGGCCCCAGGCCTATTCGGTCTCCGCGGAGCGGCGCCTGTCCTGAGCCGGGCTCAGAGCCAGCCGTTGGTCTCAGCGAGGCGGGCGGCTTCGGCGCGGGTGCGGGCTTCGGTCTTGCCGATCGCCGAGGAGAGGTGGTTGCGGACCGTTCCGGCGGTGAGGCCGAGCGTCTTCGCGATGTCCGCCACCGTGCCGCCCTCGGCCGTTGCGCGCAGGACGTCGGCTTCGCGGTCCGTCAGCGGGCTCGTGCCGATGGCCAGGGACTCGGCCGCGAGCGCCGGGTCGATGAAGCGCAGTCCGGCGTGGACCCGGCGGATCGCGTTGAGCAGCTGCTCCGGCCGCGAATCCTTGACGACGAACCCGGCCGCGCCCGCGGACATCGCGCGGGCGAGGTACCCGGGTCGGCTGAAGGTCGTGCAGATCAGGACGCGGCACGCCGGCAGCGCGTGCCGGAGCTCGGCGGTGACGGCGAGGCCGTCGCGACCGGGCATCTGCACGTCGAGCAGGGCCAGGTCGGGCTGCGTGCGCTGGGCCGCCGGGAGGACCTCGGTGCCCGAGCCGACCTCGGCGACGACCTCGATGTCCGGTTCCAGGCGGAGCATGGACACCAGCGCGCCGCGGACGAGGGCCTGGTCGTCGGCCAGCAGGACGCGGATCACGCGGCGCCCGCCTCGGCGAAGACCCGGTAGCCGCCGCGCGGGCCGCGGCCGTGTTCGAGCCGGCCCGAGATCGCGGCCAGCCGTTCGGCGAGCCCGGTCAGGCCGTGCCCGGCCGCCGGTTCGGTGGTGACCGTGCCGTCGTCGGTGACCTCGACCCAGCCGGGGCCGAGCCGGACGCGGCAGTGCCCGGCGTCGGAGTGGCGCAGCACGTTGGTGACCGCTTCCCTGACGACGTAACCGAAAACGCCCCGCAACTCGGGTTCGACGTCGTCGGCCGACGACGGCAGCTCGGCCTGGACACCCGCGGCCCGCAAGGCCAGGCGGGCGCCGGAGAGCTCGGCGGCGAGCGACACCTCCCGATACCCCGAGACGGTGGCGCGGACGTCGGCGAGCGACTGGTGGCACAGGGTTTCCAGGTCGCGGACCTCGCTCAGCGCGAGCTCGGGGTCGGCGGCGGACTCCAGGATCCGCCGGGCGAGCCCGAGCTTGACGGCCATCGTCGAAAGGTTGTGGCCGAGGATGTCGTGCAGCTCACGCGCGACCCGTTCGCGTTCGGCGTCCACGGCCAGCCGCCGGATCTGCGCCCGGGCGACCCGCAGGTGCCCGGCGGTGAACGTCAGCGCGAAGACCACCCCGAGCGCCGCGGTGACCCCGCCGAGCGCGGCGACCTGGCTCCAGGTCACGTGCCCCGGCCCGGCTCGCATCCAGACGAGCTGGGCCGCCGCCGTCGCGAACCCGAGCGGGACCGAGTAGCACAGCGGCAGCAGCATCAGGCCGAGCGCGACGGCGAAGGTCAGATCCGTCAGGTACTCGGGCGACCCGAGGAGCAGGGCGGGGGTGAGGCCGAAGCCGAACACCACGGCCACCAGGACCGTCCGCTGCCGCCGGGGCGCCGCCGGCCCGGTCCACAGCGCGAAGACGTAGTCGGCGCCGTAACAGGTGATCGCGGCGAGCGCGAGCACCGTGCGCGCCGTACCGTGCGATCCGTGGACGATCATCGAAACCCGGGGGATCAGCACCAGCAGCGCGAGACCGTTCACCACGACGGGGGCGACCCGGCGCCGCCGGTTCGCCCAGAAACTCCAGTCCGGCCACTGCCGCACGGAAAACCGGCCGGGATCACGCTCGCTCACCCCGTCACCCTAGGCAGGACCGGCCGCGAACGCCCTATGACAGATGGCACGGGGCGCTCCGGCCGCGCGGTGGTGCGGTGAAACCATGGTGATGAAAACGAAGATCTTGCCGGCGGCGCTCGCCGTCGCCGCGGTGGTTTCGGGTGTGTCCGCAGCGGACGCGACAAGCGCGGCTCCGGTGGCGTGGGGGCCGTGTCCGGCCGACGTCGCGAAGCCCGGCCTGCAGTGCGCGAACCTCGACGTGCCCCTGGACTACCGTCACCCGGACGGGCGAAAGATCAGCGTCGCGATCTCACGGCTGGCGAGCGCGAAGCCCGCCCAGCGCCGCGGTGTCCTGCTGGTCAACCAGGGTGGCCCCGGCCTCGACGGCCTGAGCTTCCCGGGCACGCTCGTGGCATCGGGACTGCCGCAGCAGGTGCGCGACGCCTACGACGTGATCGGGTTCGACCCACGCGGGATCGGCCACAGCACCCCGGTGACCTGCGACCTGACGCCCGAGCAGCGCACGACGAGCGTGAACCCGCCCTTCCCGCACGGCCCGGCGGACGTCGCGAAGGCGGCCGAGGCCGCCAAAACCGTCGCTCAGCAGTGTCTGACGTCGAAAACGGCGTCCATGCTGCCGTTCGTCACCACCGCGAACACCGCGCGCGACATGGACCGGATCCGGACGGCGCTGGGTGAGCCGAAGCTGTCGTACTACGGCGATTCCTACGGGACGTACCTCGGTGCGGTGTACACGACGCTGTTCCCCGAGCGCAGCGACCGGATCGTGCTGGACAGCAGCCTCGGGCCGGAGGGCTACGACGTCGAAGCGCTGCGGAGCCAGGGTCTCGGCTTCGAAACCCGCTTCCCGGAGTTCGCGAAGATCGCCGCGGCCGACCCGGGCCAGTACGGCCTGGGCACGAGCCCGGCGGGCGTGAAGGCGAAGTATTTCGAGCTCGCCGAGCGCCTGGACCGGGCGCCGGAGCAGGGGTACGACGGCACGACGTTCCGCACGCTCACCGCGGCCCTGCTCCGCGCGGACGTCACGTTGCCCGCCATCGCGAAGTTCTGGCACAAGTTCGACGGGACCGGGACGTCGCCGTCCACGGCGGCCGCCGCGGATACCGACAACTTCGCGTCGGGGTACCTCGCGGTGGTCTGCGGTGATTCGCGGTGGCCGCAGTCGGTGGCGACCTACCAGCGCAACGTCGAGGTCGACCGGATCCGCTACCCGATGTACGGCCCGTACGCGGCGAACATCCGGCCGTGTGCGTTCTGGCCGTCACCGGCCGAGCCGCGGGTGCGGATCACCGATCACGGCCCGGCGAACGTGCTGATGCTGCAGAACCTCCGCGACCCGGCGACGCCGATGCCCGGCGCATTGCGTCTCCGCGCGGCGTTCGGCGACCGCGCCCGCTTGGTGACGGCTGACCAGGGCGGCCACGTGGCGTACCTCAACGGCGCGAACCAGTGCGGCAACACCGCGGTGAGCGACTACCTGGCCACCGGCAAGCGCCCGGCGCACGACACGTTCTGCCCGGCCTGAGCGACGGCGTTCGTCAGGTGGGATCGGCCCTCCGCGTCTGGAGCTGCGCGGAGGGCCGGCGTCGTTCACCGGCGATGATGGGGTGAGCAGACCGGCCGGCCGCAGAGAGGAAGTCGTCATGGACGGGCTCACCGAAGAGGAAGAGGCGATCGTCGCCGTGGTGGGGGCGTTTGTCGACCGGGAGGTGCGGCCTGTCGCGCAGGAGCTCGACCACGGCGACGTCTACCCGGAGAAGCTCATCGGCCAGATGAAGGAGATGGGCATCTTCGGCCTCGCGATCCCCGAGCCGTGGGGTGAGGCGCACGTCTCCGCGCGGTGCTACGCCGCCGTCACCGAGGAGCTGTCGCGCGGCTGGATGAGCCTCGCCGGGGCGATGGGCGGGCACACCGTCGTCGCGAAGCTCCTGCTCGACCACGGCACACCCGAACAGAAAGACGCCTACCTGCCGAAGATGGCGACCGGCGAGATCCGCGCGACGATGGCCCTGACCGAACCCGGCGGCGGCTCCGACCTGCAGGCCCTGCGCACCACGGCCCGCCGCGACGGCGACACCTACGTCGTCAACGGCTCGAAGACGTGGATCACGAACGCCCGCCGGTCGCAGCTGATCGCGTTGCTGTGCAAGACCGATCCCGCCGCGGAACCCGCGCACGGCGGCATCAGCATCCTGCTCGCCGAGCCCGGCCCCGGCTTCCACGTCTCGCGCGACCTGCCGAAGCTCGGCTACAAGGGCGTCGAGAGCTGCGAGCTGGCCTTCGACGACTTCCGTGTCCCGGCGACGGCGTTGCTCGGCGCGGAAGAGGGCCACGGGTTCACACAGATGATGCGCGGGCTCGAGATCGGCCGCATCCAGGTCGCCTGCCGTGCGCTGGGCGTCGGGCGTGCCGCTCTCGAAGATTCCCTGCGTTACGCCCAGGAACGGGAGAGCTTCGGCAAGCCGATCTGGCAGCACCAGTCGGTCGGCAACCTGCTCGCCGACATGGCCACGAAGCTCGAGGCCGCGCGCCAGCTGGTGCACCACGCCGCCCGCCGGTACGACTCCGGCGAGCGCGCCGACCTGGAGGCCGGCATGGCGAAGCTCTTCGCGTCCGAGACGGCGATGCAGATCGCGCTCGACGCCGTGCGGATCCACGGCGGCTACGGCTACTCCACGGAGTTCGACGTCGAGCGGTACTTCCGCGACGCGCCCCTGATGATCGTCGGGGAGGGCACGAACGAGATCCAGCGGACCGTGATCGCGCGCCAGCTGGTCAAACGCCACCCGATTCCGTCCTGAGCCGGAAGGACAAGCATGGAGCTGATCCAGCCCGAGCCCGCCGAGGCGCTCGCCGCGCTGCTCGGCGTGCCGATGCCCGACGTCGAAGCGGGCCTTCCCCTGCTGTGGCACTGGCTGTACCTGCTCGACCGGCCCGCGCAGGCGAACCTCGGCCCGGACGGCCATCCGGTGCGGGGCACCGTCCTGGCCCCGCCGGGACCGGGCCGGCGACGCATGTGGGCGGGCGGCCGGGTCCGGACGACTGGGGCACTGCGGTGCGGTGAGCCTGCCACCCGGCACTCGGAAGTCCTTTCCGCGACGGAGAAGCACGGCCGGTCGGGCGCGCTGACATTCGTTGTGGTCGCCCACCGGATCCGGCAGCGCGGCCAGGTTGTGGTCGACGAGCGGCAGGACGTCGTCTACCGCGATGAGTCGAGTGCCTTGGCCGCCTCCGACGAGGGCCCGGAGGTCCCGCCCGCCGAGGGCGAGTGGGCAATCGACGTGACGCCGACGCTGCTGTTCCGCTTCTCGGCGTTGACGTACAACGCGCACCGCATCCACTACGACCGTGACTACAGCCGCGACGTCGAGGGTTACCCCGGCCTGCTCACCCACGGCCCGCTCCAGGCCCTCGCCATGGCGGAAGCGGCCCGGGCGAAGGGCGCCACCGGCGACCTGGACTTCGAATACCGGCTCGTGGCACCGCTGTTCGACCACCAGGGCCTGATCGCCCGCGCCGACGGCGCCACGACGTCGGTCCGCGACCGCCACGGACGGCAGACCGCGACCGGGACGCTGCGGCCCGGTCGAGGGGAGTGAACCTGGGAGTAGCTCTCCCTGGTTCGCCCGCGGCGGACCGGCGACGCTGGAGGCATGGACAACGAAGGAACTCCCGTCGTCGGAATGTGGGTGACGGCTGACGGCCACATCCGCCAGGAACTGCTCCCGGACGGCCGCTACGACGAAGCGCGCGGCACCCGGAAGAGCGCCTACACCGGCAGGTACACGGTCACGGGCACCCACCTCGACTACGTGGACGACACCGGCTTCACCGCAACCGGCGACATCCGCGACGGTGTGCTCTATCACGAGCACCTGGTTCTCTACCGCGAAGACAGCTGACGGTTCAGGCGAGCAGACTGACCGGATGGATCTCCACCTCACGGGCAAACGAGCGCTGGTCACCGGCGCGTCGAAAGGCATCGGCGCGGCGATCGCCGAGGCGTTGGCCGCCGAAGGCTGTGCTTTGCAGCTGGCCGCGCGCAACGGCGAGGCGCTGGAAGAGCGCGCCCGGGCGCTGCGCGCGGACCACGGTGTCGAAGTGACCACCCACGCCGTCGACCTGCGGGTCGCCGCCGACCTCGCGCGGCTCGCCGAAGCGGTCGGCGCCGTCGACGTCCTCGTCAACAACGCCGGTGACATCCCCGCCGGCACGCTCGAGGACGTCGGGCCCGAGCGGTGGCGGCACGCGTGGGACCTCAAGGTCTTCGGCTACATCGACCTCTTCCGGCTCGTGTACCCGCGGCTGCGCGACCGGGGCCGCGGGGTGATCGTCAACGTCATCGGCACCGGCGGTGAGCAGCCGACCGCCGGCTACATCGCCGGTGGCGCGGGCAACGCGGCGCTGATGGCCTTCACCAAGGCGCTCGGCGGCGAAGGCCCGCGTCACGGCGTACGCGTGGTCGGCGTGAACCCCGGCCCCGTGGCCACCGAGCGGATCGCGGCCATGCGGGCCGCGAACACCGACGTCGACGCCCAGTTCGCCGCGCTGCCTTCGGGGCGGGTCGCCGAGCCCGGTGAGGTCGCGGACCTGGTCGCGTTCCTCGCGTCCGAGCGGGCCGGCTATATCAGCGGAACGATCGTCACCATCGACGGCGGCCTGACGGCGGCGCGCTAGCGGCGGTCACTGCGGGTTGGTCTGCCAGGCGGTGATCCGGCCGCTGATCGTGATGACCAGCGCGGCGGGGGGGGAACAGGGCGACACCGCACAAAGGGGGGAGGCGAGGGGGGGCACCGGGGTTGGGGGGGGGGGGGGAAAAAAAAAAAAAAAAAACCCGGGTCA
>NZ_JBVJOW010000008.1:85604-87490 GCF_055582965.1 Amycolatopsis sp. NPDC104863
GAAGGCGCCGCGCGGGGGGTGTTACTTGGGGTTTGTTCTAAAGTGGGGTGCTCTGCCGGTGGCTGGACCCCCCCCACCCCCCCGCCCCACCCCCCCCCCCCCCCGCGACGGTGTCGAGGTCGCGCGTGATCATCGTGTCGTCGGTGAGGCGGGAACCGACCGAGGACAGCAGCTGGTTCCCGAGGAAGGCGGCCCACCACCAGGACACCAGCTCGGCGCCCGGCGTCGGGAACAGCCGCCCCGTACCGCGCGGCCGCTGCGGGTTGCTGGCGTTCCAGACGTCCCGGACGACCATCTGCGGGAACCAGAAGCTGACGATCGGCACGATCCAGCCGAGCACCGCCCACATCGGCGAGTGCCGGTGCCGGGCGGGTTCGATCACCTCGGCGTTGGTGCGGGCGAGCCACAGCCACCGCATGAAGACGACCGCGGTGACGACCTGGAACCCGAGGTCGATCCAGCCCACCGTCAGCCAGACGGACGCGGGGAAGGCGCCCCACTCGCCCGCGACGTTCGCGATGCCGACCGCGGTGGTCACGATGATCAGGATCGCGGCCGCGCTCTGCCAGCCGGCGAGCGGCCGGACCCGCGCCATCGGTCTCTGCGGAACGGGCGCGGCGAAGTGTGGCTGCATGGTTTTCCCCCAGGTTTCAGTGCGTGAATCGTGAGAAAATCAACTTCGGTGAAGCGTGTCAAGCGGCGGCGGAACAGCTGTGGCGGAACGTCGTGACCGTGGAGCCGGTCGTGGTCGCGACAACACCGTCGTCGGTGAGCACCGGCCGGCCGAAGTCCTGGTTGGTGACCAGGGTGTCGGTGAGGACCCCGCTTTCCCAGACCCCGAGCGCCTCACCGCCGCCGGCGGTCAGGTAGGTGCCGGCCGTGCGGGTGCCGGAGTCGACCGCCGGCTCGATCGCCCAGACGTCGAACTGGCGGACGAGCGTGCCGGTCAGGTCCCACTCGACTGTCGCGAACTTCTCGTTCTCGTACTTTTCCCCCGCGATGCGGCCGTTCCGGAACGCGCTGACGTAGTCGGTGCCCAGCGCGAGCTTGGTCATCGTCCCGTCCGGGTACCGCACGAAGAAGTCGGTCTGCGAGCTCCCCGCGCTGACCAGGATGCGGCCCTGCTCGTCGATCTCGACCGGGCTGACGTACCCGTAGACGGCGGGATCGGGGTTGAGCGTCAGCACGGTGCCCGGCGCGGCGGCCGGCCAGATCGCCAGGTCGAAGGTGTCCCCGATGCCGAGCGCGGTCCCGGCGACGTCGCCGGCGTCGTTGATCGCGAGAGCCCGGGCCGAACGCCGGCCCGGCGGGATCGGGAGCGCCGTGAACCGGCCGTCCCGGTAGACGACCGCGTTGTCCTGGAAGCCGTTGTTGTAGGTCAACCCGACCGCGGTGCCCGCGGAGTTGATGTCGTGCAGCTCGGTCTGCTTGCCGAACGCCCGGCCGAGGTTCTCGGCGACCCCGTGGTGCCACCGGATCGCGCCACCGGAGGAACCGCTGCCCGCGATCCAGCCGCCGTTCGCGGCGGCTGCGACATGTCCCCAGGTCTGCCCGGCGGGCAACGGCAGCGTGGCCCGCGTCCACGCGCAGCCGTCCGTGCCACGCGCCGCGGCGGTGACCGTCAGCATCGGCACCAAAGCCAGTGCGGCGGCCAGTAACACCTTCAGCCTGCGGTTCATGGTTCCCCCTCGTCCTGCGCGAAGCCGTCCTCGCGGGGGACTCACGCCTGACGAGCCCGATCGGTTGATGCCGATCGGCGAAAGGATCCCTCCGGCGGGGGGGGGGGAACCCCCAGGGCCACCCCCGGGAAGGGGGTCCGGGGGGTGGGGGGTCACCCTTTTTTTGCGTCCCCGTTTCTTTCGATGAGTGCCGTGTCCACCCAGCCC
>NZ_JBVJOW010000008.1:87500-101936 GCF_055582965.1 Amycolatopsis sp. NPDC104863
CCCCTTTGTCCCCCTCCTTTCTTCTCTTCCCCCCCCCCCCCCCCCCCACCCCCCCCCCCCCCCCCCCCCCCCCCCCCCCCCCCCCCCCCCCCCCGGACGGGCGTCAGGAGATCTGGGCGACCTCCGTGTCCGTCAGCGCCTTGCCGGCCACGTGGACGTCGTCGACCGCGCCGCTCCAGAAGTCGACGTTGCCGCCGTTGTACTTGGCGCGGCCGACCGTGAACGCGCCGGTGCTGACGCGCGCCGGTCCGGCCGGGGCCGTCGCGACCCGCACGCCGTCGACGTAGAGCCGGATTTCGTTGCCGGCCCGGACACCCGTCAGCTCGTACCAGCGGCCGATCTCCGGCACGACCTCGTACCGGGCCCGGTTGCCGCCGGGGGTGCTGAACGCGAACGCGCCCTGCCCGTACTGCAGGTAGAACGGGCTCTCCTGCTCCCGGCCGTCCTGGCTCACCGCGGTCGCGTAGTTGCCGGGCAGCTGGTCGAGCCGCACCTTCGCGGACACGGTGTAGTCACCGGTCGTGTCGACGACCGGGCCGTAGGTGTCGGCCGACCCGCCGCTGAACTGCAGCGCGCCGTCCTTGAACGTCACGCCGGACGGGGTGAGCGTCAGCGGGTTCCGGCCGCCGCTCGAGTCCTTCGCGGTTGTTCCGCCGCGCTCGTCGAGGTTCCAGTCGCCCTTGCCCGCGTAGGGATACGGCTTCCCCGCGTTGGCGCCGGCTTCGATCACCCGCCGGTTGATCTCGCGGACGGGACCCGGGTCGACCTTGATCCGCTTGCGGTCGTAGGTCCAGAGCCCGTTGAGCTCCCCTTCGAGATCGGTGACCTGCGTGTAGACCGAAGCCGACAGCTCGGCCCTGGCCTGCCCGAGGTAGAACGTGCGGGTGTTGTCGACGTACTTCGCCGTCAGCGCCGCCTTGTCCGCCACGCCGCTGTAGATCGCGATCGGCGCACCCGGCCACTGGTGCCCCGGCGTGCGCAGCGTGAAGCCGCCGTGCTCGCCGTCCATCGCGACGCGCCTGCCGTCCGAGGCGGCCGGGTCGGTGTTGTTGTAGTCGTGGTGGTCGATGACGTCGCCGCGGCCCGAGTCGCCCTTGGACGCACAGCAGTTCACCCCGCTGTGGGCGTTGACGATCCGGCTCGGGTCGGCCGCCTTGACCTGGTCGGCGATCCGGCCGGTGGCCGCCTTGTCCCACTCACCCCAGCCCTCGTTGAACACGATCCAGGCGTAGACGGACGGGTAGTTCTGCAGCTGGTGCATCTCCTCCAGGCCCTGGCTGAGCCACGCCTGCTGCGCCCCGGCGTTGTTGCCGTCGTCGAGGGACACGAAGTCCTGCCACACCAGCAGCCCGAGCTGGTCCGCGTGGTAGTACCAGCGGGCCGGCTCGACCTTGATGTGCTTGCGGACGGCGTTGAAGCCGAGGTCCTTCTGTGCCTTCAGGTCGAAGACGAGGGCGTCGTCGCTCGGCGCGGTGTTCAGGCCGTCCGGGTAGAAGCCCTGGTCCAGCTGCATCAGGGAGAAGAACGGCTTGCCGTTGAGCGTCAGCTTGGGGACGCCGTTGACGTTCGTGATTCCGGTCGACCGCATGCCGAAGTAGCTCTTGACCTTGTCGCCGCCCAGCTTGATCTCCAGCTGGTACAGGTACGGGTCGTCCGGCGTCCACAGGTGCGGGTTGGGCACCGGAATCTTCAGGTTCGTGTTCGCCGGTCCGCTGACCGTGCCGACCTGCCGGCCGCGCGCGTCCTTGGCGACCGCTGTGACGGTGGCGGTGCCCGCGGACTTGACGTTCAGCGCCAGCGAGTTCGTGGTGAGGTCGGGCGTCGTCTTGATCTCGTCGATGCCCTTGTCCGCCACCGGTTCCAGCCACACCGTCTGCCAGATGCCCGACGACGGCGTGTAGAAGATGCCGCCGGGGTTGGGGGACTGCTTGCCCTTGGGCTGGTACGGGCCGGTCGTGTCGGTGACGGCGACGACGATCTCCTGCTCGTCACCGCGCTTGAGCGCGTCGGTGATGTCGGCGCTGAACGCCGTGTAGCCGCCGGTGTGTTCCGCGACGAGCTTGCCGTTCACCCAGACTTTGGCCTGGTAGTCGACCGCGCCGAAGTTCAGCTTGAGGCGCTGCCCGCCGCCGATCCTCCAGTCGCGCGGGACGCTGACCGTGCGGCGGTAGAACATGTGGTCCTCGTGCCGTTCGAGCCCGGAGAGCTGCGACTCGATCGGGTAGGGGACGACCACCTTTTCGGGCAGCCGCTTGCCGAAGGTGGGCTGCTGGCCCTCCTTGGCGGCCGAGAACTCCCACGGGCCGTTGAGGTTGACCCACTTGTCCCGCTCGAGCTGCGGCCGCGGGTACTCCGGCAGCGGGTTGCGGGTGTCGACCTTCTCGCCCCACGGCGTCTTGAGCCGTTCCGCCGACGCGTTCGCGACGAGGCGGCCGGTCTTGCCGATCTTCGTGCCGTTGACCGCGAGCGCGCCCGCGCCGTCGTAGTAGAGGGTGACCCGCTGGCCCTTGAGGACCCGCTCGGCCAGCCGGATCGTGACCCGGTCGCGGGCCGTGGTGAGGGACGCGACCGGCATCGGCGTCGCGTCGACGTCGATCCGGAGGTGGTCCGCCAGGTCGCTGGTGCCCGAGACGCGGCCGTCGAAGCCGGTCGTGAGGGTGCGGCCGTCCTGGGACACCTCCGCCGTGCGCGGCACGACGGCGAAGTCGGCCGGGGGAGTGAACGCCGAGAGCGGCACGATCTGCTTGGTGATGGCCGGGCTCGACCAGCGCAGGAACATGTTCGCGCCGCCGGTGTCCTGGAACATCTCCAGCTTGAAGTCGTACTGCTTGCCGGCGGTCAGCGTGACCGGCGCGCTGGTCTGCTCCTTGTCCCAGTCGCCGACCCAGTGGTCGATCACCGGCGCGCCGTCGAGGAACAGCCGGAACCCGTTGTCTCCGATGGCGTAGAAGGTGTAGTCGCCGGTCTGCGGCACGGCGAGCCGGCCGGTCCACCGGGCGGTGGTGTGCTCGGTGCGCCCGGCGACCAGGCCGAAGACGGAGGTCAGGTCGGGGTGGTTGACCTCCCCATCGAGCGCGGTGCCGGCCAGGTTGGCGAAGTCGTGCGCGTCCGGCGTCGACGGCGTGAAGTACTCGGCTTTCAGGCCGTGCACGGCCTCGGCGGCACCAGCGGGCGGCGTGCCCGAGGCGACGCCCAGCGCCACCAGCAGGGCGAGGAGAACGGAAGCGGCTCTTCTCATCGGCGGGGACCCTCCATTTTTACAACGTTGTAAAACGCTCCGGGGGAGATCCAATCAGATAATTCGGACTTCTGTCCAGGTCGCCTGCGGGGTGGCCTACCCCGACGGCGGACGCCCGCGCCGTGTCAGGGCTGTGTCATCCCCGTGTCAGGGTCGCCGCCGACAGTGGTCCTCATGACAAACAACAGCATCTCCTCGACCGACTCCCACTGGACCGGCATGGTGCCGGTCGAAGACACGACGCTCGCCGTCACCGACACCGGTGGCTCCGGCGTCCCGGTCCTCTACCTCAACGGCCAGTTCGCCACCCAGGGCTACTGGAAGCGCGTCCTCGCCGATCTCGGGGACGGCTTCCGGCACATCACCTTCGACGAGCGGGCCCGCGGTAAGTCCGGGCGCTCCGCCGACTACTCCTTCGAAGCCGCCGTCCGGGATGTCGACGCCGTGCTTGCCGCCCGCGGGGTGGAGCAGGCCGTCGTGGTCGGCTGGTCCTACGGTGCCGTCGTCGGCGCGCACTGGGCGCACCGCAACCCCGAGCGGACCCTGGGTGCCGTCCTGGTCGACGGCGCCTACCCGCACGACTGGCTGGACGACGCCATGGAGGCGCGGATCCGCAAGCTCTTCAAGCGGATGAGCTGGTTCCTGCCGCTGCTGCGCCCGACCGGCCTGGCCCCGCGGATGACCGCCGCGCAGCAGGCCGAGAGCAACATCGAGCTCGGCAAGCTCTCCCGCGAGCGAGAGCTGGGCCCGGTGCTGGACGGCATCACGGTGCCGGTCCGCTACGTCGTCGCGTCGGGGACCTCCTTCGGCAGCAAGGGCGACGAGCAGGAGCGGATCCGCGTCAGCCTCGACGCCGTCACCGGCCGGAACCCGAACATCACCAGCGAGAAGGTCGCCAGCAACCACGGCGCGATCCTGCGCAAGGACTTCCGGGCCGTCACCGGCGCCGTCCGCGAGGTCGCCGCCCTCGAGCGCTGAGCGTTACCGGGCCTTCTCGTAGACGCGCATCTGCTCGGCCATCCGCTCCAGCTCGGCCAACGCTGCCGGCGAGGCGACGGCGAGGCCGCTGTGCGCGGCCGTCGAACTCCGCAGAAACCGGCTGAACACCGGCACCAGCAGTCCCTCCGGCACCATCCGCAGCGCGCCGAACGCGCGAGGGACCACCGGCGTCGGCAGGGCGGCCAGGCTCTCTCGCATCACGCGGATCATGGCGCGGATCGCCGCCGGGTCGGCGGCCAGGGCCGCCGGGCCGCCCGCCGCGTGGGTCGCCTGCTCGAGGGGCACCGCGTACGCCGCGTGCGTTTTGAGCCACGCGTCCATGCGCGGCTCGGGCTTCGCGGTGATCCCGGCGGCTCGGAACGTCCGGACGATCCGGTCCAGACGCGGGGTGCTCAGCCCGCCGGGTTCGCCGATCGGCATCGGGGTCAGGCGGTTCACGAGGCCGGTCGCGCGGTGGCGGACCACGTCGCCGTCCATCGTGCCGCCGGCGGTGAAGAAGCCGAGCAACACGCGGTCGAGTCCGATCACCTCGCCCAGTGGCTCCGCGCCGGCCGCCCAGTTGAGCAGGAACAGCACGTCGCCTTCGACGTCGGCGAGTGCCTCCAGCACCGCGTCCACCTGGTGGGTGCGGACGAGGACGGCGATCAGGTCGTACCGGCCGGCCGGGTGCTCGACCACCGGCACCGCGACCTGTCGGACGGCCGGGCTGTCACCCTCGGCGAGCTGGACGCCGTGCCTGCGCAGGGCGGCCAGGCGCGCGCCCCGGGCGAGGAGCGAGACGTCGTGCCCGGCCTCGTGCATCCGGACGGCGAACTGGCTGCCGAGCACGCCGGCGCCGTAGACGAGCAGTTTCATGGCGGCTCTCATTCATACGTTCGTTTGAATCATACGTGTGTATGGTAGCCGACATGGCGTCGCCCGACACCCGCACTCAGCTCCTCGACGCGGCCGAACACCTCTTCGCCGAGCGCGGGTTCCGCGGCACCTCGATCCGCGCCGTCACCGACCTCGCCGGAGCGAACCTGGCCGCCATCGGGTACCACTTCGGCTCGAAGGCCGAGCTCCTCACCGCGGTCGTCCGCCGCGTGGTCGAACCCATCACCGCCGCGCAGGCCGCCGGGCTCGACCGGCTGCTCGCCCGGACCCCGGACCCGTCGGTCGCCGACCTGGTGGAGGCGTTCGCGGGGCCGCTGTTCGACGGGATGCCGGCCGGTGACGAGGGCGGCGCCCGGACGTCCCGGCTGATCGTGCGGATCATCGGCGACCCGGCCGGGGAGATGCGCGAGTGGACCGGCCCGGCCGAGGACGCGGTCCGCGACCGCTACCTGGCGGCCTTCGGCCGGGCCCTGCCCGACCTGTCCCCGGCGGAGCTGTGGTTCCGGATCCGGGGCATCCTGGCCGTGACCGCCGTGGACCGCGTCGAGATCCACAACCAGCACGCTCCGGCCGAGTCGTCCCCGGCGGCGGCCCGGCGCTTCGCGGTCACGTTCCTGGCGGCGGCGATGAGCGCGCCGCCGACCTAGGCCGTTCCCTTCGCCAGGTCGAACGCCAGGCCGCTCGACCGCTCACCCCGGCCGACGTCGCGGCGGACGCTCAGCCAGAGGTTCACCCGGCCGGTCTTCGTGCGGGTCCGGTTGTACGACACCGTCAAGCGGGTGCCCGTCCTCGGGACCTCCTCCTCGTTCACGAAGTACGCCTCGCCGCGGTCGAAACCCTCACGCAGCAACGCCGTTCGCGGCCGGACCAGGCTCGCGTCGACCTCGCTCGGCATCGCCGCGCGCTGCAGCTGGACCGCGCGGGTGTCCCCCGGGACGTGGACCGGGATGAACGGGATCCAGTTCTCCGGCACCGAGCTCATCGCCTCGTACGCGATCGGCGCGCGCGGCGCGTCCGGCTGCGGGGCCGGGTGCCGGCGGCGGCGGAACGCCAGCGACTCGGCCGCCATCTCGTCGCCCGCCCGGCCTTCGCCGGTGGTCGTCCGCACCGTCTGCTCGATGCCCCACACCAGGTTCGCGCTCTCGTCGCGGACCAGGGCCACGTCTTCCAGCGCCGGGCCCGTGGCCACCTTCGGCGTTCCCGGCGGCAGCAGCATCCCTGGCCCGCTGCCGAGGGTGTACATCGACCAGTGCTCGGCCGCGCCGGCCGGGGTGATCCACCGCCGTTCGCCGAAGACGTCCGTGACGCACAGGCCCTGGACCGCCGCCAGCGTGCCGGCCGGCAGGTCGCACGGCAGCTGGTACCAGTCGTTGCTGAACACCAGCGCGAACTCCAGGAAGATCAGCCGGGCCAGGTCGGTGCTGTCCGGGGTGACCGCGGCGAAGTTCGTCTTGCCGTCCTCGACCGCCCACCAGCGGGGCAGCGGCATGCCGGAATAGCGCACCGGGGAAGGGAAAACGGTCCGGTTGAACGTGACCGGCGCCGGGGTGCTGCCCAGCGACCCCGGCGCGGCCGAAAACGCGTGCCAGTCCAGTTCGCCGCCGGGGTACTCCGGCGCGGAGAGCACCTGGTTGCCGGCGGCGATCGAGAAGCGGTGCTCCAGCCGACGCGGGTCCCACGCCGAGTCGCCCGACGGCCGGTCCGGGGTGATCCCGCCGGGCTGGTCGACGAGGTCGTCGAACCAGCCGGTCAGCTTGGGGCCCAGCGCGTCCAGCTGGGTCCGGCGCTGGCGCGAGAGGTTCTGGACGCCGTCGGAGGCGTGCCCGCCGCCCTTGAGGTGCTGGTAGAGCAGGTAGCCGTCCAGCCGGCGGCCGGCCACCGCCTGCGTCGCCGCCCAGACCTCGGGGTGGGCGAGCTGCGCGGCGTCGTCGGGGCCGGGCAACGCGATCGGGTACAGCCCGGGGAACTGCTCGGCGGCGTCCCGCAGCCCCGACACGCGGGCGAGCAGCCGCAGCCACCGGCGGCCCAGCGCGAGGCGCAGGTCGAACGAAATCGGCTCGGCGCCGAACGTGAACGGCAGCGGCCGCCGTTCCGCGACCGTCTCCAGTGGACGGTCGGCCGGCAGCGGGCTCACCGTCCCGGAAGGGTCGACGTCGGAGCGGAACCGGCCCGGCGCGCTCGCCGTGACCGAGTAGGTGGCCGTCACCGGCGAACCGGCGTCGCTGCCGCGGAACTCGCCGAGCTGCCACTGCCGGGCCAGCAGCCACAACGGATCCCGCACCTCGGCCCTCAGCGCCCGCGCGAAGTCGGTGGTGCGTGGCCGGCCCTCCAGGCGGTTCCAGACCCCGACCGTCGGGTTTTCGCGGCGGGTCAGCGCGCCGGCGAGATCGGCGATGCGGGGCTCACTCATGGTCTGCCTTCCAGCGGGTGTTGGCGATCGCCAGGTCGGTGCTGATCGTGATCGGCTGCCGGGTGGCCGACAGCACGGTGGCCGGCAGCAGCTGCGCGTACCCGGTGTTGTCCAGGTGCACCGGTTCGACGAGCCGCGTCTTGGCCAGGTCGAAGGTCTCGTTGACGGCGGCGACGAGGTCGTCGGCCGCCCACGTCCCGGTCTTCACCGGCGGGGTCACCAGCAGCATCGCCTGCGGTGGCTCGGAATCCGGGCTGTCGGCGTGGACGGCGATGCTCGTCGTCTCGCGCTCGGCGGGGATCACCTCGGTCCACTCGTCGAAGAGCAGGCCGCATTCGCTGTCGGCGTTGCGCGACGGCTCGGTCGCGTAGTGCGCCGTGAACAGCAACCGGTCTTCGGCGAGGTCGGCCCCGGCCGCGAACTCCATGCCGAGCCAGTGGTCGTTCGACCGCAGCGGCAGCTGGATCGGTTGCAGGCGCGTGTCCTCGTCGTCTTCGGCGTCGTTGCCGAGCAGGCCGCCGTCTCCGCGCAGCGCGTCGCTGAGCAGGACGACGCGTTCCCAGAGCCGGGGCATTTCGCGGACGCGGGCGATGCCGTGCAGCCAGTCGTCCACCGGGAAGTCCCGGTTGACCGGCGCCTGCGTGAGGTGCTTGACGAGGTCGTCGCTGTCGTCGAGGGCGTCGTGCAGGTCCTCGGCCAGCTGGTCCGGCAGCGTGTACTCGGGCACCACGAGCACGTCGGCGCCGAGCATCGCCTGCAGGGCCTCGATCGCGGCCTTCGTGCGGTCCGGCGACGTGACGGCCTGGTCGAAGCCGGTGAGCGCGGTGGTCGCCGCCGCCAGCCGGCCGGCGACTTCGGTCTGCAATGCGCGGGCCCGCGTCAGCAGCTCGAGGCCGAAGTCCACCACCCGGTCCTGGAACGGCGTCAGGTCGAGGCCGGTGGGGTCGAACGCGGTGACCGACAGGCGGCCGACGTCGTCCAAGAGGTCGCTGAGCGTCGAAGTGTGGGTGTCGTCGACGTCCCGGAGGTCGTCGAGCCGGTCGGCGAAGTCGTCCCGCTTGTGACGGACCGTCGAACGGAACTCGTTCGGAGACTTGGGATCGACGACCGGTGTCGTGGCGACCAGCCGTTCCGCCTGCCGCAGCAACCGGATGCGCTCGGCGTCCGAAGTGGACTTCGGCAGCGCGTCGTACGCGGTCAGCAGCGTGTTGGCGGCGGCGAGCGCGTCGGCCATCCGGTCGGCGACGGCGGCCACCGCGTTCAGCACGGCCGAGAACACCCCGCGCCGCCACGCGGTCAGCTCACCCCAGCCGCTGCGCACCACACCGAAGCGGGCCGCGGTGCTGACCAGCTCGGCGTACCGGGTCAGCAGCGAGTCGATGCGGTCGAGCACGTCGGCGCGCTTCGGCGGCGCGGGCGCCGGCGGGTACAGCCGCACCACGTCGCCGATGTAGTCGGCCACGTCGTCGGCCAGGTCGTCGAGGGCGTCCCGGACCGCTTCCGGCCGCCTCCTGGTTACCGTGACAGCGTCGTCGAGACTCCGGTCCACCGCGGCGGACCCGGCGGCGGGCACGAGGTCGGTCGGGCGCAGCGGACGTCCGGTCGTCAGCAGCGTCCGCAGGGCGGTGATCAGCGGGGACAGCTCGAAGAACGTGATCTTGCCGGTGATCTGCTGGGTGTACCGGATGGTCAGCTCGAGGTCCGGCCGCGGGTGGTCGTGCTCGACGACGACGCCGATGATCCGGTCGTCGAGCTCGGCCATCGCCGGGTCGCCGGTCGGGCGCACCGCCCAGAGCAGGTCGATCGGCGAGAGGTCCAGCTCGTCCTGGGTGACGTCGTGGTGCTGCGCGTGCCCGTCCTCGTCGGTCCAGGTGACCCGCACGGCGACGTCTCGCGACGGCGGCAGCAGGCTCGGCAGCCAGTCGTCGACCGCGGGTTCGGCCTTGGCGCGGGGCGAGTCGCCGCCGCCCGGGTTCAGGCCGGTCCGCAGCCGCAGGCCGAACCGGTGGGTGAGGGTGGTGCCGCTGCGCGGGGTCTCGATCACCGTGGGCTCGGGCGGCAGGCCGTCCTTGGCGTAGGCGTCGAGCGTCGCCGAGGCCCGCTCGACGTTGCCGGCCAGCGCCTGGTGGGCGGACTCGGCGACGGCGAGGTCGGCGACGGCGTCGTTCGCGTCGAGCAGCAGCGCGGCTTCGTCGCTGATCGCCTTCTTCTGGTCGGCGTCGGCCTCGGGCAGCCCGGTGAGGCCGAACGGGTAGGTCTGCGACACGCCGTCGCCGGTCAGATGCCGGACCAGGGCGAGCCCGTCGACGACGTTCCCGGCTTCCACCTGCGTGATCTTGTCCGGCTCGGCCGCGGTTTCGGTGATCTTCCCGGCGC
The DNA here is from genome assembly GCF_055582965.1 of Amycolatopsis sp. NPDC104863. NCBI lineage: Bacteria > Bacillati > Actinomycetota > Actinomycetes > Pseudonocardiales > Pseudonocardiaceae > Amycolatopsis > Amycolatopsis sp. NPDC104863. The sequence continues at coordinate 97,400 of NZ_JBVJOW010000008.1, forward strand.
GCAGCGGGAACTTGAGCCGCAGCCCGGCGATGAACTTGTCCACCTCGGCCTGGGCGTGGCGGTCGTGCAAGCCACGCTCGAACCGGTAGCCGAGCAACGCGCCCAGCGACTGGCCCTGCCGCAGCCCGGCGAGGATGGTCAGCGCGACGCGGACCCGGCCGGAACCGAGGTTCACCGCGAACGTGCCGGGGTTCTCCGGGGTCCGGTTGGCGACGTAACCGGCGCGCAGCACGGCCGCGGTCCGGGCGTGCCCCGGCGACGGCGTGTGCACGAACCCCTCGTTCTTTTCGTCGTGCAGCAACGGTTTCCCGCCCGCGAACACCGTGGCGAGCGGGCCGGTGAGGGTGACCGGGGTGAGCGGGTCGGTGCTCGGGCGGACGTCTTCGAGCCAGCCGTACGCGCCGAGGTGCAGCCCCGGCTTCGCGGTGCCGGTGCCGCCGGGCCCGAACCGCAGCTCGGCGAGCCGTTCGGTGGCCAGGCCCAGCCGCCACGCGTCGAGCCGGTAGGCGGCCAGGTCGAGGTGCTCGGCGAGCACCCGTTCCAGCTTGGCCGTCGGCAGGTCGGCGAGCAGCCCGAGCGCGGTGACCTGCTCGGCCAGCGCGGCGGCCGGCCCCGGCTGGTGCACGACGCCCGGGATGAAGTCGACGAGCAGCTGCTCCGGGTGGCCGGTGACGGCGGGCGCGGGGGAGTACAGCAGCCGGAACCGGCTCTCGCTGGTGGTGTCCTCGCCGGCCCCCGGGAGGTGGACGTGCACGAACGGCGAGTCCGCTGTGGACAGTCCGGTCATCCCGGCCGCGGTCGCGAGGGCCCGGGCGGTGTCGTCCCAGCCGAGCAGGACCGCGTGGCGCAGCAACAGGTACAGCAGCGCCGCGGGCGGCGTCTCGGCGGTGAAGCCCAGCTCCAGCCGGATCGAGTGCAGGTCCGTGTCGGCGAGGTCGGCCAGCCACCGCACGTAGTTCTTGTGGTCCGGGGTGTACTCCCGGATCCGGTCGGTCTCCGACAGCGGCCGGTCGTCGACGAGCGGGGCGAGGAGCGGCTGCTGGAAGTCGGTGAACAGCCGGCGCAGCAGGTCCGGGTCGCGGCCGGTGCTCTCGCCGAACTGCGCGAGCAGCGTCCGGACCGGTCCCGGCAGGCCCAGCGCGTCGAGGGCCGGGAGCACGGTCGAGCCCAATCCGCCGAGATTCTCCCGGTTGAAGAGGTCGTCGACGCTCTGGGCGTACCGCTGGTGGTACTCGGCCGACGTCGGGTGCAGCGCGAGCAGGTCCAGCAGGCGCTGGTGCGGGTCGGGCGCGTCGGGATCGAGGCGCGGCACCCGCTCGAGCGCTGCCGTCCAGTCGACGCCCGCCGCGGTGAGCACTTTGTTGAGCGCGCGGCGGTGTGTGGCCGTGGCGGGGTAGGCGAGCTTGGAGAACACCGTTGTCGGCAGGATGCCGTAGGGCTGCCGGCCGATCTTGACGGCCGGCAGCGGACCGCGGCCGGAGACGTACTTGAGGAAGAAGTCGCGGGTGGCGGTGACCGCGGCCGGGCCCAGCAGCGGGTTCAGCGCGGTCTGCAGGAAGTAACCCCAGGTCGCCGGCCAGAGCGCGGTGTTGGCGGCGCGGGCGTCACGCTGGTCGGTGCCGTCGGCGTTCGGCATCCCGGTCAGGATGGCGGGGTCGAGGCCGAGCAGGTCGGCGAACTGCCGGCCGTCGGTCCGGGTTGTCCAGTCCGCCGCGGCGGCCGCGGCCACGCCGGTGGTGCTGCGCAGAGCCGCGGCCGCCTCGTCGTCGGCGTCCTGCCCGGCGGCTTGGGCGTCGGTGTTGTTCGTCGGGGTGCCCTGCGGCAGCAGGCTGAAGCCGTCCGGGCTGCGCAGCTGCCGGGTGATGAGGTCGGCGAGGTCGGTCGCGGTCTTCGCCGGCGTGGACTGCTCGCGCAGCCCGAACGCGACCAGCCGGTCGAGCCCGCCGCGGATCTCGTCGGTCAGCGGGATCCGCACGCCCATGCCGACCGCGACCGCGCGGTCGAAGTCGGTCAGCCAGCGCAGCTCGTCCGGGACGTGCAGGGCGCCGGTCTGCTCGTTGACGCTGATCTGGTCGACGGCGTTCGGGTCCGGGCTGACCGGCAGCGTCGCCGGCACCGCGGCCCCGGTGACCGACACGACCTGACGGCTCCCGAGGTACCCGCGCACCTGGAAGCGGTCCGGCAGCAGCCGGGCCCGCGCCGGCTGCGTCCACGAGTCCGGCGCCGTGGTGTTCGCGGCGGGCGTCGGGAGAACGAGGAACGCGACCACGACGGCGTTGCCCGGGTTGACCGGCGCACCGTCCACTCCGGACGGTCGCCGACTCCGGATCGTGTTGGCCCGCGTGTCGTTGTTCCCGACGGCGGCGCGCAGGGCGGCGTCGGCCTGCCGCAGCAGCAGCCGGTCGCCGTGGGCGCGCCAGACCGAGGTCCAGTACGCGACCGTCGGCGCCTTGTCGTTCGCGGCCACCGCGGCCGTGGTCCGGACGACGAGCACCACGGTCGTGTCGGGCACGAGAGCCGGTTCGTCGGCGGGGTTCGCGGGGAGGCGGGTGGTCAGCAGCCAGGCGGCGCGTCCCGCGGCGACACGCCCGGTCAGCTCCTGCCACGCGGCCGCCAGGGGGACCGGCCGGTGCGCGGCGGCCCAGCGGGCGGTCCAGTAGGCGTCGACCGCGCCGATCTCGGCCGCCGTCGGCTTGGTTTCGAACTTGTCCACCGACCACTCGTCGGGGAACACCCGGACCAGCAGCTCGGTCGGTGTGAACCGGGTTTCGAGCCGGACCGGGCCGAGCAGCACCGGGAAGTCGTCACTCAGGGCGGTCATCGTGGCAACATCTCCTGTGCGTGCACGGCCACCATGACGGGGACCTGGAAAAGGATGTAGGCGAGGTCGGCCGAGCCGAGGCCGGCGAACCAGAGCGGCAGGTTCTCGTCTTCGGCGCGCTGGTCCTTCTTCTCGCGGTCGTCGCCGGAGTGGTCGAAGTCGCCGAGCGCGACCTGGACGGCCGGGTCCAGCTCGAGGAAGCCGGTGTGGCCGGGGTCGACGTCGTCCCAGGTGAGGTCGTTCCACACCTCGACGTGGGTGGGCGGCCCGTCGTCGACGCCGAAGCGCGGATCGCCGGGGCGTTCCTTCAGCACGAAGAACCAGCCGGGGTCGACGCCGGGCGTGCCGAGGGCTTCGTCGGCGTCGAGGTCGAAGCCGAGGAGGTAGATGTCCGGCTCGACCTTCGCCTCGTACCGGGGCAGCCGGATCTGCTCGGGCGACGGAAGGCCGTCGGTGGGCAGGTCGGCGAGTTCCCGGGGCTGGCTCGGGTCGTTGCCGGGGAACTGCGCGCGCTGGGCGTAGATCGCGGCGGTGGGATACTTCTTGAGCAGCTCGCCGCGGACGACCAGGACGAGGTCGTCACGCTGCGGGCCACCGGGGCGCGGGTCGTCCGGCTGCCGGTTTTCGTTGTCCCCCAGGCGGGTTGTGGTCGACCACTCGTGGATCGGCGGGATGTCGTAGCCGCGTTCCCGCTTCTGCGCGGCGGATTCGTTCGGGACGGGCAGGGTCGCGACGGGGTCCCAGAACTGGCGGAACGGCGTGCCGCGCTGGTCGGTCGGGTACTCGCGCCAGAGGAGCTCGCGGGCCATCTCGTGGTTGAGGCCGACGAGGAAGGACTCGATGAACTCGCGGTTGTTGGCCAGGAGCGTGATCGAGTTGGGTGGGAGCAGGCTGAGGTTCGGAACGAGGCTGTCGACGGAGACGTCCAGGAGTGTCCGGTAGGTGGGGACGTCGAAGACAGGGTAGGCCATGGCTTCGATGAACTCGGCGGCGAAGGGGCGCAGGCGTTCGGGCAGGCTGACGGAGCCTTCGAGGAGGGCGCGGGGGACGGTTTCGTCCGCGCGCAGGCCGGTGAGGACCGACGTGGTGGTTCCGACGAGGTCCAGCGGCGGGGCGGGTTTGACGTGGCTCGCCGCGATGGCTGCGTCGAAGCCTTGGTGGAGTTCGCGCAGGGCGGCTTTGAAGCGCTGGGCCTCGGCGCTGTCGGTGGTGCCGGGGTGCGGGGTGGGTGGCTCGCCGATGCCGCGGAGGACGAAGTCCGGGCTGTGGGGAAGGGAGTCGACGGGGTCGGTGTTCGGGGGCTGGTTCGGGTGGAGGGTCGCGGCCAGGTCTTTTGGTGTGACGAGCGCGCCGGGGGTGACTTTGACGGGGGCCGCGACGACGGGGTTGACCGGGGCGTCCATTTTGGACAGGAGGGCGGCGGCTTGGCCGCCGAAGGGCAGGGTGCGCATGAGCCGCGACCCGGGCCGGGTGATGCGACGCATGGCGGGCGAGACGGGAGCGGTGGCAACCCGGCTGCTGGCAACCCGGAACCCGACGGCGACTTGGTCTGCGGAGTCGGCGATGAGGCCGGCGGGGGTGGGGGGGGGGAGAGAGGAGAGGGGGGGGGGGGGGGGGGGGGGGGGGGGGGTGGGGGGGGGGGGTGGGGGGGGGCGAAGGCGGGTACCCGCACGAAGTGCTGGCCGGCGACCACCTCCGCGTGGCGACCCGCGGCGA
>NZ_JBVJOW010000008.1:101946-195807 GCF_055582965.1 Amycolatopsis sp. NPDC104863
CCGAGAAAGAATGTGGTGGTTGGGTGGGGGGGGGTGGGTGGGGGCTGGGGTGGCGCCAACCCCCCCTCCTCCCGCTCGCGGCGGTCGGGTGCTCTCTCCCCGCCGCTTGCGTTGGTGGGGCCACCCGCCGTGCCGCCTGCAGTGGTGGGGTCATCGGCCGCGCCGCCCGCGGCGGTGCGGGTGCCAGTCGCGCCGCTTGCGGTGGTGGGGTCATCGGCCGCGTCGCCTGCGGCGGTGCGGGTGCCAGTCGCGCCGCTTGCGGTGGTGGGGTCATCGGCCGCGCCGCCTGCGGGGGTGCGGGTGCCAGTCGCGCCACGTGCGGTGGTGGGGCCACCGGCCGCGCTGCCCACGGCCGCGAAGGTGCTGCTCGCCGCGGTCGTCACCCGCGAGTGCGCGGGCGCGGTCAGCGTCAGCGACCGCCCAGGCGCCGAGGCCGGAGCGGCCGCGAGCGCCGCCAATCCGGCACCCGTCGGTGGATCAATGTGCTTGGCCTGCAAAACATTCCCCACTTCCCGCGCCAACTGCGCGGCCCGGATCCGTCCATTCGCAACAAGAACATCACCAACCTGAGCCCAAGCCGCCGCCATCAGCTCCTCATCCCGCGCCCGAACGACCTGCGCGCCCAGGTTCGCCGCGATCCGGAACCGCGGGTCGAGGTTGAGCCGGTGAAGCCAGCCGCGCAGGATCTCCGGTGACACCGGGACACCGTTCTCGTCGTCCAGCAGCCGGGTGGTCAACGCATGCCAGCGCCCGTACAGCGGCGGCGTGATCACCGGGTCCGGGCCCGCTGTCGCCGCCGGGCTGGCTGCGTGGGCCGCCGCCGGCTCGTGGCGTTGGTAGTCGTCGGCCAGGTTGAGCAGGCCCGCCATTGCCTGCTCGAACGGGTGCGGGTACGGCGGGGCCTCACCCGTGGTGACGAAGTGGTCCCAGTTGTCCGCCGGGTCGATCGGGTCGCCGCTGCGTTCCGGCACCTTCAGCGCACCCCGCAGCGGCAGCACCCCGCCCTGGTCCGTGATCGGCGGCAGGGCCAGACCCGGATCGCCGTGGACGTCCAGGTCCCGCTTCCCGATCCGCGGATCCGGCGCCTGTGGACGCAACAACCTGACCAGGAACTCGAAGTCGCCCGCTGTGCCCGTCGCGAACGACCAGCGGTGGTAATACGGGAGCACTCCCTCCAGCGGGCGGTTCGCGTAGTGCGGGCCCCAGCTGGAATACAGCGCGTTCGGCGCCACCGCCGGGTCCAGCCCGAGGCCCGCGAGGCGACCGGACTCGAACGTCGGGACCAGGAACGCCTCGTACGCCGTGCCCGGCTGCAGGTGACGCGGGCAGATCAACCGTGAACACGCGTTGTCGGCGTTGGTGCGCACCACTTCGGTGAGCGCGGCGAGCGCGGCCGTCGTCCCGTCGGTGGCGACCGGATCCGCCAGTGAACCGTTGACGTGCACGTGCGCCCACGCGCCCAGCTGGTCCGCCGGCGGCAGCGTGCCCGGGTCCGCGACGGTGATCGCGGGCAGCGGGCCGCCGGGGGAGGGGACCTCGGTGAACTCCCCGGTGGCCAGCACGACCAGCGCCAGCCACGGCGTGAGCCGCGCGGTCCGGCCGTCGGCGGCCGCCGGGCTGTAGCGCCAGAGAAAGTCCTCCTCCGAAAACTCGATGTGCGCCAGGTAGTTCGGCTCCGCGTTGGGCACACCGGGCCGCGGCTCGACCCGCGAGATCGCCCGCGGGTCGACGCCGACGACATCGCCCGGCCCGTACAGCTGGACGTCGCGGTTCACCGGCTGGGTCAGCGTGTCGTGCCCGGTGACCGGGTCGCCCGACACCAGGAGCTGGACCTTGACCGTGGCCCGCACGCCGGCCGGCGGCGGGGTCTTCACCTGGGTGCTGATCCCCGAGCGCAGCCAGGGCAGGAAGGTGTACGCGTTCGTGCTCACGCGGCACCGCCGGCGAACAGCTCCGTGGCCGGGGTCAGCTCGGTGACGGCCGGGTCCGCGGCGGCCAGCCCGGACCGGACGACGCCGCCGGCGATCGCCGCCCCGCCGTTGTCGAGGGGTGCCGCGGCGAACGACCACCGCCCGGTCTCGAGCCCGGCGGCCGCCGTCCAGTTGTCTTCGCCGGCGTCGTAGACGAACGCGCTGCGGTAGCCGGCTTCGTCACGGTCGCTCGACGACCCGCCGACGACCAGCACCCGGCCCTCGCCGACCGGGACGGCCCGGTGGAACGCCCGCCCGGCCGGCATCGGCGTCTTCTCCGTCCACTTCCCGCTGCCCAGCTCGAACACCTCGACGGCGCGCTGGCTGAACGGGTCGTACGGCGCGGTCCCCGGCGAACCCGGCGCGGTCCCGCCGGTCACGAGCACGGTCGTGCCGGACAGCCGCGTCGCCTGGTGGTGCCGCCGGGCGCGCAGCAGGGCGCCGGTCGGGGCCCACACCTTCTTGCCCGAGTCGTACAGCTCGCAGAACGCCAACGCGGGATCGTCGGGGACGCCCACCGGCACCACACCGCCGACGACCAGGACCATCCCGTTGTCGAGCGCGACGGCCGTGTGACCGGTGCGGGCGTCGGTCATCGCCGGCGCCTCGTGCCACTTGCCGTCGCTCGGCGTGTAGCGCTCGGCCGAACGCAACGCCGTGACGCTCCCGCCGGGGCGGGCCGCGCTGCCGCCGGCGACGAGCACCGAGCCGTCGTCCAGCAGCACGGCGCTGTGGCCCCAGCGCGGGGTGAGCATCGGGCCGGTGGTGAACGTCCACTGGTTGCCGTCCGGGTGGTAGATCTCGGCGGTGCCGAGCCCGAGCCCGGTGGGGGACGAGCCGCCGAGACCGCCCGCGGCGAGGACCGTCCCGTCCGGCAGGCGGGTGAGCGTGTGCAGCTGCCGGGGTGAGCGCATCGTGCCGGTCGGGGTCCACGCGCCGGTCGTGTCGAGCGCCGCGGCGGTGCCGATCGCGGCACCCGTGGCGTCCACGCCGCCCGCGACCAGGACGATCCCGTGGCCGAGCGCGACGGCGCCGTCGTGCTGGCCGTACCAGGCGGCCGGGGTGGGCAGGTCGTGGGCGCCGGTCCAGGTGCCGAGGGCCGCGGTGAGAGTGGTCATCGTCGATTCCTTCGCAGACGTCATGGGATGAGCACCTCGCCGGTGCCGGCGGGGTCGGGGCCGGCCACACCGGCGGCGACGAGCACCCGGTCGTCGGGCAGCTCGGTCACGGCGTGGGCGGAACGGCCGCGGAGCAGGCCCGAAACCGTCGTCCAGGTGTTGCGGTCCGGGTCGTAGAGCAGGGCCGAGCGGTAGCCCGCGGTCCGTTCGGGGGTGCCGGTGCCGCCGGTCACCAGGACGAACCCGGAGCTGAGCAGCAGGGCGCGGTGTCCGGTGCGCCCGCCGCCCGGCATCGGGGCCGCCGCACGCCACGTCCCCTCCTTCGGCGTGTACCGCTCGGTGGTGGCGAGGCTGTGCGGGTCGAGCGTGCCGTCGGGCGCGACCACCGCGTCGCCGCCGGTGACCAGGACCGTGCCGTCCGGCAGCAGGGTCGCCTGGTGGCCGGTGCGGGCCTGGGCGAGGCTGCCGGTGACGAACCAGTCCTCCTTCGCCCGGTCGAACACCTCGCAGTAGGCGAGCTGCCCGCCCGGGAGGGCGCCGCCGGCCACGAGGACGTTGCCGTCCGGCAGCAGGACGGCCTGGTGGTCGGTGCGCGCGTCGGTCATCGGCGGCAGCGGCGCCCAAGTGCCGGTGCCGGGGTCGAACACCTCGCACGCGGTGAGGGCGCCGTCGTCCTGCCCGGGGCGGATGCCGCTGCCGCCCGCGACCAGCACCCGGCCGCTGCGGAGTTTCGTCGCCGAATGGCCGTGCCGGGCGACGCCGAGGTTCCCCGTCTTCGTCCACGCGCTCGCGGCCGGGTCGGCCACCTCGGCCGTCGCCAGGACGGTGTCGGCGCCGCGGCCGCCGGCGACCAGCACCCGGCCGTCGTCGAGGCGGGTCGTGGTGTGCCGGCGGCGAGCCGTGCCCACTGACGGGCCGGTGGCCCACGAGTCGGCGGTCGGGTCGAACAGCGTGGTCGAGGCGACGGCTGAGCCGTCCGCGCCGGTCCCGCCCGCGAGCAGCACCCGGCCGGTGGCCAGCGGCACGGCGTCCACAGTGGACACCGGTGTCGGCAGAGCCCCCGCCGCGGACCAGGTTCCCGGCACCCCGGGCGTGCCCACCGCCTCGGCCGCGGGGATCACGTGCAGCAGGCCGTCCAGCCCGCGGTCCGCGGTGACGAAGTCCGCGAGCGCGTCCTCGGCGGTCGCCCGGCTGCGGAACGTTGTCACCGTGGTCCGCCGCGCGATCGAGCCCGGCGGGAACGCCTGCCGGTTGCTCTTGAGATAGGCGACCACGAACCGCTGTTCGGTGACGCGGACGGTGTCCTGCGCGGCGAACGGCTGCTTCTGCGCGGCCTGCCGGGCCGACAGCGCCGCGCGGCTCGTGCTGCTGCCCCGGGTCAGCTCGTCGAACACCGGTCCGCTGACGCTGTGGAACCGCTTCTGCGGCACGGCCAGCCTGATCGCCTGCGGCGCCGCCGCACTGTCGATGACGTGCAGTTCGTACCGGGCACTGCGGCGGACCACCCGCGCGGTCGCCAGCGCCGTGTCGGCGGTCAGCTCCAGCCCGGCGTCCTGCGTCTCGTAGGACGGCCGGGACAGCGCAGCGGCGTCGGACAGCGTCTGGAACTGTCCCATCGCGAACCGGTCGCCGGTGAACGACACCCGCTTCAGCCCGGTGCCGCCCACCGCGTCGACGGTGAACCGCTTACCGTCCCCGGCTTTCTGCCCGCCGACGCGGTCCAGCCGGACACCCAGCGGCAGCGCGCGCTGCCGGACGAACAGCGTGCCGAGCGGGTGCAGCACGATCTCGCCGGTCTCGGGCAGCTGCCGGAGGTTGACGAGCGTGCGGTTGTCCCCGGACGGCAGCCGGGTGTCCCAGCCTTCCAGCTTCCCGATTTCGTTGGCCAGCAACGGAAGCACGGCTACCGGGGGCAACGTCGTGTCGCGGTCTTCGCCCCAGGTGATGTCGAAGTTCGCCGAGATCGAGAAGAACAGGAACCCGATCGAACCCCGGCCGTGCGCACGCCACGGCGCGGGTCCTTCGAGCTGGAAGTCCAGGTCGATCCCGAACGCCCCGACGCCGAACGCCTTCAGCGTCACATGGGCGCCGATGTGGATGGCGAACCGGAACGGCGACAGCTGGAACAGCGCGTCGAACCCCAGGTGCCCCTCGACGCGGAACGCGCTGAACCCCAGCCGCAGCTCGGCTTTCGCGCCGAACTGGACGGTGTTGCTCGTGACGGCGAAGTACCCGGAGACGCGGATGAGCTGGTTGTTGCGGTTCAGGATGTCCACCGACAGCCGGTCGGGGATCGGGAACGGCAACGGCGGCGGCCGGTACGCCGGGTGGAACCCGCCGACGGTCAGCACCAGGTCGGGGTTGTCACCCCAGGCGACCAGCACGCCCATGCCGCCGTCGATGGTCATGGTGAGGATCCGCGAGTCGAACAGCTTCGCGAAGAACCACAGCCGCGACTTGTCGAGCTCCAAAGCGCCGACGAACTGAGCCTGGACGACCAGCAGCGGGTCGTCCTCGGTGGGCAGCGCGGCCTTCAGGACACCGAGCACGGCGATGTTGCCCGGTATCTCGATGATCACGCCCAGGGAAATGCTCACCAGAGTCGGTGTGCCCCAGCCGATCTTCGCCATCGGCCCGATCAGGAACGTGCCCTGCTCGGGCGGGAAGAACCGCGCGAGGTCGGACAGGATCCGCGGCGCGTTGGCGACGACGTCCTTCGGGAACGCGACCGACTCGATCGCCCCGGTCCGGACGCCCTCGACGAGCGCGGCCAGGTTCATCCCGCGGTTCAGCCCGATGAGCCCGCCGACGGCCAGCAGCCGGAAGCCGTACCCCAGCTGGATTCCGCTGCCGAACTCGGCGGTGAGGACCATCAGCAGCGAGAAGCCCGGCGAGCCGTCCGGCTGGCGCGTCGTGATCAGCCCGATCGCTTTCAGCGCGAGGAAGTCCGCGAACTCCAGCTCCAGCGAGCCGGAGTACTCCCCGCGGTCCGGGTCGAACGACAACGTGCCGCCGCCGGAGATCGCGCCCGCGTCGACCGACAGCCCGACGCCGGTGGGCGGCTTGAACCCGACGGAGAATTCCGCGAGCCCCAGGCTGCCGCCGCTCGACGGCTGCTCCAGGCGCAGCACGGCGCCGGTCCGGTCGATCGCCGCGAAGATCGGGCCGAGCTGGGCGGTGATCGAGCCCGACGCCTCGAACGAGACACCGCCGGCCGCCAGCAGCAGCGCCAGGTGCAGGCTCGTGAGGGTCACCGGCCCGGCGCTGAGGTCGACCGGCACGTCCACCTCGGCGCCGCCGGAGCCCTTGAACCGCAACCCGGTCGCCGACGACCACGTCAGCACGAAGTCGACGTCGAACTCGAGCTTCCCCGCCGGCAGGAGGGTGCTGAGGAAACCGTCCGCATCGGACAGGTCGAGCACGATCTTGCCGCCCTCGACGGCGGCTTCGAACACCAGCGCGCCGTCGGCCCGCCGCTCGGTGGGGTTCCACACGAGATCCGCGCCGACGGTCGTGCGCAGCTTCCGCGCCTCGATCCGCGACCCGCCCGCCGTGCCCAGGACGACGATCGGCGGCGCGCCGTCGGCGTACGGCGCCTGCAGGCCCAGCCGGATCCCGCCGCGCACCTCGGCCGTCGGCGGGACGACCCGGATCTGCGCCGGCGGCAGCACCTCGACGGCGGCCTTCTCTTCCAGGGCCGCGTCGGACGTCACGACAAAGGCGACCGTGTCGCTGATCGGGATGGTCAGGTCCAGGGTCTCGTCCGTGGCGAGCCGCAGCTCGGCGCCGACACCGGGGACGGGATCGTCGGTGACGCCGAGGTCGACCCCGGCGATGCGCAGGAACGGCGGCGGGCCGGTCTGCACGAACGCGAAGTCCGTGACCGCGACGAGGAAGATCGACAGCCGGCGCAGCAGCAGGTCCCAGTCGAACTCCGGGCTGCCCCAGGCGTAGACGTCGGAAAGCACCCCGACCGGGTCGCGCAGCAACGCGGTCAGCCGGTCCACCCGCAGCACCCGGCGCACGTGCGCGGGCGCCGCGGGAGTCGCGGCCAGCGGTGTCGATTCGAGGATCCCGAGCAACCCCAGCAGATATCCGGCGACGGGCTTGCGGTCTTCGAGGTAGGTGATGAGCGCGAAACCGAACAGCCGCTGCGCCAGTTCGGCCGCGAACGCCTCGACTTCGGCCCGGTTCGGTCCCGCCGTCCGCGCGGCTGCGGTGATCGCGGTGGACACCACGTCGACGGCGGTCGCGACCGCCTTGACGATCGGCGCCACGGCGGCCACCGCCGCGGTGATCCGGGCCGTGTCGCGGGCGTCGATCGCCGCGGCCAGGTCCGTCACCACCCTCGGCAAGGAACTCAACGCGGTCGCGGCGCCACCGACGGCGTTCTGCACGGCCTGCGCGCCGAGCACCACGTCGGGGGCGGGCAGCCCGATCTCGGCGAACAGGAGCGGGATTTCGGCGCCACGCAAGCGTTGTTCGAGCGGCGCGAACGCGCGCCCCACTTCGAGCAACAGGGTTTCGACGGTCAGTGCCATCCGGTGCCTCCGACGGGCTCGGTGCTGGAGTTCATCTCACGCCCCCGTGACGACCAGGGCGTACCCCTGCTTGCCGAAGACGGTGGTTCCCTCGACGGTGATGGTCCACTTGCCGGTGAACGGCCGGTCGACGACGATCATCTGGACGTTGTTGACCACGTCCTGGGGCCCGGTCCCGCCTTCGCGGGAGACGCCGGACGTGGTGTCGAAGTCGTTCCCGAGATACTTGACCCCCAGCGCGTCCTGGGCCGTCAGCTTGAGGACGTTGCGCGTGGGGTGGGCCGCGAGCGCGGCGGCGGGGGGATCCGTCCACACGAGCGTGATCTTGAGCTGTTCGTGGTCATTGCCGACGAAGAAGCGCTGGGCGGTGCTCATCCCCAGCGACAGCCCGGCGGCGTGCCGCACGTCGTTCACCAGCAGCCGGCGAGCGCGGCCGTTCTTGAAGACGAGGGTGCGGTCGAGCTGGATCTGCCCCCAGCCCTCGACATCGGACGGGTAGCCGGGGATGCCGGTCAGGTCGGTGGTCGAGTTGAGCAGCACCGCCCTGATCAGGGCGCCGGTCGGAGTGGCCCGGCGGTCGTCCCGTTTCTCGCCGAAGGGGTACCAGCCCTCTTTGAAGTACTGGCGCACGAGGACGGCGGCCGCGGCCGCGTTGGGCGTCGCCCAGCTCGTGGCCGCCAGGTCCGGGTTCTTGAAGTAGGGACCGACGTCGCAGTAGAGCGCGGTGGAGTCCCGCTTCAGGGACGCGGACTGGATGCCGTTGCCCACCGCCATGAGATCCGGTTTGCGGCGGCCGTCGGCGGTCGGCCCCGGTTTCCCGCTGCCGAAGCTCAGCTGGTCCGGCGGCCCCTGGGACGCGGCCACGCACAGCACGTTCTTCGCGATCCCGGGCGCGCCGTTCCCGGCGGCGTGGTCGTTGGTGTTCGCCGCGGCGGCGATCACCACATGCTCCTCGTTGCCGAAGCTGAACGTGTCGGCGTCGACGGCGTCGACGTTGTACGCCGGGATGCCGCCGGCCCAGCTGTTGGTGTGGACGAACGCTCCCGCTTTCTTGAGCCGGTCGAGGATCAGCTGGAACTTGACCGAAACCGCACCGGCCATGTCGTTCAGGCTGTAGCAGGCGAGCTGGGCTGCCCACGCGCCACCGCGGTGCTCGTGGCCGCCGCCCTTGCCGTTCTTGTCGAGGGAGTCGCCCGCGGCGATACCGGCGACGAACATGAAGTGCGGCGAAGTCCCGACGTCGTTCTGGTCGAACATGGCGAGGACCTTGCGGTGGTCTTCGTCGGCCTTGGTGTGCTTGGCGTCGTTGAAGAAGCAGTGGTTGAGGTCGAGGTGTCCCTCGTCGATGAGCCCGAGGACCTGCCCCTCGCCGTGCAGGTCGTGGTCCCAGATCGGCGTGGCGTTCAGACCGGCGACGCCCGACTGGAAGACCTGGGCCGCGGGGAGGTCGGTGACCGCCCGTTCCGGCACCGGTTCGACCAGGAGGACGTCGTCGATCGCCGCGACCTGGCCCAGCTTGGTCCGGTCGTCGAGGGTGAAGTCGGCGTACTGGCTGCCACCGAAGGGCCGGTTGTCGGTGAGCACGACGGCACGGGCGCCGAGTGCGGTCAGGGCGGCCGAGACGGTGGCGGCGTCCGCGTCGTCGAACAGGGTCGCGACCAGGTCGAGCGGGGTGCCGGCGGGGATCCAGGTGGCGAGCTTCAACGCCGGGTCCAGCGGGACGACGGTGCGCACCAGGAAGTCGGCGCGCACCCTCGCGGCCGTCTGGTCGTCGAGCCGTTCGAGGAACGAGAAGTTCGGCACGAACCGGTCGAGACGCACCCCGTAGGCGGCGTTCAGCCGGGCGACGTCGGGCTCGTTCAGCGACGCCTTGAACTGGACGATCGTCGCCTTCCGGCCGGCCGCGAGGGCCTCGGGCACCCGCACGCCGGCGGGGTCGAACGGCTCCGGGCCGATCCACACGCGGAAGTCGGTCACGACACCGCTCCCGACACCACGAGTGCGTAACCCTGCCGGCCGAAGACCGGCGCCCCGGTGAGCGTGATCTTCCAGCTGCCGGGGTTCGGGTTCTTGACGATGACCATCTGGACGTTGTTGCGGAGGTCCGCGCCGGCGGACGTGGCGGGCGCGAACGGCCGGGAGAACCCGGTGGTCCGGTCGATGTCGTTGCCGAGGTACCGGACTCCCGCGGAGTCCTCAACGTCGAGCTGGATGGCGTTGCGCGACGGCAGCGTGTGCAGGGGTTCGGCCGGCGGGATGTCCGTCCACACCAGCGTGATCTTGAGCGGCTGGGCGCTGTCGGTGACGAACACGTGCTGGGACACCTTCTGCAGGAGCGTCAGGCCGCCGAGGTGCCGGACGTCGTTGACGAACAGGCGGCGGCTGTCCCCCGGGAAGTAGAGGGTGTTGTCGAGCCGGATGAGGCCCCAGCCCTCGAGGTTCGTGGGATAACCGGTGAGGCTGGCGTTGGGGATGCCGGTCCCGGTCATGTCGACGGTCGAGTTGAGCAGCACCGCACGGATCAGCGCTCCGGTCGGGAACATGATCTGGTTGTCCTGCTTCCGGCCGCTGGGGTAGAAGCCGTCGGTGAAGTACTGGCGCACGAGCGCGGCCGCGGCCGCCGCGTTCGGGGCCGCCCAGCTCGACGCGGTCTTGTCGAACACCTGCGGCGGAGCGGTCAGGCAGGACGGGCCCGGAGCCGGCGCGGGGTTCACCAGCGCCGATTCGATGCCGCCGCCGACCGCCACGAGATCGGGCTTCCGGCGGCCGTCGGGGGTGGTCGGGCCGGGCTGCCCGTCGCCGAAGTTCATTTCGAAGGGGAACGCTTCGGCCGCGGCGACGCAGAGGACGTTCTTGGCGATCCCGGGCGGGGTGTTGTCCGTGTCGTGGAACCCGGCGGCGGCGCCGACGACCACGTGGTCCTCGTTGCGGAAGCTGAAGTCGTCCGCGTCCCGCGCCGTCTTGTCGTAGAACGGCTTTTCGACACCCCAGCTGGCGTTGTGGATCTTGGCGCCGGCCCGCATCCCGTCGTCGAGCATGTTCACGAGGAAGGTGTCCCGGGTGCGGAAGACGATCTTGGCGGCCCACGCCCCGCCGCGGTCCGGGTGCGCGCTCTGGTTGGTGAGCGCGTCCCCCGCCGCGATGCCGGCGACGAACATGCCGTGCTCGCTCACCTTGGTGGTGGGCTTCGAGGTGAGCTTGACGACCTTCCGGTGCGCCGGGCCGGGGATGTTCACCGGCTCGTCGGCGAAGAAGCAGTGGTTCAGGTCGATCGTGCCGTCCTGCTCGATGATGTCGATCACCTGGCCCTCGCCGTGCAGGCCCTGGTCCCAGACCGGGGCGCCGTGCGGGCCGACCGTGCCGGACTGGATCGTCTGCGCCGCTTCGACGTCGTGGTCCACCGTGGCCTGCTCGGGCTCCACCCAGACGACGTCGTCGAGCGCCGCGACCAGCGGCAGCGCCGCGCGGTCGTCGAGCGTGCACCGCACGACGGGGTGACCACCGATCTCGCGGTTGTCGACGAGCTCGACGTCCCGGGCGCCGATCGTGGTCAGCGCCGTCCGGACGGCGCCGGCGTCGAAGTCGTCGAACAGGGTCACGATCAGGGCGAGCGACGTGCCGGTGGCGGGCAGCCACGGGGCGAGCTTCAGCGCCGGATCCAGCGCCGTGCACGACCGGACCAGGAAGTCGGCCCGCACCTTCGTGACGGTCTCGTCGTCGAGGTGCTCGAGGTAGGCCAGGTTCGGGACGAACCGGTCGAAGACCAGGCCGTACGCGGTCTTCAAGCGGGCCACGTCGGGGTCGGTCACCGCGGCGGTGAACTGGACGACCGTCGCCTTCTTGCCCGGCGCGAGCGCGCCGGGCGGGACGTCGAGGGGGTCGAACGGCGCCAGGCCGATCAGCAGGCGGAAGTCTTGCCGGGTCATGGGATGCGTACCTCGCTGCGTCGGGCCGGGTCGCTTGCCGGGCCCACTGTTGCCGCGACGGTCGACAACTCGTCCACAACCCGTCGACACCTTGACGAAGGTGCTCCGGCGTATCTGGCGGGCCGCTCGGTTCACCTTTACGGCGTGAGGGCGGATTCGGACGACCATGCGGAGGGGCCGCGGTTCCAGGTGCTGGGTCCCTTCGAGCTGAGGGTGCGCGACCGCGCCCTGGAGCTCGGCGGGTTCCGCATCCGCACGCTCCTCGCCCTGCTCACGGCGAACGCCGGCCGGGTGACCTCGGTGGGCACGCTCGTCGACGCGCTGTGGGCGGCCGAAGCGCCGCGGGACGCGCACCGGACCGTCCGCAGCTACGTCTCCCGGCTGCGGCACTCGCTGGCGCCCGCGGCCGAGCTGATCACCACCCACCCGGCCGGATACCTGTTGCAGCCGCCGCCCGACGCGGTCGACGCCGCCCGGTTCGAACGGCTCGTCGTGGCCGGCCGGCAGGCCTTGGCGACCGAGCCGTCGACGGCGGCCGAGCAGCTGACCGCCGCGCTCGCGGTGTGGCGCGGGGACGCCTACGCCGAGTTCGCCGAAGTCCCGCAGCTGCGCGCGGAAGCGACGCGGCTGCACGGTCTGCGCCTCGGCGCCGTCGAGGACCGCGTCGACGCCGAGCTCGCCACCGGCGCGGGCACGGTCCTGGTCGAAGAGCTGACCGGGCTCACCGAGCGCCACCCCGGGCACGAACGGCTGTGGGGCCAGCTGATGACCGCGCTCTACCGGGCCGGGCGGCAGGCGGACGCGCTCGACACCTTCGCGCGGGCACGCACCGTCCTTGTCGAACGATTCGGGCTGGACCCCTCACCGCGGCTCGTCGAAGTGCACCGGCAGGTGCTGGCGAACGACAGCCGGCTGGAGGCGCCCGCCGCCGTGGTCGTCCACGCCGAGCCGGCCCGGACGGTGCGCAGCGACCTGCCGGGCGACATCGCGGACTTCGCCGGCCGCGGCGCCGAGCTGGACCGCCTGCTCGGCAGCGGGCTCGACGCGGCCCCGCTGGCCATGGTCATCGAGGCGCTGGACGGCATGGCGGGCGTCGGCAAGACGACCCTGGCGGTGCACGCCGCGCACCGGCTGGCCGAGCGGTACCCCGACGCGCAGCTGTTCATCGACCTGCACGGCCACACCCCGGGCCAGCCGCCGGTCACCCCGATGAGCGCGTTGGACACCCTGCTGCGGGCGCTGGGCGTTGCGGGGGAACGGATCCCCGCCGCGCTCGACGCGCGCGCCGCGTTGTGGCGTTCGGAGCTGGCGGCGCGCTCGGTGCTCGTGCTGCTGGACAACGCCGCCGACGCCGCGCAGGTCCGCCCGCTGCTGCCCGGCACCGCGCGGAGCCTGACGCTGATCACCAGCCGCCGCCGGCTGGTCGACCTCGAGGCCGCGCGCACCCTGTCGCTGGACGTGCTGCCGGTGGCCGACGCGGTCGCGCTGTTCACCGGTGTCGTGGGGGACGAGCGGGCGACCGCCGAGCCCGAGGCCGTCCGTGACGTCGTCGCGCGGTGCGGCCACCTGCCGCTGGCGATCCGGATCGCCGCCGCCCGGCTGCGCTCGCGGCCCGCGTGGACCGTCCGCTACCTGGCGGACCGGCTGGGGGAGGCGCGCTCCACGCTCGCCGAGCTGTCGGTGGGGGACCGCAGCGTCGGGGCCGCGTTCGCGTTGTCCTACCAGCGGCTCGACGAACCGCGGCGGCGGATGTTCCGGTTGCTCGGCGTGCACCCCGGCCCGGAGATCGACGTCCCGGCGGCGGCCGCCCTCGCCGGGGTGCCGCGCGCCGAGGCGAACGAGCTGCTGGAAAGCCTCGTCGACGACCACCTCGTGCAGCAGCCGGTGACCGGCCGGTACCGGCTCCACGACCTGGTCCGCCGGCACGCGCGCGCCGTCGCGCTGACCGAGGAACCGGAGCCGGCCCGCGAGGAAGCCCTGCGCCGCGTTGTGGACTTCTACCGCCACACCGCCTACGCGGGCAGCCGGCTGCTCGACCAGCAGCACCCGCCGATCGACCTCGGCGAGCCGGCCGCGGGCTGCGTCCCCGAAGCCCTGCCGGACGACGCGGCGGCGATGGCGTGGTTCGACACGAACCACCGGTGCGTGGTGGCCGCGCGGGTGGCGGCCGCGAAGGCCGGCTGGGACACCGCCGTCTGGCAGCTGGCCTGGACGCTGGACAACTTCCACTACCGGCGCGGTCACCTGCACGAGAACATCGAGGCCTGGCAGGCGGGTCTGGCGGCGGCCGAACGGCTGGCGAACGCCGGCGTCCAGGCCCGCGCGCACCGGCGGCTCGGGCTGGTCTACGCGCCGCTCGGCCGCCGCGAGGAGGCGCTGGGTCACCTGAGCCGGTCACTGGAGCTGTCCGAACGCATCGGCGACACGCTCGGCCAGGCGGGTGCCCACTTCGTCCTGGCGCTCGCGTGGACGCACCAGGACGACGACGCCCGGGCGCTCACCCACATCACCAGCGCGCGCGACCTCTACCGCGAAGTCGGCGACGAGAAGTGGGAAACCCGGGCGCTCAGCATGATGGGCGCCTGCCACACCCGGCTGGGCCGGCACGACCGGGCCCGCGAACTGTGCGAGTCCGCGCTGGACCGTTGCCGGGACCAGGGTGACGTCTACGGCCAGGCGGACAGCCTGGACAACCTCGGCGCGATCGCGGCCGCCACCGGCGACGGCGCCGGGGCACTGCGCCATTACGAACGAGCTCTGGCGCACTGGCACCGGCTGGACAACACCTACCGGCAGGCGGCCACCCACACCGCGATGGGCGACGAGCACCGGCGCCTCGGCGAACCCGGCCGGGCCCGGGCGGCCTGGCAGCGGGCCGCGGCGCTCTACCGCGCCCAGCAGCTGGACGAGGCCGCGCGGGAAGTCGAGGCGCGGCTGGCCCGGGACGGCGAGCCGGGGCCGGTCCGCGCGAGGTGAGCGCGCTGCCGCCGGCTCGAGGGGAATGGGCTTTTCCGGAAAAGCCGCATTACCGGAAGCCGCGGACCGGGGAACGGCCCTCGCGGTAATTACCGGACCCGCGCGGCAGTGTCGATCACGTCGGCGTTACTGTCGCCGCCGTTGCGGGCGCGCTGAAACCGATCCGTGATCTCCGTCGGCAAACCGAGTACTGTTCGGACACCAATCGGACTCGAGGAAGTGGAGCGATGTCGGAACGACCGCCCGCACAGCATCGGGAAGAACGCCAGTCGGTCGGCCGGGCCGTAATCGGGGTGGTGGTCACCGCGGTCGTCGCCGCGGCGATCTGGACGTGGATATCCCTGTCGATTTCCGGTGGTCAGGGGATTGCCGTCGCCGTCGCGGGCGCGTTCACCGGGATCGTCGCCTGTGTCGCGGTGTTCTTCGCGTTGCGCCGCACCGATCAGGTCGCGCACGAGACCGGCCGGACGCAGGCCGCGCTCGACGAGGCCCGGCAGGCCCGCGAGTTCGTCCGGTTCAGCGACGGTGAGCTGGCCCGGCTGCTCGACCGGACGGTGCCCGACGCCGTCGCGAGGCTGCGCGGGGGCGCGCCCGCCGACAGCGTGCTCGCCGAAGTCCCGCGCCCCGCCGACGAACTCCACCAGCGCGTCCTGCGGCTGGTGGTCGACGAAGTCGCCGTCGGGGAACGCCGTCGCGCGGCCGCGACCGCCGCCTGCGCGAACGCCGCGGGCCGGTTGCAGGCGCTGGCGACCAGCACCCTCGGCGACCTGCGGGAAATGGAAAACCGCTCGTCGGACGCGATGCTCGGGGATCTCCTCAAAGTCGACCACAGCACGGCGCAGGCCGGCCGGCTGGCCGACAGCATCGCGGTGCTCACCGGCGCGCGCTCGGGCCGCCGCTGGACAAAACCGATCCGGATGGAGAGCATCCTGCGCGGCGCGCTCGGCCGGATCGGCGCTTATCAGCGGGTCCGCGTGCATTCCGCGAGCGGGGTGGCCGTCGTCGGCTATGCCGCGGAAGACGTCATGCACGCGCTCGCCGAACTGATGGACAACGCCACGAAGTTCTCGGCGCCGTCGGAAGAAGTGCACGTTTATGTCGAAGATCTGCACAATGGGGCAGTCATCACCATCGAAGACGGTGGTCTCGGCATGAAGGCGCAGGCCCTCGTCCGCGCCGAGCGCGCGGTGTCCCTCGACCAGCCGCTCGACCTGACCTCGATGTCGGGTACACGGCTCGGGCTCGCCGTGGTCGGCTGCCTGGCGCGCAAGCACCAGCTGCACGTGTTCTTCCGGCCCTCCTCGCGCGGCGGGATCGGCGTCGTCATGCGGATCCCGACCCAGCTGATCACGCAGCCACGCCCGGATGCCCTGCCCGAGCGGGAAGAACCGGCTGCCGCCGTCGCGTGGCCCGGGCCCGACACGAGCCACGAGATCACCGGCGAGCTGACCGAGCCGTCGGAACTGCCGAAGCGCTCGCGCGGGCAGACGCTGACCGCCGCGTCGCGCCGGCCGCCGTCGCCCACGCCGAGCACGGCCCGCGCCGAACGGGACACCGGTTCCCGGTTCGGCGCCTTCCAGCAGCGGCGCAGCGGCGGGACCACGCCGTCGCGCCACACCGCCTCCCCGGCGGAAACCGGCGAAGACGCGTGACCCGCACCCCCGAACCCCGCCAGATTGGAGCGAGGGGACCCGTCAGACCGGTCCCCGGATTCGATGACTGACTCGGACAAGAGCCTCGAATGGCTCCTCGAAAACCTCGTCGGCAACACCGCCGGCGCCTGTCACGCTCTCGTGCTGTCGCGTGACGGCCTGAAGCTCTGCCACACGCAGGGCCTCACCGTCGACCGCGCCGACCAGCTGGCCGCGATCGCGGCCGGGGTCCAGGCGCTGGCGCACGGCGCGTCCGTCGAGTTCGGCGACGGCACCGGCGGCGTGCGGAACTCGATGACCGAGTTCCACGGCGGGATCCTCTTCATCGTGGAGGCCGGGGTCGGCTCGCACCTGGCGGTGATCGCCACAGAAGACGCCGACGTGGGCCTGATCGGCCACAACATGGACGAGCTGGTGGAACAGATCGGCTCGGTCTTCACCGCCCCGCCGCGCTTCACAGCGGCCGACCACCCGGCTTCGTGACCCGTTCGGCGCTCGACGGGGAAGACCCGGACCGGCTTTACACGGTCACGGGCGGGCGCAGCAGCGCGGACGACATCGACCTCGACCTCGTCACGCTGATCGTCCGGGAGTCGCTGCCGTCGGCGGGCATGCAGTCCGAGCACGTCCGGATCCTCGAGATCGCCGCGAAGCCGACGTCCGTCGTGGAGCTGTCGTCCGATCTGTCCCTCCCGGTGAGCGTGGTCAAGATTCTGCTCGCGGACCTGCTGGCCACGGGCAAGGTGTCCGCCCGACATCCGTCGTCTCGAACCACGGCCCCGGCCGCGGGACGGACCTCCGACTCGGAATTCCTCAAGAAGGTGCTCGTTGGACTCCGCAATCTCTGAAACAGACGAACGGCTGCCCCTGGCCGACACCGCGTCCGACGGACTGAAGATCGTCATCGTCGGCGGCTTCGGCGTCGGCAAGACGACGATGGTCCGGTCGGTCAGCGAGATCCGGCCGCTGAGCACCGAAGAGACGATGACCCAGGCCGGGGTCGGCGTCGACAGCACCCGGGGGGTGCAGGCCAAGACGACCACCACGGTGGCGTTCGACTTCGGCCGGATCAGCCTCGACGAGCAGCTGATCCTCTACCTGTTCGGCGCCCCGGGCCAGGAACGGTTCTGGTTCCTCTGGGACAGCCTCTTCGCCGGCACGCTCGGCGCGGTCGTCCTGGTGGACGCTCGCCGCTTGGCCGAATCCTGGTACGCGATCGACCGGCTCGAACACCACGGGACGCCGTTCATCGTGGCCCGCAACAACTTCGGCCCACCCAAGCACAGCCTCGACGACGTCCGCGCCGCGCTCGACCTGGACGGCGAGGTGCCGCTCGTCGACTGCGACGCCCGCGACCGGGACTCGGCCAAGCAGGTGCTGATCTCGCTCGTCGACCACCTCTACACCCTGTCCAAAGTCCGGGAGGGCGCATCGTGACCGGTTTCCAGACCAGCACCCCGGCGACGGAGACGGTCGCCGCGGACCGGGTCCGGTTGTACGGACCCGAGTTCCAGAAGGATCCCGCCGCGCTGTACGCCCGGATCCGGCGGCAGTACGGCGGCGTCGTCCCGGTCCTGCTCGACAACGACGTCCCCGCGTGGCTGCTGACCGGCTACCGTGAGATCCACCAGGTGTGCCAGGACTCGCAGCTGTTCGCGCGCGACAGCCGCCGGTGGAACCAGTGGGAGAACGTCCCCGAAGACTGGCCGCTGCTGCCCTACGTCATGCACAACCCGTCGGTGATGTTCACCGAGGCCGCGGAACACCGGCGCCGGGCGGGCGCGATCGGCGACGCGCTGTCGGCGGTCGACCAGTTCGACCTGAGCGCGCACTGCGAGCGCATCGCGGACCGGCTCGTCGACGCGTTCGCCGGCACCGGCGAAGCCGACCTGATCGCGCAGTTCGCCCAGCAGGCGCCGCTGCTCGCGGTCGCGAAGATGTACGGCATGCCCGACTCGGAGGCCCCCGCGCTGGTGCGGGACGTCGCGCTGTCGCTGGACGTCGGCCCCGAGGCGCTGCCCGCGTACGTCCGGGTGCAGGAGGCGATGGCGCGGCTGGTGGCGGTGAAGCACCAGCAGCCGGGCGCGGACGTGCCGACGTCGATGATGCGGGACCCGGCGAACCTGACCGACGACGAGGTCGTCCAGGACCTGCTCGTGGTGACGGCCGCCGCCCAGCAGCCGACGGCGAACTGGATCGGCAACACCATCCGCCTGATGCTGACCGACAGCCGGTTCGCGATGACGCTCTCGGGTGGCCGGGGCAGCGTCGGCCAAGCCCTCAACGAGGTTCTCTGGCACGACACGCCCACGCAGAACTTCATCGGCCGCTTCGCGACGCGGGACACGGTGCTCAGCGGCGTCCGCATCCGGCAGGGCGACCTGGTGGTGCTGGGCCTGGCCGCGGGCAACGCCGACCCGCACGCGCGTCCCGACGCGGCGGCGGGAGCGCTGGGCAACCACGCGCACATGTCGTTCGGCCACGGTGAGCACGGCTGCCCGTACCCGGCCCCGGAGGTGGCCGAGGTCATCGCGCGCACCACGGTCGAGGTGCTGCTGGACCGCCTGCCGGACCTGGAGCTGGCGATCCCGGCGGAGGACCTGGTGTGGCGGCCTTCGGTGTGGATGCGCGGGCTCGAGAGCCTGCCGGTGGTGTTCACCCCGGTCCACGTCGCCGCGCCGGGCGGCTGGTGACACCGGCTCCGGCCCGCCGATCCCGGTGGGCCGGAGCGCGTCGACGCTTACGCCGGGGTGAAGACGACCGGCAGTGACGCCGGTCCGCGGGTGAAGACGCCTTGCTCGGCCGCCTCCGCGCCGTCGGCGAGCCGCAGGTCCGGCATCGCGTCGAGCAGCTGGTTCACGCCGACCTCGATCTCGGTCTTCGCCAGCAGCGCGCCGACGCAGAAGTGCCGGCCCAGTGCGAAGGACAGGTGACTCGCGGCCGCCGAGAAGGCGGTTTCGGTCGGCAGGTCGGTGCGGAAGATGTCGAACGCGCCGGGGTTCGCGAAGCGCCGCGGGTCACGGTTCGCGGCGCCGATGAGGCAGGTCACCGTGCTGCCGGCCGGGATCCGCTGCCCGTCGATCTCGATGTCTTCGGCCGGCTGCCGCATGATCATGTGCACCGGCGGCGTGTGCCGCAGGGTTTCGGCGAAGGCCTTCGGGACCAGGCTACGGTCCGCGCGCACGGCCTCGAGCTGGTCGGGGTGGGCGAGCAGGTTCCGGAACAGGCTGGCGATCGCCTTGTCGGTGGTCTCACCCCCGGCGGCGAGCAGCAGGCTGCAGAAGGCCTTGATGTCCTCGTCGCTCATGGTGGTGCCGTCCACCTCGGTGGCGCACAGCGTCGAAAGCAGGTCGTCACCGGGGTTTTCGCGGCGGTGCCGGATGACCGGGATCATGTACTCGGCGAGCTCGTCGTGGGTCCGCAGGCCGGCCGCGGTGACCTCTTCGTCCTGGCTGAGGTTGCCGAGGAAGGCGATGATCGCGATGTACCAGCGCTGGAACCGCGCGTGGTCGCTGCGGTCCAGGCCCAGCATGTCGACGATGACGTTGATCGGGAAGTGCCGGGCGTAGTCGCTGACGAGGTCGGCCGACCCGCGGCCGCGGAAGGCGTTGATGAGCTCCGCCGAGTTCCGTTCGATCACCGGGCGGAACTTGTGCTCCAGCTCGCTGCCCCGGAAGGCCGGGGCCACCAGCGCCCGGCGGGTCGAGTGCTCGCGGCCGCTCATCTGCAGGATCGTCCGGCCGTGGACGGGTTCCAGCTGCCAGCCGTAGTTCTCGGTGGTGAAGACCCCGTCCTTGAAGGCGCGGGAGACGTCCTCGTAGCGCGAGAGGACGTAACTTTGCATGCCTTCGTGCCAGGTCACCGGCGAATGCTCGAGCATGGCGTCGTAAGCGGTGTACGGATCGGCGGCGAACTCCGGAGACAGGAGGTCCGGTGCGTGCCCTGCTGAAGTCACGAGGCTCCCTTGCGCGGTGGTGGGTGTCAGCAGGCTATCGGGGATAGTTGCCATGGCGAAAGAGTCATGGCCGGTTCGGCGTACGGGTGGTCACCGGGCGGAAGCGAATTGGTCACACCCGGTGACAAGATTCGTATCTCTGTCCTTTGAGGACGGACGGTGTGGGCGAGTCCTGATTGGACAGTTGGGACTGCTCGCTCTCGTTGGGCGTCGAGCGTGGCTGAGTGCTTCTCGAGTGCTGATCGCTCGCATGCTTTCGTGATAGTCGCGGGCAAAACGTTTCGAACCGCTCATCCGACGCTGCCCGGCCCGTGCAGCTGCCGGACCGGATCGCGCTGGTGCTGGCAGATCGCGTCGCTGGTGATCGCCTGTACCGCCTCGCGCGGTTGGTGGTTCTCGGCGTGGTCCTGGTCGGCGCCATGGTCAGCGCCGTCCTGATCGTGCATCCGGAAGTGGTGACCGCGCTGGTTCGGGCGAGATAGGAACGGTCACGTGATGCGGAAGGCGTCGATCATGCCGACCGAAGTGCTGCGGTTGACGATCCGGACCGTGTGCTGCCCGGACGCCAGCCCGCTCTTCTGCCACACCACCTGCTGCACCTGCCGGGCGCCGTCGGCGTGGAGGTTGACCGTGGCCTGGAACGTGTTGTCCAGGTAGACATCAACCGTGCCCATGTCGCCGTTGCGTTCCGACAGGTACTGGAGCCCCGTTCCGGTGAACGTGTACGTCGCCGTGGCGCCGACTGTGGTCGAGTGGTGGGTGTCGTCGTTGTAGTCGCCGTAGCCGCGGTTCGTGGTGGGGAACCAGTTGCTGTCGTAACTCACGTCCGTGTCGTTGACCAGACCGCCGCCGCCCGTGTTGAGGCCGAGGGTGGACGCCGTCCCGCTCAGTGTCTTCGCGCCCTGGTTCGGGCTGCCCGTCAGCCGCGTCGTCGAGTACGACGTCAGCGGCTTCGCGGTGCGTTCGACGATGTACGTGGTGCCGGCGGTGGTCGGGACGTCGAACTCCGCCGCGGCGGTGGTCAGCACGATCGTGTTGTCCGACGCGCGCCGCACGCGGACCTGCTGGCCGCTCCAGGGGTTGACGACGTGGGCGGTCGCACCCCATTGGCTGCGCAGGCCGACGTACTTCGTCTCGTTCGCTTCGCGCTCGGAGCTGACGAGGAAACCGTTCTTCGCCAGCAGCGTGAACTTGCCGACGAACGACGAGTTCGCCGGCGCCGCCGGGAAAACGCGGATCTTGTCGTTGTAGGACTGCAGCAGGGCTTCGTTCATCGCGGAAAGGTTGACGCCGTGGTACTCGAAGACGCCGTTGGTGTTGCTGGTGAACCCGTTCGGGTAGTTCTGGTACTGCTGCAGCATCCGCTTCATGCCGGTGAACGTCTGGTCGCCGAGGCCGAGCCGCGCGGCCTGCACGGCGTCGTTCGCCCAGACGTTGCCGTAGGGGAACGGCCGCGCGTTCCAGGTGGTCAGCGCGGTCTGGTAGTCGGGCGCGCCGATGCCGGTGACGTTGTACGGCCAGATCAGCTCCGACGCGACGTTCTCGCCGTTGCGCGTCTGCGACAGCGGCGGCTGGTGCGGCTGGTAGGCGCCGTTCTGCTGCGGGTACGCGACGAGGTTGTCGAGGACGCGCTGCCATTCCGGACGCAGGTTCGCGTCGGCGCCGATTTGCTGCGAAACTTGGATGGCGATGGGGAAGATGCTGCGGACGGCGGCGAGGTCGGTGATGGCGTTCGGGACGTTCCAGTAGGTTTCGTGGGCGTTCGAGTTCGCCATGTAGTACTTTCCGTTGCCGTCGAAGGAAAGCATGCGGGAGTAGAACTTCGCGGTTTCCCGGATGAACGGATAAGCGACGTTCCGCAGGTAGTTGTCGTCGTTCGTGTACCGGTACTGCAGGTACATGTTGTACGCGGCTTCGTAGCCCGTGGACAGGATGTTCTTCGTGTAGTCGCTGTTCACCGTGCCGCGGGCGTTGCCGTCCCAGCCCATGGTTTCCGGCACCCACAACCCGTCCACGCCATAACGCGTCTGCGTATAAGACTTCAGCGCGGTGTAGTTGCGGCTGTAGAGGTTGTTGAAGGTGTTCATCAGGTCGGTGTGGTTCGAGGCGAGGAACGAGTTGTAGACGTCGCGCTGGTTCCAGTACCAGTAGGCGTTGCTCCACTTCGTCTGGTCGCCGGTCGCGCGGAAGACGCCGTTGATGAAGTGGTACGGGTAGTTGCCGTACCCGCCGGCGGCGATCAGGTACGTCGAGAGGTAGTAGACGTTCTCGAGGTAGTCGGCGTCGCCGCCGAGGCCGCCGTACTGCACGAAAGACTTGCCCCAGAAGCCGTGCCACCAGTTCCGGTAGGCGTTGTAGGTGCTCGGGTACCCGGTCGACTTGACCGCGTTGAGCGCGTTCTTGGCCTGGTTGACCGAGTTGTTGCCCGCGGCGTTGAGCCGGGTGCTCGCGGTGAACCACACGGTGTAGCTCGAGGTCGGCGTGATCGTGAGCCGCACCCGGCTGTTGTTTACGACCGAAGCGCTGTAGTTCGCGCCTTCGACGGTCGCGGCCAAGGTGTAGCCGAACTTCTGCGGGTCGGTCTGGCCGCGGCTGATCCCGGCCCCGGACGCGTCGGCGTAGCTCGAGACCTGGCGCCAGGTAGTGATGTCGGGGACGTCGCCGCTGTTGCCGAGGTTAGCGACGTCCCACAGCGACAGCTCCAGCGTCACCGCGCTCACCCCGCCGCGGGTGTCGTCGACGTGGATGCCCATGACCTCGGACCCGGGCTGGCCGATGACCGTGACCGTGCGGTTGCTGTCGTACTTCGTGGTCAGCGTGCCGTCGTAGAGGGACAGCCGCTGCTGATAGGTGCTGTAGCCGGAGTCCATCGCCGGGGTGGTCGCCAGGTTCACCAGGCCGGCTCCGAAGGCGGTCTGCTGCGAGGCGTCGACGTTCGACACCTGCATGGTCAGGCCGTTCTGCTGCCACGCCATCGCCCCGGTGCGGCCGTTGCCGACGGTCAGGCCGTAGTTCGGGTTGGTGTTCGGCCGGTTGTAGACGATGTCGTGCTTGGCCAGGTAACTGGCGTAGTCGACGTCGAGCCGCCCGGCGGCGGGGGAGAAGGCGGCGTCCCCCGGGGCGGCCAGCGCCGGGGAGGCGACGGTGAGCGCGGCGCCCAGCAGCACCACGACGGGAAGCAGGCTGATCGACCTCATGGAGCACCTTCCGAGGTGAGGTGGACCCGTGGCGGCGGGGAAGGTCTCGCAAGATCACCGCAGAGATATGACGAATAGCGGATTTTTCCCGCAAGGTAGGTGTACCAGACGGGTGACATTCGGTAAAGAACCGATGTTTAGACCATTGAGGTGGCTAGGGCTCGACCAGTCTGCGGACGGCTTCCACGACCGTGGCCGTGGTCGGCGAACTCGGCCAGTGCGGCCTCCAGGAGAGCGCGGCGCTCCGCCTCGAGGTCTCGACCTTATTGAGTGAACGTTCATTTGACAACGCGAGCCGAGCCGTGCTTACCTAGGCGCACAGTGTTGAATGAACGTTCACTAAGGAGTTGCCATGGTCCCGTCGCAAGTCGGCAAACGCGCCCTAATCACCGGCAGCACCGGCGGAATCGGCCTGGAAACGGCCCTGGCGCTGGCCAACGCCGGTACCGAAGTGGTCGTCGCCGGCCGGTCGAAGACCAAGGTCGACAACGCCGTCGCGGCTGTTCGCGAGGCCGTCGGCACCGCCAAGGTGGAGGGGCTGGTCCTCGACCTCGCCTCACTGGCCTCGATCGACAGCGCCGCCTCCGCGGTGCTCGCCGCCGGGCGGCCGCTGGACCTGCTGGTCAACAACGCCGGGGTGATGGCCGTGCCGGAGCGCCGCGAGACGGCGGACGGCTTCGAGCTGACCTTCGGCACGAACCACCTCGGGCACTTCGCGCTGACCGGACTGCTGCTGCCCGCCCTGCTGGCCGCGCCCGCCGCGAGGGTCGTGACGGTCAGCGCGAAGGTCGCGCGGAACAAGGGCGCGACGCTGGACGATCCGCTGAGCAAGACGTCCTACTCGGGGATGGCCGCCTACACGAAGTCGAAGCTGGCGAACGTCGTGTTCACACTCGAACTGGCGCGGCGGGCGGCCGGAACCGGGATCACCGCCGTCGCCGTGCACCCGGGTACCAGCAACACGGGACTTCAGCAGCATCTGCCCAAGTACCTCCAGGTCGTGACGTCCATGGTGCTCGAGCGATTCGTGGGCCAGAGCCCGGCCGACGCCGCCCGTCCGTCCCTTCACGCCGCGACGAACCCCGCGACCAAGCCGGGCGACTTCGTCGTGCCGGACGGCCGTGGCGAGCTGCGCGGAGCCCCGCACGTCGCGGAAATGCCGCCCGCCGCCACCGATCCCGCCACCGGACGACGGCTGTGGGAGCTGTCCGAAGAGCTGACGCACGTCACCTACTCCCTCCAGTGAAAGGCTTTCCCGCCATGACCTTCCGGTTCGAGACCGTGCCCGAATCCACTGTGGACGAAATGCGCGGGATCAACGCGCGGCTCGCCGCCGCCGAACTCCCCGACCCCACCACCGCCGAAGGGCTGGCCGTGCTGCGCGGGACGACGTTCCAGGTCCCGGCGCCGACCGAGCTGACCCCGGTCGACCGCACGGTGGCGG
This sequence comes from Amycolatopsis sp. NPDC104863, assembly GCF_055582965.1. NCBI lineage: Bacteria > Bacillati > Actinomycetota > Actinomycetes > Pseudonocardiales > Pseudonocardiaceae > Amycolatopsis > Amycolatopsis sp. NPDC104863. Next base: position 126,726 of record NZ_JBVJOW010000008.1, read on the forward strand.
GCCCCGCGGGCGAGGCGTCGGTCCGGATCATCCGGCCGGACGGCCCGCTCACCGGCGTCGTTTTCCACGTCCACGGCGGCGGTTTTGTGCTCGGCGCGCCCGCCGACGACGACGCGGTCAACGACCTGCTGGCCCGCACGGCCGGCGTCGCCGTGGTGTCCGCCCGCTACCGGCTCGCGCCGGAACACCCGTTCCCCGCCCACCTCGAAGACTGCCTCGCGGCGGCGGTGTGGCTGGCCGGCGCGGTGGAGGAGGAGTTCGGGACCGACCGGATCGTGGTGTCCGGCTACTCGGCGGGCGGACACCTGGCGGCGCAGACGCTGCTGCGGCTGCGCGACGGGTTCCCCGAGCTGTTCCGGAAGATCGCCGGCGCGAGCCTGGTGTTCGGGGTCTACGACCTCACCCGGACACCGAGCTCGCGCTCCGCCACACCGGACACCCCCGTGCTGCCGCCGCGCTGGCTCGACCAGTTCGTCCGGATGGCGTTCCTCGGGTTCGGCCCGGAGCAGCTGCGTGACAGCGGTGTCTCCCCGCTATACGCCGATCTGCACGGGATGCCGCCGGCACTGTTCACGGTCGGCGAGCTGGACCCGCTGCTCGACGACTCGCTGTTCATGGCCGCGCGCTGGCGGGCCGCGGGCGGGGAAAGCGAGCTGGCGGTCTGGCCGGAGTCGCCGCACGGGTTTGTCGGCATGACCCCGCCGACCGGGCTGCCCGCGCAGCGGCGGATCAACACCTGGGTGAAAACGCTGCTGGGCCGGAAATAGCCGTCCCTCGCTCAGACCTGGTCGGTGGGGCGGATGACGATCTCGGCCACGGCCCGGCGGCGGGGGCCGGTGACGATGTAGGCGACCGCTTCGGCGATGTCGTCGGCGTGCAGCTGCTCGACGTCGGCGAACCGGGCGACCATGCGTTCGTGGACGGCGGCCTGCTGGTGGCCGAGGAGCTCCGTCGCCACCAGGCCCGGCTCGACGACCGAGAACCGGACGTTGCGCCGGGCGAACTCCTGACGCCAGGCCTCGGTCGCGGCGGTGACACCGAACTTGGTCGCGTTGTACACGGCGGCGTTCGGGATGACGAACCGCCCGGCGATCGAGCTAATGTTGACGACGTCGGCGACCTGACGCGGGCTCGTCGCGGCGGCTTCGACCAGGTGCGGGAGGGCGGCTTTGGTGAGGAACAGCAGGCCGTTGAGGTTGATGTCGACCATCCGCTGCCATTCGGACAGCGGGGAGGTGACCGAGTCGCCGTTCAGCATGACGCCGGCCGCGTTGACGAGCGTGTCCAGCCGGCCGAGCCGCTCGACCGCGGTGGTGACCACGCCGGCCGCGGCGTCGGGGTCGGTCAGGTCGGCGGCGAGCGCGACGGCCCGGTCGCCGATCTTCTTGGCCAGCGTGTCGAGGCGGTCCTGCCGGCGGGCGACGAGCACCACGGTGGCGCCCCGGGCGGCGAGCCCGCGGGCGGTGGCCTCGCCGATGCCGCTGCTGGCGCCGGTGACCAGCGCGACCGTCGAGGTCAGGGTGTCTTCCTGGGTGATCTCCATGGCTCCACTGTGCGACCGGGACTAAGGGGGTACCAGAGCGTGTTTATGGGGGTATAAGTGCCACCCGGTAACCGACTGAGCGGGAGCCCGACGATGTCCCTTGGAGCGCCACCGACCGGCGACCAGGCCCGGCGTGAGGAGCTGGCGTCGTTCCTGCGCAGCAGGCGGGAGCGCATCTCGCCGGAGCAGGCCGGGCTGCCGCTGACGGGCCGCCGCCGGACACCGGGGTTGCGCCGCGAGGAGGTCGCGCACCTCGCCGGCATGGGGGTCACCTGGTACACGTGGCTGGAGCAGGGCCGGGACATCAAGGTCTCCGAGCCCGTGCTGGCCGCGATCGCGGGCACGTTGCGGCTCGACGCGTACGAGCGCGCCCACCTCTACACGCTGGCCGGGCACCCCACGCCGTCGATGGAGAGTGACGGCGCGGCCATCCCGAGCGCCGTGCTGGTGATGGTCCGCCAGCTGGAGCCGATCCCGGCCGTGGTGGTCAACGCCCGGTTCGACCTGCTCGCCTGGAACCACACGTACGAGCGGCTGGTCGGGGGCGTGGCCGACCTGCCGTTCGAGGACCGCAACTGGCTGGTGCAGATGTTCACGTCGCCGCGGTGGCGGGCCAGGGTGCTCGACTGGGACGACTCCGCCGCGCGCCTGGTCGGCCGGTTCCGTGCCGGGATGGCGGCCCACGCCGCCGAGTCCGGCTGGAAGAGCCTGGTCCGGCGGCTGCGGCAGGAGTCACCGGACTTCGGGCGGATGTGGGAGCAGCACGAGGTCCGGGGCCCGGAGAACTTCACCAAACACTTCCTGCACCCCGACGCGGGGTTGCTGACGCTGGACCACACACAGCTGTCTTTCGGCGAGCGGCCGGGGACCAAGCTCGTCACCTACACCCCCGTGGACGACGAAACCTGGGCGAAAGTCCGGCTGCTGCAAGCGAGCTAGCCCCGGCTTCGATGATTGTTCCGGTCGGCCCGCAGGTGCTATACCGGCAGCTGCCCGGTGTCGCGACGACGCGACGCCAGAAGCGAGCGGAGTCTCCGGTGGCCAACCGTGCTGTGCGCTCATCCATCGTGGTGGTCAGCCTGACCGCGCCCGTCCTCCTGCTGGGGGCCGCGCCCGCGCTGGCCGACACCCCACCCGGGCGGCAGCTGACGATCGAGACGGTGTCGAACCCGCGGCCCGCGCTCGTCAGCGGGGGACAGGTCCTGCTCAAGGTCGTCGCACCGGAGCGGACGCGGGTCAGCGTCAGCGAGAACGGCCACGACGTCACCGCGAGCTTCCGCGCCCAGCCGGACGGCAGCCTGCTCGGGCTGGTGACCGGCCTGCGCAACGGCGTCAACGACGTGAGCGCGAGGACGAGCGGACCCGGCCGGGACCAGCGGGCGAGCCTGCGGGTCACCAACCACCCGAGCACCGGGCCCGTCTTCTCCGGCGCCCAGCAGCACCCGTTCTACTGCGAGACCCAGGCGTTCGGCCTGCCCGCGGCGACGCAGCCGCTGTGCAGCGCGCCGACCCAGGTGAGCTACCAGTACAAGACCACCGCCGGCGTGTTCGCGCCGCTGGCCGACCCGGCGAGCCGGCCCGCGGACCTCGCGACAGCCACCGTCGGCGGGCACGCGGTGCCGTACGTGGTCCGCGTCGAGCGCGGCACGATCGACCGCGCCGTCTACGAAATGGCGGCGCTCTACGACGGCACGCCGTCGCCCGTCACGCCGGACGCCGCCTGGAACGGGAAGCTGGTCTACACCTTCGGCGGCGGCTGCAACGCGGGGTACCACCAGGGCACCTCGACCGGCGGCGTGGTCAACGACCTCTTCCTGGCCCAGGGGTACGCGGTCGCGTCGTCGACCCTGAACGTGCTGGACAACAACTGCAGCCCGATCATCTCGGCCGAAGCGGCGATGATGGTCAAGGAGCACTTCGTCGAGACCTACGGCCCGGTCGCCCACACCATCGGCTGGGGCGGCTCGGGCGGGGCGATCCAGCAGTACGACATCGCCGAGAACTACCCCGGCATCGTCGACGGCATCATCCCCGGCGTCTCGTTCCCGGACCCGCTGAGCACGGCGGGCCCGGTGTCGGACTGCCGGCTGCTGGAGCAGTACTTCGCCGGGCCGGGCGCGTCGTTCACCGCGGCGCAGAAGCAGGCCGTCGCGGGCTTCGCCAGCTACGACACCTGCGTCTCCTGGACCCAGACCTTCGCCAGCCGCGCCACCGCGACCGGCAGCTGCAACGCGGCCATCCCGGTCGCGGTGCGGTGGGACCCGGTCACCAACCCGCGCGGCGTGAAGTGCAGCTCCGCCGAGCAGCTGGTCAACCAGATCGGCCGGGACCCGAGGACCGGGTTCGTGCGCAGCCCGCTCGACAGCACCGGGGTGCAGTACGGCTTGGCCGCGCTGAAGGCCGGGAAGATCACCGCGGCGCAGTTCGCCGACCTCAACGCGGGCATCGGCGGCCTCGACTACACCGGAAAGCCGGTGCCGCAGCGGATCGCGGCCGATCCGAAGGCGCTGGCCACGGTGTACGCCGACGACATCGTGAACTCGGGGTCGCAGGGGCTGCGGGAGACGCCGATCATCGACCAGCGGACCGACCTCGACCTCGCCGGGTTCGGCAACGACATCCACACCACCGAGTGGTCCTACGTGATGCGGCAACGGCTGCTGCGCGCCAACGGCACCGCGGGCAACCAGGTCATCATCGAAAACCACGCCACCGCGGCCGAAGCGGCGGCCGCGAGTGTCTACGAGCTCAACGCGATGGACCGCTGGCTGACCGCGATCGACGCCGACGGTTCGCACCGGAGCCGCCAGCAGAAGGTGCTGGCGAACCGGCCGGGCGACCTCGGCGACGGCTGTTACCTCTCGCCCGCGTCGCGGATCACCGAGAAGCTGACGTACCCGGCGAGCGGCCAGTGCGGCGCGCAGTACCCGGTGGCGGCCAACACCCGGATGGTCGCGGGGGAGAGCTTGGCGCTCGACGTGCTGAAGTGCCGGCTGAAGCCGCTGAACCCCCGCGACTACCCGGTCCCGTTCAGCACGGCGGACTGGAAGCGGCTGCGGGCGACGTTCCCCGACGGCGTGTGCGACTACGGCCGCCCGGGCGTCGGGCAGCGAGCCCCGCTCGGAACCTGGCTCAGCTACGGCGACGAACGGACCGGCACCACCCCGCCGACCAGGCCGCGGTGAGCCGGTGACCGCGTCGGCCGCCGATCCGATGAGGTCCGCATCGGATCGGCGGCACCGGTGCTGCTACTGCTCTCGAGCCACCGGCGCGGGCTCGTGGAACTCGTCGTGGGGGCGGAGCCAGTAGGCGAAGTCCTCCTGCGGCCACCCTTCGGGGACGTCTTCGCCTTCCACCTGGCCGCCGTACGGCGTCAGCGAGTACAGGCTGGCGATGCTGCCGATCTGGCTCACCATCGGCCCGTTGTTCAGGTAGTAGGTGCGGTAGATGTCGTCCCCGTCGCGCAGGAACATGTTCAGGGCGAACCATTCCGTCGACCCGAAGTCGCGGGTGAAGGACTCGGTGCGGATCGTGTACCAGGGAATGTCGGTCCAGCCCATGCGTTCGGCGTAGGTCCGCAGGTTGCTCTGCGGCGCCGGTGACGCCATCGCGAAGGTGATGTCCCTGGCGTGCAGGAGGCTCAGGTCGGCGACCCCGTCGACCCACGAAGAACAGCCGGAGCACCCCGCTTCCGGCCAGCCGGCCACGCCTTCTTCGAAGAAGAACCGGTACAGGATCAACTGGCTGCGACCCTCGAAAAGCCCGGCCAGGGAAATCTCGCCGTCGGGCCCTTCGAACGAATAGTCCTGTTCGACGCGGACCATCGGCATCCGTTTGCGGGCCGCGATCAAGGTCTGCACCGCGGCCGCGACTTCCTTCTCCTGCTTTGCCAGCGAGCTCTGCGCCTCGGCCCATTCCGCGGCCGGCACGATGGGTGGTTTCGCGATTGCCATGGTTCATCCTAGGCAGAAGCACGCAGTTCCCGCCGAACGCGCGCAACACCCTCCGAGGGTATTTCCGGTCAGGCCGGAACGACGACGACCTTGCCGTGCACCGCACCCTTGGCGGCCCGTGCGTGCAGCGCCGGCAGCTCGGCCAGCGGCACCCGCTCGGCGACGTCGACGCGCAGCTCGCCGCGGTCGACCATGGCCACCAGCTCGGCCAGCTGCCCGGCGTCGCTGCGGACGAACAGGTTGATGCCGCGCACGTCGCGTGCCTCGTCGGCGGGAGCGGGCATCCAGACGGTCGTGTTCACCACGGCGCCGCCCGGGCGGACCAGCGTGACCAACGCGGCCAGCTCCGCCGGGTCGACCGGCGCCAGGTTGAGCACGAGGTCGACCGGCTCGGTGACCGCCGCGGTGACGCCGGTGGTCGTGTGGTCGACCACTTCGTCGGCGCCGGCCGACTTGACCGCGTCCCCGCTGCGCGGGCTCGCCGTGGCGATCACGTAGGCCCCGGCGCCCTTGGCCAGCTGCACGGCGTACCCGCCGACCGCGCCACCGGCGCCGTTGACCAGCACCCGCTGCCCGGGCTGAAGGTTTCCGTGGTCGAACAGCGCCTGCCGCGCGGTCAGCCCGACCACCGGCAGCGCGGCCGCGTCGGCCAGCGGGACGGTCGCGGGTGCGGAGGTCAGGACCTCGGCCGGCGCGAGCACGTATTCCGCCGCCGCGCCGGTGCCGTCCATCGGCAGGAAGCCGATGACCGCGTCGCCGACCCGGAGGCCGTCGACCCCCTCGCCGAGCGCGTCGACCGTGCCGGCGACGTCGATGCCCGGGGTGTGAGGTAGCTGCACCGGGATGGGCTCACGCATGAATCCGCCGCGGATGTTCCCGTCCACGGAGTTGAACGACGTCGCGGCGACGCGGATCCGGACCTGCCCGGCTCCGGGGACCGGCTGCTCGACGTCCTCGTAGCGCAGGACGTCGGGGGCGCCGTAGTCGTGGAAACGCACTGCCTTCATCGGAGTTCTCATCTCTGCTCGGGCCGTTTTGCTTCGAATTCGAAGCAACTGAGGTCACGGTACTGCTGCTTCGAATTCGAAGCAAGTGAGGTCGGTCACGAAGGTCCCTTGATCCACACGGACCTCAGGATCGTGGCCGCGGGCCGGCTCAGCCTGGGCCGGTTTGGCCCACCTTGACCACGGCCGGCCCGCCGGCGGCGCGGACGACGTCGCCGAGCCGGGCCGCGTCGGCCGAGTCCGGCGCCGGGGTGAGGACCACGGCCATCAGGTTGTCGCCGGGCACGTCGAGCAGCGCGCCGTCGAGCGTGATGGCACCGCCGTCGGGATGCCGGAACACCGCCCGGTTCTCGTACGCGGAGACCGTTTTCGGGGTGCGCCACAGGGTGTCGAACCGGCGGCTGGTGGTCCGCAGCTCGTCGACGAGCTCGCCGAGCGCCGCGTCGGCCGGGTGACGCAGGTGCGTGTCGCGGAGCCGGGCGGCGAGCACGGCCTGGAACCCGGCCTGGTCCTCCTCGGTGCGCTCGATCTCCCCGCGGGCGTTGCGGAACGTGCGCCACGCGACGTTCCAGTCCCGGGTGGACCCGGTCGCCGCGCCGCCGCCCAGCGCCAGCCACGCGCGGTTGACGGCGATGACGTTCCACGCCGCGTCGGTGAGGAACGCGGGGGTGCCGTCGAACCGCTCCAGCAGCCGGATCGCCGCCGCCCCGGCTTCGCGCGGCACCTGCCCGTCGACCGCGGCGTAACCGGCGAGCGCGCAGAGCCGCTCGTAGTCCGCCCGCCCGATCCGCAACGCGCGGGCGATGGCGGACACCACGCCGGCCGACGGGTGACGCCGTCCCTGCTCCAGGCGCCGGATGTAGTCCGCGGAGACCCCGGCCAGCTCGGCGAGCTCTTCCCGGCGCAGTCCCCGGGTCCGCCGCCGCGGCCCGCCGGCGGTGGGCTCGGCGTGTTCACGCAACCAGCGGACCGCGGCGCCCACGTCGGACAACGACATGGCGCCAGTCTGCAGCAGGGACCTCTTCGAATTCAAAGCAGTAGGCTGTGGTCATGTCCGACGCCCGCCCCTCGCTCGACCCCGTGCAGCTCGGCGCCTACTTCGACCTGATCGAGGTGACCAGCCTGCTCCGGCACGCGGTCGAGCAGCAGCTGCGCGAGGCCGGCGAGCTCAGCTACGTGCAGTTCCAGCTGCTGGCCCGGCTCGGCGACTCGCCGACGGGCAGCCACCGCATGACCGACCTGGCCGACGGCGTGGTCTACAGCCGCAGCGGCCTGACCTACCAGGCGGGCCTGCTCGAGAAGGCGGGCCTGGTGGTGCGCGCGCCGTCGCCGGACGACGAGCGGAGCACCACGGTCACGATCACCGACGCCGGCCGCGAGCGGCTCGCCGAGGTGCTGCCCGGGCACGTCGAGGTGGTCGGCGGCCTGCTTTTCGAGCCGCTGTCCCACAACGACGTCGTCACCCTCGCCGGGCTGCTGGCGCCGGTGCGGGACCACATGCGCTCGACGCCCCCTCGCTCGGCCGCGCCCCGCCGCCGTCCGAACGCAGGGTGACGGCACTCAGCCGGTGACCGCAGTGCTGCGACCAGGCAATAGTGACACCTTTGCGTGAATTGCCACGCGGGTGGGCCACGGTCCGCTACCGTCCTGCTGTGGCTCCGATCGGAGCAGGGGAACACGGGGGAAGGTAAGGCACATGCGGCGAACTCTGGTCATCCTCGCCTGCCTGGGGGCCGTGCTCACGGCCGCCGGCTGCGGCGGAAGCGACGGCGGCCCGGCCTCGGCGCCGAGCGGATCGGCGCCCGCCGCACAGCCGCCGACGGCGTCCGCCGCGCCCGAAGCGAAGACCGCCGACCCGCCGATGTCGTTCGACCAGGGCGCTCCCGTCGGGCTCCCCGCGGGCGCCTTGCGCGCCAACGTTGCGGGCAACGTCACCTCGACGTTCATGACCTTGCGCGACCGCACCGGTTACATCGTCAGCCCCACCGCGCTGAACGCGGTGGATGTGCTTACCGGGCAACAGAAGTGGACCGTCCCTTTCGAACGCCAGCCGGGTGACCCGTACAACCAGAGCGGGCCGTTCGTCAACACCACCGGACCGCGCCCGCCGGCGGTCGGGGACGAGCTCGCCGTCGCCGCCGTCCCGGTCCTCATCCCGGAAAAGGGCACCACGCCCGCCTACATCGCGTTGTCGGTGATCGCGGCGGACCTCGCGAAGGGCACCAAGGTCTGGCAGTCCGAGACCAAGGTTTCCGAAGACCAGTACGCCGACGCGAGCAACGCCGTCACCAAGGTCGTCGCGATCACCGGCAAGGCCGTCGTCGCCAGCTACGGCCGCTCGGACGACGAACACGTCACCGTCGCGCTCGACCCCGTCAGCGGCAAGACCCTGTGGGAGCGCAAGGACTACGACGCCGGCAGCGTGCTCGGGACCGTCGTCGTCGGCGCGGACCACAACGTCGCGGAGAACTCCTCGATGATCCAGGCGACCGCGCTCGACCTCGCCACCGGCGCGCAGAAGTGGGTCGGCGCCGCGCGGTCGTCCGGGGTCGTCGTGACCCCCGCCGGCCCGGCCCTGGTCGTGGTCACCCACACCGACTACGGCAGCGGCCGGCCGTACCTTTCGTTCCTCGACCCCGCCACCGGCGCGGAGAAGATGAAGGCCGAGGGTGAGGACCAGTTCGGCCCCACCTCGTACGGAAACTGTTACTACGACGAGCAGTCCGTCGTCATCTGCGCGCCGGGCGGGGTGCTCACCGCCTACGACGCCACGACGGCCGCGAAGCTCTGGACGCTGCCCGACAAGACCGCCAACCGCGTCGCCCCCGGCATCACCGTCGCGTGGCACGGCGCCCTCTACGGCAGGACCGACGGCGGCCGGCCGATCGTGCTGGACGCCAAGACGGGCCAGGACCGGGCCGTCGACGACGTCGGTGTCGTCCCGACACTGGTGAGCAAGTACGCGGGCATCGGCGCCGGTGACGACGGCGTGGCCCTGGCGTACCCGGTCGAGAAGTAAGCGGCGGGCATGACCGACACGTGGCAGGTGCCCGGGTACGCCGAGGTGGACGTGCTCGGCACCGGCGGGTTCGGGCGGGTCGTGCTGGCCAAGCACGAGGCGTCCGGGAAGATGGTGGCGATCAAGTACCTGCGCGCGGAGTTCCTCGCCGACCCGCGGATCGCGGACGGGTTCCGCCGGGAGGCGTGGCTGCTCTCCGGCGTGCGGAGCCCCCACGTGGTCCGGCTCTTCGACTTCGCCGAGACCCCGCAGGGCGCCGCGCTGGTCATGGAGGCGGTGCCCGGCGTGTCGCTGCGCGCCTTGCTGGTGGCGGAGAACGTCCTGGCGCCCGAGGCGGCTTTGGCGATCCTCAAGGGCTCACTGCTCGGCCTGGCCGACGCGCACGCGGTCGGCGTCGTCCACCGGGACTACAAGCCGGGCAACGTCCTGGTGTCGCGGGAGGGCGAGTCGAAGCTGGTCGACTTCGGACTGGCCACTTTGGACGGACACAACGGACTGACCGCCGGGTCCCCGGCCTACATGGCCCCGGAGCAGTGGGCCGGCCGGCCCGGCCTGCCCGCGACCGACGTCTACGCGGCCACGTGTGTGTTCTACCAGTGCGTCACCGGGCACAAGCCGTTCGAAGCGGACACAAGCGAGCAGCTGCGCGCCCTGCACGGGGGAGCGCCGGTGCCGCTGGACGCGGTGCCCGAGGCGCTGCGCCCGCTGGTCGCGCGGGGCATGGCGAAGGACCCGGCGTGGCGGCCCGCGACGGCGGGCGCCTTCGTCACCGAGCTGGAAACCGTGGCCCGCAAGGCCTACGGGAAGAACTGGGAGAAGCGCGGCTGGAAGCGGCTGGCCGGCTCGGCCGCGGCGCTGACGGCGCTCACCCCGCTGGCGCTCCTCACCGGAGCCGGCACGGCCGCCGCGCCGGTCGCGGCGGCCGGCGCCGGGGCCGGCGTGACGGCGGGCACCGGGACGGGGGTGACCGCGGCGGTGGCCGGCAAGATCGCCATCGCCGTCGCGGTCCTCGGCGGGCTGGTCGCCGGCGGGCTGGTGATCTTCCCGCGCGGGGACGACCCGCCCGCCCCGCCGCCGGCCGCGCTGACGGTCGCCATGCAGACCCTGTCCGGGCGCGACCCGGCACTGCCGATCAGCCACGAGCTCCAGTACCCGCAGGTGTCCGGCGGCTCGGACGCCGCGCTCCGGCAACGGATCAACGCCGCGTTGCGGGCGCCGGTCGACCAGCGGCTGAAGTCGGTGCGGGACGCGGTCGCCGTCCCGAGCACACTGGAGCGGTTCCGGGAGGAGGGCGAAACGGCCGGGCTGCGCTCGTCCGCGCGGGTGCTGCTGCAGACGCCGGGCCTGCTTTCCGTGCGGTACGACCACGATCTCGACTCGGGCGTGCTGGGGCACACCACCTGGCGGTTCCCCGAGGCGTTCTCCGTCGACCTCACCACGGGGAAGGTGCTGGGCCCGCAGGACGTGTTCCGGCCGGAGATCCTGACAGCCGCCGGGATGCGGACGCTGACCCAGCGGCTGACGCCGCACACGAAGAACGGGTTCTGCACCGTGCCCACGGTGGTCGGCGATCCGGAACGGCAGGTCAGCGTGGACGCCGCCGAGCGGCCCGGCGGCGGTGACCACGTGCCGGGCGCGACGTTCGGGTTCACCGCGACCGGCGCCGAGTTCGAGATCCTCTGGTACGACCTCGGCTGCGCCACGGCGGCCGGGAACGAACCGGTGACGTTGCCCTACGGCGAACTGGACGACCTGCTGCAGCCGAAGTTCCTGACGATACTGGGCCGGACGGCCCCGGCCGCTTCCTCGACGGCGGCGCCGTCGACCTCGGCGCAGCCCGGTGCCGGGGCGACGTACACGAACGCCCGCTTCGGGTTCACCACGCAGGTGCCGCCGGGCTACACGGCGTCGTCGTGGGTCCCGGAGAACGGCGAGGGGATGCGGTTCACCCAGGCCGGCCTCGGCGCGACGCTGACGGTGTGGGGCACCAACTCGGGCGGCCGCAGCCCCGCGGACCAGCTGGCCCAGCTGGTCGCCTCGGTGGAGGGCGACGGCGGCCGGGTGACCTTCCGGACGGCCACCAGTGGCGGGTACACCGTCTCCGGCTACCAGGGTGACGGCAGGATCTTCTACGAGACCGCGTCCATCGGCGCCGGCTCGACGGCCGGGCTCCGCTGGGTCTACCCGGCCGAGCACAAGGCGGAGCTCGACCGGCCCGTCACCGACACGGTGAAGGCCTTCAAGCCCGGGGATCTGTCCCGCCCGCACTGACCGCGCCGCGCCGGGGGAGGGTCAGGGTGAAGACGGCGCCGCCCTCGTTGTGACCGGTGAGGTCGCCGCCGTGGACGAGGGCGTTCTCCCGGGCGATGGACAGCCCCAGCCCGCTGCCTTCGGTCTCCTGGCGGGCGTGGTCGCCGCGGACGAACCGGTCGAACACGATCGGGAGCAGGTCCGCGGGGATGCCCGGGCCGGCGTCGGACACCGTGATCGTGACGTCGCCGGCCGTGCCGTCGATGACCACGGCGACCGGGGTCCGCCCGTGGCGGACGGCGTTCACCAGCAGGTTGCGCACGATGGTGTGGACGCGGCGCGGATCGGCTTCCACGGTCGTGTCGCCCCGGCTCGTGACCTCGACCGCCGCGTCCGGCACGCTGACCTCGATCGCGTCCTCGGCCAGCGGCCGCAGGTCGAGCAGCTCGGGACGGAAGTCCGTGGAGCCGGCGTCGAAGCGGGAGATCTCCATCAGGTCCTCGACGAGGTTCGCCAGCCGCAGGGCCTGGGTGCGCAGCAGGCGCGCCGCCCGCGTCCGGGTCTCGGGGTTCGTGTGGTCGAGGGTGTCCGCGGTGGCGACCAGCGCGGCGACCGGGGTCCGCAGGTCGTGGGCGACGTCGGCGACGAACCGTTGTTGCTGCCGGTCCTTGGCCCGCAGGGCGCCGATCGACTCGCCGACGCGCCGGGCCATGGTGTTGAACGACGCGGCGAGGTCGGCGAGCTCGTCCCGGCCCCGGACCGGGACGCGCACGTCGAGGGTGCCGTCGCCCAGTTCGCGGGCGGCGGAGGCGACCCGGCGGACCGGACGCTGGATGTGCCAGGCGGAGAAGACCGCGGCGACCACCCCGAGCGCGGCCACGCCGAGCGCGATGGACACCAGCTTCCGCGACTGGCCGGCCAGGCTCACCTCGAGCGGGGAGAGGTCGAAGACCTGCACCACCCAGTACTTGACGAAGTTCCCGCTGACCACCAGGAGCTTCCGGCCGCTGTCCGGGTCGACCGTGGTCGCGGTCAGCAGGTCCGCCGTCTTGGCCGTGCGCACCAGGACGCGGTCCGCGACGGACGCCACGACCGCTTCCCGGTCGGCAACGCGGAAGGGCAGCGGTTTTGCCGCCCACACAAGATCGTGCGAGCCGTAGGTCACCATTTCGGCCGTGCCTTCGGGCCGCGTGGTGAAGAGCGTCCAGTCCGTCGTCCTGCCGTCCATCAGCCGGGCGAAGTCGTCGACCGTGCCGTTGCCCGCCATCGCCTGTTCGAGCCCACGCCACGTCTGCTCGAACATCGCGCCGAACGACGACTCCGCGGCGAAGGTGAATCCGCCGACCGCGTCGTCCTTCTGCAGCTGCGTCGCCGCGAAGGCCATCGCCGCGGTCGCCAGCGTCGTCACCAGCACAACCGCCGCCGTCACCCTCGCCCGGAGCCCGAAAGCCGGCCGCTTCACGGGGTCACCAGCCGGTAGCCGAGCCCTCGCACGGTTCGCAGCAGCACCGGGTTCGCCGGATCGTCCTCGACCTTGGCTCGCAGCCGCGCGACCGCCGCGTCGACGATGCGCGAGTCGCCGACGTACCCGTAGTCCCACACGCGTTTCAGCAGCGCCTGGCGGCTCAGGACCTGGTTCGGGTGCCCGGCGAACTCGACGAGCAGCCGGATCTCGGTGGCGGTGAGCGCCAGTTCGGCGCCGTCGCGGGTCACGCTCATCGCCCCGGCGTCGATCTCCAGCTTCCCCACGCGCAGCAGGCCCGCCGGGGACCCGGGGGCGGTGACGGCGCGGCGGCCGACGGCCTTGATCCGCGCGTCGATCACCCGGGGCTCGACGGGTTTGACCACGTAGTCGTCGGCGCCGCACTCCAGCCCGGCCACGACGTCGATCGGGTCGCCCCGCGCGGTGAGCAGGATCAGCGGGAGCCGGCTCTTGGCGCGGATCCGGCGGCAGACGTCGAAGCCGTCCAGGCCGGGCAGCATGACGTCGAGCAGGACGAAGTCGAGGTCGAGCCGGTCGGTGAACACCACTTCCAGCGCTCGTTCGCCGGTCGGCGCGACGACGACGTCGTGCCCCAGCGCCTCGAGCGCCAGCGTGAGCGCTTCGGCCAACGCCCGGTCGTCCTCGACGAGCAGGAGTCGTGGCATGGGCCCCTCCAGAGATCAAGTTCGGCCCGATCCTAAGGCCGCGGGGGCGGGTGCCCGGTGGATCCGTGCGGACCTGTCGCGGAGTCGTGCGGTCTTGTGACAGAAGGACGGGCCTGCGCGCATGATCCGTTCCTAGCTTGGGCTCCGAGAGATTCCTTGGAGGGCCCGGCGAATGACCATCCTGCTCGACCGATTCGACACCACCCCCGACGTAAAGGGGAGGAGAACCCGCTGGACCGTGGTGGTCGCGGCGTCGCTCATCGCGGTGCTGGGGTATTCGACCCGCTGGATCTGCGACGACGCGCTGATCTTCACCCGCGCGGTGAAGCAGATCCTCGCGGGAAACGGGCCGGTCTACTCCCTCGGCGAGCGCGCGGAGACGTCGACCAGCGCGCTGTGGCAGTGGCTGCTCGTGCTGGCCGGATTCCTCTTCGGACAGCCGGACACCTCGACGCTCTCGTGGGTCCTCGGGCTGGTGCTCACCACGGCCGGGTTCGGCCTCGCGGTCGACGCCACCTCCCGGCTGCACAGCCGAGGCCGCGCCGCGGTGGTGCTGCCCTGCGGCGTCCTGGTGCTGCTGGGTCTGCGGCCAGTCTGGGAGTACGCGACCTCCGGCCTGGAGACCGGGCTCACCACGTTCTGGCTGGCGGCGTGCTGGTGGCTTCTCGTGCGCCTGCGCACGAAGGCGCCGGCGAAGGCGGTCCTGTTCGCGGCCTTCACGATCGGGCTCGGCCCGCTGGTGCGACCGGACCAGGCCCTCGTGTCCGCGGTGTTCCTCGCCGCGGTGTGGGTGACCGTCCGGCCCGGCCGGCGCTTGACCCTGGGCGCCGCCGGAGCCGCGGCCGCGTTGCCGGTCGCCTACGAGATCTTCCGGATGGGTTTCTACGGCCTTCTCGTGCCGATGCCCGCGCTCACGAAGAACGCGGGTGAGTCGATGTGGACCCGCGGGTTCGCCTACGTCGCGGATTTCGCAGGTCCCTACCTCTTGTGGCTGCCGCTGATCGTGGTCGCTGTGCTGCTGTATCGGTTTGGCACGCGGGCCGATCCGGTGGTGGTGTTCGCACCGGTGGTGGCGGGCGTGTTGCACCTGGCGTATGTGGTGAAAGTCGGCGGCGACTACATGCACGCGCGCATGGTCCTACCGGCCCTGTTCCTCGTGTTGCTGCCGGTTCTTGTGGTGCCGCGGTCGAAAACCACCGGTGCGGCCGTGATGGTCGTGGCGGTGTGGGCGTCCTGCAGCGCGGGTTTGCTCCGGTATTCCGGCGGCTCCGCGAGCGGAATCGACGACGAGCGCGCGTACTACGTCACGTGGACCGGGAATGCGAATCCCGCCGGCTCGGCGACTTACGTCCGGAAGCTCCAGGCGCTCAAGGACGTCGTGACGGCCGAAGCCGGGTCGGGGCGGCGGTCCCTGGTCTACCACGGGCTCGGCCCGGGCAACGAAATCCTCGTCACGCCCCTGCGCACCGGAGTGACGGCCGACGTCGTGGTCGTCGGCGTTTACCTCGGCACGGCCGGGATGCTCGCGCCTGCCGACGTCGGGATCGTCGACTTCTGGGGCCTCGCCAACCCGATCGGCGCCCGGTTCGCGTTCCCCACGGGGAAACCGGGCCACTCGAAACCGCTCGGCAACGCCTGGCTGCTCGCCGACTACGCCGCTCCCGAAGCACCGCTGCACCCTTCGGGGAACTTCGCCGTGCCCGGCGCCGTCACCCCGGACCAGGTGGCCGCCGCGCGGCACGCGCTCGGCTGCGGCGACCTCGCGGAGATCCGGCGGTCGACCCGGGAACCGTTGATGCTCAAGCGTTTCTGGGAGAACCTGACCGGCGCCTGGCACCGGACGCAGGTGGTCGTTCCCCCGGACCCCTTCGAAGCCGAGCGAAAGTTCTGCGGACCGTGAACGGGGTCAGGGCGCCGGTTCGCCGGGGAGGTCGTCGACGGCGAGCCGCAGCCAGGCGTTGTCGGTGAGGATGTGCAGGTCGGCGCCTCTGCCGATGACCTGCGTCGCGGGCGGCAGCGGCCGGCCGTCGGGCTGGACGAGCTGGTACTCGCCCGTCACCTCGAGCCGGTCGTCGGCCAGGGTGCCGACGACGAGCCGGTGCCGATCGGGCGCGTAACCGCCGTACAACACGACGCGGGATCCGCCGACGGCGAGCGCCTTGGCGCCGCGGACCTCGTTGTGCCAGCCCGTCACGGCGCCCTGGTGGATCCGGACGACGGGGAAGTCGGTGTAGTAGCAGGTCCACACGGTGTCTTCGTCGACGTTGAGCGCGTAGCAGTCGCTGATGCCGCCCCAGGTGTCCTCGTCCCAGGCGGGGTATGACCAGCCGGGGGTCAGCGCGGGGGAGAACCGGGTCAGGCCCGTGGCGCCCAGCGGCGGTCGGCCCTCCGTTTCTCCCCAGCCGAGGTTGCCGAGGATTCCTTCGTCGAAGTAACCCACCCAGGTCTCGCCTCGGCGAGTCGTCTGGACGTGGGCGATGCCGTCACCGAGGGTCTGCTCGAGCAGCACCTCGCCGTCGGCGTCGAACACGATCGCGTTGCGGTCCGGTCCTTCGGGCCGCCACGTGCACCGGGCGCCGACGACCAGCACCCGGCCGTCGGGCAGGGGCTGTACGGAGGGATAGGCCGCGGGAAGCGACGGAATCCGTGCGGTGACAGCCATCTTCGGGGTGTGCGTGGTGACTCGTGCCGCGACCGGGCGTGCGGCCTCAGCCGCGGACCACAGCGCGACGACTTCGCCGGACGGGCCGACCGAAGCGGACACCCGCACGTCGCCTGGTTGCGGCGCTTCGAGCGTCGCGTGACGACGGGCCCGGAGGGGCACCCCTGCCGTCTTGTTCTCTCGCTGCCGCCGAACCCAGTTCCTGATCACGACGGTATTCGATCACACTCCCGCGGCGTGGCTCACCGCATTTCCCCGGGCGTGCGCGAATTAGGATGACGTCGTGGAACTGCGTCAGCTTCGGTACTTCGTCACCGTCGCCGAAGAAATGAACTTCGGCCGCGCCGCCGAGCGGCTGCGCATCGCCGGGCCGTCGTTGTCCCAGCAGATCAAGGCGCTGGAACGGGACCTCGGCGTGCGGCTGTTCGACCGTGACCGGCGGCTCATGGCGATCACCGCGGCGGGGGAGGCGCTCCTGCCGGCCGCCCGCGAGCTGCTGGACCGCGCCGACGACCTGCGTCAGCACGCGGTGCGGCTCAGGAGCACCGAGGTCGTGCGGCTGGGGTACGTCAACTGGCTGCCCGCCGGGCTCGTCGAGCGCAGCTCCGGGATCGCGAGCCTGCAGGTCGACGCCTGGGTGCTGCCTTCGCACGCCCAAGCCGGGCGAGTGGCCGACGGCAGCATCGACATCGCCGTCTGCTGGGTTCAGCAGCCGGACCTGGCCGCGCAGAACCTCGACGCGCGCCTCGTCGGCGCGGACCGGCTCTACGCGGTGTCCGCCGGCTCCGACACCTCGCCGGTCGCCGCGAGCGAGACGCTGGTCCTCGTCGACTCCGACACCGTCAGCTGGTCGTCGTGGAACCTCTACGCCGGCCAGTTCAGCCGGGACACCGGCGCGACCGTCGTGCGGACCGACGACTCCGGGATCACGGGCCCGGCCTTCTTCGAGCACGTGCGCCGGCTCGGGCGGCCGGTGGTGAACTCGCCGAAGGGGCAGACCACGCCGCTGCCCGGCGGCCTGGTGCAGCGCCCGATCGTCGATCCGGCGCCCTACTGGACCTGGTCGCTGGTCACCCGCCGCGACGACGACCGCGCGTCGGTGCGGGCGATCGTCGAGGCCCTGACCACCGGCGTCGAGCGGCCTTCGCCCGACGGGGGCGCGTGGCTGCCGTCCACCGACCCGCACGCGCCGCGGCCCGCCGGACGCTGAGCGCCTGGTAGGCAAAACCTCCCGGCTGGGAGGCAGCTCATCGTGGCCGACCGAGCGGCGGCGTCCTTAGCGTGGCAAGTAGACAACCGGTCTACTACCGAGGTGGAAGCATGAGCAGCACGGGTCAGAAGGTCGCGATCGTCACCGGGGCCTCGCAGGGGTTCGGCGCCGCGATCGCCGACGGTTATCGCAAGCTGGGCTACGCGGTCGTGGCGACGGCGCGGTCGGTCGGGGAGTCGGGTGACGCCGGCCTGGTCACGGTGCCCGGCGACCTCACCGACCCGGCGACGTCGCGGCGGGTCGTCGACGCGGCGATCGAGCGGTTCGGCCGGGTCGACACGCTGATCAACAACGCCGGCGTGTTCGACGCCAAGCCGTTCACCGACTTCACCGAGGACGACTTCACCCGGCTGGTCTCGGTGAACCTGGGCGGCTGGTTCCACCTGACCAGGCAGGTGGTGCCGCACCTGCTCCAGCAGGGCGGCGGGCACATCGTGCAGATCACCACCAGCTTCGTCGACCACCCGATCTCGGCGGTCCCCGCGTCGGTGGCGATGCTGACCAAGGGCGGCCTGCAGGCGGTCACGAAGTCCCTCGCGATCGAGTACGCCGGGCGCGGCATCCGCGTCAACGCCGTCGCCCCGGGCATCCACAAGACCGCGCTCAACCCGCCGGAGACCCACGCCGAACGCGCGGGCCTGCACCCGCTCAACCGCATGGGCGAAGTCAGCGACGTCGTCGACGGCGTGCTCTACCTCGAGAACGCGCCCTTCGTGACCGGCGAGATCCTCAACGTCAACGGCGGGCAGAGCGCCGGTCACTGACCCCGAGCGGATGCGCCGACGAGGGCCAGGCAGCTGTGCCACATCGTGTCGAGGGGGCCGATGTTGTTGTAGAGCTTGGCAAACAGCACCTGGCCCTCCAGCTGGGCGACGATCGCCTGGGCGGCCGCGGCCGCGTCGGGGACATGAGCGTCGCCCGCGGCCACGGCTTCCTCGACGACCGCCTGCACCAGGTTCGCCTGCTTCGCGAAGATCTCCTGCAGCGCCAGCCGGATGGGCTCGGCCTGGTTGCTCAGCTCGAGGCTGAGGTTGCCGAACAGGCACCCCGAGACGGTGCCGCAGCGGACCTGGCCCGCCCGCTGCGCGGCCGCGGTCGACTCGAAGAGGTCGCGGAGCTTCCGCAGGGGAGCGCCGGGCCCTTCGAGCGTCCCGCGCCAGGACTTCTCCTGCTCGGCCCACTCTTCGGCGAGCACGGCCAGCGCCAAGGCCTCTTTGGACTCGAAGAAGTAGTAGAAGCTCCCTTTCGGCGCTCCGGCCGCCTTGCAGATCTCGGCCACGCCGATCGCGGAGTAGCCCCGCTGCTCGATCAGCTGCCGCCCCGCCGCGAGGATCCGCTCCCGGCCGTCGCTCGTCCTGCCCACGACCCCGACTATACGACCGGTTGTCTACCAGTTCGCGAAACTGGGACCCACTCGCCGTACCGACCGGATGGTATGTTGCCCGCGTGATCGAAACGGCGCGCCGGACCTGGCGATTCCTCGAGCCCTACCACGGGATGATCTACTTCGCCCCGGAAGCGGCGGCCGCGTACGAGGCACTCGGTCTCACCGGCCGCGCCGGGTACTTCGCGTCGAGGTCGGCCGCGCTCGGAGCGGTCCCGGCGCCGGTCGTGGTCGCGACCTTCTTCAACTTCAACCCGGTCCTCGTCCGGGAGTCGATCACCACCGCCTGGTCGGTCACCGACCCGGCCGCCGTCCTCGCCGCGCGGCACGCCGCGGCCGACCAAGCCCTGCGCGGCATCCTCGGCGACGCGATCACCTCGCCCGAGATGGGCCGGGCCGCCGCGCTCCTGCGGGAGGCCGCCGAGTCGGTCGTCGATGACGTCGTCGGACGGCCGCTTTTTGCCGCCCACGCGGCCCTGCCGTGGCCCACCGAGCCGCACCTGGTCCTGTGGCACGCGCAGACGCTGCTGCGGGAGTACCGCGGCGACGCCCACGTCGCGGCGCTGCTGACGGCGGGCCTGCGGGGCATCGAAGCCCTCGTCACCCACGCCGCGTCCGGCGCCGTCCCCGCCGAGACCCTGAGGACCTCCCGGTCGTGGTCCGAGGACGACTGGAACCGGGCCGTGGCCGGCCTCCGCGAGCGGGACTGGCTCACCGACGACGCCGCCCCGACGTTCACGCCGGCCGGCGAGACCCGGCGAGCGGAGCTCGAGAAGGCGACCGACGAGAACAGCGTGACTCCCTACGCCCACATCGGCGAGTCCGCCTGCGCCGAACTGCAGACCCTGGTCCGCCCGTACAGCCGGGCGCTCGCCACGAAGCTGATGCCCTGGGCGCTCGCGCGGCAGTAGCGGCGCTCAGCCCGCGGCGCTGACCAGCCCGCTCCGGTAGGCCAGCACCACGGCCTGGACCCGGTCCCGCAGGTCGAGCTTGGTGAGGATCCGCGAGACGTACGTCTTCACCGTCTCGACGCTCAGCACCAGCTCGGCCGCGATCTCGGCGTTCGACAGGCCGCCCGCGATCAGCCGCAGCACCTCCAGCTCGCGGGGCGCGAGCCGGTCCAGGGGACCTTCCGCGGGCGCGGGCGGCTGGATCCGGTCGGCGTACCGGCCGATCAGCGTCCGGGTCACCGCGGGGGAGAGCAGCGACTCGCCACGCGCGACCGTGCGCACCCCTTGCGCCAGCTCGTCCAGGGGCGCGTCCTTGAGCAGGAACCCGCTCGCCCCGGCCCGCAGCGCGTCGTAGACGTACTGGCCGACGTTGAACGTCGTGACGACCAGGACCTTCGCCGGGGTCACCGCGTCGGGGCCGGCAACCCGGCGGGTCACTTCGATCCCGTCGAGGAACGGCATCTGGATGTCCATCACCACGACGTCCGGGCTGAGTCGTTCGACCTGGGCGAGGGCTTCGCGGCCGTTCGCGGCCTGGCCCACCACCTCGAAGTCCGGCTGCGCGCCGAGCACTGCCACGTAGCCGGCGCGGATCAGCTCCTGGTCCTCGCAGATCAAAACGCGGGTCCGGGGGCCGGTCATCGGACGCTCTCCAGGAGCGTCGTCGGGAACTCGGCGTGCACGCGGAACCCGTCCGCCGACGGCCCGGCGGTGAACCGGCCGCCCAGCGCGTCGACGCGGTCGCGCAGCCCGGTCAGCCCGCGCCCGCCGGAGCCGAGCGCGCCGGCCTCGGTTGCCGGACCTTGGGTGGTGACCTCGATTTCGAGAAGATCCGCGCCGTAGCCGACGCTCACTTTCGCGGGCCGCCCGGCGGCGTACTTCGCCGCGTTGGTCAGCGCTTCCTGCACGATCCGGTACGCCGTGAGCTCGGTTTCCGCCGGCAATGCCGTGCGCTCACCGGATTCGACGAGCTCGACCACCCGGCCCGGCTGCTCGACGAGCCCGCGCAGCGCGCCCAGGCCCGGCGTGCGCGCGCCGGTCGCTTCGAGGACGCCGAGCAGGAACCGCAGTTCGGTGAGGGCGTCGCGGCCCGAGCCGGTGATGGTCGTGAACACCTCGGGGAGGCGCTCGGGCGGGAGGTACTGCGCGGCGTCGGCCTGGACGACCATGGCCGTGACGTGGTGCGTGACGACGTCGTGCAGCTCGCGGGCGAGCCGCGCCCGCTCGTCCGCCGCCGCGGCCCGGGCGGTGAGCCGCCGCCGTTCGGCCTCCTGCCGCCGGCGTTGCCGCACCAGGGCGCCCAGCGACCAGAACAGGACCAGCACCGCGTAGTAGACGAGGAAAGTCAGCAGGTCCGACGGTGATCCCCGCAAGACGACCAGCACCGCGAAGACCGCGTACCCGGCGGACACCGCCGCGGGCAACACCCGGCGGAACCGCTCTTCGCGCGCCCCGGCCGAATAGAGCGCGAAGTACAGCGCGAGGCTGGCGATCGTGGGGGAGTAGGCGAGCACTTCGTGCGCCGCGAACGACGTCGCGATGATCGCCAAGGTCGCCGCGGGCCACCGGCTGCGCACCGCCAGCGGGAGCGTCTGCCCGAGCACCAGCAGGACCGCTGGGAAACCGCCGTCGTGCCGCGGCAGGTCGCCGAACTGGGCGCCGAGCATCGCCAGGCCCGGCACGAACGCGGCCGCGGTGCAGGCCACGGCGAGCGCGCCGTCCCGGACCCCCGGAGTCACGCGCGCCCAGCGGTTCCGGAGACGTCCCAGCGTCGGCATGGCGGGCAGCCTAGCGACGCCGGGCGCTCCCCGGGGCGGCTACTGCCGCGTGACGTCGGTGCAGTCGAGGTCCTTCTCCGGCAACCGGCCGCTGTCGAGGAATTCGACGGTCGCCTGGTCGGCGCAGGAAGAACCCTCGTGGTAGACGTAGTGCCCGCCGTTGTCGACCCCGACCAGGACGGCCCGGTTCCCCAGCGCGTGGCGCAGCCCGACGGCGGAGTCCCACGGCGTGGCGTGGTCACGGCGGTTCTGCAGGATCAGCGTGTTCCGCGCACCCTGGTCTGTCACGGCCACCGGCTTCTCGACCGGCTGCGGCCAGAACGCGCAGGGCCAGATGTTCGCCGGCATGCCCGCGGTCAGCGGCCAGGTCTTCCGGTCGGCGGCGGTGGCCTGGGCGTAACTGCCGACGTCGTGGGACCATTCGGCGTCACCGCAGGTGAGAGCCAGGAACATGGTCGCCTGGTTGTCCGCGGGAACCCCCGGTGTGGGTGGGGTGTCGGCGAACACCTGCTGGACGACCTTGCCGTCGGCCTCGGTGAGGTGGCCGTCGGCGAGGTCCGCGGCGGCCTTCCACACCTGCGCGAGCACCGGCACGGTGTTGTTGTGGATCAGCAGCGCGTAGGTGAGGCCGCGCAGCATCGCCCCGCTCAACGCCTGCGGCGTGCCCGGCACCTGCGCCGGCCGCCGGTCGAGCCGGTCGGCGAGCGCGAGGTAGGTCCGGGTGACTTCGTCGGCGGTGGCGCCGAGCCCGAGGACGGCGTTCTGCCCGGCGGCGACGGCGGCCGCGTCGGGGAACCGCTCGGCCATGCCCTTGCCCCAGCTCCGGGCCTCTCCGGCCCAGACGTGCGCGGGGTCGACGTTGCCCTCCAGGACCACGCGGTCGGTGTGGTCCGGGAACAGCGAGCTGTAGACGGTCCCGAGGTAGGTGCCGTAGGACTGGCCCCAGTACGAGATTGTGGCTTCACCGAGCGCTTCCCGGACCCGGTCGAGGTCGCGGGCGGTGTTGGCGGTGGTGAAGTACCGCAGGGTGTCCCCGGCCTTGGCGGCGCACTTCGCGGCCGTGGCGCGGGCGGCCTGGACGCTCGCGTCGATCGAGCCGTCGGCCGCGGGGTAGGGGAAGAGGGCCGCGACGCTCGGGTTTTCGAGGCCGCAGGTCTGCGGGGTGCTGGTGCCGACACCGCGCGGGTCGAAGCCGATCAGGTCGTAGCCGTCCAGGACGGACTTCGGCAGTGTCGGCGCCATCGCACCGGGTGTGTCGAGGCCGGGCAGCGCCGGACCGCCGGGGTTCAGCAGCAGGACGCCGTGCCGCTTCGCGGGATCGGCGGCGGCCAGCCGGGAGATCACGACCTCGACGGAGGTGCCGTCCGGGCGGCTGTAGTCCAGCGGGACCTTCAGTTTTGCGCAGGTGAGCCGTGGGTCCCGCGTGGTGCCCGGCGCCGCCGCCGGGCACGCACCCCACGCCGGCGACGCGGCCGCCGGGGTGTCTTCGTCGTCCGCGCTGTCACATGCGGCCACGCCGAAAACGGTCAACGTGGTGACCGCCAAGGCCGCGGCCAACCGGGTTTTCCTCATGGTGCTCGCCCCTCCCGTTGCCGCGGCGGCGGGCCGTTGGCGGCCCGCCGTCCGCGGTGACGGCGACGAAGCTAGCGAGCGGAGGACGGGGAAGACGTCACCCCGGAGCGAGCAGATCCGGTAGCTCGCCCGGGGGACACGGGCTCAGGAACTGCTGCAGCTGACGCTGGGCCAGTTCCGGTTTCCGTTGTGCATGATGGTGACGCCCCAGTTGTTGCCGTTCCCGTTGGGCGTCGCGATGAGCACCTGGCTGCTCGGCCAGGTGGCGTTGATGTTCCACGTGGTGCTGATCCGGGCCGGGCTCGGCACGGTCATGGTGACCGTCCAGCTGCTGGAGCCGCTGACCGACACGTTGAGGTTGTACCGGTCGTTCCACGACTGTCCCGCCGAAAGCGACGCGGTGCAGCTGCCGCCGCCCGGTGTGGTGGTCGGTGTCGTGGGTGTCGTCGTCGGGGTGGTGGTTGTGCCTCCGCCGGAGTTGAGGACGTTCAGGACCGAGTCGTACGCCGACTTCTTGTTCCCGTTGCCGTCGAAGAGAAGCGGGCTCTCGCCGGAGCGCCAGGAGTCGCTGTCGCGCACGCCCCACACGGTGATGCCGACGCAGCGCGCGACGTTCATGCACGCCTGGGTCAGCGCGGAGTACTGCGAGGTGGACGCGTTCGTGACGTCGACCTCGGTCAGCGCGACGTCGACACCGAGGGCCGCGAAGCCGGAGATCGTCGTCTGGAGGCTGCTCGGGACCGAGCTGCCGCCGGTGAAGTGGGCCTGCAGGCCGACGCAGTCGATCGGCACGCCACGGGACTTGAAGTCCCGCACCATGTTGTAGACACCCTGGGTCTTGGCGTAGTTCCAGTTGTCGATGTTGTAGTCGTTGTAACACAGCTTGGTCGAGGAGTCGGCGGCGCGGGCGGTCTTGAACGCGACCTCGATCCAGTCGTTGCCGGTGCCCTGCAGGTTCGACGACCGGCGGCTGCCGTCTTCGTTGAAGGCCTCGTTGACGACGTCCCAGTACGCGAGCTTGCCCTGGTAGTGGGCCATCACCTGCTGGATGTGGTTGATCATCGCGTTGCGCAGCGTGCTGCCGCTCATGCTCTGCATCCAGCCCGGCTGCTGGGAGTGCCAGGCCAGCGTGTGGCCGCGGACCTTGGCGCCGTGGCCGACCGCCCAGTTGTAGATCTGGTCGCCCGAGGAGAAATTGAACTGGTTCTGGTTCGGCTCGGTCGCGTCCGGCTTCATCTCGTTCTCGGCGGTCACCATGGTGAACTCGCGCGCGGCGATCGTGGTGTAGGCGGAGTTGCTGAGCTTCCCCGCGGCGATCGCCGTGCCGAAGTACCGGCCGGACTGGGCGGCCGCGGCGCCCAGCGTGCTCGCGGCGGCATCGGCGCCGGGAGCGGTCACCAGGACCGCGGCCGTCGCGGCGACGGTGGCCGCCGCCGCGAGGACCCGGCCGGCGGGGGACCGCCACCACGCCTTGCCACGCGGGCTCGACAAACCTCTGGCCATTCGTGAACTCCTTCCGGGCACACGCCCAGGAGGAGCAAGTCGCCGGTGACCTGGACGCTCGTCTGCTGCTTGCAGCAGAACACGCGGCTTTGGCGCCGGACAAAGAGTTTCGATCGACTTTCGAGCCCGCGCGGTTCCGGCCGCTACCGCTGGTACGGCCCGCGCGGCGCCTGGTGTCCCGGCGGCGGAGGCTGCTGGAACCCCGGCGGAGGTGGTGGGAATCCCTGCTGCTGCGAGGACCCTTGATGCTGGGGGTGGTCGGGTTGCTGCGCGACGTCCTCCTGCACCGGAACTCCCTGCGGCCCGAACCCCGGCTGCGCGAAGCCGGGCTGCGGCGCGAAACCCGGCTGCGGCGCGAAGCCGTGCTGCGATCCGCTCGCGGGGGCGGCTGGGCTGGATCCCGGCGCAAAGCCGTGCTGCGGTCCGCTCGCGGGGGCGGCCGGGCTGGATCCCGGCGCAAAGCCGTGCTGCGGTCCGCCGACGGGGGCGGCGGGGCTGGATCCCGGAGCGAAGCCGTGCTGCGGTCCGGCCCGGGGGACGTCCGGACCGGCTCCCGGCGCGAAGCCGTGCTGCGGTCCGCCGGCGGGGACGCCCGGACCGGCTCCAAGAGCGAAGCCGTGCTGCGGTCCGGCCCCCGGAACGGCCGCGCCGGATCCCGGAGCGAAGCCCTGCTGCGGTCCGCCCACGGGGATCGCCGCGCCGGATCCCGGGCCGCCCGGCCCGGAGCCCCGGCCGGCCCGGCGCCGGATCGCCACGACCAGCCGCCAGCCGCACGCGGCCGCGATCGCCGTGCCGATCCCGAACGTCACCCACCGGCCGCCGCCCTCGAAGGTCTTCTGGGCCTCGATGTCCTCCTGCCGCTTCTCTTCGTAGGTCTCGCTGGACGTCTGGCCGTAGTGGGTCGTCTCGCAGGTCTGCCCCGGCCGCATCTCTTCGCTGCCGCACAGCACGAGGTCGCTCGAGCTGCCGGTGCCGAACAGGCCCAGCGCCATCAACCCCAGCCCGAACAGCAGGCCGATCGACCACCAAACCACGCTTTTCATCCGTTCCCTTCCGAGCCGTGTGCACTGGTGCGGTAACGCCCGAACGGCCGAACGGTTTAGTCCGCGGCCAGGATGAAAGCTGTCGCCGACCGAGTCGGGTTGATCACAGCCCGGGTTGCTAACGTTTTCCGCCCCCTGGATTCGAGCCCCCGAACACCCCCGTTTTCCCAGGTCAGAGCCCATCGGGCAGTGGTCGCCGCCACGCCAGATGTTGGTAACTAACCGCCGTGCGGGCAAACCCGTCTTGGTGAATCCTTGGGGTGCTGCTACAAGATTCCCCGGGATCAAGATCGGATCCGGCCGCCGTGGCCGGCCGAAGGTGGGGGAGTCTTCGTGCGTCTGCTTCGTCGTGCCGTGCTGCCTGTGGTGGTGGGCGGTCTTTTCGCGGCTTCGGTTCCGCCGGTGGCGGCCGCCGCGGTTCCCACCGGTGAGTCGCCGGCGGTGACGTCGGCGCTCGCGGCCGCGAAGCGCTCCGGCGCCGCGGTCGGTGTTCCGGAGGAGACCACCGCCTACGCCGAGGTCTTCGCCAACCCGGACGGGACCCTGACCCGGCGGGAAAGCCTGGAGCCGCAGCGGATCCGGCGCGCGGGCGCCTGGGTCCCGGTCGACCTCACGCTCGCCGCGCGGCCCGACGGCACCGTGGGCCCGAAGGCCGCGCCGATCGAGGTGCGGCTGTCCGACGGCGGCACCGGGGAGATCCTCGCCGCCGCCACGAAGGACGCCCACGAGATCGGCCTCGGCTGGCCCGGGACGCTGCCCGCGCCGAAGCTGGCCGGCCCGGTCGCCACCTACCCCGACGTCCTGCCGGGCGTGGACTTCACGGTCACCGTCACCACCACGGGTTTCAGCGAGCACCTCGTGGTGAAGACGCCGGAAGCGGCGCGCGACCCGAAGCTGCGCGAGATCAAGTTCGCCAACCACGTGCGCGGCGTGACCCCGCGCAAGGCCGGCACCGGCACCATCGAAGCGGTCGACGCCGAGGGCGAGGTCGTCTTCCGCGGGGACGCCTCGAAGATGTGGGACTCCTCCGGCGGAACCGCGCCGGCCGTCTCCGCGCGGTCCGCGACCGCGCCCGAGCCGGTGCAGCCGCCCAAGAAGGCCGAGATGGACGTCGTCGTCACGCCGGCGGCGACCGTGGTCAAGCCCGACGCGGCGTTCCTCACCGATCCGGCGCGGGTCTTCCCGGTGGTCATCGACCCCGAGTACTGGTGGCCCGGCGCCAAGCAGAACCACGTCGTGGTCCAGGAGCCGTGGCCGGAGGAGCACAACTTCAACAAGACCGACGGCGACCTCGGCGACCTGAAGGCCGGGTACCAGGGCGGTTACCGGTCGCGGTCGTACTTCAGCGTCGACGTTTCCGCGATGCGCGGGAAGGTCGTCCACCGGGCGACCATGCGGCCCCGGGTCGTGCACTCCTACTCCTGCAACGGCGGGCCGACCGAGCTGTGGCGCACCGGCGGCATCGGCTGGGGCACCACCTGGAACGCCCAGCCCGGCTGGGAGGTCAACCTCGGCGGGATCGGCAAGTCCAACAACGCCAAGTACTGCCCGACCGACGGCGCGGCCGAGGTGCGGGTCGACGACACCGCGCGCCAGGCCGCGAACGGCGGCTGGACGACCCTGACGTTCATGCTCAAGGCGGCCAACGAAGGCCAGCAGAACGACTGGCGGCGCTTCGCGCTCGACCCGGTCCTCGAGTACGTCTACAACTCCGTGCCCGGCCTGCCCGCCGACCTCGGCATGGAAGGCGGCCAGATCCCGTGCGCCTCCGGGGACGCCCGGCCGTTCGTCTTCACGCCGACCCCGCGGCTGCGCGGCCGGCTGTCCGATCCGGACGGCGGCATGCTCACCGCCCGGTTCTCGCTGCACAAGGGAAAGCTCGGCGCGAGCAGCGAGGTGTGGTGGACGACGACGTCGAACGTCCCCTCCGGTTCGTTCGCCGAAGTGACCGTGCCGTCCGGGATCGTGACCGGCGAAGGTGTCTACAACTGGTCGATGTACGCCAGTGACGGCGGCAGCAACTCGGTCTGGGTGGGCAACTGCGAGTTCGAAGTGGACAAGACCCCACCCGGCACACCCACCGTCACTTCGACGGACTACCCCGTCGGCGGGGACGTCGCGGCCGGCGGCATCGGCCAGACCGGCGCCTTCACCGTGACGGCGGCGAACCCGGACGTCCAGCACTTCCTGTGGTCGGTGACCGACCAGCAGAACGACGACCCGAAGAACCGGGTGAACGCCGAGCGCCTCGGCGGCAGCGGTGTGTTCCGCTGGACACCGGTCACCGACGGGCCGCAGACGGTCTTCGTCCGCGCCGTCGACCGGGCGGGCAACCTGTCGCCGATCGTGCAGTACCCGATCCTCGTCCGGGCCGGCGATCCGCTGACCGGCAACCTGAAGGCGCACTGGAAGCTCGACGGCGACCTCGCCGACGCCTCCGGTGAGGGCCGGTCCCTGACCGCCACCGGCGGCGCGGACGCCGCGGCGCCCGGCTACCTCGGCAACGCCGTCGCGCTCGGGACGGGCAAGCGGCTTTCGGCGACGGGCCCGGCCGTCGACACGGCGAAGAGCTTCTCCGTGTCGGCCTGGGTGCGGCTGGACCAGATCGGGGCCTGGCCGGCCGCGGTCTCCCTGGACGGCAAGCGCACCAGCGGGTTCCAGCTGCAGGCCTCGCCGGACGGCAAGTGGTCCCTGGCCATGTTCGCGTCCGATGTGGACGGTGGTGGCCCGGTGCACTCGCGGGCCATCTCGGCCGAGTCCGTGCAGCCCGGCGTGTGGACGCAGCTGACCGGCGTCTACGACCAGGCCGTGGGCAAGCTGCGCCTCTACGTCAACGGCGCGCTCGCCGCCGAGGTCGCGCACACGAGCACGTGGACGGCGTCCGGTGACGTCCAGATCGGCGCGGCGCTGTGGGGCGGCACCCGGCTCGACTACTTCCCCGGTGCGGTCGACGACGTCCGCCTCTACCAGCGGGTGCTCGTCGGCAGCGAAGCCGCGGCCCTGGCCAACCAGTCGGTCCTGCGGGCGCAGTACAAGCTCGCCGAAGGCGCCGGGACGACGACCAAGGACGAGGTGAGCGGCCGGGACGCGACGTTCCGGGGCACCGCGGCGTGGACGCAGGCCGACGGCTACCCGGCGGCGAAGTTCACCGGCGCGCCCGACGCCGGGTACGGCTCGGTCGAAGGGCCGCGGCCCGAGCTGCGCACCGACCGCTCGTACACCGTGTCGGCCTTCGTCCGGATGGACACCGCCGACGAGGCGCCGCGCACCGCGGTGAGCCTGCGTGACGACAAGTTCTCGCCGTTCATGCTGCAGTACCGGCCCGAGGTCAAGAAGTGGTGCTTCCTGATGTCGCTCGGCGCGAACCAGGAGGGCGGCTGGTGGGTGCCCGCCGAGGCCGACGTCGTGACGCAGCGGTGGGTGCACCTCACCGGCGTTTACGACCTGGCCGCGAAGGAGGCCCGGATCTACGTGAACGGCCGGTTCGCCGGCCGCCTCGGCGGGGTCGCGGGCTGGAACGGCACGGGTGACCTGATGTTCGGCGGCAGCCGCTGGGTCGGCCGGGACGTCGACCCGTTCAACGGCGCCGTCCGCGGGGTCCGGGTCTACTCCGGAACCCTGACCGACAACCAGATCCGGCAACTGCCCGTGCAGGACTGACCGCTCCCTCTTCCCCTTCGCGACCCGAATCTGGAGTTCGGCATGTCCGGAAGACGTTTTGCGCCCAACCTTGCCCTCGTCCTGGCCGCGGTGATGGCCGTGACGACGGTGCAGGCCCTGCCCGCCGCGGCGGACGAGCCCAGCTTCGTCCACCTGCCCGAGCTGCAGCAGGAGAAGTCCGTGCCCGGCGGGCCGGTGCCGGTCCGGCCGCTGCCGGTCAACGCCGTCGACGAGGCGCTCGCCCGGCCGCGTCCGGAGGCGAAGTGGCCGGGAGCGGCGAGCGCCGAGACGACGGCGCCGGGGGTGGCCGCGCGCTCGGCCACCGCGCCCGGCTTCCGGCAGGCCGGCTCGCTGCCGGTCGCGGTGGCCGTCGACGCCCCGAAGGCGCAGGCGCGCTCGGCCGCGCCCGTCGGCGAGGCGAAGGTCCGGGTCGAGACGCTGGACCAGGGGCGCGCCGAGAAGGCCGGCGTCACCGGTCTCGTCCTGGCGGTCGAGGACGCCGGGGGCGCGGCCGGCCGGTCGCTGTCGGTGCGGGTCGACTACCGCGGCTTCGAATCGGCCTTCGGCGGGGACTACGGCTCGCGGCTGAAGCTCGTCCAGCTGCCGGACTGCGCCGCGCGGACCCCGGAACGCCCGGAGTGCCGCACGGCGACCCCGGTGGAGACGGTGAACGACACGGCTTCCCGGACCGTCACCGCCAAGGTGGCGCTGCCCGCTCAGCAGCAGCGTTCGGCTTCGCGGGTCATGCTGGCCGCCGCGGCGGCGCCCTCCGGCGCGGGTGGCTCGTTCGAAGCCACCGGGCTGTCCCCGGCCGGTTCCTGGTCTGGCGGCGGGTCGAGCGGTGACTTCACCTATTCGGTGCCGCTGCGGGTGCCGCCGCCCAACGCCGGGGTCGCCCCGAAGCTCGGCCTCGGGTACTCCTCCGGCACGGTCGACGGCCGCACCAGCGCGACCAACAACCAGGCCGCGGCCCCCGGCGACGGCTGGGAGCTGTCCGCGGGCGGGTTCATCGAGCGCCGCTACAAGGCCTGCGCCGACGACCTCGGCGGCAGCCAGGCCCAGCGCAAGACCGGCGACCTCTGCTGGGCCACCGACAACGCCGTCCTGAGCCTCAACGGCGTCTCGGCGGAGCTGGTTCTCAAGGACGCCAAGGCCGGCCTGTGGGTGCCGAAGCACGACGACGGCTCGCGGATCGAGCACCTCACCGGCGCCACCAACGGCGACGACAACGGTGAGCACTGGAAGATCACCAGCAGCAACGGCACGCAGTACTTCCTCGGCCTCAACCGGCTTCCCGGCTGGAGCGAGGGCAAGCCGGAGACCCGTTCGACCTCGACCGTGCCCGTGTTCGGCAACAACGCCGGCGAGCCGTGCGCCAAGACCGCGTTCGCCGACTCCTGGTGCCAGCAGGGTTACCGCTGGAACCTCGACTACGTCGTCGACCCGAACGGCAACGCGACGACGTACTACTACGAGCCCGAAACGAACTTCTACGGCCGGGACATGGCCGCGGACAAGCAGACTTCGTATGTCGCGGCGAACAGCCTCCGCCGGGTCGAGTACGGCCTGCGCTCGGACGCGCTGTTCGCGCCCGCGCCCTCGCGCGTCTGGTTCGACACCGCCGAGCGGTGCCTGCCGACGAGCACCTTCGCCTGCAACGCCGGCCAGCTGACCAAGGACACCGCGAAGAACTGGCCGGACGTGCCGTTCGACCGGATCTGCGCGGCCGGCGAGAAGTGCGAGAACCGGACGTCACCGGCGTTCTTCAGCCGCAAGCGGCTGGTCAAGGTGCTCACCCAGATCCGCCGGGACGACGTCACCGGCGCCGCGCAGTGGCGCGACGTCGACGCGTGGACGCTGCGGCACGAGTTCCCGGACACCGGCGACGGGCTCTCCCCGGCGCTGTGGCTGGCCGGGATCACCCACACCGGCCTGGCCGGCGGCACCGACTCCCTGCCCGAGATGAAGTTCCACGGCCTCTCGATGCCGAACCGCGTCGCGGCCGGCGACGGCCTGCCGCCGATCACCCGCTACCGCGTCGAGCGTGTGCAGAACGAGGCCGGCGGGATCACCGAGGTCAAGTACTCGGACCGCGAATGCGTCTGGGGCTCGGCGATGCCCGCCAACCCCGAAACCAACGGGAAGCTGTGCTTCCCGAGCTGGTGGCTGCCCGAGCACGGCTACGACGCGGTGCTGGGCTGGTTCCACAAGTACGTCGTCAAGGCGGTCACCGAGGACGACCGGACCGGCGGCTCGGCGCTGAAGAAGACGGCCTACGACTACCTCGGCGACGCCGCGTGGCACTTCGACGACGCCGACTTCGGCGAGCCGGAGCACCGGACCTGGTCGCAGTGGCGCGGGTTCGGCGAGGTCCGCACGACCACCGGCGAACCCGGCACCCCGCAGACGGTGACGGTCGAGCGGTTCCTGCGCGGCATGGACGGCGACCGGCGGCCCGGCGGGACGCGGCAGGTGGCGGTCGAGGACTCCGAGGGCGGCAAGGTCACCGACGCCGACGTCCTGGCCGGGTTCACCCTCGAATCCCAGTCCTACGACGGCGGCAAGCTGGTCTCCTCGTCGGTCAAGGTCCCGTGGCTGCACGGCCCGACGGCGACCGCCGGGGACGACAAGGCGTACATGACGAACGTCGAGACCACCCGCGGCCGGACGCTGCTCGGCGACGGGACCTGGCGCCGCACGGAGGTCAAGAACTCCTTCGACGCCCACGGCAACGTCGTCGGCGTCGACGACGCGGGCGACCTCGCGGTCACCGGCGACGAA
Source organism: Amycolatopsis sp. NPDC104863 (assembly GCF_055582965.1). NCBI lineage: Bacteria > Bacillati > Actinomycetota > Actinomycetes > Pseudonocardiales > Pseudonocardiaceae > Amycolatopsis > Amycolatopsis sp. NPDC104863. Next base: position 159,246 of record NZ_JBVJOW010000008.1, read on the forward strand.
ACCTGCGCCCGCACCGAGTACACCGCGAACGACACCGCGTGGATCCAGGACCGCCCGGCGAGCGTGCGCACGGTCGCGCTGCCGTGCTCGGCCGACGAGAACACCCCTGGCAAGCTGATCGGCAAGGTCCGGCAGAGCTACGACAGCCTCGCCTCCGGCGCCGCGCCCACCAAGGGCAACCTGACCGCGACCGAGCGCTGGACCGGCACCGAGTGGCAGCTGACCCAGGGCACCACCTACGACGACCTCGGCCGTCCGGTCAAGGTGGTCAACTCCGCGGGTGACGAGGTCAAGTCGGCCTATGAGCCGGGCCCGGAGTTCGGCGTCCGCAAGGTCACCAAGACCGACCCGCTCGGGTACACGGCCGTGACGACGATGGACCCGGCGCACGGGCTCACGACGTCCGACGAGGACATCAGCGGCCGCCGCGCCGACATGGAGTACGACGCGCTCGGCCGGCTCGTCCGCGCCTGGGCGCCCGGGCAGTCCAAAGCGGACAAGAAGGACCCGACCAGCACGTTCGGCTACCGGTACCGGACCGACGCGCCGACCGTCGTCACCACGAGCTCCCTGCGGGAGAACGGCGGCTACACGACGTCGTACACGCTCTACGACGGCCTGCTGCGCGAACGCCAGACGCAGCTGCCCGCCGTCGCGGGCGGCCGGATCGTCAACGACTGGTTCTACGACTCCCGCGGCCTCCAGGCCAAGGTCAACGGCTCGTACTACAACGACCAGCCCGCCGGGGACGCGCTGCTCGGCGTGCTGGACAACGCCGTGCCGAACCAGACGGTGACGGAGTTCGACTCCCAGCAGCGCGAGACCGCGGTGATCTTCCGCAAGCTCGACGTCGAGCAGTGGCGGACGAGCTCCAGCTACGCGGCCGACCGCGTGACCACCGTGCCGCCGCTGGGCGGGACCACGACCACGGTCATCCGCGACGTCCACGGCAACGCCGTCGAGAAGCGGCAGTACCACGGCCGTGAGGCGACCGGGGACTACGACTCGACCAAGTACCAGTTCGACGTGCGGGGCCTGATGACCGCGCTCGTCGGGCCGGACAACGCGAAGTGGACCTCCGAGTACGACCAGCTCGGCCGCAAGGTCGCCGACCACGACCCGGACACCGGGGACCGGCGCTACACCTACACCGCGCTCGACCAGCTCGACACCACGACCGACGCCCGCGGGGTCCGCGTCCGGACCGAGTACGACAAGCTCGGCCGCCCGGCCGCACAGTTCGAGCGGCCGGCCGCGGACGCGCCCGAGGCGACGGTGGCGACCTGGTCCTACGACAAGGTCAAGCGCGGCACGGTCGACACGTCGACCCGGAACGCCGGTGGCAAGGCCTACACCAAGCAGGTCGTCTCCTACGACGCGGCGAACCGGCCGACCGAGACCAAGGTCGTCATCCCCGACGGCGAAGGCAAGCTGACCGGCAGCTACTCGTTCAAGACCTCTTACGACACGAACACCGGACAGGTGACGTCCCGCACCCAGCCGGGCGCGGGCGGCCTCGACCCGGAGCTGATCAGCTACTACTACAACGACCTCGGGCTGCCCACCGAGACCCAGGGCGCCGACACCTACGTCCCGGAGCACCTGTACTCCAAGTACGGCGAGACGCTGCGGCTGACGCTGGGCACGGGCGGCAAGAAGGTTTACACCTCGATGTTCTACGAGGAGGGCACCCGGCGCCTCTCCGGCGTCGACGTCCAGCGCAACCTCGAGAGCGGCGCGTACCTGGCCAAGCGCAGCTACGGCTACGACCCGGCGGGCAACATCACGAAGCTGGCCGACACCCCGCCGGGCTCGCCCGGCGACGTCCAGTGCTTCGGGTACGACCACCTCAAGCGGATGACCAGCGCGTTCACGCCGAAGAGCGGGAACTGCGGCGAGCGGCCGTCGGTCGCCGGGCTGGGCGGGACCGCGCCGTACTGGCACGACTACGCCTACGACAAGGGCGGCAACCGCACCTCCGACGTCGAGCACACGGCGGCGGGGGACACCACGCGGACCTACGCCTACGGCGGCCCGGACGGCGCCCAGCCGCACACGCTCCGGACCGTCACCCAGACCGGCCCGACGGGCACGGCGAAGGACGAGTTCGCCTACGACGCGACGGGCAACACGACCGGCCGCAAGGTGTCGGGGTCGTCGCAGACCCTGGAGTGGGACGCGAGCGGCCGCCTGGCGAAGCTCAAGGAGCACGACGGGCGCGAGTCGTCGTTCGTCTACGACGCCGACGGCGAACGCCTGATCAAGCGCGAGTCCGGCATCACGACGCTCTACCTCGACGGCATGGAACTGGTCCTGCAGAACACGACCAAGGACCTGACCGCGCGGCGCTACTACGACCACGGCGGCTCCGCCGTCGCGGTGCGGACGTCCGGCCCGGGCGGTGGCCTGTCGTGGCTGCTGGGCGACCACCAGGGCACCGCGTCGATGACGATCAACGCGTCCACTTTGGACGCGAAGTCGCGGCAGGCCGACCCGTTCGGCAACCCGCGGGGCAAGCAGCCGGCGTCGTGGGCCGACGACAAGGGCTTCGTCGGCGGCACGAAGGACGGCAGCGGCCTGACCCACCTCGGCGCCCGCGAGTACGACCCGGTCACCGGCCGGTTCGCCTCGGCCGACCCGGTGCTCGACGTCGACGACCCGCAGCAGCTCAACGGGTACGCCTACGGCAACAACTCGCCGGTGACGAACTCGGACCCGAACGGCCTGTACTGGAAGACCGTCTCGGTGGCCCAGCGGACCGCGGTGACGACGGTCCTCTGGACGCTCTACTACGCCGGGCTGTTCATGCCGATCGTGATGTTCGTGGCCGTGACCTACTGGGTCGTCCAGGTCTTCTACTACCGCATCTGGATCGACCCGCCGTGGACCGGCGGTGGCGGCGGCGCGGGCGCGGGCGACACGAAGCAGCAGGCGCTCAAGGACGCGGGCCTCAGCCAGGCGGAGTACGAGGAAGCCAAGAAGGCCGCGGCGGACAAGCGCAGCTGGATCGACGTGGCGATCCAGGTCGGCGGCGACATCCTGCAGGAGATCATCGGCGTGAAGGGCGTCGTCGACAACTGCATCAAGGACTTCAACCTGGCCGGCTGCGCCTGGGAGATCCTGACGTCGCTGCCGTGGGGCAAGGTCCTCAAGGGCGGCAAGATCGTCGACAAGATCGTGTCGGCGTTCAAGGACACCCTGACGTGGATGAAGCGCCGCGACAAGGCGGCGTCCGACCTGCGTCGAGTGGAGGAGGCCGAGGAACGCCTGTCGAAGGTGACGGGGTGCAACAGCTTCGCGCCGGGCACGCTGGTGCTGATGGCCGACGGCAGCCGTCGCCCGATCGACCAGGTCCGGCTGGGCGACCGGGTGGTGGCCACGGACGTCGAGACCGGGCGGAGCACGTCTCGCGAGGTGGTCGCGACGATCATCGGGCAGGGGTGGAAGCGCCTGGTCGAGATCACGGTGACCGGCCAGGCCCCGATCGTGGCGACGGCCGGCCACCCGTTCTGGGTGCCCGCACAGCGCAGCTGGGTGGACGCGGAGGACCTCCACCCTCGCGACACCCTGCTGGCGGCGAACGGCGCCACGGTGACGGTTTCGGCGGTCCACGAGCTGACCCGGCCGGCCCGGGTGCACAACCTGACCGTGGACGAGGACCATGTCTACTACGTGACGGCGGGCGACACGGATGTCCTGGTGCACAATGCGCCGAAGGGCGGCGGCGGCGACAACTGCGGGTACACGCCGGCGCCCAAGTCGATCCCGGGGGTCAAGGGCCTGCAGCCGGCCAAGCCGAAGACGGGCGTCCAGGGTGGTGGCGGACTCCGCAAGCGGTGGAAGGACAGCAAGGGCAACATCTACGAGTGGGACTCCCAGCACGGTGAGCTGGAAACCTACGACAAACGCGGACGGCACCTCGGCCCGGTCGACCCGGCCACCGGCGATCCCATCCCCGGCAAGGGCCCGGTGCCGGGAAGGACGGTGGAGCCGTGAGCTGGTTGGTCGAGGCCTTTCGGGAGGACGACGAGACTCTGGAGTGGGAGGTGGAGTTGCGGCCGGTCGCTCGCGAGGAGTTGGAGCGGGCGCTGAGCCTGCCGGACTTGTCGGTCCCGGCGTCGTACCCCTTGAGTGCCGAGCAGGTCACGGTCGCGCTGGGTTTCGCGGTCACACCGCCCGACCCGGCGCCGGCCCTGGACCCGCGCCGGCTGGCGTTCTACCTCAGCGAGGTGGCGGACGAGGTGCCTGCCGTCGAGAACCGGTGACCGGTCCGACACCGGGCGACCTACTCGCCCTGGAGGAGATCGCGTTGCTGGACCGGGCGCTGCTGGAGTGGGGCGGCCCGGCCCGGTGCAGCGACGAGCTGGCGGTCGGCATGGGGTTCGAGGGCTTCGCCGACCTGCTCACCCAGTGCGAACGGCTGCGGCGGGCGTTGCGGGAGGGGACCCCGCTGGCCCCGGTGGACTGGGCGCGGGTGCTGATCGCAACGGAGATCGTGTTCGTCAGCGACCTGGCGGGCACCGGCTTCGAGTGGCGCACGACAACCGGCTTCGACGACGGGGCGACGATTGGGCTGTTGCGGGGGATCCAGCGGAAGCTGGGGAAGGTGGTCCGGCCGTACTACGGGAAACGTCCTGCCTGAGGGGAGGGCGGTGGAGCCGTGAGCTGGCTGGTCGAGGCCTTTCGGGAGGACGACGAGACTCTGGAGTGGGCGGTGGAACTGCGGCCGGTCGCTCGTGCGGAGTTGGAGCGGGCGCTGAGCCTGCCGGACTTGTCGGTTCCGGCGTCTTACCCCTTGAGCGTCGAGCAGGTTGTCGGTGCGTTGGAGTTCGCGGCCGCGCCGATCAGTCGGGAGCCGGACCTGGATCCGGGGCGGCTGGCGTTCTACCTCAGCGAGGTGTCGGCTGGATGAGGACGGGGGACACGCCCTCCTGGACAGCTTGATCGTGTCGTGGCAGCGGCACGTCGCGAAGCTGCGCGGGGATCTCGACCGTCCGGACAGTGACCGGACGGTCTGGGGTGCGCACGACTACCTCGCCGCCTTGTTCGCGCGTGACGCTGTCGCCGACGGGCTCGGTGCCGTCGGCGCGGAGCTGTCCGCGTGGGCGGTGGTCGACGAGGAGTTCAGGTCGTTCACCGAGCCGGACGGTCGGAGACTGCTCGCGCACATCGACGACGCGGTCGAGCCGGGTGCGGGCTGGTGGTGGACGAGGGTCCCGGTCCGCGGTCCGGCACGCCGGGAGATGGACACGATCGTGCGGAACCTGAGCTGACCGGCCGAGGCGTCTCGTCTACCGTCTGGTCGACGGGAGCCGGAAGCTGCGGAAGGCCTCTCACGGCCAACTGCGGGTCCCGATCGTGAGGGCCCGCGCCCGTTCGCCGGAGCTCCCCGGTCCGATGCGGTCCGCGAGACAGGTGCGGTGGACGATCACCGTGTGGCTGCCGGGGCCGTCGTTGCTGCGGACGTCGAGAACCAGGCCGTCGCCACCCGCGCTCAAGACCGTGTGAACGCCGCAGAAGTCGCACGGCCGGCGGAACGACTCCAGGTCCTCGGGCCGGATACTCAGCCGGACCCACGCGGGAGGCGACCACCGCCGGACGTCCTCGACCACCGCGTCCAGCTCGGTTCCCACCGCCGGAAACGGCGACTTCATGTCCACCGAAGCGCCGATCTCCTCGTGGCCGGCGATCCGTGCGGCCAGCCCCCACGGGTGATGGCCGAGCACCGTGGCGCGGACCCGCCGGCCCGGCATGAGCGCCAGGCTCGCGGTTTCGAATCGATCCATGACAGCGCGATCCTGGCCAACATCGGCGTCGAAGTCCAGAGCGTTGACCTTGACCCGAGGTCAAGGTGGACGCTGCCCTCATGACCACCACACCCTGGACCGGCCTGGTGCCGGTCGACGACACGGCCCTCGCGGTCACCGACACGCGCGGTGCCGGCCGGCCCCTCGTCTACCTCAACGGCTCCTACGCCGGCCAACGATCCTGGCGGCGGGTGATCGCCGCGCTCGGGCCCGGGTGGCGGCACGTCACCTATGACGAACGGGCTCGCGGCCGGTCGAAGCGGTCGGCCGACTACTCCTTCGAGGCGTGTCTCCGTGACCTCGACGCCGTGCTCGAGGCGACCGGCGTCGACCGGCCGCTGCTGGTCGGCTGGTCCTACGGGGCCGCGCTCGCCGTGCACTGGGCCGACCGGCATCCGGATCGGGTCGCCGGGGTGGTCTCGGTCGACGGGGCCGTTCCGTGGGGGTACACCGGGGAGGAGGACCGGGAGAAGATCCGGCGTATCTTCGGCAGGATGCGGATGTTCCTGCCGCTCGCGCGGCCGTTCGGCCTGGCCGCCTCGATGAGCGCCGCCCAGCACGCCGAGATCGGCATCGAGATCAACGAGATCTGCGCCGCGCTCGAACCGCTGCTGGACCGGCTGTCCTGCCCGGTGCGATTTGTCTTCGCCACGGGCGCGAACCTCGGTGGTGGCGCCGAAGAGATGGAGGAGATGCGCGCGTCCCTCGACCCGGTGCTCCGCCGGAACCCGAACCTGCGGGTCAGCGCGAAGGTCGGGAGCAACCACACGCAGATCCTGCGCAAGGACTTCCGTGCCGTCGCCGCGGCCGTGCGGGAAACGCCGAGCCGATGACCGACGGGGTGACCATCGGCCAGGCGGCCGTCTTCGCCGGCGTCACGATCAAAACCGTGCGGCACTACCACAAGCTCGGCCTGCTCGACGAGCCCGCGCGCGACAGCTCGGGGTACCGCCGCTACCGGTCGGCCGAGCTGCTGCGGCTGGTGCGGGTCAAAACCCTGGCCGCCGCCGGGGTGCCGCTGGCCGACATCGCCTCCCTGCTCGACGCCGACACCACGACGTTCGCGGCCACGCTCGTCGACGTCGGGCGGCGCCTCACCGACCGCATAACCGAGCTGACCGCGCAGCGGGACATGCTCCACCGGCTCACCTCCGGCGACCGGACCCTGCTGCCCGACCGGGCCGTGGTGATGCTGGAGGGCATGCCGACCCTCGGCTTCTCGGCCCACGACGTGCAGACGGCCCGCGAGTCCTTCGTGCTGGCCAAAGCCCTGGTCCCGGACGGCTTCGACGACTACCTCACCGACATCGAGCAGGCGCTGCACGACCCCCGCTTCGTCGAGCTGGCCACGCGCAGCGCCGAGGTCAGCGGCTGGGAGCCGGACGACCCCCGGGTCGCCGCACTGGCCGCGGACATGGCCGAGCACTACCTCGCCCACCCCGCGCAGCTGCGGATCGTCACCGGCCTGCAGGCCCGCACCGAAACCGCGACCCGCTACCGGATGGTCGCCCACCACGGCGAAGGCCCGGACACCGCCGCCGCCCGCTTGGCCTCGCTCGTCGAGAAGAAGCTCCGCGCCGCCGGGATCGCCCTCCCCGGAACGGATTCACGCTGAACCGGGCTCAGGAGTCGGTGTAGAGCACGATGTCGGCCTCGGGCAGGGCGTCGCGCGCCGCGCCTTCCTGCGTCACCGGGATTCCGTGCAGCTCGACGCGGACCGCGCCCAGCCGCCGCAGCCGGACCAGGTCCTGCACCGGCTCGCGGATCGTCAACGTCAGGCGCCGCAACGTCGGGAGCGCGGCCAGCTCGCCGACCTCCTCGACACTCGGGATGCCGGCCATCGCGACCGCCTCGACCTCGGCGAGCCGGGTGATGCCGCGCAGGTTGCGCTGGTCGGCGCGCAGGGCGATCTCGAGCTCGCCGACCCGGAGTCCTTCCGGGAGCACGTCCAGCCCCTCCGCGAGCCGCCCGTGCCGCAGGGACAGCCGGGGCAGCCGCGCGTTGTCGAGCGTGTGCAACGCCTTGATGGCGTCGAGGGAACCGGCGTGCAGCCGGAGATCCGTGACGCCCATGCGGGTCAGCGCCGACAGGTCGGTGATCGCGCTGCTGAACCCGGAGATCCACAACGACCGCAGGCCGGCGCAGTCGACGAGGCCGTCCAGGTCGCCGACCACGTCGTTCGACTTGAGCTCCAGGTGCCGCAACGCGTGCAGGCGCGGCAGCGGGTGGATCCCGCGCGCCTCGTCGTCGAGGGGGACGTCGCCGACCAGCTGGATCGCCTTGAGCGTGCGGAGGTGGTGCAGCCGCCGCAGGACGTCCCAGCGGTGGACCTCCAGCAGGAAGTCGCCGAACTCGACGTTGGCCAGCGAAGTGGCCGCGTACTCCTCGGAGTACTCGTTGTACCGCCACGCGCGCAGCAGCTCGTTGATCACCGACCGGCCGTGCGAACCGCTGAACATCCGGATCTTCTCCCACGACTCCTCACCGCCGATCAGCGCCAGCGTGCGGATGACGCGCGCGGCGATCCGGTCGGGCGCTTCGCCGGTGCGCTCGGCCAGCTCGTCGATCTCGGCGGGCCCGGGCAGCAGGTCGATCACGAACGTGCCGGCCTTGGCGAGCAGCTCCGCCTCGTCGAACCCGGCCGGCGGAACCAGGCCGCGGACGGCGGCGAGCACGTCGGTGCGGACCCGTTCGGGCTCGATGACGTCGACGTGGCCCAGCGCCGCGGCCGCCAGCAGGACGAGCCGGTCGGCGACTTCGTGGTCGCGGCGGGTGCCGCGCCGGCCCGCCCGCTCCAGCAGCCGGGCGAGCAGGTCGCCGGCCTCGGCGGGACGGGCCTGCGCCGCGGCCATGAACACGACTTCGTTGAGCGCGTCGTCGTGGGCGTGCTCGACGACGTAGCCGATCTCGCCGGCCTTGACGAACTCACCCGCGGCGAGGAAGTCGCGGAACGTCCGGTGCACAAACGCGATCCGGTGGTCGGCGCTGTTCTCGCGCAGCACGCCGCTGCGCTCCAGCAGGTGCCGCAGCACCTGGTCCGCGTCGGCGCCCTGCGACCGCAGGCCGGACATCGCGCGGGCGAAGCGCTTCGCCGCGTCGTCACGACGCACCAGCAGCTCGGCGTTGCGGACCATCGGGGCGGCGAACCGCTCCAGGAGGATGATCTTCTCCTTGTCCGACATCCGCAGCTCGTCCTCGACCTGCACCCCGCGCCGGGTGTCCCACTCGCCCAGCAGCAGCTGCAACGCCTTGTCCAGCAGGTCTTTCCGGCTCTGCGGCAGGTACATGTTCTCCCGCCGGTAGAGCGCGCACAGCAGGGAGCACAGCAACGGGCTCGACACCAGGCCCCGCACGTCCGGACGCGCCGCCAGGGCTTCGCGGAGCCGCTCTTCGCAGCCGGTCAGCCAGGTCCGCTGCAGCTCGTCGGTCTCCAGTGTCCGCGCGGCGGCGTACCAGTGCGAGACGAGCTCGCGCATGCCCCGGCCGCTCAACGGGAGCAGCTCGTACCGCGGCAGCGGGGCGCCGACCGACGGCCAGTCGTCGTCGACCGCCGACGGCCGCGTGGTGATCACGTACCGGGCCTCGGGATACCCGCGCAGGAAGCCTTCCAGCCAGCCGCGGACCTCTTCGCGGCGCGTCCGCAGCACCTCGTCGACGCCGTCGACGAGCACCATCGCCCGCCCGGACCGCAGCAGCCCGCTCACCCAGCCCGGCGGCATCTCGCCGGCGAGGGCGGGCGCGCTCACCCGGACCAGGTCCTCCGGCTGCGGCAGCGGCCGGTCGGTGAACTGCCGCAGGGGGACGAAGAACGGCACCACACCGCGCCACGGGTCGTCGTCCTCGGTCCCGGCGCGCGTGGTGGTCGCGGCGGTGTGCGCCAGCCACTGCAGCAGGGTCGTCTTGCCGGCACCGGCCCCGCCGACGAGCAGGACGTGCCGGTCGCCGACCAGCGCGTGCGCCGCGTCGGTGCCGGTGCCGGTCAGCGCGGTGTCGGTGGGGGAGGAGGAACGGCGGGCCACCGAGGGCACCGAGTAGAACCGCTCGAACGAGTGACGCGCGGGTGCGCGGCCGGCGCCGACCTGGAACAGCTCGAACGTCGCGAACGAGCCGGCGAGGTAGGAGAGGTAGTGCCGTTCGAAGGCGTCCGCGACCCCGCGGGCCCGCCGGTCGGGCTCCACGCCGAGGGTCGACACCTGACGCCGGAGCTCGGCGATCTCGCCGGCCATCGCGGCCTGGACCGCGTGCATCACCTCGTCGACGGCCCGGGCCCGGCGCGCGACCCGGTGGCAGCACTCGGTCAGCAGCCGGTCGTGGGCCGCCGTCCCGTCGGGCCCGAGCGCCGCGGACGAGAGCGCCCGCCGTCCGGCCGTGGCAACCCGGGCGCGCAGCCGGGTTTCGTCGGTGAGCACGGCGGGATCGGCGCGGACGAGCCCGCCGATGTCGGCCGCCACCAGCGCGGCGGCCACGGCGTCGAGCGCGGCCTGCCAGTCGCCGTCGGACACCGCGGCGAACTCGACGCGCCGGAGGTCGGCCAGGTCCTCCTCGGCGGCGACCAGCTGCCGCGTCGGATCACCCAGGGCGCGGAGCTTGCGCTGCTCGCCGAGCCGGTCGGCGCCCCGCTCGACGGCCCACTGGTGCAGCGCGGCGAACGTGGCCCCGAGGGCGCCGGCCAGCGTGGACGACAAGGGATCGACGGTGCCACCCCCACAGTGAGATCGACCTGGTCAGTGTATCGAAAACGCGGTGGCCGAGCCGCCGGCCGGCCCGCTCGGGCACACTGGTGCTCCGGCTTCGTCCGAGCGCAGGGAGGCGTGATGGTGGGGGAGTTGCTGGACGTGGTGGCCGCCGGCCTGGCCGCGGGAGCGGCGGCCGGGGCGAAGGACACCGCGTCGCTGGCGGTGAAGGACGCCTACGCGGGCCTGCTCGGCGGGCTGCGCCGGCGGTTCGGGGCGAAGGTGGCCGAAGAGCTCGAAGACGTCGCCAAGGACGACGCCACGCCGGACCGCGAACAGCGGATCCGCGCCGAGCTGGCCCGCGCGCTGGACGGGACGGCGCTCGCGCCCGAGGACGAGCTGGTCACCGCCGCCCGCACGCTGCTCGACCGGGCCGGGGGCAAGTACTCCGTCGACGTCCGCGAGTCGCAGGGTGTGCAGATCGGCGACCACAACTCGATGACGCTGAACCTCGGCCCGCGACCGCCGCGGTGACCGAGCCGGGCCCGCCGTCGGTCGACGCGCGGTACGGGCAGGGCGTGCAGGTCGGGGACCACAACACGCAGCACATCCACCTCCCGGCCGCCGGAAGCGGCGCGGCCGTGACCACGATCCACGCCGACCCCGGCGCCGAGGTCTTCGTCGGCCGGGCGCCGGACCTCGAGCGGCTGGCGGCGGTCCTGGCCCCGGCCGCGTCCGGCGCCACCGGCGTGGTGCAGGGCATGGGCGGGATCGGGAAGACCGCGCTGGTCCGGCGGGCCGCGGCGGCCGCGGTCGCCCGGGGCTGGTTCCCCGGCGGCGCGGTCTTCGTGACCCTGCGCGGGTACGACCCCGTCGCGGAGAACCGGATCCCGCCGGGCCGGGTGTTCGCGTCGGTGTTGCGGGCGCTGGGTGTGCCGGCCGCCGGGATCCCGGCCGACGCCGCGCAGCAGCCGACCGCCTACCACCGCCACCTCGACCTCCTGGCCGCGCGGGACCGGCCGGTGCTGCTGGTGCTGGACGACGCCGCGGACCCCGGCCAGGTCCGCGATCTGCTGCCCACGTCGTCGGCCGCGCGCACCCACCGGGTGCTGGTCACTTCGCGCAACACCCTGCCGCTGCCCGGCGCCGACCGCGTGGCGCTGGACGTGCTGCCGCCGGGTGAGGCCACGCAACTGCTGGGCGCCGTGCTGGACGAGCGGGCCCGGAGCCGTGGCCTCGCAACCGATCCCCGGGCCGCCGCCGAGACCGGCGCGGTGGCGGAAGTGCTGCGGTGGTGCGGATATCTGCCCCAAGCCGTGGTCATCGCCGCGGGTGTGCTGGCCGAGGAGCCGGAGCTCACCGTCGGCGAGGTCGCGGCCGACCTGGCCGACACGCGGACCCGGCTGGCCGTGCTGGACGACGGCGCGGGCGGGGTGCACGCCGCGTTCGTGGCGTCCTGGCAGCGGTTGCGCGGCCGGGACCCGGAGGCCGCCCGGCTGCTCTGCCTGCTGACCGTCGCGCCCGGTCCCGACGTCGCCCTGCCGGCCGCCGCGGCGGTGCTGGGGACCGACGAGGCGGTCGCGCGCACGCGGCTGCGGGTGCTGACCCGCGCCCACCTGCTGCTGGGCGGCCCGCGGCGCTGGCGGTTCCACGACCTGCTGCGCCTCGACGTCACCGGGCACGCCGTCGCCGATCTGGGTGTCACCGAGGCGCAGCTGGCCGCCGCGACCGACCGCGTGCTCGACCACTACGTCGTTTCGACGCGGGCCGCGCTCGCCTGGCGGGCGACGGTGCGGTCCCGCGCCACGGGTCCGCCGGACGGGCCGTTCACCGGCTGGGACACCGCGCTGGCCTGGCTGGACGCCGAGCAGGCGTGCCTGGTCGCCGCGGTGGCCGCGGCTGGGGAAACCGGGCGGCACCAGCAGGTCGTGGAGCTGGTCTCCGGCCTGACGGGGTTCCTGTCCTGGCGGCGTCAGGTGGCCGACTGGGTCGCCGTCGCGCGGATCGCCGACCGGTCGGCCCGCCGGTTGCGGGACCCCGTCGCGACGCTGCGGGCCATGGACAACCTGGCGGCCGCCCTGATCGAGGCCGGTCAGTTCGAGGAGGCTCTCGACAGCCTGAACACCGCCATGCTGGCGGGCCGGATCCTCTTCGACGACCTGGCCCTCGACGGGCGGATGTGGGACGACACGGGCCTGGCGCTGCAGGGCCTGGGTGACTCCGTGCGGGCGGCGGGTTACCACCACTACGCGGCCGACCTCTTCCAGGAGCTCGGCGACCGGCGCAGCGAAGCCTCGGCCCGGAGCAACACGGGCACCGCGCTGGTGGACCTGGGTGATCACCTGCGGGCGTTCGACGCGCACACCGCCGCGGTGGCGATCTTCCACGACCTCGGGGACCGGCCCGCCGAGGCGATGGCCCGGGGCAACCTGGCGATCGTCCTGTACGGACTTCGTCAGCGCGGCGACGCGATCGACCTCTTCCTGGCCGTTGGCGCCGTCTTCGAGGAGGTCGGCGACCTCCACAGCGCGGCGCGGACCTGGCGCAACCTCGGGGTGGTGTACCGCGAGGCGGGCTGGTTCGCCGACACCGTGAAAGCGTTTGCCGCGGCCGCCGTGACCTCCGCGAAGATCGGCGACCGGCGCGCCGAAGTCCGGGCGTGGCGGGAAGTGGAACGCCTCTGCGTCGCCGCCGGCCGGCCGGACGACGCCCGGTTCGCCGCGGAGCGCGCGGGCCCGGCGACCGAGGCCGACGAGCCGATCACCGGCCTGCGCGGGTGGCGGATCCGCGTCGAGCTCGAAGACGGGCCGGTGCCGTAGGGCCGGTTCGGGCCGTTCGCCGGATTCCGCCGCCCCGCGAATCGAATTCGTCGATGGCCGCCGGTGACCGCGGCGGGTCCGCCGGGGACGGTCCACGGTGGAACGGGCGCCCGGCGCCGGAATCCGATGTCCACAAAGGTGCCGTCCGTTTCCGGGCTCCGTCGGCGAACAGTGTGGACACGGAATCCGGAGAAGCCCGATGGTGACGGCTAACGGGAGTGGTGGGCCCGAAGTGCCGGTTCCGGTAACCGCGAAGCCGTCGGTCAAGTCCTTTCGAGGTAACGATCGCCCACGTCGAACAGGTGCTGTTCACCCTCCGTACGCGATCGGGCGAGAGCGGTTACTCAACCGCAACCTACGCGACACGCTCTGGCTCTGGTCCTGGGTGGCCCGCTCCGGTTAAATTGTTTCCGGAGGAACCTACGGTGGTGTTCTGACCACCGGCGACCAGTTCTACGATTATTATTTCGCGTGGCGAAAACGCCGCGTTGTCGTCCGACCCGTTCAGAACGCGTGCGGACCGGGCGAAAACGTCTCGGACGATTTTTCGATTAATCGTTCCGAAAACCACCACTCCTGTTGTCAAGGCGGAATTCCCGCCTCCTCGAATCGACCCTCCGGCCGGTCCGGGCGCCGGCCGGAAAGCAAGCATCGGGGAATGGTCGGCCCCTGGTTTTCCGGGCCCTGAGTGCGAAGACCGCGGTCCGGCCGAGCCATTCGGCCGTGCCGATGCACGGTCATTCGCGAGGGACCGGGGCGCTAACGCGAGTTGAACGGCAGGAGAACTTCATTCATACGTCAGGTGACGGATGTCTGACTTCCTCGTGCCGTGAAGCATGGGTCGACGGAGCTTGCCGCTCCGGACCGCGAGGCCGAGGAGGGGCGATGTCCCGTGCCACCACCGTTTCCACCGCCGTGATCTTCGTACTGGCCCTCAACCTGCGGCCGGCCGTGACCAGCCTGGGCGCGGCCCTCCCCGACATCTCCGTGGCCGGCTCCCTGGTCGCCGCCGTCCTCGTCGCGCTGCCCCTGTGGGCGATCGGCCTCGGCGGCTGGGCGACCCCGTGGCTGAGCGACCGCGTCGGCACCCGCCGGACGGTCACCGTGTCCCTCATCGGCCTGGCGGCGTCACTGGCCGGGCGGGTCCTCGGTGGACCGGTGCCGCTGCTGGTCGGGACGGCGCTCGCGTGCCTGTCCATCGCCGTGCTCGGCACCATGCTTCCGTTGCTGGCCCAGGGATCCGCCGCCTACCCGCTCGGGCTCGGGCTGGGCAGCACGGCCGGGGCGCTGATCACCCCGGCGGCGGTGCTGTCGTCGTCGTGGCGGATCGGCCTGGGGCTGTGGGCGTTCTCGGCCCTGCTGGCCCATCGGCTGTGGTTGCGCACCCCCGGCGAGTTCGTGGCGCCACAGCGGACTTCCGGGCCGGTGCGCGCCACCGCCCTGACCCTCCACTTCGGACTCATCTCGACGGTGACCTTCCTCGTCATGGGCTGGCTCCCCGGGATCCTGCGCGACGCCGGCGTCTCACCGGCGACCGCGGGCGCGTGCCTCGCGGTGTCGATGGCCATGGGCCTGCCGATGATGTGGCTGGTCCCGGGCTGGACGCGCCGGTGGCGGAACCAGACGGTGCTCGTGGTCCTGCTGGCCCTGCCCAACGTCGTCGGCGTGACCGGGCTGCTCCTCGCCCCGGCGGCCGCGCCCTGGGTGTGGGCCGCGGCGACCGGGCTGGGCATGGGCTCGCTGGCGTTCGTCCTGACGACGATCTCGTTGCGCAGCAAGGACAGTTCGCTCTCGCTGTCCGCGGTGGTCCAAGGCGTGGGCTACGTGATCGCCGGGTTCGGCGTGCTGGCGTGCGGCTGGCTGCACACCCACACCGGCGGCTGGTGGACACCGCTGCTGCTGGTCCTGGTGATCCTGCTCGGCCAGATGGTCAGCGGGCACATCGCGGTGTTCCAGCGGGCGACGGTGATCCCGTTCCCGCGCCGGTTCACCCTCCGGCCCCAGCGCGCCCTCCCCGAAGTGCCGCTGCGCCAGGACCTTCCCGAGGTCGGCGCCTGACGTCCACTTCGGACCCACACGCACCCCGCCCCGTCACCGGGGCGGGGTGACCAGCTCCCGGACGGCTTCGACGACAACGCGCCGGCGGTCGGCTTCGGGGACGAGCCCGCGGACGTCCTCACCCTGGTTCTGCCACATGTTGGCGAGGGAGAGGACCAGGGCGAGCAGCTCACCGGCGCTCCGCCGGTCCGTCACGACCCCGCGCCGCTGCGCGTCTTCGACGGCGCCGGTCTTGCCGGCCATCGACTGGGCGACGATCGGCCGGACGCCGGTTTGGGCGTGCCCGCGTTCGAGCTGGTACCAGGTGACGAACCGCATGACGGCCGGGTTCTCGACCCCGGCGTCGTAGAGCAGCCCGGCGTACCCGGGAAGATCGTCGGCATCGAGGGGGATCCCGGCGACGACCTGTTCGACGACGGCGTCGTAGACCGCCTCGAAGAGGCCTTCCTTGCCGTCGTGGAAGGAGTAGACGAGCCCGGCGCTGACCCCGGCCCGCGTGGCGATGCGGTCGACCCGGGCGCCCCCGATGCCGTGCTCGGCGAACTCCGCGAGCGCGCCGTCCAGGAGCTGCCGCCGTTTGGCCTCGGGATCCCGTGTGCGCATGGCCCCACTATCCCTAATGAATGTTCAGTTGCCAAACGGGCGCCGTCGACTGCCCCTCAACACGACGCTGCTGCCGCCCAACCCCCAGGCGACAGCAGCGCAAAACCGGCATTCAGCGAGGCAGCCGACCCGACGCCACCCGCGGCCGGACCCGGGCCGCCGCGGCGACGGGCACTCCCGAGCCGCGCAGCGGGGCCGTCCGGTACTTGGCGACCCTGATGCGCAGGCCGCGGAGGTGGACCAGGTCGACGGCGAAGTCCAGGGCGGGCCGGTAGCCCACCGTCGGCTCGTCGGTCCGGCAGGGGCCCCCGATGTACACGAACTCGTCGTCCGAGTCGAACCACGGCTCCGACCACACGGCGGCGTCGCCGGCCCGGGAATCCTGGTGGCGCCCCCGGGCCAGCCAGTAGATCGGCAGCTTCATCATTTCCTTGAGCGTCTCGTCGAGGCCGGCGAGATCGGTTTCGGCGACGGCGAGCCCGTGGCCGCTCCAGACACGCGGCGCCCAGAAGTCGCCGGCGTAGGCGTGGGTGAAGCGGGCGGTGTCGCCGGACGCGATGACGGTCCACGTGGACACGGTGGTGAGGGTGGGCATGACGGCTCCCTGCGGTCGAGGCCCCCAGGACCGGGAAACCGTAGGAGCTTCCGTCCGCACGCGCATACCCCCGGTGGTACGCGCACATTGCGCCGACCGGCCGGATCGCCGCCGAAGTCCGAGGTCACCGCGTGTGCCCGTTTCGTCGCGCTGAAACAGCTTCACCAGAGATTCATCTGGCTCTCACCCGATGGAGGCCGAAGGTTCGAGTTGCCGTCGTTGCGGAGTCGCGATGTTTGCTGATTGGCCGCCAGTTCTTACCGAGCCCGCAGTGCCGTGTTCTCGTGGATGAGGTTGACGCGGTCCGGCAGCCGTTCGACCGGTTCGACAGGCCGTCAGCCGGGCTGGAAGAAGGCGAGCAGCCGGCGGGCGGCGTCCGGGGACATCAGCAGCTCGTGCATGTCCGCCGACATCCGCGCGGCGGCGCCGGTGCGGTCGAACATCTCCGCCTCGTACTCCTTGACGGCGGCCGGGTGGTCGTCCCGGTGCGCGGCCAGCGCGAGGCCGAGCAGCGCGCCGTCGAGCAGGGCCATGTTCGCGCCTTCCCCGACCGCCGGCATCAGGTGCGCGGCGTCGCCGACCAGTGTGACGTCCGGCGCCGAAGGCCAGGTCAGGCCGATCGGGAGACTGGTGAGCGCCCGCGGCATGACCTCGTCGTCGCAGGCCGCGATCAGGGCGAGGAACCGGGCGTCCCAGCCGCTGAGCTGCTCGATCACCCACGCCCGGGTCGCGGCCGGGTCGTCGAACGGGATCCCGCTCGTGGTGAGCCAGTCCTCGCCGGTGTTGTAGAAGTTGAGGCCGATCCGGACGCGGCCGTCGCCGTTGCGCTGCGCCGCCAGGGACTTCCCGTCGCCGAACACCCAGTAGTTGCCGCGTCCCACCATGGCCGCGAGGTCGGGGTGGGTGCGGTCGACGTCGGGAATGCCGAGCTCGACGGTGTTCTGGCCGAGGTGCGCCGGCCGCGCGTCGGTGAGCAGCTTGCGGACCCGGGACTGCGCGCCGTCCGCGCCGACCAGCAGGTCGTACGTCGTGCTGCGCCCGCCGGCGAAGTGCACGACGCCGTTCTGCGCGGACTCGAAGGCGTGCCCCCACCGGACCGTGCCCTCGGGAAGGGAGTCCAGCAGCAGGGCGCGCAGGTCGGCGCGGTCGACCTCGGGGCGGACGAGCGGGGCGTCGTCGGGGGTGTCCTCCTGCAGCAGCAGGGTGCCGTCCGGCTCGAGGAGCCGCATGTCCTGGCCTTCACCCCGGGCGATGGTGCGGAACCGCTCGATCAGCCCGGCCTCGCGCAGCGCCCGCTGGCCGGAGTGGATGTCGAGCATGCCGCCCTGGCCACGGGCGTCGCGCGACGACTCCCGTTCGTAGACGACGGACTCGATGCCGTGCACGTGCAGCACCCGGGCCAGGGCCAGGCCGCCCATGCCGGCTCCGACGATCGTGATGGTCATGGCTTCCCCTCGATACGCTGTATTGGCAAATACAGCGTATCGCACCAGTCGATGTATCGTCACCGCCATGGTGGTTTGGGAACGGCCGGAGCCGCCGGAACGGCCGACACTGGCCCCGCTGAGCCGGGAGCGGATCGTCGCGGCGGCGATTCGGCTGGCCGACGCGGGTGGGCTGGAGGCGGTGTCGCTGCGCAAGGTCGCCGCCGCGCTGGACGCCGGGCCGATGCGGCTCTACGGCTACCTCGCGACCAAGGAGGAGCTGTTCGACCTGATGCTCGACGCGGTCCAGGCCGAGATCCGCCCGGCCGGCGACGGCTGGCGGGAGGTGCTGCGCTCACTGGCCGAGGCGACGCGGCGGACCGTCCACCGGCACGAATGGCTCGCCGACCTGATCGGCGGCCGGCCCCAGCTGGGGCCGCACACGCTGGCCAGGCGCGAGGCCGTGCTGACCGCGCTGCACGACCTCGACGTGGCGGCGATCGCCCCGGTGGTCTCCGCGGTCGACGCCTACGTGATCGGCGCGGTGCGCCGGGAGGTCGCCGAGCGACGTGCCGAGCGGACGTCCGGGATGGACAAGAGGCAGTGGCAGTCCACGTTCGGCCCGTACCTGGAGCGCACGTTCGCGACCGGCCGCTTCCCGGCGCTGGAGACCTATGTCCGCGACGGCGCCCACCTCGACGCCGACGAGACCTTCCGCACCGGCCTCGGCTTCCTGCTCGACGGCATCGAGGCCGGCCTCGCGAAAGGACCTACGGGCGGACCGGCTCGCCCAGGATCCCGCTGACGTACCGCAGGTCGCCCATGCGCAGGTCGTCTTCCGTCAGCGGTGGCAGGCCGTTCGCCGCCAGGAGCTCCGTGACCGTGGAGCCGCTCAGCGTCCAGCCGAGGCCGGCCAGGTACGGTGCCGCTTCGTTGCGCGCGCCGAAGTAGCGCAGCTTGGTCATGTCGGAGTCGAAGCTGTGGCCGCGGAAGCGTGCGGAGATGCGGTCCAGGCGTTCCTTCGTCTTCTCCTCGTCACCCGGCTCCGGGTTGGGCCGGCTTTCGGTGGCCACCCGGCTGCCCGGCGCGCTGAGCTCGGTGATCGTGTCCAGCAGGCGGTCCTGCGCCTCGGGCGGCAGGTAACCCAGCAGGCCCTCGGCGCTCCAGGCGGTCGGGCGGCCCGCGTCGAACCCGGCGGTGCGCAGCGCGGCGGGCCAGTCGTCGCGCAGGTCGGCCGGGGCCGCCCGCCGGTCGGCCGTGGGCTCGGCGCCGAGCTCGGCCAGGGCGCGGGTCTTGAACTCGACGACCGGCGGCTGGTCGAGCTCGTACACAACCGTCCCGGCCGGCCAGGGCAGCCGGTACGCGCGGGAGTCCAGCCCCGAAGCCAGGATCACGGCCTGGGTGATGCCCGCGCCGGCCGCCTCGAGGAAGAAGTCGTCGTAGAACTTGCCGCGGATCTGGGCCACGTCCACGAACGCCGTCCCGACCAGGTCGCCGGGCGCCTCTTCGCCGGTCGCCAGGCGGGTGAGGAGGTCGATGCCGACCGCGCGGACGAGCGGCTCGGCGAACGGGTCGGCGAGCAGCGACCGGTCCACGCGGGTCGCGATCGCCCGGGCCGCCGCGGCCATCGTGGCCGTCGCTCCCACGCTGGACGCCAGGTCCCAGGAGTCACCGTCGTGCCGGGAGGAAGTCATCGGCCGCCTTCTTCGGATCAGCAATGGAGGTGCGCCGCCAGCGGCGATTATGCCGCAGGCGGCGCACCCTCCCGTGCCCTGCTCCGAAGCCGGCTCAGACCAGCGGGAACCGCTGGGCCGCCGAGCCGTTGCAGTCCCAGATCCGCAGCCGCGTCCCGTTGGCCGTCGCGCCGTTGGGGGAGTCGAGGCAGCGGGCGGACTGCGGGTTGCGCAGCGAGCCGTCGGCCTGCTGCGTCCACACCTGGCCGCCGACGCCGTTGCAGTCCCACAGCTCGACCTCGGTGCCGTTGGCCGTGCTGTTGCCGTTGATGTCCAGGCAGCGGCCCAGCGTGCGCAGCGCGCCCCCGGCGAGGTGGAACCAGTGCTGGTCCACCGCGAACGACTGGCAGTCCCACAGCTGCACCGCGGTCCCGTTCGTCCCGTGGTCGTCGCCGGCCACGTCGACGCACTTGCCGCCCGGGCCGGTGATCGGCCCGCCGCCGGTGACGGAGAACTTCTGCGCTCCCGAGCCGTTGCAGTCCCAGATCTGCAGGCGGGTGCCGTTGGCCGTGGCGCCGTTCGGCGAGTCGACACAGCGGCCGGACTGCGGGTTGCGCAGCGAGCCGTCGGCCTGCTGCACCCACTTCTGGCCGCCGACGCCGTTGCAGTCCCACAGCTCCAGCAGCGCACCGCCCGCCGTGGCGTTGCCGGTGACGTCGAGGCACCTGCCCAAAGTGGACAGTGACGAGTCCGCGTTGTGCGCCCAGTGCTGGTCGGCCGCGTTCGCCTGGCAGTCCCAGAGCTGGACCGCCGTGCCGTTGCCGCCCGTGTCGTCGCCGGACACGTCGAGGCACTTGCCGCCGGGGCCGGAAACCGTGGCCGCGTACGGCGGTGTCCCGGTGGACCCGGCGTACCCGACGGAGACCACGTTGGCCTGGACGGCGTCGTCCGCGGCGTCGGTCGGGTACCCCGCGGTCATCACGCCTTCGAAGAACGAGCCGATGGACGCGTTGCTGTTGTCCCCGCCGGTGCCGAGCACGATCGAGCCCTCCTGGCGCATCGGCGTGTACCCGCCCGAGGGCAGCGCGCCGTTGTACCAGGTCGTGAGGCCGCCGCTCTGGGAGTTGCCGCCCTTGAGCGCGAAGGTGGTCTGGCCGTTGTTCTTCAGCAGCGCCGTGACGAACGGCGTGGCGTTGCCGCGGTTGTTCGTGTTGGAGCGGTTCCCTTGGAACAGCCCGTTTTCGAGGTCGCCCGCGACCCACGGGCCGATCCCGGTGCACGGCGGGAAGTAACAGGTGGTGCCGAGGTTGACGGCGTCCATGTGGCCGTTGCCGGTGTCGGCGATCTGCGCCTCGACGTTGCCGTAGTCGAAGCAGCAGCCGCCGTTGACGTGCGTGCCGCTGGCGACCATATACATGCCTTCGGGCTGGCCGTTGACCGCGACCCCGGCGCCGACGTAGTGCCGGTACCCGGTGCCGGGGGAGACGTAGACGCCGTAGACCTTGTGCCCGCCCGCGGTGACCGGCAGCGCCGACGCGATGGCGGCGACGTCCTGGCCGCCCGCGGTGCCCGGCCCTTCGACGGTGAGGTCGTTGTGGCGCGGGGACTGGTCGTAGATCACCGTGATGGTGCACGTCGTCCCGGCGCAGAACGAGTCCTGCGCGGCGGCGTTGGCGTACCCGCCGGTGGCGAGCAGGCCGATGTTCGTCTCGGCGCGGTCGGACGCGCGTTGCACGCGGTAGAGGTTGCCGCTGTAGGCCGAATAGAGGGCGCGGGTGGTGCTGTGCGCGGCGACGCACTGCGTGCCGGCGGCGCCGTAGAGGTCGCACGGCAGGGAACCGGCGGCCTGGGACGGGGTGCTCAGGCCGAGCATCGTCCCGAGGACGAGCACGAGCGTGACGAGGAGACTGCGACCGCGTGGCACGGGACCTCACTCTCAAGTCGCAGGTCAGAGGCCTGCGCGGATTTTTACAACGTTGTATTTCCGGAAGAGAAGGGGGTGCGGGGAAGGCGGGTGGGGATGGAGGGAGGGTAGGACCGCGTTCTCGGGCGTGTCAACCGGCCGCGGGCGCCGATGGTCCAGTCCACTGGGGAGAAGCACCCGGACGGCCCAGCGCGGCGGGATCCGCTGGCGGCCAACGGAAACCGACGTTTCGGACGTCGGTGCGGAGGCTCGCCGACGCCGGTGCGCCGGCGCCGAGAGCCTCCGCGGCCCGGCCGGTCCGGAGCCGGCCGCACAATTCCACCCAGCTGTCCGGCGCGGGCATGAATTGTTTTCGAACACGTGAGCGCGGTATTGCGCGCGGACATTTCCGGGAGCGATTCGGACAGTAGTGTCGGGCGCTCCGGCCGCGCGGACACATCTGGCTCGTGACCCCTGCGCCAGAAGGGTTTCGGCTGCTCCTGGCGGGCGCGGTGAATCGTGCTCCGGTGACGTTTGTGTCTACCGTCGGGTGCCGTCCCGGTAATTGCTCCGAACGGGTGCCGCGTTTTTCCGTTTGATAGCCGAATCGGTTCGGTGCGGGTACGCTCCTGCGGTCGAATGGCCACTAGACGAAGATCGTCCTCGGGAGGCTCGGTGCGCATGGACAACCCGGCAGCTGCTCCGGCCCCGGACCACGGGCTGGAGCCGGGCTTCCGGCACCAGGGCTGTCTCTACGCCACCGGCGCGGGGTTCCTCGCGATGGCCGTGCCGTTCGTCCTGGACGGGCTGCGTCGCGGGGAGCCGGTGCTGGTCACCACGACGGCGGCCAACCGGGAGCTGCTGCACGCCGCGATGGGCGCGGAGGCCGAGAGGATCGTCTTCGCCGAGTCGGCCTTCTTCGGCCGGCGGCCGGCGCAGCTGGCCGGCGCGCTGCACCGCTACTGGACGCGGCACCGGGCGACCGCGCCGACCGGCGCCGTCCGCATCCTCGCCGAGCCGGCCCGGGACGAGGGCGCCGAAGCCGCGTGGCAGCTCGCCGAGGAGGGCTTCAACGTGGCGCTGGCCGGCACCCGGATCTGGCTGATCTGCCCGTACGACACCAGAACCGCCGAACCGGGGATGGTCGAGGACGCCCGGCGCGCGCACCCCGAGTGCGTCGTGGACGGCGAGACGCGGGCGTCCGCGCTCTACACGGCCCCGGAGGAAGGCGGCGGTGTCGCCACGGCCGCGCCGCCGCGCACGGCCGCGGACCTCTTCCGCTTCGAGGGTGACCTGGTCGCCGTGCGGCGGCACGTGCTGGAGCGGGCGAGCGCGCTGCTGCGGTCGGAGGACACCGCGACGCTGTTCGGGGTCGCCGTCGGCGAGGCGATCGCCTACCTGCTCGAACACGGCATCAACCGCGCGGCCGTCTGGGTGCGGCCGGCGGCCGGGCGGGTGGTGTGCACCCTGCACAGCGACCGGCCGGCCGACGGCCCGGCCTTCTACGGCCTCAGCGGCGAGACCCGCCCCGGCACCACGTTGTGGATGACCGACCAGATCTGCGAATGGCTCGACGTCAGCTCCGACACGGCAGGCTGCACGATCGAGCTGGCCATGCCGGACCGGGCCGGTTAGCCGCCGGGACACATCTGTCCTTCAGCTCAGCCGGACGTCCCCGAAACGGTCTTCGATGCGGCGCAGGTCGCGCAGCCGCGGCTCGGTGTGCCCGCCCAGCCAGCGGGTCATCGTCTTCGCGGACACGCCCAGCTCCTCGGCGGCTGCCTCCTTCGTGAGCCCGCGGCTGCGCAGGGCTTCGGCCAGCCACTCGGCGAAGCTGGCGGCGGGCGCGTCCACCGGCGCGGGCGGCGGTTCCTCGGCGCGCGAGGGGAGCAGGTCGAACTCGACGCGCCGGGGGTACTTCCGGCACGAGACCTCCAGCACGCCGGACGGGCCCGCCGCGGCGAGCAGGGCCCGGAGGATCGAGTTGCCCACTTCGCGCTCTTCGGCCTCCGCGAGCGGCGCGTCCGCGAGGCATTCCAGCACGAATTCCCGGATTCCCGGAACGGCCGACGGCCGGGCGGGAAAGATCCTTTTCACGATTTCGACCGGCACGACCTCGATCGACTCACCGGAGGACCGGCCGGCCGATTCCATCACGATCTTTGCCCCTTCCGAAGAGTCTCCAGTGTAGTCGCCGCCGCCGGTTTCCCGAGGCTTGCCGCTGCCGCCGGACGGGGCTACGGTGGGCGTCTTCCACGCCGGGAAGGTGTCATCGATGGCCAGGACCACGCAGTCGGCCAACGGCCCGGCGCACGACTCCGGGAATTCCCCACCGACCGTCCACATTCTGTGGATGAATGGCGGGCTGAGCTGCGACGGTGAATCGGTCGCGCTGACCGCGGCCACCCAGCCGAGTATCGAAGAGATCGTTCTCGGCGGCCTTCCCGGGCTGCCCGAAGTTGCCATGCACTGGCCGTTCCTCGATTTCCACAGCGGGCCCGACGGCGGGAGCGACAGCTTCATCGAATGGTGGCACCGCGCGCACCGCGGCGAGCTCGACCCGTTCATCCTGGTCGTCGAGGGTTCGATCGCCGACGAGACGAACAAGGCCGAGGGGTACTGGTCCGGTTTCGGCACCGACCCGGAGACCGGCCAGCCGGTGACCGCGAGCGAGTGGCTGGACCGGCTGGCGCCGAAGGCGATGGCGATCCTGGCCGTCGGCACCTGCGCGAGCTACGGCGGGGTGCACGCGATGGCCGGCAACCCCACCGGCGCGATGGGCGTCCCCGAGTACCTCGGCCGCGACTGGCGGTCGTGGGCCGGGCTGCCCGTCGTGTGCCTGCCGGGCTGCCCGGTCCAGCCGGACAACCTCTCGGAGACCATCCTGCACCTGCTCTTCCAGGTGTCCGGGCGCGCGCCGCAGATCGACGTCGACGAGGCGCTGCGCCCGAAGTGGCTGTTCGGGAACACCGTGCACGAAGGGTGCGACCGGGCGGGTTACTACGAGCAGGACGAGTTCGCCGACCGGCACGGCTCGCCCCGGTGCCTGGTGAAGCTGGGGTGCTGGGGCCAGGTCGTCCAGTGCAACGTCCCCAAGCGCGGCTGGATCAACGGCGTGGGCGGCTGCCCGAACGTCGGCGGCATCTGCATCGGCTGCACCATGCCGGGGTTCCCGGACAAGTTCATGCCGTTCATGGAGGACCCGGCCGGCGCCGGCACACCGGCGGCCACGACAAGCGTGTCCGGGTCCGCGATCCGCATCCTGCGGGAGATCCGGACGGCGGTGGACCGGTGACGCCGCCCCCGGGCGAACGGCTCGAGACCCTCCTGGGCGCCTTGCGGGCCGGCCCGGGCCGGGGGACGGCCGAAGAGATCGTCCGGGAGCTGACAGACCTGTACGGCGACGGCCTGACCCGGATCGTCGACGTCCTGCGCGACCGCGCCCCGGCTCTGGTCGGCACGCTGGCGGCGGACGACGACGTCGCCGGTCTGCTGCTGCTCCACGACCTGCATCCTCTCGACGCCGACGCCCGGGTGCGCCGGGCTCTCGACCGGATCCGCCCGCAGGTGGGCGCGGTCGACCACCTGGGCACCGACGCCGGCGTGGTGCGGCTGCGGCTCGGCGCGCGTCGTGGCTGTTCGGCCGCGCGCGCCGCGAGGGAGACGGTCGAAGCCGCCGTGCGGGACGCCGCTCCGGAAGTCGCCGGTGTCGAAATCGTCGTCGAGACAGCTCCCACGCTGTACCAGATCGGCGTGGGACCGCCGCCTGGTGTGGCGGAGGGGCGGGCGTCGTGACCGTCCACAGTGGAGTGGTGGACCCCGCGGCCGCGGGCTCGCCCCGCTCCGCGCGGCCGGAGCGGTGCGAGCTGTGCGGAACCCCGGTGGCGGCCCGCCACGGCCACGTCGCCGACACCGGCCGCCGGGGTCTGTTGTGCTCGTGCCGCGCGTGCTTCCTGGTGTTCACCCGCCGCGCGGGTGTGGGGGCCCGGTACCGCGCGGTGCCGGAGCGGTGTTTATGGGACCCCCGCCACCCGGTCCGCCGCCTCGACTGGCGCGGGCTCGGGATCCCGGCCGGGTTCGCGTTCTTCGTGCGCTGCGGCGCGCAGGCCGTCGCGTTCCAGCCGGGTCCGTTCGGCGCCGCCGAGGCCGCGCTGCCTCCGGAGCTTTGGGCGGAGCTCGCGGTGGAGCACCCGCTGTTGGCCGCGGCCGAGCCGGACGTCGAGGCGATCGTGGTCGGCGCGACCGAGCGTGGCACGGAGTGTTTTCTCGTGCCTGTGGACGTTTGTTACCGCTTGACCGGCACGGTGCGCCGGCACTGGGCGGGGCGGGATGGGGGCGCGGAGATGCGCGCTCGCGTGGGGGAGCTGTTCGCGGAGATCGGCCGGCGCGCCCGGCCGCTGCGGTAGCCCCCGTTTCGGGAAGCGCCCGGTCGGTGCGGTGGGTCTCGGCGACCGGAGACGGGCCGGGCGGGACGGTGGCGCCGAGATGCGTGCCCGCGCCGGTGAGTGGAGATCGGCCAGCGCGCCCGGCCCCTGCGGTAGCCCTGTTTCGGGGAAACTCCCGGTTGGCGCGGTGTGTTTCGGCGACCGGGGATGGGCGGGGCGGGATGGCAGCGCCGCGATGCACGCCTGCGTTGATGAGCTGTTCGCGGAGATCGGCCGGCGCGCCCGGCCCCTGCGGTAGCCCCGTTTCCGGAAAACTCCCGGTCAATCCGGTGCGCAAGGCGCACCGGAGATTCAACCCCCTCGACACCCCGGTTTTCGTGATCAATTTCCGATAATTCCCGGACGTCACCGGTTTTCGGTTACAGCCCACAGCTTGTTTCACCCGATCGTGTAGATGCGCCGGAATGACGCGCAGGCCCATGGACAGAAGGTGTTGCGACGGTAAGGTTCCCGGCCGGGGGCAACTCGAATGGCTGATGACCTCGGCCGTGGGTGAAGCAATTCCGAAGAGAGAGAAGAAGTGGACTTCGACGCATTGGCCCGTGAAATGCGCACACTCCGGGAGAATGTCGCCGGGGTGAGTGACACGGTGCTGGCCGCGGTCGACGGGATACCGATCATCGCCGACGCGGCCGACCACATCGATCCCGCGAAGATCTCCGCCCTCGCCGCCGCCGATCTCGGGATCGCTCGCCAGGCGTCGGAGATCGCCGGGCAGGGGACCTTGCACCAGACCGTCGTGTTCAGCAGCGAAGGTTACCTGGCGGTCTACGCCATCGGCCGGCTCGCGCTGATGGTGGTGATGGGGGACCGGGGCCTGAACGTCGGGCGGCTGCTGTTCGAGACCCGGCCCGTCATCGAGCGGATCGCCACGATCCTGGCCGCGTGACCCATAGGCACAATAAGGAGGAAGCAGAACCATGATGAACATCGACACCGCGCTCAAGGAAGCCATGTCCATCACCGGCGCCGTCGGCGTCGCGCTCGTCGACTACGAGAGCGGGATGTCGCTCGGCACCAGTGGTGGCGGCGACTGGCTGGACCTGGAGGTGGCCGCGGCCGGGAACACCGAGGTCGTGCGGTCGAAACTGCGGGTGATGTCCTCGCTGGCGCTCAACGACAGCATCGAGGACATCCTGATCACCCTGCACCGCCAGTACCACCTGATCCGGCTGCTGAACACGGTCGGGGCGAGGAACTCGCTGTTCCTCTACCTGGTGCTGGACCGGGACCGCGCGAACCTCGCCCTGGCCCGCCACTACCTGAAACGCATCGAAGCCGACCTGCAGGTGTAACCGGGATAGGAGGGGGCGATGACCGGCGGCGGATCCCGGGCCGCGCTCGTCACCGGCTCGGCGCTGATGCACGACCTCGGCTCCCTGTTCCCGGTGACCATGACCCTCGCCGGCGACGAGCTGGCTTTCACCTTCGTCTCGTCCTGCTCGTCGCCGGACGCCGTCGAGGAGTGGATCCACCTGCGGTCGGGGGCCGTCGTGGCCGGCCGGGTCGTGCGCTTCTTCGCCGACGCGAACGGGCGGCGGGTCCGCGTCGAGCTCGCCGGCGCGCCGGTGCGAGCGCTGATCGTGCTCGCGGACGAGCTGACCGCGGCCGCGGTGAACGCGCCGAGCCTCGGGCGGTGGCAGGACCAGATCCCGTGCACCGTGCAGGTGGCCTTCGACGAGCTCGCGCGGATGCTCGCGCGGTGCCGGCACCGCGCCGGCGGGCCCGAGCCGCTGATCGACCTGGAGCTGGCCTACCGGCCCGATCGCGACTACGCCGCGCGGCTCGCCGCGGCGCACGAGCGGGTGCAGGCGTTCATCGCGCCGGTCCGGCCGGTGCTCGGCCTGCGGTGGCACTCGGCGACTTCGGCGCAGCGCAAGGCGTTCGCCGAGGAGCTGCCGGGCGGGACGCCCGCCCGCGGCTGGCTGCGCCGCCGGCGCACCGGCCGGATCATGGGCATCGAGGTCGAGGTGTCCGCCTGAGCCCGCGACGGGCGGGACAACTCGACCTGGAGTACTTTGCCTGTAGTGGTCGTGACCCGACAGGCGGAGTGATGGTGCGACGCAACCCCGGACGACGAGCCGCGCTGCTCGACGCGGCGATCGAGGTCCTGGCCGCGGAAGGCGCCCGGGGCTTGACGTTCCGCGCGGTCGACCAGCGGGCCGCCGTGCCCACCGGGACCGCGTCCAACTACTTCGCCGGCCGCGAGGAGATCCTCACCGGCGCGGGGGAGCGCGTCTACGAACGGCTGGTGCCGGACGAGGCGACGCTCGCCGCGCCGTTCGACGGCCCGCGTGACCGCGCCCGGCTCACCGAGCTGATGCACGACCTCGTCGACCGGGTGGCGGCGTTCCCGGCCGGCTTCCTGGCGCTGCTGGAGCTGCGCCTGGAAGCCGCCCGCCGCCCCGAGCTGCGGGCGGTGCTGACGAAGCGGATCCGCGCCGACCTGGACTTCAACGTGGAAAGCCACCTGAAGACGGGCCTGCCGGGCGACGCCACGACGGTCAAGCTCCTGTGGCTGGCCCTGAACTGGCTGATCATCGAGCGGCTGACCCTGCCGGACCTGCTCGGCGCGGACGAACGCCGGGACCTCGTCGACGCCCTCGTCGACCGGCTCGTGCCCTAGACGTCCTTTGTGGACACTCCGCCGGTGGAGCCGCTCCGCGCCGGCTTCTCGGACTCGCGCCGGGTGAGCACCAGGGGCGCGTCCTCGGTGATGGCCACCGTGTGCTCGGAGTGGGCCGTGCGCGAGCCGTCCGCCGAGCGGATCGTCCAGCCGTCCGGGTCGTACACGATCTTGTCGGTCGTGCGGGCGAGCCACGGTTCGAGCGCCAGCGTCAGACCCGGCTGCAGCTTCATCCCGCGGCCGGGCCGGCCCTTGTTGGACACGTGCGGGTCGCCGTGCATGGTGCGGCCGATGCCGTGCCCGCCGAACTCGGTGTTGACCGGGTAGCCGTAGTCGGTCGCCACCGCGTAGATGGCCGCCGAGATGTCCCCGAGGCGGTTGCCGGGGCGCGCGACCTCGATCGCCGCCTCCAGCGCGTCTTCGGTGGCGCGGATGATCCGCAGGTCCTCCTCGGCCGGGGTGCCGACGATGACCGTGCGCGCGGAGTCGGCCACCCAGCCGTTGATGCCGACGGCGAGGTCCGCGGTCAGCACGTCGCCGTCGCGCAGGGTGTAGTCGTGCGGCAGGCCGTGCAGCACGGCGTCGTTGACCGACAGGCAGATGACGTTGCGGAACGGGCCCTTGCCGAACGACGGGGCGTAGTCCCAGTAGCACGACTCGGCCCCGCGCCGCTCGATCATGCCGCGCGCGTGCTGTTCCAGCTCCAGGAGGTTGACCCCGACGTCGGCGAGCCGGCCGACCTCGGTGAGCACCTCGGCGACAAAACGCCCGGCCACGTGCATGAGCTCGACCTCGGCGGGCGTCTTCAGTTCGATCACGACTACCTCGTTCTACGGTACCGGTATAGTTATACCAGCACCGTAGCACGACCCCGGTTCACAGCGGTTTGTCCAGCACCGCCTTCAGGTTGCTGAAGGTGTCGATCGAGTACTTGCCGTGGTAGCGCCCCATCCCGCTCTCGCCCACCCCGCCGAACGGCAGGTCCGGCGCGGTCAGGTGCGCCACCGGGAGGCCGAACCCCACCGCGCCCGACGACGTCTCCGCCAGGATCCGCCGCTTCGTCTCCTCCGAGCCGGTGAACGCGTACAGCGCCAGCGGCTTGTCCCGGCCGGTGATGAACGTCAGCGCCTCGTCGAGGGAGGCGGCCCGCAGGACCGGCAGGATGGGACCGAAGATCTCCTCGCCCATCACGGGGGAGTCCGGCGCGACGTCCGCGAGCACGGTCGGCGCGATGTACTTCGCCTCCCGGTCGGTCGTCCCGCCGGTCACCACGCGGCCACTGTCCAGCAGGCCGGACAGGCGGTCGAAGTGCCGGGTGTTGACGATCCGGCCGTAGTACGGGCTCTGCGCCGGATCGTCGCCGAACCGCTTGCGCAGCACCTCGGCCAGCAGCGGCTCGAGCCGCTCCGCGGTGTCCCCGACGGCCAGCACGTAGTCCGGCGCCACACACGTCTGGCCCGCGTTCATGAACTTGCCGTACACGATCCGCTCGGCCACGACCTGCAGGTCGACGTCGGTGTCGACGACCACCGGGCTCTTGCCGCCCAGCTCCAGCACCACCGGCGTGAGGTGCTTCGCCGCCGCGGTCATCACGATGCGCCCGACCGTGCCGTTGCCGGTGTAGAAGATGTGGTCGAACCGCTGCTCCAGCAGTTCGGTCGTCTCCGGGATCGCGCCCTCCACCACGGCCACGGCGGAAGTGTCCAAATAGGACGGGATGTGCCGGGCGATCGCGGCCGACACCGTCGGGGACAGCTCGCTCGGCTTGAGCACCGCCGCGTTGCCCGCGGCCAGCACGCCGACCAGCGGCGCCAGCACGAGGTGCAGCGGGTAGTTCCACGGCCCGATGACCAGCGCGACCCCGAGCGGCTCCCGCACGACGCTGCCCGCGCCCGGCAGCAGGTACTTCGGCAGCGGCGCGGACTCGGGCGCGACCCAGCCGTCGAGGTGCTCCAGGGTGTGGTCGATCTCGTTGGTGACGAAGGTGATCTCGGCGCTGCGGGCCTCCGCCGCGTTCTTGCCCAGGTCGGCGTGCAGGGCGGCGAGGAAGTCGCTCGACTGCTCGCGCAGCATCGTCTTCAACGCGGTCAGCTGCGCGCGCCGCCATTCGAGCGGCTTGGTCGCGCCGGACGAGAACGTCTTGCGCAGCCGGGAAACGACGCCGGAAATGTCACTGGAAATTTCACTCATCGGTTACCTCCGGGGCAGCCATTCGGGGCGGCCGGAGCCGCGGGGGACGAGGATGGTCGAGAACTGCCCGGGCGTGACGGACATCCGCACCTGGTCGGTGACACCCTGGTAGTGCCCGAGCGGGGTGTCGGCGGTGAACGTGTCCGGGTCGAGGTAGGCGTGCCGCTCGCCGGTCCCGGCGACGCGCTGGGCATAGTCCTTGTCGAACACGCCGAGGCTGATGATCCACAACGCGATGCGCGTCAGCGAGATGTGGACGCGGTAGCTGCCGCCTTCGGTGGCGCGCCGCATCAGCGCGGCGCAGATCCCGGCCGTGGCCAGCCACGGCACGAGGTAGTCGTTCACCACGCCGATGTGCGGCAGCACGGGCTGGTCGGGCGAGCCCTCCAGCGTCATCATCCCGGCGACGCAGCCCGCGGTCTGGTCGAAGCCGACCCGCGACGCCCACGGGCCGTGCTCACCGTGCAGGGACACGGTCGTGTGGATGATGCCCGGCCGCAGCTGGGCCGCCCGGTGCGGGGAAAGCCCCAGTCCCGCGACGAAACCCGGCCGCCGGTTCGCGTAGAAGACGTCGGC
Organism: Amycolatopsis sp. NPDC104863; assembly: GCF_055582965.1. NCBI lineage: Bacteria > Bacillati > Actinomycetota > Actinomycetes > Pseudonocardiales > Pseudonocardiaceae > Amycolatopsis > Amycolatopsis sp. NPDC104863. Next base: position 190,638 of record NZ_JBVJOW010000008.1, read on the forward strand.
GTCGCGCAGGAGTTCCTGGGCCACCCGCGAGTTCTGGTAGTCCACAGTGGCCGACCGGACGCCGACGTTCGCCGTCAGGTAGACGACCGGGTTCTCCCATTCGGACGGCCGCCACAGGTTCAGCGCGTCGGCGCCGTGCTGGGCCAGCGCCCGCCCGATGCCCGCGCCCGCGATGACGTGTCCCAGGCCGAGCGCGCGGATCCCGTCGAGCGGCTGGGCGCCGCCCGCGGGTAACGGCTCGGGCGCGGAGTCGCCGATCTTCTCGATCTCGATCAGCGGGAGCCCGGCCAGGACGTCGCGGTACTGCCGGGTCTGGAGGAACTCCTCGGTGCTGCGGACCATCGGCATCACGATGCCCGCCTGCGCGCCGGCCTCCTCCAGCTCGGCCGCGTCCCAGCGGGCGATGGCGTCGGCGAGCGCCGGGGCGTCGTCGTAGGTGCGCAGGAGCTTGAGGGTCTTGGACTTCAGCTTCGGGTAGATGTTCAGCGGCATCACCCACCGGCCGTCCCCGGCGCGGTAGAACTTCAGCGACAGCGGGCTGGCCGGGTCGGCGGTGTTGGTCGGCGGGAGGCCGTTGACCAGCTCCCACTTCTTGTCGTAGAACGGGCACAGCCGGTGCGGCGCCTTCCGCAGGTCCATGCTGATGTCCTGGCCGGGCCCGCCGCGGTGGCGCCAAAGTGCCGCCAGGGCCACGGACTTCGCGACCAGCGCGATCGCGGGCGCGGCGCCCAGCCGCACGGCGCTCGGCACGATCGGGTCGGCGCCGGTGAACTCCACCTTGCCGCCGGCGTCCTTTTCGGACAGTCCGGCTCCGGCGAGGACGTCCTCCAGCGCCGCGTGGATGTCAAAGGTGTCCTGGTCTTCGGAAGAGATCGGGTTCGCGAGCGCGGCGAGGATCCGCTCGGTGACGCTCATCGCTCGCCCAGCGCCTTCATCAGGGCGATCTGCGCGGTGTCCCGGGCTTTCGCGAGCTCCTCGACGGTGCCGTCGAAGCCGGCCGCCTGGTCGCTGAGCAGCTTGACTGTCGCTTCGTCGAGGTCCGGCGTGCCGAGCTGTCCCCAGCGTTTGCGCAGGCCCGGCCCGAGGTGCTCGAGGAAGTGCGGCAGCCCGCCCGGCCCGCCGCCGAGGTGGAAGCTCAGGAACGGCCCGCTCACCGCCCACCGCTGCCCGAGCGACGACGTCACGACCTCGTCCAGCTGCTGTTCGGTGACCACGCCCTCCGCGACCAGGTGCACACATTCGCGGAAGATCGCGGCCTGCAACCGGTTCGCGACGAACCCCGGCATCTCCTTGCCCAGCACGATCGGCTTCTTGCCCAGGCCGCGGTAGAACGCGACGGCCCACTCCACCACCTCCGGCGCCGTCTTCTCGCCCGGCACGACCTCGACCAGCGGGATGAGGTGTGGCGGGTTGAACGGGTGCCCGACGAGAAGCCGCTCCGGCCGCTCGAGCGCGGTCGCGATGTCGGTCGCCGGAAGGCCCGAGGTCGAGGTGAGCAGGAGGGCGTCCGCGGGTGCGTTCGCCTCGATGGTCGTCCAGATCCGGTGCTTGAGGTCGAGGCGTTCGGGCCCGTTCTCCTGGACGACGTCGGCGCCGGCGACGGCGCGCGCGAGGTCGGCCTCGAACGTGATCCGGTCCGCCAGCCCGTCGGCGTCGAAGCCCAGTTCTCGCAGTGCAGGGGTCAGTTCGTCGAGTCCGGCGCGCGCGGTGTCTTCGATGCCCGGCGCCGGGTCGCTGATGACGACGTCCATCCCGTGCGCGGCCATCAGGCCCGCCCAGGAGACGCCGATGACCCCGCCGCCGACGATGGTCGCTTTCACGGTTGCTCCCGGTCGAGGTAGTCGTGCACGGCCGCGGCCCGGCCGAGGGTGAGATCGGTGAGGAGGTGGCTCGCGGACACGATCTCCAGCACGGGAAGGTCGGCGAGCGGGGCGAGCGCGTGCGGCACGAGGTGCAGCCGCGCGGGCCCGGTCCAGGCGCCCTTGATGGTGACGTCGGAGATCTGGCTTCGCGCCAGTTCGCAGATCCGCGGCCGGCCGTCGTACCCGGGGACGATCTTGAGCATGTACGTCGGCGCGGTCAGCTCGGCGCGCGCGGCGGCGGTGTCCAGTTCGCGGTGTTTGTACCCCATCGTGGCGAGCGCGACCGGGATCGTGCCGTAGTCCAGGGTGCCGACGAGGGTGTCCGAGTCGACGAACAGCCGGGGCTTTCCGAGCTTCTTCGGGTAGGCGGCGACCTCGCGGCCGCTGGCGATCGCGGGGTGGCTGTCGACGTACATCCCGAGGGTGAACTCCCCGGGCTCGCCCTGGTGGGTGACCATCGCGACCTGGCCGGACTCGGTATAGTCGCCGAGCCCGGTGACGTCCGGCATCCGCATCACCTCGAACCGCACGAGCGGTTCGGGCACTTCGAGGGGCTCGGGCACCAGCGCCCGCAGGGCCGCCGGATCCGTCCGGTAGGTGATGTTCAGGTATTCGCGGTCGGTGAACCGGTAGGGCCCGCGGGGGAAGGCCGGCGCGGACAACGGTGTGGTGAGCCGGGACCGGACCTCGTCTTCACGCACTTGCGGCTGCCAAGATCACGCTCGCAACCTACCTCCGGATCCGGGGCGGCGCATCCGCGCGAAACCCGGTTCCGCACCGGATGACAACCTTTTGACCAGTGATCACATCTACCCTGGTGTGAAGCAGACAGAGAACGCCGAGACCGGCCGCGACGCGGAGTTCCGCGAGTTCGTGCGCAACCGGGGGACCCCGCTGCACCAGAGCGCGTACCTGCTCTGCGGCGACCGGCACCTCGCGGACGACGTCGTCCAGGACACCCTGGTCAAGGCCTACCAGCACTGGAAGCGGGTGCGGGCGGCCGACAGCCCGGAGGCCTACGTCCGGCGCATCCTGCTCAACGAGGTGCGCGGGCGGTGGCGGCGGCGGGAGCGCTCGGTGCCGGTCGCCGAGTTCGCCCGCGAGCCCGCGGTGGCCGACCCCGCCGACGACGTCGTCCGGCGCGCCGGGCTCCGGCAGGCGCTGCTGACGCTGCCGCTGCGGCAACGGGCCACCGTGGTGCTGCGCTACCTGGAGGGCCTGTCCGAGCGGGAGACCGCGGCGGCGCTGGGCTGCTCGACGGGCACCGTGAAGAGCCAGAGCTCCCGGGCCCTGGCCACCCTGAAATCCTTCTTCGACACGACGGGATCACTGCTGTGAACACCGAACAAGAGACCCGGCTCGGGGCCGACCTGCGGCACCTCGTCGCCGGCGAGACCTTCCGGACCGACCCCGACGACGTCCTCCGCCGCGCCCGGCGGGTGCGGCGGCGCGGCCTGGCCACCCGAGGCGTGGCCGGGGTGGGTGTGCTGGCCGTGGCCGCGGCGGTCACCGTGCTCGGCGTCAACTCCGGCGGCCCGCCCGCCGTCCAGAACGCCGCCTACGTCGTCGACCGGGTTTCGGCCGCGCTCGACCGCGACTCGGACTACGTCTACCGGATCGTCGACCAGGGGGAAGACACCGTCTGGTACCAGGACCAGGTGACGATGAACCAGTACTGGGTCTACCGCACCGGACCCACCCGGACCGAGGCCTGGAACAGCGCCCCCGTGGTCGACCACTACGCGCACCTGCGCGACGTCACGGTCAACCACCAGGACCGCACCTACTCGACCGAAGACGTCAAGCTCCCCACCTACATCCCGGGCGAGCCGCCGAAGGAGGCCGGCTTCGTCGACCGGGTCAAGAAGTCGATCAGCACCGGTGCGGACAAGATCGTCGGCACCGGCGAGTACCAGGGCCACCAGGTCGTCAAGCTGGGGTACACCGTCGAGGGCCAGGTCTCGGAGCTGTGGGTCGACGCGACGAGCTACCTGCCGGTGCACTCGACCACGACCGACCCGGGCGGGCAGCGGACGACCAAGGACCTCGCCTTCCTGCCGCGCACCGACGAGCTGGCCAAGACGGTCAACATCCCGCAGATCCCGGCCGGGTACACCCAGGTCGCCGACGCCAACAACGGCCCCGGCCACGGCGGCTGAGCCTCACCCGCGCCGCCGCCGCCGGCCCGGCTCGGTGAGCGACGGCGGCTCGTACGCGACGTCGACCGGGCCGAGGTCCGTTCCGGGCGGGACGATCTCGTCGATGCGGTCGAGCAGGTCGTCGTCGAGGGTGGTCCCGGCTCCCGCGAGCAGGTCGTCGAGCTGGGCCGGGGTCCGCGGGCCGATGATCGCCGACGTCACCGCGGGATGGGCGGTCGCGAAGCCCAGGGCCAGGTGGGGCAGCGACAGGCCGGCCTGGCCGGCCAGGGGGACGAGCGCTTCGACGGCGTCCAGCTTGCGGCTGTCGGTCAGGTGCCGTGGCGCCCAGTGCAACCGGCCGGCCGACGCGGTTTCCGTGCCGCCCTTGCGAAGCCGCCCGGAGAGCAGGCCCATCGACAGCGGGCTCCACACCAGCACACCCAGGCCGTACCGGTGGCAGACCGGCAGGATCTCGCGTTCGACACCCCGGTTGAGGATCGAATAGTGCGGCTGCTCGGTGCGGAAGCGGGCCAGCCCCCGCCGTTCGGCCACCCACTGGGCTTCCACGATCTCCGACGCGGGCAGGTTGGAGTGGCCGATCGCCCGGACCTTGCCGGAGCGCAGCAGGTCGGTCAGCACGCCCAGGGTCTCCTCGACGTCGGTTCCGGGATCGGGGTGGTGGACCTGGTAGAGGTCGATGTGGTCGACACCGAGCCGGCGCAGCGAGCCTTCGACGGCGGTGACGAGCCAGCGGCGGGAGCTGCCGCGGTGATGGGGGCCGGGACCCATCGGGCCGTTCCCCTTGGTGGCGAGGACAACGTCGTCGCGTCGGCCGCGCAGGGCTCGGCCGACGATCCGTTCGGTGTGGCCGTCACCGCCGTAGACGTCGGCCGTGTCGAGGGTGTTCACGCCGGCGTCGAGGGCTTTGTGGACGATCCGGACGCACTCGTCGGGGTCGGGGTTGCCGTACGGCCCGAACATCATCGTGCCCAGGGTGAAGGCACTGACCTGGATGCCGGTGCGCCCGAGCGGGCGGGCCTGCATGGGGTTCCTCCGGGATGAGGGGTGGGGTTCCGGCACCCGGTTCCGGTGTCGGGGGGGGGGGGGGGGGGGGGGGGGGGGGGGGGGGGAAGAAGACCACAAGGGAAACACAAGAGGAGGCGAGGAGAG
>NZ_JBVJOW010000008.1:195817-341589 GCF_055582965.1 Amycolatopsis sp. NPDC104863
GTAGCGCTTGCCCCCCCCCCTCCCCCTTCCCCCCCTCCCCCCCCCCCCCCCCCCCCCCCCCCCCCCCCCCCCCCCCCCCCCCCCCCCCACGCAAGGTCGCGGTCGGAGCCGACGGCAGCTCGGCCGCGCGAATCCGACTTGCCGGAACCCTGGGGATGGGGGTGGGTGCGGCCGCACCCCGCGGGTCAGTACGCGGCCGCGACGTCGACGATCCAGGTGACGCCGAAGCGGTCGGCCAGCATCCCGAAGGCGGGCGCCCACCGGGCCGGGCCGAACGCCTCGATGACCGTCGCGCCGTCGGCGAGGCGCTCCCACACCGGGGTGACTTCGTCGACGGTCTCGCCGCGGACGGAAAGGAAGAACGGCTCTTCGGTGAGCGTGGTGCCGTTCTCGCGGCGCGTGGTGGGCGCGCCGGCGGCGACCGGCCGGTGCTCGCCGGGCACGTCGTAGGCCATCACCCGGAAGCCGTTGTCGGCGACGACCTGGCCGAACACGACGTCGGCGGCGCCGGGCAGCTCGGCGGGCATCCCGAAGTCGCCGTAGGTGACGACGGTGAGCTGCCCGTCGAACACCGACCGGTAGAACTCCAGGGCCTCGCGGGCCTGACCGCGGAAGTTCAGGTGGGCGACAGCGTTGAGCGACATGGTTTCCGATCCTTCGACCAGGGGTTCTCCGCCGGAGGTCTCCGGCAGTGAGGCCACTGTGTCAGGGGTAGCGGTCAGGGAACGTCCGCTTCTCGTGGCATCCTGAAACCATGCCGATCGCCTCTTCGACCACGACGTCGAGCCGCCTGCTGTCGCTGTTGTCGATGCTGCAGGCCCGGCGCGACTGGCCGGGGGTGCTGCTGGCCGAGCGGCTGGGGGTCAGCGAACGCACCGTGCGCCGCGACGTCGACCGGCTGCGCGAGCTCGGTTATCCCATCCAGGCGGTCAAGGGGCCCGACGGCGGCTACCGGCTCGAAGCGGGCAGCCAGGTGCCCCCGCTGCTGTTCGACGAAGAGCAGGCGGTCGCGCTCGCCGTGGCGTTGCGGATGGCCGTCGGGACGGGCGCGGGCATCGAAGAGGCGGCCGCCCGGGCGCTGGCGACCGTGCGCCAGGTGCTGCCGTCGCGGCTGCGGCAGCGGGTCGACACGCTCGAGATGAGCACCGCCGGGCACCGCGCCGAGCCGCAGGTCGGCACCGACGTCCTGCTCGCGCTGAGCGCCGCCGTGCGGGCGGGGGAGGAGCTGCGGTTCGACTACCGCTCGCCGGGACGGCCGGCGGACGACGGTTCGCGCCCGCCCCGCCGGGTCCAGCCGCACCACCTCGTCGTCCGCGGCGGCCGCTGGTACGTCGTCGGCTGGGATCCCGAGCGCGCGGACTGGCGGACGTACCGCGCCGACCGGATGACCCTGCGCGTCCCCAACGGCCCGCGGTTCGCGCCCCGGGAGGTGCCGGGCGGCGACGTCGCGACGTTCCTTTCCGCGCGGTTCAAGGGGTCCGACACCGTCAACGCGTGGCCGTGCCGGGGTGAGGTGGTCCTCGCGCTGCCCGCCACCGAGGTGGCGCCGTTCGCCGGGGACGGGATGGTCGAAGAGCTGGGTCCCGCCCGGACCAGGCTGACCACCGGGTCCTGGTCCTGGGCCGCGCTCGCCGCGGCGTTGGCCCGGTTCGACAGCGAGATCGAGGTCGTCGGGCCGCCGGAGCTGCGCGACGCTTTCGCTGAGCTGGCCGCGCGGGCCGCCCGCGCCGCGGAGACCCGGCCGGGCTGACCTGCGACGCGGGTTGCGCCCGTGTGGCACATCACACTGGCGCTGCACGCCGGCGGCCGGTGAGCGTCTTTCTTCGTGAGAGCACTTTCGGTGAAAAGATCACCGGAAGACGGAGGGAGATCTCATGAACCGCATCGGACTCGTCCGCACCACCACCGTCGCCGGCCTGGCCGCCGCCCTGGGGCTCGCCGCCGCCGTGCCGGCCCTGGCCGCGCCCGCCGCCGACCCGGTCACCACGGTCGCCGACCTCAACGGTGACGGGGAGCTCGAAACCGTGACCACCCAGCTGACCGGCGAGAGTGACCAGCTGGTCTCGGCCACGGTGAACGGGACCTACACCTCGATCCACCTGCCGGCCGACAGCCAGTTCGGCATCCAGGCGCCGCGGGTGACCGACCTCAACGGGGACGGCCGGGCCGAGCTCGTCGTCACGCAGTCCGTGGGCGCGAACACGACGTTCTTCTCCGTGCTGCACTACGACGGCCGCAACCTCAGCCAGGTCGTCGGCGCCGACGACAAGCCGTTTTCGGTCGCCGAAGGTGGTGGGGTCGCCGCCCACCTCGGTTACCAGTGCACGCCGTTCGAAGGGGGCCGGGCGTTCGCGACGGTCGCCGCCGAGACCGACGACATCAGCCGCCCGGTCGACCAGCTCACCTACTCGGGCACCCGCACCGTGTACACGCTGCGCGACGGCGCGCTGAGCGTCCAGGAGTCGACGCCGTTCAGCGGGCGTCCCGTGACGGACCCGGTGCTCACCGAGGACGCCGCCAGCTGCGCGTGACGGCCGCTGCCAGGCCGGTGCCAGCCGCGCGTGCGCGCCGTGGCAGCGGCTCCGGCGAAGGTTCGGGGACCGCCTGGGACCACCGGGCGGTCCCCGATCCCGGAAAGAGCGCCGCATGCCCACTCCCGTCACGATCCTCGGCGCCGGCCTGGCCGGCCTCACCTTGGCCCGGGTCCTGCAGGTCCACGGTTTCCCGGTCACGGTCCACGAGGCCGAGCCGTCCCCGGCCGCCCGCGCACAGGGCGGCCTGCTCGACATCCACGCCCACAACGGGCAGCACGCCCTGGCCGCGGCCGGCCTGCTGGACGGGTTCCGCCGCCTCGTCCTCGACGGCCGGCAGGCGACACGGATCCTCGACCGGACCGGGACCGTCCTGGTCGACCACCCCGACGACGGCACCGGTGGCCGCCCGGAGGTCCAGCGCGGCGAGCTGCGCCGGCTGCTGCTCGACTCGCTCGCGCCCGGGACCGTCCACTGGGGACGGAAGGCCGCGGCCGTCCGCGGCCTCGGCGACGGCCGCCACGAGGTGACCTTCGCCGACGGCGAGAGCGTCGTCACGAACCTCCTGGTCGGCGCCGACGGCGCCTGGTCCCGGGTCCGGCCGCTGCTTTCCGGCGCTGTGCCTGCGTATACCGGCGAAGCGGCCGTCGAGACCTACCTGTACAACGCCGACGAGCGTCATCCGGCCGCCGCGAAGGCGGTCGGCGGCGGGTCGCTGGTCGTGCCCGGCGCGGACCGGGCGATCATCGCCCACCGGGAGCGCGGCGGGACGCTGCACGCCTACGCGATCCTCACCCGGTCGCAGGACTGGTTCGCCTCGCTCGACCTCGCCGACGCTCGAACGCCCGCCCGGATCGCGCGGGAGTTCGACGGCTGGGCGCCGGAGCTGACCGCGCTGATCACCGAAGGCGACGTCCCACCGGTGCCGCGGCCCTTCTTCACCCTGCCGGCCGGGCACCGGTGGGACCGCGTCCCCGGGGTGACCGCCATCGGCGACGCCGCCCACCTCGCGGTGCCGGACGGCGAAGGCGCCAACAACGCGATGACGGACGGCGCCGAGCTCGGGAAAGCCCTGGCCGCGCACCCCGAAGACGTCGAAGCGGCACTGGCGGAGTTCGAGCGGGCGATGTTCGCCCGCACCGCCGGGCACACCGGCGGCACGGGGTTCTTCGAGCGCGCCTTCGGTGACCTGGACGAACTGTTCCCGGAGGATCAGGAATAGGTCCAGTGGCCGAGCCAGGATTCGCGCCAGGCCACCGTCAGCTCGCTGACACCGTCCACATCGGACTGGTCGACGTGCGCCTTCCACGCCTCCTCCAGCGCCGCGCACAGCTTGGACGCGGGCAGCTCGACCCCGCCCGAGGAGAACTGGCGCAGGACCGTCTTCGGCACGGCCAGCTTCGCCTTGCCCCGCACCACCGACTGCTCGGTCGCCCGGCAGATGAGGTACTCGACGGTGGCCAGGTCGCCCGCCGAGCCCGGCGTGTCCGGGGACACCGTGGGCGCGACCTGGGCCAGCGCGCGGTACAGGCAGTCCAGCGGCGCGGCGAGCCCCTGGTGCTGGCGGGCGATCTCCCACGACACCCACACGGCCATGCAGTCGGGCATCTGGAACGGGCGGTAGGCGAACGCGGGTCCGGCGAAGGTCTGGTAGTCGCTGGTGGGATCGGCCGGGGGCGGGTTCGGCCCGTCGGGGTCGGGCGGCAGGCCGAGGCGCTTGAACAGCTCGCGCAGCAGCTTCTGCGGCCGGGCCGGCGTCGAGGACTCGCCGAGCAGCTTGCCCAGGATGCGGTTCAGCCGGTCGGCGGCGACCCCGTGGATCGCCAGCTGCAGGTGGACGAACGCGACGTCGGACAGCGTGGTGCCGGCGCAGCCGACCACCCCCACCTGCGGATAACGCTGCAGGAAGGAGGCGATCGTGTGCGTCGAGCCGATCCGCGCCGGCCCGACGAACGTCACCGGCAGGCACGCGCCGATCCGCTGCCGGGACCGGAGATCACCCTTGTACAGCGGGGAGAACTCGCCGTCGGCGTGGTAGACCTCGAACCAGTTCCCCTGCCGGTGCCCCGGGCGCGTGTCGGCGAGCCAGAAGCTGTAGCCGTGCTTCTCGCACAGTTCCCGGAACCGGTCGGCCAGCTCGAACCGCGCGGCCGCGGACACGTCCCGCAGCGCGATCGCGAAGCGCACCGCCAGCGACGCGCACGGCGGCGCGACCTCCTTGCGGGTGCGCAGGTCGTGGTTGCGGGTCTTCACGATCGTCGGCAGCTGGGCCGGGCACTGCAGCGACAGCAGCGGCGCGTCGAGGAGCGCGGACGCGGCGTCGGAGATCTCGCGCACCAGGTCGCGGATGGCCAGGCCGTGCCACTCGCACACTTCGCGCGCGCCGGGGTCGATCGCGATCAGGCCCTCGAAGGTCTGCGCTGACTCGTAGATGAACGTCGGGTTGGGCGAGGTCGTCTGGTGGAAGGTCCAGGCGCCCGGGCTCTGCTGCGGGCGTTCCGCCGGCTGGTGGCCGTCGACCCGCTCGACGACTTCGGTGCCGTCCAGGGGTTTCCGGGTGCGGGTGCCGATCACGACGCCGGCGCCGTTCGTCGCCGAGCAGAGCGTCTCCAGGAAGATCGCGCTGTCGGGGTCGGCGGAGACGAGCTCACGCAGGTAGCCGTGGCGCGCCATCGCGTGGTGCACCTCGAAGTCCACTTTGGTCACCGGCTGCCGGGCTATCTCGAACCCGGCCCGCGCCAGGTCGGCCACGTTCCGCACGGAGATCCGCTGGCTGCGCACGGTCACTACCCTCCGGACGAGTCGAACCGCACGTCGGCGTCGAGCGTCCGGTGCCGGTCCCAGGCGCCCGCGCCGGCCCAGCGCGGCGCCCCGATGCGGGACAACGGGATCGCCGAGCCGCGCCACGACGCCTGGCCGAGCAGCACCAGCGCGGCGAGCACCGGGAAGCCGACCGCGATCGTGAGCGTGACCTGCACGACCTCGCCCGGGCTCTGCGTCGCGACGGCCGCGGCGAACCCGGCGACGGCCGCGATGCTCAGCTGGACGAGCGCCTGCGGCAGGGTGCCGAGGTACCCGAGCACGGTGCGGCGCGGGGGCAGCGACAGGCGGCTGTAGAGGAAACCCGGCAGCAGCAGCAACATCGTGATCACGGACTGGCCGTCACCGATGTGGCCGAGCGCTTCGGTGGCGGCGCGCCCGTACGGCCACGGGCTGCCCACCAGCATCCAGCCGAGCACGAACGACACCGTCGCGACGGCCAGCGCGTAGAACGTCACGTTGAGCGGGCCGGACTTCGTGGAGTCCTTGAGCACGAGCGTCGCGCGCACCCGGACGTGGTCACCGCGCGAGTCGCGGCCGCCGGACCGGCGCCAGTACGCCCGCGCCTCGTTGTCGGCGATGCCGTTGACCAGGACCAGGTCCTGCCCGAACTCCCGGTCGGTCAGCTCCTGCGCGGCCTTGCGCAGGTTCGCGGCGGTGAACACCGGGTGCCGCCGCAGCGAGTTGTCCAGCTCGCCCGAGTCCGTCCGCACGGCTTCGCCGGTGGTGGCCGCGGCGGCGAGCCGGTGGCAGGCGGGCAGGCTGCGCGGCGAGAGCTCCACCCCGGACTGGCCGGCCTCCCACTTGCGGCGGCGCAGCAGGTCCGCCAGCCGGCGCAGCACGGTCTGCGCCTGCAGCTCGAGGATCTTGTGCCGAGCGCCGTCGGCCTCCTGCAGCGGCGCGGCGTCCTGCCGCTCGGCGAGCGAGACCAGGTCCTTGGCCAGGCCGTCCACCTGGTGCTGGTCGGCGTCGGTGGACAGGTACATCCGGGCGATCTCGGCCTCCGGCGCCGTCCGGGCCACCAGGTGGTAGGACTTCAGCGTCGCCGGGATCATGGTCTCGTAGCTCACGACGTACCCGCGTTGGCTGGAGGCCAGCCGCCGCCACTGCTCCTTCGCGGCCGGCTGGCGCGCGTCGACGTGCAGCGGGGTTTCGTAGCTGAGCCGGTGTTCCTCGACCGAGTCGTCCAGCGCCACCACCAGCATGTAGTCGCGGACGGCGACATTCAGCAGGTACGCGTACTCGACCAGCAGCTCCGAACAGCCGGTGAGGATGTCCAGCGCCAGCTCGCGGCACTGCCTCCCGTACCCGGAGACCGTGCCCTCGGCCGGGGCCATCGTGAACTCCGCGTCCGGGTGGTTCCGTTCGGTGAGCAGGGTCAGCAGCGCCTGCTGGATGAGCCAGCGCGGTTCGTGCACCTGGAACAGGAAGGTGTTCAGCTCGTGCTTCGCGGTCTGCGCGTTCTCGTCGCTGGCGAGGATTCCGCGCAGCAGCCGGTAGAGCCCGGCGGCGACCAGCCGGGACGCCTCGTGCTGGGTGAGCCGCGGCAGTTTCTGGCCCGCGCTGTCGAAGACGTCGACGGGGGAGACGTCGCGGCGGGGCAGCCGGGCCAGCGGCACCCACAGGGACCGCTGCCGCGCCGGCCGGGAGGCGGCCCGTTCGCCGTGTTCCTGGCCGATGAGGTCCTGCAGCTGCGCGGTGGCCTGGCGCTGCCCCTCGTCGAGGAGCTTGAGGCTGACGTCGACCTCGGTGCTGCGCCGCGCCGTCCCGTGCTCGACGACGGTCAGCCGCTCGGTCAGCCGGCGCACGTGGTTGAGCCGCAGGGAGGTGTCCAGGAGCGCCAGCCCGACGGCGGCGCCCTGCCGCGACAGCCGGGGCGGGGCGCCGGGAATGGGGATCGTTTCGATGGCGTGCCGGAGACTGTCGATGCCGTCCACTCAAGTGAGAGTAGGAGGTGTCACGCTCCGAGACGAGGAAACGACGATATTGCGCCCGGCGGGGATGCCTGACACGGTGTGCCGATGCTGAATCAGGTGGCCGAAGGCGTGTGGGTCCGGCAGAGTGAATGGGTCTGGAGCAACACCACCGTCGTCCGCGGCGAGGACGGGGTGGTCCTCGTCGACCCCGGCATCAGCGGCGCCGAGCTGGACGAGCTCGCCGACGACCTGGACCGGCTGGGCTTCCCGGTGGTCGCCGGGTTCTGCACGCACCCGCACTGGGACCACCTGCTCTGGCATTCCCGCTTCGGCGACGTGCCGCGGTACGCCACCGCCGCCGCGGCCGCGGTCGCCACCGAAGCTCGCGAGCGGGCGCAGGCGATGGCGGTGGAAAGCACGTCCGGTGTTCCGCTCGACCTGGTCGCGCTCGTCACGCCGCTGCCCGCGGACGGCGGCCCCGTGCCGGGCGAGGTGATCGAGCACGACGCGCACGCCGTCGGCCACGCCGCCGTCCTCCTCGCGGACCGCGGTGTCCTGCTCGCCGGCGACATGCTCTCCGACGTCCTGATCCCGCTCCTCGACCCCCGCCGCACCGGCCAGGAGGACGCCTACCCGGCGGCCCTCGACCGGCTCGCCGAGGCCGCCAAGGAGGTCGACGTCGTGATCCCCGGCCACGGAGCCGTGGCCACCGGCCCCGAGGTGGCGGCCCGCTTCGCCGTCGACCGCGCCTACCTCGACGCGCTGCGCCGAGGCGAGGAGCCGGCCGACGAGCGGTGGGGAAAGCGCAAGTAGTTCAGGAGCCGGCAAGCGAGTCGCGGAGCACGTGCTTCTTGATCTTCCCGGAACCAGTCAACGGGAACTCGTCGACAAAGCGCCAGACCCGGGGTGTCTTGTGGGGCGCGAGGTTCTCGCGCACGTGCGCGAACAGCTCCGCCTCGTCGGCGGTCTCACCCGGCGCGAGCCGGACGAACGCGGCGACCTGCTCACCCCATTCGGGATCGGGGACGCCGACCACCGCGACGTCGTAGACGGCCTTGTGGTCGAGCAGGACCTGTTCGATCTCCCGCGGGTAGATGTTCTCGCCGCCGCGGATGATCATCTCCTTGACGCGGCCCTCGATGCGCAGGTACCCGCGGTCGTCCATGGCGGCGAGGTCGCCGGTGTGCAGCCAGCCCGCCGGGTCGATCGCCTCGGCCGTCTGGTCGGGCCGGTCGAAGTAGCCGGTCATGACGTGGTAGCCGCGGGTGCACACTTCCCCGACTTCACCGCGGGCACGCACTTCGCCGGTGGCGGGGTCGGTGATCTTGACGGCGCAGCCGGGCAGCGGCCGGCCGAGCGTGCCGGCCCGGTCTTCGGGACTGTCGTCGAGCCGGGTCATCGTGATGCCGGGGGAGGCCTCGGTCTGCGCGTAGACGATGCTCATCGGGACCCCCACCGCGGCCTCGACGCGCCGGACCAGCTCGGGCGGGACCGTCGCGCCGCCGGAAAGGGCGTAGCGCACGGAAGAAAGGTCCGTCCCGGCGAACCGCGGGTGGCCCAGCAGGGCCAGCAGCATGGTGGGGACACCGCCGAACACCACCCCGCGTTCGGCTTCGATCAGCTCCAGCTGCACCCCGGGGTCGAACCACGGCAGCAGGACCTGGGTGCCCAGCGAGGCGATCGGCGCCAGGGTGGCCAGCACGCAGCCGGCGGTGTGGAACAGCGGCATCGGGTTGACGAAGGCTTCCCCGGGCCGCATTTCCAGCGTCCGCACGTAGGACAGCCGCGCGTTGCCGGTGATGCCGCGGTGGTGCAGGACCGCTCCCTTGGGGGTGCCGGTCGTGCCGGAGGTGTACTGGATCTGGGCGGGGTCGCCGGGGTGCACCACTGGCAGCGTCTCGGTGGGGGAGCCGGATGCGCGGAAAACCGGCCAATCCTGGAACAGGACCGTCTCACGCAGGTGCGCGAGCTCCGGTCGCACCCGGTCGAGCAGGTCCGCCATCGGGCTGTCGCGGTACTCCGCGACGAGGAAGATCCCGGCGGCCCGCGACTGGCTCAGGACGTGCCGCAGCTCGCCCTCGCGCAGAGCGGGGTTGACCGTCACGAGCGTCATCCCGGCGAGCGCGGCCGCCAGCTCCAGCAGGACCCACTCGGGAATGTTGTTCGCCCACACGGCCACCCGCTCGCCGGGCCGGAACCGGCCGAGCAGCGCGCGGGCCGCCGCCTCGGCTTCCGTCAGGAGGTCCGAGTACGTCCAGCGGCGCCGGGCCGCCGGGTCGGGAACACCCTCGACGAGCGCGAGCGCGGACGGTGCTCGTTCGGCCGCCTCGCGGAGCAGCGCGCCGACGGTCAGCTCGCGGACGAGGTCCGCTTCCGCCGCGGGCACGTAGGCCGGTTCCGTCATCGCTGCCTCCTTTTCGGGTCGGTCACCGCGCCTGCGGAAGACCTTCGGGCACCGGAGAGTCGGCCGAGAGCACCGGCGACGGCTTGAACCCCTTGAACACGAGCCACAGTCCCAGCGACAGCTCCCACAGCGCGATCGGCAGCGCGGCCGCCGCCACCCACGGCGCGTCCCGCTCGACCGCCCCGGCCATCGTCGCGAGCGTCGCCGCGGCGAGCAGGGGTGCGCCGACAAACCCGAGCACCGGCAGGGCCCGCGGCACCAGGCGCGCCCGGTACAGCAGCGAGCCGAGCAGCAGCGCGTTCACCACCGGCATGAGGCTCTGCCCCAGCAGGAACAGCCGGTCGTACAGCGCGACGAGCGCCTGGCCCGTCACCAGCGCGCCGTTACCGGCGCCGGACCGCCGCAGCGTCACGACCGTCAGCAGGCACGCGACGCCGGCGATGATCGCGGCGGCCTCCAGCAGCCGGGAGCCGACGAAGCCCAGCGCGGCCGCTTCGTTCTGCCGCCGCACGACCGGGAACAGCACGACCGCCGTCCCGACGCAGGCGAAGGCGACGACCACCTCGAGGATCCCGCCGACGACGGCGCCGGTGTCCGGACCGGGGCCGGTGACGTAACCGCGCTCGCGCACCGGGCCGTAGAGCGCGAGGGTCGGGATCGAGACGAAGGTGAGCAGGTAGAGCGCGCCCGCGACGAGCGCGGTCTTCCTCGGTGCGTCCATGTGCCGCTCCGGCGGGGGAGTGAGCAGGATCCGGAGCTGTCACGGTACGCCGGTGGACAGGAGACCGCGGACGTGTTGGGCTGAACCCGCCCCGGAGGGGACGGTCGGTCATTTTCCGCCCGGCGAGGAGTGAGGAGCGCGGCCCTGAGCCTTTCGGACTACCTCCGTGAGAACTGGATCGACGTGGTCAACGACGCGATCCTGCACGTCGACCTCACGCTCGCGGCGATGGCGCTGGCCGTGCTGATCGGGATGACCCTCGGCCTGCTCACCTACCGGCGGCCGTGGCTCGGGTCGATCGCGACCACGACGACCGCGGCGTTCCTGACCATCCCGTCGATCGCGCTGCTGGGCATCCTGATCGGACCGTTCGGGCTGGGACTCACGAACGTCCTGTGCGCGCTGGTGCTCTACGCGCTCCTGCCGATCACGCGCAACACGATCGTCGGCCTGCGCGGGGTCGACCCGGCCGTGGTGGACGCGGCGCGCGGCATGGGGCTCGGCCGGGTGCGGCTGCTGTGGCGGGTGCGGCTGCCGCTGGCCTGGCCGGTGATCCTCTCCGGCATCCGCGTGTCGACGCAGATCACGATCGGCATCGCGGCCATCGGCGCGTACGTCAAGGGACCGGGGCTGGGCAACGAGATCTTCGACGGCCTCGGCCGGTTCGGCTCGGTCAACTCGCTGAACCAGGTGCTGACCGGGACGCTCGGGATCATGGTGCTGGCGCTGCTGTTCGACCTGGCGTTCGTGCTGGTCGGCAAGCTGACGGCGTGGCGCCGTCCGCGCACCCGCGAAACCGCGGCCCCGGCGCAGGTGGTCGGCACCGCCGGCGAGACGATCGAGCTGCGGGAGCTCAGCAAGCAGTACCCCGGCCAGGCGGCGCCCGCGGTCGACCGCCTGACGATGCGGATCCCCGCGGGGGAGATCGTCGTGCTGACCGGGCCGTCCGGCTGCGGCAAGACGACGACCATGCGGATGATCAACCGGCTCGTCGAGCCCACCTCGGGCGTGGTCACGGTCGGCGGCGCCGACGTCGCCGCCCTCGACCTCGACGAGCACCGGCGCCACACCGGTTACGTCATCCAGCAGGTCGGGCTCTTCCCGCACCTGCGGGTGGACGCCAACATCGGGGTGGTGCCCCGGGTCCTCGGCTGGACGCGGCAGCGCGTCGCGGGCCGCGTGCGAGAGCTGCTCGACGTCGTCGGCCTGACGCGCGAGCACGGCACCCGGTACCCGCGTGAGCTTTCCGGCGGCCAGCAGCAGCGGGTCGGTGTCGCGCGGGCGATGGCCGCCGACCCGCCGGTGATGCTGATGGACGAGCCCTTCGGCTCCACCGACCCGATCACACGCGCCCGGCTGCAGGACGAATTCCTGCGCCTGCAACGGGAAGTGCGCAAGACGATCGTGTTCGTCACGCACGACTTCGACGAGGCGCTGAAGGTCGGCGACCGGATCGCGGTGTTGCGGCCGCGGTCGGTGCTCGCGCAGTACGACACACCCCAGGCGATCCTCGCCGCGCCGGCCGACGACTACGTCGCCAGTTTCGCCGGCTCGAAACGGAACCTGAAGCGGCTCGCGCTGATCCGGGTCGGCGACCTGGACCTCCGGCCGGCGGCCGGGCCGGACGGGCTGCCGCCGGTCTCGCGCGAGGCGACCCTGCGAGACGCGCTGGACACCATGGTGCGCACCGGAAGCACGGCGGTCGTGGTGCCCGAGGACGGCACGGTGTGCGACGGGCCCGCGATCTTCGCCGCGCTCCGGCCCGACGGCGAGCCGGCCCCGCCCGTGGTGGCGGCCGCCGAGGACACCCCCGCCCCGGCGTCGGCCACCCGGCCGCGCCGGCGCCGGCTCGGGCTGCTGGTGCGCCCGGTCCTGCTGGCCCTCGGGCTGCTGGCGCTCTTCCTGATCGTGCGCGCGCACCCGGCCGACTCGATCGAGCAGCGTTACCTCAACAGCGGCGAGATCTTCACCGAACTCGGCGCACACCTGCGTCTCACGCTGATCTCGACGGTGTGCACCATCGTCATCGCGCTCCCGCTCGGCATCCTGCTCACCCGCGCCGGCGCCCGGTGGGCCCGGCCGATCGGGCTCGGGCTGGGCAACCTCGGCCAGGCGATCCCGTCGATCGGGCTCGTGGTGCTGCTCGCGCTCTGGGCCGGCACGGGCACCGCGACCGCGGTGACGGCGCTGGTCGTCTACGCGACGTTGCCGGTGCTGCGCAACACGATGGTCGGGCTCGACGGCGTCGACCCGACGCTCGTCGACGCCGCGCGCGGCATGGGCATGACCCGGACGGCGATCCTCTGGCGGATCGAACTGCCGCTGGCCGTCCCGGTGATCCTCGCCGGGATCCGGACGGCGCTCGTGCTCACCGTGGCCAGCGCGACGCTGGCGACGTTCATCGACGGCGGTGGTCTCGGCGGCGGGCTCGTCGCCGGGATCGGGCTGTACCGCCCGTTCCTGAGCTTGACCTTCGGCATCATCGTCGCCGCGCTGGCGCTCTTCGCGGACTGGCTGGGGCTGGTCGCGGAGGAGGTTCTGCACCCCCGCGGCCTGTAGCCCGACCGAACCAAGGAGGACCAACCCATGCGGATGTTCCAGCGCACGGCGGCCGCCGTGCTCGCCCTCACCACGGCGGCGGCGCTCGCGGCCGGCTGCACGATCGGCAAGGACGAGACCGGCGCCCAGGTGGGGGCGGGCTCCATCAAGAAGATCGACGCGCTGGCCGGCGCGCAGATCCGCGTCAGCTCCAAGGAGTTCGACGAGCAGCTGCTGCTCGGCCAGATCGCGCTCGTCGCGCTGCAGGCGGCCGGGGCGAGCCCGCAGGACAAGACGAACATCACCGGGTCGAGCAACGTCCGCCAGGCGCTCACCAGCGGCGCGGTCGACCTGTACTGGGAGTACACCGGCACCGCCTGGATCAGCTACCTCAACCAGACCAAGCCGATCGCCGACCCGCAGGCGCAGTACGACGCCGTCAAGCAGGCCGACGCGGCCCACGGTGTCACCTGGTGGGCCCGCTCGCCGGCGAACGACACCTACGCCATCGCCGGCAACGCCGCGGCGATCGCCCGCACCGGCGTCAAGACGATCTCCGACTACGCGGCGCTGGCGAAGCGGGACCCGGCGGCGGCCTCGACGTGCATCGGCCCGGAGTTCAAGAGCCGCGACGACGGGTTCCCCGGGGTCGAGAAGACCTACGGGTTCACCCTCCCCGAAGCGCAGGTGCACGTCCTCAACGACGCCGTGGTGTATCCGAGCATCGGCAAAGGGGACACCTGCGCTTTCGGGTCGGTGGCCTCCACCGACGGGCGCGTCGCCGGGCAGAAGCTGACCGTCCTCGACGACGACAAGCACTTCTTCCCGACCTACAACCCCGCCATTTCGATCGCCAGCGCCGTTGCGCAGAAGTACCCGCAGCTGGAGCAGGTCTTCACGCCGATCGCCGCGAAGCTCGACACGGCGACGCTCACCGACCTCAACAAGAAGGTCAGCGTCGACGGCCAGAAGCCCGCCGCCGTGGCGCGCGACTGGCTCAAGTCGGCGGGTTTCGTCAGCTGATCAGGCGTGCCGGGTGGGCCGGTAGACGAGCTCCTGGATGTGGCCGTCGAGCGTCCGGCTCTCGAGCAGCTCGAGGTCGAAGTCGGCCGCGTCCCGGAAGATCGGGCCCTCCCCGGTCTGCCCGGTGATCACGGGGAAGAGCGTCACCTGGATGCGGTCGACCAGGCCGGCGGCCAGCAGCGCCCGGTTCAGCGACAGGCTGCCGTGGGAACGCAGCGGCACATCGGACTCCGCCTTCAGCCGGGTGACGACGTCGACGGCGTCCCCGCTCACGACGGTCGCGTCCGGCCAGTCCAGCGGCTCGCGCAGCGTGCTCGACACGACCGTCGTGGGCAGGCTCCGCATCCGCTCGACCCAGGGGTCGAGCCGGCCGGTGAACGCGCCCAGCAGCTCGACGTTCGTCCGGTGCGTGGCCGCCCCGAAGACCATGCGCTGGTCGTGCTCGTACAGCGACAGCCGGCGTTCGAGCAGCTCGGGGCCCTGCTTGCCCCAGTAACCGCCCCAGTCGCCGTGGTGGGAGCCGAAGCCGTCGAGGCTGGAGAAGACGTCGAAGGTGTAGGTCGCGGTCATGGTGTCCTCCTCGGGTGCGGGCCGGTCCGTAGCCGGCTCTCACTGTGGCTACGAACGGGCCCGCCCCGATTCGACATCAGCCCCGCGGAACCGCGACCAGACCGACGTTGACGGTGATCGTCCCGCCCGGCGCCACGGTGAAGGCGTCCGTCACGGCGGTGCGCTGCCAGCCGCCGTCGGGGATCTCGGTGAAGTCCGAGTCGGTGGCGTCGTCACCGACGTTCGGCGTGGTGAAGGTCCACTCGTCCGGCCAGACGCGGACCTCGGCGCGGTAGCGCTTCGCCGGGACCGGGAACGAGAACGTCCCGTCGGAGGTGTTCGCCCAGCCGTAGCTGTCTTCGTCGTCGAGCGCGCGGATCGTGATGCTGCCCGCGTTGACGGCCGGCTCGTCGTCCTGGCGGACGCCGTCGGCGTTGCGGTCGTTCCAGAAGAGGCCCTGGACGGTGCCCTTCCCGACGATCGTGATCGGCTGGTAGGCGTTGTTGTTGCCCGCCTGGCTTTCCTGCGAGGTGGTGGTCGCCCACGCCGTCGCGGACTGCGTGTCACCCGGGTCCACACCGGTGACCCCCGCGGTGACGAAGACCGGGTACGCCGTCGCGCCCGGGGCGAGGTCGCCGACGTGCGAGCAGCGGATGACCTGGCCCTCCAGGGCGCAGTCCCACTCGCTGCTCGTCGAGGTGCCGGTGATCTGCAGGCCGTTCGACAGCGCCATGCTGACCGTGACGTCCGACGCCGGCGCGTCGCCGGCGTTGCGGACCTCGGCCGACACCGAGGTCCAGCCGCCCACCGGCAGGATGTGGCGCGGCGCGGACACGCTGAGCGCGACGTCGGCCTGCGGGGCGGGATCGGGGTCGGCCGAGGCGACCCCGGCCCCGGCGGTCAGGAACCCGAGCGTGAGCGCGGCCGCGGTGAAAACCCGGCGGTGCGCCGATCTTTTCCGGATGGTCAAGGAAACCCCCTGTGCTCGGCGGCCCGGACTGCCCGGGCCGTCGAGGTGAACACGCGCGAAGGGGGCGGAAGGTTGCGGCCGACGATCAACTCGCCGGGGCGCCGAGGCCGCCGATCAGGAGGTCGACGATCCGGCGGGCGAGGTCCTCGAGCTCGGCGGCGGTCTGGCCGCCGACCCGGTGGTACCACGTGTCCACGGCGTTGAGGTTGCTGAGCAGGGTCCGCGTCGTCAGGGACGGGTCGAGGGCGCGCAGCGAGCCGTCGGCGACGCCGTCGGCCACCACCCCGCGGAACAGCTGCTCGTAGTCGGCGCGCAGCTTGTTCAGCTCCTGCAGCGTGTCGCGCTGGCGGGTCTTGAGCGCGACCGCGACCTGGCCGCGCACCGCCTGGTGCACCACGTGGTGGTAGGCGAGGTCCGTCATCAGGTTCACCAGGTGCGCCACCGCCATGGCCTCGAGCCGGTCGCGGCCGGTGCCGGGGCCGCGGGTGTGCAGCTCGACCCGGTCGCGGACGCGGCCCATCGCCTCTTCGTAGACGGCGAGGAAGATGTCGAACTTCGAGCGGAAGTGGTAGTAGACCAGCCCTTTGGTCGCGCCCACCTCGCGCGCGATGTCGTCGATCGTGGCGTTGGCGAACCCGTGCGCCATGAAGGCCTCCGCCGCGGCGTCGAGGATCCTGCGCCGCGCGTCCGGCTCGAGATCGGGGCTCGCGCTCACCTGTCCGTCCTCCTCCTGGCCGCCGCCCATCGTCGCACGGGCGACGTCCGGCGGTTGACACCGCCACGCGGTCGATTCTACCGTGATACTCCGTAGTATTGCAGGTCAGACGGCTTGGAAGTCCGGGAAGGCGTCCAATGACGAACGCAAAAGACCTCGTGCACGAACTCGCCACCAAGAAGGCCGTCACACGGCTGCTGCCCGTGCTCGGCATCGCCTACTTCATGTCCTACGTCGACCGGACCAACGTCGCGCTCGCGAAGACGGCGCTGGCGGCCGACGTCGGCATCAGCGCCGCGGCCTACGGTCTCGGCGCCGGCCTGTTCTTCGTCAGCTACGCGCTGCTCGAAGTGCCGAGCAACCTCGTCCTCTACCGGGTCGGCGCCCGGCTGTGGATCACGCGCATCGCGGTGACCTGGGGCCTGGTCTCCGCCGCGATGATGTTCGTCTCGAACGACCTGTCCTTCTACGTCCTGAGGCTGCTGCTCGGCGCCGCGGAGGCCGGTCTGTTCCCGGCGATGATGTACATGGTCACGCAGTGGTTCTCGCAGAAGCACCGCGTCACGATCGTCGGGCTGATCTACACCGCGCCCTGCGTCGCGGTGATCATCGGGTCGCCGCTCGGCGGGGCGCTGATGGAGCTGCACGGCGTCGGCGGGCTGCGCGGCTGGCAGTGGATGTTCCTGGTCGAAGGGCTGGTCACCGTCCTCGTCGGCGTGGTGGTCTGGTTCGCGCTGCCCAGCCGTCCGGAGGACGCGAAGTGGCTCACCGCCGAGGAAGCCGCCGCGCTGACCGCCGGCGCGTCCGGGCAGGAGGCCCCTTCGCCGACGCGGGTCCGCGGCAACCTCAGGCTCGCGTTCGGCCGTCCGACGGTGCTGCTGCTCGGCGCGATCTACCTGATCAACCAGTCGATCGGCGGCGGCATCGGCTTCAACTTCCCGGCCTACATCCAGTCACTGGGCCTTTCCAGCCCGTTCCTGATCGGGCTGGTGGCGGGCAGCGGCGGCATCTCGGCGCTGGCCGGGGTGCTGTTCTTCCCCTGGTTCAAGCGCCGGCACGGGCACGAGGTCGTGCTGATCGGGGTGTGCGCGAGCGCCGTCCTGCTGGTGCTCGTCGGCTTCCTCGTCTCGCGGAACCCGGTGTGGAGCATCAGCCTGCTGTTCGTGTCGAACTTCTTCGCCTTCGGCACCCTGCCGCTGTTCTGGTCGGTCGCGATGTCCCGGCTGTCCGGCCTGATGGCGGCGGCCGGGCTGGCGTTCATCAACATGCTGGGCATCACCGGCGGGTTCGTCGGCCCGTACGTCTACGGCCTCATCGAAAGCTCGTCCCACAGCCTGGTGGCGCCGTACTACGTGTTCGCCGCGGCGGCCGCGGTCGCCGTCGCGCTGGTGCCCGCCCTGGCGATCGCGATCCGGCGTGACGCGGCGAAGAACCGCGTCGTGACGCCCGAGACGGTCCGGTGAAGTTCGCGCTGGTGGCGGCGCTCGTGGCGGGGCTGGTCGTGACCCCGGCGCCGCTGCGGTACGTCGCCCTGGGCGACTCGTCGGCCGCCGGGCCGGGCATCCCCGCACAGATCGACGCGGTGTGCCTGCGCTCGGACCACGACTGGCCGCACCTGCTGGCCGCGCGGCTCGGCGCCGAGCTCACCGACGTGACCTGCTCCGGGGCGACCACCGCCGACTTCACCGGCCGCCAAGCCGGAGTCGTCGCGCCGCAGTTCGACGCGCTGCGCCCGGACACCGGCCTGGTGACGGTCGCGATCGGCGCCAACGACATCCGGCTGAGCTCGGCGTTCGTCTCGTGCGCGAGCCCGGCCGAGCCGGTCCGGCCGTCGTGTCGCGAGCAGTACGGCGACGAGTTCGCCCGGCGGATCGAGGCCACCGCGCCGAAGGTGGCGGCCGCGCTGGCGGAGATCCACCGCCGGTCACCCGCCGCCCGCGTGGTGGTCACGGGGTACCTGACGTACTGGCGACCCGGAGGCTGCTACCCGGCGGACCCGTACACCCCGGCGGACGCGGCGTTCATCCAGTCGGCGCTCGACCAGTTGGCGGTGACGCTGGCCCGGGAAGCCGCGCGCCAGCGCGCGTCCTATGTGGACATCAGGGTGCCCAGCGCCCGCCACGGCCTGTGCGCCGAACCGGCGACCCGCTGGCTGGAGGGCGCGGCACCGGCGTCCCCGGCGTACCCGTACCACCCGAACGCGGCGGGCATGGCGGCGGTGGCCGGGATTCTCGCCACCGCCGTGCGGCCTGGCTGAGGCGGCGAACCCGGTGCCGGAAGATCCGGCAGAACTTTTCCACGGCGATGTCGAACGGGGTCGCGGCCGTTCGTAGCCAAGGTGAGAGGCCGGCACCGGGCCGGCCGCCGTTTGTCGGAGGTCACCATGTCCGTCACCACCACCGCTCCCGCGAAACCCCTGGTCACCGGCGGCCTGACCGCGGCCGCCGTCGCCACGGTGGCGACTTCGGCCATCGCCGCCGCGGGGCGGTTCGCCGGGATTCCCGTCGAGGTCGGCGGGGCGCCGATCCCGGTTTCCGGGTTCGCCGTGCTGACCGCCGTCTTCTCGGTCGTCGGCCTGGTCCTGGCCCTCGTGCTGGCTCGCCTGGCCCGCCACCCGCGCCCGGTCTTCGTCCGGACCACACTCGTGCTGACTGCGCTGTCCCTGGTGCCGGACGTGCTCGCGGACGCGTCGATGGCCACGAAGGTGCTGCTGATGTTGACGCATCTGGCCGCCGCCGCGATCGTGATCCCGGCCGTCGCGCGCCGGCTGGCCGCCTGAACCGGGGAAGGGGCTCACCGTGAAGCAGTATCTGCTCGCCGTCCAGTTCGACGAAAGCGTTCCGGAGACCGAAGCGGAAACCCGGGCGCAGATGGCCCGGACCGGCCAGGTCACCGACGAGATGCGGGCCGCGGGCGCGTGGGTGTTCGTCGGGGGCCTGCTGCCCTCGCACGCCACCACCGTCATCCGCCCGGCCCACGGCGCGACCACGATGACCGACGGCCCGTTCGCCGAGACGAAGGAACAGCTCGCCGGGTTCTGGGTGGTCCGGTGCGACGACCTCGACCAGGCGCTGGCCTGGGGCGAGAAGTGCGCGCTGGCCTGCGGGCGCCCGATCGAGGTGCGCCCGTTCGACGGCGCGTCCGGGGTCTGAGCGGATGGACCTGGACAGCGTCTACCGCGCGGAGTACGGCCGGTGCGTGGCCACGCTGACGCGCCTCCTCGGTGACATCGGGCTCGCCGAGGAGGCCGTTCAGGACGCCTTCGCGGTCGCCGTGCAGAAGTGGGCGGACGCGCTGCCGCCCAACCCCGGCGCGTGGATCGTGACCACCGCCCGCAACCGGGCGATCGACCGCCTGCGCCGGGAGTCCACCCGGGAAGCCCGGCACGCGCAAGCGTTGCTGCTGAACCAACCCGACGAGCCGGAGGAGGTGGGACCGGTGCGCGACGACCAGCTCCGCCTGATCTTCACCTGCTGCCACCCGGCGCTGTCGGCGCCGGCCCAGACCGCCCTCACCCTCCGCCTGCTCGGCGGGCTGGAGGTCCCCGAGATCGCCCGCGCCTACCTGGTCCCGGAGGCGACCGTCTCGCAGCGGATCGTCCGCGCGAAGAAGAAGATCCGCGACGCCGGCATCCCGTACCGGGTGCCGGCCGCCGCGGAGCTGCCGGACCGGCTGAGCCCGGTGCTCACCGTGCTCTACCTCGTGTTCAACGAGGGCTACACCTCGACGTCGGGGGAGCTGGTGCGGACGGACCTGTGCCTCGAAGCCGTCCGGCTGGCGCGGGCGCTCGCCGACCTGATGCCCGACGAGCCCGAGGTGATCGGGCTCCTGGCCCTGCTCCTGCTCACCGAAGCCCGCCGACCGGCACGCGTCGGGCCGGCCGGCGAGCTGGTGGTGCTCACGGAGCAGGACCGGTCGTTGTGGAACCGGGAGCTGATCGCCGAAGGCCACGAGCTGGTGCGGCGGTGCCTGCGCCGCAACCAGCCCGGGCCCTACCAGCTGCAGGCCGCGATCAACGCCGTGCACACCGACGGCCCGGCGACCGACTGGACGCAGGTGCTGGCGCTCTACGACCAGCTGCTGCGGCACACCCCGACCCCGATCGTGGCGCTCAACCGCGCGGTCGCCGTCGCCGAGGTGCACGGCCCGGCGGCGGCGCTGGCCATCGTCGACGACCTCGACCTGCCCGGCTACCACCTGCTGCCCGCCACCCGCGCGGACCTGCTCACCCGGCTCGGCCGCACCGCGGACGCCCTCGCCGCCTACGACGACGCGATCGGCCTGGCCGGCAATGACACCGAACGGACCTTCCTCGAGAAGCGGCGGGCGCGGCTGGCCGAGGGATCCTGAGGCCTACCGGGACGTCCCGTACGCGCCGGCGTCGAGGTCCTCGATGAGCGTCGGGCCGGCCGGGGTCCAGCCGAGCAGCTCCCGGGTCTGCGCGCTGCTGGCCGCGCCGTTCATGCCGAAGAAGCGGCCGATCCAGCCGAAGTGGTCCACGACGTCGTCGACCGGGACGGACGCGACGGGCAGGTCGAACGCCCGGCCGATGGCCTCCGCGATCTCGCGGGTCGGCACGCCCTCCTCGGCGACGGCGTGCAGGCGGCTGCCCGCCGGGGCCTTCTCGAGGCCGAGGGTGACGAGCCGGGCGGCGTCGGCCACGTGCACGGCGGCCCAGCGGTTGGCGCCGTCCCCGGGGTAACCGGAGACGCCCTTCTCGCGGGCGACCGCGGCGAGCACGGCGACGAACCCGTGGTCGCCGGTACCGTGGACGGTCGGGGAGAACCGCAGGCTGACCGGGTGCACCCCACGCTCGGCGAACTCGAGCGCGAGGTTCTCGCTGCCGCCGCGCGGGGCGTCCGGGCCGTGGAACGGCGACGTGTCGGCCTCGGTGGCCGGCCGGTCCTGGGCGAGGCCGGCGATGCCCGAGGCCAGCAGGAACGGCCGGCCGGTCCCCGCCAGCGCGTCGCCGATCGTCTGGACGGCGCCGCGCTCGGCCGCGTTCGAGACGGCCGGGTTCGCGAAGTCGTGCTTGTTCGCCAGGTGGATGACGGCGTCGGCGGCCGTGGCGCCGGCGCGGATCCCGTCGAGGTCGTCGAGGTCACCGCGGCGGACCTGGGCGCCCTTGGCCTCGACGGCCGCGGCGGAGGCGTCCGACCGGGCGAGCCCGGTGACCTCGTGGCCGGCCGCGAGCAGGTCGTCGACCACGGCGGAGCCGATCCAGCCGGAGGCTCCGGTGACAAAAACACGCATGACGTGCACTCCTCAGTGATGTCAGTGACTGATGTCGGTGACTGACATCGACCCTACGCCCTGAAGTCAGCCGCTGTCATCACTGACTCGGGATCACTAGACTCGGCGGCATGGTGCGTTGGGAACCGGGAACCCCGGAGCGGCTGCAGCGGGCCGCGCTCGAGCTGTACGCCGACCGCGGCTTCGAGGAGACGACCGCCGCGGAGATCGCGCAGTCGGTCGGCCTCACCGAACGCACCTTCTTCCGCCACTTCAGCGACAAGCGCGAAGTCCTCTTCCACGGCCAGCAGGTGTTCGTCCAGGCGTTCCTCGACGGCGTCGACGCGGCCCCGGCGGACGCGCCGCCGATCGAGGTCCTCGCCGCCGCGCTGCGATCGGCGTCCGTGCTGTTCCCGGACGAGCGCCGGCCGCATTCGCGGGTCCGCCAGTCCGTGATCGAGCGGAACCCGGCGTTGCAGGAACGCGAGCTGCACAAACTGGCCGGGCTCGCGACTTCGCTCGCCGAGGCCTTCCGCGCGCGGGGCATCGAGGAACCGGCGGCGACGTTGACGGCGCAGTCGGGCACCACGGTGTTCGGGATCGCGTTCACGCAGTGGATCCGCGATGGCGAGGAGCGTTCCTTGGCCGACATCCTCGCGGACGTCCTCGGTGAGCTGATCAGCCTGACCGCGGGCTAGCTCGTCCGCGGGGCGAGCCGCGGGTGGAGCTGGCTCCAGGCGAGCAGGGCGACCAACCCGGTCAGCCCGAAGACCGTGGGCAGCCCGACGCCGGCCGCCAGCGCGCCGGCCAGGGGAGACGCCGCGGTCTGGCCGATCCCGAGCCCGGCGAACGACCACGTGACCCCGCGCGCGGGCCGCGTCGGGAACACCCGCGCCGCCCAAAGGATGCACAGCCCGGTCAGCGCCATGTACGTGATTCCGAAGAGGGCACTGGAAAGCAGCGCCGCCGGAAGGCCGGGCAGGGCGAGCAAAGCGATGCCGATCGCCGCGAGCGTCCACGTCGTGAGGTTGACCGCCCGCAGCCCGAGCCGTTCCGCGGCGCGGCCCGCCACACCACCGAGCAGACCGGCGGCTCCGATGGTGAACCAGCACCAGGTCGCCGCCACCGGGCTCAGCCCGGCCTCGGTGAGCCGGGTGCTCGAGAACGTCCAATAAGGAGCGCTCGTCACTCCGATGAGGACGGAGTTGAGCACCAATGGCCCCACGCCGTGCGCAGAACCGGCGGCCGCTTCAACGGGTTCCGCGCGGGGCAGCGTCCGCCACGCGAGCAGGGTCATCGCCGCGCCGAGCACCGCGAACGTCACCCAAATCGCCGGCCAGCCGAAGGCCAGCAGGGGAGTGAACGCCGACGCCGCGAGCCCGAGGCCGGTTCCGGTGTTCGCCCACGTCTGCGCCCGAGCCCGGACCGGCATGCCGACCGTCTCGCCGATGAGCTGCGCGACCCCGGGGGACACGAGTCCCGCACTCGCGCCCGCGACGACGATCCCGGCCCCGAACAGCACGACGTCCGGCGCCAGTGCCATCAGCGCGAGTCCCGTCGTGGCGGCCGCCCCGGCCAGGAGCACGGTGCCGCGCGGGGAGCGTGCCGACGTCAGGGGAGCCACCAGCAGGCCCACGCCGTACCCGGCGGTGGACAGGCCGCCGAGCACCCCGACGGCGACCGTCGTGAGGCCGAACGTCTCGCTGAACCGCGGGACGAACAGCCCGTAGGCGTACCGCGCGAACCCGTAGCAGAGGGCGATCACGCCCGCGCCGAGCGCGGCGGTGGGCCACCACCGCGCCGTCTGTTCCGCTGTCCTGGTCGCCATGCCCTCCACTGAACAGACAGGTCTGTATGATGTCAACCAGGCGCAGGATCGTTGCAGGTGAGAGTGCAGACCGACCGGTTCGGAGGAAGCGTGGGCAAGACTCGTCCCGGCGACGCGGGAGCCAAGGTGCTCAAAGCCGCGTCGACGCTCTTCTACCGCGAAGGCATCCACGCCGTCGGGGTCGACACGGTGGCGGCCGAGGCGGGCGTCACGAAGGCGGCCCTCTACGGCAACTTCGGGTCGAAGAGCCGGCTGGTCGTCGCCTACCTGCGCGAGCGCGACCGGCAGTGGCAGGAGCAGATCGACTCCATCACGGCCGAGCACGACGACCCGCGCGAGCGGGTGCTGGCGGTTTTCGACGCTTACGAGGCCTGGCTCTCCCGCGACGGCTACCGCGGCTGCGCGTTCCTCAATGCCACCTCGGAGTTCCCCGATCCCGCGGACCCGGTCCGCGAAGTCGTCCGCCACCACAAAACCGCCCTGCACGGCTACCTGCGGGCCCAGCTCGAGCGGGCCGGGTCCGACCTGGCGGACGAGCTGATGCTCCTGCTCGAAGGCGCGACCGTCCGGTCGGTGGTTTCCCAGGACGCACAACCGTTCCGCGTCGCGAAGCGGCTTGCGGAGACGCTGCTCGCCGGCCGCTGACACCGGGTGCCAGGCCGGTGCCAGCGCCGTGTGCGTCCCGTGCCAGGCGCCCGCGCCAGAGTCTGGAACGTAATTCCAGACACGGCGAAGGAGCTCGCATGAACACCCCAGTCACGATCATCGGCGCCGGGCTCGGTGGCCTCACGCTCGCCCGCGTCCTGCACGTCCACGGCATTCCGGCCACCGTCTACGAAGCGGAGCCGTCCCCGATGGCGCGGATGCAGGGCGGGATGCTCGACATCCACGACTACAACGGGCAGCTCGCCGTCGCGGCCGCGGGACTGACGGCCGAGTTCCGCGGCCTGGTCCTGGAGGGCCGCGAGGCGATGCGGATCCTCGACCAGACCGGCGAAGTCCTGTTCGAGAAGGTCGACGACGGCACCGGCGGCCGCCCCGAGGTGCAGCGCGGGGAGCTGCGGCAGCTGCTGCTCGACGCGCTCCCGGCCGGCGCCGTCAAGTGGGGCCACAAGGTCACCGGCAGCCGCACCCTCGGCGACGGCCGCCACGAGGTGACCTTCGCCGACGGCACCAGTGTCGTCGCGGACCTGCTGGTCGGCGCGGACGGCGCGTGGTCACGGATCCGGCCGCTGCTCACCGACGCGACCCCCGAGTACGTCGGCACGGCGTTCGTCGAGACCTACCTGTTCAACGCCGACACCCGCCACCCCGAGACGGCGAAGGCGGTCGGCGGCGGGACGATGGTCGCGAACGGCCCCACCGAGAGCCGGGCGATCAACGCCCACCGCGAAAGCGGGGACACCCTGCACGCCTACATCGCGTTCACCGAGTCCTTGGCGTGGTTCGACTCCATCGACTTCGGCGACCCGGCCGCGGCGCGGGCGCGGATCGCGCGGGAGTTCGACGGCTGGGCGCCGGAGCTCACCGCCCTGATCACCGACGCCGACACCGCGCCGGTCCTGCGGCCGCACCACACCCTGCCGTTCGGGCACCGGTGGGACCGGGTGCCGGGCGCGACTCTCGTCGGCGACGCGGCCCACCTCACCGCGCCGAACGGCGAAGGCGCGAACCTGGCCATGCTGGACGGCGCCGAGCTGGGCCAGGCCCTCGCCGCGCACCCCGGCGACGTCGAAGCCGCCCTCACCGAGTACGAGCAGGCGATGTTCACCCGCAGCGCGACCCCGCTCGACGAGGCCTTCCTGCTGGAGAGCCTGTTCGGCGACGAGGTCCCGGAGGCGCTGGCCGCCATGTTCACCGGCGGCGAGGACACCCTCCCGGGCTGAGACGGGCCACTCAGCCGTGCCAGTGTTCGGCGAGCAGCTCGTAGGACCGGACGCGGTCGGCGTGCTCGTGGGTGATGGTGGTGATCACGAGCTCGTCGGCGCCGGTCGCGTCGCGCAGCTGCCGCAGCTTCGCGGCCACGGTCGCGGGCGAGCCGGTGAACTGGGTGTCGACGCGGTCGGCGACGAGGGCGCGGTCTTCGTCGGTCCACTGGTGGGCCGCGGCTTCGGCCGGGGAGGGGAAGCGGATCGCACCCTCGGCCCGGCGGACGCTGCGGACCCACAGGGCGTACCCGGTGGCGAGTTCCCGCGCGGTGGCGTCGTCCTCGGCGACGACGACGTCGGCCGACACCGCGACGTGGGGCCGGGGCAGCGTGTCGGACGGGCGGAACGCCTGCCGGTAGGCCGCCACGGCGTCGAGCACCCCCGAGGGGCTGACGTGGTAGTTCGCCGCGAACCGCAGGGAGTTCGCGCCGGCGACCGCGGCGCTCTGGCCGCCGCTGCTGCCGAGGATCCAGATCTCCGGCCGGGCGCCTTCTCCCGGCACCGCGTGCGCTTCGTGCCCTTCGGCGGAGCGGTAGGTGCCGCCGAGCAGGGCGAGGATGTCGTCGACCTGCTCGCCGTAGTCGGGGGACTCGGCGCCGGGCTGCTGCAGCAGCGCGAACGTCAGCCCGATGAGCGGGGACGCGACCAGCCTGCTGAAGTCGGGTTTGCGCGGGATCAGCACGCCGTCGGCGACCCGCTCGGGCGCGGGCGGCCGCCGGGCCGCGGCGGTGTACTCGCGGACGAGCTGCTTGCCGCTGCGGCCGAGTCCGAGGTCGAGCCGGCCGGGGTGGAGCGCTTCGAGGAGGCCGAACTCCTCGACGACGGCCAGCGGCGTCCGGTGCGCGAGCTGGACCCCGGCGGACCCGAGCCGGATCCGCGTGGTGGCCCCGGCGACCAGCGCGATCAGCACCGGCGGTGACGCTCCGGCGACCCCCGGGCTGAGGTGGTGCTCGGCGAACCAGTAGCGGTGGTAACCGAACTCTTCGGCTCGCCGCGCGAGGTCGACGGTGTTGCGCACGGCCTGCGCGACGTCGGACCCGGAGCTGATCGGGACGAGGTCGAGCACCGCGAGGGGGACGTCGGGCATGGTTCCCAGTTATCCCCGCAAGCGGCGGCGAGCGCACGGCCGCTCAGGATGTGGAACCGCTGCCACGGCGGCAAAAGCGCAGGTCATGATCCGATCGACCAGCGTGAGAACGGAGCACAAAATGAGATTCCAGGTCCTGGACATCCTGCCGCACCTGACGAACCCGGTGACCGGCCGGCTGATCCGCACCGACGAACGCTTCGCGCAGGCGCTCACCTCGGCGCGGTACGCGGAGGAGTTCGGGTTCGACGCCGTCGCGCTCGGGGAACGTCACGCGGGGCACTTCCTGAGCAGCGGGGTGACGGTGCTGCTCGGGGCGATCGCCGCGACGACGAGCCGGGTGCGGATCCAGACCGGCGTGTCGGTGCTGTCGATCCACGACCCGCTGCGTGTGGCCGAGGACTACGGGACGGTCGACCAGCTCTCCCGCGGCCGGCTGGAGCTGGTGATCGGCAAGGGCAACGAGCTGCGCCAGCTGCCGATGTTCGGCATCACCAACGGCGACCAGTGGGACGCGCTCGCGGAGAAGTACGAGCTGCTGCGCCGGCTGTGGCGCGAAGAGGACGTCACCTGGGAAGGCCGGTTCCGCGCTCCCCTGAACGAGGTGACGAGCCTGCCGCGCCCGTTCGCCGGCGCGCCCCGGATCTGGCACGGCTCGGCGACCACGGTGACCTCGGCCTAGCTCGCCGCGAAATGGGGTGACCCGCTCTTCTCCGCCAACGCGATCCAGCCGCGGGACAACTACACCGTCCTGATCGAGCACTACCGCAAGCAGTACGCCGAGCACGGCCACGACCCGAGCCTCGCCTTCGTCGCCGCCGGCGCGGGCTTCCTGTACCTGGCCGACAGCACGCAGGAAGCGCGCGAGGCCTTCGGGCCGACCTACGAGAAGATGGTCGCCTTCTTCAACCAGCCGGGAAACCACACGCCGGGCAACGAGATGACGTTCGGGTCGATCGACGACGCGATCGCGCGCGGCCCGGTCCTGGTCGGCAGCCCGCAGCAGATCACCGAGAAGATCCTGTGGTGGCACGAGGCCTACGGGCACGACCTGCAGTCGTTCAGCCTGCCCACGATGCTCCCGCACGAGCAGCAGCTCGACATGCTCGACCGGTTCGCCGCCGAGGTCGTCCCGGTCGTCCGCAAGGCGGCGCCCACGACGCTGTGGACGGAGAAGGACCCGTACGGCGGCCGCCCCGCCGTGCACGGCCGCACCTTCAGCCCAGGTGCTCCTTGAAGAACCCGGCCAGCTTCGCGACCGCGGGCGTGACGTACTCGTCCTTGTCGTAGAGATCGACGTGGGACGCGCCTTCGATCCAGTGCAGCTCCCGCGGGCCGGTCGTGCGCTGGATCGCTTCGACGCTCATCCAGGACGTCACCGCGTCGCGGCCGGCGATCATCAGCAGCGGGCGCGGCGCGAGCAGGCCGAGCGCGGAAAAGGCGTCGTAGCCGGCGATGCGGTCGACGCTCGACCACGGCAGCAGCTTCGCCGACCGCGGGTGTTCGCCACGCGGGGTGCAGTAGTACTCCCAGCCGTCGTAGCTGTGCGGGCCGCCCGCGCGGGCCTGGTCCGCGGTTTCCGGGAACAGCGCGAAGGTCCGGACCTCCTCGCCGCGCGCTTCGGCGGTCCTCGCTTCCGCGGCGGCGTCGAGGAGCTGCCGGAACACGGCCGGATCCTGGGTGCCGTCGGCGCCGAGGCGGAACTGGCGGCCGATGTCGGCCGCGCTGACCGTGCCGAGCGCCCGGACGCGGTGGTCGGTCGCGGCCGCGGTCAGCCCGTACCCGCCGGAGGCGCAGATGCCCAGCACGCCGATCCGCGCGGGGTCGACCTCGTCGCGGGTGGTGAGGAAGGAGACCGTGGCCTTGAGGTCCTCGACGCGCTGGGCGGGATCCTCGAGGCCGCGCGGGAAGCCTTCGCTCTCACCCTGGTAGGCGGCGTCGAAGGCGAGCGTGACGAACCCCTGTTCGGCGAGGCGTCGCGCGTACAGGCCCGCCGTCTGCTCCTTGACGCCGGTGCCGGGGTGCCCGACGACGATCGCCGGGCCCGGCGTGGCCGTCTCCGGCAGGTGGAGGTGACCCGCGATCTTCAGGCCGGCGCTGGGAAAGGTGACGTTCATGGGTGCTCCGATTCGGTCCGGTGTGGACCTCCAGGTTCGGTCCGGCGGACGGGCGGGTGCCAGGGAAGGAAGTGCCTAGGCAACCTGGTACCAGGCACGGCGTCGCCCGCTGCGGAAGACTGGGGGCGTGAGCACCGAACTGGGCGAGTTCCTGCGGGCCCGTCGCGCCGCGCTCGACCCGCGCGACGCGGGAATGCCCGACGACGGCCGGCTGCGCCGCGTGCCCGGCCTGCGCCGGGAAGAGCTGGCACAGCTGGCGCACGTGAGCGTCGACTACATCGTGCGCCTGGAGCAGGGCCGGACCCGCCGGGTCTCGCGCCCGGTCCTCGACGCGCTCGCCGACGCGCTGCGGCTGGCCGCCGACGAACGCGACTACCTGTTCACCGTCGCCGACGTCACCGCCCCGGCGCGGCGGCCCGCCCGGCCGGAGGTCGCGCCGCGGCTGCGCCAGCTGCTGGACACGATGGCCGACGTCCCCGCGCTGGTCCTGCACCGCCGGATGGACGTGCTGGCGTGGAACCGCGGCGCCGAGGCGCTGCTGACCGACTTCGGCGCCCTGCCCGCCGAAGAGCGCAACCTGATCCGGCTGACGTTCCTCGACGAGAAGTTCCGCACGCTGTACGCGGACTGGCCGCGGTCGGCCCGCGAGTGCGTGGCGGTGCTGCGGATGGAGGCCGGCCGCGACCCGCACGACCGCGCCCTGAGCGCGCTGGTCGGCGAGCTGAGCGTGCGCGACCCGGACTTCCGCGCCTGGTGGGCGAGCCACCAGGTCCGCGGGCCGCGGCAGCTGGTCAAGACCTACGCGCACCCGGTGGCGGGCCGGGTCGAGCTGGACGTCCAGCAGTTCTCCGTCGACACCCATCCCGACCAGCTGCTGGTCGCCTACACCGCCGAGCCCGGCTCGCCGTCGGAAGAGGCCCTGCGCTTCCTGCTGCGCTGGCATGGCGACGGGCGGGTCACGAGCGGTACGTCGGCACCACCGAGTACACCTGCAGGTCGGCAGGCACACCCTTCGCGCGGAACCCCCGCCGCCGGCGGGTGATGACCGTGTCCGGGTCGAGCGCGTCGAGCACCGCCGCGCTCGCGAGGACCTCGTCCCCGCCGGCCGCGGCCATCACGCGGGCCGCGATGTTGACGTCCACGCCGAAGTAGTCCGCGCCGACCCGCTGCGGGTGCCCGCGGTGCAGTCCCGCGCGCAGGCGGGGGTGGTAACCCTCGGCCGCCACGGTGGCGACCGCCGAGCAGGTCTCGTGCGCCGCGACCACCGACCGGGCGGTGTCGGTGAAGACCGCCATCACGCCGTCACCCAGGCCCTTCACCACCGAGCCGCCGTGCCCGGTGATCACCGACTTGCTGACGTCGGCGACCGAGCGCAGCAGGGCCAGCACCCGGTCGTCGCCGGCGTGCAGCGCCCACGAGGAGAAGCCGACCAGGTCGGTGAACAGGACGGTGATCCCGGCGGCGGTGTCGGGGTGCGTGGTGCGGCGGGTGGCCGCCTGCCAGGCCTGGACGGCGGCCAGCCCGAGCTCACGGGACGCGCTGGGCCGGTCCGCGCCCGCGTCGGTGAGCAGCCGCGCGATCCGGTCGGACGACCGGCCGCCGGACGGGCTGAGCGGGTCGTCGGGCCGGTCGTCACCGGGCACGAGCCGCCGCACCAGCCGGGCGGCGCGCACCAGCCGGTCGCGCTCGTCGGCCGTGCGGAGGAACCGCCGGGTGCGGGCGTGCCAGGGCTCGGGGCCGTTCACGAGGTGGAGCCTACTGGCGAGTCGGGTTCGCCGAGCGGTGATCGGGGCGAAGCTCACCCGAGCGGTCAGATCTTGCGGAACCGGGACTCGAGGAGCGCGAACACCCCGAAGACCGCGATGCCCGCGGCCAGCGTCAGCAGCAGGACCTGCCCGTACGGCTGCGCGGCGAGGGTCTTGAGCGCGGGGTCCAGGCCGCCGGCTTTCGCCGGGTCGTAGGTGAGCGCGGCGAGCACGAACATGGCGCCCACCGTCCCGTAGGCGACCGCCATCGCGCACCAGCCGACCTGGCCGAGCTGCTCGGTCGACCGGCGCAGGCCGCGGGAGGCGCCGCCGAAGTCCAGGTCCTGCACGAACTTCTTGCGGACACCCCGGTAGGCGAGGAAGGCGGCGGCGACGATGACCGCGGCGCCGGCCGTGATCACCACCGCGGCGCCCCACGGCTGGCCGAGCGCCGCGGCCACGATCGAGCCCGCCTTGCCGGAGCCGCCGGCCGCGGTCTTGCCCGCGCTGTAGGCGACCAGGCCGTACAGGACGACCTCGAGCCCGCTGGTGATCCGGCGGATCCGCCGCCGTCGCGCGGGAACGTGGCGGTGGCCGGTGATCGCTTCGCTGAGCTGCCAGACGGCGAGCAGGCCGGTCCCGGCGGTGATCAGCCACAGCAGCCACGCGCCGCCGCCGGAAGCGACCAGCTGCAGCGCCCCGGCCTTGTCGGCTTTCTCGTTGTCGCCGAGCGCGACCTGGGCCGCCAGCCAGGCGACGACCAGGTGCACCACGGCGTAGCAGGTCAGCCCGATCCGGGCGAAGAGGCTGAATCCTCTGATGTCGGGCATCTGCGGATCCTTGCTCACCGCGGCCCGTTTGACCAGGCGCCCCCGGGTCAGCCGATCTTCCGCACGTGCGTGGTGTCCGCGTCGACCACCTCGCCGTCGGTTCCCGACGGGACCAGTTCCGGCACCGGGACACCCCGTCCGTCGACGAGCGTGGAGTGCGGCTCGCCCGGGGCGAAGGCATGGCGTTCTCCCCACTGCCGCAACGTGAGGACCACCGGGAAGAGGTCGCGGCCGGCGTCGGTGAGCACGTACTCCTGCCGTCGTCCCGAGGCCGCCGTGCGCTGGGCGAGGAGGCCGTGCTCGACGAGCTTGCGGAGGCGGTCGGTCAGGATGTTGCGCGCGATCCCGGTGCGGCGCTGGAACTCCGTGAACGAGCGCGCGCCGTCCATGGCGTCACGGACGACCAGGAGGCTCCAGCGGTCGCCGACGAGGTCGAGCGTGCGGGCGACCGGGCACTGGGGGTCGGTCCAGGGCATGACACCTCCGAAGAGTTGCGGATCGAAACCATTCTGCCGTACGGTCGGTTTGGTTGCAAACTGCTACTGATCGGGGGAGTGATGGACGGGCGACGGCGGCTGCTGCTCGCGGTGGTGTGTGGGGTCGCGGTGGCGGGAATCTATGCGGCGCAACCGGTTCTGGGCCCGATGGGCCACGACCTCGGGGTGCCGGCGCGGCTGTCCGGGTGGCTCGTCGCGGCCGGCCAGCTCGGCTATCTCGCCGGGTTGGTGCTGCTGGTGCCGCTGGGCGACGTCGCTGACCGGCGCCGGCTCATCGCCGGGCACCTGGCGCTGACCGCGGTGGGCCTGGTCCTGACGGCGTCGGCGTCGGGTGCGGGGATGGCGTTCGCCGGGCTCGCGGTGGCCGGGGCGTTCGCGGTGGTGGTGCAGACGACGGTGGCTTACGCCGCTTCGGTTTCCGCGCCCGCCGAACGCGGGCGGACCATCGGCGTCGTGACTTCGGGCGTCGTGGTGGGAATCCTGGGTGCGCGGGTGGTCACCGGCCTGCTCGCCGACGCGTGGGGCTGGCGGAGCGTCTACGCCGTACTCGCGGTGTTGTCGCTCGGGCTGGCGGTCCTGGTCCTCGTGGTGCTGCCGCCGGACGAGCGCGCCTCCTCGGGGTACCGGCGGGCTCTGGTGTCCCTGGGCGGGCTGTTCCGGCAGCGGACCTTCCTGGCTCGCGGGCTCGTCGCGTTCTTCCTGTTCGCGTCGTTCGGGACCCTGTGGAGCGGCCTGTCGCCGGCGCTGGCGGGTTCCTTGAGCGAAAGCCGGATCGGGCTGTTCGGCCTCGCCGGGCTCGCCGGCGCGCTCGGCGCCGCCCGGGCGGGACGGTGGGCGGACGCCGGCCGGGCGGCGCCGGTCACCGGGCTCGCGCTCACCCTGCTCGTCGTGTCGTGGGCGGCGATCGCGCAGCTGCCGTGGTCGCTCTGGCTGCTCACCGCCGGGATCGTGGTGCTCGACTTCGCCGTCCAGGTGGTGCACGTCGGCAACCAGCACGGGCTCACCGCGGCGTTCCCGGACCGGCCGAGCGGGGTCATCGGCGGTTACATGGTCTTCTACGCACTCGGGTCCGCGCTCGGCGCGGCGTCGACGACCGCCGTCTTCACGGCCTACGGCTGGGTGGGCTCGAGTCTGCTCGGGGCCGGGTTCGCGGTCTGCGCGCTGGCCTGCGCGGTGCGATCCTGGCGGGATGAGCGGTCCACGGCGGGAGCTGGAGCGCATCCGGGACGGCGGCGGTCCCGGCGCGGAGCAGGCCCGGATCGCGTTGACCACCGCGCCTGACCGGCTGCGGGCGGCGATTCTCGCCCTGGCCACGGCGCGAGGCGCGGGGAGCAGCACGTGCCCGTCGGACGCGGCCCGGGCGGTGGCCGACGACTGGCGTCCCCTGGTGCCCGAGGCCCGCGAACTGGCCCGGGAGTTGGCGCGGGACGGCCGGGTCCGGGTGATTCAGGGCGGCGAGCTCCTCGACCCCGACGGCGAATGGCGGGGCCCGATCAGGATCCGGACGGCCTGACCCGGGCGGGCTCCGGTGGGCCCGCCCGGGGTGGCTCAGCCCTGGGCGGTCAGGTCGAGCAGCCGGCCGGTGAGGTCGAGGTGCTCCTCGACGCTGCCGGTCAGGTAGGTGAGGTCCACGAAGGTGTGGTCGGGCTCGAGCGTCGTGACGATCTTCGTCACCGACTCGGCGATGTCCTCCGCCTTCGTGCCCGGAGCGGCGTTCACGCGCAGCGCGACACCGAGCGCCTGCGGGTCACGGCCGGCCTGCTCGGCGTCGGTGCGGAGCTTGGCCAGCGTCGAGGTGAGCACGTCCGCGGGGAAGGCTTCGGGCACCGACCAGACGGGCAGCCAGCCGTCGGCCCGCTGCGCGACCCGCCGCAGCGACTTCTCCCCGAACCCGGCGAGGTGCACCGGCGGCTTGCGCACCGGCTTGAGGTCGACGTGGCTTTCCGCGATCGAGTAGCCGACGCCCTCGTGCGAGACGACGTCCTTGGCCCACCAGGTGTCGAGCAGGTCGAGCAGGTCGTCGAGCCGCTTCCCGCGCTCGCCCATCGGAATCCCGACGGCGGCGTACTCGTCCGGCGACCAGCCGATGCCGAGGCCGGGCAGCAGCCGTCCGTTGCTGGCGACGTCGAGGCTGGTCAGCAGCCGGGCGAAGTTGGCGGGCTGGTACTGGGTGGCGTTGATGGTGCTGGAGCCGAGGATCGCGGTCTCGGTCACCGCGGCGGCGACGGCCAGCGCGGTGAACGGGTCGTGGGCGGTGTGGAACTCCTCCGGCATGGTGTCGTAACCCGGATAGGGCACAACGGGCTTGACGGGCGACAGAAGCCGGTCCCCGACCCAAAGACTGGCGGCGCCGGCCTGCTCGGCCTCGCGCGCATACCGCGCAATCCCGCCCGGCGTGGCCGCGGCCTTGCCGAAAACCGGAAGGCTGAACCCAATGCGCATGATTCTCCCCTGAAGAGCGAACGGACCGTGCCGGTCCTGCTACCACTAGTACTCGCGTCTAGTTGCTCGTTCAAGTATCTTGGCGCATCGGGCGCTGGGGGTGATCGTTTTGAGCGTATCCAGCGGCTCAGGTGGTCCGCACCGGCGGGGTAGCCAGAACCTCGTTGAAAGCCTCCGTAGACGAAGGATGCGTATAAATCGCATCCCGCAGCACCCCGGCCGTCGTGCCCTGCCGCATCGCCAGGGTCACCACATTGATCAGCTCCTGCGAATCCACACTCAGCAGAGCCGCCCCCAGCACCTGGTCGGTATCGACGTCGACGACGAACTTCATGACCCCACGAGTCTCGCCGACGATCTTCGCCCGCGGCATCCCCGCGATGTCCGCGACAGCCTTCGAAACCACCTTCACCCGCAGCCCCCGGTCGACCGCCTCCCGCTCCGTGAGACCCACCCGGGACAGGGCCGGCGTCATGAACACCGTGTACGGCACGAACTTCCGGTCCACAGTGGACCGCGAACCGGCGCCGGTGAGCTGGTCCGTCACGATTCGGCTGTCGTCCAAAGAAATATACGTGAACTGAGGGCCGCCGTTGACGTCGCCGACCGCGTAGATGTGGGGGACGCTCGTGCGCAAGTACTCGTCCACCTCGATCGCGCCGGACGCCCGGGTGCGGACTCCCGCGCGGTCGAGGCCGAGGCCCTCCGTCGCCGGGGTGCGGCCCGTGGCCGCCAGGACTTCGTCGGCCGCCAGGGTGTGGGTTCGGCCGTTCACCTCGTACGTCAGCTCGACGCCGTTGTCGATGTCGCGCACCGCCGTCACCTGGGCGCCCGGGATGAACTCGACACCCGCGCCGCGCAGGATTTCCGTGGCCGCCGTAGCGATGTCCTCGTCTTCGCGCGGCATGATCCGCGGGCCCGCGTCGAGCACCGTGACCGTGCTGCCGAACTGGGCGTAGATCGACGCGAACTCCACGCCGACGTAACCGCCGCCGAGGATCGCCAGGTGCTTCGGAAGGTGGTCGAGGTCGATCAGGTCCGTGCTCGTGAGCAGGTGCCCGCTCTCGCGCAGGCCGGGGATCGGCGGGACCGCCGGCACCGCGCCCGTGTTGACCACGATCGTGTCGGCGCTCAGGTCGAGGACGTCCGCGTCGGCGGTGACACGCACCGTCTTGGCGTCGAGGAACTCCGCCCGGCCGGTGATCACCGTGACCGAGTCGAGCGTGTCGAGCATCGCGAAGTTCTTGCCGCGCAACGTCGCCGTGAGGGCGCGCGTGTCTTCGACCGCCTGGTGGTGGCGCTCCGCCGGGCTGCCGGCGCCGGGGTGTTCGGCGTGGTGGACGAGCGCCTTCGTCGGGACGCAGCCGATGTTGATGCACGTGCCGCCGTACATCCGATCGGACTGCTCGATCATGGCCACGCGCTTGCCGAGCCGCCCCATCGTGGCGGCCAGCGTCTTGCCGCCCTTGCCGAACCCGATCACCAGCAGGTCGAAGTGCTTATGCTCCATGTGTCCATCATCGGCCGGGCGAGGAGAGACGACCACGCGTGAACAGCTCAATCCTTGTCGGAACCGGCTCATGGACGGCGTGAGCCGCCTGGTCCGGCTGGCCCGGCCGGAGGGCGGGGTGGACGTGCGCTGCCTGCTCGCCGGGCGCTTCGCGCTGGACCACCCGGCGGCCGGCCCGGGCGAGGTGCCCTTCCACCTGGTGCTCGACGGCCGCTGCACGGTGACCTCGGGGCCGCACACCGCCGAGCTCGGCCCGGGGGACCTCGTGCTGCTCGCCCACGGCGGCGCGCACACCGTCTCGGCCGCTTCGGGACGGCGGCGGCGGTTCGCGGAGGAGCCGGGCGCGGCGTTCCCGACCCGCCGGACGGTCGGCGCCGAGCCCGAGCTGGACCTCTTCTGCGGCCGCTACCGCTTCGAGCCGGGCGCCGGCTCACTGCTGTTCCGCCTGCTGCCGCCGCTGGTGCACGTCTCGCTGGACACCCCGGCGTGCACGCTCGCGGAGGTCCTGCGCGGCGAGGCCCGCGTCGACGGCCCCGGCACCGCCGCCGTGGTCGCCGCCCTGTGCGACGCGCTGCTCGCCATGGCCCTGCGCGGCCGCCCCGAGCCGCGCCTCGGCGCGCCGGCCCTGTGGACGGCGATGGGTGACGACGCGCTGGGCCGCGTGATCGCCGGCATCGTCGACCGGCCGGGGGAGGCGTGGACGATCGACCGGCTGGCCGCCGCCGCGTCGATGTCCCGGGCCACGTTCGTGCGGCACTTCACCGCCCGCACCGGCACCACGGTCGCGACGCTCGTGACGGCGATCCGGATGATGGTCGCGACCGACCTGCTGACGCGGTCGGACCACTCGGTGGGCCGGGTGGCGAGCGAGGTCGGCTACCGGTCGGAGTCGGCGTTCGGGCAGGCGTTCCGCGCGTCGCTCGGCAGCACGCCGGCGCGGTTCCGGAAGCGGGCGCTCGACTCCACAACGGACAGCTGACCCCGAGCCGGCGAAGGCCAGCCCCACGCGACGTCGTCGATCGCGAGGAACGGTTCGTCGACGACGGTCGTGGGCGTCAGCGACGTGAACTCCCTGACGTCGCGGTGCAGGTGGGACTGGTCGGTGTAGCCGCCTTCGGCGGCGACCCCGGCCGCCCGCTGCCCGGCGACCAGGCGGTGGACGGCGTGGTCGAAGCGGACCAGCTTCGCCGCCCGCTTGGGTGGCAGGCCGAGCTGGGCCTGGAACCGGGCCCACAGGCGCTTGCGGCTCCAGCCCAGCTCGGCCGCCAGGTCCTCGATCCGGACCGCGCCGCGCCCGGCGGTGATCCGCTGCCAGGCCCAGGCCAGCTCGCGGTCCACCCGCGCGGCCGAGGCGCAGCGACGGGCGAGCCACGCGTCGGTCCACGCGAACCGCTGTGCCCAGGACGGAAGTGCGCCCAGCTGCTCGCCGAGCCTCGCCGTTTCCCGGCCCCACAGCTCGTCGAGCGTTCCGACGCCGCCGTCGAGGCCGGCCACGGCGGGCCCCAGGACGGCGTGGGCGACCACGGGGGACAGCCGCACCTGCAGGCATTCGACGTCGTTTTCCCACCACACGCGCACCAGGCCGCCGAAGCCGGGCCCGGCGGCGAAGCTGCCCCGCTGCCGCCGCCCGGCGGGGTCCTCGACGGCCATCGTGCCGCCGACCGCGACGATCAGGGTCACCGCCGGGTGCGGGATCATCCGGAGCGCGGGCGGGGTGACCCCGCGGTCGGCGAACCCGGCCATCGCCACACCGGGCACGCGGCCGCGCTGCGGCGGACGGGCGATGTCCCACAACGGCCCCATGGCGTCATGCTACGCACGCCGGCGGCCGGAACATTTGTCCAAGCCACGGGCGCCCGCGGCCCGCGACAGTGCC
This sequence comes from Amycolatopsis sp. NPDC104863, assembly GCF_055582965.1. Taxonomy (NCBI): domain Bacteria; kingdom Bacillati; phylum Actinomycetota; class Actinomycetes; order Pseudonocardiales; family Pseudonocardiaceae; genus Amycolatopsis; species Amycolatopsis sp. NPDC104863. The sequence continues at coordinate 233,097 of NZ_JBVJOW010000008.1, forward strand.
CTCATGACTGTTTCGAACGACGAACCCCGCACCGGCGAGACGGCCCCGGTCCTGGACGACGGCGAGATCCACGTCTACGACGACGGCCCCCGCGACGCGCCCGCGCTGCTGCTCGTCCACGGGACCGCCGCGTCGGCCCGTTCGTGGGAGCCGGTCCTACCGCTGCTGACGGCGTCCCGCCGGGTCCTGCGGATCGACCTGCTCGGGTGCGGCCGGTCGGCCCGGCCGGCGGGCGCGAGCTACGCCGTGGAAGATCAGGCTCGCCGGGCGGCCGCGGCACTGGACCGGCTCGGCGGGCCTGCCGTCGCCGTCGGCCATTCCAGCGGGGGCGTGGTCGTCACGGCGCTCGCCGAGACGCGCCCCGACCTCGTGACCGCGGCCGTGCTGATCAACACCGGACCGGACCTGGCGGCCTTGATCGCGAGGGATGTCCCCGCCCGGGCCGTTTCCTGGACGGAGCTGACCGACGACGAGATCCGGCAGGCGATGAGCGACGGGTTCCGGCCGGGGTTCGAGATCCCCCGGTCGTACGTGGACCAGTTCCGCGACATCGACTTCGGGGTGTTCGGCGCGACTTCGCGGGCCGTCCTCGCCTACCTGGGCGAGCGGTCGCTCCCGGACCGGCTGGCGCCGCTCGGCAAGCCGCTGCTGGTGCTCTTCGGCGAGGAGGACCGCCGGTGGCGTCCGGCGTCGGCGGCCGGCTACCGCGCGGTTCCCGGTGCGACGGTCCGGATGCTGCCCGGGCTCGGGCATTCGCCCAACCTCGAAGACCCGGCCCGGACCGCCGAGCTGCTCCTGGCCTTCACCGCGGACCGGGCCTAGACGCCGTCGCCGACGAAGGTGACCGTTTCGCCGAGCGGCGCGCGGCCCGTGCGGCCGAGGTCGGCCGAGGGGTCTTCGAAGCCGATCGACAGGCCGCAGAAGAGGAGCAGGTTCCGGGGCGGGTTAAGGACTTCCGCGACGGTCCGGTGGAACTTCGCCCACGCCATCTGCGGGCAGCTGTGCAGCCCTTCGGCGCGCAGCAGCATGACCGTCTGCAGGTACATGCCGGCGTCGGACCACTGGGGCCGGTCCAGGTCGCGGTCGAGGTAACAGAAAAGCGCGGCGGGCGCGCCGAAGCAGTCCCAGTTCCCGGCCGCGGCCCGTTGGCGCGCCTCGAGGTCCCCACTCGGGCTCGTCCCAGGGGTCGCTGAGGGCCAGGCGCTCGCCGGCGCGCTTCTTCAGCTCGGCGAGCGGTCCGCCGGTGACCACAAAAGCGTGCCACGGCTGGAGGTTCGACCCCGACGGCGCCCAGGCTGCCGCGGCCAGCACCCGTTCGAGCACCTCGTGGGGAACGGGCCGGTCGGTGAACCCGCGCACCGCCCGCCGGGTCTTCACCGCCTCGTAGACGTCCAGCATCACTGCCTCCCGGATCCGACCGAGCCGACTCGGGCTTCGGGGTAGCTGAACCGGGTCGGCAGATCCGCAGGCTGCGCGGCTTCGAAGAGCTCATGGCCCTCGGCGGTGATCTCGACCTCCAGGTTGTCGAGGACCCGCATGATCCCCACGGTTTCACTCGGACCGAACCGGCGCTCAGCCGACAACCTGGTCGAACACCTCGTTGAGGGCTTCGGTCGAGCTCGGGTGGGTGTAGATCGAGTCGCGCAGCTCCGTCGCCGTGATGTGGTGGCGGATCGCCAGCGCGACGGTGTTCACGATCTCCTGCGCGTCGATGCTGAGCAGGGCCGCGCCGAGGATCAGGTCGGTGTCGGCGTCCACGACGAACTTCATGACCCCCCGCGTTTCTTCGACCGTGTAGGCGCGCGGCATGGCGATGATGTCGGCGACCTTTTCCCGCGACACCTTGATGTTCAGCCCTTGGGCCCGGGCTTCGCGCTCGGTCAGGCCGACGGTGGCCAGCGGCGGGGTGGTGAACAGCGTGTGCGGCACGGCGACGCGGTCGGCCGTCGTGCGCTTTCCCTGGCCCAGCAGCTGGTCGAGGACGATCCGGGCGTCGTCGAGGGAGACGTAGGTGAACTGCGGCCCGCCGTTGACGTCGCCGAGGGCGAAGATGTGCGGCTGGCTGGTGCGCAGGTGTTCGTCGACCTCGATCGCGCCGGTGGGCAGCGTCCGGACGCCGGCCGCGTCGAGGCGGAGGTCCTCGGTGACCGGGCGGCGGCCGGTCGCGGGCAGCAGCGCGCTCGCCTCGACGGTGTGGCGCGCGCCGTCCCTCTCGTACTCGACGACCGCGACCGCGCCGCTGTCCTCGACCCGGGTGATCTTCGCCCCGGTGATGATCCGGACGCCGTCCCCTTCGAGGATCTCCCGGACGGCGGCGGCGATGTCCTCGTCTTCCCGCGGCAGCAGCCGCCCGGCCGCTTCGATGACGGTGACGTGCGTGCCGAAGTGCTGGTAGATCGACGCGAACTCGAGCCCGAGGTACCCGCCGCCGACGACCACCAGCCGCTCGGGCAGCGTCGCCGCCTGCGTCAGCTCGGTGCTGCTGACCAGGTGCCTGCTGCCGGCCAGGCCGGGAATCGGCGGGACGACCGGCGCGGAGCCGGTGTTGACCAGGATCACCGGCGCGGTGACGTCGATGCGGTGGTCGCCTTCGCCGACCGCGACGGTGTGCGGGTCGACGAACCGGGCGGTGCCGGTGATGACGGTCGCGGTCTCCTGGCCGTCGAGCGACTCGAAGTTGCCCGCGCGGAAGGCAGTGGTCAGGGCCCGGACCCCGGCGATCGAGGTGGCGAAGAACTGCTGGGCGTCGTCCTCGATGCGGCGGGAGTTCGCGTGGTGGACGAGCATCTTGGTCGGCACGCAGCCGACGTTCGGGCAGGTGCCGCCGTACATGTTCGCGGACCGTTCGACCAGGACAACACGCTTGCCGGCGGCGGCGAGCGTGTGCGCGGCGGTCTTCCCGCCCTTGCCGAAGCCGATGACCAGGACGTCCGCGGTGAGCGAGGTGGTTTCCATACGACCGAGTCTGCTGCCGGTCCGATGAGACGACCAGGCTTGTCCGGATCGGTTTTCTGCCCCAAAGTATCACCATGGACACCGTGAGCCGGTTGCTGCGGATGGCGCGGGTCGGCGCCCGGCTCGACAAGCGCTGCCTGCTGGGCGCGGCCACCCGGATGGACGTCGCCCGCCACGCCGAGCTGGAGGTGCCGTTCCACGTCCTGCTCGAAGGGGAGTGCCGGCTGCACGTCGGCGCCCGGGTGCTCGAGCTGCGCCCCGGGGACGTCGTGCTGATCCCGAGCGGCGCCGAGCACCGGGTGATCACCGCCGGACGCGGGCGGCCGCGGGGGATCGCGGAGACGGCCGGGGACGCGTTCGTGACCACGCGCAGCGAGCGCGGCGGCGACCCGGTGATCGACCTGTTCTGCGGCCGCTTCACGATGAACGCGGGCGCCGGAGGGCTGCTGTTCCGCAGCCTGCCCGACGCGGTCCACGTCTCGTTCGGACAGTCGGCCGAAACCGGCGAAGTGCTGCGCACGGTGAGTTCCCTGCTGCGCGGGGAGGCCGCCCGCGAAGGCGACGGCACGGCGGCGATCCTCGCGGCGCTGTGCACGGTGCTGCTGGCGATGGTGCTCCGGACGTCCCGCGGCGCCGCCACGACGGACACCCTGTGGACCGCCGCGACCGACCCGCGCATCGCCGCCTGCGTCGAAAGTGTCCTGAACGAGCCCGGGGCGGAGTGGACGATCGAGCGGCTCAGCCGCGCGGCCGCGATGTCCCGGGCGACGTTCCTCCGGCGCTTCGGGCGGGAGACGGGGATGACGGTCGGGACGTTCCTCACCCGCGCCCGGCTGCTGGCCGCGGCCGAGCTGCTCGGCACCGGCGACACCACGGTCGCGACGGTCGCCGGCCGGGTCGGCTACCAGTCCGAATCCGCGTTCACCCGCGCGTTCCGCGCCGAGTTCGGGACGACTCCCGCCCGGTTCCGCCGCGCCCGGCAGGGGCCGGGGGACCGCGTGGATCTGCGATAGTGAAAGTCATGTACACCGGCAACCCCGACGTCCCCGGCGACGTCTTCGCGGACGTCCTCGGCCAGATCGACGACTTCGTGCGCACCCGTGTCATGCCCCGCGAGCTGGAGATCATGTCGACGGACGCCATCCCCGCCGACCTGCGCGCGCAGGCGGCCGAAATGGGGCTGTTCGGGTACGCCATCCCGCAGGAATGGGGCGGGCTCGGCCTTGACCTCGTGCAGGACGTCGAGGTCGCGATGGCGCTGGGGTACACGTCGCTGGCGCTGCGGTCGATGTTCGGCACCAACAACGGCATCGCCGGGCAGGTCCTGGTCGGCTTCGGCACCGACGACCAGAAGGCGCGGTGGCTGGAGAAGATCGCTTCGGGTGACGTCGTCGCGTCGTTCGCGCTCACCGAGCCCGGTGCGGGTTCGAACCCGGCGGGCCTGCGGACCACGGCCAAACCGGACGGTGACGGCTGGGTGATCACCGGCGGCAAGCAGTTCATCACCAACGCCACCGAGGCCGGGCTGTTCGTGGTGTTCGCCCGCACCCGGCCCGCGTCGGAGGCCGGCACCGGCATCGCGGTGTTCCTCGTCCCGGCCGACACGCCCGGCATCACGGTCGGCCCCAAGGACGCCAAGATGGGCCAGGAAGGCTCCCGGACCGCCGACGTCACCTTCTCGGAGGTCCGGGTCGGCCCGGAGGCGCTGGTCGGCGGGGACGGCGAGGTCGGCTACAAGGCGGCGATGACGTCGCTGGCGCGCGGCCGGATCCACATGGCCGGTCTCGCGGTCGGCGCCGCTCAGCGGGCGCTGGACGAGTCGGTGGCCTACGCCGCGACCGCCACCCAGGGCGGCACACCGATCGGGGACTTCCAGCTGGTGCAGGCGATGCTCGCCGACCAGCAGACCGGGGTGCTCGCCGGGCGTGCGCTGGCCCGTGAGGCGGCGCGGCTGTACGTCACGGGGGAGGACCGGCGGATCGCGCCGTCGGCGGCGAAGCTGTACTGCACGGAGATGGCGGGCAAGGTCGCCGACCTGGCGGTGCAGGTCCACGGCGGGTCGGGTTACCTGCGGGAGGTCCCGGTCGAGCGGATCTACCGCGACGTCCGGTTGATGCGGCTTTACGAAGGCACGAGCGAGATCCAGCGGCTGATCATCGGCGGCGGGCTGGTGCGGGCCGAGAAGAAGAAGCAGTCGTGACGCGCCCGCTCGACGGGGTCACCGTCGTCGCCCTCGAGCAGGCCGTCGCCGCGCCGCTGGCGAGCCGCAACCTCGCCGACCTCGGCGCGCGGGTGATCAAGGTCGAGCGGGTCGACGGGGGTGACTTCGCCCGGGCCTACGACCACGTCGTGCACGGCAGCGGCGCGCACTTCGTGTGGCTCAACCGCGGCAAGGAGTCGCTCGCCGTCGACCTGAAGACGCCGGAGGGGCGCGACGTCGTGCGGCGGCTCGTCGCGAAGGCGGACGTCTTCCTGCAGAACCTCGCGCCCGGCGCCGCGGACCGGCTGGGCTTCGGCGACCTTCGCGCGCGGCAGCCGGCGCTGGTCGTGGTGAACCTGTCCGGGTTCGGTACCGGCGGGCCGATGGAGCAGCGCAAGGCCTACGACATGCTGGTGCAGGCCGAAGCCGGCCTGATCGCGATCACCGGCACGCCGGAAGCGCCCGCGAAGACCGGGATCCCGACCGCCGACATCGCGTCCGGGATGTACTGCTCGCAGGCGGTGCTGGCGGCGTTGCTGCGGCGCTGGCGGACCGGTGAAGGCGCCACGATCGAGGTCTCGATGCTCGAGGCGACGGTCGAGTGGATGGGATATGCGCTGTACACGCAGATGTACGGCGGGACGCAGCCCGCGCGGATGGGGCTGAGCCACAGCTCGATCGCGCCGTACGACGCCTTCCCGACCCGCGACGGCCAGCTGCTGATCGGTGTCCAGAACGACACCGGCTGGCGCACCCTGGTCACCGACGTGCTCGACGCGCCCGAGCTGGCCGACGACCCTCGGTTCGCCACCAACGTTTCCCGGGTGGCCCATCGCGGCGAGTGTGACGCCGCGGTCGCGGCCCGGACGGCGCAGTGGTCCAACGCCGAACTCGACGTCCGCCTCGCCGCGGCCGGAGTTCCGGCCGCCCAGCTGAAGGAGGTCGGCCAGGTCGTCGACCACCCGCAGCTGCGGGCCCGGGACCGCTGGCGGAAGGTCGGCACCGAGCACGCCCGGGTCGACGCGTTGCTGCCGCCGGTGACCTTCGCCGACGTCGAAGCCGTGATGGGTGACGTTCCGGCGCTGGGGCAGCACACACGCGCGCTGCTCGTCGAGTCCGGAGTGGACGCCGACGACCTCATCGGCCGCGGGATCGCCGCCCAGAGCGGGTGAAGCCGCGGGGCCGCCGGTCGGCGGCGGCCCCGCGACCGGTCAGACGCCGCTGGTCTGGCGGATCCAGGAGCGGCCCGCGGCGACACTGCCGTAGGTGGTGGTGCTGGACCGGTCGCTGGTCGAGCACACCCCCACCTGCACACCGCCGTCGAGCATCGGGCCGCCGGAGTCGCCGCCGGCGACCGCGCCGTTCGGGGTGTCGGCCGAGATCGCCGGGCCGCCGAAGTAGTCGGTGTCGCTCGTGTCGGAGATCCGGACCGACGCCTGCTTCAGCACGCTCGACTGGTGGTTGCCCTCGTCGGAGGACTGGGTCGCGCCCCAGCCGTACACGCGGGCGGCGTCACCCTCTTCGGCGTCGGAAGAGCTGCTCGCGAGCTGGGCGAAAGTGCTGCCACCATTGGTGTTCAGCTTGATCAGGGCGAGGTCGCCGCCCGAGTACAGGTAGGTGGACGCCGCTTTGGCGTGCACCCCACCGGAAGCGCTGTTCGAGCCGACGTAGAGGTCGATGTCGGTCAGCCGCTGCCCGTTGTTGTCGTACATGCAGTGCTTGGCGGTCAGCACCCAGCGCGCGCCGATCAGGGTGCTGGTGCAGAAGAACGTGTAGCCGTTGGCGTGCCCGTTGAAGCGGGTGATGTAGCCGGGGTTCTGCGCCGTGCTGCCGCCGATGATCGACGGCTGGGCGGCGGGGGAGAGCGGGGTGACCGGGGTGCTCGCCGATGCGGGGGCGGCGGCGAGCGTCGCGAACACGGCGCAGGAACCGGCGAGCACGGCGGCGGCGCGGGTGAGCCGTCCGGGGGTTTCACGCATTTCGGGACTCCTTGGGGGACCGGTGGGGACTCACCGAACGTAAGCGGGCGGTGCGCTCCGGGTAATCCGCTGGAAGGCCCGAGCCGATCAACGGAACAGGACGGTTCCTTCGGCGGGTTGCGCTTTCCCGGGGCGTCCGCTCTCCGGGCACGGCCGACGTTCGTCGGATGACAGCCGCCGTCCACGGCTGTTAGACCGAACGCAGACCGGCGCGATCCGCCGGGCAGGCCGTTTCCGTCCGGATCACCGAGGACCTGGATGCAGTTGTTCGCGGCCCCCGCCCCGGAGCCCGGGCGGGACCTGGCGCACGCGCTCGCCGCCGGCCCGTTCAGCCGGGCGCTTTCCCTGGCCATCAACCGCAGCGGGCTGGGCCTGGCGCGGCTCAGGGGCCGCTTGGCCGCGGCGGGCGTCCCGGTCAGCACCACGACGCTGAGCTACTGGCGGACCGGCCGGACCCGGCCCGAACGCCCCGAGTCGCTGCGCGCGGTCGTTGTGCTGGAAGGGATCCTCGGCCTGCCCGCGGGTTCGCTGACCGGCCTGCTCGCCCGGCCCGACCACGTGGCGGCGCCGGGAGTCGTGGGCTGGGAACGGCTTTGGGGCCCGCGCAACCGCGTGCTGTCGGTGCTGCATTCGTTCGACGCGGCGGACGAGACGTCCCTGGTGGTGCTCAGCCTCCACGAAACCCTGCACGTCGCCGCGGACGGGGCGCTGACCCGGCTGCGGGTGCGCGAAGTGGTGCGCGCGGTCGACGAACCGGTGCAGGCCAAGCTGGTCGCGCTGCGCGGCTGCACCCCGGGCCGCCCGCCACGCCTGGTGTCGACGCGCTACTGCGAGCCCGCGCGCACGGAAGTCCTGCCCGAGCCGGGGTTCGTGCTCAGCGAGCTGGTGCCGAGCCGGCCGCTGGCGCTGGGCGAGACGGCGATCCTGGAGTACGAGTTCGAGTACACCGACGACGTCCCCGACACCAGCTACGACCGGCGGTTCCGGCACCCGGTGCCCGAGCACCTGCTGGAGGTCCACTTCGCCCCGGAGGCGCTGCCGTCGAGCTGCCACGCGTACCGGCGGGACTCCCCGGGCGGGCCGGAACGCGACGTCACGGAGGTGGCGTTGTCGGCGGTGTCCCCGGCGCACGTCTTCGGCACCGGGGTGGCGCCCGGGATCCGCGGAATGCGGTGGTGCTGGGGCTAGTTCGCCCCGGCCGCCGGTTTCCGGAGCAGGTCGTCGAGGCCGCCGCGGGCGTCCTTCATGACGATCTCCTCGGCCTTCGCCGCGTCGCCCGCGCGCAAGGCGTGGACGAGCGCCCGGTGGCTCGAATAACGCTCGGCGCCGAAGCGGTCGTCGGCCAGCACGTGGTCGGTCAGGCGGCTGCGGCGCTCGTCGCGGGAGAACACGCGGCTCTGTTCCAGCAGCCGGACCAGGACCGGGTTGCCCGCGCACGCGCTCACCGCGTCGTTGAAGCGCTGGATCGTGTCCAGCAGCGTGCCGACGTACCGGTCGACCGGCTGGCCGCCGGCGTGCCGCTGGCGCATGACGATCACCAGGTCGTCGGCCTCGTCGAGGATCGTGTCGAGGCGGTCGAGCTGGGCCGGCGTCGCGTGGCGGGCGGCGAAGCGCGCGACCAGCCCGCGCAGCGCGACCTCGACCTCGGCCAGGTCCTGGATCGCCGAGTCGCCGATCGCCGCCACGACCACCGTGCGCGGGCCCGCGCGCTCGATGAGGCCGTCCTGCTCCAGCCGCCGGATGGCTTCGCGGACAGGCGTGGGGCTCACCGAGAAGCGCTCGGCCAGGCCGCGCTCGGTCACCTTCTCACCCGGGCTCAGCTCACCCGCCGCGATCGCGGCCTGCACCGCGCGGTACGTGCGGTCGGCGAGGGTCTCGGTCGCGACGGGGGTCTCCATGCCCCCATCCTAGCGCTGGCCATGGCAACCCGATATGCCACCGTTGACAATTTTGCTATAGCATCTCTAGGGTGACCGCAGCGGCGACGCGGCCGCGGCGACCCGGAGGACTCCTGATGACCACAGTGGACGCCCCGAGCGGGCGGAAGATCGGCCGGCACATCACGTTCTTCGTCGCCCTCGCCGTCTTCGCCCAGGAGTCGACGTGGAACTTCTACGACGCGCAGGTGCCGCCGCTGCTGCGCGAGCACGTCGGGAGCGCCGCCGTGATCGGGCTGCTGATGGGGATGGACAACATCCTCGGCGTGTTCATCCAGCCGTGGATCGGCAACCGGTCGGACAACACCCGCACCCGCTGGGGCCGCCGGATCCCGTACCTGGCCGCCGGCATGCCGGTCGCCGCCCTGCTGTTCGCCACCATCCCGCTCGCGTCGTCGCTGCCGGCGCTCATCGCGCTGATGTTCGCCTATGCGCTGGTGGCGAACAGCTTCAAGCCGCTGGGGGAGGCGCTGCTGCCCGACTTCATCCGGCCCGAGCGCCGCAGCCGGGCGAACGCCGCGGTGAAGATCGCGTCCAGCCTGACCATCATCGTCTCGGCGTTGATCAGCACCTTCCTCGTCGACTCGCACCCGGTGCTGGCCTTCTCGGTGCCCGCGGTCCTGATGCTGGTCTCCGCGGCCGTGCTCGTGCTGCGGGTCCGCGACAGCGCGTCGCCCGCCTACCGGGCGGCGGTGGAGGAGGACGAAAAGCCGGAGCAGGAAGACGCCCCGAAACCGCGCATGCGCGACATCCTGCGTGAGCTCGCCGGTGACCCCGACCGCACCCGGCTGCTGGTGCTGCTGGCGATCCTGCTGTTCGGCGCGGCCTGGGCGGCGTCCCGCTCGCTCGTCACCAACTACGGGATCGAAGCCCTCGAGCTGTCCCGCGGCAAGGCCGGCGGGCTCACGCTGCCCAGCGGCGTGGCGTTCCTGCTCGCCGCGTTTCCCTTGGCGCTGCTGTCCGAACGGATCGGCCGGCTGCGCGTGATGGCGCTGGGGATGACGGTCTTCGTCCTGGCGCTGACCATCGGCACGCTCCTGCACACCGCCACGGCGACGATCGTCGCGTTGTGCGTGGCCGCGGTCGGCGCCGCCGGGTTCGTCATCAACGCCGCGGTGGTCCTGTGGAACCTCGCGCCGTCCAGCCGGGTGCTCGGGACCTACACCGCGCTCTACACCGTCGGCTGGGCGGGCGGCGGTTTCCTCGGGCCCGCCGTGGTCGGCGGGATGGTCGACGTCAGCGGCTGGGACCTGATGCCGGTCGACGCGGCCCTGCTCGCGGTCTTCGCGGTCGCCGCCGTGGTGTGGGTGCTGCGGCGCCGCCCGACCGGGACCGAGGTCGCGCTGTGAGCGTCATCCTGGTCACCACCGACTACGCCCGCCCCGGCGACGAGGCCCACGCCCTGCTCACCGCGGCCGGCCACGACCTCCGTTACGTCGTCCGGCCGCGCGGTGCGGAGCTGGTCGCGGCGCTGGCGGACACGACCGGCGCGATCATCGGCAACGACCCGTTGACTGCCGAAGTCCTCGAACGCGCACCGCTCCTGCGCGCGATCGTGCGGTCGGGGGTCGGGTACGACTCGGTCGACGTCGAGGCCGCCGGCCGGCTGGGCATCCGGGTCAGCAACCTGCCGGGGATCAACAGCAACGCCGTCGCCGAGTACACGATGGGGCTGCTGATCGCCGCGTCCCGGCGGCTCGTCGAATCGGCCGCCGGGGTGCGGGCGGGCGGCTGGCCGCGGCGGGGCGGGCGCGAACTGCGCGGCGCCACCCTGGGGCTCGTCGGGCACGGCCCGGCCGCCCGCGCCGTCGTCCCGCTCGCCCGGGCGTTCGGTATGCGGATCCTCTGCGCCACCGCACATCCGGACGGCGGCGACCCGGACGTCGAGTTCGTCGAGCTGCCGAAGTTGTTGCGCGAAGCGGACTTCGTGTCCCTGCACACCGCACTGACCCCGCGGACGCGGAACCTCGTCGACGCGGCCGCGCTCGCCCTGATGAAACCCACGGCGATCCTGGTCAACACCGCGCGGGGCGCCCTCGTCGACGAAGCCGCGCTCGCCGAGGCCGTCGGCTCGGGCCGGCTGGCGGGCGCGGCGCTCGACGTCGTGCGGACCGAGCCGCTGCCGCCGGACAGCCCGCTGCGCGGAGTCGACGGGATCACCGTCTATTCGCACCTGGGCGGCCAGACCACCGAAGCCCGCCGGGCCGCCGTGGCCGGCGCCGCCCACGAGCTGCTGGCCTCGCTGCGCGGTGCGCCGCGCAGCCCGGTTTTCCCCGTCACACGAAGGAGAAACGAGTGAACGACTCAGTGGGCGTCCTGGTGCCCGCGGGCATGATCGGCGCGGGGTTCGCCGAGGAGACGGTCGAGCGCGGCCTCGCCCTCGGCGCGGACGTGATCGCCGTGGACGGGGGTTCGACCGACTCCGGTCCCCACTACCTCGGTTCCGGCACCCCGAAGACGTCGACCGCGGCCGTGGCCCGGGACATGCGCGTGCTGCTGCGCGCCGCGGCGAAGGCCCGGATCCCGCTCGTCGTCGGGTCCTGCGGCACGAGCGGGGCCGACAGCGGGGTCGACTGGCTCGCCGCGATCACCGCGGAAATCCTGGCGGCGGAAGGGATCGACCTGACCGTCGCCACCATCTACAGCGAGCAGGACCCCGCCTACCTCCGGCGCCGGCTGGCCGAGGGCGCGATCCACCCGCTGCCGCCACTCGGCCCGCTCGAGGCCGCGACCCTCGACAGCTGCGTACGCGTGGTCGGGATGATGGGTCACGAGCCCATCGAGGCGGCCCTGCGCGCGGGCGCCGACGTCGTGCTGGCCGGACGCGCCACCGACACCGCGGTCGCGGCCGCTTTCGCGCTGATGCGGGGGATGCCGGCCGGCCCGGTCTGGCACGCGTCGAAGATCGTCGAATGCGGCGGCCAGTGCACGACCAACCCGCGCTCGGGCGGGGTGTTCGCGCGGATCGACCGCACCGGCTTCACGATCGAACCGCTGGACCCCACGGCGGCCTGCACCCCGACGTCGGTGGCCGCGCACATGCTGTACGAGACCGCCGACCCGTTCCGGATGCGCGAGCCCGCCGGGACGCTCGACGTCTCCGCCGCCACCTACCGGGCCGTCGACGACCGGATCGTGCGCGTCGAGGGCTCGGCGTTCGAACCCGCTGCGCAGCACACGATCAAGCTCGAGGGCGCCCGGCTCACCGGCTACGCGACGATGTCGTTCACCGCCATCCGCGACCCGCACATCCTGGCCGGCATCGAGGACTGGGCCGCGCTGCTGCGGAAGGTGCTCGTCGAGCGGGTGCAGCAGACGCTCGCGCTGGGGGAGGACGGCTACGAGCTCGACATCCGGCTCTACGGCCACAACGCGATCCTCGAAGACCTCGACCCCGCGACGACCCCCGCGCGCGAGGTGGGCGTGATGCTGCTGGTGCACGCGGCCGACCAGGCGACCGCCACCGCCGTCGCGAAGATCGCCAACCCGCTGATGCTGCACCTGCCGACCCCGGACATGCCGTACCTGCCGAGCCTCGCCTTCCCGACGTCGCCGGCGGAGACCGAGCGCGGCCCGGCCTACGAGTTCGTCCTCAACCACGTCGTCGACGCCGAGACGCCGACCGCGCTGTTCCGCACCGAGCTCCGGAAGGCCCGTGCCGATGCCTGAAACCCTGCAGGACCGCGCCCTCGAGGTCCGGTCGAAGAACGCGGGCCCGTTCTGGGTCACCATGGAGCTGTTCATGCGCGACGAAGCGGGATACCGCGTCGCGGCGGACAAAACCTTCCTCAACGAGGACGTCGTCGCGCGGCTGTACGGCGTGCCGGCCGGCGGGGTGCGGATCTTCCGGATCCCGGCGTTGAACGTCGTCAAGATCTCCTTCCCCCGCCCGGTTCCCCAGGGCGGCCTGCGGGACCGGGACATCCACGCGGGCCAGCACCACGTGCCGCTGGCGCTGCTGGAGCTGCCTTGACAGTGCCCGCCGTCATTCATACATTTGATGTCCATTTGTATGAATGACGGAAGGGGTCCGCATGCGGCTCGGGAACACCGCCGTCGTCCTCGGGGGCAGCGCCGCCGGTCTGTGCGCGGCCGGCGCGCTCGCCCCGCACTTCGACCGGGTGCTGGTGCTCGAACGCGACGAGCTGCCGGCCGGGGCGGAGCACCGGCGCGGGGTGCCGCAGAGCAAGCACCCGCACTTCCTGCTGAACTCGGGCCGCCGCGCGATCGGGGCGCTGTTCCCGGGCTTCGAAGCCGCCCTGATCGCCGCGGGCGGGCTGCACCTGATGCCGTCCCTGGACGCCGCCTACCTCGACGGCCCGGGCTGGTCGGCGCGCAAGCGCAGCGCCATGACGATGATCTACAGCTCGCGGATCCTCATCGAGCGCGTGCTGCGCGAGCAGGTGCGGGAGCTGGCCAACGTCGTCATCCGCGAAGGAGCCGCGGTCAGCGGCCTGACCGTGCGAGCCGGGGCGATCACGGGCGTCGACTTCGCGGGCGAGCACGTCGACGCCGACTTCGTCGTGGACGCGATGGGCCGCGGCTCCCCGGCCGGCGGCTGGCTGGCGGCGGCCGGCTGGCCCGAGCCCGAAGTGCGGACCCTCGACGCCAAGGTCACCTACACCTCACGCTGGTACGACCTGCCCGAGCCCGCGGCGCGCCCGGCGTCGTGGTGGTGGCGGCACCTGGTGATCATGCCGACGCCGGACAGGGGCGCGCACCCCGCCGAGCACGAGTTCCTGGTCAACTTCTTCCCGATCGAAGGCAACCGCGTCATCGCGTGCATGGGCTCGTGGGGCCTGGCCATGCCCCGCACGGCGGACGCGTTCGTCGAGACGGCCCGCCGCGTGCGGACGCCGTTGTTCGCCGCCGCGATGGACCGGTGCGCCCCGACGTCCGAGGTGCACCTGACCCGCTCGACCGGCAACAAGTGGCGGCGCTACGACCGGCTGCGCACCCCGCCGGCCGGGCTGGTGTTCGTCGGCGACTCGATCTGCGCGTTCAACCCGTTCTACGCGCAGGGCATCAGCTCCGCGGCCGGGTCGGCGCTGCTGCTGCGGGAGCACCTGGCCCGCGCCGGACGGCTCGACGCGGCGTTCGTCCCGCGGTTCCTGCGCGCGCAACGCAAACTGCTCGGGGTGCCGTGGCGCCTGGCGATGGCGCGGGACCAGGGTTACGCCTGCGCCGAGGGCACCGAAAAGGCGCCCGAGTGGAAGCGCCGTGTCCTCGACGCGGTGTCCGGGCCGGCGTTCAGTCTCATCGTCGGCGCCGCGCGGGAGTACGAAGTGGTCGACGAGCACTTCGCCAAGGTGTTCAACATGGACGAGTCGCTGGGGGAGCTGCTGCGGAACCCGCGGGTGCTCGCCGCGCTCGTGCGCTACCGCGTCCGCGCGGCGCTCGGCCGGCACCGGGTGCCGTTCGGGTTCGACCCCCAGGCCGAGCCGCCGGCGACGGACTACTCACCGGCCGCGGCGTGAGCACCGCGTGCGGACCGGAGGCCGAAGCCGTCACGCGCGGTCTTGGCTTCGACTGCCACGCCGTCGCTCCGGTGGTCTCGGTCCGTCCACCGTGGACACTCGCGCACTGGACGATGCCGCTGCTCGAGGTGCTGGTCGTCGGCGGCGCGGTCTTCGCGCTGGTGCACGCGATCCGCCGGTACCGCGCGGGTGACCCGGTGAACCTGGCGCTGTGGTGGGCTTCGCTGGTCTACCTCTTCGTCACCGAACCGCCGCTGTACTTCCCGGAGTGGTTCGGGCTCGACCGGCAGTACGGGTTCATCTTCGCCCACAACGAGTTCACCGTGCAGTTCATGGCGGACCGGCTGCCGCTCTACATCGTCGCGTTCTACCCGGTGATCAGCCAGCTCGCCTACGAGCTCGTGCGGTCGCTCGGGCTCTTCCGGAGCCGGGGCCCGTTGGCCGGTTCGGTGGCCGTCGCCTTCGCCTGCCAGGTGTTCTACGAGGTTTTCGACCAGCTCGGCCCGCAGCTGAGGTGGTGGGCGTGGAACCCGGGCAACCGCATCGTGAACCACCCGGCGCTGGCCGCGGTGCCGATGACCAGCATGCTGCTGTTCGCCTCCGTCTCGATGGGCGGCCTGACCTACCTCGTCGTGCGCCTGGCCGGCCGCTCGCGACGCGGGTGGCCGCTGGTCTGGCGCACGCTCGTAGCCGGGGCCCTCACCCCGCTGACGATGGCGGTCGCCGGGCTGCCGTCGAGCCTCTTCGCCGGGAACACACCCGCGCAGGCGTGGGTGCTCGGTGTCGAACTGGCCCTGCTCTGGGTCGTCGGCGCCGGGATCGTCGTCGCGCACCTGCGGTCGCCGGACCGCGGGCCGGACGTGCCGTTGACCGCGTTCGCCCGGATCTACCCCGCGGTCTACCTGGGCGGGCTGGCGGTGTGCTGGCTCGCCGCGCTGCCCGCGTACCTCGGCGCGCACGACGGCGTCACCGACGACGGCACCCCGGTCGGGAGCGGCCCGTACGCGCTCGCCTGCTTCCTCGGGGCGGGTCTGCTGCTGGCCGCGCTGTACGGCGCGCGGCGGACGGCCCCTGCCGCCGTCTGAGCCGCCCGGCTCGGGGAAGATGGGGCGCATGGGGTTCCACGGCTGGCAGGGCAACCCGCCCGGCACCGAAGACGAGGCACGCCGCCGGATCGTCGAGGCGGCGACGGCGTGCCTCGACCGCGCCGGGCTCGCCAAGACCAGCCTCTCCGACGTCGCCGCCGCGGCCGGGGTGACCCGCCAGACCGTCTACCGCTACTTCCCGGGCTTGAAGGACATCCTGCGCGCGGTCGCGCTCGCCGGGGTCGAGGAGTTCGCCGGGCGGATGGAGCGGCACCTGGCCTCGTCCGGCAGTCCCGCCGACGCCGCGGCCGAGTCGGTGGTGTTCGCCCTCCGGACCGTCCCCGACGAGCCCCACCTCGGCCTGCTGCTGAAGGCGGGCGAAGCCGACTTCTTCACGGTCGGGGTGCTCGCCCCGGAGGCGTTCACGTTCGGCGCGCGGATCCTGCGCACCGTGCCGGTCGACTGGGCGGCCGCGGGCGTCGAGACCGACGACGACCTGCGCGGCCTCGCCGAGATCCTGATGCGGCTGTTCATCTCGTTCCTGCAGTTCCCGGCCACCCCGGAGCTCACCGACGACGAGCTGCGCGCGCTCGTCGGCCGCTGGGTCGGCCCGGCGCTGAGCGTGCGGGACTAGGACCATCGCACTATCGGATGATCGGTCTTCGGTCCGATGCCGTCGCGGTCCGGGGGCCCTACGGTTTTGACCATGATGATCAAGGCAGTGCTCGCGACGGTGGTCCTCGGCGGCGCGCTGGCGGGTGTCACGGCGTGTGCCAACCCCACCGGCAAGTCGTGGGCGATCACCTACGAGGTGACCGGCCCCAGTGGCGGGACGCTGGCGAAGGTCGGTTACGCGAACTCCCCGAACCGCTACAACGACGAGGTCAAGCAGCACACGGTCGCCGGCCCGGTCGGCGTGCCGTGGAAGCAGGAGGCCATCGTGACCGCGGGCCAGCAGGCGGAGCTCACGGCCACCCCGACGGGCGATCTCACGCTGAGCTGCCGCATTCTGCTGGACGGCGAGCAGGAACTGGCCAGGGCGACGGCCCCCGGCCCCGGCCGGCCGGTGTCCTGCGCCAAGACGACCGACTCCTGAACGCCGTGCTCGACGGTCCGAGGTGAGAGCGTCCGGAGCCGGGCTGAGAGACTCAGGCCGTGATCCTCGGATACGTCCTCGCCGTGCTGGCCGCCGTCGCCTCGGGCAGTGGCTCCATCCTGGAGTCCGCCGGGGTCCGGAAGGCCGGCGCCTACGGCGGCTCGCCGCAGGACCTCGTCGCGCTGCGGCGGCAGCCGCTGTACTTCCTCGGGGTCGGGGTGGACCTGCTCGGGTTCGTCTTCGCCGCCGCCGCGCTGCACCGGCTGCCGTTGTTCCTGGTCCAGTCGGTGCTCGCGTTCAGCGTCGGCGTCACCGCGACGATCTCCGCGATCCTCGGGGTCCGGCTGGCGAGCGCCGGCTGGGCCGCGCTGGGCGTCGGCGCGACCGGCCTGGTCCTGCTCGGGCTGTCCGCGGACCCCGGGCCGGCCGAGCCACTGTCGACCGGCTGGAAGCTGGCGCTGGTGGGGGTGGCGGTCCTGATCGCGGCGACCGCGTTCACCGCCCAGCGTGTCGAGGGGCGCTGGACGCCGATCGTGCTGGGGTTCTGCGCCGGGCTGGGGTTCAGCGCCGTCGGGATCTCGGCGCGGACGCTGGACGCTTCGGGCCCGGTCTGGCGCCTCGCGCTGGAGCCGGCGATCTGGGCGATGATCACCAACGGGCTCGCCGCGGCGATCGCGTTCGCGATGGCGCTGCAACGCGGCCGCGCGACCGCGGTCACCGCCATCATGTTCACCACCAACACGGCGGTGTCGTCGCTGATTGGGGTGGTGGTGCTGGACGACCGCGTCCGCACGGGCTTCACCGCCGCGGCGGTCGCGGGGTTCGTCCTCGCCGTGGCGGGCGCGATCGGGACCGCGCACTACGCGGCCGCCCACCGGGCGCCCGCGCCGGAAGCGACGTGAGTCCCGTGGCGCCGGCCGCGGGGGAGACCGGCACCACGGGAGCGCCTCAGCCGGTCGTGGAGATGTCGTCCAGCTGCTCGGCGGCCGGGCGGACGGGGTAGAGGTCGCCGCCCGGCGGGGCCGGGACCTTCGGCAGTGCCGCCCGCGCGTCACGGTCACCGGCGTCCGCCGCCGCGTGGACGCTGTCCAGGGCCGCGTACTGGAGGAAGTTGAGATCCGGGTAGTGCCACTGGGACGCGCCGCCGGTGGCCGCCGGGAGCAGGAAGTCGACGGCCTTGAAGATGCTGCCGCCCTGCGGGTTGCGGTAACCCCACAGGTCGACGCCGGCGTGCCGGCCGATCTGCGCGAGCCGGGTCAGCGCGACCAGGTTGAACGTCGAGTAGTGGTAGGTGCGGGTCCGCGCCACCTCCTCGGGCTGGCTGCCGTCGGCGGCGATCTGGTGGTCGATCCGGCCCGCCTTGGCCTTCTCGAGGATGTCCTTCGTGACGCCGGACTGTCCTGTGTAGAGCGCGATGCCGGCGGTCAGCATGTCCATGAAGGTGCCGTGGTTGTTCTGGGCCGCGGCTTCGTCCTTGCCGTACTGGCTGGTGCGCAGCCAGGTCAGGAAGTCACCCGACCAGCTCTTGAACGCGCTTTCGTCCCCCTTCGACCAGCCGGGCGCGCCGGTGCTCAGGATCGCGGCGGCGTCGAGGACCTGGGTGAAGGTGTAGGAGAACTCGATGATGCCGATCCCGCGGCCGTCGTTCTTGCAGGGGATGCCCTGGGCGAAGTTCAGGTTCGGGTTCATCTTCGTGGCCGCGTCGAGGAACCAGGTGCGCAGGTCGAGCGCCGCGCGCTTCGCGTAGTCGGCCTTGCCGGTGTAGTACCAGGCGAGGGAGAGCTGGTAGATCGAGCTGAACGCCTTGAGCCGCTCGGCCTTGTCCGAGACGGCCGTGGTTTCGGGGTTCAGGACGCCGTCGCGCTGCACGTACGGGCAGCCGAGCGGGTTCTGCGGGGTCTTCGGCTGGCTGGGCCACCAGTAGGGGGCGAGGCTGAGGTAGTCGTGCTTGTCCCCGCTGGGCGGCACCCGCTCCTTGTCGGCAACGGTCCACGGCCCGGCCTTGACGGCGACGTCGGCCTGCTTGAGCAGGTTCCCGAGCGCGGTCTTGGTGGTCCGGTCACCGACGAGCAGCGCGAGCTTGTTCAGCAGCAACCGGTTCCCGTCGAGCACGACGGTCTTCGGCGGGCAGAGCCGGGAGAGCACGGGCAGGGAGCACGGCCCGGCGGAGGTGGACGCGAGGGCGGGGTCGGTGTCGGCGTCGGCGTCGGCCGAGGCGAGTCCGGTCAGCGGGAGGCTGAGCACGGCCGTCGCCGTCGCCAGGATGCCAAGGCGCCGGAGAGTTCTGAGCGGCAACACTGCTACTCCGTTCATATACATGAACTGCTGGCATATATGTGACAACGAAGTAGATACCTGAACGTGGGCAGCGTCAAGCCTCGCCGCTGCCCATCGGTTGCTGCTGGTGGTGCCCGGAGCTCAGTCCAGGCAGAACTCGTTGCCCTCGACGTCCTGCATCACGATGCACGACTCTTCGACACCGTCGGCGTACAGCGTCCGCTCGTGGACCGCGCCCAGCGCGACCAGGCGGGCGCACTCGGCCTCGAGCGTCGCGAGGCGCTCGTCGCCGACGAGGCCGGTTCCGGCGCGCACGTCGAGGTGCACCCGGTTCTTGACGACCTTGCCTTCGGGGACGCGCTGGAAGAACAGCCGCGGGCCCGCGCCCGACGGGTCGACACAGGCGAACGCCGCGCCCTGGCGGTCGGCCGGCAGTGAGCGGTCGAACTCCGCCCACGACTCGAACCCCTTCGGTGGCGGCGGGACGACGTATCCCAGCACCTCGCACCAGAACCGGGCGACCCGCTCGGGTTCCGCGCAGTCGAAGGTGATTTGGACCTGCCTGATCGTCCCCATGGGGCCCACCCTAGCGGTGCTTCGGCGACCGCCGCAGCTGCCAGTGGAGGACGAACAGCAGCGCAACCCCGGCGAGCACGAGCACGTGCGCCGACAACCGTCCGGCCGCGACCAGGCCGCCGGAGCCGTCGACCGCCGACACGATCCCGAGCACCAGGACGAACCCGGCGAACACCGGCAGCAGCCCGCCCGCGACCCGCGGCCGCAGCGCCGCCCACAGCAGGCCGGCGCCGAGGGCGAGGTTCCACGCCGCGCTCTCGTTGCTCAGGTGCGCCGCCGTGGTCATGCCGTCCATTCCTTCCATGCCCGCCATTCCGGCCATGTCCGCCATTCCGGCGTGACCGGCGTTCTGGACACTGTGGATGAGCAGGTCGCCGAAGCCGAGTCCACATTGGACGAGTGCGACGAGGGCGAGTGCGACGCGGACTCCCCACTGCTCGGCGCGCGGCGCCGGGACGTTCGCGAGGATCCGGCCGGTCAGGTCCGGCACCGGGGGCGCCTCGCGCAGCAGCATCGTCCGCCGCAGCGCGACGGCCCGCTCCTCCCAGGTCCGGCAGCCGGCGCAGGAGGCGACGTGGCCGTCGAGGAAGCCGTCGTCCGAAGTGGACTCGCCGTCCATGCGGGCCGAGAGCGATTCACGCAGTTCCGTGCAGCTCACGGGGATCAGCCGGCCGCGGGGCGTCGGACGGAGACCTCGGCCGCGAGAAGGTCTTCGCGGGCTTCGGCCACCCGGGTCCGGATGGCCTCGGCCGGGCACCCGCACACCTCGGCGGCGTCCGCATAGGACAGTCCGAGGGTCTGGGTGAGCACGAACGCGTCCCGGCGATCCGGTTCGAGGGTGCGGATCGCCTCGCCGCGCGCGGGAGCGCTTTCCCGGTCGCCGTCGGCCACCACCTGCCGGGCGATCGACAGCAGCCACGTCCCGGCCGGCCGTTCGCCGCGGAAGCGGCGCAGCTCGGCGAGCGCGCGCGAGTACGTCTCCTCGGTGAGGTCGTCGGCGAGCCGCGGACCGCTCGTCCCGGCGGCGAACCGCCAGACCTGGGGCTGGGTCGCGCGCAGGAAACGCTCCAGCGCCACCTGGTCACCGCGCCCGGCGAGCCGGGCCCACTGCGTGGTTTCGCCGTCGTCGGCGGTTCGAGGCCTCACACCGGCTACTACGTGTCCCGGGCCCCGCCGGTTGAAAATGATCTTGGGGAGAAAACCACCGGACAGCTTACCGGCCAAATCCTTGACGGCTATGACCTGGGTCACGTAGTTTTCCGCCTGCCTTGAATCGTTTCAACTCCACGGGGGGCCACGATGACCGAGCACGATCCGGCGACCGACGGCGGCTTCCGGCTGTCCCGGCGGCGCGTGCTCGCGCTCGTCTCGGCCGCGGCCGTCGCCGGGACGGCGGGCGGCTTCCCGATCGCCTACGCCGCGCCGGACGGCGGGAGCGACGCGGCCAAGCGGTTCGCGGACCCACGGCCCGACTCGCGGCCCACCGTGCTCTGGTTCTGGAACGGCGCCGTCACCCCGGCCCTCGTCGCCGACGGGCTGGCGGACCTGCGGAGCCGAGGTGTCCACGAGGTGCTGGTGTTCCCGTTCGACACGGCGGCGCTGCGGCCCGCGTTCTTCACCGAGGACTGGTTCACGCTCATCGAGTTCACCCTGCGCGAGGCCCAGCGGCACGGCATGCACCTCTGGCTGTTCAACGACGACTACTTCCCGAGCGGCCGCGCCGGCGGGCTGGTCGTCGACGGCGGCCGGGTCGGCACCCGGGTCTACCAGCCGCGCCCGGACCTGCGGCTCAAGGGCGTCGGGCACCAGACGCTGACCGTCGCCGGCGGCGAGCCGGTGCCGCTGGTGAGCCGCGGGCTCTCGGTGTCCGGCGGCCGGCTGCTGGTCGACGCGGGCGCGCGCGACGGCGTGACGCTGCTGCGCGAGGGCACCCAGTGGCAGGACTACGACGTCGTCGCGGTGGTCCGGATCGAGCGCGCCACGGCCGGGCTCATGGTCCGCAGCGCCGGTGAGGCCGACGGGGTCCTCGCCGACCTGCGTGCCGACGGCGCCGTGGACGTCTGGCAGCAGACCGGCGGTGCGTTCACGCTGGTCCGGAGCGGTTCACCGGTCGCGGGGTTCGACCCCGCCGCGGACCACGAGCTGCTCGTGCGGGTCCGCGGGACGACGCTGACGGTGACGCTGGACGGCGTCGCGCAGGCGCCGGCCGAGATCACCCACACCACCGGCCGGGTCGGCGTGCGCGCGGTCGCGAGCCAGCGGTCGTCGTGGGCCGGCCTCACCGTGCGGGACCCGGCCGGCGGTGTGCTGTACGCGGAGACGTTCGACAGCTCGGCGGCGCTCGACGCCTTCGCGCTGCCCGCCACCGGGGTGCCGCTGGTCGCCGCGGCCGCGCGGCCGGACTCCTCTTCCGATCCCGGCTCGCTCGTCGACCTGACCGATCAGGCGCGGGCAGGAGGCACGTGGACCCCGCCCGCCGGGAGCTGGCGGCTGGACCTGTTCACCCTCCGCCCGCTGAGCACCCCCACCGGCACCGGCCGCGCCTACCTGGACCTGCTCGACGACGAAGCGGTGCGGCTGTTCGTCGACGCCGTGCCGGGGGAGTACCTGCGGCGGTTCCCCTGGGCGGTCGGCTCGGTCCTGCGCGGCTTCGCCGACGACGAGCCCTACCTCGCCTCGGCCGACGGCCCGTTCGACACCGTGCCGTGGTCGTCCACTTTGGACGCGGAGCTGAAGCGGCTCGGGGTGGCACCGGGGATCGCGTTGACGGCCGTGCACACCGACCTCGGTCCGGACGGCCTGCGGCTGCGCGGGGTCTTCTGGCGCGCGGTCAGCAACCGGTTCGCGGCCGCGTACTACCGGACGCAGGGGCAGTGGATGGCCGCGCACGGCCTGCGGCTGATCTCGAACCCGCTGTGGGACGAGTACGGGCCGGGGGAGCAACTGCGCAGCTCCGGCAACCTGAACACGACCAACCAGTGGGCGCAGGTGCCGGGCACCGACCTGATCTTCGACCACTACCAGCGCGGGTACCACCGCACGCTGTCCCGGTGGCCGGCCAGCACCGCCCACCAGCTCGGGCTGGAGCGGGTCTACCTCGAGGCGATGGGCGGCACCGGCTGGGCGGTCACCCCGGCGCTGGTCCGCGAAGTCGTCGGGGCGTTCGCCGTGCGCGGGGTGAACCACACGCTGCTGCACGCCCGGTTCAGCGACGAGAGCCAGATCGTCTACCCGCCGCCGTTCCAGCCGGCCAACCCGTGGTGGGCGGTGTCCGCGCCGCTCAACGACTGGATCGGGCGGCTGATGGAAGCGTGCCGGCTGCCGGCCAAGGCCCGCACCGCGCTCCTGCAGCCGCAACGCGCCGCCGAGTCCACTCAGGACACTCCGGAGATGTCCACACTGGACACCGAGTTCCTGGGCGCCGCGCACGCGCTGGAAGACGTCCAGGTCGACTTCGACTTCCTCGACGAAGGCGCACTCGACGCCGACCCGGCCCTGGTGACCCACGCCCGGCCGAGCGGGCCGAGGCTCGTCGTGGGGCAGCAGGCCTATTTGACTGTGGTGGTGCCGCGGACGCCGATCCTCGCGCTCGGCTCGGTGCGGACGTTGCTCCGGTTCGCCCGCGGCGGCGGCCAGGTGATCGTCGTGGGCGAGCCGGCGCGCGAGGCGGGCGGTGACCACGCGGGCCTGCGGGCCGCACTGGCCGAGTTGTTCGCCGTCCGCTCGGTGGTCCGCGCGGCGGACTCCGCCGCGGCGGCGACGGCCGCGTCGGGGAGGGCGGCCGCGGTGCTGGACCCGCCGCACGCCGACGTCCGGGTCCTGCGGCTCGAAGGGGACGGCCGCGCGACCTTCGTGGTGCTCAACGAGCGCGCGGAAGCCGTCGACCTGACCGCGACGTTCCCGGCGACCGGCGTGCCCGAGGTGTGGGACCCCGACACGGGAACCGTGGCGCCGGCCGGCGTCTGGCGGCGTTCGCCCGCCGGCACGGCCACCGTCCTGCGGCTCGAACCGAAGGCGACCCTGCTGGTGGTGTTCCGGGCCGGACCGGAGCCCGCGCACGCGGTGGCCGCGTCGGCGCCGGTGGAGCGCGTGCGCGCCGACGGCCGGGCCGCGACTCTGCGGGTGACTTCCCCGGGCGAGGTCACGGTCACCACGACCGACGGCCGCCGCTCGTTCACCGGGCGCGCCCGGGTGACCGACTCACTGACGGAGTTCCCGCTCGACGGCGACTGGGCGTTCAACT
Organism: Amycolatopsis sp. NPDC104863; assembly: GCF_055582965.1. Classification (NCBI taxonomy): domain Bacteria; kingdom Bacillati; phylum Actinomycetota; class Actinomycetes; order Pseudonocardiales; family Pseudonocardiaceae; genus Amycolatopsis; species Amycolatopsis sp. NPDC104863. The sequence continues at coordinate 256,922 of NZ_JBVJOW010000008.1, forward strand.
TCGAGGGTTCCCCGGTGAGCACCCGGCCGCTGGGTTCCTGGACCGACCTGGACCCGGCGTACTCCGGTTCTGCTTGGTACACCAAGGAGTTCACCGCACCGGCGTCGCCCGGCCGACGGTCGAGCCTCGACCTCGGCGAGGTCCACGAGGTGGCCGAGGTCGAGCTCAACGGCGTCGTCGTCGGCTCGCGGCTGTGGCCGCCGTACCGCCTGGACGTGACGGCGGCGCTGCGCCCGGGCGTGAACCGCCTGCGGGTCCGGGTCACCAACACCGGCGCGAACACCCGAGGGCAGGTGCTCGCGTCCGGATTGCTGGGGCCGGTGGCCCTCCGGCCGTACCGGCTGGTCGAGGTCACCTGATCAGCTCACGGCTGGAAGGTGCACAGGGCGGCGACCGCGTCGGGGGCGCCCGCTTCCTGCACGGACGGTGGGGCGACCGGCGTCGGTCACGGCTTTGCCGAACGCGGCCGTCCTGATGACGCAGATGACCAAGCCGACGGCCGAGAGGACAACGCCAGTGATCGCCATGCCGCAGTTCGCGCAGGTGATCCCGAGGATGCCGAAGATCAGCCCGGGCTCGTCAGCGGCCACGCGACGAGGCCGAGCACGAGGCCGGCCGTGCCGAGCCCGTTCTTGCGCCGCTGCGGCGGGCCATCCGTCGTCGGGCCCGCCGGGTTCGTAACAGTGCGTCACCCGCTCGGCGTAGCGTCGTGATCAAGTTGTAGCTGCCGGTCGTGCAGCCGCCGCCACACGAGCAGGGAGACCACGGCGCCGCAGAGGCAGAGGAACATGTCCCACTGCGTGTCCCAGACATCCCCTTGGGTGGCCAGGAAGTCGTCCGCGCCCGAGCCGGCCGCGAGGGCGCTGAACCACTCCACGAACTCGAAGCACGCGCTGATCGCCAGGCACACGCTCACCGTCAGGAACGCCACCCAGCGGCCGGCCCGCAGCGGTGTCCGGCGCAGCAGCACCTCACGCACCGCGACCGCGGGCACGAACCCCTGGACGAAGTGCCCGAGCCGGTCGTAGTCGTTGCGCGGCGTGTGCAGCCGGGCTTGCACCCACTCACCGAGCGGGGTTTCCGCGTAGGTGTACTGCCCGCCGTAACAGAGCACGAGCGCGTGCAGCACCAGCAGCCAGCACAGCAGCCGGGTCAACGGGAACCGCTTGCGCAGCAGCAGAACCAGCGGCAGGCCGATCAGCACCCAGACGACCTCGAGGAACCACGTGCCGAGCGCGCGGGCCTGGACTCCCGTCACGACCAGCGCCACGAGCACCACGCCGGTCAGCAGGATCCCCTCGGCCCGGCCGGCTCCGCGCACCATCGGGCCAACCTACCGCCGGCGGCGCCTCACGGCAGCGGATCGAGGCCGAGGTGCTCCCGCAGGGTCGTGCCGGTGTACTCGGTGCGGAACGAGCCGCGCTCCTGCAGCAGCGGAACCACCCGGTCGGCGAACTCGTCGAGCCCGCCGGGAGTGACGTGCGGGACCAGGATGAAGCCGTCACTCGCGTCGGCCTGGACCAGCTCGTCGATCTTCGCGGCGACGGTCGAGGGCGAGCCGATGAACGTCTGCCGCCCGGTGACCTCGATGATCAGCTCCCGCGACGACAGGTTCTTCGCCTCGGCGAGCTGACGCCACTCGCGGGCCGTGGCCAGCGGGTCGCGGTACATGCGGACGCTCGCGCGGCCGCGGGCGATCGTGTTCTCACCGGCCACCGGGTCGATCGCGGGCAGCGGGCCGTCCGGGTCGTGGTCGCTCAGGTCGGTGTTCCACAGCTGTTCGAGGAACTTGATCGCGGTCTGCCCGCTGACCTGCTGCAGCCGTACGACGTGGGCGCGCTCCTGGGCGTCGCTGTCGGTGTCGCCCAGCACGAACGTCGCCGCCGGGAGGATCACCAGCTGCTCGGGCGTCCGGCCGTACTTGGCCAGCCGGCCCTTGACGTCGGAGTAGAACGCCTGCCCGGCCTCCAAGGTCCCGTACCGGCTGAAGATCGCGTCGGCGGTGGCCGCCGCGAAGTCGCGGCCCTCGTCGGAGTCGCCGGCCTGGATGACCACCGGCCGGCCCTGGGGGCTGCGCGGCACCGGGAACCGGCCCTCGATGGCGAAGTGGTTGTCGTGGTGGGAAAACGCGCCCGCGGCGGGGTCGCGGAGGAACTCGCCGGTCTTCGCGTCGGCGGTGATCTCGTCGCCGCGCCAGGAGTCGAACAGCTCCCACGCGGTCCGCAGGAACGTCTCGGCGCGCTCGTAGCGCTGGTCCTGCGGGAGGAACCCGGCGCGGCGGAAGTTCTCCCCGGTGAAGGCGTCCCACGACGTGACGACGTTCCAGGCCGCGCGCCCGGCGGAGAGGTGGTCGAGCGAGGCGAACTGGCGGGCCACCTCGAACGGCTCGTTGAACGTCGAGTTGATCGTGCCGGCCAGGCCGAGCCGCTCGGTGACCGCGGCCAGCGCCGACAGCACGGTGAAGGTGTCCGGCCGCCCGACGACGTCGAGGTCGTAGATCTCGCCGTTCTGCTCGCGCAGCCGCAGGCCTTCGGCCAGGAAGAAGAAGTCGAACTTCGCGCGCTCGGCGGTCTGCGCGAGCTTGACGAAGGAGCTGAACTCGATGTGGCTGCCGGCCTCGGGGTCGCTCCACACGGTCGTGTTGTTCACGCCGGGGAAGTGCGCCGCGAGGTGGATCTGCTTGCGGGGCTGGGACATCTCGGGCCTCCTCAGGCGGTCGCGTAGCGGTTGGCGGGGCGGGCGAGGCCGAGCAGCCCCCGCAGGGTGTCGGCCTCGTACTCGGTGCGGAAGGCCCCGCGGGCCCGCAGTGCGGGGACCAGCCCCCGGGTGATCGCGGTCAGGTCGTGCGGCACCGCGGCGGGGCGCAGCCGGAAGCCGGAGAGCCCGGCGCCCTGCCAGTCGAGCAGCAGGTCGGCGAGCCCGGCCGGGGTGCCGGTGAAGACGAACGCGTCGGAGGAGTACTCCGCGCCGGACAGCTCGTCGAGCCGCTTCTTGCGGTCGGCGGCGGCTCGCTCGGTCTCGTCGAGGAACACCACGACGTCTCCGAAGACGTGCAGTGTCTCGCCGCCGCGGCCGGCCAGGTCCTGCTCGTCCCGCACCGCGCCGACGATCGTGGCGGCCTGCTCGCGGTCGAACGGCGTCACGTAGACGACGTCGGCCGAGCGCCCGGCGAGCCGGTAGGGGACGGGCGCGTGCGCCAGGGCGCTGACCGGCGGCTGGCCCTGCGGCGGGCGCGGCGTGATCGACGGGCCCTTGACCTTGAACCAGCGGCCTTCGAAGTCGATGTAGTGCAGCTTCTCCCGGTCGACGAACCGGCCGGTCGCGACGTCGCGGATCTCGGCGTCGTCCTCCCAGGAGTCCCAGAGCCGGCGCAGCACCTCGACGTAGTCCGCGGCCTCGTCGAACAGGTCCACGAGCGGGCTCGGCACGTCCGGTGTGGTGGAGTCCTCCAGCCGGAACTCGCCGAACTCGCGGCGGCCGAAGTGCCGGTTGTCCTCGGCGCGCCCGGCGACCTGGACCCGGACACCGGCCCGGCCGGCGCTGACGTAGTCGAGCGTGGCGATCGCCTTCGACAGGTGGAACGGCTCGGTGTGGGTGACCACGGCGGTCGGCACCAGCCCGATGTGCGAGGTCAGCGGCGCCACCCGGGCGGCGATCAGGACCGCGTCGAGCCGGCCCTGGACGACGTCGGTGCGCTCGCCGGGCCGGTCGAGGGCCTGCGCGGTCTGCAGCGCCAGGGAGTCCTCGAAGGTGACGAAGTCCAGCTTGGCCGCTTCGGCCTCCCGGACCTGGTCGGCCCAGAAGCCGGCGGTGAGCAGCTCGGCCGGCCGCGCCCCGGGCTCGCGCCACGCGGCGGGGTGCCAGCCGGCGCCGTCCAGCGCGACGGCGATCCGTGGTCCGTTTCCTGAGGCCATCCCGGCGTTCCCTTCCTCGGCAGGTGCCTGCAGTCTGCGCCCGATCGCGGGTGCCGGGCCGGGACGGCCAACTGCTGGGACGGTTCGCCGTCCCGGGAATAACCTGGGCCCCGGTCCGCGATTCCCGGCGACGGGTCGTGGTGCCTGAGTTCCACGCTACGGGCAAGGGAGGGAAGTATCCGTCCACATCGTGGGACGGCCCGTTATTCACCCGCGGAACTGCTTAAGGTCCGGGACGTCACTCGATCGGCTGAACCTTGAAGGTGCCTTTGTCCGCCCCCGCCCTCCCGCCGCTCGCGGCGCGTTCCCTGCCCGCCGCGGTGTGGCGTGCCGTCCGCTCGGGGTGGTGGACGTCCGTCTGCGCGCTCCTCGTCGTCGTCATCGTGCTGCTGGCCGCCGGGGCCGACCTGTTCGTGCTGGCCGAAGGGCAGAGCCTGGTCCCGGACATCTCGACGCTGGGCCCGACCGGCCTGCCCGCCGGGTCGCTCGGCGGGGTGAGCGCGGCGCACTGGTTCGGCGTCGAACCGCTGACCGGGGTCGACCTCTTCGCGCTCGTCGCCCACGGCGCCCGGACGTCGTTGCTGGTCGGGCTGGGCGCGACCGTGCTGGCCACCGCGCTCGGCGTCGTCATCGGCGTCAGCGCCGGGTACCTCGGCGGCTGGTGGGACCGGCTGGTCACCTGGACCGCCGACGTCATCCTCGGCTTCCCCTACCTGATCTTCATGATCGCGCTCGGTGCGGTGCTGCCGGTCGACTTCCCGCGGCAGTTCACGCTGGTCGTCGTCCTCGGGCTCTTCGGCTGGCCCCGCGTGGCGCGGATCGTGCGTGCGCAGGCCCTGACGCTCGCCAAGCGCGACTTCGTCGCCGCGGCGCGGGTGATGGGCGGCGGGCCGTGGCACGTGTTCACCAAGGAGCTGCTGCCGAACCTCTGGGCGCCGATCATCGTCGTCGCGAGCCTCGGCATCCCGTCGATGATCGGCAGCGAAGCCGCACTGTCGTTCCTGGGCGTCGGCGTGCTGCCGCCCACCCCGAGCTGGGGCCGCACGATCAGCGCGGCCATCGACTTCTTCGAGACGGACCCGATGTACCTGGTCTTCCCCGGGGCGCTGCTGTTCCTCATCACCCTGGCGTTCAACGTCGTCGGCGACGCGATCCGCGACACGCTCGACCCGCGGTCCGGGGGCACGGCCTGATGCGCACCGCCCGCTTCGTCGCGACCCGGTTCGCCGGGATGCTGCTGGTCCTGCTGGTCGTCGCCTTCGTGACGTTCGTGGTCTTCTACGTCCTGCCCGCCGACCCGGCGCGGATGGCCTGCGGCCGCCCGTGCTCGCCGGAAAGCCTCGAGCTGGCGCGGGAGTTCATGGGCTACAACAGCCCCTGGTACCAGCAGTTCTTCGAGTTCCTCGGCGGCATCTTCGGCGGCCGCACGTTCGGCGTCGGTGTCACCGCGATCCACTGCACCGCGCCGTGTTTCGGGTACGACTTCCAGAACAACGTCGACGTCCTCAGCGAGATCGGCGGCCGGATCGGGGTCAGCTTCTCGGTGGCGCTGGGCGCGGCGGTGATCTGGATCGTCCTCGGTGTCGGGCTCGGCGTGCTTTCCGCGCTGCGCCGCGGTTCCGCCGTCGACCGGATCACCATGGCCGCCGCGATGGCCGGGGTGTCGATGCCCGCCTACCTGGCCGGGATGATCGGCATCACGATCTTCGCGTTCGCCCTCGACGTCGTGCCGAAGAACGGGTACGTGCCGCTGACCGAGGATCCCGCGCAGTGGGCGTGGCACCTCGTGCTGCCCTGGCTGGTGCTGGCGTTCCTGCACGCCGCGATCTACGCGCGGCTCACCCGCGGGCAGATGCTGGAGACCCTCGGCGAGGACTACATCCGCACCGCACGGGCGAAAGGCCTCACCGAGCGGAAGGTGGTGGGCCGGCACGCGCTGCGCAACGTTCTGCTGCCGGTCGTGACGGTGTTCGGCGTCGACCTCGGGTCGCTGCTGGCCGGCACGGTGATCACCGAACGGATCTTCGGCATGGCCGGGGTCGGGCGGCTGCTCGTCGACGCGATCTCCTCGCTCAACCTCCCGGTCCTGCTCGGCGTGACACTGTTCTCGGCGCTGCTGGTCACGCTCCTGAACTTCCTGGTCGATCTCTGCTACGGCGCGCTCGATCCGCGAGCCCGCCTTGTCTGAAGGGGAACTGATGAAACGGGGACACTGGCTCGTTGCGGGGGCCACGGCGGCGGTCATGCTGCTGACGGCGTGCGGGGCCAACGACGCGCCGACGTCGCAGGGCGGCACGGTCAAGCCCGGCGGGAACCTGGTCCTGCTCAACGACTCGCCGTCGATCACCTGGGACCCGTCGAAGAGCTCCAACCTCGTCGTGACCACCCTCGGTTTGGTCCACCGCCGCCTCACGTCGTGGGACGTCGCGCCGGGCAAGGACACCACGGTCGTGCCGGACCTGGCCACCGACACCGGCCGCCCGAGCGAGGGCGGCAAGACCTGGACGTTCACCCTCAAGGACGGCCTGAAGTACAGCGACGGCACGCCGATCACGGCGGCGGACGTCAAGTGGGGCCTGGAGCGCTCGTTCGCACCCGCGTTCTCCGGCGGCCTGGCCTACCACAAGGACCTGCTCTCGCCGGGCCTGGCGTACAAGGGCCCGTACGACGGCAACAAGGAGCTCGACTCCATCCAGACGCCGGACGCTAAGACGATCGTCTTCCACCTGGCGCGCCCGTACGGCGACTGGAACTGGGTCGCCAGCACCCCGGCGTTCACCCCGGTGCCCAAGGGCAAGGGCGCCGAAGCGAACTACGGTGACCACTCGGTCGCGACCGGCCCGTACCAGATCCAGAGCTACGAGCGCGGCAAGTCCGCGAAGCTGGTCCGCAACCCGAACTGGGACCGCGCGACCGACCCGACGCGCAGCGCCAACGCCGACACCATCACCTTCGAGCTCGGCCAGGACACCAGCGTCATCTCCAAGCGCCTGATCGACGACACCGGCAACGACCGCAACGCCTTCGGCATGTCCTTCGCCTCGCCGGCCCAGCTGGCGCAGATCCAGGGCAGCGCGTCGGCGAAGTCCCGGCTCGTGACGTCGGAGTCCGGGGCGCTGGCCTACCTTTCGCTCAACGTCCAGCGGGGCAAGCTGACGAACCCGAAGGTGCGCGAGGCGTTCCAGTACGCCGTCGACAAGGCCGCCTACCAGGTCGCCAGCGCGGGCAGCGCCCAGCTGGCCGGCGACGTCGCCACCACGTTGATCACCCCGGGCCTGCAGGGCCGCGAGCAGTACGACCTCTTCCCGGCGCCGCCGTCCGGTGACCCGGCCAAGGCCAAGCAGCTGCTCGCCGAGGCGGGCCTGCCGAACGGCCTCGACGGGCTGGTCCTGGCCACCCACAACGAAAACGGCTACCCGGAGAAGGCCGCGGCGATCCAGGCTGCGCTCGCGCGGGCGAACATCAAGATCACCATCAAGCCGCTCGACCAGGACACCTACACGTCCGAAGTGGACACCAAGGGCCTGTCGGACTACGACCTGACGCTCACCTCGTGGCAGCCGGACATCCCGTCGGCCAACGCGAACATCCAGCCGCTGTTCCAGTCGACCGAGATCGGCAACGGCGGGTACAACGAGTCGCGCTACAGCAACCCCGACGTCGACAGGCTGATCGGTGAAGCCCAGGCCACCGTCGACCCGGCCGAAGCAGGGAAGAAGTGGGCGGCGCTGGACAAGAAGATCCTCGCCGACTCGCCGGTCGTGCCGCTGATCTACACGCGCAACTCGTTCCTGCACGGGTCGAACGTGGGTGACGTGCAGATCGGGAAGTTCCCGGCCTACGTCGACTACCGCAAGTTCGGGATCGTCCAGTGACCGGACTCCTCGGCCTGCACGACGTGACGGTCTCGTTCGGGGACGTCGAAGCCGTCCGCGGGGTCGGCTACGAGGTCCACGCGGGCGAGGTCGTCGCGGTGGTCGGGGAGTCCGGCTCGGGCAAGACGGTCACCGCGATGTCCCTGCTCGGCCTGCTCCCGCCCACAGCCCGGGTTTCCGGGCGGGCGGAGCTGGCCGGGCGGGACCTCTACACGATGACGCCGGCCGAGCTGCGGGAGGTCCGCGGCGGCGAGGTCGGCATGGTGTTCCAGGAGCCGATGAGCGCGCTGAACCCGGTGTTCACCATCGGCGACCAGCTCGTCGAGGCGATCCGGACGCACCAGGAGTTGTCCGCCGCCGCTGCCCGGGAGAAGGCGGTCGGGCTGCTCGGCCTCGTCGGGCTGCCTTCGCCGGGTGAGCGGTTCCGGTCGTACCCGCACGAGCTGTCCGGCGGCCAGCTGCAGCGCATCGTGATCGCGATGGCGGTGGCGAACGAGCCGAAGCTGCTGGTCGCCGACGAGCCGACCACCGCCCTGGACGTCACCGTGCAGGCCGAGATCCTCGAGCTGCTGCGGGACCTGCGGGCGCGGCTGGGCACGGCGATCCTGCTCATCACGCACGACATGGGCGTGGTCGCCGACCTCGCCGACCGGGTCGTGGTGATGCACGAGGGCCGGGTGGTCGAACACGGCGACGTCCGCTCGGTCTTCACCACGCCCGCCGAGGACTACACGCGGCAGCTGCTCGGTTCGGTGGTGTCGCTGAGCAGCGCGGCCACGACCGGGCTCGAACGGGCCCTCTCCGCGGACATCGAGGTGACGCCGGGGCACGTGGCCGCCGCCGAGCACCCCGCCGTCGAGTCGGTTTCGGATGTTCCCGCCCAGGCGCCGCTGCTGCGGGTGGCGGACCTTTCGGTCACCTACCGCGGCCGGTTCCGGGCGCACGCCGTGCGGGCCGCGGAGGGGGTGAGCCTGCACGTCGAGCCGGGGGAGATCCTCGGCCTGGTCGGCGAGTCGGGCTCGGGCAAGAGCACGGTGGCCCGCGCGGTCACGGGGCTGCTCGCCCCGACGGCGGGCTCGGTCCACATCGGCGACGCGGACATCACCCGGGTCCGCGGCCGGGCGGCGAAGGCGTTGCGACGGCGCATCGGTGTGGTGTTCCAGGACCCGCTGTCGTCCCTCAACCCGCGGACGACGGTGGGGGAGAGCGTCGCAACACCGCTGCGGCTGCACAAGGCCGTTCGTTCGTCCGAAGTGGACGGACGGGTCGCCGAGCTGCTGTCGGCGGTCCAGCTTTCGCCGTCGCTGCGGACGCGTTACCCGCACGAGCTGTCCGGCGGGCAGCGGCAACGTGCGTGCATCGCGCGCGCCTTGGTACTGCGTCCGGACCTGCTGGTGGCCGACGAGCCGACGAGCGCCCTGGACGTGACGATCCAGGCCCGCATCCTCGACCTGCTGCGCGAGCTGCGGCACGAGTTCGGGTTCGCGTGCCTGTTCATCAGCCACGACTTGGCGGTGATCGAGCAGCTGGCCGACCGGGTGGCGGTGATGCACCGCGGTCACGTGGTCGAGCAGGGGCCGACCAAGGAGGTGCTGACGGCACCGGCGCACGCGTATACGCGCCGTCTGTTGTCGGCGGCGCCGGTCGCGGATCCTGATGCCCAGCGCCGCCGTCGGGAAGCCTGGCGGCTGCTGCACTAGGGGCGGCGCCAGACCGCGCCCCGCTGCTCGTACTCCAGCACCGACTCGACACCCACGGCCACCGCGGCGCCCAGATACCGCGTGACCAGCCAAAGCGCGAGATCCAGCCCGGACGTGACGCCGCCGGCGGTGACCAGGTCGCCGTCGTCGACCACGCGGGCGTCGACCACTTGGGCGCCCTGGGCCGCGAGGTCCGCCTTCGCGAGGTGGTGGGTCGTGCACGGACGTCCGCGCGTCAGACCGGCCGCGCTGAGCGCCATGACGCCGGTGCAGACGCCCGCCACCAGGACGCCCGACCGGTGCGCGCGCACCAGGCCGCGCAGCACGGCCGGATCCTTGATCAGCGCGTTCACCCCCGGGCCGTCCTTCGCCGCGTAACCGCCGCCGGGGACGACGAGGATGTCGCCCTCGGCCGGGTCCCAGGCGGCGGGCACGGCGAACCGGGTGCCGAACGTGCCCGCGACCTCGCCGGGGCCGCCGGGCTTGACCAGGGTGAGGCGGATGTCGCCGCCCGCGTGGCCGAACACCGCGACGGGCCCGATGACGTCCTGCTCCTCGACACCGTCGTACATCAGTATCCGCACCGCCAGCGGCCCGGAGCGGGCCGACGCCGTCCCCGCCGTGGCCAGGCCGCCCAGGGCCGCGGCCCCGGTCGAGGCCGCGGACACCCGGAGGAAGTCCCTGCGTTCCATGTCCGTCTCCCTGTGGTCGGCGCTTCTCCCTCCCACAGGTCGTACGCGGCGGGGCCGTGGTTCCCGCCCGCGTCAACCGAGCTCGAGGTGCTCCCGCAGCGTGGTGCCCTCGTACTCCGTCCGGTAGACGCCGCGGTCCTGCAGCTCCGGCACGAGCCGGTCGACGATGTCGTCGAGCGCCGCCGGGACCAGGTGCGGGCTGATGTTGAACCCGTCGACCGCGCGGGTGCGGACGTAGCGCGCCCACTCGTCGGCCACCTGGCCCGGCGTGCCGACGAACCCGTGCCGGCGCGGCTGCACCTCCAGGACCAGCTGGTGGATGGACAGCTTCTTCGCCTCGGCGAGCTCGCGCCACTGCCGGATCCGGTCGAGCTTGCCGGTCCGGTCCGCGATCGAGATCGTCCCCCGGGACGGGTCCAGCTCACCCTCCACCGGCTCGACGTCCGGCAATGGCCCGTGCGGGTCGTAAGCCGACAGGTCCTGTCCCCAATACTGCTCCAGGAACGCGACCGCGCGCTGCGGGGTGAGCTGCCGGCGCCGGATGTCCTCGGCGCGTTCGGCCGCGTCGGCCGGGGTGTCGCCTAGCACGACCGTCGCGCCGGGCAGGATCCGCACCGCGTCGGCGGGCCGGCCGTGGCGGGCGAGCCGCGCCCGCAGGTCCTCGGCGTAGGCCAGGGCCTTGTCGTAGGCCGTGTTGGCCGAGAAGACGACGTCCGCGTACTTCGCCGCCAGCTCCCGGCCGCCCGCGGAGTCCCCGGCCTGGAACAGCACCGGACGGCCCTGCGGACTCGGTGGCACCGTCGGCGTCGCGCGCAGGCCGACGAGGTCGGTGTGACGCGCGACCGGCCCGGACCCGGCCCACAGCGCGAGGGCCGCTTCGACGAACTGTTCCGCCCGCTCGTACCGGCGCTCGTGGGCGAGCCAGCCGCCGCGGCGGAAGTTGGCTCCGGTCCAGGCGTTGTCGGTGGTGACGATGTTCCAGCCGGCCCGGCCGCCGGAGAGGAAGTCCAAAGAGGACAGCCGGCGGGCGAGGTCGGCCGGGAAGTTGTACGTGGTGTTCTGGGTGGCGACCAGGCCGATCCGGGTCGTCGCCGCGGCGAGCGCGCTCAGCTGCGTGATCGCGTCCGGCCGGCCCGCGACGTCGAGGGCGTGGACCCGGCCGCGGTTTTCCCGCACGCGCAGGCCTTCGCCGAGGAAGAAGGCGTCGAAAAGACCGCGTTCGAGGGTCCGCGCCACCGAGACGTAGGTCTCGATCTCCGTGTGCGGGGCGTTCGACGGGTCGTCCCACAGGAACTGCGGGCCGACGCCGGTGTAGAACACCCCGAGGTGCAGGCGCGCGCTCATGCGAACAGGCTTTCCGGACGGCGCAGGCCGAGCGAGCCGCGCAGGGTTGTCCCGGGCTCGGGCGGGACCAGCAGGCCCTCGGCGCGCAGCGCGGGCAGCACGTCGTCGGCCAGCACCCGCAGGTCGGCCGTGAGGTCGGCGGGGTGCAGCCGGATACCGTCGACGCTGGTGGCCAGCCAGCCGAGCAGCTCGGTGAGCCCGGACGCGGACCCGGTGTAGCGCAGCCGGTCGCCGTGCGGCCGGCGCTCGCCCCGGGCGAGGACGACTTCGACCTCGGCGAAGACGAGGGCCGCGCCGGAGCCGCGGGCCCGCGCGGCGCGGGTGCGGACGTCGTCCAGGCCCGTCCCGCCGACCAGCACGACGTCCGGGCGGGCCGCTTCGGCCAGCTCTTCGGGCGCGAGCACCACGGGGCGGCCCTGCGGCGGCCGGGGCGTGATCAGCGGGCCCTTGACCGAGAACCGCGTCCCGGTGAAGTCGACGTGGTGCACCTTGTCCGGGTCCAGGTAGCGCCCGGTGGCGACGTCCTTGACCACGGCGTCGTCGTCCCACGAGTCCCACAGCCGGCGCACGACCTCGACGACTTCGGCGACCTCGTGGTGCAGCGCGTCCGGGTCGAGCCGGGACCCGCCGACGGTGGCGAGGGCTTCGGCCGAGCCGTCGGCGGTGACCACCCACGCCGCCCGCCCGTGCGAGGCGTGGTCGAGGCTCGCCAGCTGCGCGGCGAGGTGGAACGGCTCGGCCGTGGTGACGTTCGCGGCCGGGGCCAGCCCGAGCCGGTCGGTCAGCGTCGAGACGTAGGCGGCGCGGGTGGTGGCGTCGAGCCGCGCCCCGTCGCGGGGTGGCAGCGGCGAGTCGCCGAAGGTGGCGAACGTGAACCCGGCGCGCTCGGCGCCGGTCACCACCTCGGCGAGGGCCCGGGGTGAGTGCGGGCCGGCCGGACGCCCGGCACCGTCGAGCTCCACCGCGACGTGCAGGCTGCGAGAAGTCATGCCCCTACAGCTATCCGGCGCCGGGCCCGGCCGCACCTGCTTTCAGGATGTGGACGCGCTGGGTAGCGCGGCCGGGTGCGCCGACAATGTTCCCGTCGGCGGAAGGGGTGCACGGTGAAGCGGATGGTTCGCGCCCTCGTGCGGGCGCTCAGCGGGTTCGGCTGGGTCATGACACCACCGTCGGCGCCCGGCGACGTCGGCGCCGTCATCCCGGTGCCGCGGCCGGCCGGCGAAGCCGACGTGCCGAGTGTGCCGTTGTCCCAGCGGGAAAGGGAAACCTTCTGGCACATCGTCTCGGGCTGAGCGGGTCCAGGATCTGGAACCGCGCGCCGGTGCGTTGACCGCGCTCGGCCCCGCTTCCTAAAGTCGTGGGGGTCAACGGAAAACGCGTCCCCGCGCACGGATGCCTTTTCTTCCCGTTCATTTTCCGGAACAGGTACTCCCATGCCCGAATCCGTCTGGGTCGCCCAGTCTGATCCGCGGGTCCGGCCGTTGCTCGCCGACCTCGCCCGCGAGTATTCCACCCGCTACCAACGGGTTCTCACCGACGTCCACTTCGAACTCCGCGAGTACCCGGCCGAGCGGTTCGCGCCGCCGGGCGGTGGTCTGCTGCTGCTCGTCGACGAAGGCCACGCCGTCGCGGGTGGTGCTTTCCAATGCTACGACGAGGAAACTGCCGAGCTGAAGCGGATTTGGACCCACCGCGCACACCGCGGCCGTGGGCTCGCCCGCCGCGTCGTCGGCGAGCTGGAGGCCGAAGCCCTCAGCCGCGGGTACGCCCGGATCCACCTGACCACGGGCCCGAACCAGCCCGAGGCGCGTGAGCTCTACCTGGCCACCGGGTACACACCGCACTTCGACGTCCGGGTCGTGCCCACGACCCGGTTGCGGTTCTCGAAAGCGCTTCCCGCCGTGGTCGCGACGTGACCAGCGACGTCGGGACCCGGCCCGCGCCCGCCGCGGCGCCGGAGGAGTCGCTGAAGATCGTGCCGGCCCGGCGCCCGCTGACCTGGGTGGCGGCCGTCGTGGTCGCGGTGCTCGTCGCGATGGCGGGCCACGCGCTGGTGACCAACACGGCGTTCGACTGGCCGACGTTCGGCCGGTTCGTCTTCCAGAAGTCGATCCTGGAAGCGGTCGCGCTCACACTGGAGCTGACGGCGTTCGGCGTGGTCGCCGGGTTCCTGCTCGGCACGGTCCTGGCGCTGATGCGCATCTCCCGGAACCCGTTGCTGCGCGCGGTCAGCTGGACCTACACCTGGGTGTTCCGGTCGGTGCCGCTCATCCTCCAGCTGCTGTTCTGGTACAACCTCGCGATCCTCTACAACGAGATCTCGTTCGGCGTCCCGTTCGGGCCGTCGTTCGTGTCGGTCGGGACGATGAGCCTCATCCCGCCGTTCCTCGCCGCCGGCCTCGGGCTCGCGCTGCACCAAGGCGCGTACGCCGCGGAGATCGTGCGGGCCGGGTTCCTCTCGGTGGACGCCGGGCAGCGCGAAGCCGCCGCCGCGCTGGGCATCCCGGCCGGGCGGCAGTTCCGCCGGATCGTGCTGCCGCAGGCGATGCGGACGATCGTGCCGACCGCGGCCAACGAGATCATCGGCCTGCTGAAGGCGACGTCCCAGGTCTACGTGATGGCGCTGCCGGAGCTGTTCTACCAGGTGCAGGTGATCTACACGCGCAGCGGCCGGGTGATCCCGCTGCTGCTCGTGGCGACCGCGTGGTACCTCGCGCTGACCACGGTCCTGTCCGTCGGGCAGTACTACCTCGAACGACGGCTGGGGCGTGGGGCATGACCGCGGAGCTGATGGTCGACGTCCGGAAGGTGCACAAGAGCTTCGGGGCGCTGACCGTCCTCGACGGCGTCGACCTGCAGGTGCGCCGGGGCGAGGTGACCGTGCTGCTCGGGCCGTCCGGGTCCGGGAAGTCGACGTTGCTGCGGCTGATCAACCACCTCGAGCGCGCCGACCGTGGGTTCATCAGCGTCGGCGGCGAGCTGATGGGGTACCGGCGAACCGGTGACCGCCTGCACGAGCTGAAGGAACGCGAGATCCTCAAGCAGCGCACCAGGATCGGGTTCGTCTTCCAGAACTTCAACCTGTTCGGGCACCTGACCGTGCTGGAAAACGTCGTGGAGGCGCCGGTTTCCGCGCAACGCCGTCCGCGCGCCGAAGCCGAGGTCCGGGCGCGCGAGCTGCTCACGCGCGTCGGGCTCGCGGAAAAGGCGGACGAATACCCGCGCCGGCTCTCCGGCGGCCAGCAGCAGCGGGTCGCGATCGCGCGGGCGCTGGCCCTCGAACCGGCCGTCCTGCTCTTCGACGAGCCGACCTCGGCGCTGGACCCCGAGCTGGTCGGCGAAGTGCTCGCGGTCGTCCGGGACCTGGCGGAGGCCGGCACGACCATGGTCGTCGTCACCCACGAGCTGGGGTTCGCCCGCGAAGTCGCCGACACCGTCGTCTTCCTCGACGAGGGGCGGGTGGTCGAACAGGGCCCGCCCGCCGCAGTCCTGGACCACCCCCGCCACGCCCGGACCCGGGCGTTCGTCGAAAAAGTGCTTTGAGGAGAACCATGAGACTGCGTGTGTTCCTGCTGGCTTCCGTGCTCGCGCTCGGCGCGTGCGGCAGCCCCGAAGCGGCGACGGACCCCGCCGCCCGCCCCGGTGGGGTCAACATCACCGCGAACCAGAACCGGGTCCGCGCGGAGAAGGTCGACACGATCGCCGCGCTCGTCCCGGCCGCCATCCGGACGCGCGGCACGCTGGTGGTCGGCACGACCGGCAACGGCACCCCGCCGCTGTCGTTCCGCGCCGACGACGACAAGACCGTCATCGGGGTCGAGCCCGACCTCGCCCAGCTCGTCGCCGACGTGCTCGGCCTGAAACTCGACCTGCAGGCCTCCTCCTGGGAGAACCTGTTCCTCTCGGTGGACAACCGGCAGTTCGACGCCGGGTTCTCGAACATCACGGTGACCGAGGAGCGCAAGGACAAGTACGACTTCGCCACCTACCGCAAGGACACCATCGCCTTCGAGGTCCGCGCGGACAAGAACATCTCGGTGCGCGAGGCGAAGGACATCGCCGGGCTCACCGTCGGGGTCGGCGCCGGGACGAACCAGGAGCAGATCCTGCTGCGCTGGGACCAGCAGAACAAGGCGGCCGGGCTCGCGCCGGTGAAGTTCCAGTACTACCAGGCGACGTCGGACTACTACCTCGCGCTGCAGTCCGGCCGGATCGACGCCTACGTCGGCCCGAACCCGACGTCGGCCTACCACGTGGCCGTGGAGGGCAGGACCAAGATCGTCGGCACGGTCTCCGGCGGCGGCACGGTCCCGGCCGACATCGCGGCAATGACCAAAAAGGACAGTGGCCTGGTGAAGGCGCTTCAGCAGGCGCTGGACACGGTGATCCAGAACGGCCGGTACGCGGAGGTCCTCAAGCGCTGGAACCTCGGCTCGGAGGCGCTGGCCACCTCCGAGGTCAACCCGCAGGGGCTGCCGCGCAAGTGAGCGTCCACTGTGGACCGCCGGTCAGCCGGGGAGGCGCACCGCGATCTCGGCGCCCAGCTCGGCGCCGCCGGTGAGCTCGAGCTCGTCACCGCTCCAGAAGCGGCCGGCGTCGTACCAGTTGGGCCGGCGGCCGGCCGGGAGCAGGCCCATCGCTTCGTAGGTCAGCGCGACGATCTCGGCGCAGTAGGCGGCTTCGAGCGCGACGTCCCGGTTGTCGCGCTTGCGTGACGGCAGCCGCCCGCCGAGCCAGCGGGCCGCGAGGCGGGCGGTCGAGGGGAACGGCGTGCCGTCGAGCCGGGCGACCGTGCGCAGGGCGGCGTCCTCCAGCTCCCGGCCGACCGGGTGGTCGAGCTGCCGCAGCCACACCTGCTGGTGGTACTTCTCGGCCCAGACGAGCACGGCGCGCCGCAGGTCGTGCAGCTGGGCGCCCCGCTGGTGCGTGCCCGACCAGACGTCCGGCAGGGCGCGCCCCAGCTCGGCGTGCCACAGCAGCGGCGGGAGGTCCTCGATCACCACGGCCATGCCGACGTGGTTGACCGGGCTGTTCGTCACGACGCGAATGGTCCGGTCGGCCGCGGAGCGCCCCCGGAACAGCCACAGGTCGCCGGTGCGCGTCACGGCCACGGCTTCGTCCAGTTCGACCTCGGTGCCCGGCACGGCAGTAGCCTAGGCCGATGCGCTGGTGGAAGACAGTGGGCCTGGCCGGGCTGGTCGGAGTGGCGGCGACCGGGGTGGTGATCGCCCGGCAGGAGCGCCGGCGGCGGGCTTACACCCCGGAGGAGATCCGGGAGCGGCTGCACGCCCGCCTCGAGGCCGGGCCCGCGGACGAAGCCGGCGGCTGACCAGGCTGCGGCGGCGGGCCGGACACGTGGTGTGCTTAGACTGGGGTCTAGCAAAGGGGCCACCGTGCACCAGCTCACCCTCGGCGTCGTCGCGCATTCCCGGAAAGCGGACGAACGCCGGCTGCCCATCCACCCACGCCACGTCGAGCGGATCGACGCCGATCTGCGTGAGCGCATCTACCTCGAACACGGCTACGGTGAGGCCTTCGGCGTGCCGGACGAACAGCTGAAGGGCCTCGTCGCCGGGATGCGCTCGCGCGAGCAGCTCATCGCCGAAACCGACGTCGTCCTGCTCGCCAAGCCGACCCACCGCGACGTCGCCGAGCTGCGGCCGGGGCAGGTGCTGTGGGGCTGGCCGCACTGCGTCCAGGACGCCGCGCTCACCCAGCTGGCGATCGACGCCAAGCTGACGCTGATCGCCTTCGAGGCGATGAACCACTGGAACCGCGACGGCTCGTTCGGCCTGCACGTCTTCCACAAGAACAATGAGCTGGCCGGCTACTGCTCGGTTCTGCACGCCCTGCAGCTGATCGGCGCGACCGGCGACTACGGGCGCCGCCTGCGGGCCGCGGTGATCGGCTTCGGCGCGACGGCGCGGGGTTCGGTGACCGCCCTCAATGCCCACGGGGTGCACGACGTGCACGTGCTCACCGGCCGGGGGATCGCCGCGGTCGGGTCGCCGATCCACTCCGCGACGATGGTGCACTTCGACCACGACGAGAACAACCCGGGCGACCTCCGCCGCAGCCACGCCCGCACCGAGCGCGGCCGGGTGCCGCTGGCCGGGTTCCTCGCCGAGCACGACATCGTCGTCAACTGCGTCCTGCAGGACACCGGCGCGCCCCTGACGTTCCTCGTCGAGGACGATCTCGCCGCGTTCCGGCCGGGCAGCCTCGTCGTCGACGTCTCGTGTGACGAGGGGATGGGGTTCAGCTGGGCGCGGCCGACCTCGTTCGCCGACCCGACGTTCGCGGTCGGGGACGGCGTCACCTACTACGCCGTCGACCACAGCCCGTCCTACCTCTGGGACTCGGCGACGTGGGAGATCAGCGACGCGGTGCTCCCGCTGCTGCGGCCGGTGCTCGGCGGACCGTCCACATGGGACGGCCACGAAACCGTCCGGCGGGCCGTCGAAATCCGCGACGGCGTGGTGCTCAACCCCGCCGTCCTGGCCTTCCAGCACCGGTCGGCGGAGTACCCCCACGCCGTGGTGTGAGACGGGACCACCCGGCCGGCCGCCCGACGAGTACCCGCTGGGCTGGGTCCTCACCTACCGGCGGCGGACGCCCCGCCCACCGGTGGGAAGCTGCGCGGCGGGGGTCGTCGTGGGGTCGCCGGTGCGGGACCCGCGAACCGGCCTCGAAACCATCCCGCTCTCGCCGTTCGAGGGTGGTCCCGGGGCGCCCACGGTCCGGGTCCCGGACCGGGACGTCATCGGCATCGAGCCGCGCCGGCCGCCGGAGCGCGTGGTCCGTCCTGAGTGGACGCCGACGGGGAACCACCCGGCCGGATGACGGCCGCACTCCTCCATTTGGCCTAAGCTGGGGCCGCGCTCCGGCGCCCCTGGACGATCTTCGAGCGAGCGGGGTGGACGCATGGCCGAGGGCACCGAGGCCGGCCGGCACTGGCCGGCGCGGCACGGCGGCGGGTACCCGCCGGGCTGGCAGGTGCGGTACCGCGGACGCCGGGAGCGGGGGCAGCGCTCCGGCGCGGCCGCGCCGGAACGGACCGGCACGATCGCCGGCCCCAGCCTGCGCGACGAGCACACCAGCACCACCTGGGTGCCGGTGCGGCCTCGCAGCGCGGCGCCGGACACCCCGTCGAGACTGGTGCGGGCGACCGACATCCTCGACGCCCGGCCGCCGGACGAGCCGGCCGCCGAGCACGCGCCGTCCGAGGGCGACGGCCGTGTCGTCGAGCTGTCCGAGCGCGGTCCCGGCGCGCGGTAGGCCCTGCGGGCGCCACGGCGGGGCCGTTCGTGAGAGGCTTGACCTCGGCCGTAGCCACCGGAGCGAGGTGGCGCACCGCAGGGGGGCGGTCAGCGAGACCGAGGACGCCATGACGTATCCGCCGAACCCCGGCCAGCCGCCGTACCCGGGCCAGCCGCAGCAGCCGTACCCCGCCCAGCAGCCCTACCCGGGGCAGCCGCCGTACCCGTCGCCCACGGGCGGTTTCCCGGCGCAGCCCTACGGTCAGCCGTACCCGCAGGCCCCGTACCCGGGCTACGGGATGCAGCCGCCGAAGCCGAGCGGCGCCACCGCGATCACCGCGGGCGTGCTTGCGATCCTCGGCGGCCTGTTCAGCGCGATCGGCCTGATCGGCGGCGTGATCACGCTGAGCCGGGGTTTTGTGCACTGGCTGTTCGTCCTGTCCGTGGTCGAGGACCTGGTGCTCGTGGGCACGCTGATCCCCGGCGGCATCCTCCTGTTCCTGCGCAAGCCGCTGGGCCGGCTGCTCACGATCATCGGCAGCGGCGTCGCCATCCTGACGACGCTCGTGTCGCTGGTGCTGAGCGCGATCGGCCTGGGCCTGCTCGACAGCGGCGTCGGCGGCGCCTACCTGGGCGGCGCCATCTTCGGGCTGCTGCTGGTCCTGCTCCCGGCGGGCGCGACGCTGACCCTCGCGATCGTCAAGCCGACCGCGCGGTGGTGCGAGAGCTCCGCGGCCCCGACGTACTGAGCGGTGTATTTCCCCGGCCGTTCCCGGATCCGACTGGTATGCCCACCATCGGGAAGGAACGACCATGCCGGAACCCCAGCTCTACCACGCCCGGGCCGACGCCGAACGCGCGCTGCTGCTCGCGGGCACCACGTCGCCGTTCACCATCACGGTCCGCTTCGCGGGCGGCCTGACCCAGTCGCAGATGGACGCCTTCGCCGCGGCCGCCGACCGGTGGGCCAAGGTGATCGTCGGTGACCTGCCGGACGTCGTCGTCGGCGACGAGGCGGTCGACGACGTCCTCATCATCGCGCGCGGCGCCGACATCGACGGCGAGGGCGGCATCCTCGGCCAGGCCCACATCACCCACGTGCGTCCGGCCGGCGGCGAGCGGACGGCGCTGCTGCCGGCGCGCGGCGAGATGACCTTCGACAAGGTCGACCTGGCCAAGATGGAGGCCGAGGGCATCCTCGGCGACGTGATCACCCACGAGATGGGCCACGTCGTCGGGGTCGGCTCGCTCTGGGAGGCCAAGGGCCTGCTGGTCGGCAAGGGCACCACGGACCCGACGTTCTCCGGGCCGGCCGCGATGGCCGAGTACCACAAGCTGCGCACCGGTTCGGGCGACCCGGTGCGGGTGCCGGTCGAGAACACCGGCCAGCCGGGCACTCGCGACGTCCACTGGCGGGACCGCACGTTCGGCAACGAGCTGATGACGGGCTTCGTCAACCCGGCGCCGAACCCGCTGAGCCGGCTCACCGCCGCGTCGCTGGACGACCTCGGGTACCAGGTCGACCTCGAAGCCGCCGACCCGTACGAGCTGCCGGCGTCGACCGAGTCGGTGCAGCTGGCCGAACGGCTGGCGGTGCACGCCCTCGCGGTGCGGCCCGCGCCGATCGAACTGTCCCGTGAGGACCTTCGCTGACGCACTGCCACGTGCCGGTGAGCTGTACCTGCTCGGCAAGCACCTGATGGAGCTCGCGGCCCGCGGGATGCGCGACGAAGCGGATCCCGCGGGCCGGAGATCTACCTGGTGCTCATCTCGGTACTCGTCGAAGTGCCGGACATCTCGATCAGCGAGCTCACCGCTCGCCGACTGCGGCTCGGACGCGGACCTCGCCGCCCGGCTCGTCGCGGCGGGCCCGCCGGGGGACGTGCTGGTCGGGTATTCGATCCCGCTCGCGCTCGCGGTGCTCGACGAGCTGCTGGGGATCGCGCCGCCGGCGCGGGACGAGCTGCGGGGCTGGCTCGACGGCGTGCTGGCGGCCACAGTGGACACGAGCCGGGTGCCGGGGCACCTCACCTTCGGCCACGGGCCGCACCACTGCCTCGGCGCGGCGCTGGCCCGGCTGGAGCTCACGGCCGGTGTCACCGCGCTGCTGGCCGCGGCACCCGGGCTGCGGCCAGCAGCGCCGGTCGAGGAGCTCCCGTGGCGGCGGATGTTCTTGACGCTGCAAGGTCCCGCCGCCGTCCCGGTCGGCTGGTGACGCGTTACGGGGCCCAAGGCGGGGAGACGGCCCAGCTGCTGTCCGCCGTCAGTGTCTGCGGCCGGTCGGAGCCCGTGCTCGCCCCCGCGCCCGAGGCGATGTAGACCTGGGAGTCGTAGTGCCGCAGGAACGCACCCGGGATGTTGAGCGACTCGAACGTCACCCCCGTGCCGCCGAGCCCCGGCCGGGTGCAGAACGTCGCGTCCGCGCGCATCAGGGCCGAGCCGTCGTCCGGTGAGTTGCGGACGCGGCCGTCCTGGTGGCGCAGGAACTGGCCGGGGAAGTTCACCGACTCGAAGGAGTAGCACGACGACTCGCCGAGCCCGCGCCGGACGGTGTAGGTGGCGTCCTGCTTGAGCAGCGCGCTGCTGCCGCCGTTGACCACCTCGGTGTAGGCCAGGCCGCCGGCGTGCCGCAGGTAGCGGTCGGTGTAGCCCCACGTCGTCACGCGCAGGGACTGCCGGGCGTTCACCGCGAGCGGCACCGAGCTGCGCCACAACGCCGGCGCGGCCACGTTCCAGGTCGCGTCCGCGGCGAAGCTCGTCGCCGTGTCCCACGGGTTCGGGCCACCGCTGACGGCCAGGTACACGGTTTCGTCGTAGTGCCGCAGGAAGCGGCCCGGGAGGTTGACCGACTCGAACGACGTCCCGCCGGCCGCGAGGCCCGGGCGGTCGCACCAGGTGGCGTCCGCGGTAAACGAGCCGCCCGTGTCACTGTCGATCCGGACGCGGTTTTCGCTGTGCCGCAAGTACTTCCCGGGGAAGTTGACCGACTCGAACGAATAGCACCGCGGGTTCGCCAGCCCCGCGACGGTGCGGAACGACGCGTCCTGCCGGGCGGCGTCCGGGCTCGCCGTCGTCAGGACGTCGGTGCGGGCGAAGGAGTCCGCGTGCCGCAGGTACCGGTCGGTGAAGCCGGGGGTGGTCACCTTGAACGACCGGAGGTGCCCCAGGGTCAGCGGCACGGCGGCGTTCAGGTTCTTCGACGCGGCGATCAGGTCGGCGTGCGCCGCGCGGACGCGGGCGGTGTCGACCTTCTGGACCCGCCGGTCGTAGGTGTAGAGGCCGTTGTATTCGCCTTCGACGTCGGTGATCTCGGTGTAGACCGACGCCGAGACCCCCTTGGTGGTCATCAGCTGCCGGACGTCGCGGACCATGCCGGTGTAGCGGTCGTTGAGCTGGTCGGCACTCGACATCTGCTCGTAGGCGAAGAACCGGCCGTCCGGACTGTATTCGTGGCCGGGGTTGCGCAGCCCGAGACCGCCGAACTCGCCGAGCACCGACGCGCGGGTCGCCGACGGCGGGGCCGCGTCCGGTCCGGTGTAGACGTGCCAGTCGATGAGGTCGCCGGTGCCCGGGTCACCCTTGGCGGCACAGCAGTTGATGCCGCTGTGCGGGTTCATCAGCCGGGTCGGGTCGTAGCTCTCCAGGCTGCTCGTGACGCGCTTGGTGTCCTCGAAGTTCCACTCGCCCCAGCCTTCGTTGAACGGCACGTAGGTCACGACGGCGGGGGAGAAGCGGTGTTCGTCGACGATCTCGCGGGCCTCGGTCTCGAACTCGGCGATCTGCGCCGGCGTCTGGTTCGACTCGGCGGCCGTGGTCGACGGGATGTCCTGCCACACCAGCAACCCGAGCCGGTCGGCCCAGTAGTACCAGC
The DNA here is from genome assembly GCF_055582965.1 of Amycolatopsis sp. NPDC104863. Lineage (NCBI taxonomy): Bacteria > Bacillati > Actinomycetota > Actinomycetes > Pseudonocardiales > Pseudonocardiaceae > Amycolatopsis > Amycolatopsis sp. NPDC104863. The sequence continues at coordinate 279,577 of NZ_JBVJOW010000008.1, forward strand.
GTGCGGGTTCGACCTTGATGTGCTTTCGGACCATGTTGAAGCCGAGGTCCTTGTGCTTCCGGAGGTCCGACGCGAGCGCGTCGTCGGTCGGCGCGGTGTACAGGCCGTCCGGCCAGAACCCCTGGTCGAGGGTGCCGATCTGGAAGACGAACTCGCCGTTGAGCGTCGGGCGCACCACGCCGTTGATCGTCTTCGTGCCGACCTCGCGCATGCCGAAGTAGCTGACGACCTGGTCGATCGTGGTGCCCGCGGCGTTGCGCAGGGACACGCGCAGGTCGTAGAGGAACGGGTCGTCGGGTGACCACCGCCGCGCGTTCGGCACCGGCACGGAGAACTCGGTGAACCCGCCGGTCGCGCTGCCCACGACGGCGCCGCCGGTCATCGACTCGGCGAGCACGGAGTACCCGCTGACGTCACCGCGCCCGAAGACGCGCACCCGCGCGGTGTTGTTCGCCAGGTTCGGGTAGACGTCGACGGAGAAAATGGACGACGCGGCGGTCGGCTCGAGCCAGACGGTCTGCCAGATGCCCGAGCTGGGCGTGTAGAAGATGCCCGAGGGGTTGGTGACCTGCTTGCCGAGCGGCTGCTTCTCGCCGCGGCCGTCGGTCGGGTCGTAGACGCGGACGAAGATCTCGTTCGTGCCGCCGGTGAGCTGGGCGGTGACGTCGGCCTCGAACCGGTCGTAACCGCCCTTGTGCGTGGCCACCTGAACGCCGTTGACCCACACCGTGGCCTCGTAGTCGACGGCGCCGAAGTGCAGCTGCACGTGCCGGCCCGCCCAGGCCGCGGGGACGGTGAAGGTGCGGCGGTAGAACATCACGTCGCGGTTGTCGTTGCGCATGATGCCCGACAGCGCGGACTCGACCGGGTAGGGCACGAGGATGCGTTCGGGCAGGGTCTGCCCGAACGGCGGCGTGGCGTACCGGTCGACGCTGTTGTTCGGCCCGGCGGCGGGGTTGAGGAACTCCCATTCGCCGTTGAGCGACTGCCACTCGGGCCGCGTCATCTGCGGCCGCGGGTACTCGGGCAGCGGGTTGGTGGTGCTCACCTGCGAGGTCCACGGCGTGGTGAGCGGCGGCGTCTTCGGCACGACGGTGGCCGGCGCGGCGTTCGCGGCCGGCAGCGCGGGGCTCACGACGATCGCGCACAGCAGCGCGAGAACCAGGGTGACGAGGCGGCGCATCGGACTCCTCGGACGGAATGCGCACGGAAGCCGTGAACCGCCCTGGCGGGGACGGCGGAGAACTCCGGGCGGGACGGCGAACGGGGGTGCACGCGGAGCCCGGAGCACTACGGCGGGCTCGTCGAACCGAACATAACACGGGACAAGGACAAACGGAACAACTCAGAAACCACCAGACAATCAACACCGGTGGTGCGCTGCCGCCTGGTGGGTTCGGTTCGATCGTGCCCGCAGGGGTGGGAGGTTCGCCGGGAGTGGGGCGGGAATGTCCGGAACTGGCCGCGGGGGCGGGAGTCCGGTGTCCGGATCCGGCTGTGGGTGCGCGCCGGCTCGAGCTCGGCCGGGACGACATGAGTGACTCATTCATGTCGTCCGGCGAGGTGAATGAGTCACTCATGGCAGTGGGGGCGGGGGCACGAGCGGCACCGGCGGCGCTCGTGAACTCCCCGCCGCGTCAGGCGAGGGGGTACTTCACCCCGGTCAGGTCCTCCGAAACCGCCCACAGCCGCCGCTGGGTCGCCAGGTCGTAGGACTGGGGGCTGGAGGCCACCACTTCCGGCCGTCCGCGGTAGCCGCCCGGGGCCGCCGGGCCGTAGTACTGGCCGCCGAGGGCGGCCGGGTCCGTGGCCGCCCGGAGGATCGGGAGGGTGCCCATCGCCGAGCTCTGGCTGATCAGCGGGGCCACCACCGGGAACAGCGCGCGGGTGATCGCGGGGGAGTTGCGCATCAGCTCGGTGCGGGCCACTCCCGGGTGCGCCGCCACCGCCGCCGTGGTCCCGTGCGGGGCGAGGCGGCGCTGCAGCTCGTAGCTGAACATCAGGTTGGCCAGCTTCGCCTGCCCGTACGCCGCGACGCGGTCGTAGGAGTTCTCCCACTGCAGGTCGTCGAAGTGGATCGCCGCGCGGATGCGGTGGGCGATGCTCGCGACCGTCACCACGCGGGAGCCGGCCACCGGCAGAAGCAGGTCCAGGAGCAGGCCGGTGAACGCGAAGTGGCCGAGGTGGTTGGTGCCGAACTGCAGCTCGAACCCGTCGCGCGTGGTCTGCCGCGGCGGGTACATCACGCCGGCGTTGTTGATCAGCAGGTCGATCTTCGGCACCGTCGTGTGCAGGTCGGCCGCGGCGGCGCGGACGGAGTCCAGCGAGGCCAGGTCCAGCTCCTGCACGGACACGTCGCCGCCGAGGCGCGCGGCCGCCTGCTTGCCCTTCTCGACGTCGCGGACGGCCAGCACCACCGACGCGCCGCGCTCGGCGAGCACCTTCGCGGTGTCGAAGCCGAGGCCGGTGTTGGCGCCGGTGACGACGGCCACACGGCCCTTCTGGTCCGGGACGTCCTGGTCGCTCCACTGCTTGCTCATGGCGGTTCCCCTACTCGTTACCGGCCTTTGCGGACCGTCGGTCTGTTATGACCGAGGTTAAGGAACCGGCGGTCTGTTGTCAAGAGACCGCCAGTCCGTAATCCGCCTCGGTGGGGTTACGCTGGGTCGCATGACTTTCCAGCGGGCGCGCAGCGCCGAGCAGCGGGAGGAGCGGCGCCGCAAGATCCTCGGCACCGCGCTGGTGATGCTCGACGAGATGCCGGTGGCCGACATGAGCCTCACCGAGCTGAGCCGCCGGGTCGGCCTGGCCAAGTCGAACGTGCTGCGCTACTTCGAATCCCGGGAAGCCGTGCTGCTCGAGCTGCTGCAGCAGGCGCTGGACGACTGGCTGGCCGAGGCAGCCGGCGAGCTGGCCGACGGCGTCGACCCGAGCCTGCCGGCCGACGCGCGGGCCGACGCGTTCGCCGCGATCGTCGCGCGCACACTGGCCCGGCGGACGGTGCTGTGCGACCTCGTCGCCGCGCAGGCCGCGGTCCTGGAGCACAACGTGTCGGTGGACGTCGTCGTGCGCTACAAGCGGTCCGCGCTCGCCGGCCTCGACACGATGGTCGGCCTGATGCGCCGGTACCTGCCGGAGGTCGGCGCCGAAGCGGAGTCGGTCTGCCTGCTGGCGATGATCCTGACCGGCGGGCTCTGGACGCACACCCAGCCCTCGGCCAGCGCGCTCGCCGCCTACGAGGCGGACCCGTGCCTGGCCGGGTTGCGCCTGGACATGGCGCCCGCGCTGGAACACGCGCTCGCGACGCTGATCGCGGGTGCGATGGCGCGCGTCGGGTCGTGACCCGACACGCACCGAAGCGGGGCTGAGATCACCGCATGGCGAGTGCCTCGTCCACGGTCGGGGCGAGCACGAGCAGCTCGTGCGCGCCGGCGAGCCGGATGGTCCGCAGGACCGTGGGGCCGGTGGCGACAACCCGCAGCCGGTGCGACGAGTCTTCGGGGGGACGGCCCGCGAGCACGATGGCGTTGATGCCGCTCGAGTCGAGGAACGTCACACCGGTGAGGTCGAGCACGACGGGGCCGGTCGCGGCGGCTTGGACGGCGGTCAGGGTGCGGCCGAACTCGGGGACGGTCAACAGGTCGAGCTCGTCCAGCACGGCGAGCACCACCGCGTCGCCGCGCCGGCTGACGGTGCACCGGAAGATCGACGGGTCGTGGGGGACTTCGGGGGTTTCGTTGCCGGACACGGCTCCAGTTTCCCCGGAGCGGGCGGTGTCCGCAGTGTGGTGGGCGCGTGGTTTGCCGGTTCCCCGTCGTGGGTACTTCCTCGCGCGAAGAAGGAGGAGGATCGCATGGCGGTGCGCGTCAGTGCCACCCGGCCCGGCGGGGTGTGCGTTCGATGAGCGCTCCCGCGGTCCTGCCCGTCGCGCCGGTCACTGTGGACACTCCCCGCCCGCGCAAGCGGGACGACTACTCCCACTGCCGCCCGCTGTTCGACCGGCTGGCCGCGCTGCCCGACGGCGACCCCGCCCGCGAACCCCTTCGCGAGCGGCTGATCATCGAGTTCCTCCCGCTCGCCGAACACGTCGCGGTGCGGTTCAGCGGGCGCGGGCAGTCCCGCGACGATCTCGTGCAGGTGGCCCGGATCGGCCTGGTCAAGGCGGTCGACCGGTTCGAGCCCGCGAAGGGCGCGGACTTCCTGTCCTTCGCGGTGCCGACGGTGATGGGTGAGGTACGCCGCTTCTTCCGCGACAGCGGCTGGGCGGTGCGGGTGCCCCGCGGCCTGCAGGAGCTGCAGGGACGGCTTTCCCGCGGCACGACGCACCTCGCGCAGCAGCTGGGCCGGGCGCCGACGCCCAGCGAGCTCGCGAGCCACCTCGGCCTCGACGTCGAGACGGTGCGCGAAGGCCTGCTCGCCGCGAACTGCTACGAGACGTCGTCCCTGGACCGCCCGCTCGACGAAGGCGGGCTGTCACTGGCCGACACGGTGGGCGAGCCGGACGCCCGGATGGAGCTCGTCGAGGACCGGCAATCCCTGGCCCCGCTGCTGAAACGGCTGCCGGAACGCGAGCGGGCGATCCTCGAGATGCGGTTCTTCGAGGGGTTGTCGCAGTCGCAGATCGCCGCCCGCGTCGGCTTGTCGCAGATGCAGATCTCCCGGCTGCTCACCAAGACCCTGCACCAGCTGCGCGCCCAGATCGGCGACTAGGCGCCCGCGGAACCGTCCACAAAGGAGAGTGCTACCCGGGAACCGGCGGGCAGGCGAGCCCGGAGTTCGCACACCCCAGCCGGCCCCACACGACCTTGCCCTCGTCGTGATGGCTCACACCCCACGCGGAACAGATCTGGTCGACCAGCCGCAGCCCGCGTCCGCCCGCGCCGTCCGGGGTGCGCAGCCGGGGCGCTTCGGCTCCGGTGTCCGTGACCGCCACCGCGATCTCGCACGGGTCGTGGCTGCGCAACAGCCGTAGCTGCACCGGGCCGTTGGCGTGGCGGTAGGCGTTGTCCAGCAGTTCGGCCACCACCAGCAGGGTGTCTATACGATGCGCTTCGCCGAGCGTGGCGAGCCGGGCCCCGGCCCAGTGCCGGGCGGCGGCCAGGTCCGTCAGGTCGGCGCCCGTGAGGTCCAGGCTCTGCCAGTCGGCCTGGTCGTCGCGATCCCAGGCTACCGGCACCATGAAACTCCTCTCGACGACCGCCCGGCGGCACAAAACGGCCGGAACGTGATCGTCTCCGCGCCGAGAATACCCATGTTCGCGACGTTTACTCGCGTTTCGGGCCCAGTGCGGCCCGGGCCGTCTCGACGTCCGGGTGGATGCGCAGGAGGTCGGCGAGCCCCAGCAGGGCGACGGGCCGGAGGATGGCGCGCTGCGCGGTGACGATCACGAACTCCGTGCCCGCCTCTTCGGCGGTGGTGTGGCCGTGGATCAACGCGGTCAGGCCGCTGGAGTCGCAGAAGGTCACGTCCGCCAGGTCGGCGATGACGGGACGCCCGTCGCCGATCGCGGTCGTCAGCTGGGTGCGCAGGTCCTCGGAAACCGCCGAGTCGATCTCCCCGACCGCGCGGAGCAGCGTCTCGTGGTCGGTCGAGGTGATGGCGATGGCGAAGTCGGGCGGGGCCGCCAAGGGTGAGCTCCTCCGGATCGGCGTGCGCCGGCAGGGAGCACACGGCTAGAGCACCGCGGCTGGGTCCTCAACCGCGTCTGCGGGAGACGGTAGCAGCCGGGCCGGGGCGTCACCGCTCAGCGGCGCCGCAGCGCCAGGAGCGCGATGTCGTCCTCCGCGGCCGCGCCGAAGCGGGCGAGCAGGGTGTCGCACAGGGTTTCCAGGTCGGCGTCGTGGGTGACAGCCGTGCGCAGCAGCTCCATGCCGTCGTCGACGACGCTGCCCCGCCGCTCGACCAGGCCGTCGGTGACGAGCAGCAGCAGCGTGCCGGGGTCGAGCGTGAGCGACGTCGCCGCGGGCCGCGGCAGGCCGATGCCCAGCAGCGGCCCCTTGATGCCGAGGTAGCGCACTCCGGACGCGTCGGCGAGCAACGGCGGGATGTGCCCGGCGTTCGCGACCTCCGCGGCGCCCGTCGCCGGGTCGAGCGCGACGAGGCTGACCGTGGTGAGCCCGCGCGGGTGGTAGCGGCGCAGCATGGCGTCCAGCCGCTCGAGGATCTCGACCGGCCCGTGCCCTTCGACGGCGTAGGCGCGCAGGGCGTGGCGGACCTCACCCATCACCGTGGCCGCCTCGAGGGAGTGCCCGACCACGTCACCGACGGCGATGAGCAGGCGCCCGCCGAGGTCGGACACCTCGTAGAAGTCGCCGCCGATCTCGGCATGCGCGCTCGCGGGCGCGTACCGGGCCGACATCTCCAGGCCGGGCCGCACCGGTAGCTCCCGCGGCAGCAGGCTGCGCTGGAGGGTGAGGGCGAGCTGGTGCTCTTCGGTGAAGGTGCGCATGGCCTCACACGCGAGCGCGGTCGCCTGACCCAGCTGCAGCAGGAGGTTGCGGTCGTCGTCGGAGCTGATCACCCCCGCCTCGACGGTGATCGCGACGGGGACCCGGGACGGGTTCGCGTGGGCCAGCGCGAGGATCGACGCCCCGTCCGGCGACGTGACCAGCTGCGCGAAGGACACCTCGGTGCCCGGATTGGCTTCGTGCGCCGTCTTCGTGACGTCGTCGAGCGCGCGGACCGTGCCGGCGAGCACCTCCGGAGCGTGGCCGGGACCGTCGGTGGTGGCCGAGCGCACCAGGCCGCGGTAGCTCGAGCTGAGGACCTCGGCGCGGCCTTCGAAGATCGCCGCGGCGCCCGCGGCGGCCGCGATGAGCACGTCGTCGAACGTGCGGGCGCTGTTCATGGCGAGCGTGGCGCGGGTCAGCCGGCCCAGCCGCAGCGCCAGCCGTTCGGCCCGCAACCGGGCGCGGTAGTACCGCAGGGCGGCTTCGACGGTGGCCACCAGCTCGCCCGGGTCGACCGGCTCGACGAGGTAGCCGTCCGCGCCGCGGTCGAGCCCGGTGGTGCGGTCCGTGACCTCGATCGCGGTGGCGGAGATGTGGATGACCGGCATCGCGGCGGTGCGCGGGTCGCCCTTGACCCGCTCGCAGACGTCGAAGCCGCTCATGTCCGGGAGGTTGACATCCAGCAGGACGAGGTCGAGCTCTTCGGCGGCGAGCGCGGTCAGCGCGGCCCGGCCGGTTTCGGCCTCGGTGACGCGGTAACCGTTGCGGCGCAACCAGCTGCTGGTCAGGTACCGGCTCGCCTCGAGGTCGTCGACGACCAGGATGCTCGCTCGCGCGCGCTCGCCGGGATCACTCATCTGGGCACCGTCCTGGCCACGACCGCGAAGGCTTCACCGACTGCCAGTCTGAGGGTTTCGGGGGAGACCTGCGACTTGAGCAGCAGACCCGCCCGGAGCCCGGCGCCGGTGAGGTCCAGTCCCTCCGGCACCGCCGAGGAGACCACGACCACCGGGATGTCCCGCAGGCCGGGCTTTTCGCGCAGCACCTGCAGCACTTCGCGGCCGTTCATGCCCGGCATCAGCAGGTCGAGGAAGACCAGGTCCGGCCGGTGCCCGTCGAACACCTCGATCGCCTCCCGCCCGTCCGCGGCGTGCCGGACGTCGGCGGCGAGGTCGCCGACCAGCCGGGCGAGCCGGTCGCGGAAGTCGGCGTCGTCGTCGACGATGAGCAGTGAGCCGACGCGGACCGGGGTCGCCCGGCGCGGGTCGGGGCGCGGCAGGCGGAGCACGACGGTCGTGCCCGTGCCGGGCTCGCTGGACAGCTCCAGGCCGCCGCCCAGGATCTCCGCGAGCCGCCGCGCGTAGGGCAGGCCGAGCCCGGTGCCCGGCGCCCGCGCCTGCAGGTCGTTGGGCACCTGGTGGAACTCTTCGAAGACGCGGTCCTGCTGGTCGGCCGGGATGCCGATGCCGGTGTCGGACACCGTGAAGCGGACGTCGTCGTCGTCCGTGCCGACGGTCAGCCGGACCTCGCCGCGCTCGGTGAACTTGAGGCTGTTGGACAGCAGGTTGCGCAGGATGCGCACCAGCATCGTCTCGTCGGTGATCAGCTGCGGAGCCGGTTCGGGGACCTCGATCACCAGCTCGACCTCAGGCGAGGCCACCGTCGACCGCAGGGCGCCGCGCAGCTGGAGACAGACGGCGACCAGATCGACCTGGGACGGCTGCGCGACCAGGTGGCCGGACTCGGCCTTCGCGGTGTCGAGCAGCTCGTTGACCAGCGACAGCAGCGTCGAACCGGCGTCGTTGACCAGCCCCACCTGGCGCCGCTGGTCGTCGGTGAGCGGGTCGGCGCCCGGCCCGCTCAGCAACCGGGCGAGGCCGATGACGGAGTTGATCGGCGCGCGCAGCTCGTGGCTGATGTTCGACCAGAACCGGGTCTTCGCCTCGCTGGCCGCCTTGAGCTGGCTGGACTTCTCGTTCAGCTCGGCGTAGAGCGCGACCACCCCGCGGTTGGTTTCTTCGAGCTCTTCGGAAAGCTCCTTGTAGAGGGCGACCACCCCGTGGTTGGTCTCCTCGAGCTCTTCGTTGACCCGCATGAGTTCCCGGCTCTTCGCTTCGAGGCTTTCCAGCGTCTCCAGCAGTTCCTGGTTCTGGGCCCGCAGCTCGTCCATCGGCGTGCTCATCCCGTGTTGCTCCAGGACTCCGCGCAGCCGCGCGAGGTCGGCCGGCCCCGGCGGGCGGTGCCCGGGGGAGCGCAGCTTGTGCAGGGAGACGACGTTCTGCCCTGCCTCGCAGGTGACGTGCAGGCCGTCCATCAGCCGTTCCGCGGTGTCGCGGCCGGTGTCGAGGACCGTTTCGGCCGGCCGGCCGCGCCAGCTGAACTCGGCGACGAGCGCGAGCGGCGCGTCGGCGAGGACGAACCGCGCCGTGGCCTTGACCCCGGCGCGGACGAGGTCGCGTCCGACGTCGCTGAGCACCGTCGCGAAGCGGACCTGGTCCTGGCCCTCCAGGCCGGCGGCCGCGGCGACCTCCCGGCCGCAGCGGCGCACGGTGAACACGTCCGGCTCCGCCGCGATCGGCAGGCGGATGAGCTCGTCGCGCCGCCGCGCGGTCATGGGCTTGGTTTGCCGACGAGGACGCCGGCGTCGTCGTTGCGGGTCCCGGCGTCGCGCAGCAGGCAAGCAGCGATCCCGAGCGGGCCGGCGGCGAACTGCCGCTCGCGGCCCTCGGCGCTCCAGCGCTCGGTGAGGCCGTCGGAGTGCAGGACCACGGTCGCGCCAGGCGGGAGGGCGTAGTCGAAGGCACGGATCGTGCGGGCCTGGTATCCCGCGACACCCGGGACCGAGACCATGCCCTGCTTGCGGCCGTCGGCCACCACGCAGGCGGAGATGTTGCCCAGGCCGGCGTACCGGACCGTCCCCGCGGCCACGTCGACGTCGGCGATCGCGATCGCGCCGCCGCGAGTTCCGCGCAGTGCCTCGTGGATGCGCCGCACCATCACCTCCGGGCGTTCGGTCGCGTGGGCGCAGAAGGTGTCGACGGCGGCGCGGGCGGCCGCGGCCGCCAGCGGGCCGTGCCCGGACCCGTCGCACATCATCAGGCGCAGCCGCCCGGGTTCCTGGTGCACGGCGTAGGCGTCGCCGCAGACGTCTTCCCCGCCGATCGGCCGGGTGATGCCCGTGGCGGTCTCCCCGGACAGCTCGGCCGGTGCCGTGCGCCGGGGGTGGAAGCGCGCGGTGACGACCGTGCCGCGGCCGGGCTCGGAGAGCACGGCGGTCGTGTCGGCGAGCCGGGCCACGGCGCCCAGCCCGACCCCGAGCGAGCCGGTGGTGGACTCGCCGTCCCGGCGGGACAGGTCGACGTCGGCCATGCCGGGGCCGTGGTCGATCGCGACCACCTCGACGGCGGCGTCGGTCACCGCCCGGACGACCCGCACGACCAGGACGCCTTCGGTGGCGTGCTTGGCGAGGTTCGTCTCCAGCTCGGTGACCGCGAGGCCGACCTCGGCCGCGCGGACCTCGTCGAACCCGAGCCGGGTGGCGAGCCCGGCCGCGGCGCGCCGGGCCCGGCCGTGCGCGGTGCCGTGCTCCACCCGGACCCAGGCGAGGTCCTCGGTGACCGGGAGGCAGGCGCCGTCGATCATCGGGCCCACTTCACGACGGTGACCTTCGTGCCGCGCCCGACCTCGGTGTCCAGGTCGAACTGGTCGACCAGCCGCTTGGCGCCGCCCAGGCCGAGCCCGAGGCCGGTGCCGCTGCTCCAGCCGTCGGCCAGGGCGACGGTAACGTCCGGGATGCCCGGGCCGTCGTCGTGGAAGGTGGCGCGCACGCCCTTGCGGCGGCCGTTGTCGACCTCTTCGACGCGGGCCGACCCGCCACCGCCGTAGATGAGCGTGTTGCGGGCGAGCTCACTGGTGGCGGTGACCAGCTTGGTCTGGTCCACCAGCGACAGCTTGAGCCGCAGGGCGTAGGCGCGGACCAGCTGCCGGACCCGGACGACGTCCTCGTCGGCGCGGATCGCGATCTCGTCGGGTCCGTCCGCGGCGCCGGTCATCCGGTGACCCGGACGGATTCATCGTCCTGGCCGACCGACGCGCCCCTCCTTCGCGCGGTGAGCTTCTGCAGGACCGAGATCCCGCGGTCCAGGTCCAGGGCGGTGTGCACGTCGCCGAGGGTCAGGCCGAGCTCGACCAGCGTGATCGCCACCGCGGGCCGCATGCCGACCACGACCGTCTCGGCGTCGAACAGCTTCGACAGCGACGCGATGGTCGCGAACATCCGGCCGATGAACGAGTCGACGATCTCCACCGCGGAGATGTCGATGACCACGCCGGACGCGCCGGTCGTGCTGATCTTCTCGGCGAGGTCCTCCTGCAGGGCCAGCACGCTCTGGTCCTGCAGGTCGATCTGGATCGACACGAGGAGCATGTCGCCGATCTTGAGGATGGGGACGCGGTCCATCAGCGGGTCCGATCGCGGGTACCGCGGGTCACGACCACGCCGTCGCGGTGCAGCGCGTGCCGCAGCGCGTCGGCCAGGGTCGCCTTGGTGGCGATGTCGCCGAACTCGATCCCGAGCGCGACGATCGTCTGCGCGATCTGCGGCCGGATGCCGGAGATGGTGCACTCGGCGCCCATCAGCCGCGCCGCGACGACGGTCTTGAGCAGGTGCTGCGCGACCTGCGTGTCGACGGCCAGCACGCCGGTGATGTCGATGATCGCGTGCTCGGAGCCGGTCTCGACCAGCGACTCCAGCAGCTTCTCCATGACGACCTGCGTGCGCGCCGAGTCGAGGGTGCCCACCAGCGGCACCGCCAGCACGCCTTCCCAGAGCTTGACGACCGGGGTCGTCAGCTCGAGCAGCTGCTCGGACTGCTCCTTGATGATCTCCTCGCGGGCGGCGGCGTAGGTCTCGAACGTCCAGAGCCCGAGCGTGTCGAGCAGGCTGGAGAAGGCGAGCACCTCCCGGAACACCTCGGCGCTGTCCTCGTTCTCGGTCAGCTCGGAGACGGCCTGCTTGAGCGCGAAGACGCTCGAAGCGGTCTCGGACGGGCTGAAGCCCTGGCGGGCCCGGGACCGCGAAAGGTCGGCGAGCTGGGCCTTGATCTCGCCGTACTCGGTGCGGTCGAGGTTCCCGTCCAGGGTGACAACGGGGACGAGCGAGCCGTACAGGTCACGGAGGTCGCGCTCGAGCTCGACCGTGGTCAGCCGGCCGCGCAGGGCCGAGCCCGCCAGTTCGGCCCACCGGGCGATCAGCCGCTCACGCTCGGTTCCGAGCATTCCGGCCAGCCGATGGGGCCGCTCGCTTTCGGCTACCACTGATGTCTCCTCAACGGTCAAAGGTGGGACTGACCCTAGCGTGGCGGCCGGGTTCAGCGGGGGCGCAGGGCGTCGACGACGAGGTCGAGCAGCCGGCCGATCCGCTCCGGCTCGGGCCCGGGCGAGGTGGCCAGGAAGATCCCGAGCAGCAGCGTCGTGACGTCCTCGGGGTCGTGGTCGGCGCGGAAGACGCCCGCTTCGGCGCCGGCGGTGAGGATCGAGCCGATCGCCGCGGTGATGCGCTGCCGCGTCACCGGCGTCGCGATCCGGCCGGACGCCCAGCCGGCACGCAGGACGTCGGCCATCCCGCGCTTGGTTTCGACGAACGCCGCGTAGCGGTTCATCCATGCGCGGAGGGCGGCTTCGGGCGGGAGCTCGGCGAGGAACGTCGCGGCGCTGGTGGCGACGTCGTCGAGCTCGGCGGCGTAGACGGCTTCGACGAGCGCCTCTCGCGTGGGGAAGTGCCGGTAGAGCGTGCCGATCCCGACGCCGGCCTCGCGCGCGACGGCTTCCAGCGAGACGGCGCCGTCGGCCGCCGCGAAGGCGTCGCGCGCCACGGTGACGAGCTTCTCGCGGTTGCGGCGCGCGTCGGCGCGGACGGCTCGATCGGGCGAAGTCAAAACGGAGGCCCCTCCGGTTGTGCTATCTTCGGCTTAGCGGAGGTCCCTCCGCTTCTCCATCATCGCACGAAGGCGGATCACCATGACCTCGAACGCACCCACCGGCCCGCTCGCCGGCCGCACCGTCTCGCGGGTTGGCTACGGGGCGATGCAGCTCGAACGCCTCCGCGGCGACCGCGCGGCCGCCGTCTCCTTGCTGCGACGGGCTTTCGAGCTCGGTGTCGACCACGTCGACACCGCCGAGTTCTACGGGAACGGCTTTGTCAACGGCGTCATCCGGGAGGCGCTCGAGTCCGGCGAAGACGTCCTGGTCGCCACCAAGGTCGGCGCCGACCCCGACCCGGACGGCCCGATCCCGCTGCGGCTGGCGCAGCGGCCGGAACAGCTGCGGGCGAGCGTCGAGCAGAACCTCGTCAGCCTCGGCACGGACCGGATCCCGCTGGTCAACCTGCGCCGCGCGGACACCCGGCCGGGCGTCACGGCCGAAGGGGACCAGGTGGTGGACCTCGACGACCAGCTCGAGGTGATGACGGCCCTGCGCGACGAGGGCAAGATCGGCGCGATCGGGCTCAGCGCCGTCACCACGGAGATCCTGCGCCGGGCGCTCCCGGCGGGCATCGCCTGCGTGCAGAACGCCTACAGCCTCGTCGGGCGCGCCGACGAGGACATGCTCGCGCTGTGCGTCGCCGAAGGCATCGCGTGGGTGCCGTTCTTCCCGCTGGGTGGCGCCTTCCCCGGCCTGCCGAAGGTGACCGACGAGCCGGCCGTGCACACCGCGGCGGAGTCGCTCGGCTGCACGCCGTCGCAGGTCGGTCTCGCGTGGCTGCTGCACCACGCGCCCAACGTGCACCTCATCCCGGGCACGGCGGACACCGCGCACCTCGAGGCGAACGTCGCCGCGGGCGGGATCAAGCTCGACGAGCGGGCCCTCGCCGCGCTGGACGCGGTCCCGGTGCGGTCGACGGACGTCGCGCTCGGCTGAGCGCCGGCCCCGGTGGCGCCGCCGGGGCCGCGCGGCTCAGTTGTACCCGAGGACGATGTGCTCGCGGACGTACTCGCGTTCCGCCGGCGGCGCGCCGGTCCGCTGCGCCGGGATGTCGATCCGCCGGTGCTCGCCCCGCTGGACGGGCACGGCCTCCGTGCGCCGGTCGGCCGTGGTCGCGGTCGTTTCCATGGGTTCCTCCGTTCCGCTGCCGTTCTTGCGTGCCGACCACGATCCGCCCCGCGGGTCGAGGAACGGATGTGAAGCGCTCACGCCCCGGGGATGCGCAGCGCACGAGTAGTGGGTGTGCGGCGCGCGGGCTGCACTGGAGGCGAGGGTTTTCGACGGCGGAGAAAGAGGTGTGCCATGTCCGGACCGGTTCGGGCGCTGAAGCGGGTGCCGGCGGCGCGGGCTCGCCGCGGCCTCGCGCCGCAACCCGGCTTCCGTCAGGTGATGGCCCAGTTCGCGACCGGCGTCACGGTCCTGACCGTGGGCGGCGAGGACGCGCACGGGATGACCGCGAGCGCGTTCGCGCCGGTGTCGCCGGAACCGCCGATGGTGTTGTGCTGCGTGGCGAAGGCGGCGCGGATGCACACCGCGATCGTCACCGCGGGCTCGTTCGGGGTGAACGTCCTGGCGGCGGACCAGCACGAGCTGGCCGGCTACTTCGCCGACTGGCGCCGTCCCGGCGGGATGGCCCAGTTCGGCCCGGTCGGCCACCGCATCGGGCCGAAGACCGGCGCGCCGCTGTTCACCGGGGCGCTGGCGTGGCTGGAGTGCGAGCTCGAGCAGGCGAGCGCGGGCGGCGACCACTCGATCTTCCTGGGCCGCGTGGTCGCCGCCGGCCGCGGCGCCGGGGAGCAGCCGCTCGTCTTCCACGGCGGCCGCCGCCACGACGTCGACCGGCGGGCCCGCGCCGCCTGAGCGAGTCTTACGTTGCTGTGACAGGTTTTCCCGCGAGGCCCGCGCGCTGCCGGGAACTGAATATCGTCGGGTGAATGACAAACGGCGACGCGCTGGTCCTCGACACCTTCGGTCACGACGTCCACGGGGAGGGAGCGCGGCTGCGGGCCGCGGGGCCGGCCAGGCTGGTGGAACTGCCCGGCGGCGTCCGGGCCTGGGCCGTTCCCGACGCGGCGGTCCTGCGGAAACTCCTTACCGATCCCCGGGTTTCGAAGGACCCGAACCGGCATTGGACGGCCTGGCGCGAAGGCCGGGTCTCCGAAGACTGGCCGCTGCGCATCTGGGTTTCGGTGCGCAACATGTTCACCACCTACGGCCCCGACCACCGCCGGCTGCGGACGCTGGTGGCCAAGGCGTTCACCCCGCGCCAGGTCGAGGCGATGCGCCCGGACATCACCTCGATCACGGCCGGGCTGCTGGCGGAGATCGAGCGCGCGGGCGCCGGTGGCGAGCCGGTCGACCTGCGGGAGGGCTACGCCTACCCGCTGCCGGTCGAGGTGATCTGCCGGCTGTTCGGGGTGCCGGCCGAGCGGCGTGAAGCCCTGCGCACGGTCGTCGACACGATCTTCGACACCACGGTCACCCCGGCCCGGGCGCAGGCGAACGCGCTGGAGCTGTACGAGATCATGCGCGGGCTCGTCGCCGAGAAAACCGCCGACCCGGGTGACGACCTCACCAGCGGGCTGATCGCGGCCCGCGCCGAGGACACCGGCCGGCTCGAGGCCGACGAACTGGTCGACACCCTGATCCTGATGCTGACCGCGGGCCACGAGACGACGGTGAACCTGCTCGACCACGCCGTCACCGCGATGCTCACCCATCCGGAGCAGCTGGCCGCCGTCCGGCGCGGCGAGCACACGTGGAGTGAGGTGATCGAGGAGACCTTGCGCTGGCAGGCGCCGGTGCCGTACCTGCCGCTGCGGTACGCCGTCGACGACATCACGCTCGGCGGCGGGGTGGTCATCGGCGCCGGTGAGGCGATCCTCGCCGCCTACGCGGCCGCCGGGCGCGACCCGGCCGAGCACGGCGCGACCGCCGACGGCTTCGACCTCAGCCGCGAAGACAAGCAGCACTTGGCCTTCGGCCACGGCGTCCACTTCTGCCTCGGCGCGCCGCTGGCCCGGCTCGAAGCCGCCATCGCGCTGCCGGCGCTGTTCGACCGGTTCCCCGGCCTGCGGCTGGCCGTCGATCCGGGCGGACTGACCGGCGTCCCGTCGTTCCTCTCCAACGGCCACACCGCGATCCCGGCGCTGGTCACCCCGCGCTGATCTTCGCCGGACGGGGGAACGGGACTACTCAAATGATCGATGACCGTCACGCTTCTCTCACGTAGCGTGGGAAATCCAGTCGTCGACGTTTGGGAGGTCCCGGATGGCGCAGGAAAACACGGTCAGCGACAACCAGGCCAGCGGTCTGCTGCTCAGTGTCGAGCCGCTGCCGACGGCCGTCGACCGCGGCAAGGCCAACGGCGCGGTCGCCGACAACGACGGCAACGACTAGCCGAAGCCGTCGTGACGGAGATTCCCGGACTGGCCGACCTCGTGGCACCCCTCGAGGCCGGCCAGTTCTTCGACGACGTGCTGGGGAAGTCCCCGCGGCGGTTCCCGGGGGAGAAGGGGCGCTTCGCCGCCCTGCTCCCGTGGCGGGAGATCGACCGCGTGCTGCGGCAGCACCGCCTGGACTTCCCGCGCCTGCGCCTCGCCCTCGACGGCGAGGTCGTGCCGGCGCACACCTACACGGAGATGGTGCCGACCCGCCGCACCGGTCTGGTGCCGCGCGTGCTGTCCGCGCCCTTCGCCGAGCACCTGCGCGCCGGCGCCACCCTCGTGCTCGACTCGGTCAACGAGCTCGTCGACCAGGTCGGCGACCTCGCGGCCCGGCTCGAACACGACCTGCGCGAGCGTGTCCAGGTCAACCTCTACGCCGGGTGGGGGACCACGCACGGCTTCGACGTGCACTGGGACGACCACGACGCGTTCATCATCCAGATCTCCGGCCGGAAGCGCTGGCGGCTGCACGGGCTCACCCGCCCCTCGCCGCTGCAGCGCGACGTCGAGCTCCCGCCGAAACCGGAAGGCGAGCCCCTCGAGGACTTCCTGCTGGAAGAGGGCGACGTGCTCTACGTGCCGCGCGGGCACTGGCACGACGTCTCCGCCGTCGGCGAGGAGTCCCTGCACCTCACCATCGGCTTCAACGCGGCCAACGGCGTCGACCTCGTGGCGTGGCTCGCCGACCAGGTGCGCGCGGACGAGGTGTTCCGCGCCGACCTGCCGCGGTTCGCCGCGCCGGAAGACCGGACGAAACGGGCGGCGGAGCTGCGGCAGCGGATCACCGAGCTGATGACCGACGAGCTCGTCGACCGGTTCCTCGCCGACCGCGACGCCCAGGCGCCCGCGCACCCGCGGGTCGGCCTGCCGTGGGCCGCGACCGGCGAGCGGCTTCCGCCGGGAGACGACTTCGACGTCCGGATGCTCACCCCGCGGGCCGCGCTGGCGGACGGCGACGGCACGATCGCCCTGCTCGCGGCCGGAAAACGCCTGGTCTTCGCCACGGCCGCCCGGCCGGTGCTCGACGCTCTGCTGAGCGGCTCGCCCCGCTCGTTCGGGGCGCTGGCCGAGGCCGCACCGGCACTCGACCGGGCGACGCTGAGGGCGTTCCTCGGTGAGTTGGTCACACAGGGGCTGCTGGCGCCCGCCTAGTCAGGTACGCTTAGGCATGCCTAAGTCGAGCTCCGAGGCACCAGGGGGAGCTTGCGCCGGACACGCAGGTGCGGCGCCGGGGTGCGCCGCGCTCACCCGAGCCCTCGGGGGTGAGCCCGCCGGCACCGCCGGCCACATGACGTCCTGGCTGCTCATCGAGCAGCCCGGCGCCTGGGCGCCCGACGCCCTCGAAACCACGCTGGACGAGCTGTTCCCCGGGCGGCGGCTTGACGCCGCCCGGGAGGCCGGCCTGCGCCCGCTGCTCATCCGGAAGCCGGGCCGCCACGCGCGCGTGCCGGGATCGTCGCGCACCGTCTTCGTCGCCAGCGGCCGGCCGGGCAAGCGCTGGCTGGAACGCCTGTCCCTGGACGAGCTCCCCGGCGTCGACCTCGAAGCGGTGGCCGCCGGTCGCCGCGGGCACGGCGCCCCGGTCGCCGGGCCGCTGTTCCTGGTCTGCACGCACGGCAGCAAGGACATGTGCTGCGCGGTCTTCGGCCGCCCGGTGGCGACCGGCCTGGCCCAGAACCACCCCGGCCTGGTCTGGGAGGTCAGCCACGTCGGCGGCGACCGCTGGGCGGGCAACCTCCTGACGGTCCCGGACGGTTTCATCCACGGCGGCCTCGGCATGCCGGAGGCCGAGCTGGTGGCCAAGGAGGCGTTGCACGGCAACGTCCGCCTGGACCACCTGCGCGGCCGCACCTCGGCGGAGACCCCCTGGGCGCAGTACGCGGAGATCGCGGTCCGCAACCGCACGGGTCTCCGGAGCCTCGACGCCGTGCTGGCGCTCGAAGAGCACCCGCACGGCGACTCCCGGACGGTCGTCGTGGCCGCCCGGGACCGCCGCTACGAGGTGGTGCTCCGCCGCGTGCCCTCGGCCGGGTCCGGCGTGAGCCGGTGCTCCGCCCGGGTGGTGCTGTCCGGGTTCACGGTGGAGTCCATCCGCGAGCAGAGCCGCGAGCTCACCGCCGGTTGAGGGCGCTGACCTCGTCCTGGAGCCGGCCGCGCAGCGCCGAAGTCCCGTCCGCGAGTCGCGTTTGGACGGACGGCGGCCCGCTGCGCACCGGCCCGGCCACCGGGTAGACCTGGTCCTCGCCGGGCAGCGGCACGCCGGGACAGGTCGTCGCGCCGGGCCGGGAGTTCTTGGTGAGGAACACGTTCACCAGCCCGTCGACGCACGGGTTGCCGGCCAGCGCGTACTGACCGTGGAACGGTGAGTCGTCCACCGAGACCAGCGGGACACCCGCCGCCCGCGCGCCCGACTTCGCCTGCTCGTAGCCGGTCTGCGGGTCGAACTCGCCCTGCACCACCAGGATGTTCGCCGCCACTTCCGCGGGCACGTCCGGGAGCTCGTGCCGGCGCGCGTCCGACCAGAAGCCACACGCCTCGCCGAGTCCGTACGCCCAGCCGAACAGCGGGTACTGCGGGCCCTGCCGGTCACTGAGCCGCTTGTACCAGGCCGAGCTGCGGGTGGGCTGGTCACCGCAGGCGACGGCGTAGCGCGTGCCGGGAACCTGGGTGTAGTCGGGCGCGAGCGCGACGACCCGCGCCGGGGTCAGCTCGGCCGCGGGCACCCCGAACTTCTCGCGCGACGCGGCGTCCAGCGGCCCGGCCAGCGCGGGCGGCGGCGTGGCGGACGTCCCGTCGAGCGCGGCCGCGCCCTGGAGGAACACCAGTGCGCCGAGCAGCCACTGGATCGGGCTGCCGTTGCCGACGAAGATGCTGTCGAAGGTGTCGGGGGAGACACCCTGGGTGCCGTAGTAGGCGCGCACGCGTTCCCACTTCGCCTTGACCTCGGCGGCCGTCCGGCCCAGCTGGTCCGGGAAGGTGCGGGCCAGCCACGGCAGGTAGACGTCGTCGAACTGCCGCTGGTCGATGACCGGGAACGCCTCGAAGTCGGCCTGCAGCCGGCCCTCGAAGTCGACGCTGGAGTCGAGCACGGTCTTGCCGGTGTGCTCCGGGAACAGCGACGCGTACTTCGCGCCGAGCCAGGTGCCGTAGGAGTAGCCGAGGTAGTTGAGCTTCTCGTCGCCGAGCAGGCCGCGGACCAGGTCCATGTCGTGCGCCGTCTGCCAGGTGGTGACGAACGGCGCGAGCGCGTCGCTCTGGCACGCCTCCGCGATGGCGCGCGGAACCTGCTGGTGCCGCGCGATGCTTCCGGCCGAGCGGTCCCGGGCGTCGAGGGCGCCTTGCGGCAGCCGGCCGGCCGGGACCTGGCACTGGAAGCCGTGGTCGTCGGTCCCGGCCTGCCCGGTCCCGCGCGGATCCATGCCGACGAAGTCGTAGAGCGCGTGCACCGACGGCTCCAGCGCCGCGAGCGGTCCCGCCAGCGTGGTGCCCTGGCCGCCGGGCCCGCCGGGGTTCAGCAGGAGGGCGCCGCGCCGCTCCCCGGTGGCCGCGGCCCGGCTGATCGACACCTCGAGGTCGTGCCCCGACGCAGGATCGGCCCAGTCCCGCGGGACGACCACCCGGGCGCACTGCACGGGCGCGTCGTTCGCGGCGGGCTTGAACGGGCAGTCGCCCCAGGTGAGCTTTTGGGTCGTGTAGGGCGTGAGGGGATCGGCGGCCGCGGCCGTGGTGGCCGTGGTCGCGACGAGCAGGGCCGCCAGGGCGGCCAATCCTGTCCGGGTGGTGCGCACCGGGAGTCCTTCCGTCGGCGGGTCGTCCGCGCCGAGCCTGGCCTCGCCGCGCGCGCCGGTGATCAGCCCGGAGGACGAACTCGCCGGTTCCGCCTCGGCCCGGGGTATGAGACAAGCGCTCAGCGCGCGCCGGGGCCGCCGGGCGGAGATCATGGGCTGATGAGCGGTTCCCGGACCGGACGCGGCATCGTCGGGCGGCGGCTCGTGCAGTTCCTGCTCGACGAGATGCTCGTCTTCCTCCCCATGCTGCTGCTCGCCATCGCGGTCATCTGGCTCTTCCACCCGCACGGGCCCGCGCTGCTCGGGTTCCTCAAGGTCGTCGTCTACACGATGCTGGCGCTCGACTTCGTCGGTTTCTGGTTCGTCACCACCTGGTGGCCGTGGCGGCACGGCGGCCAGACCCCGGCCATGCGGTGGCTGCGCCTGCGGGTCGTGACGCTCGACGGGGGCCACCCGCCGCTGTCGGTGTTCGTCGTGCGGGAGCTGCTGATGATGGTCGACGGCTTCGCCTGGGGGCTGGTCGGGATCGTCGTGATGCTGGTGACCCGCCGCCGTCAGCGGTTCGGCGACGTCGTCGCGCGCACGGTCGTCGTGCGGGTGCCGCGGTCAGCGGACCAGGCCGCTTTCCCAGGCCCAGATGGCGATTTCGGTGCGGTTGCGCGCCCCGAGCTTGCGCTTGGCCGCGCCGATGTGCGTCTTGACGGTGGGCAGTGACACCACCAGCGAGCGGCAGATCTCGTCGTTCGTCTCACCGCGGGCGACCGCGCGGACGACGTCGAGCTCACGCGGGGTCAGCGGGCTCGCCAGCTCCGTCGCGCGCCCGGGGTCGCGGCGCGCGAAGTGCGCCAGCAGCCGGGTCGTGATCGCGGGGGAGACGAGTGCTTCGCCGTGGGCGGCGGCGTGCACGGCCTCGACGAGCAGGTTCGGCCCCGCGTCCTTGAGCAGGAAACCGCAGGCTCCGGCGCGCAGGGCCGCGTGCACGTTCTCGTCCAGCCCGAACGTCGTCACCATCACGACGTGCAGCGGCTCCGGGACGTCCGGGCCGGCGAGCAGCTCGGTCGCCCGCAGCCCGTCCACGCCGGGCATCCGGATGTCCATCAGCGTGACGTCGGGACGCAGCTCGCGGGCCAGCCGCACCGCCTGGTCGCCGTCGGCGGCCTCGCCGACCACCTCGATGTCCGGTTCGCCCTCGAGGATGAGCCGGAACCCCGCGCGGACCATCGCCTGGTCGTCGGCGATCAGCACTCGCGTCGGCACCCGGTTCCCCTCGTCGGCGGTCAGCCCGGTTCGAGCGGCAGCCGCGCGACGACGCGCCAGCGCTGCCCGTCCGCCGGACCCGCGTGCACCGTACCGCCCACCGCGGCCACCCGCTCGGCCATCCCGAGCAGGCCGTAGCCACCGCGGCGGGCGGGTTTCGCGGCGCCGTCGTTGACCACCTCGATCCGCAGCGCGCCGTCCGGTTCGTGCCGCACGAGCACCCGCACCTCGGCCGCGCCGGGCGCGTGCCGGCGGACGTTGGTGAGCGACTCGGTGAGCAGCCGGTGGGCGGTCGTCACGACCTCGGGCGCGACCGGGACCCCGGCGAGACCGGGACCGACGTCGAGGTGGATGCGCTCGTCGTCGCCGACCGCGCGGTCCACCGCGGTGGCGAGATCGGTGGGCGGCACGAAGAGGTCTTCCTCGCCGGTCCGCAGCGCGCCCACGAGCCGGCGCATGGCCGCGAGGGCCGTGGCGCCCGCGGTTTCGAGCTCGGCGAACGTCGTCGTGTCGCCGCCGGTGCGTTCGGCGACGCGGTGGGCGGCCTGCACCCGCACGACGATCCCGGTGACCTGGTGCGCGACCAGGTCGTGCAGTTCACGGGCCAGGCGCAGCCGTTCGGTGTTGCGGACCTCCAGGACTTCCACGCGGGCGCGGACTTCGGCGTCGCGCAGCACCAGGCCGCCGGCCAGCGCGGCGCCCCAGACCACGGCGGCCCCGGCGGAGTAGAGCGCGGCCGGGGTGTCCGTGCCGTAGCGCAGGATCGGCGCGAGCGTCACCGCGCAGCCCCCGAGAACCGCTTGCGTGGTGGCGGAACGCGGGGAGAGCCGGTGGCAGCAGGCGCCGACCACGAGCGCGATCGCCAAGGTCTCGGCGGCACCGGGCTGCGGCGGGAGCCGCGAGCCCGCCGCGGCGACGGCGGCCGTGATCACCGTGCCCAGCAAGGAAAGCCCCGAGACGGCGGTGGCCAGGACGGCGATGTGGTCGGGGAACCGGCGGCGCAGGACGGCCAGCAGCGCGACGACCGGGCCGACGCCGGGCGCGAACTCGAGGGCGACGGTGGAGAGCTCACCCTGCACCGGACCCGCCCGGATCGCGAGCACCATGTCGAGCACCACCAGCACGGCGAGCACAACCGCCTCGGCCACGAGCGGGCCCCGGCGGCCGCTCCACGGGATCCGCGTGATCACGGACGGCCTTCGAAGGTCATCTGCCGATGGTGCCTCACGAGACACGCCCGCGCCGCCTCCGAGGCCGGAACTCATACCCGGGTACGAGACCGCCGGGCGATCTCGTACTGCCGGTTGATCGCGCCGCCCGTGGTTCCCGTGAGACTCGGGACAAGACGACGACAGACGGAGGGTTCCCATGCGGGAGGCAGAGTTCATCACCGGCGCACGACCCGTCCGGGGGCCGGTCGAAGGGTTGCCGGGCTGGTACTTCGTGCTCGTCGGGCTGCTGGTCGCCAGCAACGACCTCACCCAGCAGTTCAGCGACCGCTACTCATGGGTCGCCCTGCTGCCGCTGGTGCTCGTCGCGGTGCACCTGACGCTGTGGTTCACGCTGCTTTCCCGCCGCCGCAAGTACTTGCGCGCGGTGTGGCGCAGCAAGCAGGCGCTCGGCCTGGTCGCGGTCCTGTTCGTCCTGCGGCTGGGACTGCAGTTCGGGCTCACGAAGCTGACCGACAGCGCTGCGCCGCTGCACAGTTACACGCACCTGGTCATCGGCCTGGTGATGCTGGTCGTCACGACGGCCGGCGCGTGGTTCGACCAGTGGCTGATCCTGCGGGTGGTGAACCGCGACGCGCGGGTCAGCCCGGGCAGCTGAGGTCGTGCCGGGGCGCCTGGCCGGTCAGCAGGTAGCCGTCCACCGCCGCCCGGGTGCACGGGGTGCGCTGGTAGACGGCGTGGCCGGAGCCCTCGTAGGTCAGCAGCGTGGTGTTCGCCGGCGCCTGGTGGTGGATGTTCAGCGCCCACGCGTACGGCGTCGCCGGGTCGTGGCGCGAGCTCAGCAGCAGGATCCGCGGCGCTCGCGCGAGGTCGAGCCGGTGCGGCGGGTTCGCGGGCGGGCCGGGGATGCCGGTGCAGGCCATCACCTCACCGTGCCCCAGCACGCTGCCCCGCATGATCGGCGCCCGGCGCAGCTCCTCGGCGCGCATCGCCGAGTACTGCGCGAAAGTGCCGATCCGGAGGTCGAAGTCCTGGCAGACGACGGCGAGGCGGATCGACCGGTAGTTGTACTCGAACTGCGCGCGCACCGGCGGCCGGCCGGCGGCGGTGTCGGCGACCAGCGTCGCGAGGGCGGCCCAGTCGGGGGTGTACATGTCCGAGAACGCCCATTCCGGCAGCCAGCCGGGCGGCAACGGCATCCCGTCGGCCGCGACGAGCGCCCGTTCCCACACCGCCCGGACGTCCTGGCCGTGCAGCGCGCACGAAGGGGTCTGGCCGCACCACGCGGCGAACTGCCCGAACAGGTCGTCGGCGGCGGTGGCGCGGTCGCCGACGAAGTGCCGGGTGTCGACGCTGTGGTCGATGGTGCCGTCCAGCACCATCGCGCGGACGCGGTCGCCGTGCGCCTCGGCGTACTGCTGCCCGAGCAGGGTGCCGTAGGAGATGCCCTGGAAGCTGATCTTCTCCTCGCCGAGGGCCCGCCGGAGCGCGTCCAGGTCCTGGGCGTTGACGGCGGTGTCGGCGTGGTCGAACACCGGCAGGTTCCGCGCCCGGCAGTCCGCGACCGCCTGCCGGTTGTACCGCCGGAAAGCGTCGAACTCGGCCGCGGTGGCGGGCGTGTCGTCCGGGCCGCCCGGCTCGGGCTCGCACCGGATGAACTCGCTGTTCCCGGTGCCCCGCAGGTCGAAGCCGACGACGTCGAACCGGGCCCGCACCTCGGGGCTGAAGTAGCCCGGCGCCAGCGCGAACTCCGCGCCCGACGAACCGGGGCCGCCGGCGTCGGCCAGCAGCACGCCGACGCGGTGCGCGGGATCGGTGGCGCGGTGCCGGGCCACCGCGAGGGTGATCTCCGGCCCGCGGGGCCGGTCCCAGTCCAGCGGCACCCGCAGCGTGCCGCACTCGCCGTCCGGTTCGTCCGGGCAGGTCGTCCAGGTGATCGACGACGGCGCCCACTCCGTGCCGGCGGTCGCCGGAGTCGCACCGGTCAGCAGCAGCACACTCGCGAGGACAGCTCCGGACATTCGCACGGCTTCCCCCAGTAGCTCGCGAATTTCCGACCGTAGGGCCTGCCCGGCCCGGACCACAACCCGCCGAAGGGCCGAACACCGGGCGCCATTCGTGCTGCTGGCGGCGGCCTTTCGTGCCTATCCTGTGCGCCCCGAGTTCTCTCGCGAAAGGGTCCCCGCCATGGAGCAGTCCGAGAGCCACGCTGCCGATCGCCCGGCCGCCGACGGTGTGAACCGGCGGAGCCTGCTCGCCGGGGTCGGCGGGATCCTCACCGCGGGCGGGGTCGGCCTGCTCGCCCCGGGCGCCGCCGCCGCGGACCCGGCGGGTCCGGCCGGCCGGCCCGACCGCGACGAACGGGTCGAGTCCCTGCTGCGGAAGATGACCCTCGCCGAGAAGCTCGGCCAGCTCCAGCTGGTCGGCACCGAAGACCTCGCGCGGACGTCGCTGGCGACCGGGCAGCTCGGCGGGGTGTTCTCCGTGGTGGGCGCCGCGAAGCTGAACGCGCTGCAGAAGATCGCCGTCGAGCAGACCCGGCTGCGGATCCCGCTGATCTTCGGCCTCGACGTCATCCACGGGTACACGACCAACTTCCCGATCCCGCTCGCCCAGGGATCGAGCTTCGACCCGGCCGTGGCGGGCGCCGACGCGACGGTGTCGGCGAAGGAGGCCCGGCACAGCGGCATCCACTGGACCTACGCGCCGATGATGGACGTCACCCACGAGCCGCGCTGGGGGCGCATCGCCGAGGGGTACGGCGAAGATCCTTACCTGGCTTCGAAGATGGCCGTGGCGAAGGTCCGCGGCTACCAGGGTGACGACTACTCGTCGCCGGACCGCCTCGCCGCGTGTGCCAAGCACTTCGTCGCCTACGGCGGGGCCGAAGGTGGCCGCGACTACAACACCGTCGACGTCTCGCTGCAGCGGCTGCACAACCTCTACCTGCCGCCGTTCAAGGCGAGTGTCGAGGCCGGCGTGGCGACGGTGATGGCCAGCTTCAACACGATCAGCGGCGTGCCCGCGCACGGCAACGGCTACGTCCTGCACGACGTGCTCAAGGGCACCTACGGCTTCCGCGGGTTCGTCGTCAGCGACTACACCGGCATCGAGGAGCTGATCAACCACGGGCTCGCCGGCGACGGCGCGGACGCCGCGGCGGCGGCGCTGCCCGCGGGCGTGGACATGGAGATGGTCAGCACCAACTACGTCAAGTACGGCGAGCAGCTGCTGAACCAGCGGCGCATCACCCGCGACCAGATCGACGACGCCGTCCGCCGGATCCTGCTGGTGAAGGTCCGGCTGGGGCTGTTCGAGCGCCCGTACGTCGACGAGCCGGGCGAGGTGAAAGCGCCTTCCCCGGCCGCGCTCGCCGCGTCGCGCCAGGCCGCCGGGCGGTCCATGGTGCTGCTGAAGAACGAGGGACTGCTGCCGCTGGCGAAGACCGTGCGCTCGGTGGCGGTGGTCGGCCCGCTCGGCACCGCGACCTACGACCTGAACGGGACCTGGTCGGGCCTCGGCACCGGCGCGGGCACGACCCCGCCGGTGACGGTGGTCGACGGGATCAAGGCGGCGGCGCCCGGGGCCACGGTGACCTACACCGCCGGCTGCACGGTGGAGGGCGCCGACACGAGCGGGTTCGCCGCTGCGCAGCAGGCGGCCCGCGTGGCCGAGGTGACGGTCGTGGTGGTCGGCGAAACCGCCGCGATGAGCGGCGAGGCGGCGGCGCGCAGCGTCATCGACCTGCCCGGGGTGCAGCAGCAGCTGGTGGCCGCGATCAAGGCGACCGGGAAGCCGTTCGTGGTGGTCCTGGTCAACGGCCGGCCGCTGACGATCCCGTACCTGCACGACAACGCGCCGGCGATCCTCGAGGCGTGGGCGCCGGGCGTGCAGGGCGGCCACGCGGTCGCGGACGTCCTGTTCGGCGTGGTCAACCCGGGCGGCAAGCTGCCGGTGAGCTTCCCGCGCGCGGTCGGGCAGGTCCCGATCTACTACAACCACGAGAACACCGGCCGCCCGGCCGACCCGGCCAACAAGTACACGTCCAAGTACCTCGACCTGGAGTCCGGCCCGCTCTACGAGTTCGGCCACGGTCTGTCGTACACGACGTTCCGGGTCGACAGCCTGCGTCTTTCGGACACCCGTATGTCGGCGCGGGGAGGGCGAGTCCAGGTGAGCGTGCGGCTGACCAACACCGGCGGCCGTGCGGGCGACGAGGTCGTTCAGCTGTACTTGCGTGATCCGGTCGCTTCGATCGTTCAGCCGGTGCGTCGCCTTCGCGGCTTCGAGCGGGTGACGCTGGCCGCGGGCGCGTCGAAGACGGTGTCGTTCGCGCTCACCCCGGAGGACGTCGGCTTCTACGACAACGGCGCGAAGTTCCGGGTGGAGCCGGGGAAGATCGAGGTCTACGTGGGCACGAGCTCGGCGGCGACGTTGACGGCGAGCTTCACGGTCGTCTGACGACAAGCAGCGCTTCACTGTCGTCACGCACGCGTCCTGCGCCGGGTGGGCGCGGCGAACGTTTGGTGGTCTGGCGCGGCTTGTCGTGAGTGGTAAGTAGGGTTCTAACCCGACTAAACACTCACGACCCCTTGAGCGCCCGGCGAACTGGACGACGGGCAGCGGCGGCCAGTCGACAAGCAGGGCCCTACTCCGGTCGTTTTGGGTGTTATGTCCGATATCATGGCCCCATGAGCCTATTCGACATGATCAAGGAGAAAGCCACCGAACTGCTCGGCGGAGCGGGGGAGAAGGTTACCGAGCTGACCGGCGTCGACCTGCCCGTCGACGGGGCCACCGAGGCGCTCGGGTCGGCGACCGCCCAGGGGCAGGAGTTCCTCGACTCGACCGGCTCCCTCGGCGAGACCGCCGCCGGCCTGGCCGGCGACGTGATCGATCCGAACGCCCGGGGCTGAGCGACGCACGCCGGCGGGGCATCCGCTCCGCCGGTGTCCGCCATTGCGGAACCCGGCCGGGACGCTATACGGTTGACCGAACTAGAACAGGTTACAGTTCTGGGGCGGGCCGACCGAGGAGCGGAAATGGCGAACAGGGCGCCGCGCGGCGATGAGGCCGACTACGTGGTCGTCGGGTCGGGGAGTTCGGGTGCTGCGGTCGCCGGGCGGCTGGCCGCCGCGGGAGCCAGTGTCATCGTCCTCGAAGCCGGCAAGTCCGACCAGAAGATGATGATCAAGAAGCCCGGGCTGGTCGGCCCCATGCACGCCGTGCCCCAGCTCAAGAAGCCCTTCGACTGGGGCTACTACTCCGTCCCGCAGAAACACGTTCTAGATCGACGGATGCCGGTGCCGCGCGGCAAGGTCGTCGGCGGGTCCAGCTCCATCAACGGCATGGTCTACGTCCGCGGCAACCGCGCCAACTTCGACTCCTGGGCCGCCGAGGGCAACACCGGCTGGGACGCCGACAGCGTGAACGCCGCCTACAAGCGGATGGAGGACTTCGAGGACGGCGAGAACGCCTTCCGCGGCGCGGGCGGCCCGATCCGCGTCACCCGCAACAAGCGCCCCGAAGAGGGGACCCTGCAGTTCATCCAGGCCACCGCGGACGCCGTCGGCTGCAAGGTCCTCGACGACTACAACGCCGAGTCCCAAGAGGGCGTCAGCCGGATGCAGCAGAACGCCGCCGACGGCCTGCGCTACAGCGCGTCGCGCGGTTACGTCCACGGTCTCGCGCCCGCGACGCTCCAGGTGCAGTCCGGGGTGCTGGCGACGAAGGTGCTCATCGAGAACGGCCGCGCCGCTGGGGTCGAAGTCCTCGACCGCGGCCGCCGGCGTACGGTCCGTGCCGGCAAGGAGGTCATCCTCTCGGCCGGGTTCGTCGGCTCCGCGCAGCTGCTCATGCTCTCCGGGATCGGCCACGCGGCCCACCTGCGGGAGCTCGGCATCGGCGTCGTCGCGGACCTGCCGGTCGGGGACAACCTGCACGACCACATGTTCCACGCGCTGACCTTCCACGTCTCGTCGAGCCGCAACTCCGGCACGCCGGGCTACTTCGCGCGCGGCCTGGCCCGGGAGCTGATGCGCCCCGGCACGACCTTCCTGGCGAACTCGGTCTTCGAAGCGGTCGCGTTCCTGAAGACGTCCCAGGCCGAGGCCGTCCCCGACCTCCAGCTGCACCTGCTGCCGTGGGCGTACGTCTCGCCCAACCAGGACGCGCCGATCCGCCACGACGTCGACAAGCGCCCGGCGCTGACCGTGCTGACGACGTTGATCTACCCGAAGAGCCGGGGCACCCTGCGGCTCGCCTCGGGCGACCCGGCCGCGGCGCCGCTCATCGACTTCCAGTACCTGGCCGACCCGGCCGACCTCGAAGTGCTCGGCGAGGGTTCGGAGCTGGTGCGCGAGATCTTCGCGTCGAAGGCGTTCAACGGCTCGGTCAAGGAAGAGATCCACCCGGGCACCGGCCTGCGCGGCCAGGAGCTGCGCGACGCGATCCTCAACCGCGCGACTTCGGTCTACCACGGCGTCGGCACCTGCCGGATGGGCGTCGACGAGCTCGCCGTCGTCGGACCCGACCTCAAGGTCCGCGGGGTCGACGGCCTGCGGGTCTGCGACGCCTCGATCATGCCGTCGATCACCGGCGGCAACACCAACGCGCCCAGCATCATGATCGGCGAGATGGGCGCGCACCTCGTGCTCGCGGACCACTGACGGGAAGCCGGCCATGACCCTCACCCCGCTCCAGCTCACCCGTCCGGCGTCGGTGACCGACGCGCTCCTGCGGCGGCTCGTCGCCCGGGTGCCGGGCCCGGCCGGCGCGACCTGGCCGCTCACCGAGGTCTACACCGGCGAGACGCTCGTCGAGCTGCCGCAGTCGGCGCCGGCCGACATCGAGCAGGCGTTCGCCGTCGCCCGCGCGGCACAGGCGAAGTGGGCCGCCACCCCGCTCAAGCGACGGCTGGCGGTGTTCAAGCGGGCGCACGCGCTCTTCGTCGCCCATGCCACCGACGTCGCCGACCTCATCCAGGTCGAGAGCGGCAAGAACCGGCGGATGGCGATCGAAGAGACCTGCGACCCGGCGATGGTGATGAGCCACTACCTGAAGCGGGCCGCGAAACTGCTGGCGCCGACGAAGCGCGGCGGCCCGGTGCCGCTGCTGACGACGTCGACCGAGATCCGGCGGCCCAAGGGGGTCGTCGGAGTCATCGCGCCGTGGAACTTCCCGTTCGCCACCGGAATTTCCGACGCGATCCCGGCGCTCATGGCCGGCAACGCGGTGGTGCTCAAGCCCGACAACAAGACGGCGCTCTCGCCGCTCTACGGCATCCAGCTGCTGGAGGAGGCCGGCCTGCCCGCGGGCCTGTTCCAGGTGGTCTGCGGCGAGGGGCCGGACGTCGGGCCGACGCTGATCGACCACGCCGACTACGTGATGTTCACCGGCTCCACGGCCACCGGCCGGGTGATCGGCGAGCGGGCCGGCCGGAACCTCATCGGCTGCTGCCTCGAGCTCGGCGGCAAGAACCCGATGATCGTGCTCGAAGACGCCGACTTCGCCGAAGCCGCGCAGGGCGCGATCTTCGGCGCGTTCGGCAACACCGGCCAGATCTGCATGCACATCGAGCGGATCTACCTGCCCGAGTCGCGCTACGACGAGTTCAAGAACGCCTTCGTGGCCAAGGCGAAGGCGCTCGACGTCCGCGCCGCCTACGACTTCGGGCCCGAGGTGGGCTCGCTCGTCTCGGTCGACCACATGCGCCGGGTCAAGGCGCACGTCGACGACGCCGTCGCGAAGGGCGCGACCGTGCTCTGCGGCGGCAAGCCCCGGCCCGACCTCGGCCCGGCGTTCTTCGAGCCGACGATCCTCGAAGGTGTCACGAAGGACATGGACTGCGGGGTCACCGAAACCTTCGGACCCGTGGTGGCGCTGCACAAGTACGGCAGCGTCGACGAGGCCGTCGCCTTCGCCAACGACACCGACTACGGCCTCAACGCCTCGGTCTGGGGCCGCGACGTCGACGCCGCGGCCGCCGTGGCCGCGCGCATCGAGTCGGGCAACGTCAACATCAACGACATCCTCGCCACGGCGTTCGCCGCCAAGGGCACGCCGTCCGGCGGGGTCAAGAGCTCCGGGGTCGGCGCCCGCCACGGCGACCAGGGGCTGCTCAAGTACACCGACGTGCAGAACCGGGCCGTGCTCAAGAAGCAGGTCATGGGACCGCGGGCCGGCCAGAGCTACGAAAAGTACGTCGAGGGTATGCTTTCCGGGCTGAAGCTGATGCGGAAGCTGCGGATCCGCTAGCGCGGACCGTCGCGCAGCACCCCGCGCACGTGGTCGGCCGACAGCGACTCCGGGTCGAACGCGGTCAGCAGCCAGGTCGCGCCGGCCCGCGCGTACGGGGAGCTGTCCTGACCGGGCGTGACTTCGGCGACGTGGTCGAACGGCCCGGCCGTCGTGCGCAGGGCTTCGACCTGGGCGACGACTTCGGCGAACTGGTCCGGTGAAGTGAGGTTCACCGGGAAGAAGCCGTCGAGACGCGCGGCCCGGCGCATCGGGCGGAGCTTGCCCGGGAACCCGGCCGCCCACACCGGGATCCGCCGCACCGGCGTGGGCAGGAACCGGATGCCGTCCACGGTGTAGTGCTCACCGTGGTGGTGCACGACTTCGCCGGACCAGGCGGCGGCCAGGACGTCGAGGGCCTCGTCCAGCATGCGGCCGCGCAGCTTGTCGTCGGTTTCCTCGCCGGTGCGGGAGAACTCCTCGCCGAACCGGTCGCTGCCGAGGCCGACGCCGAGGGTGAGCCGGCCGCCGCCGAGGCGGTCGAGGGTGGCGGTTTCGCGGGCGAGCTTGACCGGGCGGCGGCGGGTGATCGCGCTGACCATCGGGCCGAAGCGGAGTTTCGAGGTGGCGGTGGCGACCGCGGCCAGGGTGATCCACGGGTCGGCGACGGCGGTGACCGGCTCGCGCCAGCGGACGTGGTCCCAGACGAACAGGCCGTCCCAGCCGGCTTCTTCGGCTTCGGCGGCGAGGCGGGCGATCAGCGCGGGGTCGGCCAGGGCGTCGAACAAGGGGAGCCAGAGGGCGTGCCGAGGAGTCATGGAAGGAACGTTAGGGGCCACGAGTGATCGCGAAAAGCGATGAAATCTGCCTGATTCGATAAGCTGTGCTGATGCTGGACCTGCGTCACCTGGTCACGCTCGACGCCGTTGCGGCCGAAGGCACCTTCGGTCGGGCCGCCGAGCGCCTCGGCTACACCCAGTCCGCCGTCAGCCAGCAGATCGCCGCGCTGGAGAAGTCCGTGGGCGGCGCGGTGTTCGACCGCCCGGGCGGCCCGAAGGCGGTTCGCTTGACCCCGCTCGGCGAGGTCGTCCTGGCCCACGGCCGGGAGCTCCTCGCGCGCGCCGCGGCGACCGAGGACGCCGTCGAGCGGTTCAAGGCCGGGGACGGCCGGGTCGACATCGGCACCTTCCAGAGCGTCACGAACGTCCTGCTGCCCGCGGTGGTCCGGCGGCTGCGGGACGAGCACCCGGCCGCCGACGTCCGCCTCTTCGAGGAGGAGACGGACGAGCCGCGGATCGGCGAGCTGGACCTGCTGTTCTTCGACGGCCGGGTCGGCGGGGACGTCGAGCAGACGCGGGTGCTGGCCGATCCGTACGCCGTGGTCGCCCGCCGCGGGACGTTCGCGCCGGGGCCGGTGCCGCTCACGGCGTTGCACGGGACGCCGATGGTCGCGCAGCCGCCGATCTGCGACCAGGCGCGCGTGGAACGCGTCTACGCCGAGTCCGGGGTCTCGCCGCTCATCGTGTTCCGCACCGCGGACAACCAGGGTGTGCTGTCGATGGTGCGCGCCGGCCTCGGTGTCGCCGTGATGCCGATGCTGACCCTCGACGGCCGGCCGGACGACGACGGGCTGGTCACGCACCCGCTCGAGCCCGCGCCAGCGCCGCGGGAGATCTGGCTGGCGTGGCCGGCGGACCGGACGCTGTCCCCGTTGGCCGAGCGGGCGGTCGCGCTGAGCCTGGAAGTGACTCAGGAGCGGCAGAACAGCGCGTCCGGCGTCTTGCCGGAGCCGATACGGCCGGTGTAGGCGACGCCGGCGACGTACTCGTTCGGCGCGCACTGGCCCTTGTAGTTGCCGGAAGCGAAGTCGCCGCCGGGATCACCGGCGGGCCGGTTGTCCCCGCGGTCGAACCAGACCGTGCGCCCGGCGCGGCCCAGCGGTGTCGCGGACCTGCCGCACAGCACGGCCGAGAAGGCCGCGCCCTTGACGCTGTACCCGACCACGGCGGAGTCGGCCGGGCACTGCACCTTCGTGTACCCGGACGCCCAGTCGGTGTCCACAAAGGACTCATCGCGGACCGTGGTGTAGGCGGACGGGACCGGGAGCGTGCCGGTGCACAGGCCGCGGCCGCCGGTGTGGGCCAGGCCTGCCAGCCGCTGGCCGTCGGGGCAGGCGCCCTTGCGGGCACCCGGATCCCAGTCGGGCTTGGCGCGGACTGTGAGTGACGCCGGGAAGTCCGCGTAGTCGAGGTTGAGCATCGACCAGTGGTCGGCCGCCGGGACCTGCCCGGTGCGCGACGGCGCGGTGATCAGCCGTTGCCACGCGGGCCCGCGCCAGTCCGTGCCGTCGAGGACGTCGATGCGCCGCCCGGCGGTGTCGTAGGCGAGCAGCGACCAGCCGTCGCCGGTCCCGTCGGTCTGGAAGCCGACCGCCGGCCAGTAGGCGAAGTCGGTGTCGGTCTCGGCGAGGTAGTTCACGAAGTTCTCGAAGAACGCGCGCGACGCCGGGTCGGTCGTGTTCCGGCCCTCGCCGAACTCGCTGATCCACAGCGGCGCGGTGTAGTGCTTGCCGGTGTCGGCCGAGACGAAGAACGCCTGCCGGTACAGCGTGTCGCGCAGTTCCTGCGGCGAGAGGTCGCGGTAGCGCGGGTCGTGGGTCTCGCCGATGCCGGTGGCGCCGGAGTGGTTCGGCCCGGTGTAGCCGTAGAAGTGCGCGGAATAGACGAGCTTCCCGGACTCGACGAGCGTGTGGGACAGCGTGCGGGCGGGCTCGAGGGTCGGGCGGCCGTGGGCGAAGCCGTCGATGGGCAGGCCGGTCCAGTTGATGCCTTCGACGATGATCAGCAGGTCCCGGTTGGCTTCGCTCAGGATGCGGT
Source organism: Amycolatopsis sp. NPDC104863 (assembly GCF_055582965.1). Classification (NCBI taxonomy): domain Bacteria; kingdom Bacillati; phylum Actinomycetota; class Actinomycetes; order Pseudonocardiales; family Pseudonocardiaceae; genus Amycolatopsis; species Amycolatopsis sp. NPDC104863. Next base: position 312,779 of record NZ_JBVJOW010000008.1, read on the forward strand.
CGGCGACCTGCTGGGTCGCGCGCTGCCAGTCCTTGTCGTTGCCCCAGCCCCAGTTCGGGTCGTCGAAGGTGTTGCGGCGGACCTCGTTGTAGAGGTCCGCGCCGACCACGCGCTTGTTCGCGGCGTACCGGCGGGCCATGAACAGCCAGTCGTCCTGCCACTGCTGCTCGGTCTGCGCGGTGTTCCAGCGCTCGTTGCCGTCGAGCCCGCAGCACCAGCGCGAAGTCGTGGTGTGGTTGTTGAGGATCACGGCGAACCCGCGCGCGGTCAGCCGGGTGACCACGCGGTCGTAGACCTGCAACGGCGTCAGGCCGTGGAGGTCCGGGTTGGCCGGCAGGTCGGGGACCGGCCGGGTGTCGTGGATCATCGCGTTGGAGAACTGCAGCCGCACGCTGTTGAGGCCCAGCCGCGCGAGCCCGTCGATCACCGTGTCGACGGAGACGCGGTCCAGGCCGAGCGGGGTCTGGTAGGCGATCTCCCCGGCGTGGTGGTTCGCGGGGTCGTCGACGTCGCCCGAGCCGGTCCACGTGCCGCTCGCGCCGTGCCAGTTGGCGGCCTTCAGCTTGAAGCGGTCGCCGTTCGCGTCGACGATGTAGCGGCCGCGCGTGCTGAGCGGGCCGGCCCACGGCGCCGGGTCCGCCTCGGCCCGGGCCGGAGCCGGGGCGAGGGGGACCAGGGCGCCTACTGCCAGCATCGTCGAGAGCAGCGCACTCGTGAACTTCACCAGCGGAAGCTAACCGATCTTCCCGCTGGTTGTATACCGGCGAAAAGACGGTTTTCGCCCCGGGCCGCGCAGGAGCACGTGGCCGAGCACGACCACCAGCACCCCGGCGCCGGCCCACATCGCCTGCTGCCAGCCGTCCACGAAGGACTGCCGGGCCGCGTCGGCCACCGCCGGCGAGCCGGCCGCGACGGCGTTCGCGACACCCCGGCGCGCGTTCTCGGCGAGCTCCGCGGGAACGCCGTCGAGCCGGGAACCGAGGGCGCCGCGGTAACCGGCGGCCAGGACCGTGCCGAGCAGCGCGACCCCGAGCGCGGTGCCCAGCTCCCGGGTGACGTCGTTGAGCGCGGACGCCACACCCTGGCGCTCCCGCGGCAGGGCGCCGGTGATGGCTTCGGTGGCCGGGGTCATCGTCAAGCCCATGCCCAGCCCCATCGCGAGCATGCCGGGCAGCACCGAAAGGTACCCGCCGCCGACCGAGACGAAGACCGCCATGAGCACCAGTCCGGCGGCGCCCAGGACGATCCCGGCCGCCATCGTCGCGCGTGCCCCGGCGCGCTCGGCCACCCGTGGCGCGAGCCCCGACGCGACCATCATCAGCAGCGCCGTCGGCATCAGCGCCAGGGTCGAGCGGAAGCCGGACCAGCCGAGCACCGCTTCGAAGTAGGGGAAGAGCACCACGAAGATCCCGGCCTGCACGCCGAACACCGCCAGCAGCGTCACGGAACCACTGGCCAGGCCGCGCTCGCGGAAGAGGCGGACGTCGAGCAGCGGCGCCGGGCTGCGCAGTTCCCAGGCCAAAAAACCGGCGGCGCCGAGGACGCCGGCCGCCAGGCTCAGCAGCGTCACCGGCGCGGCCCACCCGCGTTCCGGCCCTTCGTGCAGCACAAAAACGAAGCCGACCACGGCGACCACGGACAGCAGCGAGCCGAGGACGTCGAAGCCGTGCCGCGCCTGCTCGCGGGAGTCGGGCACCGCCCGCAGCGTCACGGCCACCGCGGCCACGACGAGCACGACCGGCAGGACGAACAGCCACCGCCAGCTCGCGACGTCCACCAGCACGGCCGACAGGAACATCCCGAGGATGCCGCCGCCCCCGGCGACACCGGTCCACACGCCGATCGCCCGGGACCGTTCCTCGTCCGGGAAGGTCGCCGTGATGACGGCCAAGGTCACCGGCATGATCATCGCCGCGCCGACCCCGCTCAGCAGCCGCGCGGACATCAGGATCCCGGCCGACGGCGCGAGACCCGCCACGACGTTCGCCAGCCCGAAGAGCGTCAACCCGCCCAGCAGCACCGGTTTCCGGCCCCAGCGGTCGCCGACGGCGCCCAGCGGCAGGAGCAGCGCCGCGAGGGTGATCGTGTACACGTTGATGATCCACATGACGGTGCCCTGCGACGCGCCGAACTCCACCGCGAGCTCGGGCTGGGCGACGTTGAGCCCGGACACCGACGCGATCACCGCCATCAGTGCGAGGCAGACGCCGACCAGGACGGTGCGCCGCCGGCGCGGGTCGGTGATGGTGGTCATGCGTCCTCCCGGGTGGCGCGAACGACGACGTCGTGCAGCGAGCCGCGGCCGTTCGGCGCGGTCCGGGTGCGGGTTTCGGCGGTGGTGGTCCGCCAGCCGTCGCCGAGTGCTCCGGTGATGGCCTCGGGCGTCACCGACGCCTCGTCGGGATGGTGGTGCCCGTGCCGGTGGCCGACGACGAGCAGCGTGCCGCCCGGGGCCACCCAGCCGGAAATGCGGTCGTAGAAGGCGAGTTGCGGCATCGCGGGGTGGGCGTAGTGCGTCACGACGAGGTCGAACCGCTCGCCGGGCGTCCAGGTGGTCAGGTCCGCGCGGACCCACCGGACGCCCGCCGAGGCGGGGAGGGCTCCGGCGGCGATGTCCACCGCCGTGACGGCCCAGCCGCGGGCCGCGAGCCAGCGGGCTTCGCTGCCCTGGCCGCAGCCGGCGTCGAGGGCCGTGCCGGGTGTCAGGTCGCCGGTTTCGCGGAGCAAGTGGGGGTTGGGCGTGCCCGGGCCGTGGTGGGCCTGCCGCCAGTGGTCTTCCCAGTAGGGCTGGTCGAATGCGTTCACCGGGCCACCGTGCGCCCGGACCGCGCCATCTGGCAAAGTTTCTTGCCGAATGGCAAAATGACCGGATGGACGAAACGACCGACCGGACGCTCGACGCCGTCGGCCCACGGCTGAAGCGGCTCCGGCTGCAGCGCGAGACCACGCTCACGGCGTTGGCGGAGCAGACCGGGATTTCGGCCAGCACGCTGTCGCGGCTCGAAGCGGGCCTGCGGCGTCCCACGCTGGAACAGCTGCTGCCGCTGGCGCGGGCCTACGAGGTCACGCTCGACGAGCTGGTCGACGCGCCCCCGACCGGCGACCCGCGGGTGCACCTGCGGCCGATCGCCGGCCAGGACGGCTCGACGATCCTGCCGCTGACCCGCCGCCCGGGCGGCATCCAGGCGTACAAGTTCGTCCTGCCCGCCGGGGACGCCGAGCCCAGCCCGCGCACGCACGAGGGCTACGACTGGGTCTACGTGCTGAACGGGACGCTGCGCCTGGTCCTCGGCGAGCACGACCTGGTCCTCAAACCGGGGGAGGCCGCGGAGTTCGACACGCGCACCCCGCACTGGTTCGGCGCGACGGGCGACGGGCCGGTCGAGTTCCTCAGCCTCATCGGCCGCCAGGGCGAGCGCGCCCACGTCCGGGCCGCGCCCAGGTAGTTCGGCCGTTGGGGGGAATCCGGGGGAGGGCGGTTACGCCGGCTCGCGCTCCGGCGACTGTCCCGGGCATGAGATCCCTGATCCGCGTGGCCGGTGTTGTCGCCGTGCTCGGGTTGGTTCCGTTGGTGTCGGCCGAAAGCTGCGGTGGGTCCGGCGCGCCGGCGACGTCGTCGGACACCGCGCCGGTGGGTGGTGACTCGCAACCGCCCGGCGCGAGCCCGTCCCCTCAGGCGGCGGACCCGACCGGCCCGTCGCTGACGCTGCCCGAGCCGACGATGTCGCAGCCGCCGACCACCACGGAGCCCGAGGACAGCGGTGCGCCCGCGCCGTCGACCGGCTCGGCTCCGTGACACCCGCCGCCCGGCCCCGGCCGCCGTCGCGCGGCCGGCCGGGTGGTGGACCCGCGCGACAGCGGTGCTTTCGCAGACCGTGCTGCTGTCGTCGGTGCTGTTCTACTTCGGCTGGGTGCGCACGCAGGCGACGTGGGGGTACTTCGGGATCGACGTGAGCCTGCTGGGGTTCTCGCCCGCCGACTACACCCTGCGCAGCGTCAACGCGACGTTCCTGCCGCTGATCGGCGTCGGCATCCTCGCGCTGCTGGCGGTCACCGTGCACCGGACGGTGGTGCTGCCGGCGGCGCTGACCAGCCGTCCGGCGCGCGGCCGGGTGCTCGCGGACGCGGGCATCACCACGGCGTACGTCCTCGGCGGGGTGGCGCTGGGCGTGCTGGCGGTGGGGATGCTGGTGCCGGTGACGGTGTCCTGGGCGCCGGACATCGCGCTGCCGCTGACGCTCCTGACGGCGGCCGGCCTGCTCGCCTACGCGGACCGGCTGCGGGCGGCCCCGCGGCGGGCGGAACCGGCGAAACCGGGGCTGCGGCCGCTGATCCTCGCGGTGCTGGCGCTCATCGGTCTACTGTGGAGTGTCGCGGACTACGCGCGCCGCACGGGGGAGCAGGCGGCGGTCGCGGTGGCGACGAGCCTGCCGTCCCGCCCCGCGATCACGCTGTACAGCGTCGACCGGCTCGCGGTGTCCGGGCCCGGGGTGACGGTCGTGGCGCTGGCGCAGCCGGACACGAAGTACAAGTTCCGGTACACGGGACTGGTGCTGCTGCGGCCGCTTCCGGACCGCTACCTGCTGGTCTCGGACCATTGGCGCAAGGGTTCCGACCCGGTCTACGTCGTCCCGGCCGGCGACGTGCGGATGGACGTCACCGGTCGCTGAGCAGGACCGCCGCGACGCGGTCGACGTAGTCGCCGATCGTGTCACGGTCGGCCTCGGTGAGCGCCCGGGTGCTCACTTTGCCGCGCAGCACGGCGATCCCGGTGATCACCGCCGCCAGCAGCTCGGCCCGCAGCTCGCGGTCCGCGCCCGTCAGGCGGGGCGCCAGCTGCTCGTCGAAGGCCCGCTCGATGCGCTCGCGGACGACGGCCCGGATCATGTCGTCGTTCGCCGCCGTCACCAGGCCCGAGAGGTGGCTCGGGTGCTCCGCGCCGACGTCGAGCGCGCGGTCGAGCAGCGCGCGGGGGAGGTCGGCCAGCGGGGTGTCCGCCGTCATCGTGTCCGCCGCATCGAGGCCGCGGCCCGCCGCTTCGGCGAACAGTTTCTCCTTCGACCCGAAGTAGCGGTAGACCAGCGCCTGGTTCACCCCGGCCGCCGCCGCGACGTCCCGGGTGCTCGTGCCCTCGACACCGTGCCGGGCCAGCAGCGTGCGGGCCGCGCCCAGCAGCGCTTCTCGGGTCGCGGCCGCGTCACGGCGGCGCGCGCGGGGTTCCGCGGTGTCCATGCCGGCCTCCTCCCGGTCGGGTGTCCGCAGTGTAGACCAGCGCAAACGGGCTGTGACCGTGATCACCACCCGGTTAAGTAGTCACTCGTTGACTTGGCTCGGCGGGGCCGCCTACCGTGAAGTCGTCAGTTGACTACAACGGAGGTTCCCGGTGTCCGAAACCCTGACGGCCCCGCCGCCACCCGCGCCGCCCGCCCGGCGCGCGGAATCGCACCCGACGGCGGTGCTGCTGGTGCTGGCGCTGTCGACGTTCGCGATCGTCGTGATGCAGAGCATGGTCATGCCGATCCTGTCCGGCCTCGCGCAGTCGCTGAGCGTCTCGATGGCCGACGTCTCGTGGGTCGTGACCGTGAACATGCTCTCCGCCGCGGTCTTCACGCCGCTGCTCGGTTCCCTGGGTGACAAGCTCGGCCGCAAGCGTGTCCTCATGGCGACACTCGCCCTGACCACCCTCGGCTCGGTGCTGGTCGCGATCTCGACGTCGATGGGCGTCGTGCTCGCCGGGCGTGCCCTGCAGGGCATGGGGTTCGCGGCGATGCCGCTGGCCATCGGGATCGTCCGGTCGATCTTCCCGCCGGAGCGTGTGCCGTCGAGCATCGCGCTGCTGAGCGCGCTGACCGGCATCGGCGCGGGCGCGGGCCTGCTCGTGTCCGGTCTGCTGGTGCAGGCGGGCGTGTCGGCGCAGGGCATGTTCTGGATCTCCGCCGCCGTCACCGCGCTCGGCCTGCTCGGCACCGCCGTGCTGATCCGGCTGCCCGAAACCGCCGGCAAGTTCTACGTCGACGTCTTCGGATTGCTGACGCTCGCCGGCGGCCTGGTCTGCCTGGTGCTCGGCATCAACCGCGGCCCGGCCTGGGGCTGGGGCTCGGCCACCGTGCTCGGGCTGTTCGCGGGCGCTGCGGTGCTCCTGGCCGCGTGGGTGGTCGTCGAACGCCGGGTGCGCGAGCCGCTGGTGGACATCGCCATGATGCGCACGCCGGTCGTGCTGGGCACCAACTTCGCCACGTTCCTCACCGGCGCGGGCATGTACGGCGCGTTCATCCTGGTGATCCAGTTCGTGCAGACGCCGGGGAAGTTCGGTTACGGCTTCGGGTCCGACGCGCTCGGCGCCGGCCTGACGCTGCTGCCGATGACCGCAGGCACCCTGCTCGCCGCGGGCGCGGTGTCGATGCTCATCCGCCGGGTCGGCCCGAAGGTGCCGATGGTGGTCGGCACGGTCGTCGCGACCGCGACCTTCGGCTTCCTGCTCGCCTTCCACGCCGAGCACTGGCACTTCTACGTCGCGACCGGTCTGCTGGGCCTCGGGCTCGGGCTGGCGTTCGGCGCGATCCCGACGTTGCTCAACAGCGGCGTCACCCCCGAGCAGACGAGCGTCGCCAACAGCGTCAACCAGACGCTGCGCTCGATCGGCGGGTCCATCGGCACGGCCGTGGCTTCGGCGATCCTCGCCGCGAACACGCTGCCGCGCCTTCCTCTGCCCACAGTGGACGCCTACACGACGGCGTTCGCCGTGTCCGGCGCGATCTGCGTGCTCGCGGTCGTCGCCGCCGTGTTCGTCCCGTACCGACACCGCGCGAAGGAGTCGTCATGACGAGGGCCTATCCCTTCAGTGAGCCGGAAAAGCTGGCCATCGAGCCGCTGTTCGCGCAGCTGCGCGAGCAGGAGCCGCTGAGCCGCGTCACGCTGCCCTACGGCGAACCGGCCTGGCTGGCGACGCGCTACGAAGACGTCAAGACCGTGCTCGGCGACCCGCGGTTCAGCCGCGCGGCGGCCACCGGCCGTGACGAGCCCCGGCTGCGCCCGCACCTGACCCCGCCGGGCAACATCCTGGCCCTCGACCCGCCGGAGCACAGCCGGCTGCGGCGGCTGGTGATGAAGGCGTTCACCGTGCGCCGGATCGAGGCGCTGCGGGCGCGGGCGCAGGAGATCGCCGACGGGCTCGTCGACACGATGCTCGCCGAGGGCCCGCCGGCCGACCTGGTGGAGGGCTTCGCGCTGCCCCTGCCGGTGACGGTGATCTGCGAGCTGCTGGGTGTCCCGTTCGCCGACCGCGGTGACTTCCGGGTCTGGTCCGACGCGTTCCTGTCGACGACGAAGTTCACCCCGGACGAGGTCCGCGCGGCGCACACGAGCATGCGCGAGTACATGGCGGGCCTGATCGCCCAGCGCCGCGAGACCCCGCACGACGACCTGCTCGGCGCACTGGTCGCGGCCCGCGACGACGAGGACCGGCTCTCGGAGGAGGAGCTGCTGTCCCTGGCGGAGACGCTCCTGGTGGCCGGCCACGAGACGACGGCGTCGCAGATCCCGAACTTCGTGTACGTGCTGCTCACGCACCCGGGCCAGCTCGCGCTGCTGCGCGCGGACCTCGGTCTGGTGCCGAAGGCGGTGGAAGAGCTGATGCGCTACGTCCCGCTCGGCATCGGCGCGGGCATCGCGCGCTACGCGCTGGAGGACGTCGAGCTCGGCGGGGTGACGGTCCGCGCGGGCGAGCCGGTGCTGCCCGCGCTGGCCTCGGCGAACCGTGACGACTCGGTGTACTCGGAGCCGGACGAGCTGGACCTGCTGCGCGCGGAGGCCACGCACATCGGCTTCGGCCACGGCGCGCACCACTGCCTCGGCGCGCCGCTCGCCCGGATGGAGCTGCAGGTGGCGTTGGAGACGCTGCTGCGGCGGCTGCCGGGGCTCAGGCTGGCGGAGGGGGAGCACGGAATCGGCTGGAAAGTCGGTTTGTCGACTCGGGGGCCGTTGAGCCTGCCGCTGGCCTGGGACTGACCCGCCCGGACGCCATGAGCGACTCGCTCATGGCGTCCGGCGAGCCGCTTTCCGCTCAGCCGTCCACCAGCAGTCCCCGCAGCGGGCCCTGCAGCCGTCCGGCCCGGCGGGACACGCCCGGCAGCAGCACCAGCCGATGGGTCCGCTGCTCACCCCGCCGTTCCCGCTCGGCCTGTTCCTCGGCCAACGGCCGCCACAGGTTGTCCACCACGTCGGCCGGCTCTCGGTCCTCGAGCTCCGCCACTGGACGCCCGAGGTGCTCCGCCCACAGCCGCAACCGCGTCGACCGCGCCAGTTCGGGATCGTCGGTGGCGATGTTGACCTCCGTGTCGTTGAACAGCGAGTGCTCGTTGAGGTTCGCCGACCCGATCGTCAGCCACTCGTCGTCGACGATGCCGAGCTTCGCGTGCACGTACACCGGGGATGCGGACTCGCCGTCGTGGGCGCTGATCGTCGTCGCCAGCAGGCGGCCGTGGCCGCGGTCCGCGTCGAGGAGCCGGCCCAGCTGACCGCGGGTGGTGTCCGCGCCGTTGCTCGGCTTGCGCGGCAGCAGCAGGACGACGCGGAACTGCTCGTCCGGCGGGTTCTCCAGCTTCCCGATCAGCACCTCGGCGATTTCGGGTGACCACAGGAACTGGTTCTCCAGGTAGACGAGCCGCCGCGCCGAACGCAGCGCCCGCAGGTAGCCGTCGAGGATCGTGAACTCGCCTTTCGGCAGGAAGCCGTACGTGTTGTCCGGCACGGTCCGCAGCAGCCGCACGCGGGTGCCGCCGGCCGGCGCGGGCGCCTTCGGCTCCGGCAGGTCCTCGCCCGCCACCTCGGACCAGCGGCGCCGCAGGTGGTCCGCGACGTCGGCGACCACCGGCCCGTGGAGCCGGGTCACCAGGTCGTGCCAGCCGATCGTGCGCGGCGGGTGGTCCGGGCTGTCGTGCCGGTCGCCCTCCAGCGCGGCGAAGTCCACCCCGCCGACGAACGCGACCTCGTCGTCGACCACCACGAGCTTTTCGTGGTGGCAGTGCATGGTCCGCTCACGCGCGTCGAGGACGCAGCGCACCCCCGTGCCGTCGGTGAACTTCCGCCGCTCCTCCTGCGCGAGGCCACGCGTCGGCTTGAACGCCGGGACCGGCGGCCCCGCCCACAGCAGCACCCGCACGTCGACGCCGCGCCCGGCGGTCTCGGCCAGCAGCTCCCGCAACGTCGGCGCGCCGGGCTCGCGGGTCAGCCGGAAGTCCGCGCTCGCGTGCCAGTTGGCGATGTGCACGTGCGACTTCGCGCCCCGGATGGCCTTTTCGATCTCCGGCAGCGCTTCCTCACCGTCGATCAGCACCTCGACGCGGTTGCCTTCGCGCACCGGGGCCCGCCCGCCGAACCGGTCCTCCCCGCCGTGCGGCTCGAGCACGTCACCCCAGCCGAGCCGCCGCAACCGCCGCTGGTGGTGGGCGCACAGGACGTGCTCGAGCCCGTCGCCCAGCCGCTCGTCCGCCTTGTCCAGGAAGGAGTGGAATGTCTTCACCCGTCCATGGCACTACAGATCGGCGCCGTCCGCCGCGCAGTGACGCTGAGTCAGCGCGCGGCCGGTGTGATGTCCTAGGGTCGGCCGATGGAGCTGAGGCAGGTCGAGCACTTCCTCGCGGTGGTGCGCAGCAGCCTCACCGGCGCCGCGCAGGACGTGCACGTGGTGCAGTCCGCGCTGAGCGCTTCGATCCGGAAGCTCGAACGCGAGCTGGGCGCGCCGCTGTTCGACCGGACCACGCGGCGGGTCGCGCTGACCGAGGCCGGGCGGGCGCTGCTGCCGCTGGCGCACCGGATCACCGCCGACGTCGTCGCGGCGCGGGGTGAGGTGGCGGCCGTCGCGGGCCTGACCCGCGGGCAGGTGTCGATCGGGACCATCCAGACGCTCACCGTCGTCGACCTGCCGGCCAAGCTCGGCGAGTTCCGGGTGCGCTACCCGGGCGTCCGCATCCACGTGCGCGAAAGCACGGTGCCCGACCTCTCGGCCGGCGTCGGCAACGGCGAGCTCGACCTGGCGTTCCTGGCCGGCGAAGACCCGCTCGCGGCCGAGCTGGCGAGCTTCGCGCAGTGGAGCCAGCACCTCGTGCTGCTGTGCCACCCGGGCCACCGGCTGGAGCGCCGGCGCCGCGTCCGGCTCGCCGAGCTCGACGGCGAGCCGTTCGTCGACTTCAGCGGGAGCGGGATCCAGGCGATGGTCGCCCGCCGCTTCGCCGAAGCGGGTGTCCGGCAGAACCGCGTCTGCGAAGCCACGCACATGCCGCTGCTGGTCGAGCTCGTGACGGCCGGGCTCGGCGTTTCCGTTGTCCCGCAACCGGTCGCCGAAAAGTCCGGCCTGCCGTTGGCGCGGATCGGCCAGCCCGGGTTCAGGCGGGCGATCCACCTCGCGGGCCGGGGGCCGAAGCCGGCGAACCCGGCCGCCCGTGCCCTGCTGACGCACCTGCTCGGCTGAGCCCTACCGGTCGCGGACCGGCGCGAAGAGCAGGCCGAACCCGATCAGGGTCAGCGCCATCGCGACGGTGGTGAGCCCGGCGAGCGCCACGATCGCGGCCAGCACGAACGCGCGGACGGCGAACCACCGCAGCAGCCGGACCAGGTCCGTTGTCTCGGGGTCCGGCTCGCCGGCCGCTTCGGGAACACCAGGGGGCATGGTCTTCAGTGTTCGCCCGCCGCGGCGATCGGTCCAGCGCAAAGAATCGCTGGCATTCAGCTGCGAGAGTGATCGGTGCGGGGGACCGGACCCCGGAGAACGCCTTGCCGGGACGGATTTTGCCGAGCACGGCCGGCTCGGCGGCCGGGGCAGTCCGCGCGACGGGCGCGTTGTGGCCCCGGCGTCCGGTCGCCATCCTGGCCCGATGCTCGAGACGATTTTGCCGGCACTGGCCGGTTTCCTGGCGGGGGCGTTGAACGCGGCGGGCGGCGGTGGCACGTTCGTGGCGTTGCCCGCGCTGGTGGCCGCGGGCCTGCCACCCGTGGTCGCCAACGCCTCCAGCACGGTCGCCCTCCTGCCGGGCGCGGTGGCCAGCGCGTGGACCTACCGGGGTCAGGTGGTCCGCGTCGGCCCGACGTCCACCGCCTCGCTGGCCACCGCGAGTGTGCTGGGCAGCGTTTTCGGCGCCGCCCTGCTGCTGGTCCTGCCGGCGACGTCGTTCAGCGCGGCCGTGCCGTGGCTGCTGGCGTTCGCGACCGCCGTGCTGGCCTTCGGCCGGGGGATCTCGCGGTTGCTGGCACGCGCCATCGGCCACCCGATCGACCTCGGGGCGCGCGGTGTCCTCATCGGACAGGCGGTGCTGGGCGTCTACGGCGGCTACTTCGGCGGCGCCGTCGGGATCATGATGCTGGCGTTCTGGAATGTCGGTCTCGGGCTGGACCCCGCCACCGGCAACCCGGCGCGGGTGACGCAGCTCGCCGCCATCTACGGCGTCGCGGCCGTGTTCTTCCTCGTGGCCGGCGGTGTCCTGCGGTTCTGGCTGCCGGTGGGGCTGCTGCTGCTCGGGGCGGTGGCCGGCGGGTTCGCCGGCGCGTGGGCCGTCCGCCGGCTCTCCGGGCGGGTGCTGCGCGGGGTCGTGCTGACCACGGCGGTCACGATGACCGTGCTGTACTTCGCCCGCGGCTGACCTTCGGTCCGTCCACAAGGGACTCGATGCCGGGCGGGAGGTCCTCGCGGTGTGCGGGATCCGCGACGAACCCGACGATCGCGTCCCGCAGCGCGCGGACCGCCCGGGTCGGGTCGACGTCACGGCGGCCGGCCAGCTGGACGATCCGGGTCATGCCGGCCTCCGGCACGAACCGCGTCATCAGGAACCGGTCACCGGCGACCGTGCTCGGCACCACCGCCGCGCCCACGCCGGCCCGCACCAGTTCGAGGACCGCGTCCATCTCACCGCCTTCGATCGCGAACGACGGTTCGAACCCGGCGGCGCGGCACGCGTTGACCGTCGCCTCCCGGACGTCGTACCCCCGCCGGAACATCACGAGCGGGACGTCCACGAGCTCACGGACGGCGAGCCGGGCGCCGGCGCGCTCCACCGGCGTGTCCTTCGGGGAGATCACCACGAGCTCCTCCAGCAGCAGGGGTGTCGCCGCCAGCTGGGAGTCACCCGGCGACCGCGCGCCGGCCAGCAGGGCGAGGTCCAGCGCGCCTTCGGACAGCCGCTGCCGCAGGTCACCCGACCCGCTTTCGTGCAGCTCCAGCTGGATGCCCGGGTACCGGCGGCGGAACGCGGAGAGCATCGGCGGAAGCAGACCGGTGCACAGGCTGGGCGGCGCGCCCAGCCGGACCCGGCCGCGGTCGAGCTCGTCCAGCTCCCGGATCGCGCGCCGCGCGGTCTCGGCCTCCGCGAGGATCCGCCGCGCGATCGGCAGCAGCGTTTCGCCGGCCTCGGTCAGGGTCACGTTGCCCCGGATCCGGTGGAAGAGCGCCGCGCCCAGGTCGTGTTCGAGGGTGCGGATCTGCTGGGACAGCGAGGGCTGCGCGACCCGCACCTCCTCGGCGGCGCGGGTGAAGTGCCGGTGCTCGGCGACGGCGACGAAGTAGGCGAGCTGGTGCAGCTGCATCCGTCCATGATAGGCGATGACTATCGAGTGCAGAGTGATGATGTCTTTGACCTCTGGTCGCGCGGCTCTTACCGTCGGTCGGGTGGTGAACGACCTCGCAGACCGGCCCGCGACGCGGCGGCGCCGCCCGGCCCTCCGGCAGTTCTGGGCTTCGACGATCGGCAAGAAGATCGTCATGGCGGTGAGCGGCGCGCTCCTGCTCGCGTTCGTGGCCGCGCACATGGTGGGCAACCTCAAGACCTTCCTCGGCGCCGACGACCTCAACCACTACGCGCACTGGCTGCGCACGATCGGCGAGCCGGTGCTGCCCTACGGCTGGTTCCTGTGGATCCAGCGGGTGGTCCTGCTCGTCGCGCTGGTCCTGCACGTCACCGCGGCGGTGCAGCTGGTCCGGCGCGACCTCCGCGCGCGGCCGGTGCGCTACGTCCACCGGCGGCCGGTGCGCGCGACGTTCGCGGTGCGCACGATGCGCTGGGGTGGCGCGACCCTGGCGGTGTTCGTCGTCTGGCACATCCTCGACTTCACCGTCGGCCGGGTGAACCAGGACTTCGTGCCCGGCGACCCGTACCACAACCTCGTCGCGGACTTCCGGGTGTGGTGGGTCAACGTGATCTACCTCGTCGCTCTCGCGATGCTGGGCCTGCACATCCACCACGGTTTCGCGAGCGCCGCCCGCACCCTCGGCGTCACCAGTGCGCGCCGCGAACGGGCGATCAAGATCCTCGGCAGCACAACGGCGATCGTGATCGCGGCGGGGTACGCGCTCGTCCCGGTGGCGATCATGACGGGACTGGTGGAGTGACATGGAATCCTACGTCGTCGGCGACCCGATCGCCGATCCGAAGGCGCCCGCCGTCCCACTGGAGAACCGGTGGGACGAACGGAAGTTCGCCGCGAAGCTCGTCAACCCGGCGAACCGGCGCAAGCACCGCGTGATCGTCGTCGGCACCGGGCTGGCCGGCGGCTCGGCCGGGGCGACCCTGGCCGAGCAGGGGTACCACGTGGTGCAGTTCTGCTTCCAGGACTCCCCGCGACGCGCCCACTCGGTCGCCGCGCAGGGCGGCATCAACGCGGCCAAGAACTACCGCAACGACGGCGACTCGGTGTACCGCCTGTTCTACGACACGGTGAAGGGCGGCGACTTCCGCTCCCGCGAGTCCAATGTGTACCGGCTGGCCCAGGTGTCGGCCCAGATCATCGACCAGGCCGTGGCCCAGGGGGTGCCGTTCGCCCGCGAGTACGGCGGCCTGCTCGACACCCGCTCCTTCGGCGGCGTGCAGGTGCAGCGGACGTTCTACGCTCGCGGTCAGACCGGCCAGCAGCTGCTGATCGGCGCGTACCAGGCGTTGTCACGCCAGATCGACGCCGGCAACGTCGAGCTGCACGCGCGGACCGAGATGCTCGACCTGGTCGTGGTCGACGGCCGGGCCCGCGGCATCGTCGCGCGCGACCTCGTCACCGGGGAGATCCGCACGCACCTGGCCGACGCCGTCGTCCTCGCGACCGGCGGGTACGGCAACGTCTTCTACCTGTCCACCAACGCGAAGGGCTCGAACGCGACCGCGATCTGGCGCGCCCACAAGCGCGGCGCGTACTTCGCGAACCCGTGTTTCACCCAGATCCACCCGACCTGCATCCCGCGCTCGGGGGAGCACCAGTCGAAGCTGACGCTGATGAGCGAGTCGCTGCGCAACGACGGGCGCATCTGGGTGCCGAAGCAGAAGGGTGACCCGCGGCCGCCGTCGGAGATCCCCGAGGACGAGCGCGACTACTACCTCGAGCGGCTGTACCCGAGCTTCGGGAACCTGGTGCCGCGGGACATCGCGTCCCGCGCGGCGAAGAACGTCTGCGACGCCGGGTTCGGCGTCGGGCCCGGCGGCCTCGGCGTCTACCTCGACTTCGCCGACGCGATCACGCGCATGGGCCGGCCGGCCATCGAAGCGCGGTACGGCAACCTCTTCGACATGTACCAGCGCATCACCGCGGACGACCCGTACGCGGTGCCGATGCGGATCTACCCGGCCATCCACTACACGATGGGCGGGCTCTGGGTCGACTACGACCTGCAGAGCACCATCCCGGGCCTGTTCGTGATCGGGGAGGCGAACTTCTCCGACCACGGCGCCAACCGGCTCGGCGCGTCCGCGCTGATGCAGGGGCTCGCCGACGGGTACTTCGTGCTGCCCGCGACGGTGAACGACTACCTCGGCCAGGGCCGGCTCGACGAGGTGACCGCCGACAATCCGGCGGTCTTGGAGGCGCAGCGTGACGTGTGCGAGCGCGTCGAGCGGCTGCTGGCGGTGAACGGCACTCGCAGCGTCGACTCCTTCCACCGCGAGCTGGGCCTGATGATGTGGGACCTGTGCGGCATGGCCCGCACCGAGGCCGGGCTGCGCAAGGCCCTCGAGCGGGTGCCCGAGCTGCGCGCCGAGTTCTGGCGCGACGTCCGCATCCCCGGCACCGGCGCCGAGCTGAACCAGGAGCTCGAGAAAGCCGGCCGGGTCGCCGACTTCCTCGAGCTCGCCGAGCTCCTGCTGCTCGACGCCCTCGTGCGCGAGGAGTCGTGCGGCGGCCACTTCCGCGAAGAACACCAGACCGCCGACGGCGAAGCCCGCCGCGACGACGAGCGCTTCTCACACGTCGCGGCCTGGGAGTACGGCGAGAAACCCGTGCTCCACAAGGAAGAGCTCGTCTTCGAGCACGTCCACCCGACCCAGCGGAGCTACACATGAACCTCACCGTCCGCATCTGGCGGCAGGCCGGCCCGGCCACGGCAGGCCGGCTGGTCTCCTACCCGGTCGACGACGTCAGCCCGGACATGTCCTTCCTCGAGCTGCTGGACGTGCTCAACCAGGAGCTGATCGAGAACGGCGAAGAGCCGGTCGCCTTCGACCACGACTGCCGCGAGGGCATCTGCGGCTCCTGCGGCGTCGTGATCAACGGGCAGGCGCACGGGCCGGAGCGCACGACGTCCTGCCAGCTGCACCTGCGCTCGTTCGCCGACGGTGACGTCGTCGACGTGGAACCCTGGCGCGCCCAGGGTTTCCCGGTGATCAAGGACCTGGTCGTCGACCGCTCGGCGCTCGACCGGATCGTCCAGGCCGGTGGGTACGTCAGCGCACCCACCGGCAGCGCCCCGGACGCCCACGCGACCCCCGTGCCCAAGCCGGACGCGGACCTGGCCTTCGACAACGCCACCTGCATCGGCTGCGGCGCCTGCGTCGCCGCCTGCCCGAACGGCTCGGCGATGCTCTTCACCGCGGCGAAGGTGACCCACCTGAGCCTGCTGCCGCAGGGACAGCCGGAGCGGGCCCGGCGGGTGCTGGACATGGTCGACACGATGGACGCCGAGGGGTTCGGCGGCTGCACCAACACGGGGGAGTGCGTCGCGTCGTGCCCGAAGGGGATTCCCTTCGCCAGCATCGCTTCGCTCAACCGGGAGTTCTTGAAGGCGTCCCGGTCCGGGCGGGACTGACCCTCACCGCTTGAGCTTGGCGTACACGATCACGTTGTCGAGGTAGTTCCGGTTCGCCGCGTCGTACTGGCCGCCGCAGGTGATCAGGCGCAGCTCGGGGTCGGTCGTGTTGCCGTAGACGGCGTCCGTGGGGAACGACTTCTTCGCGATCTGGTCGACCTTCGTCACCTCGAACGTCAGCTTGCCGCCGTCGGCGCGGTCGACGTGCACCGGGTCGCCCGGCTTCAGCTCGTGCAGCCGCCAGAAGATGCCCTTGCGGTGGTCGCCGTCGATGTGGCCGAGGATCACGGCCGGCCCGACCTCGCCCGGGGTTGGCCCGTACTCGTACCAGCCGGCCTGCAGCGGCTGGTCGACCGGCGGCACCTCGACCGTGCGGTCGGGGTTGAGGCCGAGCGACACGAGCGTCGACTTCGCTTCGATCGCGGGCACGTCGAGCGCGGTCGGCAGGGACCGCGCCAGGCTGACGGCGGCCTGTGCCGGTGGTGGCGCGGCGGACGGGGCCGCCGTCGCGCCGCACCCGGCGAGCACCAGCGCGACGACGGCGACGAGCAGTGCGCGCATCGGCAGTCCTCTCACCGCCCGGCCGCCAGGCTGCCGTCACCGGTCTGCGGGGCGCCGGCGGGGACGACGACCACCTGACCGGGGCCGGCCGGCTTCGGCGGCGCCTCGGGAGCGCGTTCCTTGGACGGGCCGCAGGCCACGGACGCGAGCTTGACGTCACCACGGCCGAGCGCTTCGGTGGTTTTGCCGCCGAGGAGCTTGATGTGCAGCGCCGTCACTTCGAGCACGCCGTCGTAGCGCTGGACCTGCTCGTTGACGATCACCTCGGCGATACCGGGGATCCCCAGCTTCTGGTTGGGCGAGGTGGCCGCGGGCAGGGTGCCGAGACGGCCCAGGTTGACCCCGGCGAGGTCGCTGCTGCCGGTGACGTGCCCGTCCGCCGACCCGCAGCGCGCGCTGATCAGCCGGATCGACGGGACCCGGCCGGCGGCTGCGGCCAGCAGCGGGAGCGTCACCTCGGCGACGCTCGCCTTGGCGGCCACGGAACCTGCACCGTCCACTACGGAACTGGAAATCGCCTTCGCCGTGACGAGGCCCTTGAGCGGGACGTCGGCGACGCTCGCGGAGGCCGGACCGGCACTGCTCGACTTCGCGAGCTCACCCGTTTCGACGGTGATGCCCTTGCTGTCGGTGAGCACCCCGGGGAGCAGCGAAACGGTCGCGGACGCGCCGAAAGCGGATCCGGTGACGGCGTCGTCCGCGGCCGAAACACCGGCCGAGCCGGCGAGAACGGCGACGGTCACCCCGGCGAGGCTCCCGGCTCGGAGCAGGGTTGTGCGCATGAAGAATCCTTTCACCGGAAGAAAACGGAGACGAAAACGTGGGGAGACGCCGCATCGGGACGTGACCCGGCGGCGTGGGAAAGCTCGGCCACGCTATCAAAATCGCTACTTCGGGCAAGGATTCCGCACCGCCACGGCGGTCGCGGCGGTGCGCAAAAAGTGATCTTCGGCGAAAAGGACAACTCGAAGTGGCCACTCAAGTGCGGAGCCGCCGGCGGTTTGCCGACGCGCAGTAGTGCGCGCTGCGGCATTCGAGGCGGTCCACGGGCAGAACAGACACGGTCGAGTGATTACCTGGAAGAGGGCTCGCGAACACTCAGCGTGATGTGATCACCACGGTGGTTTGCTCAGCTCGGCGGTTCGATTTCGCCCGCGTCCTCGTCGACGTCCTGCGTCTCGGGCTGCTCGCGATCGGCTTCGGGAACTTCGACGTCGAGGTCGACCTCCGGCGTGCCGGGCGGGCGCGGGACGTCGGGGGTGAGGGGTCCGGTTTCGCTGTCGGTCATGGTCCCGGGGTACCCGGTGGCCGGCGGCCCAAGCGTGGCGAGCCGGGGCGAAACCACCCGGCCGGGGCGGGAAATCACCCGGCCGAAGTTCCGCGAATTGCGAGGTCCGAGTCCTGGTGGGAGCGTCGGGGCACCGACTGCTTTCCCACCACGGAACCAGGAGTAGAGGCATGACCACCACCGAGATGCCGGCCGTGCACGAGTGCACGGTCAGCGGCTGTTCCTACAACCACGACGGCTGCCACGCGTTCGCCATCACCGTCAACGGCGACAACGGCACCGCCGACTGCGGCACGTTCGTCCCGCTGAGCACGAAGGGCGGCTTGGACCGCGTCGTGGCCCAGGTCGGCGCCTGTTCCCGCACCGACTGCCGGCACAACTCGTCGCTGGAGTGCACGGCGTCGAGCGTCCGCATCGGACCGG
Source organism: Amycolatopsis sp. NPDC104863 (assembly GCF_055582965.1). Classification (NCBI taxonomy): domain Bacteria; kingdom Bacillati; phylum Actinomycetota; class Actinomycetes; order Pseudonocardiales; family Pseudonocardiaceae; genus Amycolatopsis; species Amycolatopsis sp. NPDC104863. The sequence goes on from NZ_JBVJOW010000008.1 coordinate 331,099, forward strand.
GCGACGGCGGGCACGCGGCCAACTGCCTGACCTTCGCGAAGTAGTCCCTCCCGGGACCGGCTTCAGACCTGGAGCCGGTCCCGGGCGGTCTTGATGACGTCCTGGCTGTCCACCAGCAGCGCGTCCGCCGCGGTGCGCCCGGTGGCGGCCAGGTAGGCGTCGACGAGCCGGTTGCCGGCCGCGTACCCGGCGCCGGTCGGGAGCCCGACCGGCGCCGCGCCGAACCGGACGGCGGTGGCGTCGCCGTGCACCCACGCGGTGAAGTTGCGCATGCCGGTGACCCCGAGCCCGGAGACGACCTTGGCGAGCACGGCGTCGTCGGCCAAGTGCGGGACGCCGATCCGGGCGTACCCCAGTTCGTCCCCGTAGAGCTGCCGCGCGAAGGCGTCGGCGAGGCCTTCGGAGACGACCTGTTCCCCGACGGTGACCGTTGCCGGGTCCCACACCACCGCGCCACTGGCGTAGCGCATGTTGTGATGCAGCTCGTGGACGGCGGTCGCCTCGAGCCGGGCCAGGTTCTCCGGGTACGGCCAGAGATTGAGGAACAGGTAGCCCGGCACGCTTCCGTTGGCTGTCATGCCGAGCGACGGGCCCATGAAGTGGTCGTCACCCGGGTCGCCGAGGACGAACAGGACGGTGAGATCGGGGACCGTGATGCCCGGCGTCGCAGCGACCTGCACGCCGACGGCGTTGTCGAGTGCTTCCCGGATCCGTTGCCACGCCTGGGCTTTCTCGAGGGTTTGCAGTGCTTCGAGGCAGCGTTCGCCGTCGCGGTCGAGCGGGAAACCCGAGCCCATCCGGTGCATCGCCACCAGGTCGACGTCGCCGGGGAAGTACCGGTACATCCCGGCGGCGGGCCGCAGCATGGCGCGCAGCAGTTCTGGCCGGTCGGCTTCCGGCGCCCGCAGGATCTCGCGCATGGCCGGGAGGGTGTCGAGGACCGTGATCGTCATGCTGCGCAGGCTAGGGTCTCCAGCGACTGGAGAGTCAAGAACGTCTGCGGGCCAGGTGATGCCCGATGGCGGCAACAACGCCGGCCGCGGCGACCACGGCGGTGACCACCGGACTCATGGACTTCGACAGGCTCGGCGCGTCACTCGACCCGAGCAGCCAGATTCCGAGCGGCACAAGGTAGGCGGCGGTGAGCAGGGCGGTCCACCAGCGGGCGGCGCGCAGCCGGGTGTCGCGCAGCGTGGCGACGAGCACCACGATGACGGGGATGCCGGCGAGCAGGGCGAACTGCCCGGCGACCATGAGCGGGAACGCCCAGGCCGCGACGAGGATACCCCGGGACGTGCGTGAAGTGGTGGTGGTCATGGTGATTCTCCGTTGTGTGGTGGTTCAGCAGTGGTCGGCGCGAGCTTCGGCAGTGGTCTTGAGGGCGGCGAGCCAGGCGTCGAGGCCGGGGGCGAGGAACTGGATGGCGGTGGCCGGGTCGGCGTCGATCTGCTCGCCGGTCCAGCTCTCTTCGGTGCGGACGACTACGCCGCCGCGGACGGGGGTGAACGTCCAGACGTGGACGCCCCGGTCGATCTTGAGTCCTTCGCCGATCGCGGGGCCGGACCAGCGGATGCACTGACCTGGGTTGATCTGGTGGACGGTCGAGGTGATCACGAGGGTGGTCGCGGGGGTGGTCGGCGTCGGGGGTGCGGGGGTGGTCCAGCGGAACCGCGATCCGGGGCGGAGGGGGCCGGGGTCGAGGCGCTTCATCGTTTTGACGGCGGTCTGCCAGGTGGGCCAGGAGTCGACGTTGGTGTGGAGGTTCCAGATGGTGGTGAGGGGGGCTTTGATGAAGGTTTCTGTCTGGTAGTGGACCTGGGCGGCGGGGTCGATGCCCTGGTTTCGGCAGGTCAGCGGGGTGGGCTGGGTGGTCTGGCCGGGCTGGGTGAGCCGAGTGGCCTGGCCGGGCTGGGTCGCCTGGATGGGCCGGTATTGCATGGTCGGTCCGGTGGTCGCCTGTGTCGGCACGGTGGCGAACAGCGCGGCGAGCTGGGCCGCCTGGCTGGTCTGAGCGCCCTGTCCGCCCTCGGCAGATTGGCCAAGCCGGGCCGTCTGGGTGGGCTGGATGGGCTGGTTTTGCGTGGTCGGCCGGGTGGTGGCTTGCGCCGGTGTTGCGGCGAAGAGCGCGGCGGCGGCGAGCGGGACGGCGAGCACGGCGCGGGTGCTGGGCACGGTGGTTCTCCTCGGTGGCGGGCGACTCAGTTAGTCCTCATCGCGTTGGTTAGAAGCTATAACCAACGCCTGCTTAGTGTCAATAAGAAAAGTGATAGGCTCTAACTAGACGGAAGGGGTCACATGACGGATGTGGACACCCCGCGCGAGCGCTACCGGGCGCAGGTGCGCGCGGAGATCAAGCAGCACGCGTGGGAGCAGATCGCGGCGGCGGGGGTGCCCGCGCTGTCGTTGAACGCGATCGCCAAGCAGGTGGGGATGAGCGGGCCGGCGCTGTACCGGTACTTCGCGAGCCGGGACGAGCTGATCACCGCGCTCATCCGCGACGCGTACCGCAGCCTGGCGGACACCGTCCGGGCGGCTCGCGCCGCGGGCGCCGATCTTGCCGGCCTGGCCCACGCCATCCGCGACTGGGCACGAAGCGACCCGCAGCGCTACTTCCTCATCTACGGCACGCCCGTGCCGGGCTACCACGCCCCGGACGACACCACGGCGATCTCGAACGAGGTCATGACGGTGCTGATCGAAGCGTGCGCCGGCCTCCCGTCGAAGGGCGGCTCACCGTTCGCGGAGCACCTCGAAGGGCACCGCGAGTGGGCGGGGGACCAGTCGGTGCTGGCCTCGACCTTGCACCGCGCGTTGTCGTTCTGGACCCGGCTGCACGGGGTGCTGTCGCTGGAACTCGCCGGTCACTTCACGGGCATGGGCTTCAACCCCGACCTCCTGATCGACGCAGAGCTGGAAGCCCTGGCCACCTGACCCCGGCAGCAGGAAGGTCGGCGATCATCGGAAGCGCCGCCCCGAGCCCCACCCGGAAGGTCCCGGCGGCGATTGGGCATTGCGAGGTTCGTGGGGGAGTGCCGCCATACAGCGCGGCTGGCAAATCTTGTCGGCAAGCGGGTGCCTCGGCGATTGCGGAAGCGCCGCCACCGAGCCTCGCCCGCCAGATTCCAGTAGCGGCTGGAGGCGGCGAAGATCGCAGGAAGCTGGAGCGCAGGCACACCAAGCTAAACCCGGCAGCAGGCGGACACCCAGGCGATCGCGGGGCGCTGCCCGACGATCGCGAGGGGCGCACCACGCAACGTGGCCGGCGGATCTCGGCGGCGGCCAAACTTTCCGGGACTGAGGGCAGGGCCAGCACGGGGCGGATCCGAAGATCCCGGCGGTAGCCTCACGCCGCGCAGGGGCAGGCGATTCCCCGAGATCGGTCAGGCACCTTGGCGATCAGAGGCGACCTGTCCGGTAGATCCTGGCAGTGGCCTCACGCCGCGCAGAGCAAGCCGTCGCCGAGATCAGTCAGAGACCAACCCCGGCACCACCCAACCACCCCGAGAACCGGGCAGCCTAAACGATCCCCGCGCTGATCAACTCCTGCCAGATCTCCCCTTGGTCCACCACTTCCACCCCATGCTTCTCAGCCTTGGTCAGCTTCGCAGCCCCAACCTCAGCCCCCGTGATCAGCAAATCCGTACTAGCCGAAACCGACGAAGCAATACTCGCCCCGGCCCGCTCGCAAAGCCGCTGGAAAGTAGGCCGAGGCACCTTCTCGCCCGACCTGGGATCACTGATCGACCCCGTCACCACCACCGTCTTCCCGGCCAACGGCGCACCCGCCGCCACCACCGGCGGCAAATCCTCGTCCCGGACGTCCAGGGAAACCCCCGCCTCCCGCAGCCGTGCGAGCTCCGGACCTAGTCGGGTCAGGTGCTCTATCAACGAGGCCGCCACCTTCGGGCCGATGTCCTCGACCGCGACCAGCCCTTCCTCGCCCGCGTCGGCGACATCCTCCAAGGAGCCGAACCCCGCTCGGCAGAGTCGGGCCGCGGTGCCTTCCGAAGCCATCGGGATCGCCAGGCCGATCAACGCCCTGCGGAGGCCCACCGCGCGGCTCGCGTCGATCGACTCGATCATGCGGGTGGCCGAGACCTCGCCGATGCGCTCGAACTCCAGCAGGCGCTCCTTCGTCAGCGCGTAGAAGTCCGACGGCTGCTCCAGCAACCCCGCCTCGGCGAGCCGCTCGATCCACACCCCGCCGACCGCGTCGATGTCCGCCGCGGCCCTGGATGCCCAGTGGATCAGCCGGCGGACCGTCTGGGCGGGGCAGGAAACGTTGGTGCAGAACAGTTCCCGGCTGTTGCCCTGCTCGGTCAGCGGCTGTCCGCACGAAGGACACTCGGACGGCGGGACGATCTCGCGCTCCTCACCGGTGCGCTTCGACTCGTCCAGCACACCCGCGACGAACGGGATCACGTCGCCCGCGCGGCGGACCAGCACCGTGTCGCCGATGCGGATGCCGCGGGCGCGGATCACCTCCTGGTTGGCCAGGGTCGCCCGGGTGACCGTCGTGCCGCCCACGAACACCGGCTCCAGCCAGGCGACCGGGGCGATCTTGCCCGTCTTGCCGACGTCCCAGACCACGTCGGCCAGCACGGTGGTCTTCTCCTCGGCTGCGAACTTGAACGCCAGCGCGCCGCGCGGGGAGCTCGAGCGGGTGCCGGCGGCGGCATAGGCGTCACGGTCGGCCAGGCGCAGCACCGCGCCGTCGAGGTCGTAGTCCAGCTTGTTGCGCTGCTGCTCGATCGCCGTGATCACCTCCTGCGCCGCCTCGGCGTCGGCGCAGTGGCGCATGTCGGCGGCGGTGAACCCGAGTGTCCGAAGAGCACCGTCCAGATCGGTCTCCGCGCTGTCGGGTTCGGTGTAGAGGTCGAAGGCGAAGAACTGCAACCGCCGCCCGGCGACCGTGCGCGGGTCCTTCGCGCGCAGCGTGCCGGCCGCGGCGTTGCGTGGGTTGATCAGCGGCTTGTCCGGATGTGCTGTGTTGTAGGCGGTGAAGGTGGTGCGCAGCATGACGGCCTCACCGCGGACCTCGACCCGGCCCGGCGCGTCGACGCGGTCCGGGATCCCGTCGGTCAGCGCCCGCACGAGCATGGTGACGTCGTCACCGGTCGTGCCGTCGCCGCGGGTGACCGCCCGCGCCAGGCGGCCGTTTTCGTAGACGACGGCGAGCGAGAGGCCGTCCAGCTTCGGCATGACCACCACCGGCTGGCCGGGGAAGCGGTCGAAGAACGCCACGACCTGCTCGGGCTTGGTGGCCTTCTCGAGCGAGAGCATCGGGCGCGAGTGCCGGATCGGCGCGTGCAGCACCGCGGGCCCGCCCACCTGCTCCAGCGGGTTCGGGTCGGGCGTCAGCTCCGGGTTCGCCTCGACGAGCCCCCGCAGCTCGTCCTCGATGGCGTCGTACTCGGCGTCCGCCACCTCGGGCGAGCCCCGGTAGTAGGCGTCGCGCAGCACGACGATCTGGTCGGCGAGTTCCTGGATGCGGTCCCGAGCGTTCACGGACAGGACGTTACCGGGCACCACCGACAGTCCGGCGCATCTCGCGCCGGGGTGGTCAGAACTCGTCCGCCTGGGTCAGCTCGTGTTCGAAGGCGTCCGCCCGGGCGACGATCGACTTCAGCGGCCGCTCGAACTCGTGCTCGATGCTGAGGTCCTCCAGCGGGAACGTGTGCTTGAGCAGCGCCACGCCGTCGACGACCGCGGCGCCGCCGACGGCCGAGCCGCCCGCGAGCTCGAGGAACTTCCGCAGGTCGATCGCGTCGGCCCAGCCGACGGGGGAGGACAGCTCGATCCACGCGCCGCCGTCGAGCTCGGGGAGGTGGTGCACCGTGACCTGCTGGGTGCGGTCCCGCGGGCCGTCGAGCCGGAACCGCAACCAGCCGTCCGATTCCTCCAGCACTTCGTAGCGCGTCCGGACGAAGTTGATCACATCGGTCCAGGTGGTCACCCGATCCGCCTTTCCCCTACGGCCTGCCTGCGCGATGAGCATCTCACGGCGGCCCGGGGTCCGGCACCCGGGTGAAGGGTCAGTGCACTTCGGTCAGTTTTCCGGTGGCGACGTCGAAGACGAAGCCGCGGACGGAGTCCTTCTTCGGGACGAACGGGCTGTTCTTGATCCGCGCGACCGACTGCCGGACGTCCTCGTCGAGATCGCCGAACGCCTCGGCGGCCCAGGCGGGCTTCACGCCGACGTCCTCCTGGATGGACTTCTTGAAGTCGTCGTCGGTGAAGGTGAGCATCCCGCAGTCGGTGTGGTGGATGAGGATGATCTCCTCGGTGCCCAGCAGCCGCTGGCTGATCGCGAGCGAGCGGATCTCGTCCTCGGTGACGACCCCGCCGGCGTTGCGGATGACGTGGGCCTCGCCCTCGTTGAGGCCGAGCACGCCGTAGACGTTGATGCGCGCGTCCATGCAGGCGAGCACGGCGACGTGCTTGGCGGGCGGCAGCGGCAGCGGCCCGGAGAAACCTTCGGCGTAGGCGGCGTTGTTGGCCAGCAGTTCGTCCGTGACGGACATGGTGGTCCTTCCGCAGGAGAAGTGGTTGCGCTGAGTGGACCCGTCGCATGCGTCTTCCCGCAACTGTGCCCAGCCCCTGGGAGGCCGTCATGAGTCGCAATTTTTCCGAATGATGTCAAGTTCTTGCACTTTGTCTCTCGGTTGTTGCATGGTGGTACGGCGCTGGCTCCCTCCCCCCGCCCTCTCAAAGAAGAGAAGACGCCATGACACGCATGCGCCTGACCCGGCTGCTCGCCGGATTCGCCGCCGTGGGCCTCTCCGCCGCCGGGCTCTCCCTCGCCTCCGCGGCTGCCGGTCCACCCCCGGACACCGTCGCCGCCGCCCCGGCCGCGCTCGCCGACGTGCCGCTGACCCGCACCGTGTCGGCGAGCAGCGCGCTGCCCGGCTACCCGGTGGCCAACACCGTCGACGGGAACCAGGACACCTACTGGGAGTCCGCGAACAACGCGTTCCCGCAGTGGATCCAGGCCGACCTCGGGTCGGCCAAGTCCCTCTCGCGGATCGTGCTGAAGCTGCCCGCGCCCTGGGCGGCCCGCACCCAGACGCTGACCGTGCGCGGCAGCACCGACGGCACCACGTTCACCGACCTCGCCGCCGCGAGCGGGTACGCCTTCGCCCCGGCCGCCAACACCGTGACGATCCCGGTGACGGCCTCGACCCGGTACGTCCGCCTGAACATCACCGCCAACACGCAGTGGCCCGCCGCGCAGCTCTCGGAGTTCGAGCTCTACGGCCCCGACACCGGTGACACGCAGCCGCCGAGCGCTCCCACGAACCTCACGCTGACCGAGCCCGGCTCCGGCCAGGTCCGGCTCGCGTGGTCGGCCTCGACGGACAACGTCGGCGTCACCGGTTACACCGTCTACCGGGACGGCACGCCCGTCACCACGGTCACCGGCACGACCTTCACCGAGACCCGGCCCGCGGGCACGCGGATCGAGTACTTCGTGCGCGCGAAGGACGCCGCCGGACTCGAGTCGGCCGACAGCAACCACGTCGTGCGGCAGGGCACCCAGGCCGGCACCAACCTGGCCGCGGGCAAGCCGATCGAGGCTTCGTCGACGGTCAACACCTTCGTCGCCGCCAATGCCAACGACAACAACACCGGCACGTACTGGGAGTCGGCCGCCGGCTACCCGAACACGCTCACCGTCAAGCTCGGCTCGAACGCCGATGTCGACTCGGTCGTCGTGAAGCTCAACCCGGACCCGGTCTGGGGCGCGCGGACGCAGAACTTCGAGGTCCTCGGCCGTGACCAGGGCGCGACGGCGTTCACCTCACTCAAGGCCCGCGCCGACTACCGCTTCGACCCGGCCGGCAACCAGAACACCGTGACCGTCCCGGTCACCGGGCGGACCGCGGACGTGCGGCTGCAGTTCTTCGCCAACTCCGGCGCGCCCGGCGGGCAGGTCGCGGAGCTGCAGGTGTTCGGCACCCCGGCGCCCAACCCCGACCTGGTCGTCACCGGCACGACGTGGACCCCGGCGAACCCGACCGAGTCCAGCCCGGTCTCGGTGTCGGCGACCGTGCGGAACGCGGGCACCGCGAACGCGGCCGCGACGACCGTGAACGTCAGCCTCGGCGGCACCGTCGTCGGCAGCGCGGCCGTCGGCGCCCTGGCCGCGGGCGCGTCCACCACCGTGACCGTGAGCGCGGGCACCCGGCCGCAGGGCACCTACAGCGTGTCCGCCACGGTCGACCCCGCGAACACCGTCGTCGAGCAGGACGACACCAACAACACCTTCACCTCCCCGACGCCGCTGGTCATCGCGCAGTCGCCGGGGCCGGACCTCGAGGTCACCGGCATCACGTCGAACCCGCCCAACCCGGCGGTCGGCGCGGCCGTGTCGTTCACCGTAGCCGTGCACAACCGCGGCACGAGTGACGCGGGCGCCTCGGTGACCCGGCTGACCGTCGGCAGCTCGACGCTCACCGGCTCCACCGGCACGATCGCGGCCGGCGCGACGGCGAACGTCGCGATCTCGGGCACGTGGACCGCCACCACCGGCGGCGCCACCCTCACCGCGACGGCCGACGCCACGAACACGGTCGCCGAGACCAACGAGTCCAACAACGGACTCTCGCGGCCGATCGTGGTCGGGCGTGGCGCGGCGGTGCCCTACACCGAGTACGAGGCCGAAGCCGCGCAGTACCAGGGCGAGCTGCTGACGGCCGACCCGCTGCGCACGTTCGGGCACACGAACTTCGCGACCGAGTCCTCGGGCCGCCAGTCCGTGCGGCTGGCGAGCCAGGGCCAGTACGTCGAGGTCACTTCGACGAACCAGTCCAACTCGATCGTGGTCCGCAACTCGGTGCCCGACGCGGCGGCAGGCGGCGGGCAGGACTACACGCTCAGCCTGTACGTCAACGGGACCTTCGCGCAGAAGCTGACGCTCTCCTCGACGCACAGCTGGCTCTACGGCACCACCGACGACCCCGAAGGCCTGACCAACCGGCCCGGCGGTGACGCGCGGCGGCTGTTCGACGAGTCGCACGCCCTGCTGGCGCAGTCGTACCCGCCGGGCACGAAGTTCAAGCTGCAGCGCGACAGCGGTGACAACGCGGCGTACTACGTCGTCGACCTGGTCGACCTGGAGCAGGTCGCGCCGGCCGCTGCCAAGCCGGCGAACTGCACGTCGATCACCGAATACGGCGCCGTGCCGAACGACGGCGTCGACGACTCGACGGCGATCCAGCGCGCGGTGACCGACGACCAGAACGGCGTCATCTCCTGCGTCTGGATCCCGGAAGGCCAGTGGCGGCAGGAGAAGAAGATCCTGACCGACGACCCGACCGTGCCCAACGGCGGCGGCCAGTACAACCAGATCGGCATCTCGAACGTGACGATCCGGGGCGCCGGCATGTGGCGCTCGCAGCTGTACTCGCTGATCCAGCCGCAGGACGCGGGCACCATCAACCACCCGCACGAGGGCAACTTCGGGTTCGACATCGACAAGAACGTCCAGATCTCCGACATCGCGATCTTCGGCTCCGGCCGGATCCGCGGCGGCGACGGCAACGCGGAAGGCGGCGTCGGCCTCAACGGCCGGTTCGGCACCGGCACCAAGATCGAGAACGTCTGGATCGAGCACGCCAACGTCGGCGTGTGGGTCGGCCGCGACTACAGCAACAAGCCCGAGCTGTGGGGCCCGGCCGACGGCCTGGAGTTCAGCGGCATGCGGATCCGCGACACCTACGCCGACGGCATCAACTTCACGAACGGCACGCGCAACTCGCGGGTGTTCAACTCGTCGTTCCGCACCACCGGCGACGACTCGCTGGCCGTGTGGGCCAACCAGTACGTGAAGGACCCGTCGGTGGACATCGGGCACGACAACGTGTTCACCAACAACACGGTCCAGCTGCCGTGGCGCGCCAACGGGATCGCGGTCTATGGCGGGTACGGCAACCGGATCGAGAACAACCTGGTGTACGACACGATGAACTACCCGGGCATCATGCTGGCGACCGACCACGACCCGCTGCCGTTCTCCGGGCAGACGACGATCGCCAACAACGCCCTGTTCCGCTGCGGCGGTGTCTTCTGGGGCGAGCAGCAGCAGTTCGGCGCGATCACGTTCTTCGCACAGGGCAAGGACATCCCGGGGGTGACACTCCGGGACACCGAGATCCACGACTCGACCTACGACGGGATCCAGTTCAAGACCGGCGGCGGGGTCGTGACCGCGGCGATCACGAACGTCAAGATCGACAAGTCGAACAACGGGGCCGGCATCCTCGCGATGAGCGGCGCCCGCGGCAGCGCGACCTTGACGAACGTGACGATCACGGGTTCGGCGAAGGGTGACGTCGTGCGCGAGCCGGGCACGCAGTTCGTCATCAACGGGGCTCCGGTGCCGGCCGTGGTCCGGCGCGAAACGCGGTAGCACCGGGGCGGGGGGGGGGGGGGGGGGGGCCGATCTGCCGAATCTAGCAAGGGCGTCGCGCAGCGCTCCCACAGCGGCAA
>NZ_JBVJOW010000008.1:341599-435717 GCF_055582965.1 Amycolatopsis sp. NPDC104863
TCGGACACGAACCGGGCACGCAGTTCGTCACCACGGGGCCTCCGGTGCCGGCTGTGGTCCGGCGAGAAACGCGGGAGCACCGGGTCGGGACGGCCGGTTTCCCCGGCCGCCCCGACGTGGTCACCGGCGCCGCAGGGCCCGCCCGCGAGTCAGCAGCACCAGGCCGCCGCCTGCGAGGAGCAGGGCGGCTCCCCAGTAGACGCCGATCAGCGAGACCCCGGTGTCGGCCAGCCCGGACGGGCGGAACGCGACGTCGGGGACCAGGTCGTCACCGGATCCGCCGGCCGCGCCGCCGGGGTTCGGGCCGCCCGCCGGGGGCAGCGTCGCGCACCGCGCCGCCAAGGTGACCGTCGGCTCGTCGAGGACGTCCCCGGCCTGGTAGAAGTTCGCGAACGCCTCGGCGCTGGTCAGGGTGGCCTTGATCGCCGAGACCGTCAGCGTGCCGGTGCCCGGGGTCTTCACCGCCGTCGCCAGGTCCAGGTTCGCCAGCGCGACACCGGGCTTGCTGACCGGCGGCGACGGCGCACCGGCGGTCGTCTTCAGGTCGACGTCGGCGTAGAGCGTCCCCTTGCCCCCAGCCACGGTGAGCTTCGGGTTCGCCAGCGTCAGGGTGAAGAAGTGTGCCGGATAACCGAACGTGATCTTGCCGCCGAAAGACGCCGTGTACTCGCCGTCGGAGGTGAGGCTGCCGGTGCCGAGCGGGAACCGGTAGGCGCCGGTCGGGATCGCCTTGCCCGCCACTTCGTCGATGTTCGTGATCTCCGCACCGCCGTCCGCCGTGATCGTGTTCCCGGCACCGCCGCCGACGTAGGAGCGGAAGCTCTTCTTGAAGCCCCACAGCAGGTTTCCCTGCGCGATCGAGCCGGGGGAGAGGGTGCACGCCGGCGGCGGAGTGGTCGTCGACGGCGGAGTCGTGGCCGGCGGGGTGGACGTCGGCGGGGCCGATTCACCGGGGAAGACGAGCCGGCCGGCGTCGAGGTCGGTCCCGGCCGGGTAGAACCCGGCGAACGCGTCCGCGCCGGCTTCGGTCAGCTTGGCCGAGGCGAGGTCGACGACGACGTTCGCGCCGTCCTTGCGGACCTCCTTGACGGTCAGGTCGGCGAAGTCGACCGGGGCCGGTTCGCGGACCTGCTCGGGTGCGGTCTTCGTGCCGTAGAACCGGTACCCGACGGTGGCGCTGAGCTTGCCGGTGCCGTCGCCGGCCAGGGTGAGCTTCGGGTCGGCCAGGCTGAACTGCCAGATCAGGTGCGGTTCGAGGGTGAAGGTGACGCGGCCGTCGAAGCCGACGGACCCCTTCTTGCCGTCCCAGGCCGCCGTCCCGGCCGGCCAGCGGTAGGGGAAGGGAGCCGTGTTCGGTGCGGCCGCGTCGAGAGCGGCGCCCTGGTCCGCGGCGATCGTGCCGCCGAACCGGCTGATGTACCCGCGCCAGCTCTGCTTGATCCCCCAGGCGAGGCCGGTCTCCGTGTCCCCGGGGTCCGGGTCGCCGATGCCGGTGAACTTCAGCGGGGTCGTGCGGTCCCACGTCAGGTCCGGGGTGTCCCAGCCGAACACGAAAACGCTGAACGGCTGGGTCTTCGCGCTGTAGGTGGTGCCCGCGGAGGTGTATTCGGCCTTGACGGTGACCGTCAGCTCCCAGCTGCCGTCGGCGTTCAGTGGGATCTGCGTGCCGACCGGGTCCTTCTTGACCAGCTTGCTGACTTGGAACCCGGTCGCCGTGCGAGCGCGGACGTCGTCCTTGGCCGGGCCGACGCGGACACCGAAACCCTTGCCGTCGTTGGCCGCCGGGTCGAACCCGGTGCCCTTGACGGTGATCGAGGTACCCGCCGGGTCGAGCCCGGTCGCCGAGATGACGGTCACCGCGGGCGCGGCGGCCAGCGCCGGTGGGGCGAGGAGGCAGCCGAGCAGGGTCGCGGCTCCGGCCGCGGCGAGGAGTCTTCGCAGTCTCACGAGGGGTTTCCTTCCTGGTTCCTGGGGGTGCGACGGCGTCGCAGGAGAGGGGGGACGATCAAGGCGGCGGCCGTGACGACCAGCGCGCCGGCGGCGACGAGCCACCACCAGGTGCCGCGGGCGGGTTCGGCGGCCGCCGCGGTCACGGGGGCGGGTTTCGGTGCGGGCGCCGCGGAAGTGGTTGCCGCGACAGCACTCGAGGACGTCGTCGGCGGCGCCGTGGTGCTCGCGGGCGGGCTCGACGGTGGTGCGCTCGTCGCCGGGGGAGGGGCGGCCGCCTGCTTCGGCAGGGCGAACGTCACCGGGGTGAACGTCTCGTTGTTCGCGTTCACGACACCGTGCGCGCCGACGGTGATCAGTCCACATCGGACCCTCAGGCAGTCGACGTCGACCACCGCGCCGTCGCGGTCGGTCGCGCGGAACTTCGCGCCGGGCACCACGAGCTGTGTGCTCCAGCTGCCGTCGGCGGCGATCACGCCGCCGTTGGCCGAGGCCGCGGTGTCGCTGCCCGGGAAGGCGACGAACCGCTGGAAGCCGCGGTTGTCCTTGGCCTCCTTGTCCGGGACGTACCGGTAGGTGGCCCCGGACGCGCCGCCCTTGCTGGGCTGCCACGCGCCGTCGCCGACCCACCCGAACAGCAGGTAGATCCCGCCGTACGCCTTCGGCACGGACTGGAATCCGCTGCCGCGCACGGTGAGCACCGTGGCGTAGCCGGGGTCGGCGGCCGCGGGGGACACGGTGACCCGGGCCGCGGCTTCGGCGGGCGGGGCGAGCACGAGCGGCAACACGGCCGCGGCCAGGACGAGGCCGGTTCGCCGCATCAGTTCTCCTCGGCGTGACGGTGGGGCAGAACGACAGGCCGGCCGGTCCGGGGGTGCGGGAACACCTCGACCGGGTGCCGGTAGACCTCGCTGAGCAGGGCTTCGGTGAGGACCTCGGCGGGCGGCCCGGCCGCGGCGACGGTGCCGCCGGAGAGCAGGACGACCCGGTCGGCGTACGCGGCGGCGAGGCCGAGGTCGTGCAGGACGACGAGCACGGCGTCCCCGGCGGCGGCGCGCTCGGCGGCCACTGTCATGACGCGCTCGGTGTGCCCGAGGTCCAGGGCCGCGGTCGGCTCGTCGAGCAGCAGCACCCCGGCCTCCTGCGCCAGCACCCGGGAAAGCGCGGCGCGGGCCTGCTCACCGCCGGACAGGGTGGGGAACCGGCGGCTCGCGAACGCCGCCATGCCGGTGACTTCCAGCGCCCGCGCGACCGCCGCGTCGTCCCCGGCTTCGGCGGGGGTGCCCCGCCACGGCGCGCGGCCCATCGCGACGACTTCGGCCACGGTGAACGGAAAGCTCACCGTGTTCAGCTGGGGGAGCACGGCCCGCCGCCGCGCCTGCTCGGCCAGCGACCAGCCGCCGAGCTCACTGCCGTCGAGCCGGACGCGGCCGTGCGCGGGCGTGAGGTCTCCGGTGAGCAGGCCCAGCGCGGTCGACTTCCCAGCGCCGTTCGGGCCGGCCAGCACCAGGACCTCCCCGGCGTGCACCGCCAGCGAAACACCGTCGAGCAGCCGCCGTCCGTCGACGCTGTAGGTGACGTCCACCAGCTCCGCCGCGGTCATGCCCAGCCTCCCGCGCGTCGGCGCGTCCGCAGCAGGAGCCAGAAGAAGACCGGCCCGCCGACGAGCGCGGTGAGGATGCCGATCGGCAGGTCGGCGTAGTCGAAGGTGGTGCGGGCGGCCAGATCGGCCGCCGCGAGCAGGACCGCGCCGGCCAGCAGCGACGCCGGCACGAGCACCCGGTGGCCCGGCCCGGTAAGCATCCGCACCGCGTGCGGCACGATCAGCCCGACGAACCCGATGACCCCCGAGTACGACACGGCCGCCGACACCATCAGCGCCACGACGACGATCCCGGTGGCGCGCAGGCGTTCCACGTGCACGCCGAGGTGCCGCGCCGGGCGTTCGCCGAGCGCCAGCAGGTCCAGTCGCCTCGCGAGCAGCAGGGAGACGGCCACACCGACGGCCACCAGCGGCAGGATCGACCCGACGTACGGCCACCGCGCCGAAGCGAGGGAACCCAGCTGCCAGAACACGATCTGCTCCCGCGCGGCCTGGTCACCGGAGAACAGCAGGAACGCGATCACCGCGCTCGCCACGGCGTTGACCGCGACCCCGGTGAGGATGAGCGTCACCACCTCGCTGCGGCCGCCGGAGCGGGACAGGAAGTACACCGTCAAGGTCGTCAGCAGCCCGCCGGCGAAGCCGAGGGCCGGGGTGGTGAACGCGCCGAGGAACGTCCAGCCGGCCACGATGGACAGGCTCGCCCCGACCGCCGCGCCGCCGGAGACGCCGACCACCGCGGGCTCGGCGAGCGGGTTGCCGAACAGGCCCTGCATCAGCGCCCCGGCGACGCCGAGCACCCCGCCGGCCAGCAGGCCGAGCACGACCCGCGGGAAGCGGACCTGCCAGAGCGTGCCTTCGGCGAACGGGTCGGCCAGGCCCGGCCCGATGCCGATGTGGTGCAGCAGCGACGTGACGACGTCGGACACCGGGATGGCGAACTGGCCGGTGCCCGCGGAAACGCAGGCCACGACGACCAGCGCGGCGACGAGCCCGGTGAACAGGGCCGTCACCTTGACCGGACGGGTCATTCGCCGGACCCCGGGGCGTAGAGCGCGCGGGCGAGCGCGTCGAGGACGTCGGGAGTGCGTGGCCCGAAGCTCAGGATCTGGCTGTCGGCCATGTCGACGAACCGGCGGTGCAGGCCGGCCGGGGTCTGCGCGACACCGGGGACGGTCAGCAGCCCGTCGGGGCCGCCGACCGACTCGAGTCCCTTGGTCATCAGCAGGATCACGTCCGGGCGGGCACGCACGAGCGCTTCCGGCGTCATCGGCCGCATCCCCTCGACCCCGGCTTCGCTCGCGACGTCGACGGCGCCGAGCGCGGTGATCAGGGAGTCGGCGCCGGAGCCGCGGCCGAACAGGTAGTACACGCCCGCCTGCCCGCGCAGGTAGAGGAACACCGCACGCAGCTTCCGGTCCGGCTCGGCGGGCGCGAGGCGGGTGATCTCGGCTTTCTTGGCGGCGATGTCGTGGTCGAGGCGCGCCGAAAGCTGTTGTCCCGCTTGGGGAACACCGAGCGCGGCGGCGACGTCGTGCACCAGCGCGCCGACGTTGTCCATCGTCCGCTTCGGGTCGAGCACGACCACCGGGATGCCCGAGCCGCGCAGCTGCAGCACGGCGTCCCACGGCCCGAGCGTCGTGTCCGTCAGCACCACCGTCGGCCGGAGGGCGAGGATCGCTTCGGCGTTGAGCTGGTGGCCGTTGCGCGTCACGAGCGGAAGCCGTTGTGCCGCCGGGAAGCCGGTGGAGACGTCGCGGCCGACGACCCGGTCGCCGAGGCCGAGGCCGAACACCGTCGCGGCGAGCGTGCCCGCCATGTCGAACGCGAGCACCCGGCTCGTGTCCGTGACGGTGACGCGGGTGCCCTGGTGGTCGGTCACGGTGACCGGCAGGTGCTGCGCCGGCGGCGGGGCGGCGATGTCGGGCTGGGCGAGCGTCGCGGTGCTCGGCCCGGTGCGGGACCTCGGGTCCGCCAACGGTTTCAGCGCGGATAGCGGCGCGGCGGGCGCCGCGGTGACCTGCTCCGCGGGTGCCGTCGTGCAGCCGGCGACCGCGGTGGCCAGCAGCAGGACGGCAGCGGGCAGCAACCCCCTTGACAACATTAGGTAAGGCTAACCATATTGATCACGAGTAGGTAAGGCTTACCTAATCTCCGTTACCTCGTTGTGATCGAAGGGATTCCCGTCATGTCGAAGAGATCCGTCCTGGCCCGCGTCGCCGTGGTCGCCACCGCCGCAGCTGCCTTCGGGAGCGTCGCGGTCGCGCCCGCCTTCGCGGCCGCCAGCTCGGCCACGCACAACGGCTTCACCCTCAGCGCGTCCAATGCCACCGGGCTCGCCGCCGCCGGCGAGACGATCACCGTCACCGGCAGCGGGTACAACCCGGCGAACGGCTACTACGTCGCGCTGTGCGCGGTGCCCGAGGACTACTCCTACGGCGTCAAGCCGAGCCCGTGCGCGGGCGGCGACGGCCAGGGCGGCACCGGGGTCGGCCCGTCGGCGTGGGTGACGAACCTGCCGGGCGGCACCGCCACGATCGCCGCGAACGGCACGTTCACCACGCGGATCCGGATCGCCCGCGCGAACAGCGGTCTCGACTGCGGCGACCCCGCCGTCACGTGTGCGATCGTGTCGCGCCGGGACCACCTGTCCGCGGCCGACCGCACCGCCGACGTCTTCGTCCCGGTCACCTTCTCCTGATCGGCGAGCGGGGTGCGGGTCGCCCGCACCCCGCTTGACAGGCCGGTTAGGGTCGCTTTAGTTTTAGGGGGTAACTAACTGGTGGGGGGAACTGCGGTGACGAGCACCGGAGGCGGCCGTCCCGCGAAGATCGCGGTGGCCGACATTGTCCGGGCCGGTCGTGAGCTGGGGCTGCGGCAGCTGAGCGTCAAGGCGGTGGCGACGCGGCTGGGGGTCACGTCGACGGCCCTGTACCGGCACGTCGAGGGGCGGTGGGGGCTGGAGCGGCTGGTCGGCGAGAGCCTCCTGGCCGAGCTCCGGCTGCGGGACGACCCGGCGCACGACACGACCCGGCACCTCGTGGCGTTCGCGCTGCAGCTGCGGGAGTTCGCCCTGGCGCACCCGGGGCTCGCCGGGTACCTGCAGCTGCTGTTCCCGCGAGGAGAGGGCGGGCAGCGGGCGCTGGCCGCCGAGGTCGAGGCGCTCGGCCGGCGCGGGTACGCGGTGGACGCGGCGATCGTGCTCAGCGGCGCGGTCGCCTCGCTGACCGTCGCGATGACCGTGTCGGAAGAAGCCAGTGCCACGGCCGAAGACCAGGACGGCGAGGGCCTGGACCGCGAGCGGCGGGCGGTGGTCGGCCGGCTGGTCTCCGACGAGCGGCTCGGGCCCGCGCACACGACGTTGCCGCAGCTCGAGCGGCCGCTGTACGTGCGGTTGCTGCTGACCGCGGCGATCCGGGGCCTGGTGGCGGTCTGCCCGCCCGGCCGCCCGGTGGCCGAGATGGTGGCCGAGCTGGCGGCCACCGGAGGGGAGCTCTAGATGGCACGCGGTGTCCAGGGCGCGATCCTGCGCGGGCTCGGGGCGCGGGACCACGAAGCGACGGTCACCGGCACCGAACAGCTCGCGCCGCACTTCGTCCGGATCCGGTTCACCGCGCCGACGTTGTTCGACGACGTCGTGCCCGGGCCGGCCGCGTGGCTGCGCTTCTGGTTCCCCGACCCGGACGGCGGGCCGGCCGAGCACCAGCGGGCGTACACGATCTCCGAAGCGGACCCGGCGGCCGGCACGTTCGCGGTCGACGTCGTGCTGCACACCCCGGCCGGGCCCGCGTCACGCTGGGCCCGGTCCGCGCGGCCCGGGACGACGGTTCCGGTGACGTCGCTGGGATCCACCACGTTCGAGCCCGGCACCCCAGCGGGGTGGCTCCTCGTCGGCGACGCCGCGTCGATGCCGGCGATCGACGCGATCCTGGCGGTGGTCCCCGCCGAGCTGCCGGTGGCGGTCTACCTGGAGGAACACGTCCCCGACGACCGCCTGATCCCGCTGCGGGCGCACCCCCGCGCGCGGGTCCACTGGGTACCGCGGCGGGACGCGGGGTCGCTGGCCGCGGCGATCGAGGAGCGGGACTGGTCGGGCTGGCGGGCGTGGGTCGCGACCGAGTCGGGATCGTTCCGGCAGGTGCGCACCCGGTTGCGGGGGAGCTTCGGACTGCCGAAGACCGACGTGCACGGGCGGGCCTACTGGTACCACGGGCGCGCGATGGGCTCGTTCCGGTCCGGAAAGGACGGTGCGGGCGCGGCCGCCGGGGGGGCGCCCCCGACGCACACCCAGGGGACCTCGGAATGGGTTCCCACCCCGGACGGCCGCCGGTTGCACACGATGGTGCTGGGCTCCGGCGCCGGGCCGACGGTCGTCTTCGAGGCCGGCGCCGCGGCGAGCCGCTCGTCGTGGGCCGCCGTGCAGCCGGTGGTCGCCCGGCACACCCGGGCGATCGTCTACGACCGCGCGGGCTTGGGGCGCAGCGAGCCCGATCCCGCCGGCCGTACCCTGACGCGGCTGGCCGGTGACCTCACCACGGTCCTCGACCACTTCGGCCCGGGCCCGTTCGTCCTCGTCGGGCACAGCGCCGGCGGCCCGATCACCCGGCTCGCGGCCGCCGCGCGCCCGGAGCGGATCGCCGGCCTGGTCCTGGTCGACCCCACCGACGAAGCCGCGGACGTCCTTTTCGGACGGACGTTCCGCCGCGCCGAACGGCTCGCGCTCGGCGCGGGCGCCGTGCTGGCCCGGCTGGGGCTGCTCAGGGTCGTCTTCCGCGGGCTGCTGAAGGGTGTCCCGGACGATGTCGGCCGCGACCTGCGCCGCGAGGCGTTCGGGCCGGGGGTGGTCCGGACCCAGCGGGAGCAGGCGAAGACGTTCCTCGACGAGCTGGCGACGTGGCGGTCCGCGCCGCCCGAGCTGGGCGGCGTCCCGGTGACCGTCATCTCGGGCGGCCGTCCCGGGGACGGCATGAGCACGGCGATGCGCGCGGCGGCGAACGCGTCCCACGCCCGCCGGGCGGCGGGTGGCCGGCACGTGGTCGCCGCGCGCTCCGGGCACTACGTCCCGCTGACCGAACCCGAGGTGGTCGCCGCCGAGGTCGTCCGGCTGCTCTGATCGACCGACGGCGGCAGAAACCCGTGCTCCGACAGGTCGAACCAGTTGCCTTCCGGGTCGATCGCGCGGTATTCGGCGAACGGGCGGTCGCCGCCGCGCAGGGCCGGGCGGGGGACACCGGCCGCGGTGAGCGTCTCCGCCAGCGGGGCCACCGCCGGCACCTCGAAGCCGAAGTGGTTGAACCCCGTCGCGACGTCGCCGGTCAGCTGCTGCTGGATGAGCGCCAGGTTGAGGTACCCGTCGGTGACGAAGTGGCTGCCGTCGGGGTCGGTGTGGAACAGCTCCATCTCGAACTGCGTGCAGTAGAACTCGGCCATGCGCTGGGCGTCCCGGACGACGAAGGCGAGGTGGCGCAGGCGGGGGCGGGTCATGCGGGTCCCTTCGGGATCATGTTGTGGAAGGCGGCGATCTCGGCGACGTCGCCGTGGCGGACGACGGCCGCGGCGTGCGTCACCACCCCGGCGGGGTGGATCTCCGACGTGACGTGCACCAGCGAGAGATCCGGCGCCAGGGGACGGACCAAGGTCACCGACGCCGACAGCGTCGTCCCGCGGTAGGCCGAAGCGAAGAGGCGGCCGTGGCTGTCCTCGACCGCGGCACGACCGGAAACGGCTTCCCCGCGGACGTTCACGAAGGCGACGTCGGCGGCGAACACCGAGGCGAACCGCGCCGCGTCGCCGGCCGCCCAGCCCGCCGCCATCGTGTCCCACAGGGCCGGGATGCGGTGGTCGGTCACGCGCTCACCACGGCCGCCGAGGCGTGGACGCGCAGGGACAGCGGCGCACAGTCGCCGTCCCACGCGCCGAGTGAGTAGTAGAACGCGCCGTGCCGCCGTTCGAGGTAACAGACGACGTTCAGCGGCCAGCCCGCGCCGCGGAACACGTATTCGTCCATCGGGGTCGGCCGGTCGCTCAGCGGACGGTCGCGTTCGCATTCCGGGCCGAGCCGGTGCCAGTCCGGATGCAGGTGGATCGAACCGAGCACGTCGAGGTCACGCGCGCCGGCGTCCCGCGTGATGCGAAGCAGGTCGGCGGGGTCGAACCACCAGGCGCGCACCGGGTTTTCGTACGCGGAGCCGAACCGCGGGACGATGGCGGCCGCGAACTCCGCCCGGGCACTGGGATCCGTCGTGCGGGCATTGCGGCCGAAGGCGAGGTCGGACACGACGACGGCGTCGTCGGCGAACGCGCCGAGCAGCACCGCGAAACAGGGTCTCGGTTCTTCCGGGGTGATGAACGCGTATTCGGCGGCCGCGGCGTCGAGGAAGCGGCGCAGCACGTCGTCGGACAACAGCACGGGAAGAGCCGGCTTCCCGCTCACCGGAACCGAAACCAGAACAGTCACCCCGGAAACGTAAACGCGCGCCCGGCTCGGTGGCGATGATCGTCACGGAGTCGGCCCTATTGCATCGGGCGATAACGTTCCGATCATGCGTCTGGAAATCCGGCACCTGGAACTCGTGGTCGAGGTCGCCGCGGCCGGCAGCCTGCGGCGGGCGGCCGCACGGCTGCACCTGAGCCAGCCCGCCGTGACCACGCAGCTCAAGCGGATCGAGCAGCTCGTCGGCGGCTCGCTGTTCGTCCGCTCGGCCGAGGGTGTGCTGCCCACCCACGCCGGCGCCGAGTTCGTGCGTGACGCGCGCACCCTGCTGCGCCAGTTCGAAGTCCTGCAACGCACCGCGCGCGTGAACACCCGCGTCGAGGCGGGCGCGCCGGTCAAGGTCGGTGGGATCCCGGCGCAGCAGTTCAGCCTGCTCGTCAACACGCTCACCGCGATGGTGCCGCGGCGGGAGGTCACCAGCCGCACGATCCGCGAGACGGGAGCCCTCACCGCGTTGCTGCGTTCGGGCGAGCTGGACGTCGCGGTGCTGCGCGAGTTCCCCGGCTTCCCCTTGCAGCTGCCCGAAGGCGTGGAACACCGGCTGCTGCTGCGGGAGCCGTTCTTCGTCGGTGTCGCGGAAGGACACCCGCTCGCCGGGCGGGGCGAGATCGGCCTCGCCGAGCTGGCCGACGAGAAGTGGGTGATGCCCGACCCCGACGACAGCGGCATGAACGACTACTTCGCGCGCGTCTGCGCGTCGGCGGGTTTCGAGCACCGCATCACGCACTTCACGAACGAAGCGCACGTCGCTTTCGCGCTGACGCGGGAGAACCGCGCGATCTGCCCGCTCTACCCGATCGGCACGGCCCGCGACGGCCTGGCGACCCTCTCGCTCACCGGGACCCCGCTGCACCGCGGGCTGGTGCTCGCCTGGCGCACGGAGTCCGCGCTCGCCGCGCTGGTGGACGAGGTGTGCGAGGAGATCCGGCTGGGCTACCTGGCCCTCGTCGAGAGCACGCCGGGCTACCGGCGGTGGTGGCACGACGGCGGGGCGGCGTTCGCCCTGCCGTGAGCGGGCCGGTCACCGCGAGAGGGCCGCGACCAGCCCGGCCGACCCCGGCGCGCCGAGGCGGACGAACATCGGCGTGACGTCGAGCGGCGCGGGGTAGTTGCGCAGAGTGCGACCGCCGAGCTCGACCCGCTTGGTGTGCGGGTCGAACCACAGGCCGGCGGGCAGGACGACGTCGCGGGTGGTGCCTGCGGCGAGCACCGGTGCGGCCAGTAGCGCCGGGCCGAGCAGCCACTCGTCGTCGATCGTGTCGAAGCGGTGGTCCCGCGGGAAGTCGAAGAACACCGGCCGCATGATCGGCGTCCCGTCCGCGACCGCCTGCTTCACCTGGGTCTTCAAGTAGTCCGCCAGCTTCGCGTGGGTCCGCACGGCGCCGGCGTACCGCTCGGCGGTGCCGGCCGGGTAGGTCACCGTCTGGCCGGTGGTGGTGTCGACGGTCGTCACCGGCGACGTCGAGGCGTACATCAGCGGCATCAGCGACGCCGCCTGCGCCCAGCGCACGAGCACCTCCGGCGAGGGCGGCGGCTCGCTGTTGGAGCCGCCGATCATGTCCGTCTCGACAAACGGGTACCCGTCGGTGGAGATGACCGAGGCCCGGCGAACGGAGGTGCGCAGGCCGTCCCACGTCGTGTCGGCGTCGACCGCCCGGATCACGAAGCCGTAGCGCTGGGTGCCCCAGTGGGTGCGGATGCCGGCGCCCTGCTGGTCGAAACTGTCGGTCATGTCCGCGCCGAGCCGCTGGTAGTCCTGCGGGGTCAGTCCGCCCGAGGTGGCGCAGCTGTCGTCGAAGAAGCGGGTGTCGAACTTGAAGCCGTCGACGCCGTAGCCGGCCATGAGCGTGCGCAGGTTGCCGGTGTACCAGTCGCGCGCCTGCGGGTTGCCGAGGTCGATGATGCCCGCGGTACCGTTCCACCACTTGACGGTGCACGGTTCGCTGGTTCCCTTGGCGCGCAGCAGGTAACCGTGGTCGCGGGCGTAGGCGTAGTTGGCCGAGTCGAGGTTGATCCAGAACGTCGTCCACAGCCCGAACTTCTGGCCCAGCGCGTGGACGTCGTCGACGAGCTTCTTGGGCGCGGGGAACGTCTTCGGGTCGAAGGTCAGGTTGCCGTAGTTCGACTCCCACTTGTCGTCGAGCTGCACGGTGTGCCCGGCGACCCCCGCGGTCTTCAGGTCGCGTGCCCAGGCGAGGACCTTGTCCTGGTCGATGTTGCGGTAGTACTGCGCCCACGAGTTCCACAGTGGACTGGTGTATTCGGCGTCGGAGGCGTCGCTCTTGGCGGGCTTGCCGACTTCGCCGAGGTAGTCGTCGTAAACCGCCCGCCGGCTCGATTCGACGAAGATCGTGCTGGAGTACTCGGCCGAGCCGGTGACGGTGAGGTCGGCGCGCCCGTTCGCGAGCGCGACCTTCATCGGCTGCGCGGTGCGCACGAAGAGACCGATCGACTTCGACGTCGAGAAGTACGGCTCCTGCATCATGTAGCTGGCGGGGGAGAACTCGGGTTCGTCGACGACGCCGGCGGAGAGCGGGTAGGGCTGGGGTTTGCCTTCGCTGGTCTCACCGCCGCCGTACCAGTGCCCGGACGTCGCCAGGTCGAAGTGGGTCGCCCGGTCGCCGGCCGCCTCGCCGGCCACCGACCAGCTGAGCTCGAAACGGTCCGCTTTCGGCGTCAACCGCAAGGTCACGGGCTTGCCGGCGGTGCTGTCGGCCACCGCGACGAGCGTGTCCCCGTGCTTCTCGACCGACCGCACCCGCGTGGCGACCCCGCCGGCGAAGGTGAAGGCGTCGGGAGCCGTGCGCAGGAGCTGCTCACCGCCCCGGGACACGCTGATCCCGAGGCGGTGCGTGTCGACGCGCAGCTGGTAGCCGGGGGCGTCGCCGCTGCGAGGCACGGTCAGCGACGCCTGCTGGGCCGCGGCGGCCGGTGTCGCGCCGGCGAGCAGCAGGCCGATGGTCCCGAACACCAGTGTGCGTCGCTGCACCCGAGCCTCCAGTAAGTGCGAGAAGTTGCTCGTTACTGCGCTGGATTGCGCAGGAGTAAGCAGACAGGGTGACGCGGTTGCTTGTCAAGGGGGTGCGCTACCCGCCGAGCTGGGTCAGCGGGAGCCGCTGGAACACGATGGTTTCGTACGGCCCCGCCGTGCCCGTCTCGTACAGCAGCCCGACCGTGAGCGGGTCGGCCTGGACGAGGTCGGAGTACGCCGCCGGGCCGGTGGTCAGCGTGCGGCCCGCGTGCCAGGTGTGCCCGCGGTCGGTGCTCAGCCGCAGCCGCATCACCGTGCGCGTCGCGGGGTCGGCCGGGCCGGAGTACAGCACCAGCCACGGCAGGGTCGTCTGCAGCACGCTGCCCTCGACCTTCGTCCCGGACACCGACGGCTGCGCCCGGTACGGCCGGACCAGGGTCTTGCCGCCGTCGACGCTGTAACCGTCGACGCGGTGCTCGGGCGCGGAACCCTGGTTGCGGCTGGAGAAGTAGAGCGTGCCGTCGGGCAGCTCGGTCGCCGTCGTCTCGTTCGCCGCGACGACGCCGTCGGTGCGGTCGTCGGTGAAGCCGATGTGCCAGGTGCGGCCGTTGTCGTCGCTGTAGAGGTCGTGGCCGCCGTAGTACTTCGGCTCCGTGCCGACGTCGGCCGAGCCGGCCGGCGGGGAGCTGGAGTGGTTGGCGGGCACCACGATCCGGCCCGCGTGCGGGCCGTGGCGCAGCAGCGTCGCGTGCCCGGGACCGGTGGCGTACCACCGCCAGCCTGGCAGCTTCGTGTCCGCGGTGATGTCGCGCGCGGCGGTCCAGGTGCGGCCGTTGTCCCCGCTGCGCTGGACGAACACGCGGCGGGTGTCCTGCTCGGACGCCTCACCGGACATGATCTGCTTCTCCGAGACGAGTCCGTTGTGGACGGTCAGCAGCACCAGGTCGCCGTTGCGCGCGAGCACCGGAGTCGGGTTGCCCGCGGTCGCGTCGCCGTTGCTGGTGACCACGGACAAGGCGCCCCAGGTGCAGCCGCCGTCGCGGGAGCTGCGCGAGACGGTCTGGATGGCGCCCGAGTCGCCCGCCGAGTCGCGCCGGCCCTCCGCGAACGCCACCAGTGCGCCGTTCGCCGCGCGCACCACGGCCGGGATGCGGAACGTGTCGTACCCCTCGGTGCCCGAGGTGAACGGCACGGAAGACGCGCAGCCGTGGGCCGGCGCGGCCGTGGCCGCCGGGGTGAGGGGCAGCCAGACCACGGCCGCTGCCAGCAGAATCGTGCCGAACCTGCGTGTCGGTGCCACCGGCGCCGCCTCCTCGCTGAGGAATGGAGAGCTAGGACATGGGATGTCCGACGTCCTATGTCCCGACAACCTAGGAGGCGCGTGCGCGCGCGTCAAGGACCACGCTGAGCGCCGGTTCGGCTACCCAGCGAGAAGGAACGGTTTCACCGCAACGAGTTCAGGAACTCCGCGCCGTAGTCGTGGTCGTCGTCGTCCGGGCCGGGCTCCGGTCCCGGCTCCGCATCCGGAAGGGCCGCGAGCGCCGCGATCTCCTCCTGGGTCCGGGCCGCCGCGCCGTCGAGGGCCGCCTGCCGGTCCGCCTCGGGCAGGGCGTGCCACTCGGCGATGCCCGCGTGCGCCGCTTCGAGCGTCTCGTCACTCAGATACGAGCGGTACAGCAGGTCTTCCGGCTTCGCCCGGCCGGCCAGGACGTCGCGGGCGAAGTCGGCCAGGTCGCCTTCGCCGCGGGCCAGCAGCACCATCTGGTTGTGCCTCGCGCGCCGGCCCTGCTCGGTGCGCCACGGTGAGCTCTCCACGTCAGGTCCCCGGGTGCTTGTAGGGTTCGCCGGGCCAGGCCTTCGCGGCGATCTCGCCGTTCCCCGCCACCAGTTCGGCGATCGACGCGATCGTGTGCGCCAGCGTGTTCAGTGTGTCGATGGCCGTGCGCAGCGGGGTCACCTCGGTCAGCACCCCCGCGATCGCTTGCCGGACGGACTCGCCGTCGCCGAGACCGGCGATGCCCAGCAGGAACAACTCGAGAGCCTTGCCGAGCTTGAGGACCTTGCCGAGCAGGGCGTCGAGGAGCCCTTCGAGCGCGATGTCGAGCGCCTGCATCGCGTCGTAGGCGGCGCGGGCGAAGTTCTTGATCTTCCAGCCGGCTTCGGTGCAGAACTTCGCGTGTTCCGCGCAGGCGTACGAGTAGTCGGTCAGCCAGGCGCGCGCGGCCTCGCCGGCGTGCCCGGTCCAGCGTTCCTGGATGCCGAACCGGCCGCGGTCGACGTTCTGCTTGATCTTGCCGAACGCGATTCCGGTGTCCTCGAACACCATGCCCTGCCGCAGCAGCGCGTCCCAGTCGCCGGCCACCAGCTTCTCGACGACGGTCAGCAGGTCGATCCCGACCAGCTTCGTCAGCAGGCCCCGCGCCGCCCCGGAGATCGACGCCCCGCCCGCGATCCGGTCGGCGATGCGCTGCAGCTCGATGTTCCAGCCGCCGAACGCGTCTTCGCCCGGGTTGTCCGGGCCGGTGTACTCGAGCTCGGGGTGCCGGGGGTTGCGGGACGCGTTCTCGAAGTCGGTGAAGGCCGCCGCGGTTTCCGGCGAGGCGACGTCGCCGGGCGCGACCCGCTCGGACAGCGCGTCCGGATAGGACGCGTCGGCCTTCGCCGCGGCCTCGTGGTCGGTCTCCCGGTACAGCTTGGCCACGGCGACGAGCGCGGTGTCGTAGGCGTGCGCGAGCGACTCGGCCTTGCCGCCGTTGGCGACGGCGAGCTCCTGCCACCGGTCGAGCGGCGCGGCCAGCTTGCCCAGCAGCCCCTCACCCCATTCGTTCGGGCCGTCGGTGGCCGCGGCGCGGTAGAGCCCGGCCGCGGCGCCGGCCCGCCCGGCCAGCGCGCCGAGCTTCCCGATCGCGTCCGGGTCGGCGGTGAAGGTGCTGCTGATGGTCGTGCCTTTCGAATCCGAGGGTGCTGACGCAGGTGCACGCGCGCCGCGGTGATCCGGTTTAGTGTCGGTGGTGCGTGTGACACTGGCGAGGTGAACTTCGTCTTCGACGCCGAGCTCTGGGAGTGGGACGCCCGGCGCACCGAGAGCTGGACCTTCGTCAGCCTGCCCGTGGCCGCGTCGGAGGAGATCCGGGAGTTCGCCGCCGGCCCCCGGCGGGGCTTCGGGGCGGTGCGCGTCCGGGTCCGGGTCGGGGCGACGACCTGGCGGACGTCGATCTTCCCGGACAGCGGCCGCGGCGGTTACGTGCTGCCCGTCAAGCGAGCTGTCCGGCAGGCCGAGGGCCTCGAAATCGGGGGCACGCTGACCGTGAGCGTCGAGCTGATCAACGTCTGAAACCCTCGGTCGGTGCAGGATCTGCGGAAAACCGATCCCCGCACGCACGAATCTGTCAGAATTCGGCCACTGTCCGCCCCCGCATACACGCAAGGAGACACGATGTCCGCCCAGATGGACGAGCTGATCGCCCAGTTCGAGCACTTCCGGGCCAAGGTGCAGCAGGCCGAGGCCCGCTTCGCCGACGTCGGCGACATGCAGGAGCGGATCGCCCGGGTCGAGACCACCGTCACCTCGCCGGACGGCACCGTCACGGTGGCCGCGGGCGCCGGTGGCACGATCACCGACGTCCGGCTCACCGCGGGCGCCATGCGCGTCGAGGCCGGTCAGCTGGCCGCCACGATCATGAGCACCATCCGCGCCGCGGTGGCCGGCGCCGTCCGGCAGCAGGCCGGGATCGTGGACGACACCTTCGGCGACACGCTCGGCGTGAACGTCTCCGAGCAGGTGCGCCAGGCCCAGACCGAAGCGTTCGGAACCGCGGCGGCCGAACCCGCGTCGGAACCGCAGCCGCAGCACCCGGCGCGGCCCGCCCGCCGTCGCCCGGCCGGCGACGACGACTACTTCGACGACCAGGGCCCCATCCTCCGCCGATCCTAGGAAAACGCGATGCCAGACGGAATTCAGACGAACATCGGCGCGATCTCCGCCTACGCCCGCCAGCTCCCCTTCTACGAGGGCGAAGCGGACAAGTTCGGGGCCAAGATCGACGCCGCCGACGTGACGAACGAGGCCTGGGGCCTCATCGGCCTCTACGCCAAGCAGGGCTACACCGACCGGCTGACCGAACTGCGCTCGCTGCTCACCGACCTGAAGGACGGCGTGGACGGGTTCACCGCGAAGCTGACCAAGGCCGCGGAGATGTACCAGGGAACCGAAGACGCCGGCAAGGTCACCTTCGGCCGGTACGAGGCGGAGATCGACGCGGTGGGGAAGGGCGAATGACCGAGCCGAAGAAGAGCATCGCCGACGCGCTGGACGTCCAGGCCTACGACGAGAGCACCGGCGCGAACCTCGACCGCGCGGCCGGCTACGTGCCGGTGGCGGGCACCGCCTACAAGGCGGGCAAGTCGATCGGCGAGCACGCCCAGCAGGCCGCGCAGGCGGGCAACTTCGGGGAGCTGGCCTCCGCGGGTGGCGCGCTGGTCGGCGACGGCGCGAAGTTCGTCGGGGCCGCGGCGGGCGACATGGTCACCTTCGCCATGGACCCGATCGGCTGGCTGGTCAGCCACGGGCTGAACATGCTGCTCGAGCTGGTCCAGCCGCTGCAGGACGCGCTGCACCAGGTCACCGGCGACGGCCCGGCGATCGGGCACGCGTCGGAGAACTTCGTGACGATCGCCCAGGGTTTTGTCGCCCTCGCCGAGGACTTCGAGAAGACCGGTGACACGGCGCTGGCCGAGTGGGTCGACGACGCCGGCAACGCGGCGAAGGAAGCGCTCGGCGACTTCTCCTCGGGCATCCGCGGGGTCGGCTCGGCCGCCGGTTCGGTGGCCGAGGTGCTGCAGATGTGGTCGATGGTCATGGTGGTCATCGAAGAGGTGATCAAGGGCATCATCACCGAGCTCGTGTCCTGGCTGATCACGCTCTGGCTGCCCGCGCTGGCCGCGTCGGTGATCAGCTTCGGCAGCTCGGTCGCCGCCGCGATGACCGCGTCCATCGCCAAGGCCGCGACGGTCCTGAAGAAGGTCACCGGCTACCTGGGCAAGTTCGGCAAGCTGCTCGAGACCTTCATCAAGTTCCTGGAGAAGTACTCGACGAAGCTCGTCGAGTTCACCACCAAGCTGCGTGTCGGCGTGATGCCCGGCCAGACCAAGTTCGGCTTCGGCAAGGTCGCCGAGGGCTGGCAGCCGAGCAACCGGATGCTCACCACGATGCTTGGAACCAGCGCGGGCGCTGGGCCGCTGCTCGCCGGAGCGGGTGTCAAGGCGGGCATCGGGGCCGCGAAGGGCGCCTTCGCCGAAGGCAAGGACGCCGTCACGCCCGAAGGAGACGAACCGTGGTTCGACAAGAGCGAGATCGGCGGGGACCGGAGCCCGGAGGAGACGCTGAAGGACCTCGACATCTAGAGTCTTGGGCGGCCCGGCTCCAGGACCAGGTCGAACACTCGGCGGCCGAGGCCCGGGTCCGGCCCGGGTTCCGGGAGCGCGTCGAGGAGCTGATGCGCACGCGGTGGCAGGAGCCGGTCATCGTGCTGCGCCTCGGCGACACCGACCTGGGCTTCGCCGTCCCCGGCCGTCGGCTGGACGGCACCGTGCAGGGGAAGCGGCTCGTCCGGCGGTTCTTCTGGAACATCCTGCGCGGCATCGGCACGGCGGTGTTCGCCGTCTTCGCCCTGGCGAACGGCGGCGCCCCGGGGCGGCCGTTCCAGCGGGAGGTCCGGGTTTCCGGCCCGGCGGACGCGCAGGTGCTCGACCTGGCCGACCGGTTCCGGCGGCTGGACGGGCCGTGGCTGGTGTGCTCGCCGTCGAGCCTCGCGGTGGTGGACACCGGGTCGACGTCCACCGATCTCGCCGACGCGCCCGAGCCGAAGGTCGACTGGGAGGCACGCGGGGCGGCGGCGCCGCAGCTCAGCCTGCGCAAGCGGACCCTGACGTGGCCGGACGGCTCGAGCCTGCAGTTCCCGCTGCACGGCCGCACGGAAGACCAGCACCTGCGGAAGTTCCTCGAGTACCCGGACGTCGTCCACTGGACCGGCCGTCCCGGATAACCGGACCGTCTCAAGAGGACTCATTCCGGTAACCGCCGTTGTTTCCCCGCCCGCCGGTGTGATCGGCTGGCGGGAATTCGCGGTCGGTCCGGTGAGGAGGAGCGGTGCCGTTCTTCCTCTCCCGCTTGTTCTCGCGCTGGCTGGCGAACCGCGGCTGGACGCTGCCGGTGCTCGTCGTCGTGTTCGTGTTCGCCACCAGCTGGCCGCTGATGGTGCTCGCCGAACCGGCGGGCAGCGACCTGGTCCGGGCCGGCAACTACTGGTGGTACTTCGTGGTCACGGCGGCCACCGTCGGGTACGGCGACTACTCGCCCGAGAGCACGGCCGGCCACTTCGTCGGCGCGTACGTGATCGTCGGCGGGATCGCCACTCTCACCACGGTGTTCACCAAGCTCGCCGCGAAGCTCGAGCAGGCGAAGGGACGGCGGATGCAGGGGACCGAGCCGGTGCGCGCCACCGGGCACACGGTGCTGATCGGCTACACGGCCGGGCGGACCGAGCGGATCGTCGCCCAGCTGCTGGCCGACGGCGTGGCGGGGCTGGTGGTCTGCGCGGGCGAGGAGGTCGCGGTCCACCCGATGCCGGCGCAGCCGGTGGACTTCGTCCGCGGCGAGCCGACGGCGGCCGGTGTGCTGGACCGGGCGGCCGTGCCCCGGGCCGCGGCGGTCCTGGTCGACATGGCGGACGACAACGAAGCGCTGGCCGTGGCGGTCACGGTCGACCACGCGAGCCCGTCGGCGCACGTGGTGGTCGCGCTGCGGGACATGGAGAAGTCCGAGCTGGTCCGGTACGTGAACCCGCGGATCAGGTGCGTCCAGTGGCACACGCCCCGGATGGTCACCGAAGAGCTCACCTCGCCCGGGATCACCGACGTCTACGCCGAGCTGATGACCACGGGCGGCGCGGGGACGTACTCGGTGACCCTGCCGGAGTCGCTGGGACGGCTGCCCGCCGAGCGCTGCCGGCTCGCGCTGGGCCGGACGTTCGGAGCCACCATCCTGGCCGCCCGGTCGGCCGGCGACCTCGTGGTGAACCCCGCCTGGGACCGGGACCTCCCGGCCGGCGCGGTGCTGTACTACGTGAGCCCCCGGCGGTTGAGCGAAGCCGAGGTCGAGACGGCCCTGCGCGCGTCGTGATCCCGTCAGCGTGATCGGCTCGACCGGCTCCGTGATCAAGCCGGGCCGAGATGTCCGGCCGCGAGCCGTGCTGTCCGGTTCGGGAACTTCCGTCCGGTTCGACGGAGGTGGCCCACGCCACTGGCCGGGCCCGGCCGAGTCTTGCATACTGCGACAATGGCCCGAAGAACAGCCAGTCGCGCGTGGGGGCGGGTGTGAGCCCGGCCGCGGGTGGGAAGCGCCCGAAGTTCGGCCGGATCGACCCGTTCTGCCTGATGGCGGTGCTGCCGGTGCTGCTCGTCGCCGGGATCCTCGGCGCGCTCGTCAACCTGCTGCTGGGGCTGGGCTGCGCCGTGTTCGCGGCGCTGATCGTGCTCTTCGACTCCTGGGCCAACCGGCCCTCGGCGGCCCCGCCGCCGCCCCCGGCTCCGGAACCGCCTCGACGCCCGGTGCGGGACCGCGCGCCGCAGCCCCCGGCGCGAGAGCGAGACCGGGCGCCGCAGCAGCAGCCCCCGGCGCGGCGGCAGGCCCGGCCGCCCGTCGCGCGGCCCCGGCAGGTGCCGCCCGGCGCGCCACGCCGGTAGGCGGCAAACCACGCCGGACATTTCTGTGGTGCCGTAACGCTCTTCCGGTGTTCCACAGAGGATTGTCCTATTCGGACCCGGTCGGTCGTCGTCCATAAGGGACGAAAATTGGTCCGAAGTGGACCGCATCGGTCACGCATCGTTCTGGTGGTCACGCCTCGTCACAGTCGAGCCGGGCCCACACGAGTTTTCCGTCGTCGTGACGGCTGACACCCCAGGCCAGGCACAGCTGGTCGACGAGCAGCAGGCCGCGGCCGCCACCGCGGTCGGGCACGCGCAGCCGGGGTTCGCCCCTCCCGGTGTCGGTGACGGCCACGGTCACCTCGCAGGGGTCCGCCGTGCGGTGGATCCGCAGCTGGCCGGGTCCGCCGGCGTGCACGTGGGCGTTCTCGAGCAGCTCGCCGACCACGATGAGCGCGTCGATCAGGTGCCGTTCGGCGAGCGTGGCCAGCACCTTCTCCGCCCATCGGCGGGCGGCTGCCAGGCCAGGGGAGCCGCTCCCGGCCACGTCCAGCACCTGCCACCCCGGCTGTCCCGTCATGCTCCAGCTGACCCGCACGCAGCACCCTCCTTCGAGGGAGGTCTACCCAGGACGGCGAGGTTTATCCCCGGCGGGCGCTGCTAGGCGACGAGCACTCCGTGACCGGGTCGAACCTGGGCAGGCGCGTGAGCGGTTGTGCAGCGATCCGGGCCGGTCAGCGGTTGAGCTCGGTCCGCCAGAGGAAGGCTTCGCGCAGGGCGGCGATGAGGGCTTCGTCGTCGACCTCGGACGGCAGGTCGCCCATCGGCAGCCAGACCTCGTCGTGCGGGGAGCCGGCGCTGACGCGGGTCAGAGTGACACCAGGGTAGGAAAGCGTCTCGTGGGCGCCGTCGAGATCGGACACCTTGACGCGCCGGGATTCCGCCCGGACGAGCACCTGCCGCTGGTCTTCCATGCGCGAATCTTCTCCGAACCGACGGTCACACCAGAGTCCAGCTTAACCGGGCGAAGCGATTAACACGTTCACGCGAACAGCCGATTCTTGTTCACCTCAGCTAAAACGGCCCTGCACAACAACATCTCCGCTGGCGTGCGGCCCGCCGGCTCGCTGTCCGGTTACTGTGCGCGAAACCGCTGTGGCCGTTTTGCCCGGTACCTATCTTTTGTCCTGTCCGACGAAAGTCGGTACCGCCGGTCCCGGCCGCCGATCACCCTCGACCGCACCGGACCACCGGCGCCGGCCTTCGTGGCCGGCTTCCCCCACCGTGGCCGGCGTGGCCACCCCTCGCGCCGGTCTTCCCGCGAAAGTGAGTTACCGGCATGCGCAGAACGTCCCCGGGACACCACCTGTTCGCCCGCTCCGCCACCACCCTGGTGGCCGCCGCCGCGGTCATCGGCTTCGCCGCCCCGGCCACCGCCACCACCCTCGACGGCTACTCGCCGACCGTGCAGAGCGAGGCGGTCGCGTCGCTGGCCGCCGAGGCCGGCATCAGCGAGTCCGCCGCGGTCGCCTTGCTGCGCACGCAGTCGGCGAGCGTCGAGACCCTGCAGAAGGCGACGGCGTCGCTCGGCGCCCGCGCCGCCGACGGCTACCTCGACGCCGCCGCCAAACCGGTGGTGAACGTCCTCGACCAGGCGGCCGCCGACCGGGTCACCGCGGCCGGCGCGCAGGCGAAGCTGGTCAAGCACTCCAGCGCCGCGCTGGCGAGCGCGCAGGACGCGCTGCAGGCGCTGCCCGCGGTGGCGCACACTTCGGTCGGCCTCGACCCGAAGACCAACCAGGTCGTGCTCACCGTGGCCGACGCGGCCAAGGGCACCGAGGCCCTGCTGCGGGTGGCCGGGACGCTCGGCGACCGCGTCCGCGTGGAGCGCGTCGCCGGCGAGATGCACACCGCGATCTACAACGGCGAAGCCATCACCGGCGGCGGCACCCGCTGCTCGGCCGGCTTCAACACCAACCGCGGCGGCCAGAACTACCTCATCGACGCCGGCCACTGCACCCGCGCGGTCTCGCAGTGGAACGTCGGCCCGTCGCAGGGGTCGAGCTTCCCGACCAACGACTACGGCCTGATCCGCAACACCACCGGCAGCGCGCCGGGCGCGGTCACCCTGTGGAACGGCTCCACGCAGCGGATCAGCTCCGCCGGCACGGCGGCCGTCGGGCAGCGGATCAGCAAGAGCGGCAGCACCACGCACCTGACGTCGGGCTCGGTGCAGCGCACGAACGTGACGGTCAACTACGCGGAAGGCTCGGTGTACCAGCTGATCCAGACCAACGCGCTGGTCAACCCGGGCGACTCGGGCGGCTGCCTGTTCGCCGGCAGTGTCGGCCTCGGCATCACCTCGGGCAAGGGCGGCAGCTCGTCCTACTTCCAGCCGGTGGGCGAGGCGTTGAGCGCGTACGGCGTCAGCCTCAACTGAGCACGGCCGGCCGCCGGGGAGTTCCCCGGCGGCCCGCCGTCAGTCTCGGCGGCTGCGGCCGCCGAAGAGCAGGCGGTAGGCGAGCAGGATGACCAGCGCGCCCAGCACCGCCAGGCCCCACGTGCGCAGGTCGAAGAACGTGCCGAGCTGGGTGTGGAACAGCGTCTTGCCGATCCAGCCGCCGACGAACGCGCCCGCGACGCCGAGCAGCATCGTGATGATGCAGCCGCCGGGGTCCTTGCCGGGCATGAGGACCTTCGCGATGATGCCGGCGATGAGGCCGAGCACGATCCAGCCGATGATTCCCACGGGTGTCCTCCTCCGGGTGCCTTCCTGACGGCACAGGATGGCAGCCACCCGGCGCCGCGGCGCGCCGAGCGCGCCGGACGTGACCTGGATCTCAGCGCGTTTTTGTCGGACCCCCCGGGTAGCTTCGGGCGCATGGTGCTGTCCAAGGAAGAACGCGAAGAATTCCTGGCGTTGCCCCACGTCGGCGCGCTCTCGGTCGTGGAGCGGCCCGATCGCGCGCCGCTCACGGTGCCGATCTGGTACCAGTACACGCCGGGGGGCGACCTGTGGATCCGCACGGCCCCGGACGCGCGGAAGACCCGGGCGATCGAGGCCGCCGGCCGGTTCAGCCTGCTGGTGCAGCGCACCGAGCCGACGGTCCGGTACGTCTCGGTGGAAGGACCGGTGACGGCGACCGAGCCGGACGACCCGGGCCGCGCCCGCGAGATGGCGGCGCGCTATCTGCCCCCGGAGAAGGTCGACGGCTTCGTCGAGTTCGAGCGCACGGAGCTCGGCGAGCACGCGGCCGTCTTCATGCGCCCGGAACACTGGCTGTCGGCCGACCTCGGGCCCGGCTGACCGATCGGCTCCGCTCGTCGGGGGAACTGCTCCTTCCGAGTGACTACCCGTAACGGTGCAGTCGCTCTCGGGGACTGACTTCTCGGTGACCCCGACGACGCGGAGGCCGTGCATGAAGATCGACCTGTTCAACGAGATCCAGAACCCGCGCCCCTGGACCGAAGGGCACGAGCAGCTGAGGTTCCGCCAGGCGATCGAGCAGGCCGTCCTCGCCGACGAGCTGGGCTACGGCTGCTGGTGGCAGGTCGAGCACCACGGCGCGGGGGAGTTCAGCCTCTCCTCGGCGCCCGAGCTCATGCTGGCGGCGCTTTCCCAGCGCACCAGCCGGATCCGGCTGGGGCACTCCGCCGTGCTCGCGCCGGGGCGGTTCAACCACCCGATCCGCGTCGCCGAGCGGGCGGCGACGCTCGACCACCTCAGCGGCGGCCGGGTGGAGCTCGGGCTGACCCGGTCGACCATCCCGGAGTGGCGCCTGTTCGGCATCACCCCGGACGACGCGCGCGCCGAGACGCAGCAGGCGTTCGAGATGGTGCCGAAGATGTGGACGTCCGAACGGTTCTCCCACACCGGCGGCGCGTACCCGGTCGACGGCGTCTCGATCGGCCCGAAGCCGATGCAGCGCCCGCACCCGCCGCTCTGGCAGGCGGCGGCGAGCCCGGCGTCGTTCGAGGAGGCCGGCCGGCGCGGCGTCGGCGTGCTGGGCACGACGATGTGGGAGTCCCTGGAACGCGCGGGCCGCCTGATCGGCCTCTACCGCGCGGCGGCCTCGCAGTGCACGTCGCCGGTCGGGGCGTTCGTCAACAACCAGGTCGGGTTCTTCACGTTCGTCCACTGCGCGGACACCGACGAAGAGGCGATGCGCAACGGCGCGGCAGCGGCCGCGGCCTGGTACACGGTGACGGCCCTGACGTTCTTCGAAGCGGCCACGGAGTTCGTGAGGGCCAACGCCCGCAACGAGGAGCTGGTGAAGTCCCCGGGCCTGACGGGCGACTTCCTCCGCGGCGAAGCGGAAAACGCGCCGTCGGAGGCGAACCTGCTGATCGCCCGCATCCTCCAGGGCGAGCAGGTGGCCGACGACGAGGTGTTCGAGGTGCTGAGCGCGCAGGACTCCCTGATCGTCGGCAGCCCGGAGACGTGCCGCAAGAAGCTGCGCGCGTACGCCGACCTGGGCATCGACCGGATGATGTGCCTCCAGCAGATCGGCGGCATCCCGCACGAGCAGGTCATGAAGAGCATCCGCCTGGTCGGCGAGCTGATCCCCGACCTGGCGTGACCCCCGGTGGGGCGGCCGGTTGTTGTCGCGCCGGCGGTTGTCGGGCATCCTCCGGACATGGCTGTCGTCGTATCGTTCATCGCGGTGCTGGTCAGCACGTTCGTGTTCGTCTACAACCGGCGCACCTCCCGCAGGGATCTCCTCCTCGACGCACACGAGCGGCAGCTGGTGCCGGAGAACCAGCATGGCCGGCGGGTGGTCTTCGAGATGCGCGAGACCGGTGGGTCACCTGACGCTTTGTCCGCTGAAGACTTCCGGTCGGCCAACCATGCGTTGTCCTCGTTGAACATGCTCGGTTTCTTGTGCTGCCGGCGGTATGTCTCGATGCGGGACGCGATCGCGCTGTGGGGACTGACTGTCGTGCGCGTCGTCGATGCGGCGGAGAAAACGGGGTTTCTCGCTCTCCGTGACTCGCAGCAGGAGGGAACGCCGGTGTGGCCGTGCCTTCGCGAGTTCGCCTTGATCGCACGAGCTCGTTCGGATCTGTATCTGAATCCTTTGCGAGTCAGCGGGTTTCGGAGGAGGCCGAGGTTCCGGATTCAGGTCACGTCGGTGCCCGGTGACGAGTAGCCGGGCGGCGGGTCGAGAGATCCCGCCGCCCGGAAGGAACCAGCGCTACGCCGTGAAGCCGCCGTCCACCGGTAGCACAACGCCGCTCAAGTGGCTTGCCCGGTCGCTCAACAGGAACGCCGCCGTCGAGCCTACTTCCTGGCCCGTTCCCGCCTTTCGCAACGGCGTTGCCGCGATCCGGGCCTCCACCCCGCCCGGGATCGTGCGGCGGAGCTCGTCCAGCATCGGTGTCTCCGTCGGGCCGGGGGCGATCACGTTGACCCGGATGCCCCGGGGGCCGAAGTCGTGGGCGGCGGTGCGGGTCAGGCCGATCACCGCGTGCTTCGTCGCCTGGTACGCGCCCATTCCGGAGCTGCCGCGCAGGCCGCCGATGCTGCTCACGTTCACGATCGAGCCGGCCCCCGTCATCGCGCGGACCTCTGCGCGCAGGCACAGCCACGTGCCCTTGACGTTCACCGCCATGATCCGGTCGAAGTCCGCCTCCGAAACCGAGTCGAGCCGGCCGCTGCCGCCCATCGCCGCGTTGTTGAACGCGCCGTCGAGGCGGCCGAAGCGCGTCACCGTCGCCGCCACGAACGCGTCCACATCGGACGCCGAGGTGATGTCGCCCGTCGTGTAGGCCACGTCGAAGTCGGACAGCTCCGCGGCGAGCTTGGCCAACGGCTCTTCGTTCCGGGCCACCAGCATCACCGACGCACCGTCCGAAGCGAACACCCGGGCCGCGTCCGCGCCGATGCCCGAACTGGCCCCGACGACCAGAATCACCTTTCCCGTCAGCAAGCTCATGCCACACCTCGCAGGGCGAGCATCGCGCGCGCGTCGGCCGGGGTGGCGATCGGCTTGCCGAGATCTTCGACGACCGCCCGGATCTTCCGGACCTGCTGGGCATTGCTCGAGGCCAGCCGCCCCTTGCCGATCCAGAGGCTGTCCTCCAGCCCGACCCGCACGTGCCCGCCGAGCCACGCGCTGTGCGTGCCGAAGCTCAGCTGGTCGCGCCCGGCCGCGAAGGCCGAGAAGTAGTAGTCGTCCCCGAACAGCTTGTCGGCGATCCGCACCATGTGCTCCAGGTTCGCGTGGTCGGCGCCGATGCCGCCCAGGACACCGAACACGCCCTGGATCAGCAGCGGCGGCTTGGCCAGGCCGCGCTCGGCGAAGTGGGCCAGCGAGTACAGGTGCCCGATGTCGTAACACTCGTACTCGAACCGGGTCCCGGACTCGCCGAGCGCGCGCAGGGTGTGCTCGATCTTGTCAAAGGTGTTCACGAACGGGTGGGAGTAGGTGTTCAGCACGTACGGCTTCTCCCAGTCGTGCTTCCACTCCGTCACCTTGTCGGCAATGCCCGAGTAGACGAAGTTCATCGACCCCATGTTCATCGACGCGACCTCGGGCTTCAGCCGGTACGCGGCCGCGAGCCGTTCGTCCATCGTCATCGACGACGCGCCGCCGGTGGTGATGTTGATGACCGCGTCGGTCTCCGCGGTGATCCGCCCGACGATCTTCTCGAAGACCTCGGGGTCGGGAGTGGGCCGCCCGTCCGGCTCCCGCGCGTGCAGGTGGATCACGGCGGACCCGGCCTCGACGGCTTCCAGCGCCGCGTCGGCGACTTCGTCGGCGGACAACGGCAGGTACGGGCTCTGCGACGGGATGTTCACCGAGCCCGTGATCGCGGTGGTGATGATGACCTTTTCGGCCGTGCGCATCAGTTCTCCTCTTCAGCGAGCGCCCGGTAGGCGTCCAGCTTCGCTTCGTCCAGCGGGCCGACCAGGCTCAACGCCACCTGCGTGGCGCCCGCGTCGTACTGGGCCCGCACGGCTTCGCGCACCTCGGCCGGGGTGCCGTAGGCGACGAGCGCGTCGAGCAGGCGGTCGGACCCCGGCGGCGCGAGGTCGGCTTCGGTGAAGCCGAGCCGCGTCAGCTTCGCGATCTGGTGGGGGAGCGTCAGGTAGTAGGCGAGCCGCTCCCGCGCGACGTCCCGGGCCGCGGCGCGCGACCGCCCGACTACCGCCCACTGCACGACGGACAGGAAGAGGTCCCCGATCGTCTCGCGCGCCCAGCGGGTGTGCTCGGGTGTGACGAGGAACGTGATCAGCCCGTCGGCTCGCTCCGCCGCCAGCCGCGTGATCCCCGCCGAATACGCGCCGAGCACCCGCGGCACCCCGGGCGCCGTCTTGTCGACGCCGTCGAGGTAGTCCCGCAGGAACGGCAGCGGTCCGACCCCGCGTTCGCGGACCGCCCCGCTGACCCCGAGCCCCAGCACGTACCGCCCGGGATACCCGTCGGCCAAGCCCCGCGCGGCCGACGCCGCCGACTTCGGCACCCGCTCCAGAGCCCGCGCGACGCCGTTGCCGACGATCAGCCGCGACGTCGAGCTCAGCACCAGCGCCGCCGTCGTGAACGCCTCGCGCCCGGCGACCTCGGGAATCCAGACCATCCGGTGGCCGTACTCCTCGAGCGCCCGCACGAACCGCACGACGCCGTTGTGGTCCAGGTTGTCCAGCTCGGCGATCGACAACGCCGTGCGCGGCAGGGTGAGTGTCATCCGGTCGCTGCCCGGAACGCCGTCACCAGCCCGCGGGCCGCTTCGGCCAGCATCGTCGTGTCGTTGCTGAGCAGGACGAAGTCGCAGCCG
Organism: Amycolatopsis sp. NPDC104863; assembly: GCF_055582965.1. Taxonomy (NCBI): domain Bacteria; kingdom Bacillati; phylum Actinomycetota; class Actinomycetes; order Pseudonocardiales; family Pseudonocardiaceae; genus Amycolatopsis; species Amycolatopsis sp. NPDC104863. Next base: position 370,097 of record NZ_JBVJOW010000008.1, read on the forward strand.
TCCCGCACGGCCTGCGCGGCCTTCTCCGGCACCCCGCCGAACGCGAGCCCGCACCGCTTGCCCGCCGCGTGGGCGGCCGAGATCGCCGACGCGACCAGGTCGAGCACGTCCGGCGACGCGGGCGTCGACCCCATCGACATCGAGAGGTCCGCCGCGCCGACGAAGACCGCGTCCACTGTGTCCAGTGCCAGCATCTCGGGGGCGGCCTTGATCGCCTCGACGCTCTCCAGCTGGGGGATGCAGAGCACGTCCTTGTTGCCCGTCGCCAGGTAGTCGGCGTTCGGCTTCAGGCCCCAAGACCCGGCGCGGCTGGTGCCGCCGGCGCCGCGGACGCCATGCGGCGGGAACCGGCACGCGCGCCCGACCGCGGCCGCCTCCTCGACGGTGTCGACGTGCGGCACGAGGATGCCCATGGCGCCCGCGTCGAGGATCTTCTGGATCGTCGACGGCGTCTTGTCCGGCACCCGCACGATCGGCGTCATGCCGAGCGCGGCCGCGGTGGTGATCAGCTGGTACGCCGTCTGCAGGTCGAGCGGCGCGTGCTCGAGGTCGACCACCACGAAGTCGAACCCGGCGAACGCCATGATCTCGGCGGGCTCACCGGACGCGATCTTCAGCCACGTGCCCACGGGAGTGTGCGAGCGGGTGAACAGCCCGCCCCCGGTGCGCCCGCTCACGGCATCGGGTAGTCGTCGGCGTTGAGGACCCAACCCGGTTTCTCCGAGAAGTCCACCCGCGGCGGGCTGAAGATGTCGATCAGCTGGTTGACGCCGGGATCGCTCGCTTCGGACGTGTGCACGGTCGGCGGCGGGATGACCGTCACCGACGGGCTGCCGATCCGCACGTGCTCGTCCTCGCGCCAGGTGGTGCTGTCGGGCAGCCACGGCGTCCGGATGTGGTGGACGTATTCTCCTTGCACGGCAAGGGAAAGCTGTTCGAAGTCGGCGTGGTCGTGCGGGGAGAGCTTCCGTGCGTCACGCGGGCCGTGCTGGAGCGGCAGGAAGTTCACCATGAACGACCGCGTCCGGAAGATGCGCCCGAACCGCTTCGGGTCGTCCGGGACCTCCGAAAGCGGATAGAACCGGACGCGCGTCTCAGCGGGCGCGGGCCAGCGCTTCAGCAACGCGACACGCGGGTGGTCCTCGACGTAGGCGTCGGCGTTCGCCACGCGGTCGCGCCACGCCGGTTCGGTCGCCTCGACGAGCCAGACCAGCGGCCCGTCGCCGTGGACGCTGATCCGCGACGCCCCCGGCGGGACGACCACCAGCCCGGGGGAGTCCACTTTGGTCGCGCCGTCGTCGGTCAGCACGGTGAACGCGGGCGAGGCGTCGGTGACGACGATCGCCAGCTCGCCTTCCAGGGTTCCGTTGTCCAGGTCGGCGCCGGAGCGGGCCTCCGTGTGGACCAGGATGACGTTCTGTGCCCGCACCACCGGGGTGGTGTGCAGGTCGAGGTACTGCGCGGCCGCGATCGAGTCGCCGCTGTCGGGCCGGGCCGCGGTGGCCAGGCCGGCGCGGGGATCGTCCTTTTCGTACACGGGAGCGTCCTTTCAGGCGTCGAGGTTCAGCAGGTAGCCGGGGTTGTCACGGACCATCCGCCGCAGGTCCTTCTCCGGCAGGCCGAGGTCGAGCAGCGCCTCGCCGACGCGCATCCAGGCGTCGACCGGCTTCGGGTTGGCCTTCTGGCCGAAGTCCGAGGCCAGCACGGTGTGCTCCGGGCCGAGGGTCTCGATCCAGGTCAGCAGCTGCTTCGGGTCCCACTTCTGGGTGCCCTCGGGGTCGTACATGCCGACCTCGTGCTCGATGAACGCGCCGAGCTCGATCAGCTCTCGGCACACGGCCGGGTCGGCGCCGATCACGAAGTCCGGGTGGCTGACGACCATCCGCTTCAGGCCGCGCTCGTGGGCCTCCTGGAACAGCGTCCTGATGTATTCCGGGTACATGTGCCCGCCGTTGAGGACGGCCTGCTGGTCCTTGATCTCGTCGAGGATCTCGATCGCCTCGGGCTTGAGGGCGCCTTCGCCGTCGACGATGTCGATGCGCTCCAGCGTCAAGGGCACGGTCGTGGTCGGGAACGCGCCGTCCTCGGGGTGGCAGTCGATGTGTCGGCCCGACGAGATGGTCGGGAACCAGACGACCTTGCCGCCCATCCGCAGGGTCATCCGCACGGCGTGCACGTTGAGCCCGCCGACCGTGCTGTTCAGCGCGATCCCGCCGTAGACCGACGCGGCGACGTCGGCGAGGCGGCCCTTCATCGCGAGCACGTCCATCTGGGTGTTGTGGTGGTGGGACTTCGCGACCATGGCGCGCATCCCGATCCGGGCGCCGTCCTGCGCGGCCTCGACGTGGTCGAAGCGGCGGGGGAACGGGCTGGGGCCGGAGTGGACGTGCATGTCGGCCAGGCCGTCCAGGACGGTCGCGATGGCGGGGCGCGGGCTCATGGGTCGCCTTTCGTTCGCATTATGAAGTCAAAGTTCACTATAAGACCGGCTGTCAACCCTGTGACCGCTCTTGTGTTCACGGTTGGCGGTATTTAGAGTGACTCACGTTCGCTTCGTGAACATCTGGTTCGAAAACGGAGGACGCCGATGTCCACACCGCCCAGCGCCGCAGAGACGGCCGCTCGTCCCGGCACCCCGCACGGCCCGGACATCACGAAGGTGCGGGCCGCGGTCGGCGGCGGCACTCTCGCCTACTTCGTGGACCAGTTCGACATCTACCTGCCGATCGTGGTGCTGGCGCCGGCGACGGCGTACTTCCAGGCGGCGAACCTCAGCGCGAGCACGACGGCCCTGCTGGCATCACTCGTCTTCGCCTCGACGCTGATCGGCCGCCCGCTCGGCGCGGTGATCTTCGGCCACTTCGCCGACACCGTCGGGCGCAAGCGCACGACGCTGGTCGCGGTCGGCGGGTTCGGCACGATCACGCTGCTCACCGCGTGCCTGCCCGGGCACGAGACGATCGGGATGTGGTCGGTCGGCCTGCTCATCGCCCTGCGGTTCGTCGACGGGATCTTCCTCGGCGGGGAGTACACGACCGCGGTGCCGCTGGCGATGGAGTGGAGCCCGAAGCACAAGCGCGGGCTCTACGCGTCGATCATCACCTCGACCTCGCCCGCCGCGTACGCGGTGATCGCCGCGATCACGCTGCTGATGCTGCAGCTGCTGCCCTCGGCCGGGCTGCACAGCGCGTACGTCCAGTGGGGCTGGCGGATCCCGTTCTTCGTCGGCGCGGCGCTGGCGGCCGTGCTGTTCCGCTACTACCTCAAGAACGTGCACGAGACGCCGGTCGAGCTGACCGGCGAGAAGCACAAGATGCCGTTCGTCCGGCTGCTGGTGAAGTACCCGCGGGCGCTGGCGCAGGTGTTCGTGCTGATGACCGGCACGTGGCTGGCGACCAACATGGAGGCCGCCGTGACCCCCGCGCAGCTGAAGGCGCACCTGCAGCTGTCGAGCAAGGAGGTCACGCTGACGATGCTCGTGATCAACGCCGCGGCGGCGCTGTCCTACCCGCTGTTCGGCCTGCTCTCCCAGCGCATCGGGCGGAGGCGGTTCTACATCGGCTACGGCCTGGCGGTGCTGGTGATCGGCGCCGGCTCCTACACGCTGCTGATGGCGTCGAACGGCGGTTTCGGCGCGGCGCTGGGCTTCGGTGTCCTGATCGGCGTGTTCACCGTCGGCACGTTCGGTCCGATCGCGGCCTACCTGACCGAACGGTTCCCGGCGGGCATCCGGTCGACCGGGTACGGGGTCGGATACAGCCTCGCGCTCATCGCACCCGCGTTCTACCAGTTCTACCTGCAGCGCTTCGACGGGGTCATGCCGGCGCACCTCGCCCCGGCCGTGCTGATCGTCCTGGCCGGCGCGCTGATCAGCCTCGGCGGGTTCCTCGGCCCGGAGACCAAGGACGTCGACATGGCCGACGACAGCACGATCCCGGCACTGTCCTAAGTGGATGTCGGTGGGCTGGTCGCCGCCAACCCGGTGTGGGTCGGCTCGTCCGAGCTGACCATGACCCTCGACGGCATCGCCGCCTGCGTCGACGCGGGCGCCGGTGCCGTCGTGGCGAAGTCGGTGAACGAAAGCGCCGCGGCCCGCCGTCAGCTGGACATCGCGGACTACGCGTTCGTCTCCGGCGACCGGCAGGTGCGGCCACCGGGCCGGGCGTACCTGGGTGACGGCCTGCTGAACCGGTCCGGGCTCGCGCAGGTGGACCTGGACGACTGGCTCGGGATCCTGGCCGCGGGTGTCGCCCACGGCGCGGCGCGGGGCTGCCCGGTGGTCGGCAGCATCACGCTCGGCGACCCCGCCGCGGCCGCGCGGATCGGGCGTGCGCTGGCTTCGGTGGTCCCGGCGGTGGAGCTGAACATCGGTGCCCCGCACGGCCGTGAGGCACGCGCGGTGCGGCAGCTGACCGAAGTGGACGGTGTCCGCGACGCGGTGCGGACTGTGCGGGCGGCGGTCGACGTCCCGTTGTTCGTGAAGCTGCCGGGCCAGGCCTCGGACGTCGTCGCGCTGGCCCGCGCGGCCCGGTCGGCCGGTGCGGACGCGGTCGGGCTGGTCGGCCGGTACCCGGGTTTCCTGCCCGACCTCGACGGCGGCGCGGTGCTGGGCTCGTGGGGCGCGTGGAGCTCACCCGGATGCCTGCCGATGAGCCTTTACTGGGTGAGCAAGGCTTTCCGACAGCTCGACGTGCCCGTGATCGGCACCAACGGCGCGCGCACCGCGGCCGACGTGCTGCGGTTCCTCGCCTCGGGCGCCCGGGCCGTCGAAGTCGTGACGGCGTTGTGGATCGGCGGTCCCGCCGTGCTCCGGGAGCTGGTCGACGGGGTCACCGGAGTCCCTGACGACTTCGTCGGCAGCGCGCTGGCGGGAGCCCGCGAGTACGCGGACGTCCCGCCGTCGCCGAACCCGGCCTGGCTGCCCTACACCGCGCGCTGGACGTCGTCCGGGCGGTAGTGGCCGCCCAGCTCCTCGGTGAGCTCGCGCGCGGTGTTGACAACCACGCGCAGCTCGGGCGTCTCGTCGGCCATCGACAGGGTGTTGTCCGGGCCGACGATGGCCAGCGTGGCGCAGATGCCGTACTCGTCGAAGACCGGCGCGGCCACCGCCACTATCCCGGGCGTGCTCATCGCCGAGCAGTGGCCGACCGCGCGCACCCGGTCGACGTCCGCGCGCAGCTCGTCGCGCGCCGTGCCGGAGAGATTGCCGATCAGCCGTTCCATCGACAGCTGGTCGGCGTGGTAGGCCAGGAAGACCTTGCTCTGCGCGGTGTCCAGCGGCAGGTGGCTGCCGACCCGCACGGACACGATGACGATGGTCGAGGCGTTCTCCTCCACCCGCGAGACCACCGGGCCGGTGAGGCCCCAGAGGCTGAGCACGACGCTGGTCTGCGTCGCGCGCGAGAGCGCCTGCATGTGCCGCGGCGCGAGGTTGACCACCCGGCGGTGCCCGATGGCGAACGCGCCGAGCTGCAGCAGCAGGCCGCCGGGCACGTAACCGCCTTCGGCGCTGCGCTCCAGGAGCCCGGCCGCGACGAGGGACGTGCAGTAGCGGTACGCCGTGGTGCGGTTGAGGCCGAGCCGTTCGGCGACCTGGGTCGCGGTGACCTCGGGGGTCGCCGGGTCGAACAGCGACAGGATCTGGCTGACCCGGCTGACCGCCTGGATGTCCGCCTGGTCCCCGCGCGTGTCCGGGGACCGCGTCGGTTTGGTCACGGGGGCCTCCGCCGGAAGTCTGGAATCACTGTTCACTTCGTGAACACGGACTTCAGGTTACCGGACTTCGTGGGTGTCCTTGAGCAATCCTTCAATGATCCGGCGTGGTGGCTGGATGAGGATCGCGCTCGTGCCGACCAGCGCGGCGATCATGACGAGGCCGAGCGTGGTCGAGACGTCGACGGCATGGGCGATCCCGGTGTCCGGGGCGGAGAGGAGCACGACGGCCCGGACTGCCGCCGCGCCGACCATGATCACCCCGAGCGAGGCGGTCAGGAGCCGTTGCCATGCGCGGTACCGGGGGATGTCCCGCCAGGCCCGGTCGAACGCCGCCACGCGCCGCGGGTCGCCGAAGGAGGCGACGGACGAGGTGCTGACGTGCGTGAGCGGTCTCCGGCGCAGCAGAGTGGCGAGGCAGAACGCGCCGGCGACGAAGATGTAGGCGACTTCGCGCAGCGCCGCGATCCTCGGGCTCTGCGTCACCAGCGAGCACGTGAGCGTCGCGGCGATCTCGGTGAGGACCAGGAGCCCGAGGAGATCGACGCGCCGGCTCCGGACGGTGGCGGCCACCGCCACCACGGCCACCGCCGTTGCCGGGCCGACGAGCGCCCAGAAGACGCCGACGCCGAAGGCGCGCAGCAGGTAGTAGCCCCCGATGGACAAGGCGAGCTCCAGCAGGCCCGTCAGGAATCCGGCCGGCTTCGTCATGGAATCCCCCCTCAAGATGATTAGTCCGTCACAGACTAGTACAGTACGCGCTATGCCGTCGCGTGGACAACTTTCCCCGGTCGTGATCGCCGTCCTGGCCCTGCTGGCCGAAGGGCCGATGCACGCCTACCGGATGCAGCAGCTGATCCGGGAACGCGGTGTCGACCTGGTGGTCAACGTGCGCACCCGGTCCGGTCTCCACGCGGCGCTCGACCGGCTGGTCCGCGACGAGCTGATCCGCGTGCACGCCGTCGAGCGCGACGCGCGACGCCCCGAGCGCACGGTCTACGAAGTGACGCAGGCTGGGCGCGGAGCGCTCCTGGACGGGCTGCGGGAGAGCCTCGCGACGCCGGCCCGGGAGTTTCCGCTGTTCCCCGCGGTGGTGTCGTTCCTGCACCTGCTCGACCCGCGGGAGGCGCGTGAACGGCTGGAGCGGCGGATCGTCGCGCTGGAGCAGCGGCTCGCGGCGACCGAGGCGGTGCTCGCGAGCTCCGTCGACTACGGAGTCCCGCGGGTGCACCTGCTGGAGCACGAGTACACCCGCGGGTTGACCACGACGGAGCTGGACTGGGCACGCGCGGTCTGCGCGGACATCACCGCCGGCGCGCTGACCTGGGAGCGCTACGGCGTCGACCCGTCGGATCGATGACCCCTGGCGGGCGCGCTGCCGCCGCCCCGTCGACGGCTTCCTCGCCGGCTTAGGCGGCCAGGCCGACGTGGGCGAACGTCAGCACGGCGCCGGGGCCGACCAGCAGGCAGAGGCCGAGCCCGCCGAGCAGTGGCTCGTCGTCCCGGAGCATCTTCACGAACAGGTCGACGGCCACCACGACGACGGCGGTCAGCAGGGTCAACACGACAACGGACATGGGTCCCGTCCTTCGGGCAGTAGTGAGCGCGACACCGCGGAAAGCGGTGCCGGGTAAGGGATCAGCTCACTGAGGACGGCGGTGCCCGGGCCGGGTGCGACGTCGGGATCGCGTCGGCCGGAAGGTGGAGATCGGCCGTGTCGACGCGGAAGACCGGGGAAGCCGGGCCGAAGCCCGGGGCGGCCGGGAGGACGGCCCACGGGACCGGCGTGGGCACGGCCGAGACGCGCAAAGGCGCACCCCGGCCGGAGATGAGGTCGTGCGTGGGCGGGGCGGTGATCGCCGCCCGGCTGTCGGGCGCGGATGTCCCCGCGCTGAGCGCGGGTGCGGCGCCGCCGAAGAGCAGGAGGACGGCGAGCAGCAGACCGAGGCGGGCACGCGGTGCCCGCCTCGGTGCTGGGTGCTGTCCGGTTCGTCCGATGTGGTCAGGCTACCGGCCGGTGGCTCAGCCGCCGCCGTAGGTGGCCTGGGTCACCGCGAAGACGTTGCGGTTGCCCGCGCCCTCCTGCAGCGACCACAGCAGGTCGGCGCTGGTGTCGTCCTCCCAGTAGGAGAGGCTTTCGCCGCTGCTGACCCACGGGAACGTCGACGAGCCGGCCGACGGCGTCCAGTAGTACAGCTGCTTCTGGCCGGACGAGTTGAACCACCAGCGCCCGTTGTGCGACGCCACGCCGTTGAGCTTGTACCAGGGCAGCTGCAACGCCTGGCTCGCCGTCGTCGTGGCGGCGAAGGTCCCGGACGAGGCGAACGGGTAGCGGATCGCCCGCGGCGCGCGGTTCGGGTAGTCGGTGCAGCCGGACGGGCAGGTGTACTCCGTCATGACGATCGACTTGCTCACCCGGTCGAGCGAGATCGACGACCACGCGAGGTTCGTGCCCGACGTCGTCGCCGACGTGACCGTGCCGACCTGCGGCAGGACGTAGGCGTAGTTGTGCGCGTAGTACGTGCTGCCGGTCGCGTGCCCGATCTGGTCGGCCGTGCCGCCGGAGTCCGTCTTGAGGATCTTGCGCATGTCGAACACGCGCATGCCGCGTCCGGTGTCGGCGACGTAGAGGTAGTCGCCGTACCAGGACACCCCGCCGGCGTGGATCGGGATGTCCTTGAAGTCCGGCGCCGCCGCCGTGCCGGTCGGCTCGACCAGCAGCACCTTGCGGTACTTGTTCGGGTAGGTGGCGTCCCAGTCGGCCAGGGTGATCCGGCTGCGGGCCTGACCGCCGTCGCAGCCGTCCTTGGTGTACCAGCTGACCAGCACGAGCTGGTGCCCGTCGTAGTTGCCGCTGTTCGCGGTGCCGACCGCGTCCCGGCTGGTCGTGATGCCCTGCGGGTAGTTCGCGCAGTCGGAGTTGTCGCCCGAGTCGAACCGGAACCCGGTCGAGAGCCCGGCGACCGAGAACGACGACGGCAGGGCCGTGCGGTCGTGGTTCGCGTTGTCCATCACGGTGTGGACTGCGGCGGTGCCGAGCGTCGAGACGAGCGCCGAGTTCACGGCGTCGAACTGGTGGTAGTTCGCGTTCAGCGTGTACTGCGTGGCCGGCAGGGTCGCCGGTCCGGCCGCGGCCTGGGCGGCCGCCGGAGCGGCGAGCAGGCCCGCGAGCACCCCGGCGGCGAGTGCCGCCTGGGCCCATCGGTGGCGCGATGTCATGAGACCCCCAAATAGTCCGATGTGGTGAGAGCGTTCCACGTCGTCTCACATTGAGACCTGTGTGGTGCGGGCGGTGTGCTGTGATCACATCCGTCGGGAAGGAGACGCTGATGGCCGACGACGCCGAGCCCGGGCCGCCGGGTGACGAGCACCGGGTGTGCCTCGAGCGCGCCTGCCGCACCCTGGTGCTCGCCGGGTGGCAGGTCGACCTCGACGGGGACGACCGCGCTCACCAGCCGGACGGGACGTACGCCCAGCCCAGGTAGTCGGAGCGCTGCGCGTAGGTGCTGGTCTGGTACACCGACGGGCCGGTGCTGATCGCCACGCCGCCGCCGAGCGCGAGCATGATGTGCCCGTTGCTGGTGGTGCTGGTGAAGAACACCGCGGCGCCGGCGGGCGCGACCGAACCGGTGTGGATGCGGCCGTTGTTCTTCTGCCACTGGTAGTGCGTGGTGGCGCTGGCGAACCGGCCGCTGGTGCCGAAGGCGCGTTCCACGAACAGCTCGCACTGGTTGTTCCAGTCGGTGTGGCCGAGGCGGGCCTTGGCGAACGCGATCGCGCTGTCGGCGCGCGGGTCCGCGGGGTTGGCCGAGCCGCCCGGCTTGAGGCCGTCGGTGTCGCAGTGCGGGACGCCGCTCACGAAGCCCTCGGTCCCGGTCTTGACGAACTCGTCCGGCACCCACAGGTTGTCCGCGGTGAAGTCCCAGATCTCGTCCTTCGCGGTGGCCTGGCAGACCACCGGCACCGAGGCGCCGGTCAGGTACTTGTTGGCCACGCTGCCGGCCGCGTCCGCCGCGTCGCCCTTCTTCGCGCGGCCGTTGAGGTCCGCCTTCGCCGGGTACGCGTGCGGCGTGGTGCACTGCGGCGCGACCATCGACGTCGAGCCGGTCTTGACGTAGGCGTCCGGGATCCACAGGCCGTCGGTGGTCAGGTCCCAGATGCTGCTGCCGCCGTAGGCCGGGCCGCTGTCCTGGCAGGCGAGGGTGACCGAAGTGCCGGACTGGTACATGTTCGCGATGCGCTGCGCGCCCACCGCGACGTCCGGGTCCTTGACGGTGCGACCGTCCACTGTGGTCGTGACGGGGTAGGTCGAGGCGGCCTGCGCCGCGGGCGCGGCGGCCAGCCCGGTGGCCGCGACGGCCAGGCCGACCGTGGCCACCGCCGCCTTGAGTGTGGTTTTCACGTTTCCTCCATCGGGATGTCGGGAGGGATCGTGGGCGGCCGCCGTACAAGAGCCGTACAACGGCGGCGGGCGGCCTAGTACTTTCCGCCTATCCCGGCGTCGCCGAAGATCCGATGTGCGCGCCCGCGGAACCCGCGATCGTGGTGTCAGGAGCCCGCACCCGGCGGGCCGCAGCCCCGGAGGAGACCCATGCACCCGGCCGCCCTGATCCAAGGCCACGAGGAGACCTGGTCGTGGCTCGTGCTCGGCCTGACCGGCGCCGTCGTGCTGGCCTTCGTCGTGCTGTTCCTGGCCGCGCTCGTCAGCATCCTCGGCTCCCGGCTGACCGGCGGCATGAAGCTCGTCTGGGTGATCTTCGCCTTCTGCGCGCCGTTCCTGGGCAGCGTGCTGTGGTTCGTGGTCGGCCGGCGTGACGCCTACGTCCCGGTGCGCCGATGATCGTCGCGGAAGGGCTCACCAAGACCTACCGCGGCGGCGGCGGTGTCGACGACCTGTCGTTCACCGTGCGGCCCGGCGTGGTGACCGGTTTTCTCGGGCCGAACGGCGCCGGCAAGTCGACGACCATCCGGCTGATGCTCGGCCTGACCCGCGGCGGCGGGCACACCACCTTCGGCGGCCGCCCCTACGCACGGGTGCCCGGTCCACTGCGGACAGTCGGCGTGCTCACCGACGCCGCGGCGGTGCACCCGGCGCGGACGGCCGCCGCGCACCTGCGGATGGTCGCCGCGGGCGGCGGCCTGCCGGCCCGGCGCGTGCGCGAGGTCCTCACGACCGTCGGCCTGGAGTCCGTGGCCCGCCGCCCCGCGGGCCGGTTCAGCCTCGGCATGAAGCAGCGGCTCGGCCTCGCCACGGCGCTGCTCGGCGACCCCGAGTACCTGATCCTCGACGAGCCGGCCACCGGGCTCGACCCCGAGGGCGTGCGCTGGATCCGCGACCTGCTGCGCCGGCTCGCGGGGGAGGGACGCACGATCCTCGCGTCGTCACACCTGCTCGCCGAGATGTCGCTGCTGGCCGAAGACCTCATCGTCATCGGCGCCGGCCGGCTCGTCTCGGCCGGGCCCCTGCCCGAGTTCGTCCGCCGGCACGCCCGCGCCGACGTCGTCGTCCGCGCCGACCGGCCGAGCGTGCTGCTGGTCGCCCTGGCCCGCGAGGGGCTGCGCGTCCGGCAGGAAGCCGCCGAGCTCGTCGTCGAGACCGCCGACACCGGCCGCGTGGCGGCGATCGCCGGCCGGGAAGGCGTTGATGTGCGGGAGCTGTTCGTGCGGCAGAGCGGGCTGGAGGACGCCTTCCTCGCCGCCACCTCCGCCGCCGTCGAACACCGGGGGGAGGCGTCGTGAAGAACGCGCTGGCCTACGAATGGGTCCGGGTCCGGTCGCTGCGCTCGACGTGGCTGCTGCTGGTCGGCGCCGGGGTGCTGCAGTTCGCGTCCGGCCTGTACTGGGGGCTCAAGCGCGACCTCGGGGACCTCGACGCGTTCACCTCGGCGTTCGGGCTCGTCGACCGGCTGGGCGCGCTGCTGGTCGCGGCGGTCGGCGTCGCCGCGTTCGGGCTCGACCACCAGCACGGCACGCTCGCGACGACCCGGCTGGTGCTGCGCTCGCCGGCGCGGATCGTCACCGCGCGGGCCCTGGTCACCGCCGGGCTCGGGCTGCTCGCCGGCCTGCTGATGGTCGTGCTGACCGCGGCCGGGGTGCTGACCGGCGGGGGAGCCCTGCCCGCCGACGCGGGGGCGGCGGGCAGGGCGGCCGGCGCGGTGCTGGCGCTGACTGTCCTTTCCGGACTCGCCGGCGTGGCGCTCGGCGGGCTGCTGCGGCACACCGGGCTCGCCGTCGGCCTGTTCGCGGTGTGGGCGTTCGTCGCGGAGACGACGTTGGCGGCGCTGGCCCGCGTGCCGGTGACCGCGCTGCCGTTCAGCGGCACGGCGCTGGCCGCGGCCACCGGGACCGCGGTGTACGCGGCGCTGGTCGTCTTAGCATTGGGCGCGACGGCGTTCACCCTGGCACGTCGTGCCGGCTGAGCGGGCGCGCTCTACCCTGGTCGCGATGAAGCGGTGGCTGAGCTGGTGGGACGGCCGGGTCGTCCTGCTCGCGCTCGACGTCGCGGTGGCCGCGGCCGTGATCGTGGTGAGCCTGACCGGCGGCGACCCGCGCGACCCGCACCCGGCGCTGTACGTGCCCGCGGTGGTCGTCTCCGGCCTCGCCTTGCTGGCCCGCCGCCGGTACCCGTTCGTGGTGCTGGTCGTCGCGGTCGCCTGCCTGCCGGCCGGGGTGACGCTGCTGCCGATGACGGTGGCCGTGTATTCGGTCGCCGCCCGGCACGGCGTCGGGGTGCGGACCGGTGTCGCCGTCGTGGCCGCCGCGGTCGCCGGGAAGCTCTTCCGGGTCTTCACCGAGGCGGTGAACCTCACGACGTTCGCGCTCGCGCTGGTCATGTTCGTGCTCGGGCCGGTGCTGGCCGGGCTGTGGATGCACCAGCGCGCCGCGCTGCTGGCCGTGCTGCGCGAGCGGGCCGACGAGGCCGAGCGCACCCGGACGCTGCTGGCCGACCAGGCCGTGTTCGCCGAACGGCGGCGGATCGCGCGGGAGATGCACGACGTCGTCGCCCACCGCGTCACGGCCGTCGCGCTGCAGGCGGGCGCGCTTTCGCTGCGGGCGCCGGACGAGAAGACCGAGCAGGCCGCCGAGACGATCCGCGCCACCAGCGCGACCGCGCTGGACGAGCTGCGGGGCATCCTGCGGGTGCTGCGCGACGACGCTCCCGCCGGCGAGGCGAACCCGGGGGTGCTGGCCTCGCTGGAGGACCTGGTGGACGAGGTCACCGCGACCGGGGCCCGGGTCGAGCTGGCGCTGCCGGACCCGCTGCCGGTGGTGCCGGACCAGGTCGGCCGGGCCGTCTACCGGGTGGTGCAGGAGTCCCTGACCAACGCGGGCAAACACGCGCCGCACGCGGCCGTCGACGTCCGGCTGGCCGTCACCGGCGACCGGCTGGCGGTGGAGGTCACCAACCGGCTGACCCCGCACGGCAGTGCCGTCCCGGGGTCGGGCTACGGGCTGGTGGGGATGCGCGAACGGGTGGAGCTGGCGGGCGGCGAGCTGCGGACCGGCCCGACCGGCGACGGCCGGTTCCGGGTGGCGGCCGGGTTCCCGGTGGGCGAGGAGGCGGAGTGACGGTCAAGGTCGTGCTGCTGGAGGACGAGGAGCTGGTCCGCAGCGGCATCCGGATGATCCTGGAGTCGGCCGACGACGTCGAGGTCGTCGCCGAGGACACCGACGGCTCGAGGGCGGTGGAGCTGACCGACCGCTACCGGCCGGACGTCGTGCTCACCGACGTCCAGATGCCGAAGGTCGACGGCATCGAGGTGGTCCGCCGCCTGGCCGGGCACCCGGCGGCCCCGGCGGTGGTGGTCCTGACGACGTTCGACGTCGACGAGTACGTCTACGCGGCGCTGCGGCACGGCGCGGCGGGGTTCCTGCTCAAGGACACCCCGCCCCGCGAGCTGGTCACGGCGGTCCGGGTCGCGGCGCGTGGCGAGGCGATGCTGTCCCCGAAGATCACGAAGCGGCTGCTGACGGACTTCGCCTCCGGGGGCGGGACCTCCCGGGCCCAAGCGAGGCTGGCGGTGCTGACCCCGCGCGAGCACGACGTGGCCGTCCACATCGGACGCGGGCTGAGCAACGCGGAGATCGCCAGAGCCCTGGTGGTGAGCGAGTCGACGGTTAAGGTCCACATCGGACACATCATGGCGAAGCTGGAGGCGGCGAACCGGACCCAGGTGGCGATCGCCGTCCACGACGCCGGGCTGAGCTGAGGCCTACCGCGCCGCGCGGCGGTCCAGGATCTTCGCCGACTGCTCGCACCACCGCAGGTTCTCCCGCTCGAACGACAGCCCGCGCATCAACGTCAGGTACGGCCCGATCCGCTCGGCCTCGGCGAGGTAGTCCTCCTCGAAACGGCCGTCCAGGAGCCGGGCGCGCAGGCGCTCGTAGCGGGCGATCTTGTCCTTCGCGCGGGTCATCCGCTCCTCGAGGGCGCGCCGGACCGCCGGCTCGTCACCCGCGTCGAGCGCCTGGACCTGCACCATCAGCTCGTCGCGGATCACGCCGGGCCGGGGCGGTCGCGAGGTGAACTCGTGCAGGGCGTGGTGGCCCGCCTCGGTCAGGGCGAACAGCCGTTTGTCCGGCCGCCGCTCCTGGTGGACGAGGCGGGCGTGCACCAGGCCGTCGGACGCCATGCGGTCGAGCTCGCGGTAGAGCTGCTGCGGGGTCGCGGCCCAGAAGTTCGCCACCGAGGCGTCGAAGCCCTTCGCCAGGTCGTAGCCCGACGCCTCGCCCTCGAGCAGCGCCGCCATCAGCGCGTGCCGGAGTGCCATACTCACCTAGTTGAGTGCTTCGCGCTGGATCTGGTCGAACTGCGCGGCCATCGCCTCCGACAGCGCCTGGGCGGCCGAGAGCGGGCGGACCATCACCGTGAACTCGTCGATCAGGCCGTTGTCGTCCAGGTGCAGGAAGTCGCAGCCCTCGACCCGCGCGTCACCGATCCGGGCCTCGAAGACGAGCGCGTGGTCACGGCCGTCACCGCCGGTCAGCTCGCGCACGTAACGGAAGTCTTCGAACACCCGCAGCACGCCCCGCAGGATCGCGGCGGTGATCGCCTTCCCCGGGTACGGCCGGAACGCCACCGGGCTCCGGAACACCACGTTGTCCGCCAGCGCCGCGGCCATGGCGTCGGGATCACGGGCCTCGACGGCCTTGCGGAAGCTGCTCATACCCACACCTCGCATAGTCAACTAATTTAGTAGTCTCCCCGGAGCATACGGCTGGTCCCCGCCGGCCACCAGCCTGGTGTAGGGACAGCGGGTCTTCGCCCGCTCGACCAGGTGCGGCGCCACGCCGGTGACCACCACACCGGCGCGCAGCCGGTGGCCGCCGGCCGGGTCAGGGCCGACGGCCACCGTCACCGCGACGGTCACGGCGGCCGGGTCGACGCCGGCCTCGCGCGCGAGCACGCTCACCGTGCCGTGCAGCGAGGCGGCGTACCCGGCCGCGAACAGCTGCTCCGGGTTCGTGCCGTCGCCGGCGCCGCCGAGGGCGGGCGGAAGCCGCAGCTCGACGCACAGCCCCGCGTCCGCGGAACGCGCAGAACCGGACACCCGGCCGTGCGCGAGCGGACCGCCGGCCACCGTCACGGTGGTGGTGTATAGGGCGGGGTCAGGCCCGGGAATCGTGGGCCAGCCACTCGGCGAGCGTGGTCTCCGCGAGGCGCGCGTCCGGGCCGGGCAGCAGGTCCTCCGGTCCCGGGACCGCGCCGAAGTACGGCGCCGCCGGGTCGGTGACGACCTCCCGTGCGTCGGAGCGGGCCGACAGCACCCGGCGCACCCACTCGTCGAGGCCGAGCACCTCGGGGCCCGCGACCTCGGTGACCCCGCCGACCGGGCTCCCGGCGACGGCCCGGCCCACGGCCGCGGCGACGTCGGCGGCCGCCATCGGCTGCACCCCGGCGCCCGGCAGGTGCACCTTGCCGTCGGTCGTCGAACCGTCGGCGATCCCGCCGGCGAACTCGAAGAACTGGGTGGCGCGCACGATCGAGAACGGCAGGCCCGACTCCGTGATCAGCTCTTCCTGCGCGACCTTCGCGCGGAAGTACCCGACGTCCGGCTGGCGGTCGGTGCCCACCACCGACAGCGCGACGTAGTGCCCGACGCCCGCTTCCCGCGCGGCTTCGGTGAGGTTCCCGGTCGACGTGCGGAAGAAGGCCATGACGTCGTCGTCGGCGAACGACGGCGAGTTCGACACGTCGACGACGACGTCCGCGCCCTGCAGCACCTCCTTCAGCCCTTCGCCGGTCAGGGTGTTCACCCCGGTGCTGGGGGCGGCGGGCACCGCCTCGTGGCCGTGCTCGGCCAGCCGTGCGACCAGGTTCCTGCCGATCAGACCGGTTCCGCCGATGACGACGACCTTCATGTCCGTTCCCTCCGCTCGGCGCGCTCCCGGTGGGTCCGGGACGGCTGCGCACCCACTACGACAAGGCCGCGTCCGCGTTCGTGACGAAGTTCCGCACCTTCACCGGGTTGAGCACCACCCACAGCTCGGTGATCACCCGGTCGGGGGCCCGCCACAGGACGATCGCGCCGACTTCGCCGGCCACCTGCACCACCAAGCCCGTGCCGCCGTTGACCGCTTGTTCGCGCACCCGCGTGCCGGGTGCGGGCGCGAGCAGCGCCAGGACCGCGGCGGTGACGGCGGCGCGCCCCCGCACCAGCCGGTCCGCCGTGCGCACCTTCCCGCCGCCGTCGAACCAGGCGGTGACACCGTCCGCCAGCAGCACACCCAGCGCCGTCACCGATCCGTGTTCGCAGGCGGCGCGCACCCGGCTCGCGAACTCGTCGGACGGCGGCCGGGACTCCGGAGGCTTGAGGCGTGGGGGAGCGGCGAGCCAGTGAACGCAGCGGCGTCCGGTGGCCCGGGTCAGCCAGGCACCCGGCGAACCGACGGCGGCGCGTTCCGGCCCGGTGAGCGCGTACCACGCGCGGTACGCCTCGTCGACGACCCGGCCGGCGCCCGGCCCGGTCAGCCAGTCCGCCACGGCGAGCAGGTGACCGCGTTCGGCGAGCAGCTCGGCCAGCGGGGGATCGGCCATGCGCGGCGCTCCTTTCGGGGTCGCCCTTTCGACAAGGCAGCCCGCCCAGGTGTGACGCAGGTCGTGTCACAGCCGCGCGACACGTCTTGTCCGAGTAGTCGAGCCGACCTTCAGGGAGGAAACGACTTGCCCGACACGGAATCCGCGTTGGCCGTGATGATGGTTTACGTGCCCGGCCAGCCGATGCCGGCGCCGCGCGGGGTTCGCCCCAACGGCTGATCACGGGCTCGTCTGCCCCGGGAACCGGACGGTGGCGAGTACGCTGCCGTCCGGTCACCCCATCCGAAAACCCGCCCCCCGGAAGGAATCCGCGCGCATGGAGGACCTCGACGACGCGGCCGCCGTCTTCGCCGGGGTGCGGCCGCGGCTGTTCGGGATCGCCTACCGGATGCTGGGCAGCGCCGCCGACGCGGAGGACCTCCTGCAGGAGGTGTGGGTGCGCTGGCAGCTGTGCGACCGGTCCGTCGTGACCAACCCCGGCGCCTACCTCGCGACGACGGCCACCCGGCTGGCGATCAACGCGACCAGGACCGCTTACGCGCGGCACGAAACCTACATCGGCCCGTGGCTGCCGGAGCCCGTCGACACCTCTGCCGATCCCCAGCTCGGCGCCGAACGGGGCGCCGCGCTCGAGCTCGCCGTGCTGCTCCTGCTGGAAAAGCTGACCCCGACCGAGCGCGCCGCCTACGTCCTGCGCGAGGCGTTCGACTACCCGTACCGCCAAATCGCCGAGATCGTGCAGACGACCGAGGTCGCGGCGCGCCAGCTGGTCAGCCGCGCGCGCAAGCACCTCGCGGCGGAACGGCGCGCGCCGGCCGCGCCGCCCGAACAGCGGCGGCTGCTGACCGCGTTCGTCGCCGCGGCCCAGGCCGGCGACCTGCCCGCCCTGGAACGGTTGTTCGCCGCCGACGTGGTCAGCTACTCCGACGGCGGCGGCGTCGCCCGCGCGTCGCGCATCCCGGTCCGCGGCGCGACCACCGTCGCGAAGTACGTCCGCGCGTTCGCCGACCGCTTCTGGACCGGCGTGGAGGTGACCCCCACCCAGGTGAACGGCGCGCACGCGATGCGCCTCACCCGCGACAGCGAGGTCTTCGCCGTGGTCACGATCACCGCGTCCGCCGAAGGCATCGACCAGGTCCTCTGGATGATGAACCCCGGCAAGCTCACCGCGGCCGTATAACGCCCTACACGGTCGCGCTCCGGGGCTCGTACTGGGCGCGCAGGGCCTTCTTGTCCGGCTTGCCCAGCCCGGTCATCGGCAGGGACGCGGCGACGATCACCTGCTTGGGCACGTGCACCGGGCCCTTGCGCTCCCGGACCGACGCCTGGATCTCGCCCGTCAGCTTCTCGATCGCGGCCTCGCCGGAGTCGGCGTCCGAGCGCAGGACCACCACCGCCGTCACGGCTTCGCCCCACTTGTCGTCGGGCGTGCCGATCACGCCGACCTGCGCGATCGCGGGGTGCTCGGCGACGACGTCCTCGACTTCGCGGGGGAAGACGTTGAACCCGCCGGTGACGATCATGTCCTTGACGCGGTCGACGATGAACCAGAAGCCGTCCTCGTCCTCGCGGGCGACGTCGCCGGTGTGCAGCCAGCCGTCGCGGAACGTCTCCGCGGTGATCTCGGGCAGGTTCCAGTAGCCGCCGGCGAGCAGCGGCCCGGCCACGCAGATCTCCCCGGGTTCGCCCGGGGCGACCGGGTTGCCGTCGGCGTCGAGCAACGCCGTGCGCAGGAAGGCCGACGGCCGGCCGCACGAGGCCAGGCGCGCGTCGTCGTGGTCGCCCTTGGCGAGGTAGCTGATCGCCATCGGCGCTTCGGACTGGCCGTAGTACTGCGCGAAGATCGGCCCGAACCGGTCGATCGCCTCGCGCAGCCGCACCGGGTTGATCGACGCGGCCCCGTAGTAGACCGTCTGCAGCGAGGACAGGTCGCGGGTGCGCGAGTCGGGGTGATCCATCAGCGCGTAGAGCATGGTCGGCACGAGCATCGTCGCGGTGATCCGCTGCTCTTCGATGATGCGCAGCACGTCGGCGGGGTCGAACTTCGGCACCACGACCAGCGAGCCGCCCTTGAGCAGCGTCGGCGCGAAGAACGCCGCGCCGGCGTGCGACAGCGGAGTGCAGATGAGGAACTTCGGCGCCTCGGGCCACTCCCATTCGGCGAGCTGGATCTGGGTCATGGTCGCCATCGCCTGCGCGGTGCCCATGACGCCCTTCGGCTTGCCGGTCGTCCCGCCGGTGTAGGTGATCGAGACGACCTGGTCCGGCGGCAGGTCGGCGGGCGCCAGCGGGCCGGGCTCGAACTCCGCGGCGGCCGCGGTCAGGTCCGCGCCGACGTGGGCCAGCTTGTCGGGCACCGGCCCGATGGTGAGCACCTTCGTCAGGCCGGGCACCTTCTCGAGCAGGCCGAGCGCCCGGTCGACGAACGCGGGCACCGGGTCGATGATGAGCGTCGTGATCCCGGCGTCGCCGAGGATGTAGGCGTGGTCGTCGAGCGAGCCGAGCGGGTGCAGCGCCGTCCGGCGGGAGCCCTGCAGCTGGCCCGCGGCGATGATCAGCAGGACCTCGGGGCGGTTCAGCGACAGCAGCGCCACCGCCGCGCCGGTGCCGGCCCCGAGCGTCTCGAAGGCCTGGGCGTACTGGCTGACCTGCTCGGCGGTCCGGCCCCCGGTCATCGTGGTCTCGCCCAGCACCATCACCGAGGCGTCCCGGTGGCGTTTCAGAGCGGAGACGACCAGGTGACCGAGGTGGTTCGGATACCGCATCGGCTGCTCGTCCATCCCGGTTCCCTCCACGGCGCAAACTAGAACACGTTACTGTTTTCGACACTGTACCCTCCCCGCGCAAGACTTGTCCGCGCCGCGGGCCGGTGGAACGGGTTCCTGTGCCGGAAACGCCCGCTTGGCCCGGCCGCCGGCCTGGGAAGAGTCAATTCGAAGCCGGGTGTCACTTCGAAATCCGGTGGCGGGCGGCGGAAAAAGAGCGAGCCGCGCGTCCGGTTGGCGCCTCGGCGACGGTTTCGGTGACCCGGCGTCGCCGTGGCCGACCGCGGCGCACATTCTCGGCGGGCTCCGAACCTTGCGTCCGGCCACCCGTTACGCCACCATGCACGATGTTCTGCACGTGCAAGCGCACGGGCGAGGGGATGTGTGGTGACCGACCTGGCGCCGGCGATGACCGGTTCGAGCGACGCGGCTTTGATCGAAGCCGTGCGCGGCGGAGACATTGCCGCGTATGGGGATCTGTACGACCGGCACTACGTCGCCGCGCGGCGGGTGGCGGCCGCGATCGCGGACGGTGAGGCCGAGCGGGACGACCTGGTCGCTGAAGGCTTCACCCGCGTACTGCGGATTCTGCGCTCCGGCGAGGGGCCGGACGAGGATTTCCGCCCCTATCTCCTCACCACCATCCGGAACACCATGATCAGCTGGCGCCGGCGCGACTCCGCCGTGGCCGTGGTCGCCGAGGTGCCGGACGTCCTGCCGGGCGAAGGCAGCGACGACCGCGTGGGCAGCCGGATGCACGCCTCCGTCGCGGCGAACGCGTTCGCGAGCCTGCCCGAACGCTGGCGCGCCGTGCTGTGGCGGACCGAGATCGAAGGCGAGTCGCCCGCCCGGATCGCCGAAGACTTCGGGATGACGCCGAACAGCGTCGCCGCGCTGGCCTACCGCGCCCGGGAAGGGCTGCGCCAGGCTTATCTCGACCAGCACGTCCCGGTGGCCCGCCGGCGCACCTGCCGGGACGTCTCCGGCCAGCTCGCGCGGTGGGTGCGGGACGGGATCGGCGACCACAAGGCGAACCGGATCACCACGCACCTCGCCCGCTGCGCGGAGTGCCGCGAGCTGGCCGGCGGCCTGCGGCAGCTGAACGAAGAGCTGCCCGCCGCCGTCGCGCCGCTCATCCTCGGCGTCCCGCTCGTGACGCAAGTGTTGTCCGCCACCGGATCCCTGGCTTCCTCCGGCGCCACGAGCGCGTCCACCCTCTCGTGGGTCACCGCGGCGAAGGTGGCCGCGGCCGGCGCGGCACTGGCGACGACGGTGACCATCGGCGCGAGCACCGCCGTCGTGGCGCCGCCCCCGGCTCCCGGCGGCGAAACCACGACGGTGCAACCGGTTCCGACCCGGCCCGGCGGCGCGGTGCCGGCCGACGGGGGCCCGCGCGACACGTCGTCGGCGCAGCTCACGTCGGCGCCGCCCACCTCGCCCGACGAGACGGCCGCCGCCGCGGAGTCGGAGTCCGCGACGGAGACCGGTGCGGCCACGAACGACAAGCAGGCGGCGAAGGAGTCGAAGCAGGCCGCGAAAGAGTCGAAACAAGCGGCGAAAGAGTCGAGGAAGGCCGAAAAGCAAGCGTCCAGGTCGGCAAAACCCGAGAAGACGAAGAACCCGGAGGGATGACCCGGCCCCGCGGGGCCGGGTCATCCGCTCAGCAGGGCTGCAGCAGCCAGCAGAGCCGGTACTTCGCCTGATACGTCGCACCCGCCGGCGGCGCGACGACGTTCTGCGCCCGCGCCCCGCCGTGCGCCCAGCTCGTGTAGGCGTACTTCAGGTTGAGCGGCGGCAGGTTCTGCGGGCTGTCCGCGCTGATCGAGTTCGTCGACCCGGCGATCACCGTCCGGGAGAACGGTGTGCGCTGCTGGGTCCCGCCGACGGTGAGCAGCGTCTGGTCCGGGTTCGACGTGAAGTTCAGCGTCACCGTCTTCGGCTGCAGGTCGACGGTCTTCGAGCCGGTCCGGCCCGTCGAGTCCGTCGCCGTCAGGGTCAGCTGCAGGTACGACGGGTACTCGTGGTCCGGCGTGACGAACGAACCCGAAGCCACCCCGGGGAAGTCCTGGACGTTGTGGGTGTGGCAGGTGCCGTTGGCCGCGCAGTGCCGGATCGCGAGCCGCCACGACAACGCCGACGGCGGCAGGGTGCCGTCCTGGGCGTCGATCGCGCGGCCGGCGAAGGGCACGGTCTGCCCGACCGACCAGGTCAGCGCGGCGGTGGGGGAGTCGATGACCGGCACCGGATCGAGGCCCGCCGGGTTCCCGACGGTCACCCGGACCGTCGTGGTCGCCGTCGCGCCGTGGGAGTCGGTCACGCGCAGCCCCGCGTCGACCGCCGCCGCGGCCGTGTAGGTCCAGGTGGGCTGCGGGGACGTCGAATCGTCGTACGCGCCGTCGGCGTCGAGGTCCCACGCGTAGGTCAGCACGTCACCGGCGTCCGGATCGGTGGACCCGGTGCCGTCGAACCGGACGGCCAGCGGCGCCGGCCCGCTGGACGGGGTGGCCGTGGCCGCCGCGACCGGCGGGCGGTTGGTGCCGCCAGGGTAGCTCACCCGCCGCAGCTCACCACTGCCCAGCGCGACGTAGAAGACGTCGCCGCCCGGCCCGGTGAGCACCTGCACGGGCGCGTTGACGCCGGTCACGAACGGCACGATCCGGCTCGGGCTCGGCTGGCCGTTCGCCGTCTGCATCGCCCAGATGCAACCGCGCGAGGAGTCGGCGAAGAACAACGCGCCGGCGTAGGCGGCCGGGTAGTTGCTGCCCGCCTCGAAGGTGATCCCGCTGATCGAGGAACCGCCGGTGGGACACGGGTCGCTCGCGACGACCTTGGCGTTGTGGTTGTAGGCGTAGTACGGCGCGCTCTGCCCGCCGGCCGAGTACAGGGACTCGCACCGGTCGAGGTTCGCGCCGTCGTAACCGGCTTGCCGGGCGGCGCCTTCGAAACACGGCCAGCCGAAGTTCTCCGCCACCGCGTCGCCCGCGTCGGCGACCCGGTTGATCTCTTCCCAGGTGTTCCAGCCGACGTCACCGGCCCACAGCTCGCCGGTGCCCGGCCGGAACCCGAAGCGGAACTGGTTGCGCGAGCCGTAGGCGATGACCCGCCGGGCGTTGGCGTCGGCGCTGCTGGCGAAGGGGTTGCCGGGCAGGCCTTCGCCGGTGTCGGGGTTCAGGCGCAGCAGCGCGCCGTTGAGCAGCACCGGTTGCCCGGCGGTGCGCCGGGGTGACTGCGACCGCAGCGCGCCGCCTTCGGCCGACGGCGGCGCGAGGTTGGTCCCGGCCGGCGAAGGCGGGTCGGCGCAGGGGTTCCCGACCTGGCCGTAGTCGGCGAAGTTGAAGCTCGCGCCGTCCCCGCCGCCGGCGTACAGGGCGCCGTCCGGGCCGAACGCCAGCGCGCCGACGGAGTGGCTGGGGAACTGCTGGCACCAGCCGGTGACGAGCGGCTTCTCGCTGACCGCGATGCCGGCCGGGCCCATGGTCAGCTGCGAGACGCGGCCGGTCACGACGCAGCCCTGGTCGGTCGCGCCCGGCGGGGTCGGGCAGGTGTCGCCCCACTTCGGCGCGGCGCCGCCGGGCAGGGCGTCGAGGGTGTAAGAGACGTAGACGTACGGGCGCGCGGGGAACGCGGGGTCGACCGCGAGCCCGAGCAGGCCGCGGTCCCAGAAGTCCTGGGTCTGCGTGCGGAGGTCGGCGAACACGGTCGGCGTCGGGTCGGCGAGGGAGTCGAAGACCTTGAGCAGCCCGCTCTTCTCGGCGACGAACACCCGCCCGTCGGGCGCGAAGGCCGCGGCGGTCGGCGAGCTGAGGCCGCCGATCGCGACGGTGTCGACGAAGCCGGTGGGAACGGCGGCGGCGGGCGGCGCGACGGCCACCGCGAGGGCGCCGGCCAGCGGCAGCACGACGGCCGCCGCCAGGGCGCGCCGGGATCTTCGGGATCTTCGGGACGAGGAACGCATGACGAACTCCTGAACGCCGGGGACCGGACAAAAGCGTCGAAGCTGTCCGATATGCCGTCGGACGTCCGGAAGGTGTTACGCCGGAACCCGAAAATGCGCACGAAACGCGCAAAAGATCACTATGAACGGGGTGTATAAACTCCGGCTATACACACCGTGTAGAGTCGTCGGCATGTCGATCGGACTCACGTTGCTCGGCCTGCTGGAGAACGGCCCCCGGCACGGCTACGACCTGAAACGCGCCTATGACGACCGGTTCGGGCACGACCGCCAGGTGCACTACGGGCAGGTCTATTCGACGCTGGCCCGGCTCCTGAAGCAGGGCCTGGTGGAGGCCGACGGCGTCGAGGTGGACGGCGGCCCCGAGCGCAAGCGCTACGCGATCACCGACGCCGGGGTCGCCGACGTCGGCAGCTGGCTGGCGACCCCGGAGAAGCCCGACGCGTACCTGCACAACACGCTGTACACCAAGGTGGTGCTGGCGCTGCTGTCCGGGCGCCCCGCGGCCGAGGTCCTCGACGTCCAGCGCGCGGCCCACCTCGACGCCATGCGCGAGCTGACCCGCCGCAAGACCGCGGGTGACCTGGTCGACCAGCTGATCTGCGACCACGCGCTGTTCCACCTGGAGGCCGACCTCCGCTGGCTGGAGCTGACGGCGGCCCGGCTCGACCAGCTGGCGAAGGAGATCGCGTGAGCGAGGTCCTGCTGGAGGCACTGGACGTCCGGAAGGCGTACGGCCCCACCGACGCACTGGGCGGCGCGAGCCTGCGGGTGCGCGCGGGGGAGATCGTGGCCCTGATGGGGCCGTCGGGGGCGGGCAAGTCCACGCTCCTGCACTGCCTGGCGGGCATCGTCCGGCCCGACGCCGGCACGGTCCGCTACCAGGGCGCGGACCTGGCGGAGATGACCGACCGCGGGCGATCGGCGTTGCGCCGCACGGAGTTCGGGTTCGTCTTCCAGTTCGGCCAGCTGGTCCCGGAGCTCACGTGCTTGGAGAACGTGGCGCTGCCGATGCGCCTGAACGGCGACCGCGCCCGGACGGCCACACCGCGAGCGCGGGCGATGCTGGCGGAGCTGGGTTTGGCGGAGGTGGCGGGTAAGCGGCCGGGCGAGGTGTCGGGCGGCCAGGGCCAGCGGGTGGCGGTGGCTCGAGCTCTGGTGACGAATCCCCGGGTGGTGTTCGCCGACGAGCCGACGGGTGCGTTGGACTCCCTCAACGGTGAACAGGTGATGCAGCTGCTGACGGCGGCAGCCCGCGAGCGCGACACGGCGGTGGTCTTGGTGACCCACGAGGCCCGGGTGGCGGCGTACTCGGACCGTGAAGTGGTGGTTCGCGACGGCCGGACTCGAGAGTTGGAGATGACCCGATGATCGGGTGGGGGAGGAGCGGTCTGAGGCTCGGCCGCGGGGTGGCGTTGGTGTGCGGGTTGAGCGGCCGGAGGGCCAGCGGGATTCGGCATCGGCCCGTTGACTTGCCGCGCGGTGGCTGGAGGTTCGCGGTGGTCCACCGCAGCCCAACTGACCTGTGGTTCAGAGGCTTGGCGCGCACCTCCGGTGCTCCGACTCCCGAGGTATCCCGATGATCCGCCGCTGGACAGCCGACCTTCTCCTCGGCATTCGCCTCGCCCTCGGCGGTGGAGGCGCCCGGACCGCCCTCCTGCGCCTCAGCCTGACCGCCGTCGGTGTCGGGCTCGGTGTAGCCGTTCTCCTCGCTGCCACCTCCCTCCCGCACATGCTCGGCGCCCGAGGCGATCGTGGCGCCGCGCGGATGCCGATCGCCGAAGCCGTCGGTGGCGTTGATTCGGTCTTCGCCGTCCAGCGGGACGACGAGTTCCGCGGTCGCGGCCTGGAGGGCTACCTCGTACAGCCGACCGGCCCGCACCCACCCGCCGCCCCCGGTGTCGGGCGGCTGCCCGGGCCCGGGGAAGCCGTTCTTTCTCCGGCGCTCGTTGCACTCCTCGCCTCCCCGGACGGTGAGCTGCTGCGGCCCCGCTTCCCGCACCGCGTCATCGGCACCATCGGCGACGCCGGGCTCACCGGGCCGAACGAGCTCTACTTCTACCTCGGCTCCGACACCGTGGCCGGGCAGCCGGAGGCCGCCGCCGTGAGTCGGTTTGGTGGGGAACCCTTCCGGCGGGGCTTCGACGCCATCGAGCTGCTGCTCGTCGTTGTGGGCGCGACCACCTGCCTCGTTCCGGTCTTCGTCTTCGTCGTCACGAGCACCCGGCTGGCCGCGGCCTCCCGGGACCGGCGGCTCGCCGCCCTGCGACTGGTCGGCGCCGATCGTGGCCAGGTGCGCCGGATCGCCGCCGGGGAAGCGCTTCTCGGCTCCTTCGCCGGCCTCGTTGTCGGCGGGGCGCTGTTCCTGCTCGTCCGGTTGCTCGTCCCGAAGATCACCGTGTCCGCCTTCCGTGGCGGGATCTTCGGCGCCGACGTCGTGCCCGACTGGCGGCTCGGCGTCCCGGTCCTGCTGCTCCTACCCCTGCTGGCGTCCGCCGCGGCGGTCTTCGCGCTGCGGCGGGTGGTCATCGAGCCGCTGGGCGTCGTGCGGCGCGGCACCCGGCTGCGCCGGAAGTTCTGGTGGCGGCTGCTGCCCGCGCTCGCCGGCGGCGGGCTCATGGCCACCCGCGTGGGCAGCAGCGAGCCCGACGCCCTGGATCCCGCCGTCGTCGTCGGCGTGACCCTGGTCCTGTGCGCCGTCCCGGCGCTGCTGCCGTGGCTGGTCGAGCGGCTCGCGGGCCGGCTCCGCGGCGGTTCGCCGGCCTGGCTGCTGGCCGTCCGCCGGATTCAGCTGGACACCGCGACGGCCGCGCGGCTCGTGAGCGGGATCGCCGTGGTGCTCACCGGATCCATTGCCCTGCAAGGTGTTTACGCCCGCGCCGAAAGCGACCGGCCGCCGCCCACCACCGTCCGCGTCCTCGCGACCTTCCAGGCCACCACCGTTCCCGACGCCCAGGCCTTCACCGCCGCCCTCCACCGCCTGCCCGGGCTCGGCGACGTGCCGGTGCGGACCCGCGGCCTCGTCCGGACCGCGGCCGGGCAGCCGACTCCGGTCCTGGTCGGGACCTGCGCCGAACTGGGTCTCGCGGACTGCCACGACGGTGACGTCTTCGCCGCCGGGACACCCGCAGCCGGCGGCCACCGCCCGGCCCCGGGCGAGCAGGTCTCCTTCACCCGGTACTCGGACACTCCACAGTGGACGATTCCGGCGGACGGCTTCCACCTGGCGCCCGCCGACGGGCCGATGGAGCTCCTGGTGACCCCGGCGGCGCTCGCCACCGCAAAGGCCGTCGCGCTGTCGGCGTCGGCGACGATCGCCGCCGCGGACCCGGCGCTCGTGGAAGCCATCCGCAACACCGTGGGCTGGAACGGGAACGTCAGCTCGCTGGGCACCGAACGGGACGGCACCTACGCGCTGATCACCCGCGTGCTGTCGGTGGGTTCGGTCCTGGTGCTGCTGCTCGCCGCGGGCAGCCTGCTGATCGCGGCGTTCGAGCAGCTCCGCGAACGGCGGCGCAGCCTCGCCACGCTCCGGGCGAACGGCGTCGGCCACGGGGTGCTCGCCCGGTCCCTGGTCTGGCAGCTGGCGATCCCGGTCGCGGTGGCCGTCGTCGTCGCGGTGCTCGCCGGGCTCGGGCTCGACTGGCTGCTGCTCACCCTGGTGCTGCACCGCCCGATGGCCGTCGACGCGAGGATGATCGGCGTCCTTTCGGCGACCGCGGCCGCGGCGGTCCTGGCCGTCACGCTCGTGACGCTTCCGGCGCTGTGGCGGACGTCGAGCCTGGAGCACCTGCGCGAGGAGTGACGGAGTGTGCCAGCCTGGACCCATGAGTGACCGCCCGTTCCGCTTCGGTGTCAGCCTGTTCAACGTCGAGTCCCGGCAGGAGTGGCAAGACCGCGCGCGTGCGGTCGAGGACGCCGGGTTCGACGTGCTCCAGGTCGTCGACCACCTCGTCGGCTGCCCCGCGCCGTTCCCGGCCCTGGTGGCCGCGGCCATGGCGACGACACGGCTGCGGGTCGGCACCTACGTGCTCAACACCGGTGTCCTCAACCCCGGCTACCTGGCCCGAGACGTCGCCGAGATCCACCGCCTCACCGACGGCCGCTTCGAACTGGGACTGGGCGCCGGCTACATGGAAGCCGAATACGAGGCGGCGGGCGTGCCGTTCGGCACCGGCGCCGAACGGGTTCAGCGCCTCGAACGGACCCTCGCCGGCACGCTGGCGCTGCTGGCCGAGCAGCCCGACAAGCCCATCCCGCCGATCATGGTCGGCGGCGCGGGCGACCGCGTGCTGCGGCTGGCCGGGCGCGAGGCCGACATCGTCAGCCTTCCGCCCGAGACGAGCGGCTCGGAGGAGCTGCTCGCCGAGCGGATCGAGGTGGTGCGCGAGGCCGCCGGCGACCGCGACGTCGAGCTCAACCTGCTCTTGGTCGCGGCGGCCCGGAACCGCGGCGAGCTCGCCCTCGGCCGGGTCCGCGGCGCGACCGGCGTGACGGACGACGAGCAGGCGACCCGGCTGCCCTGCGTCCTGCTCGGCTCGCCGGACGAGGCGGCGGATCGGCTGCGGCAGCTCCGGGACCGGTTCGGGATCAGCTACTTCAGCGTCTTCGAGCCGGACATGCCCTACCTCGCCGAGGTGATCGGGCAGCTGCGCTGACCTTCAGCCGAGGTGGGCGCGGAGGAACGCGATCCCGTCGCCGGTGACCTGCTGCAGCTTCCGCTCGCCGTAGAAGTGGCCGGTGCCGTCGAGCCGGATCAGGTCGGCGTCCGCGCCGGCGCGCCAGTACGCCGCGACCAGCGCTTCGCTGTGGGCGATGGGGATCCCGACGTCGTCGGTGCCGTGCACCAGCAGCAGCGGCGCCGAGCTCGCCGACGCGTGGAAGAGCGGGCTCGCCGTCGCGCCGGGCCGCCAGTCGTGGGGGTCGTGGCCACTGTTGTGCAGCGCGAACCCCTCCGGCGGCGGCGGGATGTGCGTGAAGTCGGTCGGCGCGCTCCACACGATCGCCGCGCCCACCGAGCTGGACGGGCCGGTGATGCCGAGGTCGCCGTCGAAATCGGGCTCGTCCGCCGTCACCGCGAGCATCGCGGACAGGTACCCGCCCGCCGAATGACCCCAGGCCGCGACGCGCCCGGCGTCGAGCGCCAGCTCGTCCGCGTGGTGCCGCACCCACCGGACAGCGGCCTTCACGTCGTGGAGCTGCGCGGGAAAAGGAGCTTCGCGCCCGTGCCGGTACTGCGCCCGCGCGACGGCGAACCCGGCCGCCACCAGCCGGTCCGTCACCTGGTCGCCCAGCCGGCTGTGCTTGTGGGAGCCGGCCGCCGGCGCGCCGCCGTAGAGGAACACCACGACGGGATGGCCCTCGGCGGGCGCCTGCCCGGCCGGCACGACGAGGTCGAGCAGCAGGGGCCGGTAGCCGGCGAGGGGCGCCACGAGCGCGTCGCGATAGGACACCCGCGTCCCGGTCCGCTCGGCCCGGGGGAGGGTGAAGGGGGCACGGGAGGTGAGCACGACACCACTATCGGCACCCGGGGCGGCGGGGGTCGAGCCGTATCAGGATGCGGGAGGTTATGCGCCCCTTGCGTGGTTTGGGCGTGACCGCCCCGGCGCGCACCGCGGGCGTGTTGACACGACCGCCGAACGGGTGTCAGTATCAGGATTAATCCGATTGGAAACGTTTCCAAGTCCGGCTTCCGAAGTTGGAAACGTTTCCAGAGCGCACTCCCGAGGTTGAGGCGACGATGACGTCAACACGCGCCACGCTGCTGCAGGTGGCCGAGCGGGCCGGGGTCTCCCTGGCTTCGACCTCGCGCGCGCTGCACGGGACCGGCGCCAGCCCCGCGATGGTCGAGCGGGTCCGCGCCGCGGCCGCCGAGCTCGGCTACAGCGCGGACGCGATCGGCCGGTCGCTGCGGCTGAAGAAGACCTTCCAGGTCGCCTTCGCGGTCGCGGACATCGGCAACCCCGTCTACGTCGAGATGATGCGGGCCATCCACGAGGTCCTCGAGCCGCACGGCTACCGGGTCGTCGTGATGAGCACCGGCGACACCGCGACGTCGACGACCGAGCTGGTCCGCAGCCTCAACAGCGGGTTCGTCGACGGCATGATCGTCAGCCCGTTGCGCACCGACGACCGGCTGATCCGTGAGATCCAGCAGGCGCCGGTGCCGGTCGTGGTGATCGGGCGGGCGCTGGACGACCGGGGCATCAGCTCGGTCTCCACCGACTCGGCGGGCGGGATCGGCGAGGCGGTCCGGCATCTGCACTCGATCGGCCGTCGCCGGATCGGGTTCCTCAACGGCCCGGTCGACACCACGCCGGGCGCGTCCCGGCAGCGGGGTTTCGACGCCGTGGCGGCCGAGATCGCCGCCGAGCGCGTCGACAAGGAGACCGCCGCCGACTTCACCGTCACCGCGGGGCTCGAAGCGGCCCGGAGGCTGCTCGCCCGCGGCCGGCTGGACGCGCTCGTCGCGGCGAACGACCTGCTCGCCATCGCGGCCATCCGGGCGGTGCGCGAGCTCGGGCTGTCCGTGCCGGAAGACGTCGCGATCACCGGGATGGACGACACCGAGCTCGGCCGGGTCTTCCAGCCCAGCCTGACGAGTGTGTCCCTCGGCTCGACCGAACGCGGGCGCGCGGCGGCGCGGATCATGCTGCAGCTCGCCGACGACCCGGACCACGAGGCCCAGCAGGTCACCGTCGGCCCGGAGCTGATGGTGCGCGAGTCGACCGGAGGCGCCCGATGACCGCGACCCTGACGCGCCCGTCGCCCGCGCCGCCGCGGCGGAAGCCGGCCATGGCCCGCACCCGCCGGCGCGAGGCGATCGCGCTGGTGCTGCCGTCGCTGATCCCGATCCTCGTGCTGAGCGTCGCGCCGCTGGTCGTCGGGATCTTCCTGGCCTTCACCGACGCGCGCCTGGTGCGCCACCCCGACTACGGCTTCGCCGGGGTCGACAACTTCACCAAGCTCGCCGGCAACACCCTGTTCTGGGACTCGCTGCGGATCGGCATGATCTGGACCGTCGGCGTCACGCTGCTCCAGCTCGCCGCCGCGATGGGCCTGGCGCTGCTGCTCAACTCGGGCCTCAAACTCCAAGGCCTGACGCGGGTGCTCGCGCTCGTGCCGTGGGCGATGCCGCCGGTCGTCGTGGCGATCATGTGGCAGATGATCTACTCGGCCAACGGCGGCCCGCTCAACGCCTTCCTCGGCGGGGTCGGCCTCCCGGACGACGTCAACTGGCTCGGCGACTTCTCCACGGCGCTGCCCGCGGTGATCGTCGTCGGGGTCTGGGTCGGCATGCCGCAGACGACGGTGACGCTGCTGGCCGGCCTGCAGCAGATCCCGGCCGAGCTGCACGAAGCCGCGGCCGTCGACGGCGCGGGCGCGTGGCGGCGGTTCACCGCGGTCACCTGGCCGAGCCTGCGCCCGATCGTCACCTCGATCACCTCGCTGAACTTCATCTGGAACTTCAACTCGTTCTCGCTGGTCTACGTGCTCACCGCGGGCGGGCCGGGCGGCAAGACGATGGTCCCGGTGCTGTTCATCTACCTCGAAGCCTTCAAGAACCGGGAGATCGGCTACGCCGCCGCGATGGGGCTGGTCCTCGTGGTGGTGGTCGTGCTCATCCTCGCCGTCTACCTGCGGTCGCAGTTCCGCGACGACCGCGCCGGAAAGGGGCGCTGATGCGGGTCCTCGTCCGCCCGGCCCAGTACGCGGCCCTCGCGCTCTACATCCTCTTCCTCGGCTTTCCGTTGCTGTGGCTCATCTCCGCGTCGGTGAAGTCCTCGGGTGAGCTGAACTCGCTGACGGTCAGCCTGCTGCCGAGCGAGTGGCACTGGGACAACTACGCCGAGGCCTTCGAGAAGCAAGGCCTGGTTCGGTCCGCGGCCAACAGCCTGGTCGTCGCGCTCGCGTCGACCGCGCTGTCGGTTCTCATCGCCGTGCCCGCCGCGTACGTGCTCGCGCGGCTCAAGGGCCGGGTGCGCGCCGCCGGTGTCGGCTGGATCCTGGTCAGCCAGGTGTTCCCGGTGGTGCTGATCATCCTGCCGCTGTTCCTGATCCTGCGGACGCTCGGGCTGGCCGACAACCTGGCCGGGCTGACGCTGGTGCACACGACGTACATGCTGCCGTTCGCGCTCTGGATGCTGCAGGGGTACGTCGCGGCGATCCCGGTGGAGCTCGAGGAAGCGGGCGCGATGGACGGCGCGAGCCGGCTCACCGTGCTGCGCACGATCGTGTTCCCGCTGCTGGCGCCCGGGGTGGTCGCGACGGCGATGTTCAGCTTCGTCTCGTCGTGGAACGAGTTCTTCTTCGCCCTGGTGCTGCTGCAGTCGCCGGAGAACTACACCCTGCCCATCACACTCAACATGTTCGTCGGCGGTGAGGGCAAGGTCGCCCTCGGCCCGCTCGCCGCGGGCGCCGTGCTCGCGGCCATCCCCAGCATCGTCTTCTTCAGCATCCTGCGGAGAAAGCTCACCAGCGGCCTGATGGCCGGGGCGGTGAAGGGATGACCCTCCTTCCCCCGAAGAAAAGTCCGAAAGGTCGGTCGATGAAGACACGACGTTTGCTCGCAGCCACCGCACTGACGGTCACCGGCCTGCTGCTCGCCGCGTGCGGCAGCGGGAGCGGCGACAGCGGGGACGGCCCCGTCACCCTCACCTTCCAGTCCCTGTCCGACCAGCCCGCCGCGATCGCGGCGACGCAGAAGATCGTCGGGGACTGGAACAAGGCCCACCCGGACACGCAGGTCAAGATCGTCCAGGCGGGCTGGGACGGCGTCTACGACAAGCTGATCACCCAGTTCAACGCGGGCACCGCGCCGGACATCGTGCACTACGAGGCCGCGGGCATCGCGCCGTTCGCCACCGACGGCTACCTCGCGGACCTCACGCAGTACCTGCCCGAGCAGAAGCGCAGCGACATCCCCAAGGGCGTGCTCGACTCGGTGACCGTCGACGGCAAGGTGATCGCCGCCCCGACCGAGCTGCAGTCCTATGTGGTCTTCGCGAACAAGACCCAGCTGCAGCAGGCCGGCGTCACGGTCCCGACCGGCGCCACGATGAGCTGGGACCAGCTGCGCCAGATCGCCAAGGCGACCACCAGGGACGGCAAGTTCGGCCTCGGCTGGGGCCTGTCCAGCCCGACGGCGGCGTTTGTCGCGCTGGCGCCCGGGTTCGGCGGCAAGTACTTCGAGGGCACGGGGGACAAGGCGAACCTGAGCGTCGGCCAGGGTGAGCAGGCGCTGCCGCAGCTCGTGGACGCCATGGCGCACCAGGACAAGTCGATCCTGCCGGTCACGCTGACGCAGTCGGGCACGAAGGCGCTCGCGCCGTTCTACGCCGGGCAGGTCGCCATGACCGTCCAGGGTTCCTACCAGGCGGCCAACATCGCGAAGGACGCGCCGAAGGGCTTCGACTGGGTCGTGCTGCCGCCGCTGGCCGGCTCGGCCGGCCCCGCGCAGGCGGCCAACCCGCAGACCCTCTCGGTGAACAAGGACTCGGCGCACGTCAAGGAGGCCGCGGAGTTCGTGGACTTCTTCACCGGCACCGAAAACCTCGCCGCGATCAACGAGGCCGACGCGCTGATCCCGCCGACGACGTCCGCGCGGCAGGCGCTGACGGCCAAGCTCGGCGCGAAGAACGGCTGGAACGCGATCCTCGCGTCGGGGGAGTACCTCACCTCGGCGCCCTACCTGTTCGCCGGCAAGTACGCGCAGTGGAAGGACACCGTCGCGACCCCGGCGTACCAGCAGTTCCTCGGGCAGAAGATCGACGCGGCCGGCCTGGCCAAGCAGCTGGAAGACGGCTGGAAGAGCGTCAGCAAGTGACAGGAGCGGATTCTTGACCTGGCTGGAAGACCGGGCCGTCGCGGTGATCACCGGCGCGGCCGTCGGGGACGCCCTCGGCGGCGCCACCGAGGGGTGGACGCCCGAGCAGATCGAAGAGCGGCACGGCGGGCGGGTGACCGGCATCGTCGGGCCGTGGTACGCCGACTGGCGCGACGCCCGCCCGATCGCGCCGTACCACAAGGGCGACGGGCACGTCACCGACGACACCCTCATGACGCGCGCGCTGGTCGAGGTGTACGCGAAGCGCCGTGAGCACCTCGACGCGTACGCGATGGCCGAGGACCTGGTGCCGCTGATGATCGGCGAGCCGCGCTGGGTGCCGGAGCTGGAGTCGACGGCGTTGCTGCTGCAGCGGGTGTTCCTCGCGGAGAAGTGGATCGTCGCCAGACTCCACTATGGACACGTCGACCCGCGGGAAGCGGGCGTGGGCAACGTGGTCAACTGCGGTGCGGCGATGTACGTCGCCCCGGTGGGCGTGGTGAACGCCGGTGACCCGCGGGCCGCGTACGCCGAGGCGATCGACCTGACCGCCGCGCACCAGTCGAGCTACGGCAGGGAGGCGGCGGGCGTGCTGGCCGCCATGGTCGCGGCCGCGGTCTCGCCGGGCGCGTCGCTCGACGACGTCGTCACGGCGGCGCTGGAGGTCGCCCACGACGGGACCGCGGCGGCGCTGCGGGCCGTCGTCGCAGAGTTCGGTGGCCGGGCCGTCCCCCCGGCCACCGACACCGAAGAACGGGAGCTGGCCGCGCTCGTCCGGGAGACGGTCGCGCCGTTCGACTCGGTGGGACCGCACTACCGGCAGATGTCCCTCGACGCGAGGCGGCCGTCGCGGACGAAGTCCATCGAGGAGCTGCCCGCCGCGCTGGCGTTCGTGCTCGCGCACCGGGGCGACTTCCGCGGGGCGGTGCTCGCCGCCGTCAACTACGGCCGTGACGCCGACTCGATCGCCGTCATGGCGGCGGCGATCTGCGCCGGGCTCGGCGGGACCGCCGTCGTGCCGAAGGACTGGGTCGACGACGTCGGCGACGCCAGCCGGATGGACCTGCGGGAGACCGGGCACCTGCTGGCCTCGGCGGCGGCCGACATCCTGCGGGCCGACCGGAAGCGGGCGCAGGCGCGTGCCGCGTTCCTCGAGGAGACGGCGTGAGGCTGACCTGGGCCCAGCCCGAGGACCTGCTCCCGCACGAGCTGGTGCAGTCCCGCGCGGAGGGCAAGGACGTCACCGCGGCGCGGGACCGGTGGGTCGCCGCCGGCGGTGACCCGGCGCCGGCGGTGAGTGGTGCGGGCCCGGCGCGTCCCGAGCTGCGGGCGCTGGCCCGGGAGCTGCTCGACGAGCTTTCCGTGGCTTCCGCCGAGCCGTCGTGGGACGAGCTGGGGCTGCCGGCCGCGCCTTCGCTGCCGCGTGGCTCCCGTGGCCGCGAGCTCGGGGCGTGGACCGGCCGGGCCGCCGGGTGCCTGCTCGGCAAGCCGGTGGAGAAGATCCCGCGCGACGGCATCGAGGAGATCCTCCGCGCGACCGGCCGCTGGCCGCTCGCGGGCTGGTTCACGGCGGTGGGCCTGCCCGCCGAGGTGGCCGCGCGGTGGCCGTGGAACCGGCGGTCGGCCCCGACGTCGCTCGAGGAGAACATCGCCGGGATGCCCGAGGACGACGACCTCAACTACCCCATGCTCGCACTGTCCCTGGTGGAGTCCCACGGCCGGGACTTCACGACCGACGACGTCGCGCAGCTGTGGCTGGACAACCTCCCGGCGGGCCGGGTGTTCACGGCCGAGCGGGCGGCGTACCGGAACCTGCTGGACGCGCGTCCGGACACCGCGACCTTTCACAACCCGTTCCGGGAGTGGATCGGCGCGCTGATCCGCGCGGACGTGTTCGGCTGGATCTCCCCGGGCGACGTCCGTTCGGCGGCGCGGCTGGCGTGGACGGACGCCCGGTTGAGCCACACGCGCAACGGCGTGTACGGCGCGATGTGGGCGGCGGCCCTCGCTTCGGCGGCGATGGTGGGCGACACGATGGACGAGGTGCTCGACGCGGCGGCGTCGGTGATCCCGCCGGGCAGCGCGCTGGCCTCGGCCGTCCAGCTGGGACGGGACGCGGCGGTTTCCGGCGATGTCCGAAGTGGACTCGACCGGCTGCACGCGGCTTACGGTGAGCTGCATTGGGTGCACGTGCTCAACAACGCGGCGGTGATCGCCTACGCGCTGGCCAAGGGCGCCGGGGAGTTCGGGCCGAGTATCGCGATCGCGGTGACGGCGGGCTGGGACACCGACTCCGCGGCCGCGACGGTCGGCGGCGTGGTGGGTGCGTTGAGCGGGGTGGACGAGTACTGGGCGAAGCCGCTGGACGGCCGGATCGCGACGTCGCTGCCGGGAGGGGAGCGGCGGATCGAGGACCTGGCGGCCCGCACAGTTGCCCTGGCGGAGGTGTCATGACCGGCAAGGTTGTGGTTGTCGGGTCGGCCAACGTCGACCTGGTTGTCGACGCGCCTCGGCCGCCCAAGGCCGGGGAGACGATCCTCGGCGGCCGACTCCGCCGCAGTCCCGGTGGCAAAGGCGCGAACCAGGCCGTCGCCGCCGCGTGGGCCGGGGGTGCCGACACCACCTTCGTCGGCGCGCTTGGCGAAGACGAAGCCGCCGACCTCATCCTCGTCTCCCTCGGTGGGGCCGGCGTCCGGACCGATCTGATCGAACGGGCCGACGCACCCACCGGGACGGCGTTCATCACCGTCTCCCCGGACGGTGAGAACGCCATCGTGGTCGCTCCCGGGGCGAACGACCACGTCCGGATCGGCGCCGCGCAAGCCGAACGGATCGCCGAAGCCGACGTCGTCCTGGCTCAGCTGGAGATCCCGCTCGACGTCGTGGCCGCGGCCGCCGCGCCGCGGCCGGCGGACGCTCTCCTGATCCTCAACGCCGCGCCGTCGCGGGAACTGCCGGACGAGCTGTGGGCGGCCGTCGACCTGCTCGTGGTCAACGAGCACGAAGCCGCCGACCTCGCCGGTGAGCCCGAAGCGCTGCTCAAGCGTGTCCCCGCGGTGGTGGTCACCCTCGGCGGTGAAGGCTGTGTGGTGCTCCGCCAGGACCACGACCCGGTGCGGGTGCCCGGGATCCGCGTCGACGCCGTCGACACCACCGGCGCCGGCGACACGTTCTGCGGGGTGCTCGCGGCCGCGCTCGCCCAGGGGCGCGACCTGCCCGACGCCGCGCGGCTGGCGTCGGCCGCCGGGGCGCTGGCCGTCACCCGGCCCGGAGCGCAGGAAGCCGTGCCCACCGCCGTCGAGGTCGCCGCGCTGGCGGTCGGAGGAAAACCACGATGACCTTCACGTTCGACCCGCTCGTGCCGCGGCCGATCGACCGGCCCACCGAGGTGCGCGGCCCGCTGTCCGATTTGGACGAAGCCAAAATCTTCGCCGCGCCCGCCGACCCGGCCGACCGGCCCGCGTGGCGGGAGAAGCTGCACGCGTGGCGCGAAGACGCCCGGAAGCGGCACGCCTACACCGGCGCGGCCTACGAGCGTCCCGGCGGGGCGTGGGCCGCGACCTGCCACACCGTCGCCCAAGTCTGGCTGTGGGACGAACTGCTCTACTCCTTCGAAGGGCGCAAGTTCACCCCCGAGCGTTTCCTCGCCGACGCGCGGGAGCGTTTCGGCGGACTCGACGCCGTGGTGCTCTGGCACGCCTACCCGGTGATCGGCCTCGACGACCGCAACCAGTGGGACTTCTACCGCGACGTCCCCGGTCTCACCGAGCTGGTCGCCACGTTGCACGAGCAGGGGTTGCACGTCTTCGTCGACTACAACCCCTGGGACGTCGGCACCCGCCGCGGCGACGACGACCTCACCGAACTCGCCTCCCTGGTCGCCGACCTCCAGGCCGACGGCGTTTTCCTCGACACGCTCAAGAAGGCCGAACCGGACTTCGTCGAGCGCCTGGAAGCCGCCCGGCCGGGCATCGTGCTCGAAGGCGAGTCCAAGCTGGCGGTCGAGCGGATCGAGGACCACGCGGCGTCGTGGGCCCAGTTCTTCGCCGACTCGCCCGTGCCCGGCGTCCTGCGGGCGCACTGGTACGAGCGCCGGCACATGCAGCACCACGTCCGCCGCTGGCACCGCGACCACACCGAAGAGCTGCAGTCCGCGTGGCTCAACGGCGTCGGGGTCATGGTGTGGGAGGTCGTCTTCGGGGTGTGGGTCGGCTGGTCACCGCGCGACGCCGCCACCGTGCGCCGCATGGTCGCCGTTCAGCGTGCCGCCGAGGACCTGCTGCTCGACGGCGAGTGGACACCTCTCGCCGAGCTGCAGCCCGAGGCGGAGGCGGCCGGTGTTTACGCGTCGAAGTGGGAACTCGACGGCAAGATCCTCTGGACGTTCGTCAACCGCGGTGACACCGACTACCACGGCCCGCTGCCCGGCATCGACCTCCTCGGCGGCGTACCGGCGCGGGGGATCGGCGCCACCACGGAAGGGTGGCGGCCCGACCTCCCGGAGCTGCCCCACGACCCGGATGCCCGCTTCCCGCACCGGATCGCGACCCGAGTGAGTCTACAAAGGACCACCGGAACACCCGAGCCGGAAGCTGTTGTCGTCCCAGCCGGGCCGTACGTGCTGACCGTCCGGTACCGCGCCCGCGAGACCGGCATGTACCAGGGTGCGCCCTATGTGGACGAATGGAAGCCGCTCCCGCCGCGGCTGCACGACGCTCGCACCCTGCAGCGCGAAGGCGAACTGGCCACGGCCGTCGCGGTCGGCGTCACCGAAGTGACCAACGCGCAGTACGCGGAGTTCCTGGCCGCCACCGGTCAGGAGCCGAGGCAGCCGGGAGCCCCGGACGAGCCGGTGACCCACGTCGACCTCGACGACGCCCGCGCGTACTGCGCCTGGCGTGGCGGCCGCCTGCCGACCGAAGACGAATGGCAGCTGGCGGGGGAGCGGCTGCGCCGCGGCACCCCGGCCGTGTGGAACTGGACCGAAAGCGAGCACTCCGACGGCCGGACCCGGTTCGTGATGCTCAAGGGCGGCAGCGACTACCGGGCCGAAGGCTCCGAATGGTACGTCGAAGGCGGCCGCCACGAACCGGATTACACCGTGAAGCTCCTGCTTCCGGGCTTCGGCCTCGCACGCAGTGCGACCGTCGGCTTCCGGTGCGCTTGGGAGGTGACGGCGTGACGGTCTCCCGTGATCCCGCCGCCGGGGCGCTGGCAGGCCTGCGGGTCGTCGACGCGTCCACGCTCTTCGCCGGTCCGATGGCCGCGATGCACCTGGGTGACATGGGCGCCGAGGTGATCAAGGTCGAGCACCCGCGCAAACCCGACCCCTCGCGCACGCACGGCGCCGCGAAGGACGGCGTCAACCTGTGGTGGAAGACGCTCGGGCGCAACAAGCGCACGGTGACCGCCGACCTCGGCAGCGAAGGCGGCCGTGAGGTCTTCCTCGCGCTGGCCGCCACGGCGGACGTCGTCATCGAGAACTTCCGGCCCGGCACCCTGGAACGCTGGCGGCTCGGGTACGACGAGCTGGCGGACTGGAACCCGCGGCTCGTGCTCGCGCGGGTCACCGGCTTCGGGCAGCTCGGTCCTTATCGGACCCGGCCCGGCTTCGGGACGCTCGCCGAGGCGATGAGCGGGTTCGCCGCGACCACCGGGGAGCCGGACGGCCCGCCGACGCTGCCGCCGTTCGGGCTCGCCGACGGCGTCGCGTCGCTGGCCACGGCGTACGCGGTCATGGTCGCCCTCGCTTCGCGCGAGCAGACCGGACGCGGGCAGGTCGTCGACACCGCGATCATCGAGCCGATGCTGGCCATGCTCGGCCCGCAGATCACGCGCTGGGACCAGCTGCGGACCGTGCAGCCGCGCACCGGCAACCGCTCGACCAACAACGCGCCGCGCAACACTTACCGCACCGCCGACAGGCAGTGGGTCGCGGTGTCGACGTCGGCCCAGTCCATCGCCGAGCGGGTCGTCCGCATGGTCGGGCGGCCGGACCTGGCCGACGAGCCGTGGTTCGCCAGCGGGGCCGACCGGGCGCGGCACGCCGACGAGCTCGACGAGGCCGTCGGGAAGTGGATCGGCCAGCGCACGCGCGACGAGGTCGTCACGGCGTTCGAGGCGGCGCAGGCGGCCGTCGCGCCGATCTACGACGCCGCCGACATCGTGGAGGACCCGCAGTTCCGCGCGCTCGGCACGATCCACGAGATCGACGACCCCGAGCTGGGGCCGATGCTCATGCAGGGCCCGCTGTTCCGGCTCTCGGGCCACGACGGTGTCATCGGTTTCACCGGACGTCCGCACGGCGCCGACACCGACGCGGTCCTGGGCGAGCTGGGATTTTCGCCGGAGCGGGTGGCCGAGCTGCGGGACCGGGGTGCGGTGTGAGCCCGCCGCTGACGTTCCTCTACGCCCCGGCCGACCGGCCGGACCGGGTGCGCAAGGCGCTGGCGTCCGAGGCGGACGTCGTGCTCGTCGACCTCGAGGACGCGGTCGCCCCGGCGCGCAAGGACGAAGCCCGGGCGAACGTGCTGGAGCTGCTCGCCTCGCCGGCGCGTCCGGTGCAGGTGCGGGTCAACCACCCCAGCACGCCGTGGCACGAAGCCGACCTGGCCGCGGTCACGCACTTGCCGCTCGACGTGGGCGTGCGGCTGCCGAAGGTCGAGTCGCCCGAGGACGTCCTGGCCGTCGTAGCCGCGGTGCCGGGCCGGGCGCTGCACCCGCTGATCGAGTCGGCGCTGGGCGTCGAACGGGCGCTGGAGATCGCGACGGCGTCCCCGCGGATCGCGTCGATCGGGCTCGGCGAGGCGGACCTGCGCTCGGACCTCGGCGTGGCCGACGACGCCGGGCTGACCTGGGCGCGCAGCCGCGTGATCGTCGCCGCCCGAGCGGCGCGGCTGTCGCCGCCCGCAATGTCGGCGTACGCGAACGTCCGTGACCTCGACGGGCTGGCGGCGTCCTGCCGGGCGGGCCGGGCGCTCGGGTTCCGCGGCCGCACGGCGATCCACCCGGTCCAGCTGGCGACGATCCGCGCGGCGTTCCTGCCGACCCCGCAAGAGGTTTCGCGGGCGCGCGAAGTCATCGAGCGGGTCGCGGGCGCGACGGCGGCCGGGGTCGGCGCGATCGCCCTCGCCGACGGGACCTTCCTCGACGTCGCCATGGTCGAACAGGCGCGGACGGTGCTGTCGCTGGCCGACTAGTACGATCGTTGTACGGATTTTGGACCCGCGTCCGGCGTAATGCCGCCATGCGAACTCCGAAAGTCCTCCTCCTCGCGCTGGCCGTGGTCGCCGGCGCGCTGGCGCTGCCCGGGACGGCGAGCGCCGCCTACAGCGACCCGCTGACCACGACGGCCAAGCAGAACCTCGTCTGGCACGCGACACCGGCCGCCGCGCTGACCGCGCTGGACAACGCGCTGCCGAACGTCAGCCTCAACACCGTGGTCAACGACCCCAGCTACGCGATGACCGGCTGCACGAGCGCCGAGAAGGCCGCGCTGCCCAAGGCGCCGGTGGCGGCGAAGTCGTTGTGCTGGGACGCCGAACGCGCGGGCAGCACCACCTGGGTCCCGCAGGGCATCACGACCTCCGGCGACGCCGACGACGACGGGATGTGGGGCGCGGACAAGATCATCCTGTCCGGCTGGCACGGCACCGACGCGCTCGGCCGCTACAACGACGCGCGGATCCAGGTGGTCAACTACAACGACCCCGCCTCGGCCGCCCACCGGATGATGTACCTGGCCGTGCCGAACAGCACCGGCAGCAGCTTCTCCGGCGCGCAGGCGCACATGGGCGGGATGGCCTGGCACGGCGACAAGATCTACGTCACCGCCGTCGGCAACACCTCGACCGCGATCTGCGTCTTCAGCACCAAGCACATCCTGCAGCTGACCGACACGACGTCGAACACGATCGGCAAGACGGCCGGCGGGTACGCGGCGTGGACCTACAAGTACGCGATGATGCAGGTCGGCTACTACAGCTACGCGGGCGGCACCTGCAGCATGGCCTCCGACACCGGGGTGCCGTGCTTCTCCTCGATCTCCCTGGACCGCAGCACCACTCCGGCCAGCCTGGTGACGACGGAGTACTTCTCCGACCAGAGCCTCCACGGCCGCCTCTACCGCTACCCGATGGGCACGGACTACCTGCTGACCGGGACCGCGATCGAGGCGTTGCGCAGCTCCGTGGGCAACATGCAGGGCGTGCTGTCCCACAACGGCAAGTGGTACGTCGCGCACAGCTCGGCGACGCTCAACGGCCAGCTCTGGGCCCAGACGACCGCGGCGAGCACGTCGGCGACCTGCGGGTCCACGGCGGCCTGCTGGGCGGTCCACCCGGAGGCGCTCACCTACGACTGGTCGACCGGGCTGGTGTGGTCGCAGTCGGAGTGGTCGACCGCCGACTGCAAGGCGCAGGGCCAGACGTGCGGGCGGGCGGTGTTCGCGGTGCCGCTGTCCTCGCTGGGCTAGCCGATGAGCAGGGACGTGCCGAGCGCCGTGATCAGGTAGAGGACCTGGCGCCCGGCCCGTTCCCGTTCCACCAGGCCGTTTTCGCGCAGGACGGCCAGGTGCTGCGACACCGCGCTGGGCGTCACGCCGAGGGCGCGGGCCAGGTCGGTCGTGGTGGCGGGGGAGCGCAGCGCCTCGAGGAGCGCGGCGCGGGGACGGCCGAGCAGCCGGACCGTGCCCTCGGCCGGGGGCCGGGTGCCCGCGGTCCACAGGGCGCCCCGGCCGCGGGCGGGGTAGCGGACCGTCGTCTGCGTGGACGTCCTCCGCTTGACCAGGACGTGCGCGCAGCCGAGCGCGACCGGGATGAGGACGAGCCCGCCGGGACCGCGGTTCACCAGGCGGTCGCCGGTCAGGTACAGCTTTCCGCCGGCCCAGCGCAGGTCCGGGTGCAGGCCGCCGAACAGCCGTTCCGCGCCGCCCGCGGCCAGGATCCGCGCGCGGTGGGCGACGTCGGCGTCGAGGACGGCCCGGATCCTCGGCCAGTGCGGGGCGAGCAGCCGGTCGTGCGCCCGGCGCAGCTCACCGGCGATCGCTTTCAGCCCGGCGGCCGGCCGCTCGGCGAGCTCGGCCGTGGTGCCGCGCAGGTCCGGGCCGAACACCCGCCCGAGGCTGGTCCGGACCTGCCGCGCGGTCGTCCGCCGCAGCGCGGCCAGATCGTCCTCGATGGACGGACCCGTGCCGCGCGGCGCGGGGACCAGGAACTCCGGCCAGTTGGGCCGGTCGCTCACGATCAGCGGCCACGTCCACGGCAAGTCCAGCGGCGCGCGGGCGAGCTCGTCCTCCGCCCAGCGCAGCCACGGCAGGGCGCTGGCCTGCCGCTCGCGCCCGCCCAGCTGCTGCAGGCACGCGACCGTCTCTGACAGCGGGGAGATCGCGAAGCGGGTCGCCGCGAGCTCCGCGACGCCGAGTTCGATCGTCAGGCCCATGGTTCCCGAGTATGTAGGTGTGGGCTGAATGCTGTCCGGGCGTCCGCGCCCGCCCCGAGGATTTCCGGCCATGACCTTGCCGATGGCGTACCGGCGGCTCTGGTGGGCCACCGGCATCGACCACCTCGGCACCGGCGCGTTCACCGCGGCGGTGCCCCTGCTGACCGTCACGATCACCCACGACCCGCGGCTCGTGTCGCTGGTCTCGGCCGCCGCGTACCTGCCGTGGCTGCTGCTGTCCCTGCCCGCGGGCGCGCTGGCCGACCGGCACGACCGGGCCGGCCTGATGTGGCGCGCGCAGGCGGCGCAGGCGGTGCTGGTCGCCGTGACCGCCGTCCTGGTCGCCTGCGACGCGATCGGGATCCCGGTCCTCGCCGTCCTCGCGTTCGGGCTCGGCGCGGGTGACGTCGTGTTCACCAGCGCGGCCCAGGCGATCCTGCCGGACCTGGTCGCGAAGCCGCTGCTGCCCCGCGCCAACGGCCGCCAGCAGGTGGTCACGACGGTCGCCGAGCAGTTCGCCGGCCCGCCCCTGGGCAGCCTGCTGTTCGGCGTCGCGGCGGCCCTCCCGTTCGGGCTCGACGCCTTCTCGTTCGCAGTGTCGGCCGTGCTGGTGGCGAAGCTGCCCCGGCGGACCCACGGCGGCCCGGCGCGGTCCGCCGTCCGCGAGGGGCTGGTCTGGCTGCGGCGGCACCGGCTGCTGCGCACGCTCGCGGTGCTGCTGGGGGTCAACACGTTCTGCGGCCAGCTCGCGTACGCGACCCTGGTGCTGCTGGCCACGCAGGTCGTGCACGTC
Source organism: Amycolatopsis sp. NPDC104863 (assembly GCF_055582965.1). Taxonomy (NCBI): domain Bacteria; kingdom Bacillati; phylum Actinomycetota; class Actinomycetes; order Pseudonocardiales; family Pseudonocardiaceae; genus Amycolatopsis; species Amycolatopsis sp. NPDC104863. The sequence continues at coordinate 413,624 of NZ_JBVJOW010000008.1, forward strand.
AGCCCGCGCGGGTACGGCCTCCTGCTCGCCGGGGCGGCGTTCGGCGGTGTTCTCGGCGGCCTGGTCAACGCCCGGGTGGTGGCGCGGCTCGGGGCGTTGCCGGCGCTGCTGACGGCGTTGACCGTGAACATCGGCGCGTTCGCGGGCATCGGCCTGAGCCCGGACGCCTGGGTGCTCGGCGGGTTCCTCGCCGTGAACGGCTTCGCGACGACGCTGTGGAACATCGTGTCGGTGGGCCTGCGGCAGCAGCGGGTGCCCTCGGTGCTGCTCGGCCGCGTGAGCAGCGTGTACCGGCTGGTCGGCTGGGGCCTGATCCCTCTCGGCACGCTGACCGGCGGCCTGGTCGCGCACGCTCTCGGCCTGCGGGCGCCGTACCTGGTGGCGGCGGCGGTGCGGGGCGTCGCCCTGCTGGCCGCGGCGCCGGTGCTGGTGCGCACGCTGCGGGCGGAAACCGCGTTGCCGAGCGAACACACACTGTGACGAAACGGCGGTTTCCGGCCGCCGGACCAGCGTGATGCAGAAAACCCGCAAGGTTTGCACACGACCCTGCGGTGACGCTGTGCCGCGTCACGTCACAGGGGAGGCAACAATGCGCAGGACGATCCGGACCTGGGTTCCGCTCGTCACGCTGCTCGCGTCGGCCGTCGTGCCGGGAGGGCGGCCCGCGTCCGAAGAGGCGCCGCCGGACCCCTCGCGGGGGCCCGGGTCGTCCCCGCGGGGATGAGCCGGGCCGGCGGCCCGCAGTTCCGGGCCGCCCCGGTTTCGGTGGTGGTCATCCGCGCGGCGAAGGTGTTCGCGGCGACCGGCGAGGTGCGGCACACGATCCGGCACTCGCGCCGCGAGTTCGTGATCATGGTCCCGGTGCGGGGGGCGTCCGCCGGGTAGCTACGCGCCCGGGTGGCCGCACCGGTAGACGTTCGCGGCCGCCAGGGTCACGCACGCCGGGCAGGTGTTCACCCGCTGGTCGCGGCGGCCCCAGTAGGAGTGCCGCGCCCCGCACAGGGCGGTGAGCACCTCACCCGGCTGCGGGTCGGGGTGGCACCGCGGGCAGAAGGCGTGCGCGGCGCGTTCGACGTCTGCGCTCATGGTGGCTCCTCGGGTCGGCGCTCACCGGGGTACCCGCGGTTCCGGCGCGCCAACCCGCCGGAACCGCGAGCGCAGCTCCGCCGTGACCGAGCGGCCGCCGGTGAAGCACCAGATCGCGATGACGGGGTCGCAGATCGCGCAGCCGAACGACGAGTCGTGGGCGAACGGCAGGATCGGCTGGCCCTTCAGGTGGTGCACGACGTCCCAGCCGGTGTGCAGGAGCCAGCCGATGCCGATGAACGTCCACGAGTCGAGCCCGCGGAAGCCGAGGTAGGCCATGACGGCGCAGAACACGACCTCCCACGGCCCGAGCGCGCCGCCGGAGAGGTAGGCGGCGCCCGCGCCGGCCACGACCACGGCGTTGAGCTTCCGCCGGTGCGGTTCGGCGACGAGGGAGTTCAGCAGGACGTAGAGCAGGCCGATCAGGATCGGCGCCAGGATGGCGATCATGGGCATCGACGGTAGGAACCGCGGCCGGGACCGGCCAGTGGCTGTCCGGCCAGGGTCCACCGGATTCCCGCCACCGCGGACGGCTCCGTAAGGTGAGGCCCGGTAAACGACCAGGCTGACCAGGTGGTTCGGATGAACGTCAAGGCGGACCGCGCGAGTGCCACGCGGGAAAGCATCCTCGTGACGGCGGAGCGGCTCTTCGCCGAGCACGGGGTGCACGCGGTGTCCAACCGGCACATCAGCGAGGCCGCGGGGCAGGGCAACAACGCCGCGGTGAACTACCACTTCGGCACGAAGGTCGACCTGGTCCGCGCGATCGTCCGCAAGCACTCCGAGCGGATCGAACGGCTGCGCGCCGGCCTCGTCGAGGCGATCGAGGGGGACGGCGACCTGCGCGACTGGGTGGCCTGCCTGGTCCGCCCGAGCACGACGTACCTGCGCGAGCTGGGCGCGCCCACGTGGTTCGCCCGCTTCAGCGCCCAGGTGATGACCGACCCGGCGCTGCGGGAGATCATCGCGGAGGAGTCGCTGTCGTCACCTGCGCTGTCCCGCGCGGTCGAGGGGCTCGACCGGTGCCTCGACGGACTCCCGGCGGATGTCCGGGCGGAGCGCGGTGACATGGCCCGCCAGCTGATGATCCACATGACGGCGGAGCGCGAGCGGGCGCTGGCCGAGGGCATGGCGACTCCCCGGGCGAGCTGGGACGAGGCGGGTTCCGGGCTGATCGACGCGATCACCGGCCTGCTGCTGGCCCCGGTGACCCCGGCATCCTGAACTCGGGTTCGTCCGCGCGGATCAATCCCACCGCCGCGGTTCGTCGGCGCGCACGAACGGCGCCGCCCTCAATCCTCCTAACGTCAGCCCGATGCGGACACTCTTGCGGGGCGGCCGGGTCGTGGACCCCGGGAGCGGCTTCGACGGCATCGCCGACGTCCTCCTGAACGACGACCGGGTCGAAGCCGTCGGCCCGGACCTCAAGGCGCCGGACGCCACCGTCGTCGACGTCACCGGGCTCGTGGTCGGGCCGGGCTTCGTCGACCTGCACAGCCACGTGCACTCCATCGCCGGGCAGCGGCTGCAGGCGATGGACGGCGTCACCACCGCCCTCGACCTCGAAGCCGGGCTGATGCCCGTCGAGCGGGCCTACGCCGACGCCGCCGCGGCCGGGCGGCCGCTGCACTACGGCTTCTCCGCCTCCTGGGGCGCCGCCCGCGCCCAGGTCCTCGCGGACATCGCGCCCGACGCGAGCATCGCCAGCGGACTGGCCGTGCTGGGAAACCCGCGGTGGCAACGCAGTTCCAGCAAAACCGAGCTCGCCGCGTGGCTCTCGCTGCTCGAAGCCGAGCTCGCGGACGGCGCCCTGGGCATCGGCATCCTCATGGGCTACGCGCCCGCGACCGAACCGGGGGAGTTCCTCGCCGTCGCGCACCTCGCCGCGAAGGCCGGCGTGCCCACCTACACCCACGTCCGCGAGCTGGTCGAGGTCGACCCGGCCATCCCGGTCGACGGCTCGGTGGAGGTCGTCGCGGCCGCGGGGGAGACCGGCGCCGCGATGCACCACTGCCACGTCAACAGCACCTCCGGGCAGCACATCGACCGCGTGCTCGCCACCCTCGAAACCGCCCGCGGCGAAGGCTCCCGCGTCACCGTCGAGGCCTACCCGTACGGCGCGGGCAGCACCGCGGTCGGCGCCGCGTTCATCGACCCGGAACGCCTGCGGATGAAGGGGCTCAAGCCGTCCAGCGTGGTCATCCTGGAGACCGGCGAACGCGTCCACGACGAAGCCCGTCTTCGCCAGTTGCGCCGAGAAGACCCGGGCGCGCCGTGCCTGCTGGAGTTCCTCGACGAAACCGATCCCCGCGAACGCGGCCTGCTGCACCAGGCTCTCGCGTTCCCCGACGCCGTGGTCGCCAGCGACGCGATGCCGGTGTACTGGCCGGACGGCCGTTCCGAAAGCACCGAGTGGCCGTTGCCGCCGCGCGGCACGACGCATCCGCGGACCGCGGGCACCTTCACCAAGACCCTGCGGCTGATGGTCCGCGAAACCGGCGCCTGGAGCTGGCTCGAGGCGTTCCGCCGCTGCTCCTCCCTGCCGTCCCGGATTCTCGATGTCGTCGCGCCCGCGGCCCGCGGCAAGGGCCACCTCGGCGCCGGCGCCGACGCGGACATCGTCGTCCTCGACCCGGAGACGGTCACCGACACCGCCACCTACGCCGACCCGACGCGGCCCTCGGCCGGGGTCCGGCACCTGTTCGTCGCCGGAGTTCCCGTTGTGAGCGAAGGAAAACTCGACACCGAAGCGTTGCCCGGCCGGCCGCTGCGAGGTGAGCCGCGGTGATCGACGACATCGAGACGCTCGTCCGCTGCGAATCGCCGTCGGACGACCACGAAGCCGTCGCGCGCAGTGCCGAGGTGGTCGCCGGGGTCGGCCGTCGTCTGCTGGGCGCCGAACCCGACTTCATCGTCACCGACGGCTGCACACACCTGCGCTGGCGGTTCGGCGAAGGCCCGCCGCGGGTCCTGCTGCTCGGCCACCACGACACCGTGTGGCCACTGGGTTCCCTGCGCACTCACCCGTTCGAGGTCCGGGACGGCGTCCTGCGCGGACCCGGCTGCTTCGACATGAAAGCCGGTGTGGTGATGGCGCTGCACGCCGTCGCGGCGCTGCCCGACCGCGCCGGCGTGTCGATCCTGGTCACCGGGGACGAGGAGATCGGCTCACCGCTGTCCCGCCCGCTCATCGAGGAGGAGGCGCGAAGCTGCGACGCGGTCTTCGTGCTCGAAGCCTCGGCCGACGGCGGTGCGCTGAAGACGCGCCGCAAAGGGGTTTCCCGGTACTGGATCGAGGTCGACGGCCGCGCCGCGCACGCCGGTCTCGAGCCGGAAAAGGGGATCAATGCCGGGATCGAGGTCGCCCACCAGCTCCTCGCGGTGGCCGCGCTCGCCGACCCCGGCCGCGGGACCACCGTCGTGCCGACCGCGCTGACGGCCGGGACGACGACCAACACCGTCCCGGCCGCCGCCAGCGTCGCCGTCGACGCGAGGGTGTGGGACACCGCCGAACAGGACCGCGTCGACCGCGCCGTGCGGAGCCTCGAACCGGTGCTGGCCGGCGCGCGGATCCGCATCACCGGCGGCATCAACCGGCCGCCCCTGGACGGGAAGGCGTCGGGAGACCTGTTCAAGCTCGCGCAGGAGCTCGCCGGCGGGCCGCTCACCGAGGCCGCGGTCGGCGGCGCGTCGGACGGCAACTTCACAGCGGGGCTGGGGATTCCGACGCTCGACGGCCTCGGCGCGGTCGGCGGGGGAGCCCACGCCGACCACGAGCACGTCGTCGTCGCGGAGCTGTCCCGGCGCACCGCGTTGCTCACCGCCCTCACCAAAACCGTGCTGGCGCAGCGGAGTTCGTCCGCGCCGACGAACGCGCCGGGTGAATCCGGTGCGGGACAACGGTGACCCGGCCCGGCAGTCCGGAAAGGATGGTGGGCGTGACAGACGTCGTGACGAACACAGCCCCGCTCCTGCGGGACGAGGCGGCCGCCGCGGCGGCCACCGCCGCCACGGCCTCGGGGGTCCAGGTCCGGACCCTGGCCGAGGTCGCCGACCTGACCGCCGTGACCCGGCTCTTCGAGTCGATCTGGCGCCCCGCGCCGGGAAACCAGCCCGTGACGTCCGAACTGCTGCGGGCCATGGTCTCGGCCGGCAACTACGTCTCCGGCGCGTTCGACGGGCCCGAACTGCTCGGCGCGTGCTTCGGGTTCTTCGGCGGGCCGGCCAAAGGGGGACTGCACAGCCACATCGCCGGGGTCGCGACGGCCGGGCACGGCCGCGGCATCGGCTTCGCGCTCAAGCTGCACCAGCGCGCGTGGGCGCTGCACCAGGACGTCCCGGTCATCTCGTGGACCTTCGACCCGCTGGTGCGGCGCAACGCCCACTTCAACCTGACCAAGCTGGCCGCGCGGCCCGAGCACTACCTGCCCGACTTCTACGGCCCCATGCACGACGGCATCAACGGCGCGGGCGACACCGACCGGCTGATGGCCGTCTGGGACCTGGCCAGCCCGCCGGTGCGGGCGGCGGCGCGGGCCGAGCCGGTCCGGCTCGACGCCGGGACGCTGAAGAACCAGGGGGCCGCGGTCGCGCTCGCGGCGGGCCCCGACGGCGGCCCGGTCACCGGTCCCGCCGACGCGCCGGTCGTGCTCGTCGCCGTGCCGCCGGACATCGAAGCGCTGCGGCGGGCCGACCCGGAGCGCGGCCGCGCGTGGCGGGTGGCGCTGCGGGAGGTGCTGGGCGGCCTGATGGCCGGCGGCGCCGGGGTAACCGGGTTCGACCGTGCCGGCTGGTACGTGGTCACGAGGGAGGCGTCGTGAAACTCACCGGTGTCGAGGTCCGCCGGGTGCGGATGCCGCTCGTGGCGCCGTTCCGGACGTCGTTCGGCACGCAGGCCGAGCGTGAGCTGCTGCTCCTGCGTGCGGTGACCTCCGAGGGCGAGGGCTGGGGCGAGTGCGGCGCGATGGTCGACCCGCTGTACTCCTCGGAGTACGTCGACGGTGTCGAGCACGTGCTGCGGACCTTCCTCGCCCCCGCGCTGCTGGCGGCCGGCGACCTCACCGCTAACAAGGTCGCGCCGCTGCTCGCGAAGTTCAAGGGCCACCGGATGGCGAAGGCCGCCCTCGAGATGGCGGTGCTCGACGCGGAGCTGCGGGTGCACGGCGTCTCCTTCGCCACCGCGCTCGGGTCCACAAAGGACTCCGTGCCGTGCGGGGTGTCGGTCGGCATCATGGACACGATCCCGAAGCTGCTCGACGTCGTCGGCGGTTACCTCGAAGCCGGGTACGTCCGGATCAAGCTGAAGATCGAACCCGGCTGGGACGTCGAGCCGGTGCGCGCGGTCCGTGAGCGCTTCGGCGACGACATCCTGCTGCAGGTCGACGCGAACACCGCGTACACGCTGTCGGACGTGCCGCAGCTGCAGCGGCTCGACCCCTTCGAGCTGCTGCTGATCGAGCAGCCGCTCGAAGAGGAGGACGTGCTCGGCCACGCCGAGCTGGCCAAGCACATCCGGACGCCGATCTGCCTGGACGAGTCCATCGTCTCGGCCCGCTCGGCCGCCGACGCGATCAAGCTCGGCGCCTGCCGGATCGTCAACATCAAGCCGAGCCGGGTCGGCGGGTACCTCGAGGCGCGGCGGGTGCACGACGTCTGCGCCGCGCACGGCGTCCCGGTGTGGTGTGGCGGGATGATCGAAACCGGCCTGGGCCGCGCGGCCAACGTCGCGCTCGCCTCGCTGCCGGGGTTCACCTTGCCCGGCGACACCTCGGCGTCCGACCGGTTCTACACCGAGGACATCACCGAACCGTTCGTGCTCGAAGGCGGCCGGCTGCCGGTGCCGTCCGGGCCGGGCCTCGGTGTCACCCCGATCCCGGAGCGGCTCGCCGCCGTGACCACCGCCCAGTCCTGGCTCGCGTCATGACCACAGTGGACGCGGTGACCGCCCGGGTCCGGGCGTACGCGCTCCGGGCCGCGGTGGCCGCGTCGAAGGTCAGGATCCGGCTCGCGGTCGGGGGTGCGGCGGTGCGCGCCGCGCCGTCGCTGCGGTTCCGGTCGCGCCGCCGGCGGTGATTCGTCCGCCGGGATGAAAGTTTCCCCGGGTCTCGTCGGTTTCGACGAATCGGCGGCCCCGGTCCCCGTCCTAGCATCCCGGCATCGCCGGTTCCCCCATCGTCGGACGAGAGGCAACCATGTCGAAACTCACCGAACTCGCCGCCTGGCTCGAAAGCCGGCTCCCCGCCCTGCTGGCCGAGCACCAGGTGCCCGGCGCATCCGTCGCCGTCTACGCCGGCGGCGAGATCATCGACCACGCGGCCGGCGTGCTCAACAAGGGCACCGGCGTCGAGGCCGACGTGGACTCGCTCTTCCAGATCGGCTCCATCACGAAGGTCTGGACGACGACGCTGGCGATGCAGCTCGTCGACGAAGGCGCGCTGGATCTCGACGAACCGGTCCGCAAGTACCTGCCGGAGTTCGTCCTGGCCGACGCGGACGCCGCCGCCCGGATCACCGTGCGGCAGCTGATGTGCCACACGTCCGGCTTCGAAGGCGACATCTTCACCGACACCGGCCGCGGCGCCGACTGCGTCGAGAAGTACGTCGCCACCCTGGGCGACGTGCCCCAGCTGTTCCCGCCGGGGGAGATGTTCTCCTACAACAACGCCGCGTTCTGCGTGCTCGGCCGGGTGATCGAGGTCCTGCGCGGCAAGAGCTACAACGACTGCCTGGCCGAGCATCTGTTCACCCCGCTCGGCCTGACGCACGCCGCGGCGAGCCCGTACGAGGCCATCCGGTTCCGCGCCGCGCTCGGGCACCTCACGCCGAAGCCCGGCGCCGAGCCCGAACCCGCCGGCATGTGGGCGCTGGCGCCGTCCAACGCCCCGGCCGGCTCGATGCTCGCGATGCGCCCGCGTGACCTCGTGACGTTCGCCGGCATGCACCTCAAGGACGGCGAAGGCCCGGACGGGACCCGTGTGCTCAGCGCGGAAAGCGCCCGCGCCATGCGGGAACGCCGCGTGGAGCTGCCCGACCTCGGCTTGATGGGTGACGCGTGGGGCCTCGGCTGGTCGCTGTTCGACTGGCCGGGCGGCGCGGTCGTCGGCCACGACGGCGGCACGATCGGCCAGTCGGCGTTCCTGCGGGTCGCGCCGGAGCACCACGTCGCCGTGGCGCTGCTGACCAACGGCGGCAGCCCGGTCGCCCTCTACACCGAAGTCGTCGGGCACCTGCTGAAGGAGCTCACCGGCATCACGCTCGCCGTGCCGCCGGTTCCGGACCCGGCCGCGCCGCGCATCGACGCCACGCGCTACGTCGGCGACTACGCGTCGTCCGTCGCGGACATCAAGGTCAGCCAGGACGACGACGGCCGGATCTGGGTCGAGCGGATCCCGAAGGGGATCTTCGCGGAGCTGGCCGGTCCGGAGAAGACCGAGCTGGTCGCCATGAACGGCGACACGCTGATCCTGGCCGAGCCGATGCAGGGCATGTACCTGCCGCACGCGTTCGTCGGCGACGACGGCGCCGGGCACGCGCTGTACCTGCACACCGGCCGGGCCGACCGGCGGGTGAGCGCATGAGCGCTGTCGAAGAAGAGATCGCCGGGGTCTTCACCGCCGCGGGCGCACGGGGTTTCCTGCACGCCCGGGAGATCGGCGGCGGCCCGGAGGTGGCGCTCGGCGCGGACGACCCGGTCGTGCTCGCGTCGGTGTTCAAGATCCCGGTCGCCGTCGCCTACGCCCGTGAAGTCGTCGCCGGGCGGCTGGACGAGACCGAGCGGACGCGGGTCGGGAAGCGTTATCGCATCGGCGGGATCGGCACCGCGGGCTGCGCCGACGACGTCGAAATGAGCTGGCGCGACCTCGCCCTGTTCATGCTGACGATGAGCGACAACGCCGCCACCGACGTCGTGTTCCACCGCGTGGGCCAGGAAGCCGTCGACCGGGTGCTCGCGGACTTGGACCTGCGCCGCACCCGCCTGATCGGCTGCTGCGAAGACCTGTTCGCCTCAGTGCTGGCCGACCTCGGCGCCGGCGAAGACGACGATCTCGACGCCGTGTTCGCCGGTGCGACCCCCGAGCAGACGTGGAAGCTCGCGGTGCTCGACCCCGAGCGCACGTCGGCGTCCACACCCCGGGAGATCACCACCCTGCTCGACGCCCTCTGGATCGACCGCGCTGCGGAACCCGCGGCGTGCGAACGGGTGCGGTCGATGCTGGCGCGCCAGATCTGGCCGCACCGGATCTCCAGCGGCTTCCCCTCCGACGTCACGATCGCGGCCAAGACCGGCACCCTGCCGGCGGTCCGCAACGAAGCCGGGGTGGTGTCCTTTCCGGACGGACGCCGGTTCGCCGTCGCCGTCTTCACCCGCGCGGACTCCCTCGCCGAGCGGCAGCCCGCCGTCGACGCCGCGATCGGCGAGGCCGCCCGCCTCGCCGTGGCCCACCTGCGGAAGGAAACCCCATGACCACACCACGGACCGCGGTGGTCCTGCTCGGGGTGCTCGCCCTGGGCGCGACCGCCTGCGGGGGATCGGGCGGCGCCGCTGCCGGCGACGGGACCCCGGTCGACGGCAAGACGTTCAGCCTCGCCGTCGGCTCCGACCCCGGCAGCCTCGACCCGCACATGACCGTGCTGTCGGTGGCCATCCAGACCGACCGGTTCCTCTACGACACGCTGCTGAACCTCGACGGCGACGGCAAGCTGGTCTCCGGGCTGGCCGCGAAGTGGGAGGCGTCGACGACCACGGCGTCGTTCACCCTCCGCCCGGGCCTCACGTGCGCCGACGGCAGCCCGCTGACCGCCGCCGACGTCGCGGCCAACGTGAACTTCATCGGCGACCCGGCGAACAAGTCGCCCATCGCCGGGCTGTACATCGCCCCGGGCACCAAGGCGACCGCGGACGCGGCGGCCGGCACGATCACCGTCACCAGCGGGAAGCCGGACGCGTTCCTGGCCCGCAACGTCGGCGGCGTGCCGATCGCCTGCGCGAAGGGCCTGGCGGACCGCAAGCTGCTCGCCAAGGGCGAAGCCGGCACCGGGATGTTCACCGTCACCGAGTCCGTGCCCAACGACCACTACACGTTCACCCGCCGCAAGGACTACACGTGGGGTCCCGGCGACTGGAAGGCCGAGCCCGGCCTGCCGGACAAGGTGGTCGTGCGGGTCATCCCCAACACCACGACCGCGACGAACCTGCTGCTGTCGGGCGAGCTGAGCGCGGCCGCGATCAACGGGCCGGACCGGCAGCGTCTGGAGGCGCGCAAGCTCTTCCACGGCGACTTCACCGCCCCGATGGGCGAGGTCTTCTACAACCAGGTGGCCGGGCGGCCCGGGCAGGACGAAGCCGTCCGCCGGGCACTCACCCAGGCGCTCGACCTGCCCCAGCTCGGCAAGGTGCTGACCAGCGGCGCCGGCAAGCCGTCGCAGGGCATGATCACGAACGAGCCGAAGGTGTGCCCGGGCGACACCGTCGCCGGCAACCTACCGGCCCACGACCCGGCCGCGGCGGCGGCCGGGCTGGACGCGGCGGGCTGGAAAGCGGGCCCGGACGGGGTGCGCGCGAAGGACGGGAAGAAGCTCTCCCTCACCGTCCTCTACGGCACACAGCTCGGCCCGACGATGGCGCCGACCGCGGAGCTCGTCCAGCAGACGTGGAAGGCGCTCGGCGCCGACGTGACGCTCAAGGCGGTCGACAGCCCCGGCCTCAGCCAGGTGCTGTTCGGCACCGGCGAGTGGGAGGTGTCGCTGGCCCCGGTCGGGTTCTCGCTGCCGAGCCAGCTGGTCCCGTTCGTCTCGGGCCCGGCCGCGCCCGACGGCACGAACTTCGCCCACATCGGCAACCCCGGTTACGAACAGGCGGCGCAGCAGGCGGCGTCGAAGTCCGGCGACGCGAGCTGCGCGGACTGGAGCGCGGCGGAGACCGCGCTGGTGAAGCGGGTGGACGCGGTGCCCTACTTCGACTCCGTCGTGCCGACCTACGCCAGCGGCGCGAAGTTCGAGATCAGCCAGGGCAGTGTGACGCCGTCGTCGATCCGGATGTACGCGAAATGACCACGGCGGCGGCGCCCGCCGGCCTGCGGGGCAGCCCGTGGCCGGCGTTCGCCGCGCGACGGCTCGCCCGGTTCGCCGTCTCGCTGTGGGCGCTGCTCACCGCGGCGTTCCTGATGATCCACCTCGTCCCCGGTGACCCGGTGCGGGCCGCGCTCGGCCTCACCGCGCCCGCCGAGCTGGTGGCGGCCAAGCGGGCGGAGCTCGGCCTGGACGACCCGCTGTGGGTGCAGTACGGGCACTACGTGCGCAACCTGCTCTCCGGGGACTTCGGGACGTCGATGGCGAGCGGGCAGCCGGTGGCCCAGGTGATCGGCGACCGGCTGCCGTCGACGCTGCAGCTGGCGGTCCTGGCCTTCGCGGTCGTGGTCGTCGTCGCGATCCCCGTCGGCGTCGTCTTCGCGGTGCTGACCCGCGGCGGCCGTCGCCGGGGCGCTGAGCTGGGCTTCACGTCGGTGAGCGTGTTCCTCGCCGCCGTCCCGGAGTTCCTGGTCGCGGTCGGGCTGGTGGCGCTGCTCGCCGTCGGCCTCGGCTGGTTCCCGGTGGCGGGCAGCGACGACGTGAGCGCGTACGTCCTGCCGGTGGCGGCCCTGGCGGTCGGGCCGGCGGCGGTGCTCGCGCGGATGGTCCGGGTGGAGCTGCTTTCGGTGCTGGGCGCCGACTTCGTCCGCACCGCGCGGGCGAAGCGGCTGCCCGCGCGGCTGGTGTACGTCCGGCACGCGCTGCCGAACGCGCTGACCGCGACGCTCACCCTGGGCGGGCTGATGCTGACCGGGATGGTGGCGGGCACGGTGCTCGTGGAGAACGTGTTCGCCTGGCCCGGCCTCGGCTCGACGATCGTCGCTTCGATCCTGCAGAAGGACTACCCGCTGGTGCAGGGGATCGTGCTCGTCTACGGCGTCGGCGTGCTGCTGGTGAACCTGCTGGTCGACGTCGTGCTCGGGCTGCTCGACCCGCGCTCGGCCATTCGGGAGGCGTGAGATGGCGCGACGCGGTTCGGTCTGGGTGGCGGCCGTGCGCACGCCTGTGGGCGCGTGCTCGGCGGTCCTGCTGGCGGGGGTCGTCCTGCTCGCGGTGCTGGCCCCGCTGCTGTGGGGTGACGCCGCCGCGGCGATCGACACGGACGCGATCGGCCAGGGCCCGTCCGGGGCGCACTGGTTCGGCACCGACTCCCTCGGCCGCGACCTGTTCTTCCGCACCCTGGTCGCGACCCGGCTTTCGGTCGGGCTCGCGGTGCTGGCCACCGCGATCGGTGTCGCCGCCGGCGTGATCCTCGGGACGCTGCCTTCGGTGCTGCCGCGCTGGGCGGGCCGGCTGCTCACCGCGGCGGTCAACGTCGCGGTCGCGTTCCCGGGGCTGCTGCTGGCGCTGTTCCTCGCGGTGATCTTCGGGGTCGGCACGCACGGCGCGGTGCTGGCGATCGCGTTCGCGGTGGCGCCGGCGTTCGCCCGGCTCGTGCAGACGCTGTCCGCGTCGGTGGCCGGGCGGGACTACATCGCCGCCGCCCGGGTGTCCGGCGTCGGCCGGATCCGGCTGCTGGCCCGGCACGTGCTCCCCAACATCGGCGAGCCGCTGGTCGTCAACGCGACCATCGGGGCCGGTTCGGCGCTGCTGGCGTTCGCCGGGCTGTCGTTCCTCGGCATCGGCGTGCAGGCCCCGGACTACGACTGGGGACGGCTGCTGCGCGAGGGCCTGGACGGGATCTACCTCAACCCGGTGGCCGCGCTCGCACCCTGTGGTGCCGTGGTCCTGGCCGGGCTGGCGTTCAACCTGGTCGGGGAGACGGTGGCCGGCGTGGTCGGCGTCCGGACGCGCGCGTCGCGGCGGGCGGCGCGCCCCTTGCCGGTCTCGCGGCCCTCGGTCGCCGCCGAGGTCCCGGCCGACGCCGTGCTCGTCGTCGAGAACCTGCAGGTGGCGTTCCCGCGGGCGGACGGGTGGACCGTGCCGGTGCGCGGGGTCAGCTTCAGCGTCCGCGCCGGGGAGGCGATCGGCGTGGTCGGCGAGTCCGGCTCGGGCAAGAGCCTGACCGCGCTGGCGGTGTCGCGCCTGATCGAAGCGCCCGGCGTGGTGACCGCCGACCGGCTGGAGTTCGCCGGGACCCCGGTGGACCGGACGTCGGACCGCGAGCTCGGCACGTCACTGGCGATGGTGTTCCAGGACCCGATGACGTCGTTCAACCCGGCCCGCCGCGTCGGCGGGCAGCTGGCCGAGGTGTCCGAACAGCACCACGGCCTCTCCCGGCGGGCGGCGTTCGCCCGGGCGGTCGACCGGCTGGCCGCGGTCCGCGTCCCGGCCGCGCGCCGCCGGGCACGGCAGTACCCGCACGAGTTCTCCGGCGGCATGCGGCAGCGGGCGATGATCGGCATGGGCCTGATGGGAGAGCCGAAGCTGATCGTCGCCGACGAGCCGACCACCGCCCTCGACGTCACCGTGCAGCGCCAGGTGCTGCGCCTGCTGGCCCGCACGCGCGAGACCGAGGGCGCGGCGATCCTGCTCATCAGCCACGACATCGCGGTCGTTTCCCAGACGTGCGAACGGATGCTGGTGATGTACGCCGGGCGGGTCGTCGAGGACCTGCCGACCGGGAGCCCGGCGCAGCACCCGTACACACGCGCGCTGCTGGCGACCACAGTGGACCTCGGCACCGACCGCGACGAGCCGCTGGCCGTGATCCCCGGCCGCCCGCCGGAACCGGACCAGGTGCCGGACGGCTGCGCGTTCGCCGCCCGCTGCCCGCTGGCGTCCGACCGTTGCCGCGTCGAAGATCCGGTGCTGGAGCCGGCCGCGGACGGCCACCGCGTCGCGTGCTGGCACCCGCAGGTGAGCGTCCTTTCCGGACAGTCACGGGAGGAAGGTGCCGCATGAGCGTACTCGAGTTCGACGCGGTGAGCGTCCGCTACGGCAAGCTGACCGCCGTCGACGGCGTCCGCCTGACCGTCCCTTCCGGACAGGTCGTCGGTCTGGTCGGCGAGTCCGGCTCGGGCAAGTCGACGCTCGCCCGGGCCGCCGTCGGGCTCGCGCCGGTCAGCGCGGGCCAGGTGCTTCTCGACGGCGTCGACGTGCGGCGGCTGCCCCGCCGTCGTCCGCTGCAGATGGTGTTCCAGGACCCGTATTCCTCCCTGGACCCGCGGATGGCGATCGGCGAGTCGATCGCCGAGGCGATGCCCCGCGGCGCCGGGCGGAAAGCCGAGGTGGCCCGGCTGCTCGACCTGGTCCAGCTCGACCCGGACCGCGCGGCGATGCTGCCCGGGCAGCTCTCCGGCGGGCAACGCCAGCGCGTCGCGCTCGCCCGGGCGCTGGCCGGGCAGCCGAAGGTGCTGATCGCCGACGAGATCACCTCGGCGCTCGACGTCTCGGTGCAGGGCGCCGTGCTCAACCTCGTCCGGGACGTGCAGCGGCGGCTGTCGCTGTCGATGCTGTTCATCTCCCACAACCTCGCGGTGGTGCGGTACGTCAGCGACATCGTCGCCGTGATGTACCTCGGCCGGATCGTCGAAGCCGGGCCGGCCGAACAGGTGCTGACCGATCCGCAGCACCCGTACACGCGGGACCTCCTGGCCGCCGCACCCTCGGCGCACCGGAACCTGCTCGCCGACACCGACGATCCGCTCGCCGACACCGAGCCCGCCGACCCGCACCACCCGCCGCCCGGCTGCCGCTACCACCCGCGGTGCCCGATCGGCCCGCTCGTGCACACCGAACGGACGCTCTGCACCCATGCCGACCCGGCCGCCGACGCCGCCCACCGGCCGCACCACGCGGCCTGCCACTTCGCCGCGTGAGACCGTTATCCCCCAAGGAGATCCGCATGACCCGACGCCTGGGCACCGACGACCTGCACACCCTCGCGCTCCCCGAACAGCCCGCGATTTCGCCCGACGGCTCCCGGATCGTGTACGTGCTGCGCACCGCGGACCGCGACGCCGACCAGGTCACCCGCTCGCTCTGGCAGGTGGACACCGCCGGCGGCGAGGCCCGGCGGCTCACCCGCGGTACCGGCGACGTCGCGCCCGTGTGGTCGCCGGACGGCACGCGGATCGCGTTCGTGCGGGCCCAGGACGGTCCCGCGCAGCTGTGGTTGCTGCCCGCCGACGGCGGTGAGCCCGAGCAGGTCACCACGCTCCCGCTCGGCGCGGGCACCCCGGTCTGGCGCCCGGACGGCGCCGAGATCGCCTTCAGCGCCCCGGTCGACCTCGTCGCGGAGGAGGGCGACGACGACGCCGCCCGGGGCCGCCGCGCGGCGGCCCCGGTGGTCGCCGACCGGCTCGACTTCAAGGCCGACGGCGCCGGCCTGCTGCGGACGTTCCGCAAGCACGTCCACGTCCTCGACGTCGCGACCGGCGAGGTCCGGCAGGTCACGTCGGGGGACTGGCACGCGGGCGACCCGGCGTGGTCGCCGGACGGCGCGCGGCTGGCGTTCCCGGCCGGCCCGGACGCCGACGCCGACCTGACCTTCCGGTCCGGCGCCTACGTCCTCGACCCCGGTGACACCGCTTCGGAGCCGCGGCTGGTGGGCTCCGGCGCGGGCATGTGCGGCGCGGTCTCCTGGACGGCCGACGGCGCCGCGCTGCTCGTCATCGGCCGGGCCGACACCGCGCCCGGCCACCTCGGGTTGCTGCGGGTGCCGCTCGACGGCGGGGAAACCACCAACCTCGCCGCGCCGCTCGACCGCAACGTGATGCCGGGCGGCTCGGGCTACCCGGGCGCGCTGCCGCAGCTCACCGGCGACGGCTCGACCGTGCTGTTCTGCGCCCGCGACCGCGGCTGCACCCACCTCTACGCGGTCGACGTCGCGGGTGGCGAGCCGCGGCGGCTCGTCGGCGGCGCCGGGAACACCGTGGACGGGCTGACCGTCGCCGGGAACACCGCCGTGATCGTGCTGACAACGCCGTCGTCGCTCGGCGAGGTCGTGACGGTCGACCTGCCCGGGGGAGAGCTCGAGGTGCGCACCGCGCACGGCGACACCGAAATCGAGCTGTTCCCCCGCGAGGAGCGGGAGTTCACCATCTCCGACGGCACGGTGGTGCACGGGTGGCTGCTGCGCGACCCGGCCCGCACCGGCCCGCTGCCGCTGCTGCTCGACATCCACGGCGGCCCGCACAACGCGTGGAACGGCAGCGCCGACGCGGTGCACGTCTACCACCAGGAGCTCGTCACGCGCGGCTGGGCGGTGCTGCTCCTCAACCCGCGCGGCAGCGACGGGTACGGCGAAGCGTTCTACACCGCCGCCGTCGGCGCGTGGGGCTTGGCCGACGCGAAGGACTTCCTGGAGCCGCTGGACCAGCTCGTCACCGAAGGGGTGGCGGACGCGCGCCGGCTCGCCGTGTCCGGCTACAGCTACGGCGGCTTCATGACGTGCTACCTGACCAGCCGGGACGACCGGTTCGCCGCGGCGGTCGCCGGCGGCGTGGTCAGCGACGCGGTCAGCATGGCCGGCACGTCCGACAGCGGGCACTACCTCGGCGTCGCGGAGCTGGGCGGCACGCCGGCGGAGTACCAGGCGCACTACGCGGCGCTTTCCCCGCTGGCCCAGGTGGAAAAGGTGCGCACGCCGACGCTGGTCGTGCACGGCGCCGACGACGACCGGTGCCCGGCCGGGCAGGCCGAGCAGTGGTTCACCGCGCTGCGCGAGCAGGGGGTGCCGGCCCGGCTGGTGCTCTACCCGGGCGCGTCGCACCTGTTCATCCTCGACGGCCGGCCGTCGCACCGCGTCGACTTCAACCGCCGGGTCGTCGACTGGGTCGAGCAGCACGCGGGGGAGCCGGGCCGGGCGGCCCGCGTGCCGCTCGACGCCGCGCACTGGCGGCGGCGCCTGGCCGCGCTCGCGCGCAAGCACCGCGTTCCCGGTGCGGCGCTGGGCATCCTGCGCGGGGGCGACGAGGTCGTCGCGAGCAGCGGGGTGCTGAACAAGGCCACCGGCGTCGAGGTCACCGACGACTCGGTGTTCCAGATCGGCTCGATCAGCAAGGTGTGGACGACGACCGTCGCGATGCAGCTCGTCGACGAAGGACTGCTGCAGCTGGACGCGCCGATCACCGACGTCCTGCCGGAGCTGCGGCTGGCCGACCCCGACGTCACGAAGCAGGTGACCCTGCGGCACCTGCTGACCCACACCAGCGGCATCGACGGTGACGTCTTCACCGACACCGGCCGCGGCGACGACTGCGTCGAGAAGTACGTCGCGCTGCTCGACCAGGCCGCGCA
The DNA here is from genome assembly GCF_055582965.1 of Amycolatopsis sp. NPDC104863. Taxonomy (NCBI): domain Bacteria; kingdom Bacillati; phylum Actinomycetota; class Actinomycetes; order Pseudonocardiales; family Pseudonocardiaceae; genus Amycolatopsis; species Amycolatopsis sp. NPDC104863. The sequence continues at coordinate 430,961 of NZ_JBVJOW010000008.1, forward strand.
GACGCACCCGCTCGGCGCGACGCTGTCCTACTGCAACTCCGGGTTCATCCTCGTCGGCCGGGTCATCGAGAAGCTGACCGGCAAGACGTGGGACGCGGCGCTGCGCGAACGGCTGTTCACCCCGCTCGGCCTGACCCGCACCGGCACCCTGCCGGAGGAGGCGCTGCTCTTCCGCGCGGCGATGGGGCACGTGGCGGCCGGGGAAGGCGAGCCGCAGCCCGCGCCGGCGTGGAGCCTGCCGCGCTCGGCGGGCCCGGCCGGGCTGATCACGGCGTCCCCGGCGGACGTGCTGGCGTTCGCCCGCCTGCACCTGACCGGCGGCCTCGGCCCGGACGGTTCCCGGGTGCTCTCCGCGGACTCGGCCCGGATGATGACCGAAGAGCAGTTCGAGATGCCGGACAAGGACACGCTCGGCGACTCGTGGGGCCTCGGCTGGATCCGCTTCGACTGGGACGGCCACCGCGTGTACGGCCACGACGGCAACACGATCGGCCAGGCGGCGTTCCTGCGGGTCCTGCCGGGCCAGGACCTCGCCGTCACTCTGCTCACCAACGGCGGCAGCGGCCACGACCTGTACGAAGAGCTGTACCGCGAGATCTTCGCCGAGCTCGCGGGGGTCGCGATGCCCCACCCGATCGAGCCCGCGGCCCAGCCGCCGTCGGTCGACGCGTCCCGCTTCTTCGGGACCTACGAGCGTGCGTCGATCCGGATCGAGGTCTTCGCCGGTGAGGCCGGGATCCGCATGCGCCAGACGGTGACCGGCCCGATCGCGGAGCTGATGCCGGAGGCGACGACCGAGGAGGAGCTGGTCCCGGTCGGCCCCGCACAGTTCGTGTACAGCCCGGCCGGCATGCGGGGCTGGGTGTCGGCGACGTTCTACACCCTGCCGACGGGCGAGCAGTACCTGCACACGGGCGTCCGGGCCACGCCGAAGGTCAAGGAGTGACCACGAGCCGCTGGTCGCCGGTCTCCTTCCAGACGGTCTCGACCTCGGCCAGCGGCACCGTGCGCGCGTCGACCCGGAAGCCGCCGAGCTCGGTGACGAGGTGGGCCAGCTCGGCGACGATGTCGCGGGCCGGGACCGAACCCTGGCCGCTGCCGACGAGCTGCAGCCGCGCCGCCCGCAGCGCGGCCGAGGGGAGCTCGATGGCCGGCCCGGCCACCGAGCCGATCTCGACCCAGGTCAGCGGGCGCCCGCGGTCGGCGCGGTGCGTGACGATCGTGCGCAGCGCTTCGGTCGTGGGCGCGCCCCAGACGTAGTCGAGGACAACGTCGACGTCCGCGGCCTGGCCGAGGTCGTCGAAGGTGACGGCCAGGTCCGCGGGGAGCGCGGCGAGGCGCTCCGGGTCGCGGCCGGCCGCGATGACCCGGCCGGCGCCGAGGCGCTTCGCGACCTGGAGGGCGAGCCGGCCGGCGTTGCCGGTGGCGCCGAGCACGAGGACGTCCTGCCCGGCGGTGAACTCGATCCGCCGGCGCAGGGCGACCCACGCCGACATCGCGGGGTTCATGCCCGCGGCGACGAGCACCGGGTCGGCGTCGTCCGGCAGGACGACGCTGCGCCGCAGGTCGACGACGGTCCGCTCGGCCATCGCGCCCATCGTGGTGTCCGGCAGGACGAAGTACCGCAGCGTGCCGTCGGGGGCGCGGCCGACACCGTCGATGCCGGGGACGAGCGGGAGCTCACCGCGGCCGGTGTAGTGCGAGCCGTCGGCCTGGGAGCGGACCCGCGGGTGCAGGCCCGCGGCGAGGACGTCGACCACCACTTCGTCCGGGGTCCGCGGGGTCGGCTCGGGGAGGTCCCGGCAGGCCGGCGGGGTGCCGAACGCGGTCACGACAGCTGCGCGCATGGTGACTCCTTTAGTTGGTATTACCCACTACATTAGCTGGCAGTACCAACTAGTTCAAGGTAGCCTGACACCATGACCGAACCCGACGACGTCCTGGACGGCCTGGTCCAGGTGTCCTTCCGGGTGATGGCGCTGCTGAGCCAGGCGGCGGCCGCGCACGACTTCTCGCTGACGCAGCTGCGGGTGCTGGCGATCCTCCGCGACCGCACGCCGAAGATGGCGGAGCTCGCGGACTACCTCGGGCTCGACCGGTCGTCGGTGAGCGGGCTGATCGACCGAGCGGTCCGCCGCGGCCTGGTCGAGCGCCAAGCGAGCCGCGACGACGGCCGCTCGGTGCGCGTCGGCCTGACGGCGGAGGGGCACCGGCTGGCCGCCGTTGTCGCGGCCGAGGTGGCGGACCTGATGACCCCCCTCACCGGCGACCTCAACGCAGCGGAGCGTGGCCGTCTCGGTGTGTTGCTGGGCAGGCTGCTCGCATGAGCCGGGTCACGTCGGGGAACACCGGCGGGAGTGAGGCGTTGTAGAGGGTGTCGGTACGGCGGAGTCCCCGGGCCTCACCCACTGCCTTCACGGAAAACCAGTCCGGCTGGAGCCGTGTAGCGCCAATCGCCGCGAGGCGACCCCCGTACCGACCTCGAACTCCCGTTTCCGCTCGCAGGTATCCCCCCAGCCTTCGCCGAGCGGAAGCGGGACTTTTTGTCCTCAGTGGACGGTGTCGCTCAGTGCTTCGGTGCGGTCGCCGCCGTGCCGGGGGAGCGGCGTATCAGCCAGGTGCCCGCGAAGGCCAGGAGCCCGACGCAACCGGCGACGACGAACGCTGCCCGCAGGTCTGAGGCGTCGGAGCTTCCCAGCGTCGCCACGCTGACGAACATCGCGGTGCCGATCGCGTCTGCGTCGCTCAGTGCTTCGGCGCGGTGGCTGCCGCGCCGGGGGAGCGGCGGATCAGCCAGGTGCCCGCGAAGGCCAGGAGTCCCACACAGCCGGCGACCACGAATGCCGCCCGCAGGCCCGAAGCGTCCGGACTACCCGCCGCGGCGTTCGAGCTCCCCAGCGTCGCCACGCTGACGAACATCGCTGTGCCGAGCGCGCCCGCGACCTGCTGGAGCGTTGCCAGGATCGCGCTGCCGTGGGAGTACAGGTGGTCCGGCAGCACCCCGAGCGACTCGGTGAACAGCGGCGTCATCATCAGCCCGAGCCCGGCCATCAGCAGCACGTGGATCCCGATCACCGCGATCAGCGGCGAGCCCGCCCCGAGCGTCGTGAACAGCCACAGCGCCGCGGCCACGGCGCCCGCCCCGGGAATCACCAGCGGGCGCGCGCCGACCTTGTCGAACAGCGCGCCGACCGGGCGGCCCAGGAGGCCGAGCACCAGCCCGCCCGGCAGCACCGCCAGGCCGCTGACGAACGTGCTCGTGTGCAGCACCGTCTGCAGGTACAGCGGCAGCAGGATCGCCGCCGCGCCGATCAGGCAGACGAACAGCAGCGCCGTCAGCACCAGCGCCACCACAAAACTGCGGTGCGTGAACGGCCGCAGATCGAGCAGGGCCCGGTCACGGCGTTGCAGCCGCAGCTGCCGCCAGGTGAACACGACCAGCGCGACCACCCCGACCACGATCGACACCCACGCCGGCACCGGCGGCTGGACCTCCTGCTCACCGGTCGACGACAGCCCGTACAGCACCCCGCCGAACCCGATCGCGGACAGCAGCACCGACGGCACGTCCAGCGGCACCCGCCGCGGCTCGCTGTCCAGCTTCAGCTGCAGCGCCCCGGTCACCAGCGCCGCCACCGACAGTGGCAGCACGATCCAGAACATCCAGCGCCAGCCCAGCGACGACAGCACCGCCCCGCCGATGGTCGGCCCGATCGCGGGCGCCACCGCGATGACGATCGTGATCGTGCCCATCGTCGCGCCACGGCGCTCCGGCGGCACCAGCCGCATCACCGTCGTCATCAGCAGCGGCAGCATCACCGCCGTGCCGCACGCCTGCACGACGCGCCCGGCCATCAGCATCCCGAAACCGGGCGCGAGCGCGCACAGCAGCGTGCCGAGGCTGAACGCCGAGAGCGAGAAGAGGAAGACCTGCCGCGGCGTGAACCGCTCGAGCAGGAACCCGGTCGTCGGGATGACCACCGCCATCGTCAGCAGGAACCCGCTGGTCAGCCACTGCACGGTGGTGGTCGGCACCCGCAGGTCGACGGTCAGGTCGCGCAACGCGACACTCAGGATCGTCTCGTTGAGGATCATCACGAACGCGGACAGCACGAGGACGCCGATGAGCAGCCCCGCTCGAGCCGGCGGGGGCCGCAGTTCGGAGGGTTCGGTGGACACGGTTTCGGTCATCGAGGTGGGAGCTCTCCTGGTCGGCCGCGAAGGCGTGCTGTCTCTTGCAGTCTGCCCGTTTCGGCACCCCGGTGTCACGGCGGTTTCCCCCGTGCGGCCGGTCACACCGCAACCTGGAGGAGGGGGCCCCTCGCGCGCGCCCGCGAACGCGTCCGATATGCTTCCGCCAGTACGAAGTTCCGCAGCGCGCGATTAGCTCAGCGGGAGAGCGCTTCCCTGACACGGAAGAGGTCACTGGTTCAATCCCAGTATCGCGCACCACGAGCCCACCCCCGGGACCTCGTGGAAGTTCGTACGACGGGCGATTAGCTCAGGGGGAGAGCGCTTCGTTCACACCGAAGAGGTCACTGGTTCGATCCCAGTATCGCCCACGAGCTTCGTAGGTGAGCCCTGTTTGCGGAAGGCGCAAACAGGGCTCATCTCGTTGTATCCTGTGGGGGCCGAGCCCCCACGCCTCCGGGGGGGGGGGGGGGGGGGGGGGGGGGGGGGGGGGGGGGGGGGGGGGGGGGGGGGGGGGGGGGGGGGGGAGGCGGGGGGGGGGGGGGGGGGGGGGGGGGGGGGAAGGC
>NZ_JBVJOW010000008.1:435727-483357 GCF_055582965.1 Amycolatopsis sp. NPDC104863
TGGGGTGACCCGGGGAGAGCAGGGGGTGTGGGGGGGGGCCCTGGGGGGGGAAAGAGAAAAAGGGGGTCTCTTTGGTTTGGATTGGGGGGGGGCCGCCCCCCCACGCCTCCGCCGGGGGCGAGCCCCCGGACCCCCGCGTGTGGTTGCGTTTTCGGGGTTCGTCCATTTTGGATCGGCTACAGCAGGCGGCGTTGGAGGACGTCGGCCATTACTGTCTCGATCAGTTTTTCCAGCTCTGCTGGGTCGGGGAGGGTTTTTGGTTGGCGGCCTGCGAAGAGCAGGTGGCTTGCGCCGATCAGGGACAGGGACAGGGAGTCCACCTTGGCGTCTGCTGCGATGCGGCCTTGGGCGCGTTCTGCTGTCAGGTAGGTCGTCAGCATCTCCCTTGCTTCTGTTAGGAACGGCAGTCCGTTGTCGTTTGGGCGGCGTAGGCGGGTGCGGAGCTCGTCTCGGATGAAGACCAGGCTTGTCAGCGCGATGGAGACCGGGTCGAACAGCTCGGTCAGGGCGTCTGTCAGGTTTGTTGAGACCGTGCGGGTTCCTGCTGATGCCTCCAGGAGTGCTGACTGGTCCGTCAGGCGGGTGATGCGGTCCTGGACCAGTTCGGCCAGGAACGCGTCGAAGTCCGTGAAGTGGCGGTGGAGCACGCCTTTTGCGACGTCTGCCTCCGTGGTGACTGCTCGGCTGGTCAGGGCGTTCGGGCCGTCGCGGAGGAGGATCCGCTCCGCCGCCTGGAACAGCTGCTGGCGGACGTCGCGCAGGTGGACACCGGTGGGCATGTCCTCATTCTCCGTTACGCCCCGGGCGAACGCTCGGGTGGTTGCCCGAGTGGGCGCTTGCCCATTAAAGTGGGCGCATGCCCACTCAACCTCATGAGGCGCGTGCCTTCGCTGAATCCTTCGGGGTCGACGCCGGACGCTACGACCGGGCTCGGCCCGAGTATCCCGCCGAACTGGTGGCCCGTGTGGTCGCCGCCAGTCCCGGCCCCGACTTCCTCGACGTCGGCTGTGGCACCGGGATCGTGGCGCGGCAGCTCGGTGCCGCGGGTCGCCGGGTGCTCGGGGTTGATCCCGATCCGCGGATGGCCGAGTTCGCGCGCGGCAGCGGTGTTGACGTCGAAGTCGCGAAGTTCGAGGACTGGGACAGTGCCGGGCGGACCTTCGACGCGGTCGTCGCCGGGCAGTCCTGGCACTGGGTCGATCCCGTCGCCGGCGCCGCCAAGGTGGCGGGCGTCCTGCGCCCGGGCGGGGTGCTCGCCCTCTTCGCGCACGTGTTCCAGCCGCCGGCCCCGGTCGCGGACGCCGTCGCCCAGGGGCTCCGGCGGGTGCGGCCCGAGTGGCCGCTCGCCGCGGAGCAGCGAAGTCCCGGCGAGCTCTACGAAGTCATGTTCACGAAATTCGCCGACGGCATCCGGGAGTCGGGACGCTTCGGTGAGCCCGAGCGGTGGTCGTTCGACTGGGCGCAGTCCTACACCCGCGACGAATGGCTGGACCTGCTGCCCACCACCGGCGGGCTGACGCGGCTCGAGCCCGAAGCGCTGGCGGACGTGCTTTCCGGCGTCGGCGCGGCGATCGACGCGCTCGGCGGTGGCTTCACGCTGCCGTACACCACGCTGGCGGTGGTCGCGCGGAAGTCTTGACAAAAAAAGTTGTCGGTGAGACCTTGGGGACCAGTCAGCCAGACCGAAGAACCTTCGGCCGATCCCCGGGAGTCCCCATGTCCTTCCAGGCCTACCTCGACAACGCCGAGAAGCAGACCGGCATCACCCCGCGTGCGTTCCTCGGCCTCGCGGCGGAGAAGAAGCTCACGAAGCACGGCGAGATCGTCTCGTGGCTGAAGACCGACCACGGCCTCGGACACGGCCACGCGACGGCGATCGCGCGGCTCGTCACCAAGGGCTCCGAGTTCGTCGCCGAGCACCACACCGACGGCGTGCTCCACCTCGACGGCATGGCCGCCCGGGCCTGACCCGGGCGGCCGGCGCCGGCTCAGGCGATCGGGCCGAGGTACGTGCCGCCGGAGACGTCCAAGGTGCGGCCGGTGATCCAACGGCCCCCCGGCCCGGCCAGGAACCCGACCACGTCGGCGACGTCCTCGGGTTCGCCGATCCGGCCCAGCGCGGTCATCGCGGTGAGCCCGGCGGCCGCCTCGGGGATCGCCAGCAGCGGCTCGGTCAGGTCGGTCCGGATCGGCCCGGGCGCGACGGTGTTGACCGTGATCCCGCGGCGGCCGAGCTCGTTCGCCAGGGTCGGCGCGAGCGCCTCGACCGCGGCTTTGCTGACGGTGTAGGCGATCTGGCTCTGCACCGCGATCCGCGAGGCCATCGAGCCGACGGTGACCACCCGGCCGCCGTCGTTCAGCAGCGGCATCAGCCGTTGGACCAGCAGCATCGGCGTCTTGACGTTGACGGCCAGGATCCGGTCCAGCTCCTCCTCGGTCACCTGGCCGATGGTGCTGTGCGAGCCGATGCCCGCGTTGTTCACCAGGATGTCCAGCCCGGTGGCGCCGAACGCTTCGGTGACCGCGTCGGCCAGCAGCTCGACGGCGCCGGGTTCCCCGAACCGGGCCGCTACGGCGAAAGCGCGCCCACCGGCGTCTTCGATCAGCGCGACGGTCTCCTTGGCGGCGACCTCGTTGCCGCCGTGGTGCACGGCGACCACGGCGCCGTCGGCGGCCAGCCGCCGGGCGACCGCGCGGCCGATCCCTCGCGAAGCCCCGGTCACCAAGGCGTTCTTCGTCATGTCCGGCTCCTCCGGGTCGGTGCCGGGCCGTGGTGGCCCGGCGCTGACCGAAGGTTTCCGCCCCACGCTGACCGGACGCGCACCGCTCGCGAACCGCCGCCGCGGCCGTCGGTCAGCGGCCCACCGCCGCCGCCGGCCGCGGGCTCGGGGGAGCGGGGACCGAGTGCCGCGGCAGGAAGGCGGCGACGGCCAGCGCGATCAGCGCCGCGGCCGAGCCCATCGCCAGCACCAACCGGAACCCGCCCTCCGACGGCAGGTCCACCGGTCCGAACCGGACGGTCAGCCGGGCCAACACCAACCCGGCCGTGGCGCTGGAAACCGACGTCCCGATCGACCGCATCAGCGTGTTGAGGCTGTTGGCCGCGGCGGTTTCCGACACCGGCACCGCCCCCATCACGAGCGCGGGCATCGCGCCGTACGCCAGCCCGATCCCCGCGCCGATGACGCTCGAGACCAGCACGAGGTGCCAGGTCGCGCTCATCAGGACGATCCCGAGGCCGTACCCGGCCGCGACGACGACCGCGCCGAGCATCAGCGTCGTCTTCGGGCCGCGGGTGCGGGAGATGCGCGCGGACACCGGGGCCAGCACCATCATCACCAGCCCGGACGGCGCCATCACCAGGCCCACCGTCAGCATCGACCGGCCGAGGCCGTAGCCGGTGGCCGCCGGCAGCTGCAGCAGCTGCGGCAGGACCAGCGACATCGCGAACATCGCGAAGCCGAACACCGCGGACGCGATGTTGGTCAGCAGCACCTGGCGCCGCGCCGTGGTCCGCAGGTCCACCAGCGGCTGCCGGGTCCGCAGCTCCCAGCGTCCCCACAGCAGCAGGACGACCACCGCCGCGGCGAACAGGCCCAGCGTCGCCGCGCTGCCCCAGCCCCAGTCGGCGCCCTTCGAGATCGCCAGCAGCAGGCACACCAGCGCGATCGAAAGCCCCGCCGCGCCAGGGACGTCGAAGCGGCCGCCGGTGCGCACCGGCGACTCGGGCACAAGCGCGACGACCAGGGCGGTGACGACCAGGCCGAGCCCGGCCGAGGTCCAGAAGAGCACGTGCCAGTCGGCGTTTTCGGCGAGCAGCGCCGCCGCGGGCAGGCCCAGCGCGCCGCCGACCCCGAGCGACGCGCTCATCAGCGCCGTCGCGGAGCCGAGCCGTTCGGCCGGCAGCTCGTCCCGCATGATGCTGATCCCGAGCGGGATCACGCCCGCGGCGAGGCCCTGCAGCGTCCGCCCGGCGACCATCGGCACGAGCGTGTCCGAGAGCGCGCCGATCGCCGAGCCGGCGACCAGCGCGCCGAGGCTGATCAGCAGCATCCGCCGCTTGCCGTACATGTCGCCGAGCCGGCCCATGGTCGGGGTCGCCACCGCGCCCGCGAGCAGGGTCGCGGTGATGGCCCAGGTCGCGTCCGCGGCGGAGGCGTGCAGCAGCCCCGGCAGGGCCGGGATCAGCGGGATCACCAGCGTCTGCATCAGCGAGACGGTGATGCCCGCGAGCGCGAGGACCGCGACGACGAGGTTCCCGCGCGAGGAGGCCTCTCTCGCGGGAGTGGATGGGTCGAGCACGGGGAGGTCCTCCGGATGTCCGAATTAAAGCAGTCGCTTGACTTAGCGTAGCAGTCGTGGGTTGACTGATCACGAACTGACGGCCACCGCGGAGGAACGATGACGAGCACCGCCGAGACCCCCGAGTTCCCGATGACCCGCGCCGCCGGCTGCCCGTTCGACCCGCCGCCCGCGGCCCGCGCGCTGCAGGGCGAAACACCCCTCGCCCGGGTCCGGTTGTGGGACGGCAGCACGCCGTGGCTGGTGACCCGGCACGCCGACCAGCGCACGCTGCTGGCCGATCCGCGCGTCAGCGCCGACATCACCCGTCCCGGCTACCCGAGCCCGGCGCCGCTGCCGAAGGGCGGCACCGGCATCAGCTTCATCCTGATGGACAACCCCGAGCACGCGCGGCTGCGCAAGATGGTGACGGCGCCGTTCACGATCCGCCGCGTCGAGGCGATGCGCCCGGCGGTGCAGAAGATCGTCGACGACCTCCTCGACGAGCTGCTGGCCGGGCCGAAGCCGGTCGACCTCGTCGAGGCGTTCGCGCTGCCGGTGCCGTCACTGGTGATCTGCGAGCTGCTCGGCGTCCCGTACGCCGACCACGGCTTCTTCCAGGACAACAGCAAGGTCATCATCCGGCGGGACGCGAAGCCCGAGGAGCGGGCCGCCGGCCACCAGGCGCTCGTCGGCTACCTCGACCGGCTGGTCGGCGAGAAGCTCGAGCGCCCCGCCGACGACCTGCTTTCGGGTCTCGCCGCCCGGGTCCACGCGGGCGAGCTGACCCGGCTGGAGGCCGCGCAGATGGGCGTCCTCCTGCTCATCGCCGGCCACGAGACGACGGCGAACATGATCGCGCTCGGCACGCTGGCCCTGCTGGAGCACCCGGACCAGCTGGCGCTGCTGCGGGAGTCCGACGACCCCGCGCTGGTCCGGTCCGCGGTCGAGGAACTGTTGCGGTACTTGAACATCACGCACAACGGACGCCGCCGCGTGGCCTTGGAGGACATCGAAGTCGACGGCCACGTGATCCGCGCGGGCGAGGGCCTGATCCTGGCCAACGACGTCGCGAACCGCGACCCGGCGGTGTTCCCGGACGGAGACCGCCTCGACCTGAACCGCGACGCGCGTCGTCACGTCGCGTTCGGGTTCGGCATCCACCAGTGCCTCGGCCAGCCGCTCGCCCGGCTCGAGCTGCAGGTCGTCTACAGCACGCTGTACCGGCGGATCCCGACCCTCGCGCTGGCGACGGAGGTCGAGCGGATCCCGTTCAAGCACGACGGGTCGGTGTATGGGGTTTACGAGCTGCCCGTCACCTGGTGAAGCGGGTCAGACGCTGCGCAGCACCGAAACGACCGTGCCGAGGATCGTGGCGCGGTCGCCGTCGATGACGTCGTACGCCGGGTTGCGGGGCTCGAGGTAGACGTGGCCGTTGCGGCGGCGGTACACCTTCACCGTCGCCTCTTCGTCGATCATCGCCGCGACGATCTGTCCCGAGTGGGCCTCGGCCTGCTGCTTCACCACGACGATGTCGCCGTCGCAGATGGCGGCGTCGATCATCGAGTCGCCGCGGACGCGCAGGCCGAAGACCGTGCCGCGGCCGGTGAGGTCGCGGGGCAGCTTGAGGACGTCGTCGACGTGCTCGACCGCCGAAATCGGGGTGCCGGCGGCGATGTCGCCGACCACGGGCACCGGGACCGAGTCGCCGTCCTCGGCCGCGGCGGGGCCGTGCAGGAACGCACGCACGTCGATCGGGCGGGACACCGTGGCGCCGCGGCGCAGGAAACCCTTGTCCTCCAGGCTCGCCAGGTGCTTCGACACCGACGACGTCGACAGCAGGCCGACGGCCTCGCCGATCTCGCGCGTGCTGGGGGAGTAGCCGTGCCGGACCACCCAGTCCCGGATCGCGACCAGGATCCGCTGCTGCCGCTCCGGCAGGGCCGAGGCGTCGAGGTGGTCGAAGGTGTCGTCGTAGGTGGTCACCGGCCGAATCCTAGAGGCATCCGCCCCGCGCGCCGCCGCCTGGCCCCGGCGTGTCGGTCCCGCTCACCGGAACATCGGGTGACGGTTGGCGTCTTACCAACATGAACCCGCACTTTGCCATCTGTTGACCTGAGTCTCGATCGGACGTATGGTCTAGACCACAATTTTCCTTCGCTCGAACCCCTTCCCGCGAGCGGCAGGCCTCTTACCGGGGCCGCGGCCGTGATTTCGCCGTGCCCGGCGGCGGGAAGCGAGCCTGTCCCCGAAGGAGCTGGTATGAAAGCGAACCGGAAGCTGGTCGCGGTCGCCGCGGGTGCTCTCCTCGCCCCGGTGCTGGTGGTGCTCAACCCCGCCGGGATCGCGAGCGCGCACGGCTACGTGAACTCCCCGGCCAGCCGTCAGGCGCAGTGTGCCCAGGGCACGGTGTCCTGTGGCCAGATCACGTACGAGCCGCAGAGCGTCGAAGGGCCGAAGGGCCTGAAGTCCTGCAACGGCGGGCTCGCGCAGTTCGCGGAGCTCAACGACAACAACAAGGGCTGGCACGCCACGCCGATCGGCGCCAACGCGACCTTCACGTGGACCTTCACCGCGCGCCACAAGACGTCGAACTACGAGTACTGGATCGGCAACGACAAGGTCGCCGACATCAGCGGCAACAACGAGCAGCCGCCGGAAACCGTTTCGCACCAGGTCGACCTGTCCGGCCACACCGGACGGCAGACGGTGCTGGCCGTGTGGAACATCGCCGACACGGCGAACGCCTTCTACTCCTGCATCGACCTGCAGGTCGGCTGAGCCCCGGCCGCCCGGGAGCGCGCGGCTCCCGGGCGGCCGGCACCTCCCCCTTCGCCGGACACCCACCACCATGCCCGGCCGACCGTGGCCCGATCTTGGGTGTAGCTTGAATCGCCAGGTCACCTCGGGGGAGGAGAGTGCGCGATGGCGGTGGCGTTCACCCTGCTGGGCGCGGTCGGGGCGGCGGTCGACGGCCGCCCCGTAGAGCTCGGTCACGCCCGGCAGCGCTGGGTCCTGGCGGCCCTGCTCGCCGACGCCAACCAGCCGGTCTCGGTCGAGCAGCTGATCGAACGCGTCTGGGGCGACCGGCCGCCGCACCGGGCGCGAAACACCTTGTACAGCTACCTGTCCCGGCTGCGGAGCTCCCTGCCCGGGCCCGTCATCGAGCGGTCCGCCGGGGGTTACCGCCTGCGCGTCGACCCGGAGCTGGTGGACCTGCACCGCTTCCGCCGGCTGGCCACGCGGGCTCGCGCCGCGGAGGACGCCGACGCCGCCGCGCTGTTCGAGCAGGCACTCGAGCTCTGGCACGACGGCCCGCTCGCCGACCTGGACACGCCGTGGGCGCGGGACCTGCGCCAGGCCCTGGAGGCCGACCACCTCGCCGTGGAGCTGGACCACGCCGACCTGCGGCTGCGCCGGGGCGAGCACGCCGAGCTGCTCCCCGGCCTGACGGCGCGGACCCGTTCGCACCCGCTCGACGAACGCCTGGCCGGTCAGCTCATGGTCGTGCTGTACCGCTGCGGCCGCCAGGCCGACGCCCTGCGGCACTTCGAGCAGACCCGGCAGCGGCTCGCCGGCGACCTCGGCGCCGATCCCAGCCCGCCGCTGAGCGAGCTGCACCGGCGAATCCTCCGCGGGGACCCGGAGCTGACCACGCCCGCCCGGCCGGACACCGGCGTCGTGCCGCACTCGCTGCCGCCCGCGCCGGGGTCGTTCGTCGGCCGGGCGGACGAGCTGGCCGCGCTCGACGCCGCGGCCGGCATCGGGTCCGGGCAGGGCCGGACGGTGCAGATCTCCGCCCTCGCCGGCGCCGGCGGGATCGGCAAGACCTGGCTGGCGCTGCACTGGGCGCACCTGCGCCGCGACGAGTTCCCCGACGGCCGGCTGTTCGCCGACCTCCACGGGTTCTCGCCCGCGAGCGACCCGGTGGAGCCGGCGGTCGTGGTGCGCGGCTTCCTCGACACGCTGGGCGTCGACCCCGACCGCATCCCGGCCGACCCCGAGGCCCAGGCGGCGTTGTACCGCAAGACGGTCGAGGGCAAGCGGATGCTGATCGTGCTGGACAACGCCGGTGGCCCCGAGCAGGTGATCCCGCTGCTGCCCGGCGGTTCGGCCGGCACGGTCGTCGTGACCGGACGGCGGCACTTCGCCACGCTGATCACCCGCTACGGCGCCCGCCACCTCCAGCTGGACACGCTGACCCGGGACGAAGCGCACCGCCTGCTGGTGGAGCGGCTCGGCGAGGCGCGCGTCGCGGCAGAGTCCGAGGCGACCGACGAGCTGATCGGGCTGTGCGGCCGGTATCCACTGGCCCTGGCGATCGTGAGCCGCCACGCCCAGACCCGGCCGCACATCCCGCTGGCCGAGTTCGCCGCCGAGATGCGCGAGCTGGGCCTGCACGCGCTCGACGACGACGAACCGACGATCAGCCTGCCCACGGTCCTGTCCTGGTCACTGCGCGGGCTGAGCGACGAGCAGCGGACCGTCTTCGCGCTCCTGGGCATCGCGCCCGGGCGCGACATCGGCCTGCCCGCGGCGGCCGCGCTCACCGGGCTGCCGCCCCGGCGGGCGGCGAAGGTCCTCGGCACGCTGGAGGAGGCGTCCCTGCTGACGCGCCGCCCGGGCGCCCGCTACACGATGCACGACCTGGTCCGCGACTACGCCGCCGGCCGCGAGCTCGACGCCGACGTCCGGGAGGCGGCGCTGCGACGGGTGCTCGACTTCTACACCCACACCGCGTACGCGGCCGACAGCCTGGTCGACCCGCACCGCCCGCCCATGCGGCCCCCGTCGGCCGCGCCCGGCGCCGAACCGGAGCCGCTGCGCGACGACCAGGCGGCGATGGCGTGGTTCGAGCGTGAGCACGGCAACCTGCTGGCCGCGCAGCAGACGGCGGTGTCACTCGGCCTGCCGCACACGGTGTGGCACCTGGCCTGGGCGTTGCACACGTTCCACCTCTGGCGCGGCCACCGCCACGACCGCCTGGCGGTCTGGCGCGCGGCCCTCGACGCGGCCCCCGACCCGGCCGCCCGGACCCGGGCGCACCGCCTCTTGGGCGACGCGTACGTCAACCTGGGCCGGACCGAGGAAGCGATCGGGCACCTGAGCCAGGCGCTGGAACTGGCGAAGCAGCACGACGACCACACGGAACAGGCGCTCGCCCACCACGTCCTGTCCTGGGCGGTGGCGGGTCAGGGCGACGGGCAGCGGGCGTACGAACACGCCGCCCAGACCCTTTCGCTCTTTCGCCCGGCGGCGCAGCCGGTGTGGGTGGCCCGCGCGTTGAACCACGCGGGCTGGTTCGCCGCCCGCATCGGCGACTTCGACACCGCGCGTGCCCACTGTGAAGCCGCGTTGCCGTACTACGAGGACCACGAGGACAGCAACGGCAAGGCGAACGCCGTGGACAGCCTCGGTTACATCGAGCACCACACGGGCCACCACGAGCGCGCGATCGGGTACTACGAGCAGGCGCTCGCCCTGCGGCGGGACCGCACGAACCTGTTCCAGGTGGCGGAGACCCTGGAGGGGCTCGGCCATCCACACGCGGCGCTGGGCAATCGTGACGTGGCTCGGACCGCGTGGGGGGAGGCGCTCGAGCTTTTTCGCGGGCAGGGCCGTGACGAGGACGCGGAACGGCTGCGGCAGCTTCTGGACGACCTCGAGCCGTAGCTCACAACGGGTGAGGGATTTCTTGCGCGTGGGGATCGGACGGCGGCTGATCGAGCACCGTGCGGCCGGAGGGCACCGCGGTCAGCGGCTTGCCCGATTCGACGATGTGCGCTCGGACAGCGTTCACGAACTTCAACCGATCGGCGTCCATCAGGTCAAGGACGGGCGTCCACACCGAATCCTCGGTGATTTCACCGCGGTTGATCCGATCGTTCTGGATCCAGAAAGTCTTGTCGATGTTCAATGCCTCTTCGACGACTTCCGCCTCGCCGACCAGCCAGACGGCCGCGAGCGCCTGGTTCCAGGTGACCCACTCGACCGGGGGTGCCCCGCCGCCACTTGGCCGCGAGTGCGTGGCTGATTCGTGTCGCTTCGGCGAGAACGCCGGCACACGTGTCGATCTGCTTCGTCCGATTCCACTGTCTTCGCTGGGTTCGGCCGGTCAAGGCCGAACCGGCGAACACACCGATCAACGTGATCAGCGCACGCGCTGCGCTGGAGGTCGCGATCTGCCACTGGAAGGGCATAGTCCCTCGCATCCGGTCGCGATGTCCCCGGCCGGGTCACCGACGTGGGGTGATCCGGGACGGCTCGGGCTGACCTACCATTCTGCGCGGCCTACAACCGTTTCGCCGAGCGGAACTCCTGCGCGAACTTGCTCTCACCATCAAGCGAAGACGCACCAAAACTGGGCCCATCAGCGGCTTTCCGGCTGGACAGCACCCGCCGATGACCATCGCCGTCGACCCCAAGATAGATGCCCACCTGCGACACCTCACCCTTCGGCGCCGGCGCGAAGAACAGCAGATCCCCAGGCTGCAGTCGCGAGTAACCAGTCGCCGGGCGGTGAGCGTCCGGCACGACCGCGGTCCCCGGGCCCGACGCCGACATCGTGACGGCTTCCCGAGGCAGTCCGCTGCCCCGCACCGGGAATCCCTCCCGATAGCCGTACACCAGCCGGACGAACCCGGCGCTGTCGAGCGTGCCGGAGCCGTGGAGATAACGGTCGAAGTCCGCGTTGTCGGCGAACGCGGCGTCGCCTGCGATGCGGACGCCGGCCGGGTCGAAAACCGTTGGTGCGCCTTCGATGTACTGCAGCGCGACGCCGAGGACGTCGGGCGTGGTACTCCCGAGCGCGCCCGCCAGCCACGGGCCGAACCACGGCGCCCGCTCGGCTCCCGCGGTCCACGGCTGGGGTGCGAGCCGGACCCACGCCGTGCTCGTCACCGCCGCCGACGGGAAGCTCGGTTCACGGAACACCCGCGCCGGGCCGGTCAGCACCACCGTGCGCGCGCCGTCGGTCATCGTCGCCAGCACCGCGCCGCCGGGGGTCGTCAGGACCGTCCGCGGCGGGTCGGTGAGGCGGGCGAACCGGTGGGTGCCGCCCATCGGCGTCGCGCCGGCGGTCGCGGCCACGGCGGTGATCGCCAGCTCGTCCTGCTCCTGGCGCGCGTAGTACACCGACGCCGTCCCGGACACCACGATCACCGTGGCCAGCACCAGAACCCGCCCGAACCTGCGCCACATGCGCTTCCCTCCACTCACACCGTCGGGACGAGGCCGATCAGGGCGCCGCTGGCGAGCACCGCGTAGCTGACGACGCTCACCCCGCCGGTCGCCAGCAGCGTCGCGCCGGGCGGCTGGCGCACCAGCTGGTAGGCGATGAGCCCCGGCACCACGAACCCGAGCGTCTGGTGCACGAACAGCAGCGGGAACCCAGCCTGCAGGAACACGACCAGCGACACCTGCAGCACGACCCCGAGCAGCACCACCGCCGCGAAGAGCCGCTTGCCGTACAGGATCACCAGGCGCTGCAGCACTTTGGTGCCGCCGTAGGTCAGCGCCGTCATGAACACGATGACCGCGGCACGCCGGTAGTCCTCGACGAGCGTCAGCGCCAGCCAGCCGGGGGTGATCATGCCGCCGGGGGACAGGTTCGTCGTGAGGTAGCAGACCAGGGACAGCAGCAGGCCGATGGCCAGGCCGATCGTGGCGATCTCGGGGGCCAGCCCGATGGTGTTCACGACTGACCGGCCGGCAGCTTCGCGAGCTCCTCGACGAGCAGCTCACCCTGACCGTGGATGTTGCCGATGGCGACGACGGACAGCTCGCCGTCCTGGCCGGCGAGCAGCTCCCGCACCAGCTCCCCGGCGGGCCGGTGGCCACCGAGGTCGATCACCCGGTCGTGCCACCCGTCCGGGATGGCGACGCGGGCGCTGCGCGTCGGCTCGCCGATCAGCAGCACCCGTTCGGGCGCGATCGACGGCACCAGCGCGCCCATCTGGCCGTTGCGCTCCACGCGGTCCGGGCGGCAGTTGATGACGACGTGCAGCGGGTCGCCGATGGCGCGCTGCCCGCGCAGCTGCTCGATGTTCATCAGCGTCGACTCCGGGTCGTTGGCGGCGAAGACGTTCGCGAACCGCAGCCGCCCGCGTGCGGACCGGTAGTGGTGCACGCGCAGCACCCCCGGATCGGGCGGGGCCGCCCACATGCCCTCGAGCGCGAGCTGCCGCGGCACGCTCAGCCGGTCCGCCACGGCGAGCGCGATGGCGACGTTCTCCTTGAACGTGATCCAGGTGAACCCGCTCAGCTCGGCGTCGGTCACCGACTCCGGGTCGACGACGACGAGCTCGCAGTCGCGCCGGGCGGCCTCCTCGCGCAGGATCGCCAGCCGCTCGCGCTCGGCCGTGACGCACACCCCGCCCACCGGCATCGACCGGCACAGCGAGCGGGCGACGTCGTCGAGCGTCGGCCCCATCTCGGCCAGATGGTCCTCGCGGACGTTGCACAGCACGCCGATCGTGGACTGGATCAGCTTCTCCTGGTTGAGCTCCTGCAGGTCCGGCTGGACGGCCATGCACTCGATCACCAGCGCGTTCGGCCGGTGCGCGGCGGCGCGGCGGACGATGGCGAGCTGCTCGACGACGTTGGCGAGGCCGAACTTGCGGTAGACGGGTTCCTCGCTGCCGTCGGGGTGGATGAACCGGGCCGCGGTGCCGGTGGTCTTCGCCGCGGTCACGATGCCACCCGCGCGCAGGGCGCCGGCGCACAGCCGGGTGATGGAGCTCTTGCCGCGGATGCCGTTGACCAGCAAGCGGTGCGGGATCGACCGCAGGTGCGCGTAGTGGTGACGCTGTTCGACGATCCCGCCGGCGAGCAGCCCGCCCGCGCCGAGCAGCAGGACGCAGTAGAGGAAGACCATGTCAGGACCGGTTCCCGACGAGCACGGGTGCTTCTTCGTCGGCCACGGTGCCCGCGGCCAGCTCCCGGCGGCAGAGGTCCACACAGGACGCCACGGTGCCGATCTCGTCGAGGCGTTGCGCGTACACGGTTTCCGGATCACCGGCGGCGGCGCGTTCCGCGGCCGCGGCGACCCGGCGCAGCGGCCGGACGACGACCAGCTCGTGCCAGCCGCCGAGCAGCACCGCGAGGACGGCGGTGAGCAGGGCGGCGGCCCGGACGGAGTTGTCCGCGGCGCCGAGGCCGCCGACGGGCTGTTCGGCCAGCACGACCCAGCCCAGCGCACTGGCGGGCCCCCGCTGCGCGACACTCTGGGCGGCGACGAGCGCGGCACCGTTGACCTGGCCCGGCGACTGCCCACCGCGAGCGGCGGCGGTCGCGGCGCGCAGACCGGGGTCGCCGAGCTGCTGGAAGGCGAGGTAACCCTGGGTGTCGACGATGGTCCGGTCACCGCTGTCGAGCACCCGCACCCGTGCACCGGCGGACTGCAGCGGCTGCGCGAGCCGGGTGACGTCGAACTCGCCGACGAGCGTCCGATCGCCGTCCAGCCGCACCGAGGCGTAGACGACGGGCACGCGGCCACTGGTGTTGTGCTGCCGCAGCCCGTCCCCGGCGGGAATCGGGCCGTCCCGCAGGGGTGCGCGCCCGCCGAGCGCGCGGACGGTCCCGGCCGGATCGGTGACGTAGACACTGCGGAAGGCGGGATCGGTCACCAACCGGTCGACGAGGGCGGGGAGTGCGGCGTCGGGCTCGCCGGAGCTGAGCCGGGCCGCGCCGCGGAGTTCGGCGAGGCCGTGGGTGAGGCCGGAGCGGAGGGCATCGGCGGAGCGGTCGAGCCGAACTTCCTGCTCGGCGATGAGGGTGGAGGGGACGCGGGTGCCTTGGAGGCCGAGGGCGCAGAAGACCGCGGCGGACCAGCCGAGGAGGGCGAGGGTGACGACGCCGATGAGCAGCCGGGCGGGGATGCCTCGGCGGGCGGTGCGGGCCGGGGTGCCGCTGTGGGCGGTCGCCGAACGGGACTTGCCGAGCAGCCGGGCGCTGATGCCACGGCGGGCTAGGGCGCCGGCGGGCGTGCCGCGGTGCGTGGTCGCCGAGCGGGGTTTGCCGAGCAGTCGTGCGCCGATGCTCCGCTGTGCGGTACCTGTGGGCAGCTGGGCGGGTATGCCCTGCCGGGTAGGAGCGGCAGCCGCCGTTTCAGCGTCGTCGAGCAGCTGCCTTGCGCGGATGTCCCGCTGTGCGGTACCTGTGGGCAGCTGGGCGGGTATGCCCTGTCGGGAAGGAGCGACAACCGCCGTTTCAGCGTCGTCGAGCAGCTGCCTTGCGCGGATGCGCCGCTGTGCGGTACCTGTGGGCAGCTGGGCGGGTATGCCCTGTCGGGAAGGAGCGGCAGCCGCTGTTTCAGCGTCGTCGAGCAGCCGCCTTGCGCGGATGTCCCGCTCTGCGGGCAGCCGGGCGGGTATGCCCTGCGGGGAAGGACCGGCAGCCGCCGTCTCTGCATCGCCGAGCAACCGCCGGGCACCGATGCTCCGCTCTGCGGTACCAGCGGACGCACTGCCGAGGGCATCGCCGAGCAACCGCCGCCGCATCGTCTCCATCGCTGCCGCTGCCCGGCCTACCTCCGCCGTCCGCGTTGACCTCACCGGTTCCGCGCGATCCCCGTCCGCGACGGCCAGGGCGTCCGCGCGCAACCGCCGGATCGGCCGCACCAAACCACGCCGCAGCAGGAACGTGCCCACCACCGCCAGCACCACCAGCGCAATCCCGAAGACCTCGCCCGGCCACCTCGGCGGGGCGCTGTCCGCAGGCAGCCACGTCACCGTCACGACCGCCAGCCCGAGATCACCGGCGAAGGCCGCGCTCCGCACCGGCGCGTAAGCGACAACCGGCTCCGAACCGGCCCCCACCAGCACGCCGGACCCCGCCGAAGCCGCGGCCGAGGCCGTGTCCAGCGAAGGGCCCACCGAAGCAGGCACCTCGGCGCCACCGGCGTACAACACCGCGCCACCCGCCGCCACAAGGCGGATGTTCTGCTGCGGCGCCTGGCCAGGCGGGGGCACGCGCAGCGCGGTCGACACCACCAGCACCCGCCCGCCGGCCAGGGGAATCGCGCTGAGCAGCCGGGGGACCTCTCCGGGACGCGCCACCGGCCGCACGGTGAGCCGGCCCGCGCTCGCGAGCTCGTCGGCCGGGACCGGCTCGCCGTACGCCGCCCGCAGCGTGCGGGTGCCCGCGTCGAGGAGCGCCGCCCCGCGCCACGACGGGTACACCGTGCTCAACGCGCTCAGCAGGCGGCCGTCGTCCGGCTCGTCGAGGGCCTTCGATCCGGCCACGACCTGCAGGTCGTGGGCCGCCGACGTGGCCGACGCCGCGACGACTTTCGCGAGGGACTCGGCGTCCCGCTGCTGGGCCGCCGCGCCGGACGGCGGGTCGTTGAGCAGCGTGAACGGGCCGAAGAAGCAGAACGCGGCCACCAGCAGCAGGAGCACGAACCCGGTCGCCGACGCGGCGCCGGCGCCGCGCGGGAAACCGGCTTCGGGCAGGCGGTCGTGCAGCCGGCGAAGCGGCGCACTGGGGGAGGGGCGGGTGCGCATGCACGCTCCTAGGACGGGCGGCCTGGTGGGGCCGCCCGTGGTGACTGGGCCGGGGGAAGGACGCGAACGCGGGCCCGGGGTCGGGTGGCCGGGCACTGGTGGTCCACATCCACGATTGTTAGGAAAGTTTCTTTCCGAACGAGCCTCAGGATGATCCGCCACGCCCTCGCTGTCAACCCCCGTCGCGACCGACGGTGGTCGTCCGTGTCGCCACCGTGGTGCCTTAATTTGGAAAGTAACTTTACTAACTCGGTTCCCGGTTGTATGGTTCTGCTCAACGCCGCCTTCATGCAGTCCTGGTGACAACCAGTCAGCGACGGAGGAGTTTTGTCCAGACAGGCGATCCACTTCCCGGCGATCTCGCGCCGGTAACGCACACTTCGTGCCCCGTCCGCCGGCTTCCGGCGGACCGATCGACCACAAGACCGCTCATGGTCCTTTGTGTACCCCGAAACGCGCATCCTCTCGGAGGTTTCCTTGTCACGCAGAAAAACAGTCGTGATCGTGACCGCGGCGCTGTGCGTCGCGGCCGGCGCGGCCGGGCTGAGCCAGTCCGCGGCGGCGCCCGGGCCCGGCGCGCTGACGAGCCTCGACACGTCGGCGGGCAACCGCGCGGCGCCCGTGCCCGGTCTCTACGACTGGAGCAAGGCCGGCTTCCGCGGCGGGCAGGACCTGCCCGGCGCGAGCGCGGTCAACCCGAGCGCGAGCTGCACGATCACCGCGGCCCAGCTCGCGAGCACCTACAAGGTCAAGCCGGACGACGGGGTCGACGACACCGCCGGTATCCAGTCGGCCATCGACAAGATCCACTCGTCGTGCACACCGTCGGCGAGCTACACCAAGCTGAGCCTGATCACCTTCCCGGCCGGCACGCTCAACGTCACCCACGAGATCCACGTCGACGCGAGCTACCTGATCCTGCGCGGCGCCGGCATGGACAAGACGAAGTTCGTCTACGCCCCGGACAAGAACACCGAGTACGACGTCGTCACGCCCGACGGCGACCAGTGGGACCAGCACGAGATGAACTACGAGGACGGCTCCGGCGGCTGGCTGTGGCCGGGCCGCGGCCTGTTCCGCGTCCAGTCGCGCGGGGTGGACCCGAGCTACGCCAGCCAGTACAAGTCCGCGCCGGCCAACCGGAAGGACATCTTCGAGGGCACGGTCAACGTGCACTGGAAGGCGGGCGCGAAGCTGCGCGAAAAGCCGGGTGACAAGGGTTTCGCGGCGCGCACCGGTGACAAGACCGTCTACCTGGCCACCAGCGCCAAGACCACGAACATGAAGGTCGGCGGGTTCATCAACATCCGGGCCGCCAACTCGATGAAGTTCTACCAGTCGATGAACGCGGTGCCCACGACCTGGCCGCTGCAGAACCTCCACATGCGCCAGCAGTGGTTCACCATCACCGCGATCGACACCAAGAACCACACGGTGTCCATTGACAAGCCGCTCGAGTACGACGTCCCCGTCGACTCCACTTCGGACGGTTCCGCCCCGATCGACGGCGCGACGTACGCGTCCAAGGCGTCGCCCATCGTGGACCCGATCGTCGGGGTCGGCTTCGAGGACTTCACCTACGGCCAGGTCGCCCCGCCGGGGGTCACCGAAGCCCAGGCCAAGGACAACTACGGCAACCTCGCGCCGTCGCTGGCCATGCAGGGCATCGTGTTCAAGTGGGCCGCCAACTCTTGGGTCCGCAACACGCACGCGACGATGACCGGGTCGCACCCGATCGTCACCGAGGAGGCCAAGAACCTCCAGATCGTCAACAACGAGCTCGACGGCTCGTGGAACAAGGGCAAGGGCGGCAACGGCTACTTCCGCGGCTCCCGCGTCTGGGACTCGCTCTACGCCGGCAACACCACCCGCGACCTGCGGCACTTCACGTTCCAGTGGTCGGCCTCGGGCAACGTCGTGATCGGCAACGACATCGACTCCGACTTCAACATCCACGGCGGCTACGAGCGCAACAACCTGTTCGAGCTGAACACCAACAAGGTCTCTTTCGCCCACCGCTCGGGCAACTGCACGGCGCACTGCGGTGACGAAGGCGGGGACGCCCCGGACGACTCGACGTGGTTCCCGATCTACTGGTCGACCGGGCAGAAGGCGGTCAAGTGGTCCGGTTCTTCGGGCCCGCGCAACGTCTTCTTCAACAACACCATGACCAAGCAGGTCACCGCCGGCGCGGCCTACACGCCGTACTACCCGGACCACACGAAGATCTACCAGTTCGGCTGGGACGGCACCAAGTTCCACCACCTGGACGTCGGTGGCAAGCCGATCGTGGACTGGGCGCACAACGAGCAGAAGGACTACACGAACGGCCACGGTGTCGACGACACGAAGACCAGCACCGCGAAGTCGTTGTTCCTGAAGAACGTGGGCTGAAAGGAGCGAACCGATGATCAAGACTCTCGCGGCGTTGTCCTTGGTGGGCCAGCTGGTCCACCCGGCGGCGACGACGATCAACGTCTCGACGGCGGCGCAGCTCTCCTCGGCGTTGTCCGCGGCGAAGGCGGGTGACACGATCGTGCTGGCCGACGGCGACTACAGCGGCGCGTTCGTGGCGACCAAGCCCGGCACGGCGGCCGCGCCGATCACCCTGACCGGCAGTGCGAAGGCCGTGCTGCACGACCCGCTGTTCAACCCCGGTGACACCGACTGCCCGTCCGGCCAGACCGGCTACGGCCTGTGGCTGCAGGGCGCGAGTTACTGGAACCTCAAGGGGTTCACGGTCAAGGACTCGAAGAAGGGCATCGTGCTCGACGGCGCGTCCCACGTCACGATCGACGGCGTGAGCGTGCACGACATCGGGTACGAAGGGGTGCACTTCCGCAAGAGCAGCGCGTACGGCGTCATCAAGAATTCGACCGTCTACAACACCGGCAAGGAAGAGCCGGGGTACGGCGAAGGCGTCTACCTCGGCTCGGCCAACAGCAACTGGGAGTGTTACGGCGCGAACGGCGGCAAGGACCCCGACGCCAGCAACTACGGCCAGGTGCTGGACAACAAGATCGGCCCGAACGTGGCGGCCGAGGGCATCGACATCAAGGAGGGCACGCACGACGGCGTGATCTCGGGCAACACCCTGGACGGCACCGGGGAGAAGAACCAGAACTCCGGCGACTCCACCATCGACGTCAAGGGTGACAAGTACACGATCACCGGCAACAAGGTGATCCACCCGTACCTCGACGGGTTCCAGACGCACAACGTCTGGGGCAAGGCCGGCTGCGGGAACACGTTCACGAAGAACACGTTCACGCTGACCAACGCCCAGGGTTACGGGATCAACTCGACGAACCAGAGCAGCTGCGTCTCGCAGAAGTCGCCGAACGTGATCGGCGCCTCCAACACCGCGACCGGCGGCAAGGGGGTGTCGAAGACCCCGGTGACGCCGGGGAGCTGAGCCGGCCCGCGGCGGTGGCTCACCCGGAGTCACCGCCCCGGTTCCCGATCATCGGGACAGAGCTCTTGACACCGAAAATAATAGGTATTTACCATCAATCTCACCTCGAAAGCCTCGATCACCGAGGGGTAGCCCCGGACTGTCCGACAGCCGCCACTGTCTCCGCACTCGTGAGGAGTGGCATGCTTCTGCTGTCCAGAAACAAAAAACGGTGGCGTGGGATGACCGTGGTGACGGTGGTCGTCGCGGCCACGCTCGCCGTCCCGGCCGGCCCGGCGTCGGCGGCGACGTCGGCGAACGTGTGGCTCACCACCCCCGACCGCGGAAACCTGTTGCGGCAGCAGGGAAGCGTGACCTTCGGCAGCGGCGGCAGCGGGCCGGTGATCACCGTGAACCCGAACACCACCTACCAGTCGATGGTCGGCTTCGGGGCCTCCTTCACCGACGCCGCCGCGTGGAACATCAACAACTCCCCGCGGCGTGACGAGATCATGAACGCGCTGTTCAACCCCGGCAGCGGGGTCGGCCTGAGCTTCCTGCGCCAGCCGATCGGCGCGACCGACTTCTCCCGCAGCTTCTACACCTACGACGACGGCGCCGCCGACCCCGGCCTGACGCGGTTCTCCGTCGCCCACGACAACGCCTACATCCTTCCGCTGGTCAAGCAGGCCAAGGCGCTGAACCCGAAACTGTCCATCATGGCCACGCCGTGGAGCGCGCCGGCGTGGATGAAGAACAACAACAACCTGATCGGCGGCAACCTCAACGACAGCCAGGTCGGCACCTACGCCGACTACCTGGTCAAGTTCGCCCAGGCCTACGGCGCCGCGGGCGCCCCGATCGACTACCTGAGCGTGCAGAACGAGCCCAAGTTCTCGCCACCGGGTTACCCGGGCATGCCGATGTCGGCCGGCCAGCAGGTGAACGTCATCAACAACCTCGCGCCGAAGCTGCGCTCCGCCGGGCAGAACGCCAAGATCCTGGGGTACGACCACAACTGGGACGACACGAGCTACGCGCAGCAGGTCAACAACGGCGCCGGGAACAACGTCGCCGGTTCGGCCTGGCACTGCTACGGCGGGAACCCGAGTGGACAGTCCACTGTGCACAACGCCCAGCCGAACAAGGACATCTTCTTCACCGAGTGCTCCGGCACGGAGTCGGGCAACACCTTCGCGGACTCCCTGCGGTGGCAGGGGATCAACCTCGCGATCGGCGCCACCCGCAACTGGGCGAAGACCGTCACGACGTGGAACATGGCGCTGGACAACAACCACGGACCGGTGATCGGCAGCTGCACCAACTGCACGGGCGTTGTCACCACGAACGGCTCGAACGTGACCTACAACGCCGAGTACTACGTCCTCGGGCACCTCAGCAAGTTCGTCCAGCCCGGCGCGGTGCGGATCGACTCGACCGGCTACGGCGACGGCGGCGTCCAGAACGTCGCGTTCCGCAACCCGGACGGGACCATCGTGCTCGTCGCGCTCAACAGCGGCGGCACGCAGAACTTCCAGGTGTCCTACGGCGGCCAGACGTTCGGGTACCAGCTCGCCGGCGGCGCGATGGCGACGTTCACCTGGCCCGGTACCGGCGGCACCACCCCGCCGCCGACCGGCCGCACCGGCGCGGTCTCGGCGCTGGGCAAGTGCCTCGACGTCACCGGCGGCTCGACCACCAACGGGAACCGGCCGCAGCTGTGGGACTGCACCTCGGGCCCGAACCAGCAGTGGACCCTCGCGACCGACGGCACGGTCCGCGGCCTCGGCAAGTGCCTCGACGTCACCGGGAGCGGCACCGCGGACGGCACGGCGGTGCAGCTGTGGGACTGCTTCGGCGGCGCCAACCAGCGCTGGACGACCGGCGCGAACGGCTCCCTGGTCAACGCCGGCAGCGGGAAGTGCCTCGACGTGACCGGCGGTGGCACGGCCAACGGCACGCAGGTGCAGCTCTGGACCTGCACGGGCGGGCCGAACCAGCGGTGGACGGTCCCGGCGTGAACGTCCACTTCGGACGCCGGCTCGCCGCGGCGGCCGCCCTCGCCGTGGCCGGGGTGACGGTGGTCGCCGTCCCGGCCACGGCGGCGGGCACCGGCGCCATCACCGGCATCGGCGGCAAATGCCTCGACGTCCCCGGCAGCGCCAACGGCACCCGGGTCCAGCTGTGGTCGTGCACCGGCGGCACGGCCCAGCGGTGGACCGTCACCGCCGACGGCACGGTTGTCGCCGCGTCGGGCAAGTGCCTCGACGTCGCCGGCGGCTCGGTGGCCGACGGCGCGGCCGTGCAGGTCTACGACTGCAACGGCACCGGCGCGCAACGCTGGACCGCCCGCACCGGCGCCCTGGTCAACACCGCGTCCGGGAAGTGCCTGGACGCGACCGGCGTGTCCAGCGCGGACGGCACCCGGCTGCAGACCTGGGCGTGCACCGGCGGCGCGAACCAGGCGTGGACGCTGCCCGGGAGCACCACGACTCCACCGCCCGACGGCCTTTGCCCGTCAGGCCCGTTCGGCTCGCCACTGCCCTCGTCCCACCTCACCGCCACCAAGATCCAGGACGGCTTCAACTTCCTGGAGGGGCCGACCTGGGACAAGGCGAGCCAGACCCTGCTGCTGACCAACATGCACGACGGCGCGGGTGCGCAGAACGTCCAGCCGTCGGACATCCTGCGCTACACCCCGGCGACGGGCGCGTTCACCACGGTGGTGCCCAACGCCGGCAGCAACGGGCTGGCGCTGAGCCGTGACGGGAAGTCGCTCATCGCGGCGACGCACGACAACCGCAGCGTCTCCCGGTACGACCTGGCCGGCGGGCAGCGGACCACGCTCGCCGCGAACTACCAGGGCCGGGCGTTCAACTCCCCGAACGACGTCACCGAAGGCCCGGACGGCACGGTCTACTTCACCGACCCGGACTTCCAGCGGGCCGACCGACCGGACGGGATGGCGGGCCGGACCAGCGTGTTCCGGGTGCGCGACGGCGTCGTCTCGCTGATCGACGACACCATCCGCGAGCCCAACGGGATCGAGCTGTCCCCGGACGGCAAGACGCTGTACGTGGGCGGGAACGCCACCGGCAAGATCTACCGGTACCCGGTCAACGCCGACGGGAGCACCGGCGCCCGGAGTGACTTCGCGGCGGTGGCGGGCACCGACGGCGGCACGATCGACTGTGCGGGCAACGTCTACCAGGTGACCTACGGGGACGGCGTGGTCCACGTGTTTTCGCCGTCCGGACAGGCGCTCGGGACCATCTCGGCGGGCCGCAACGCGACGAACGCCGCGTTCGGCGGGCCGGACGGGAAAACGCTGTTCATCACTTCGGGCACGCCGTCCGGCGGTGGCGACAGCGGGAACTTCGGGCTGTACAGCGTCCGGCTGAACGTGCCCGGCTGGCCGTACTGAGTTCGCGGCCCGGCGTGGTCACTTCAGGGCCATGCCGGGCACGCGGGCCCGGATCGCGTCGAGCTCGGCTTCGTCGGAGACACCCTGCCAGTCGTACCGGGGTGTGTACGGCGCGATGAGCGAGCGCACCTCGTCGTCGGTGAGCACCACGTCCAGGGACGCCACCGCGTCGTCGATCTGCCGCACCGAACCGGCGCCGACCAGCGGGGCGGTGACCACCGGCTGGTGGCGCAGCCACGCCAGGGCGATCTGCGCGCGGCTCACGCCGTGGGCGTCGGCGACCTGCCCGACGGCGTCCACGATCGCCTTGTTCGAGGCCTCTTCGGCGGGGGAGTAGAGCAGGTCGGCGAACGCGCCGTCGGTCGCGGAGCGTTCGGTCGCCTTCGCGTCGTCCCAGGCCCGGGCGAGGCGGCCGCGGGCCAGGGGGCTCCAGATGATCGTGCCGACCCCCTCGTCCAGGCACAGCGGGATCATCTCGCGCTCTTCCTCGCGGTGCAGCAGGTTGTAGTGGTCCTGCATGGACACGAACCGCGCCCAGCCGTGGTGCTTCTGCAGGTGCAGGGCCTTCGAAAACTCCCACGCGGGCATCGAGGACGCGCCGAGGTAGCGCACCTTGCCCGCCTTCACGAGGTCGCTGAGCGCCTCGAGCGTCTCCTCCAGCGGGGTCGCGTGGTCGTTGCGGTGCACCTGGTAGAGGTCGATGTAGTCGGTGCCGAGCCGCCGCAGCGAGTGGTCGACCTCGGTCATGACGGCCTTGCGGGACAGGCCGCGGCCGTTGGGGCCGGGCCGCATCGGGTGGCGCAGCTTGGTGGCGATCACGACGTCGTCGCGGTCGGCGAAGTCGTTCAGCGCGCGGCCGAGGATCTCCTCGCTGGACCCGTTCGAGTACATGTTCGCGGTGTCGAAGAAGTTGATGCCGGCCTCGAGCGCGTGCTTGACGAGCGGCCGGGCCTGTTCTTCGCCCAGCGACCAGACGGGGTGGCCGCGGTCGGGCTCGCCGTAGGTCATCGCGCCGATCGCGACGGGCGAGACGTCGAGACCGGTGGTGCCGAGCTTCACGTAGCGCATGAGGTGCCTTCTGCGAGAGGGGAACTCGCGGAGGATCCTCCGCAAGTAACCTCGAAACTAGCGGAGGATTCTCCGCATGTCAAAGATGAGGCATGATCCGGGGATGACCGACGGGACCTACGGCACGCAGCGCCGGGCCGCGGCGCGCAACCGCGTCGCGATCATCGAGGCCGCGCACGAGCTGTTCGCGCAGAACCCGCTCGTGCCGCTGAGCGAGGTCGCCAAGCGCGCCGGTGTCGGCGCCGGCACGCTCTACCGGCACTTCCCGACCCGGGAAGACCTGATCCTCGCGGCGTACCAGCACGACATCGAACGCCTGACGCTCGCCGCCGACGAGGTGCTGGCGCGCCGGCCGTCCGCGAAGGCCGCGTTCATCGAGTGGTTCGAAACGCTCTCCGGCTACATCCGCATCAAGCACGGCCTCGGCGACGCCCTGCACAGCGCGGTGGCCCAGGAGGTGATCGACGCAACCTGGGTGCCGGCCACCGCGGCGGTGACGAAGCTGGTCGACGCGTGTGTCGCCGAGGGCACGATCGCCCCCGGCCACGACCCGGCGGACATCATCATGCTGATGAGCTTCCTGTGGCGCGTGGCGAACACCGAGGAAGGCGCGGCGCAGGGGAGGCGTTTGATCGCCGCTGTCTTCTCGGGCCTGGCTGCGCCGCCCCGCCCGGTCTGAGGAGTCTTGCTCGAGAGCGCCGCATGCAACGGAGACAGTGCGCGGCAGGCTGGAGTTCGTGGCAGCTCTGGTGCGGCTGAGCTTCCGGTTCCGGGGGCGCGCCTCGCGCCCCGGGTTCTGGTGCTTCTTCGCTGCCTACGCTCTGCTCATCTTGGCTGTCCGGCCGGCGCCGCGGTGACGCGGGGTCAGCGGGCCGACACGGCTTTCGTACACTGCCCGCGTGGGCAAGGGGCGAGTCGTGGCCGGCCGTTACCGGCTGGAAGAGGAGCTCGGCCGGGGTGGCATGGGCGTGGTCTGGCGAGCGGTCGATCTCGAGCTCGGCCGGCCGGTGACGCTCAAGCGGTCGCTGGGCGAGGACGCCGGCCAGATCCGGCGCGAGGCGCGGATCGGGGCCGGGCTGCTGCACTCGAACGTCGTCACGGTGTTCGACACCGTTCTCGACGGCGACGGCCGGTGGCTGGTGACCGAGTACCTGGCCGCGCGGAGCCTCGAGGAGCTCGTCGACGACGACGGGCCGCTGCCCGAGGACCGGGTCCGGCGGATCGGCACGCAGCTCGCCGCGGCGCTCGCCGACATGCACTCGCGTGGCATCGTCCACCGCGACATCAAGCCGGGCAACGTCCTGGTGACCGCGGACGACGTCGCCAAGCTGACCGACCTGGGCATCGCCCGCTGGACCGAGGTCACCCGCACCGGCGGCGCCCAGCTCACCGGCACGCTCGGGTACGTCGCGCCGGAGGTGGCCGACGGCGGTGAGGCCGGGCCCGCCTCGGACGTCTTCTCCCTCGGCGCCACCCTCTACGCCGCCGTCGAAGGCCGGTCGCCGTGGGGCACGGGCGAGGCCGGCCCGTTCGCGCAGATGCGCCGCGCCGCGGGCGGCCGGCCCGCGCCCGCCGAGCGCGCCGGGCGGCTGGCGCCGGTGCTCGCCGCGCTGATGGCCCGGCACCCGGCCGACCGGCCCGCCGCCGCCGACGCGGTCGCGCTGCTCACCGCGGACGCGCCCGCACCCCGCAAGCCGCGACGGCGGCTGCGCCGGCGGCTGCTCGCCGGGGCCGCGGTGGTGGTGGTCGCCGCGCTGGTGACCGGGTTCTTCCTGACGCGGCCGCCGTCGGCGACCCCGGTCGCGGCGGGGCCGAACACCCTCGGCGCCGACCCGGGGAAGACGGACCCGTGCGCGGCGATCTCGACCGACTCGCTCGCGCCGTTCGGGGAGCCGTTCGTGGACCCCGAGGTGCTGGACTTCGGCACCTGCGTCGTCACGACCACCCTCGCCGACAAGACCGGCCAGGTGCAGACCGTGCTCTCCTTGACCGGCCCGCAGCGGTACCCGACCCGGCCGCCGGTGCCCGGCCGGGTGGGCGACATCGAACGGCCCGAGATCCGCGACGGCGCCTGTGAACGCGCCATCTCGCTGGCCGACGCCAACCGGATCGTCGTCACCTCGCACCCGACCGACCGCGCCCCGGACGCGCCGCTGTGCGCCTTCTCGGAGGCGGTGCTCTCCGGCGTGCTGGCCAAGCTCGCCAACGGGCCCCTGCCGGTGCGCGAGCGGCCGTTCCCGGAGTGGTCGCTGGCCCGCGTCGACGCCTGCGGCCTGCTCGATGTCTCCGAGACGTCGGGAGCGCTGGGCCAGGCCAAGGCGCCGGACCGCGAGTTCGGCGGCTGGGGCTGCACCTGGGAGCACGACCCGCGCACGATCTCCGTGGAGTACAGCCGGGAATGGCCGATCGAGGCCGACTCGGACGTGCCCGGCGACCGGATCCGCGTCGGCAACCGCAACGCCGTCGTGGCGCCGGTGCCGGGTGGGAAGCCGGAGTGCGCCGTCGAAATCGTGCACCGCCTCTACACCCCGGTGCTGCCCGTGCTGCGCGGCACCGCCCCGCAGCGGGAGGAGGTCGTCGTCGTGTCCGTCCAGGACGCCGCGGCGGCGGACGGGAACGCGCTGTGCGCGTCCACGCGCTCGCTGGCGGAGGACCTCGTCCGGCGGCTGCCGTGAACCGGGGACCGGTCCCGGGCGGCCTCGGCTAGAAAGAGTGCGGCCGGGGGAGAGGCGGGACGGGAAATGGTGATGCGGGTGCTGGCCGGCGTGGCGCTCCTGGTGACGAGCGTGGCCGGGCCGACAGTCGAGGGGTCTGCCGGACCGGCGCCGCGGACGCGGCACGTCGGCCCGCACGCGGAGTACACCACCGTCCAGGCGGCGGCCGACGCGGCCCGCCCGGGGGACACGGTCGCGATCGAGGCCGGGAGCTACCCGGGTGGGCTGACCGTCCGCCACGACGGCGCCCCGGGCCGGCCGATCCGGTTCACCGGCGTCGGCGGCAAAGCGGTGCTGACCGGGGGCGGCGGCCTGGCCCTGGGCGGGCACGGCCGGCTGGAGTTCACCGACATCACGGTGGCCGGCTCGACCGGCTTCGGCGTGTACGCCGACGGCGCCCACGACCTCGTGTTCACCCGCTTCGGCGTCGACGGCTCCCGCGACGGCGGGCTCGTGCTGGTCGGCTCCCGGCGGGTGCGGATCACCGGCTGCGACATCCACGGCACGAACGCCCGCGGCACCGCCGCCGACCACGAGGCGCTGAGCATCGCGTCCGGCTCGTCGGACGTCGAGGTGTCCGGCTGCCGCGTGCACAACAACGGCGAAGAGGGCATCGACGTCAAGTACGACGACGCGGCCCGCGTGAAGATCCACCACAACGTCGTCACCGGAAACCGGGGTCCCGACATCTACGTCGATTCGTCGTCGGCGGTGGACGTCTACGCCGACGTCGTCGGCGGCACTCGCGAGGCCACCAAGGCCGGGATCGGGCTCGCCGTCGAGGACTACTCGGAAACCCGGCTGCTCTCGAAGGTCCGGGTCTTCGACAACCTGTCCACCGGAAACGCGCAGGCCGGGCTGAGCCTCTGGGTGGAGTCGACCGGGACCATGCGGGACGTCGAGATCGTCAACAACACCTTCGCCGGCAACACCCGCGGCTCGGTGCTGGTCGACGCCGACCGGTTCGCCGGCACGAACACCCTGCGCAACAATGTGTTCGGGGACGGCCCGGTCGGCGCCGGCCCGTTCACCGCCGACCACAACTTCGCCGGGGACCCGGGGTTCGCCGACCCCGCCCGCGGCGACTACCACCTGACCGCCGGCTCGCCCGCGATCGACGCCGGCAGCCCGGTGCACGCCCCCGCGACCGATCTCGACGGTGTCGCCCGCCCGGCCGGCGCGGGTTTCGACATCGGCGCCTACGAGCGGAGGTAGCCGTGGCCACCGGACGACTCGACCCGTACCGCCAGCGCAGCCTCCGCCACGGCGTTGCCGACACCGTGCCGGGCACGTTGAGCGCGCTCACCGTGACCGGTGGGGTCGCGGTGCCGCCGTCCCCCGGGAGCCGGGTCACCTTCGGGCGCAACCGGCTCGAGGTCGACGTCTGCGTCGGGGAGGAGGACGTGCGGATCAGCCGGGTCCACGGGCAGCTCGTGCGCGAGCGGGACCGCTGGTGGCTGAGCAACACCGGCCGCTCGCCGATCCGGCTGTCC
This sequence comes from Amycolatopsis sp. NPDC104863, assembly GCF_055582965.1. Classification (NCBI taxonomy): domain Bacteria; kingdom Bacillati; phylum Actinomycetota; class Actinomycetes; order Pseudonocardiales; family Pseudonocardiaceae; genus Amycolatopsis; species Amycolatopsis sp. NPDC104863. The sequence continues at coordinate 463,606 of NZ_JBVJOW010000008.1, forward strand.
GACAGTGTCTTGCTGCACCGCGACAGCGAACCGCTGCCGCTGGCCGAGGGGTACACCGCGCTGTTCCTGCGCGGCACCCGCGAGCACGTGCTGGAGCTGCTCGTCTCCGACGGCGAAGCCGGTGTCACCACCCGCCGTCCGACCCACCCGACGGCGCCGCCGAAACGCTGGCGGCTCTCGCCCGAGGAGCACCTCGTGCTGGCGGTGCTCGGGCAGCGGTACCTCGGGTACGACCCCCAGCCGCTGCCGCTGTCCCGGCAGCAGGCGGCCGCCGAGCTCGCCGAGCGGCAGCCGCGCGAGAACTGGACGGCCAAGCGCGTGGAGCACCTCGTTTCCCGGGTCCGGCAACGGCTTTCCGACGCCGGGGTGCACGGCCTGCGGCGCGAGGAGGTGGGTGAGCCCGTAGGGCTGACGCTGACCGTGAACCTGCTGCGTGAGCTCGTGCTTTCGACCACACTGGTGCCGATGGACCTGGAATGGCTCGAGCTGCCCGAACCGCCCGCGCCGTTCCCCGGATGAGGGAGGCCCGGATTTCCGGTCCCGGCACCTTTCGCGACCTGCTCGGCGGCGGTGCGGCGAAGCGGCTGGCGCGCGCCACGGCCCGCCTCGAAGCGGCTTTTCCGGGCCCTTCCGGTCCGCCGTCCGAGCGGGCGGCCCGCGCCTACGGAGACGCCCTGCGGCTGGCCTTGCGCGTCGACACCGTTCAAGCCGAGGAGCTCTTCCGGCGCTACGACGCCCGGATCCCGGCCGAGCACTACCCGCTGACCGCGGCCGACGAACCCTGGCTCACCGGTGCGGACCGGCCCGCGGCGACGGTCGTGTTCGAGGTGGCGACGCGGCTGCGGCTACCGGCGCCACAGCTGCGCGCCCGGGACAGGCTGGCCGAGCTCCTCGGCGACGCCGCGTCGATCGTGCGCACCCTCGACCGGTGGCGGGCGGCGGGGGTGCTCGACCTCGACGTCGTGACCCGCGTCCTGCGCGGCTACCCGCCCGAAGACTTCGCGCGCGACGAGCAGATGTGGCGGCTGTTCTTCGCGCACCTGCCCGAAGAACTGGCGCCGGAGCTGTTCGAGGTCCGGGTCCTGCGCGGGCAGGGCGCGGCCGCCGTCCGGCTGGCCGGCACCCCGGAACAGCAACAGCGGGCGCTGGACGCCTGCCTCGCCAGCGCCGAGCCCGACGACGTGACAGCCGGGCTGGCTCTCGCCCGCGAACGAGGTGACGGCGCGGTCGTCACGGCGCTGGCCGGGCGGCTGGGCGACCTGCTGGCCGAGGCCGGCCGGTACGCGGAAGCGTTGCCCGCCTTCGAAGAAGCCGACCGGGCCGACGGGGTGAGCCGGTGCCACGAGGAGCTCGGCCGGTTCGCCGAGGCCCTCGTGACCTGCCCGGCCGGACAGGGCGAGCGGCTCGTGGACCGCTTCGTGGCCGGGATCCACCGGCTGATCGAGGGTGAGGACTTCACCGAGGCCGCCCGGCAGCTGCGGCGGGTTCTCGACCGCGGCGAGCCCGCCGCACGGCAGCCTGAGCTGGCCGGCGTGCTCACCACGCTCCTCGGCGTGACCCGACGGCACTTCGGCGAGCTCCTGCGCGGCGGCGCCGACCGGCGGGACACCCTCCGCGCGTGGAGCCGGGTCGAAGAGGCGGCCGGGGAGCACGCCCTGGCGGCCGCCCGGGCCGAGGACGGCGGTGAGTTCTTCCGCGCCCACCAGCTGTTCCTGCGCGCGGGCCGGTTCGGCGAGGCGGTCCGCGTGCTGCGCGACGACGACACCCCGGACGCGCTCGCCGCCCGGGCCGAGGCGTGCGAAGCCGGGGGTGACACCGCCGGCGCGGCCGCGCTGTACGACCGCATCGGGCAGCTGGAGCGGGCGGTCCCGCTGTACATGGCGGCCGGCTCGTTCGCCGCGGCGGCGGACTGCCTCGTCCGCCGGCTCGGCGACGACGCCGCCGACGACCTCCGGCTGGCCGAGTGCCTGCGCAAGACCGGTGACCACGGTGAGCTCGTGCGGCGTTGCCTCACCGTGGTCGAGGCCCGCGGCGCCGGGACCCGGGCCGCGGGGGTGCTCCGCGAGCTCGTCCACGACGGCCTGGTGCCCGCGGAGCTCACCGCGAGGGTCACCGACGCGCTCGTCACGCGGGAGCGGGTCCGGTTCGAAGAACGCGCCCAGGCCTGGGTCGCCCAGGCCCGCGCGGACGTCGAAGCGCGCTACAGCGGCATCTGGGGGTTCGACCTCGGCACCACGACCTGCGCCGCGGCCGTCTACGACACCGAGACGCGGCAGCCGGTGTTCTGCCCGTGGAAGGGCGAAGTGCACTTCGCCTCGACGGTGAGCCTGGACCGTGACGGCAACGAGCTGGTCGGGCTGCACGGCGAGGAGACGCTCGTGCCGTGGCTCGTCGGCCACATCGACGCCGCCAAGCGCAAGATGGGCCGGGGCACGGTGTTCAAGGTCCGCGACCGCACCTTCCGGCCGGAAGAGGTCGCCGCCCGGCTCGTCCGGCACGCCCGGGGCCTGGTGGAGGCCTTCCTGGCCGACCGGGTGCGCGAGCGCGTCGCCGACCTGGCCGCCGATGAGCTCGGCGTGGTCCGGGAGGACTGGCTGTCCTGGACCGAGCGGAACCACGACCTGCGGCTGGAGCGGCCGCGGGCGGTCGTCACGATCCCGGCGTACTTCACCAACAACCAGAAGGCGGCGACGCGGGCGGCGTGCCGCATCGCCGGCGTCGACCTCGTCCGGCTGATCCACGAGCCGACGGCCGCGTGCATCACCGCCGCGCGCGAACGGCGGCTCGACGGCGCGATCGCCGTCGTCGACCTCGGCGCGGGCACCCTCGACCTGAGCCTGCTCGACGTCGGCGAGAACGTCTACGACGTGCAGGAAGTGGGCGGGGACAGCCAGTTCGGCGGCCAGGACTTCGACACGGTGCTCACCGAGGCGCTGGCGGACCGGCTGGACCGGCGCGGGATCACGGTGCCGGCGAGCGGCGCGGCGCGGCGGCGCCTGGCGATCGCCGCGGAGAGCCTGAAGATCGAGCTGTCCGCGCGGGAGCACGCGGAGTGCGAGCTGCGCGGCCTCGGCGCCGGCGCCGTCGGCCTGGAGCTGACCCGCGCCGAGCTGGCGACGATCCTGGCCGGGCAGCTCGAGCACCTGCACGAGGTCTGCGCCGCGTTCAGCGCCGCGGCCACCACCCGCCCCGAACACCTCGTGCTGATCGGCCGCCCGATGTTTTCGCCGCTGGTGCGGGAAACCGTGGAACGGGCGTTCGGGCTGACCCGCACCGTGGTGTCCGACCCGCGGACCGCGGTGGCCGGCGGCGCCGCGCTCCTCGGCGCGATGCGCGACGGCTCGCTGGACGACATCGTGCTGCTCGACGTCACGCCGCTCTCGCTCGGGATCCGCGTGCACGACGAGCACGACCGCGAAAGCCTGTCCGAGCTCGTGCCGCGGCACACGACCATCCCGGCCACGCGCTCGGACGTCTTCTCCACGCACCACGACAACCAGTCCTCGGTGCGCATCGAGATCTTCAACGGCGGGCTCGACGCGGAGTCGAAGATCGGCCAGTTCGAGCTGGCCGGCATCGCGCCCGCCGAAAAGGGCGTGCCGCAGATCGACGTCACCTTCGAGATCGACGCCAGCTGCGTGCTTTCGGTGACCGCGCGGGACCGCGCCACCGGGCAAGCTAGCTCGATCCGGATCACCGACACCACCCTGCTTTCACCGCGGGAGGTCGCCGAGCTGACCCGCAGCTACGACCGGCAGCGCGAGGTCGAGCAGCGCCAGCAGGACCTCGCCGACCGCCGCGACCGGCTGCGGGAGCTGGCGGCGTCCACAATGGACGACGACACGGAGGCGGCGTGGCAGGAGTTCCGCCACCGCCAGGCCACGCACGTGCCCGCGGCGGGCGCCGACGACGCCGACACCGCGCTGCTGGTCGAGATGTTCAGCCAGGCCGGCCAGACCGACCTGGACCTGCGGCACGCGCGGGAGGCGGTGCGCGAGGCCGCCGTCGCCGCGCTGAACCACGTCGACCAATCCGGTGGTGAGCTCGAAGCCGACTTCGCCGAGACCGCCCGGCTCACCGGCGAGCTGACCGCGCGGCTGACCGCGCTGCGCGACGTGGCGGCCAGGATCGCCCGGTGGAACGCGGTCCTCGTGCGGCTGGCCCTGGCCGAGCCCGACCCGCTGCGCCGGTTCCGCGCCTGTTACGAGGCCGGGGACTACCGGCAGGCGCTGGCCGCGCTCGACACACCGCCGGTGTCGGCCGACGACCGCCGCCGGTACGCCCGCTGCCTCGCCGAAACCGGGGACGCCGACGGGTACCGGAAGTTCCGCCCGGCCGGGTCCGGCGCGGTGAGCTCCGCGCTCGTCCGGGTCGAGGTCGGCGCGGAGTCGCGCGCCGGATTCCTGGTCTCGGACCGGCTTGTCGTCACCGCCGGGCCGGCCCTCACCGCCGAAACCGTCGTGACCACCGGACAGGGCGCCCGGGCCGTCACCCGGATCCACCGGCCGGACGCACCGGAGCACGAGGTGGCCGTGCTCCGGCTGGCCGAGCCGGTCGACGCCGACCCGCCGCCCCTGGGCTACCCCGCGCTCGTGCGCCTCGGCGACCCGCTGCAGACCGCCGACGGCGGCACCGGCCTGGTCGACCGCTTCAGCGTGGCGGCCGGCGCGAGGCTGTTCCACGTCGGACTGCGCGTGTCGCCCGCCGATGTCGGCGGACCGGTGCTGGACGAGCACGGCGACGTCGTCGGCGTGGTGGTTTCCGCCGAGCCCGGCGGGGCGGTGGTGCTCGGTGTCACCGCCGTCCACCCGCTGCTGACCGAAGCGGGAGGGAGCTCAGGCCGACCGTAGCGAGCTGAGGGCTTCCCTGATCGCCGGGGCGTGGTCCGGGTCCGCGAGCAGCGCGCGGCGGAGGGGTTCGACGGCTCGGCGGTCGCCCGAGCGGCCCAGGGCCACGGCGGCCCCGTACCGCACCTGGCCGTGGTCGTCCTCGGCGAGGCAGGTGATCAGGGTGGTGACCGCGCGAGGGTCGCGGAGGACGAGCAACGCGTGCACGGCGTGGAACCGGACGAGCCAGTCGTCGTCCTCGGACAAGGCGGTGCACAGCAGGGCCACGACCTGGTCCCGCTCCGCCGTCCCTTCGTCCCGGTTCGAGAAGCCGAGCCGCTGCCAGCCGAGCCCGTCCCAGCCGAGCAGGTCGCCGCCGCTGATGTCACGGATTCCGAGCGCGGCGCTCCGCCGGACTTCGGGCCGCGGGTCCCGCAGGGCGCGGGACAGCGCGTGCAGCGCGGGCTCCGGGCCGCCCGCCCCGAGCAGCGCCTTGACCACCCAGTGGACCGCGGGGATCACCGGGAGGTCGTCGTCGTGGAGGTCCGCCGGCAGGGGAGCCCACCACACCGCGTCGAGCGCCAGCGTCGACAGCCGCGCCACGACTTCGTCGCCGCCGATTCTGCCCAGTGCCTCGAGCATCACCCCGGCCGCCTTCTCGGACGGCCCGCGCCGCAGCGCGTCGAACAGCGGGTCCACCGCACGCGGATCCGGGTGTCGCCGCAGCGCGCGGGCGGCGTCGACGCGCACCGGCGCGTCGGGGCTGCCCAGCCGGGCGGTCAGCTCCGGCACCGGGACCCCGGCGTCGTTCTTCCGGCGCCACCACGGCATCGGTCCTCCTCGGTTCCGCCGGTGAGCTCGAGGTTGCCCGGCTGTGATCAATCCGACTCCGCCTCAGCCGGGCACCGGGGCGAAGCGTGGTGGCGGCATGAAACTCAGAACCAGGATATTTGCCGTTGTCACTCTCGCACTGTCCGTGGTGCTGGCCGGCGCCACCCAGGCGCCGGCCGCCACGCCGGGCCAGACCGTGGAGCTCGCCGCGCCGGCCAACAGCGGACTCCGTCCCTTCATCGCCGTCATCAAGCCGGTCACCGCGCAGCGGCTCGCGTCCAGCTGGCACGAGGGCTGCCCGGTCGCGCCCGACCAGCTGCGGCTGGTGAGCTTGACGTTCTTCGGTTTCGACGGCGCGGCGCACCAGGGTGAGCTGATCGTCAACGCCGACCGTGCCGTCGAGGTCGCGTACACCTTCGCCGACCTGTACTTCGGCCGGTTCCCCATTGAGCGGATGGAGACCGTGGAGAAGTACAACTCCGACGACGACGCCTCGATGGCGGCGAACAACACGTCGGCGTTCAACTGCCGGGCGATCACCGGGGGCACGGCCTGGTCCAACCACTCCTACGGCCGCGCGATCGACATCAACACCGTGCAGAACCCGTACATCTCCGGCAGCGGCGCGGTCTACCCGCCCAACGGCGCGCCGTACGTCGACCGCACGCAGCACGCGCCGGGCATGATCCACGCCGGTGACGCGACCGAGCAGGCGTTCACCACCCGCGGCTGGACCTGGGGCGGGTCCTGGGACACCCCGATCGACTACCAGCACTTCGAGAAGCCCTGACCCTCGGGGAAAAGCCCGGGACCGCCGCCGGAGGGGTCGGCGGCGGTCCCGGGCCGTCCCCGCCGCCGGCGGCGGTGGGACCCGCGCCCGGTCGACGGGCGCCGACGATTCTCGAGGCGAACTGCCCGGTCAGCCGGGCGCCGGCCGGGTCCCCTAGATCACACTGCAGGCCACCCTCGCGAGCAGACGGGTCCCAGGCCGTCCCCGCCGCCGGCGGTGGGGAAGCGTCCAAAAGGACATCGTGGGTGTGCGATCGGGCAACCGGGCCGGAGGTCCCGGCGGCCGGCCCCGGGGGATTGGTAGCTTGGGAAACGATCTCGGGCCGGCCACGGTGAGCCCGTGACTGTCTCTGCGACGAGGATGGTCCCTTCCCATGAGCAACCCGCTGGTCGCGCCGACGCAGGACTCGACGAAGGCGTACTCCGGGATCTCCCTGCTGGAGACGGCGAACGACCTGAAGTCCGCCATCGAGAGCGGCGACTGGGCGTCGGTCGCGATGGGCGCGGTCGGCACGGCCCTCGACGCCCTCTCGATGGCCATGGATCCCTTCGGCGCGATCCTCGCCGCCGGGGTGGGGTGGCTGATCGAGCACGTCGGCCCGCTGAAAGAGGCGCTCAACGGCCTCACCGGCAACGCCGACGAGATCGCGGCGCAGTCGCAGACCTGGAAGAACATCGCCGGTGAGCTGCAGAGCGTCGGCACCGACCTCGGGGACATGGTCAAGGCCGACCTGCAGTCGTGGACGGGCCCGGCGGCCGACGCCTACCGGCAGCGCTCGCAGGACACCGTCACCCTGCTGGAAAGCGCGCAAAAGGGCTGCGAGGGCGCGTCCAGCGGGGTGAAGACCGCGGGCGAGGTCGTCGGCGCGGTCCGGTCGCTGGTGCGCGACATCATCGCCGAGCTGGTCGGGCACCTGATCAGCTGGGCGCTGCAGGTCGTGTTCACCCTCGGCATCGGCCTGACCTGGGTCGTCCCGCAGGTGGTCGCGGCGGTCGCCAAGACGGCGTCCAAGATCGCCGACCTCGTCACCCGGCTCGTGAAGGCCCTCAAGGCGCTCATCCCGCTGCTGAAGAAGGCCGGCTCGCTCTTCGACGACGCCGCGAAGGCGTTGAAGGGCCTCAAGACCGGCGGCAAGGCGGCCCCGCCGCCGAAGGCCCCGAAGATCGACGGCACGCCGAAGGCGCCGGAACCCAAGCCCAAGGGCGGGGGCGGCGACGGCACCACCACCTCCGGCGCGCACGGGAACCCGCCGAAGAACGACGGCCCGCCACCCAAGAACGACACCACGTCGCCGTCCGGCTCGGGCTCCAACGGCGACAGCACACCCGGCGGCTCCGGCGGCGGCCACGGCAACGGCTCGAACGGCTCGCCCGGCGGTAAGGGCAACGGCACCACGCCGTCGTCGAACAAGCCGGACAACCCGCGCGACACCGCCCCCGGCCCCGACAACCGCGTCTGCAAGGACGACCCCGTCGACGTCGCGAGCGGCGAGGTGATCCTCGAGCAGCGGGACCTCGAGCTCGGCTCGCTCGTGCTGGCGCGCACGCACGTGTCGACCTACCGGGCGGGCCACTGGTTCGGCGTCTCCTGGTCGTCCACTGTGGACCAGCGGCTCGAGGTGGACGACGAGCACGTCTGCTACTTCTCGCCCACGGGAATGATCCTCGTCTACCCCCACGGTGAGCAGCTGCCGCTGGAGGGCGCGCGCTGGCCGCTGACCCGCGACGGCGACACGTACACCCTGACCACCGACGACGCCGTGCTGGAGTTCTCCGGCGCCGGGCGCGTGGTGCCGCTGCGCGCGTTCGAGGGGGAGCAGCGGGTCGAGGTCTTCTACGACGACTTCGGCACTCCCACGCTGCTGCGCCGCGACGACGGCGTCCGCGTCGCGCTGCGGACCCAGCGTGGCCGCGTCACCGAGCTGGTCGTCCTCGGCGAGGGCCTGCCGGACGTCACGGCGCTGCGCTTCGACTATTCGCCGCAGGGCAACCTGGCCGCGGTGACGAACTCCTCCGGGCAGGCGCAGCGGTTCGAGTACGACGAGGCCGGGCGGCTGACGGCGTGGCGGGACCGCAACGACGTCCACTACGCCTACACCTACGACCACCTGGGCCGGTGCGTCCGCACCACCGGCGACGGCGGTTTCCTCAGCGGCACCTTCACCTACGGCGACCGCGTCACCCGCCACACCGACTCGCTCGGGCACGTCACGGAGTTCCACCTCAACGACGCGCGCCAGGTCGTGCGCGAGGTCGATCCGATCGGCGGCGTGACCCTCTCCGAGTGGGACCGCTACGACCGGCTGCTTTCCCGCACCGATCCGCTGGGCCGCACCACGCGCTACGGCTACGACGAGGACGGCGTGCTGGCCGAGGTGCACCGCCCCGACGGCTCGGTGGTGCTGCTCGAGGGCGCCACGATCACCGTCCACAGTGGAGAGACCAGCTGGCGCCGCCAGTACGAGGACACCGCGCCGGACCCGCGCACCACCCCGGTGGGCGTCGCCACGTCGATCTCGCTGGGCGGCGACGACGAGCCGCCCGCTCCCGAAGGGGTGGAGCCCGACCAGTTCGGCCGGCCGACGGCGGCCGGGGCGGTCGCGCTGAGCTGGACCGTCGAAGGCCGCCGGGCCGGGCGGGTCGGGCCGCGGCAGGAGCGGGCTTTCTGGCGCTACGACGGGGAAGGCAACGAGACTGAGCACGTCGACGAGCTCGGCCGGGTCACCCGCCGCGAGTACGGCCCGTTCGACGTGCTCACCGCCCTGGTCGAGCCCTCGGGCGCGCGGACGGTCTACGGCTACGACACCGAGCTGCGCCTGACCTCGGTGACCAATCCGCAGGGCCGCACCTGGCACTACCGCTACGACGAGCTGGGCCGCCTGCGGGCCCAGACGGACTTCGCCGGGCACACCCGCACCTACGCCTACGACGCGGCCGGGCAGCTGGTCCGCGCCACCGATCCCGCGGGGCTCGTGACGACCTACCGGCACGACCTCATCGGCAACCTCGTCGAGGTGCGCGCGCCGGACCGCACCACCACCTACCGGTACGACCCCGTCGGCCACCTGGCGCACGCCGCGAACGGCGAGTCCACTGTGGAGTTCGAGCGGGACGCGCTGGGCCGCGTCGTCCGCGAGACCGTCGACGGCCGCAGCGTGACGTTCGAGTACGACGAGTCGGGCTACCTCCACCGCCGCACCCCGGGCGGCGCCGAGAGCACCTGGTTCTTCGACGACCTCGACCGGCCGGTCGGGCTGCTCGCGGGCGGGCAGGCGATCGTCTACCGCCACGACACCGCGTCCCGCGTGGTCAGCCGCCACGACGGGGCGGCCCAGCTCGGCCAGACCTTCGGCGGCAACGGCGAACTGCTCGGCCAGACCGTCGTCGCCGGGAGCGTCCCGGTGCAGCGGCGGTCGTTCGGCTACCAGGCGAACGGGACGCTGTCGGCGCTGCGCGACGACGTCACCGGCGCGACGACGGTGACCCGGGACGTCGCCGGGCGCGTCGTCGGCGTTGCCGCGGCGCACGGTCGTGAGGAGTACCGGTACGACCCCACCGGCACGTTGCTGCCGCCCGCGGACCTCGCGGTCACCGAGGACGGCTATGGGCGGCGGGTCGCCCAAGGCGCGCTGAGGTTCACGTGGTCCGGCGACCGCCTCACGGCCGCGGCCACGCCGGACGGCGCGGTGTGGCGCTACCACTACGACCCCCTCGGCCGCCGCATCGGCAAGACCCGCCACGGCGCCGACGGCAGCACCGCCACCACGATCTACACCTGGGACGGCACGACGCTCGTCGAGGAGGCCGGCCCCGGCCGGGTCGTGACGTGGGACCACCTGCCCGGCACGGTGACGCCGGTCGCCCAGCGGGAGCGGGACGCGCAGGGCACGCGGGTGCGCACGTTCGTCACCGACGCCGTCGGCACCCCGACCGACCTGCTCGACGAGCGCGGCGGGCTGGTGTGGACCAGCCGCCGCACCGCGCACGGCCGGGAGCTGACCGCGGCGCCGACACCGCTGCGCTTCCCGGGCCAGTACGCCGACGCCGAGACGGGCCTGCACTACAACGTCTTCCGCTACTACGACCCGGCGACGGCGCGGTACCTGAGCCAGGACCCGCTGGGTCTCGAACCGGGGCCGGACCCGTACGCCTACGTGCCCGACCCGTACGCGGAGTTCGACGCGCTGGGCCTGATGAACTGCTCCACCAACTCGCAGTCCGCGGGTGGCGGTGCTCCGCAGACCCCGAGGGGCGGGCACGACGCCGGCAACACGGGCGGCAGCACCCCCAAGCCGAAGCCGGAGCTCGGTCCGAACGGCAGGCCTATCGTGCCGCCCAAGCCGAAACCGAAGCCGAAGCCGGAGCTGGGGCCGAACGGCAAGCCGATCGTGCCGCCCAAGCCGAAGCCGAAACCGGAGCTCGGGCCGAACGGCAAGCCCATCGTGCCGCCCAAGCCGAAACCGAAGCCCGACACGCCGGCCGCGCCGGAGCCGAAGCCGGACACCCCCGGGCCGTCGCACCCGAAGCCGGATTCGGGCGGCGCGCCGGGCACCGCGGGCAACCCGGCGCCGACACCGCCGCCGGGCAAGGCGGACTTCCACCAGCCCGGCCCGGGCGCGCCGAGCAAGCTGCAGGGGGAGTACACGTTCAAGCCGGAGCCGCAGAAGATCAGCGGCAGCAACTACGGCGGTGTGACCCCGATGCAGGAGCACGTCTTCCAGGGCGTGATCGACGACAAGATCGCGAAGTGGAAGCAGGACGGGCTGATGGACACGCCCTTGGACGTCAAGGTCTACTACCCGCCGGGCTCGAACCAGCTCAAGCTCGCCGGCGACGGCCACCACTCCTTCGCCGCGGCGATGGAGAGCGGCCGCCCGATCAACCTCCAGCTGTGGAAGCAGCCTGGTGGTGGCTTGGCCAACCCGCAGACCAGCTGGACGAACACCACGGCGCTGCCGGGTGTGCCCAAGCCGGGGCAGTGGCAGAAGTAGCCGGTCAGGTCCGCCGCGGCCGGTAGCGCCGGTGCAGGGTTTCGCCCTCGGCGAGGTCCCCGCCCGGTTCCCGCTTCAACGCCGCGACGGTGTCGGTGACGTCGGTGCTGAACGGTGTTGAGGTGCGCGGCGTACTCGCCGGGGGCGCCGGGCCACTGCCGGGAGAAGATGTCGTAGGTCCGCCGGCCCATCAGCATCGCCGAGCAGCCGCGCAGCGCCGCCAGGGAGGCCGCCGCGCTGCCCGGGCCGGGAAACGAATCGGTCCGGGCCGTTGACCGGTGCTCCGGTGGGGCGGTACTTTCCGACATGGTTAGGAAACTTTCCTAACCATCGGCCGCCGCCCTTGCCCCGGAGGACCCATGCGTCTCGGAACAGCGGCGGTCGCGGTGCTGGCCGCGGTCGTGTCAGTGAGCTTCCCACCCGCCGCGGCGGCGACCGCCGTCCGGATCCGGGTGGACCAGGTCGGCTACTCGACCGGGGAAACCAAGGCCGCCTACCTGATGGGCACCACGGCGAACGCCGGGGCCGCGTTCACCGTCATCGACACCGCGGGCCGGTCGGTGCTGACCGGCAAGGTCGGCGCCGGCACCGGGAAGTGGAGCTCGGCCTACCCGGCCGTCTACCCGATCGACCTCTCCGCGGTGCGGACGGCCGGCACCTACCGGATCAAGGTGGGGGACACGGTCTCGCCGAGCTTCAAGGTCGACACCGCGAGCGCGCTGTTCGCCCCGCTCGTCGAGGACACGGTGAAGTTCTTCCAGCTGCAGCGGGACGGCTCGGACGTCGTCCCCGGCCCCATGAACCGCAAGGCGAGCCACCTCACCGACCGGACGGCCGCGGTCTACGACGTGCCGAAGTTCGACGACGAGACCATCACGGGCAAGCTGACGAAGACGGGCGCCACCGTCGACGTCTCGGGCGGCTGGTTCGACGCGGGTGACTTCCTGAAGTTCACCGCGACCACCTCCTACACAGTGGCCAACCTGCTGCTGTCCCAGCGATCCCACCCGAGCGCGTCGCTCGCCGCGGAGGCCCGGTTCGGCCTGGACTACCTCGACAAGATGTGGGACGCCGGGCACGGCGTCCTCTACGCGCAGGTCGGCATCGGCGTCGGCAGCACGAAGGACGGCTTTGTCGGCGACCACGAAGTGTGGCGGCTGCCGGAAGCCGACGACGCGCTCGACGTCAAGGCCGGCGACCCGGACTACTTCATCAAGTACCGCCCGGTGTTCGCGGCGAACAAGCCCGGCGCGAAGATCAGCCCGAACCTGGCCGGGCGCGTCGCCGCGACGTTCGCGCTGGCGGCCCAGAACCTGGCGGCCACGGACCGGGCGAAGGCCACGCAGTACCTGACGACGGCGGCGGCGATCTACGCGCGCGCCAACACCGGCGGCGGCAGCATCGTCTCGGTCTTCCCGCACGGGTACTACCCGGAGTCGTCGTACCTGGACGACCTGGAGCTGGGCGCGACCGAGCTGTCCCTGGCGGCCAAGGCACTCGGTGACAGCCGCACCGCCGGCTGGGCGACCGATGCCGGGAAATACGCCAAGTCCTACCTCGCCAGTGGCGACCAGGACTCGCTCAACCTCTACGACGTCAGCGCGCTCGCCCACGCCGACCTGGTCGGCCTGCTGCGGCAGGCGGGCGCGCCGAAACTGGCCGTCACCGAGGCCCAGCTGACCGCCGACCTGGCCCGCCAGCTGGCCGGCGGCACGGCGCAGGCGGCCAAGAGCCCGTTCCGCACCGGCGTCCCGGTCTCGCAGGGCGACGGCGCCACCCACGCGTTCGGCCTGCTGACCACGGCGCTGCTGTACGGCCGGCTGACCGGCAAGCACGACTACGACGCCTTCGCCACCCAGCAGCGCGGGTACCTCCTGGGCTCGAACGCGTGGGGTATCTCGATGATGATCGGCGAGGGCAGCACCTGGCCGAAGTGCGTGCACAACCAGGTCGCCAACCTCGCGGGCAGCCTCACCGGCTCCGGCACGGTCGCGGTCGGCGGGGTGGCCAACGGCCCGACCGGCGCCGGCCAGTTCGACACGATCGACCCGCTGCCCGACGGCTACCGGGAATGCAGCGACCCGTCGTACAAGACGTATGACTCGACGACGTCGCGCTACCTGGACAACATCCTGACGTGGGCGACCAACGAGCCGGCCGACGACTACACCGCGACCGGCACGCTCGCCCTCAGCCTGACCGCGGCCGGCTGAGGATCAGCGCGCGGTCACGGTGTTCCAGCGCGACGGCGGCAGCACGATCAGGCGCACCTTGCCGATGACGTCCGAGACGGGCACGGTGCCGTTGACACCGCCACCACCTTGGCAGCGCGAATCGCACGAGTTCCCGCGGTTGTCGCCCATCACCCAGAGCCGGCCCGCGGGGACGGTGACCGGGCCGAACGTCTGCCCCGGGCTGTCGGCGGGGAGCGGGCGGACGTACGGCTCGTCGAGCGGCTTGCCGTCCACCAGGACGCGGCCCTGGGGATCGCAGCACTGCACGGTCTGCCCGCCGACGGCGATGACCCGCTTGACGAAGTCGCGCTCGTCCGGCGGGGCGAAGCCGACCAGCGACCCGGCTTCGCGCAGCGCCTTGGTGACGAAGTTCGCCGGTTCCGGCGGGGCGATCTCGTTCTCGGTCCACGACTGCGGGCCCCGGAACACGATGACGTCGCCGAGGGAGGGGCCGGTGAAGTCGTAGGTGACGCGGTCGACCAGCACCCGGTCGCCGAAGCAGCCGGTGCAGCCGTGCAGCGTGGTTTCCATCGACTCCGACGGGATCAGGAAGACCTTGGCGACGAACTGCTGGATGAGGATGGTCAGCACCAGCGCGACCACGAGCAGGATCGGCAGCTCCTGCCAGAACGGCCGCTTCTTGCGCGCGCGGCGCCGCCCGGCCGGGGCCGGGTGGTCCCCGTGCTCTCCAGGTGCATCGGCGGCGGGGTCGGGAGAATCGGAGTCGGCCACGGCACCAGGCTACTGATCATGGTGCCGGGTCGCCTCAGCTGATGACCAGGCGAGTGATCAGGCCGTCGCTGATCCGGATCTCGAACGTTCCGTCGCCGTTGAACCGCCGGCTGGTCACGGTGAGGTCGACCAGGTACTCACCCTCGGCCTCGCCGGGCCGGACGCCGCGGAGCTCGAACCGCGCGCCGACACCGATGTTGTCGGTGGAGTTCCAGCTCGCGGCGCCGTCCTTCCCGCGGAACTCGCGGCCCCAGTCGTTGAGGTAGGCGTCCTCGCCGAAGGTGTCGACGAACGCGGCGTCGTCCCCGCGGTTGGTGGCGTCGATCATCCGCTGGACGGCGGGCGGCACGGCGGCGTCGGTCATGACATCCATCCTTACCCGATCCGCGGGCGCACGCGAACCGTGGCGCCGCCCCCACCGGGAGCGGCGCCACGGGTGGCGCGTCAGGCCAGGGTGAGGCCGTAGGCGGAGAGCTCCCGGGTCAGCGGGTAGAAGTAGCTGACCGTGGTGTTCCCGCCGGACAGGGTGCCGAGACCCTTGGAGCCGTCGTACGCCGGGCCGCCGGAGTCACCGTGGTCGGTGTGGGCGGTGGTGCCGAACTCGTGGTTGAGGACCCCGACGTCGAAGTTGACCGACTGGTCGACCGACGTCACCTGGCCGGTGCCGCCGCCGGTGGTCGAGCCCTGCTTCGAGATGCGCTCGCCGACCTTCGGCGCGGCCGCGCTGGTGATGGCCTGGCCGGTGTTGATGCGGCCGGGGCCGGTGCCGTTCGGGCGGGTCAGCAGACCGGAGTCCGCGCCGGGGCAGTCGCTTTCGACGACCCGGGCGCCGCTGACGTCGCCGCCGCTCCAGGTGCCGCCGAGGTTGGTGCAGTGCCCGGCGGTGAGCAGGTACGGGGTGCTGCCGCGCTTGACGTTGAAGCCGAGCGAGCAGCGGCCCTGGCTGTTCTGGATGGCGTCGCCGTCGGCGATGTACAGCTCCAGCTTGCCCGTCTGGTACTCGACGCGGGCGCTGTCGCCGTACTGCTTCGCGGCGGTGGTGACCTTGTCCGCGGTGGCCTTCGTGGCGGCCGAGAAGATGGTCACCACCACCTGGTTGGTGGAAGTGTCAATGCCCCAGGCGGTCTGCGGCACGTTCCGGACGTTGTCCAAGGCCTCCTTGACGCCGGTCAGGGCGGCGAAGGTGTGCGCGACCTTCTTGGCGGTGAGCCCGGCCGCTTCGACCTTCTTGGCGTCCGCGTCGGTCGTCACGTTGACGATCGCCTTGCCGTTGTCGAGGTAGTAACCGCCCGACGCGGCGCCCAGCGCGTCGGTCACCTGGTCGGCCTGCGCCATCGCGTTGCTCTGCGCGAGCGTGAACGCGGCTTCGGCCGACAGCGGCGCGGCGTGGGCGGCCGGCACGCACAGCGCGCACGCCAGCGCGGCCGAGGCGAACGCGGTGAAGCCGGCGAGTTTCTTCCGGGAAGTCATCAAAATCCTCCGGGACGTCTTGGGGGAGAAGACTGGCGAGAGGGGAGTGCCACGGTGGGACACCGCGAGACGATCCAGCTTCCGCGAGGGCCGCACCACCGACGAAGGTTTGTTTCCCACCGAACGGTCAGTGGTAAATCCCCCAAACAGGACATGGTGGGTAAAAACCACACGGAAAGGTCCGACGAAAGTCGGCCGGGTCCGCGCCGGGTCGCACTCGGGGCGAGCCGCTTGGCCTGCCGCAGCACGGGTTCCCGCTCGCGACCGGCCCGGCGATCACGCGTGGGCCGTCGGTGACGAGCGGGTCAGAGCCGCCGGGCCAGCCGGAAGACGCGGGCGAACACCCCGGCCCCGGTGAGCACCGACGCGCCGTTGGTGTCGCCCATCGTCGGGCCGTTGTGGAACTTCCGGCTGGAGACGAACCGCGGCTGCCCGGCCGAATCCAGGCCGAGGTAGATGCCGGAATGGTCGAGCACCGGGCCGTCTTCGGGGTCCAGGTCGAACAGCAGCAGGTCGCCGGGCAGCAGCCGGGCGAGCTGGGCCGCCGGCGGCGCGGCGCCGGTGTCGGCGACGACGACCGTGCCCGGCCCGGCCGTCGCGATGTCCCCGACCTGCCGGGGCAGCCGCCCGGGCGCCGGGTCCCGCCCGAGCGGGTAGCCGGCCCGGTAGCCGAACACCATCCGCAGGAACCCGCTGCAGTCCAACGCGTCCTTATGCAGGGGATCGGGCTCCTGCACCACACCGTCGTCGTAGGTCCAGGGCACTCCGAGATAGTCGACGAAGTCCGAGCCGGTGACCCGCTTGCCGCCGACCATCGGCCCGAAGAAGGCGCGGCCGGCGTAGCGGACCCCGGCGCCGGTGACCAGGTCCGGGGTGTCCCGGCGGTACTGCATCGCGAGGTCGAGGACGTCGGGACCGTCGTCGGGCAGGCTGCCCGCCAGGGTGTTCGCGAGCCACGCGCCCAGCTCGCCGTCGGTTTCCCCGCCGAGGTGCCAGGCCCGCGGCGCGAGGCGAATCCGGTCCTGAGTGGATACGGTGGCGGTGGTGGCCGCCGGCTCGGCGAACGTCCGGGCGGGGCCGCGGAAGACTGCCGTCCGGGCGCCGTCGGTCAGGGTCGCGACGGTGACGCCGGAGCTGTTCACGACGAGGGTGCGTGCCGGGTCCGCGGCACGCTCGTAGTGGTACGCGGGCGGAGCCGCCTGAGCCGGCAGTCCGATCAGGACGGTCAACGCGGTGATGGCCAGTGACAGCAAGGGTTTCATGGTTGCGGCTCGGCTTTCAGTCCACTGAAGACGGCGTTCGCGGGAGTGTCACCCGGGTTGCGGACGTAGTCGTAGGGAGCCCATTCGGGCGGCAGCCCGGCGACCGCCCGCCATTCGACGAGCTCCAGGTCGTCGACGTCGACGAGCCCGGTTCCGGGGCCCGCCCCGGCATAGAGCAGGGCCATGTTCGCCTGGACGCCGTCGCGGTCGAGGTCGGCGGGGGAGAGGTCGGCGGAGATCTCGTGCCAGGCGCCGTCGGCCGGAACCGCGACTGTGCGGTCCACCGTGCGCAGGAGCCGGGAGTCCGGGGCTTCGGTCGGATCGCTGTCGTCGAAGTGGTAGGCCGCGACCCGCAGCAACGCCGTGGTCCCGGCCGGCACCCGCACCCGGGCGCGGACACTGTAGGTGGGCTCGGGGTCCAGCGGGGCGCCGTCCGGCGCCTGCTCCCGGTGCCGGGGCAGGGTGACCCGCGCGACCGGGTGTGCCGGCCGGCCGCCGGCCCGCAGGTAGCCGGCCGTGCCGAGGGCGCCACCCCCGACGACCGGGCCGGCGCTCGCGGGCCAGTGCGTCGCCCCGCTCGCGACCCCGTCGGCGGTGTTGTCTTCGAAGTGCCCCCAGCCGAACAGGTCGCGCCCGACCGCCAGGCCCGGCGGCCCGCCGGGGTCCGGGCGCACGAGCCCGCCGCCCGGAACGGGCGCGTCGCCGTGCGCCGGAACCGTGACCGCGACCCGCTGTTCGGGGGGCGGGTCGGCGGTGATCCGCGCGGTGCCGTGGTCGAACCGGAACTGCGCCGGGCGGGAGTCCGCGTCCCGCGTCATCGGCGTGGTCACCACGCTCCGGTCCTTCGCGCGCTGGGTCTGGGCGTCCCGCAGGCCGGCGGCCCAGACGCCGTTCACCGTGCGCCGGGCCGCGGCGCCGGTGGCGACCGCGGGCCGGTAGCCGTCGATCTCGACCGGCACGAGCCGCGCTTCGACGAGCTGGTTGCCTTCCCAGACCGTGCGCAGGAAAGCGCTGGAGAAGGTCGCGAGGAAGTCCTGGTCGAAGACGAAGTTGCCCATGCTGTAGGCGATCAGGTGCCCCTTGTACCACTCCATTCCCTGCAGGACGTGCGGGTGGTGGCAGATCACGATGTCCGCGCCCGCGTCGATCGCGGCGCGGGCCATGTCCCGCGTCGGTTTCGCCGAAGCGGTCTGGAACTGGAACCCGGAGTGCAGCTGGACGATCGTGAGCCCGCGTTTCGCGGCGGTGATCTCGCCGGGGGACGTCGCCGGGTTCCAGGGCGCCGGGCCGCTGTGCCCGCGTCCGGCCACCCAGTCCTGCAGCTCGGGGTAGACCCGGGTGAGCGATGTCCACATCGGACCGGATTCGGCCGGGGTCAGCTTCGGCTCGAGTTTTTGGTACAGGCGCCAGGCGTCGCCGATGGTCCGGGCGGCGTCGGGCACGCGCGAGCCGAACCGCCAGTGGCGGAGCTCGTGCTGCCAGGCCTCGGCGTCGTCACCTGCGTGGGGATAGCTGTTGTTGACGAAGCTGCCGTCCACACTGGTGTAGGACAACATCGTCACGTCCGTGCCGTGCACCTGCGTGTGGTACGCCGGTTGCGGCCGGTCGCCGTCGGCGAGCCCGACGATCGGGAAACCCGCCGAGGTCAGGGCCTTCGTGGTGTCGGCCACCCCGGTGTCCTGCAGGTCGCGAGTGTGGTTGTTGGCCAGCGACGGGACGTCGACGCCGAGCCGTTTGAGCCCTTCGGTCGTGGCGGGTGGTGACTGGAGGATGAACCGCTTTCCCGGGTACGAGGCTTCCGGTGGCGCCGAGCTGACGACCGTCTCCAGGTTGACCGTGCGCAGGTCGCCGAGCCGGAACGCGGGAGCCACGGCCGCGACGACGTCCGCCGCGCCCCGGGCGGCGTCGGCGCCGGGGATCAGCGGGGTGCCCGGGGCGTCCTGGTAACGGCGGCCGAACATGACGTCACCCGCGGAGTGCACGGCGAAGCGCTTTCCTCCGTGGTCGGACAGCAGCCGCACGGGCACGGTGCGGCCGACGTCCGCCAGTCCGAGCGGGACGGGTTCGGCGAGGAACCCCGGAGCGGACACCACGGCGAGCGCGGGGCCGCTGCCCAGTGGCACCCGGGCGAGACCCGCGCTCGAAGCCCGTCCGGTAGCGCCGTCGGCGGCCACGGTCGCCGCGACCGGCGCACCGGCCTCGTCGGTGACGGAGACTGTCGCGGTCGGAGCGTCGGGAGTGCTGGACTGGCCCGTGTCCTCGAAGCTCAAGTACAGGACGGCCGCCGAAACGACCACAGCCATCAAGAAGGCGCCGAACGTCTTCACGTGATTCCCACCGCTGCGCTCCACCCGCTCGACGTTGATGAGGGGACAACTCCACTGAGTCCAGTGCGCTGCGGCAGGCGAGCACTCGATGCCTCTGTTGTAACTCATTCACGAGATGCTTGTCCAGCTCTCGGGCCGAGTTAGTTAAAGAACTTTACGAACAAAACCCCGGACCTGGGGGGGGGGGGGGGGGGGGAAGAAAGGGGGGGGGGGGGGGGGGGGGGGGGGGGGGGGGGTGGGGTGTTTGGTGTGGGGGGGGGGGTTCGAGGGGGGGGGGGGGGGGAGGATTT
>NZ_JBVJOW010000008.1:483367-572210 GCF_055582965.1 Amycolatopsis sp. NPDC104863
AAGGTTTGCTTGGCGTCTGGGATCGTGCCGTGGGCGAAAAACCCACAAACCCACACCCCCCCCCCCCCCCCCCCCCCCCCCCCCCCCCCCAGGTCCGGGCTCAGGCTTGCGTCAGAAGCCCATGCGGCACCCGGACAGGATGATCTCCTGGCCCAGGAGCGTCACCACGCGGACCGAGTACTGCGCGAGCTGACCGTTCGGACCCACGACCGTCTGGTTGGCGTAGACCGTGGCCACCCCGGGGATCCCGATGGTGATCGGCGCGGTGCCGATGACCTGGCCGTTGATCTTGCCGACCCGCGACGAGCCGGACAGGCCCTGCTCGTTCGCGACGCAGCTCGTCTCGATGTCCGTGACGCTGATCAGCCCGCCGAGCAGGCTGGCCCCGGACACCGTCGCCGAAGCGTTGGTACGCCCGGTGTTCACGTCCAGCGAGCACTGCGCGTGCAGCGCGTTCACGCTCGCGAGGCCGAGCACGTTCACCGACGCCGTGGTCTTGTCCGAGCTCGGCGGGCAGCCGGCCAGCGGCGTCTTCGCGACGGTGACCAGCCCGGACGCGCTGAGCGCCCACGCCTCCGCGTTGACGAACGTGACGACCTTGACCGTGGCCGTCCCGATCCCGCCGTCGTCATCGGTGACCTTCACCGTGACCGGGTGCGCGCCGATGCCGGTGTAGGCGTGCGACGCGGTGCAGGTGCCCGAACCCGCGCCCTGCGCGACCGTCCCCGCGGCGACGGGGCTGCCGTCGCCGAAGTCGACCGTGCAGGTGTGCGTGTCGTGCTTCCCGGCGTCGGTGAACGGCGCCGTGAAGGTCACCGGCGTGCCCCGGGTGACGTTCGCCCCGTCGGCCGGCGCGGTGATCGTCACGACCGGTGCGACGTTGGCGAGGGTGAGCGTCGTGGTCTTGACGACGTCCGGGTGGAGGCCGTCGTTCGCGCTCAGGGTGAGCGTGAAGACCCCGTCGTCGTCACAGGTGACCGTTGTCGTCAGCGCGGCCGGGTTGCCGAACGCGCACGTCGTCCCACTGTCCACACCGGACTGCGGGGCGATGCTCCAGTGCGTCGTGGACGGCGGGCCGTCGGGGTCGGTGACCACGCCGGTGAGCGCCACCGCGCCGCCCTCGTTGCCGGTGTACGGTCCGCCGGTGCCGACGACCGGCGGGTCGTTGACGATGATCCGCACGGTCGCTGTGCCGACCCCGCCGTCGTCGTCGGTCACCTTGACCGTGATCGTGTACGTCCCCGAAACGGTGTAGGCGTGCGACGCCGTGCAGGCGCCCTGCGCGATCGTGCCAGTGCCGACCGGGCTGCCGTCCGCGTAGTCCACCGTGCAGGTGTGCGTGTCGTGCTTGCCCGCGTCGGTGAACGGCGCGGTGACGGCCACCGGAGCGTCGTGCCCGAACACCTTGTCGGTCGTGGGCGCGGTGATGCCCACGACCGGCGCGACGTTGCCCAAGGTGAGCGTGGTCGTCTGGAGGACCGCCGGGTGCAGGCCGTCGTTCCCGCTCAGGGTGAGCGTGAAAACGCCGTCGTCGTCACACGTCACCGTGGTGGCGAGCGCGTCGGCATTGCCGAAGACGCACGCCGTCCCACTGTCCACTCCGGACTGCGGGGCGATGCTCCAGTGCGTCGCGGACGGCGGGCCGTCGGGATCGACGATCGTCCCGCCGATCGCCACCGCGGCGCCCTCGTTGCCGGTGTACGGACCGCCGGGCACCACCACGGGCGGGTCGTTGACGATGATCTTGGCCACGGCGGTCGCGGAACCGCCATCATCGTCGGTGACCTTCACCAGCACGTTGTACGTGCCGGAAACCGGGTAGCCGTGCGAAGCGGTGCAGGTGCCCGAGCCCGGGCCCTGCGCGACCGTGCCGGTGACGATCGGGCTGCCGTCGGCGTAGTCCACCGTGCAGGTGTGCGTGTCGTGCGTCGAGACGTCCGTGAACGGCGCGGTGACGCCCACCGGAGCGTTGTGGGCGAAGACCGTGTTGTCCGCCGGTGCGGAGATCGTCACGTGCGGGGCGACGTTGCTCAACGTGAGCGTCGTCGTCTTGACGACCGGCGCGGCGATGCCGTCGGACGCCGTCAGGGTGAGTGTCCAGACGCCGTCGTCGTCGCAGGTGACGGTGGTGGACAGCGCGTCGGCGTTGCCGAGCGTGCAGGCCGCGCCCGGATCGACGCCCGAGTCCGGGGCGATCGTCCAGTGCGTCGTCAGGCTCGGTCCGTCGGGGTCGGTGACGGTGCCCGCGATCTCGACCGCGGTGCCCTCCTGGCCGGAGTACGGGCCGCCCGCGGTGACCACCGGCGCGGCGTTGACCACGACGTGGGTCACGGCGGTGCCGGTCGCGCCGTCGTCGTCGGTGACCCGCGCGGTGATGGTGCGGGTGCCCGAAGCCGGGTAACTGTGGCTCGCCTGGCAGGTGGCGCCGGTGATCGTGCCGGGCACCGGCGGGCCGCCGTCACCGAAGTCGACGGCGCAGGTGTGCGTGTCGTGGGCGCCCGCGTCCGAGAACGGCGCGGTGACCGCGACCGGGGTCCCGGGGCTCACCTTGGTGCCGTCGGCCGGCGCGGTGATCGTGACGGCCGGGGCGACGTTGGCCAATGTCACCGTGGTCGTCTTCACGACCGGCGGGTTGACGCCGTCGTCCGCCGTCAGCGTCAGGGTGAAGCCGCCGTCGTCGTTGCAGGTCACCGTGGTGGACAGCGCGTTCGCGTTGCCGAAGGCGCACACGGTGCCCGGGTCGACACCGGTGGACGGCGCGATGGTCCAGGTTGTGCCGACGCCGGGGGTGTCCGGGTCGGTCGCGGTGCCCGCGATCGGCACGGCCGAGCCCTCGTTGCCGGTGTACGGGCCGCCCGCGGAGACCACCGGCGGTCCGTTGATGACGACGTGGGTGCAGTCGGTGACCGCGCCCGCGCCGCCGCCATCGGTGCCGGCCGCGGTGACGCACAGCTCGTGCCGTCCCGCGCCGAGCGCCGGGGTGGCGACGGTGAAGTTCACCGACGCCGGGCCGGTCTGCGGCAGGCCGGGTGTCACGTTGGTGACCGGGATCGCGCCGCCGCCGTCGACCTTCAGGGTGAGACCGGTCAGCTTCGCGCTGATGAGGCCGGGCACCACGTTCGGCAGGTTCGCCGGGTCGGGCACCTCGGTGCAGGTGCCGTGGGTGAGGTCGGCGATCGCCTGCAGGCTGGCGTTGTAGCTGGTGCCGGCGCAGCTCGAACCCGCGCCCACGGCGAAGGTGTAGTAGGTGACGTCCGCCGGGACCGCGCCCGCGGCCGGCCGCACGTCGCCGGTGGCGACACCGTCCGACATGAACACCACGATCTTGCGGGCTTCGGTCTGGGCGTTGGTGACCGTGGTCGCGGAGCCGATGCCCGCGATGTAGTTCGTGCCGGTGCCGACGCTCTTCGGGGTGAACTGCCCGACACTGCCGATGGCCGCCGAGTTCAGCACCTCGTCGACGTCCCGGGTGCCGTTCGTGTTGGCGTCGGTGGCCGGGCCGGTGAGCAGCTGCTCGCCGGCGGCGGGACCGACGTCCGCGGCGGCCGCGTTCGAGCCGAACACGGCGGCGCCGACGTGCCCGACGACCGTGTTCGGGCTCGCGGCATTGGTGTTGAGGTTCTTGCCCGCGATGATTTCGCAGCCGAGCACATTGGTGGTCGAGCAGCTCGACGCCGTGCTGCCGGAGACGTCCAGCACGTAGGTCAGCGCGGTGTCCTTGACCGCGACGCCGGTCCCGATCGCCGCCGTTCCGGTGACCGTCGCCGGGCCGGGCGGGAGAACGGTGTTTTCGGCGGGCCCGGTGACGTCCACCGAGATGCTCGTCCCGCCCGGGAGGTTTCCGTCAACGGCGTTCGCCGGAACGGTGCTCGCGAGCAAACCCGCGATTCCCGTCAGCCCGGCGGCCGCCCATAGTCTGGGTCTCATGCGTTTTCCACTCTTTCACTGGGGGATGATGCAGTGTGAAAATCGCGTGAAAGAGACAGGCGGTTACTGGGCTGATTCAGTGAGTCACGCTGTGAAATGGTCACGGAAAGCAGGCGATGACTAGTTCACCGGTATGGCCGCTTCAGCAACCGGAAGAGCTACACAGACATTGGTTTCCTCGGTATAGAAATGCAGTGAGTGCACGCTGTTTCCCGGCCGATTCCGGATCAGACGGTGAGGACGAGCTTGCCCTGGAGGTGACCGCCGTCGAGCAGCCGGTGCGCGTCGGCGACGCGGTCGAACGGGAACGTCTCCTGCACGTGGACCCGCAACCGGCCCTGCTCGGCCAGGCCGGCGAGACCGCGCAGGGCGACCGGGTCCGGGTCGACCGCGATGCCGCTGAAGCGCTTCCCGGCCGCCTCGAACTCGGCGGCCAGCTCGGTCTCCTCCTCGGCGACCGCCGTCACCAGGTGCCCGCCGGGCCGCAGCACCCCGAGCGACCGCTCGACGGCGTCCCCGCCGATCGTGTCGAGCACGAGGTCGACGTCGCGGACCACCTCGGCGAAGTCGACCGCCGTGTAGTCGACCACTTCGTCCGCGCCGAGGCTCTCGACGAACTCCCGTTTGCCCGGCCCTGCGGTCGTGATCACGTACGCGCCCAGCGCTTTCGCGATCTGGATCGCGACGTGGCCGACCCCGCCACCGCCGCCGTGGACCAGGACGCGGTCGCCCGCGGTCACGCCGCCGAGGTCGACGAGGCCCTGCCAGGCCGTCAGCCCGGCGATCGGCAGCGCCGCCGCCTCGGTGTGCGAGAGCGACGCCGGCTTGCGGGCCAGGTGCAACGCCGGAGCCGCGACGACTTCGGCGTACGCGTTCGCCGCCCGCGGGAACAGCGGCATCCCGAAAACCTCGTCGCCGGGCCGGAACCGCCACGTCCGCGGCGCGTCCTCGACCACTCCGCTGATGTCCCAGCCGAGGACGAACGGCGGGGTGCCGAGCAGCGGGAACTCGCCGGCGCGCAGGCGCGCCTCCAAGGGGTTCAGCCCGATCGCGCGGACGCGGACGAGCACTTCGGTGGGGAGGGGCCGGGGTTCGGGCGCGGCCACGACGGTGAGCACGCCGGGACCGCCGAGTGTCTGCTGGGTGATCATTCGCATGTCTCCGAGGCTAGGTTTCCGATGGGAACCCGCAGGTAACCTTGGCGGCCATGAGCGGTGACACCTTCCTCGCCGACTGCCCGGCGCGGCTGGCGATCGAGCTGATCGCCGACAAGTGGACGGCGGTGGTGCTCTACGGCCTCAGCGAAGGCCCGGTGCGTCACGGCGAGCTGGCCGGGCTGATCGGCGGCATCTCCCGCAAGGTGCTCACCCAGACGCTCCGGCGGCTCGAGGCGCACGGGCTCATCAGCCGCCACGCCTACGCCGAGGCGCCGCCCCGCGTCGAGTACGAGCTCACCCCGCTCGGGGCAACGCTGATCGACCCGATCCACATGCTGACGGAGTGGGCCCGGGCGAACGGCGATGCGGTGCTGGACGCACTCGAAGTACGCTCTTCCGAGAACCCTGCGAACCTGTCGACGAGGACGTGAGGAGGGTCGCGATGGGACAGCCCGCGACCAGGCAGCCGGCCGTGGTGGTCGAAGGCTTCTCCTACCTCGAGTGCCCGAGATGGCACGACGGCCGGTTGTGGGTTTCGGACTTCTACACCGAAAAGGTCGTCGCGGTCGACAGCTCGGGTGGCACCGAAGTCATCGCGGAAGTCCCCGGACAGCCGTCGGGCCTCGGGTTCCTGCCCGACGGCCGCCTGCTCATCGTGTCGATGCGGGACCACCGCCTCCTCGTGCGTGACGCGTCGGGCCGGCTGGACGAACACGCCGACCTCTCGGGTGTGGTGACCGGCGCGCTCAACGACATGGTCGTCGACGACCGGGGCCGCGCCTGGGTGGGCAACTTCGGCTTCGACCTGATGGGCGGCGCACCTTTGCGCTACACCACGCTGACCCGCGTCGACGCCGACGGGAGTGTCAGTGTCGCCGCCGAAGACCTCGGGTTCCCCAACGGCATGGTGATCCTGCCCGGCGGGGTGCTGGTCGTCGCCGAGACCTTCGCCGGCCGGCTGACCGCCTTCGACATCGGCGAGGACGGCGAGCTGAGCGGGCGCCGCGTCTGGGCGCAGTTCGGCGAGACTCCGCGGACCGACAACGTCGAGGAGGCGGTGCAGCAGCTCGAAGTGGCCCCCGACGGCATCTGCGCCGACGCCGAGGGCGCGATCTGGGTCGCCGACGCCGTCCACAACCGCGTCCTCCGGGTCGAGGAGGGCGGCCGGATCCTCGACGAGATCAACGCCGGTACGGGGGTCTTCGCCTGCATGCTCGGCGGCGGCGACGGCCGCACGCTCTTCCTCTGCGCGGCGCCGTCCTTTCCGGAGCACGAACGCCGTCCGGTCCGGGAGGCCCAGCTGCTCGCGGTCGACGTCGAGGTTCCGCACGCCGGCCTGCCCTGAACCGACCGAGCGGCGGCACCTCACGGTCCACTCCGGACAGCCGTGCGAGCCCGGCCTCCGGTCCGAACTGGAGTGGTTTCTCGACGCGGCGACCCCCTGAACCGGGTGAGTCACCCTAGAATCCGACCGAGATCCGGACCGGGTGACCTGGGGGCGCAGTGAGCGAAGTCAAGGTGTTGGTGGCGGGCGCGAGCATCGCGGGGCCCGCGTTGGCCCACTGGCTGCGCCGGCGCGGGGCCGAGGTGACCGTGGTGGAGCGGGCGCCCGAGCTGCGTCCCGGCGGGCAGGCGGTGGACGCGCGCGGCGTGACCAGGGAGGTCATCCGGCGGATGGGCCTGGACGCGGCGATCCGCGCCGCCCGGACCGAGACCGCCGGCGCGCACAACGTCGACGCGGATGGGAACGTGCTGGAGACCTTCAGCGCCGAGGACGACGGCGGCGACGGCTACATCTCCGAGATCGAGATCCTGCGCGGCGACCTGTCCCAGGTGCTCTACGACGACACCCGCGACGGTGTCGAGTACGTCTTCGGCGACCGGATCGCCGAGCTCACCCAGGACTCGGACGGCGTCGACGTGGTCTTCGCGAGCGGCGACCGGCGCCGCTTCGACCTCGTGTTCGGCGCCGACGGGCTGCACTCGGCGCTGCGGGCGATGGTCTTCGGGCCGCACGAGCAGTTCGTCCGCCACCTCGGGCACGTGCTGGCCTTCTACAGCGTGCCCAACGAGTTCGGGCTGGACCGCTGGCTGCTCGAGCACCAGGAGCCCGGGCGCTCCGCCATGCTGCGGCCCATCGGCGACGCGACGCGGGCGATGGCCATGTTCTCGTTCGTTTCGCCCGACTTCGCCGTCGACTACCGCGACATCGAGGGCCAGAAGACGCTGCTGCGCGAGCGGGTGGCCGGCCTGGGCTGGCTGACCCCGCGCATCCTCGAGCACCTGGACGACACCCCGGACTTCTACCTCGACCAGGTCGCCCAGGTCCTGATGGACCGCTGGTCGAGCGGCCGGGTGGGCCTGTTCGGCGACGCGGCGTTCAGCTCGTCGCCGCTGTCCGGGCAGGGCACCGGCCTGGCCCTGGTCGGCGCCTACCTGCTGGCCGGCGAGCTGGCCACCGCCGGGTGGGACCCCGAGCCCGCGTTCGCGGCGTTCGAGGAGCGGATGCGCCCGTTCGTCGAAGCCAACCAGGAGATCGGGCGGCTGCACGCGGCCATGCGCGGCGCGCCCGGCCCGGACCCGGTGGCCGAGCCGGCCGCGGAACCCGACATGGAGGCGATGATGGCGCTCGCCGAACGCGCGATCAACGGCGTCGAGCTGCCCGACTACGCCGACGTGCCGGACTCCGGGGCGCGGGTCACCTCCTAGCGGCTCACCGTTGGGCGGCGAGCACGGCCGCGAGGCCTTCGCGCAGGTCGTCGACGAAGTACCCGGGAACCTCCAGCGACGGGAAGTGCCCGCCGGCTTCGGGTGCCCGCCACCGGACGATCTGCCGGTACCGTTCCCGCGCCCACGGGCGCGGGTACTTCTCGATGTCGCGGGGGTACACGGTGATCGCCGCCGGGACGTCGACCCGGAGCTCGGGGTCGAGCGAGTTGTGGCTTTCGTAGTAGATGCGGGCCGCCGACGCGCCGGTCCGCGTCAGCCAGTACAGCGTGACGTCGTCGAGGACGCGGTCCCGGGAGATCGTCTCGAACGGGCTGTCCCGCGTGTCGGACCACTCGGCGAACTTGTCGAGGATCCAGGCGAGCAGCCCGACCGGTGAGTCGACGAGCGAGTAGCCGATGGTCTGCGGCCGGGTCGCCTGCTGCTTCGCGTACGCCGCGCGGTGGTGCCAGAAGTCGTGCGTCTCCTCGGTCCACCGGCGCTCGGCCGCGGTCAGCCCGTCCGTGGTCAGCCCAGGCGGTCCTTCCGCGAACGTGGTGTGGATGCCGAGGACGTGGTCCGGGAACCGGCCGCCGAGCACGGTGGTGATGTTGCCGCCCCAGTCGCCGCCGTGGGCCGCGAACCGGTCGTAGCCGAGCCGCCGCATCAGCTCCACCCAGGCGGCCGCGATCTTTTCGGTTCCCCATCCGGTGGTGGCCGGCTTGTCGCTGTAGCCGAAGCCGGGGAGCGACGGCGCCACGACGTGGAACGCGGGCGCGCCGGCGTCTCGCGGATCCGCCAGGTCGTCCACGACGTCGACGAACTCGGCGACGCTGCCCGGCCAGCCGTGCGTCATGAGCAGGGGAGTGGCGTCCGCCTGCGGCGACCGGCGGTGCAGGAAGTGGATTCCCAGGCCGTCGATCGTCGTGCGGAACTGGCCGATCCGGTCGAGACGCTCTTCGAACGACCGCCAGTCGTAGTTGGTGCGCCAGTAGTCCACGACCTCGGCGAGGTCGGCGAGCGGGACGCCCTGGTCCCACCGGCCGGGGCCGCGGACGGTCTCGGCTTCCGGCAGCCGCGCGGCGGCCAGCCGCGCGCGCAGATCCTCGAGGTCGGCATCGGGGGTGTGGGCTGCGAAAACTTCGACGTTGTTGGGCATGAGACCTCCTCGGCCATCGGTGAACCGGCTTAGACGGTTCTAGCAGGCCGACACGGCGTGACGCAACCGGCTAAGGTGGTTC
The DNA here is from genome assembly GCF_055582965.1 of Amycolatopsis sp. NPDC104863. Lineage (NCBI taxonomy): Bacteria > Bacillati > Actinomycetota > Actinomycetes > Pseudonocardiales > Pseudonocardiaceae > Amycolatopsis > Amycolatopsis sp. NPDC104863. Next base: position 492,399 of record NZ_JBVJOW010000008.1, read on the forward strand.
CATGCGTGGTGAGTTCCCCGACTTTCGCCTCGGCAGCGTGCTGGCGACCAGCTTCACGGCGACGTTGACGGAGCGGTGTGGCGACGCCGTGGAGCGCATTCCCGTGCCGCAGCGGCTGGTCGACTGGCTGGCGGTGAGCGGTCTCGCGGTGGACTCCTGCACCGACGCCCAGTTCGCCCTCGCCCGGGAGCTGCGGGAGGCGGTGCACGCCGTCGCGACCGCGGCCGCGGTCCAGGACCCGCTTCCCGCGTCCGCCGTGCAGGTCGTCAACGACCGCAGCGTGCAGGGCCGCGCCGCTGCGATCCTGACGCCCGAAGGCGAGCGGCGCTGGCGGCTCAGCTCGGCGTCCTGTGTGGAGGACGCCCTGGGCGTGATCGCCGCGGACGCGATCAGCATCGTCTCGGGCGAACGGGACGGGAAGCTGGCCCTGTGCGCGTCACCGACCTGCCGGGCCGCGTTCTTCGACACCAGCCAGAGCCGCACCCGCCGGTGGTGCGACATGAACACGTGCGGGAACCGGCAGAAGAAAGCCCGCTTCACCGCCAACCAGCGCAAGAACGCCAAGTCACCGGAGTGAGCCGCCGCGTGCGACGATCGGGGGGAACCCGGACCGGACGAAGGAGCGCCTGACCTTGCCCTTGGTGCACGCTCTGTGGTCCCCGGGCCGGGGGCTGCTGCTCTGGGCGGAACACGACCGGGGCCCGGCCGGGACGTCGAGCCGGTCGGCGCACATCGCGCTGCCGCATCCGTTCGCCGTCTCCAGCGCGAACCTGACCGCCCTGCACCCCGGCAAGCCCACCTCGGCGACCTTGCTGCTGCCGTCGCGGGCGAACCGGCCGCTCGCCTCCGCCGAGGCGACGGCGGGCGGCAAGCGGCGTGGCCCGGCGCCGGTGCTGCGGCCGTGGTCGGTGCCCGCGTTGGTCGTGGACGCGGCCGAGCTGGACGACCTCGACGACTCGGCCTCCTACGGCGCCTCGGTCACCTACCTACGCGCGGTGGCCCGCCTGGCCGCGGATCTCGTGCGGCGCGGGCGAGTGCTGCCCACGCTGGTCCGCCAGGGCGACGCGGCCGAGGCGCGGTGGCGCCCGGTGCTGCAGGGCGTCGACTTCGTCGCGTTCGACGCCCTGGTCGCGGCCATGCCGCCGGTCGGGCGGGCCGAGCAGGTCGCGCCGCTCATCGGGGGCTCGCCGCGTGCGCTGGTCACCGATGCCCTCCACACGCTGGTCGACACGGCGGTCCGGGACCGGCTGGGACGCGCGGATCCGCCCGTCGACCTGCGCACGAGCCGGGGCGCGGCCGGGGTGTGGCTGTCCGCCTTGCAGGGCGGCGCCGCCCGGGTCGAGCTGCCGCTGGACGAGCTCCGCGTCCTGGCCGACGCCGTCGCGAAGTGGGACGAGGTCGCCGACACCGATGTCGTCGACGGCCGGGCGTGCTTCCGGCTGGCCGAGGTCGGCACCCTGCGGCAGCAGGACCCGGACGATCCCGACGACCAGACCGGCGACAGCACCAAGTGGCAGCTGCAGTTCCTCCTGCGGGCGACCGCCGACTCCAGCCTGCTGCTTTCGGCGGGGCAGATCTGGTCGGGCGAGGCGACCGGGCTGGTCCGGGACCCGAAGGGGCTGTTCGTCGCCGAACTGGGCCGGGCCGCGCTGGTGGAGCCGATGCTGGCGCCGGCCCTGCGCCGCACCCAGCCGTCCGAGTACGACCTGAGCGTCGAAGAGGCCGAACAGTTCTTGACGTCCGGCGCGACCCGGCTGGTCGAGGCCGGCTTCGAAGTGCAGCTGCCGGCCACCTGGGACGGCCGGCGCCGGCTCGGGCTGCGGCTCTCCGTCCACAGCACGCCGTCCGAGCAGGTCGTGGCCCGCAGCCGGGTGGGCCGCGACGAGCTGGGCGCGTTCCGCTGGTCGATCGCGGTCGGCGACGAGGAGATCGGCGAGGAAGAGCTGGCCCGGCTCGTCGCGGCGAAGTCGCCGCTGGTGCGGCTGCGGGGCCGGTGGATCAGCGTCGACGCCGACCGCCTGCGCGCCGGTCTCGAGTACCTGCGCCGCGACCCGCACCGGCAGAGCCTTCGCCCCACCGCGGCCGAGCTGCTGGAGCTCGTCCACCTCGGGTCGGCGGCGCCGCTGCCGGTCGTCGACGTCAGCGCCGACGGCTGGGTCGGCGACGTCCTGGCCGAGCAGGTGCATCAGCGCCTGCGGCCGGTCGAGCTGCCGCCGTCGTTCCGCGCCACGCTGCGCCCCTACCAGCAGCGGGGGGTCGCCTGGCTCGTGTTCATGGCGGAGCTGGGGCTCGGTGCGTGCCTGGCCGACGACATGGGCCTCGGCAAGACCGTCCAGACGCTGGCGCTCGAGGCGGTCGAGCGGGCTGACGACGATCGCGGGCCGACGCTGGTGCTGTGCCCGATGTCGCTGGTCGGCATGTGGCAGCGGGAGGCGGCGAACTTCGCCCCCGGCCTGCGTGTCCTCGCCCACCACGGCAGCGAACGCGCGCACGGGGACGCGCTCGCCGAGCAGGTCGCCGCGGCGGACCTCGTCGTCACGACCTACACCACCGCCGCCCGTGACGCCGACGAGCTCGAGACGTTCGCTTGGCGGCGTCTGGTGCTCGACGAAGCGCACGCCATCAAGAACGCCGACACCGCGACGGCCAAGGCGGTCCGGCGGTTCCCCGCCGGGCACCGGCTCGCGCTGACCGGCACCCCGGTGGAGAACCGGCTGGCGGATCTCTGGTCCGTGTTGGACCTGCTCAACCCCGGGCTGCTCGGCACCAGGTTCGAGTTCCGGCAACGGTTCGCGGCCCCGATCGAGCGCGGCGGCGACACCGCCGTGGCCGCCGAGCTGCGCCGGCTCACGCAGCCGTACCTGCTGCGCCGGGTGAAAACGGACCCCGCGATCGTCCCCGAGCTCCCGGAAAAGATCGAAATCCGGCAGGAATACCGGCTCACCCGCGAGCAGGGCACGCTCTACAGCGCGATCGTCGACGAGATGATGAAGAAGATCGAGAACAGCCACGGCATCAAACGCCGTGGCAACGTCCTTGCCGCGATCACCAAACTCAAGCAGGTCTGCAACCACCCCGCGCACCTGCTGCACGACGGTTCCCCGATCGGGCAGCGTTCCGGCAAGGTCAGCCGCCTCGAAGAGATCCTGGCCGAAATCCTGGCGTCGGGTGACCGGGTCCTGTGCTTCACGCAGTACACGGAGTTCGGGCACATGCTGGTGCCCCATTTGTCGGACCGGCTCGGCGCCGACGTCGCGTTTCTCCACGGCGGCTTGGCAAAGGGGGCGCGAGACACGATCGTCGAACGCTTCCAGTCCGGCGACGGACCGCGGATCCTGTTGCTCTCGCTCAAAGCGGGCGGCTCCGGGCTCACGCTGACCGCCGCCAGCCAGGTCCTGCACCTGGACCGCTGGTGGAACCCGGCCGTGGAGAACCAGGCCACCGACCGGGCGTTCCGGATCGGGCAGGGAAGGACCGTCCAGGTCCGGAAGTTCGTCTGTCCGGGCACGATCGAGGAACGCATCGACACCCTGATCACGAAAAAACGCGCGCTCGCCGGAATGGTCGTCGGCGAGGGCGAAAGCTGGCTCACCGAACTGTCCACCGACGCGCTGCGCGAGACGTTCACCCTGGGGGAGGAGGCGATCGATGACTGAGCCACTCCCGTGGTGGGCGACCCGGTTCATCCGGGCGTTGACCGCGCTCGGCGTCCTCCTCCCGGCGCACGGCCGCGGGCGCGTCGTGTCCGTGGAGGTCGGCGCCGGGCGCATCGACGCCGAAGTGGCGGATGGCGTCCCTTACCGGGTGCGCATCGGCCTGACGGCGTTCGGGAAGGCGGACTGGGCGGCGATCACCCATGCCCTGGCGGCAAAAGCGTCGGTCACCGTCCAGCTGCTCAGCGGTGAGCTGCCCCGGGACGTCGAACAGATCTTCAAAGCGGTCCGGCTGCCGTTGTTCCCGTCTTCGGCGCGGGAGGTGTCGCTCGACTGCACCTGCCCGGACGCCGAGGTGCCGTGCGGCCACCTGAACGCCGTGTTCTCGGCGCTCGTGGCGCGGGTGGCCAAAGATCCGTTCACCCTCCTCGCGCTGCGCGGCCGGGACCGCGAAACGCTGCTGGAGGAGCTGAAGAACCGGCTCATCTCCGCCGAACCGCTCGACCCGGACGACCGGTCGCCCGCGCTGACCGAGGTCATGGACACCTTCTTCGACTGCGGTCCGGCCCCCGGCCTGGGCGGCGCGGCGCCGCTGCACGTGCCGCGGACGCCGTTCGACGCCCTCCTGGACCAGGCCCCGCCGTTCGCGGTCACGGCGGGCGGCGAAGACGTCACCGAGCTGCTCCGGCCGGTGTACGAGGCGCTCGCCGGAGAGTCCGGCAACTGACCTCCGCGGCGGCGGTCAGCCCATCGGAAAGGTCCGGCCCGCCCAGACCTCCGCCTCGGTGCGGGTCAGGTACTCGGGCTGGTAGCTCCCCGCCGCCACGACGACTCCCAGGCCGTAGAGCAGTTCCGCCTGCTTCTGCGACGCCACGTCGTACGCCCCGACCTTGATGCCCAGCTCCTCCGCCCGCTCGACCAGCTGGCGGATGTTGCGGCGGGTCCAGGCCGGCGCGTCTTCGGCCGCGACGGCTTCGACGATCGGCCCGGCCAGCATCACGCCCGGCGCCGGGACCTCGTGGGCCGCCAGCAGCTCCAGGTCCGGCAGGCCGGTGATGGTGACGACGAAGATCACCCCGAGCCGGGCGAGCCGGCCGAGGGAGTCGAGCAGGTCGCCCCGTGGGTCGACGAGGGACTCCGCCTCCGCGCACAGCATCAGGTGCCGCGGCTCCAAGCCGTTCTCGGCCAGCTCCGCGCGCACGATGCCGACCAGGTCGGCGTCGATGGCCATCCGGCGCGGCAGGGTGAGGCAGACGACCGGCGCGCCGTCGCCGAAACGCAGCTGCCACTCCGCTTTGGTCCGCAGCGCCTGCGCCAGCAGGTGCCGGCCCAGCGGCACCGACATCCCGGTCAGCTCCGCGAGCGGGAGGAACTCCGCCGACCGGAGCCGGCCGCGGGCCGGGTGGTTCCACACCAGCGCGGCGTTGAGCGACGTCACGATGTGCGCGTCGGGCAGGACGACGTGCGGCTGGTAGGCCACGGTGATCTCGCCGAGCTCGATCGCCCCGGCGATGGCGGCCGCCAGCCGGTAGCGCTCACGGTCGGCGTCCCCGGTCTCGGGGTCGAACAGCACCCATCGCGCCTTGCCCAGCGACTTCGCCTGGTGCAGGGCGATCTGGGCCGAGCGCATCAGCTTCTCGTGGGCGGCGCTGCCCGCACCGGCGGTGGCGATGCCGATGCTGGCGCTCACGCCGATGCCGATGTCGGCCGCGTAAACCGGTTTGGCCAGTTCGCGGATCGCCTGCTCGGCCCGCTCGACGAGGGCGGCCCGGTCCGGCTCGCCGGGCATCACGACGGCGAAGCTGTCGCCGAACAGCCGCGCGATGAACGTTCCCCGGCTGCCGAACACCGCGCGCAGGGTGCCTGCCGCGCCGCGCAGCACGAGGTCCGCGACTTCGGGGCCGAGTGCGTCGTCGACGACCTTGAACCCGTCGATGTCCACGTAGAACAGGGTGATCGGGTCATCCGCGGCGCACAGCGCCTCCAGCCGCGCGCGGAAGTGAGCCGCGTTCGGCAGGCCGGTCAGCGGATCGTGCAGGCCTTGGTGCTGGAACGTCTCCTGCAGCTGACGCAGCTCGTCGACGTCCTCGACCATGAGGATCGGGTAGCGGCCGCGGTTGCCCGGCAGGGTCGTGACGGTCAGCCGGACGAGCCGGGTGACGTCCGCCCCGGACCGGATCACGACCTCGCCGGCCACCACTTCGCTGTCCGCGATCGCCTTCGCCAGCGTGGATCGGTCGTGCTCACCGGCTCCCAGGTCCTCGACCCGGGTGCCGACCAGCTCGGTTTCCTCGTCGATTCGGAGCAGCCGAAGAAATGCCGGGTTGGCGGCTCCGACCACGCCGTCGGGCGCGGCGAGCACAACGCCGATCGGGCAATGCTGGTAGAACACCGCGAACCGTTCTTCGGCGACGGCGAGCCGGTTCCCGATCTCCTCGGCGTCCGGTGCCGGGTCGGGCTCCGGCACAGTGGGTTCCTTTCGGCGGGTGCGGCACTTCGAACCGGAAAATATCACCACGGTCCGGCGTCGAATGTGAAGTCCCCCGAACGGACGCATTCGTCCCGGCCGCCACGATCGATTGAATGATCATCTTTCCGCCAGCTGTTTCCCGGCCCTTCGCGCACGATGACCGGAACAGCAGCCGAGGCGGAGGTGCCGGTCGATGAGTGGCGTGTCGGGGCGGAAGGGGCCGGCGCTCCTGGTGGTGGCGACGCTGCTCGCGCTGTGCGTGGCCGCCTTCGGGCCGGTCGCCCGCGCCACCGCGGCGACCGAAGGCTGCGGGTTCGCCTCGGCGGGCACCGGCACCTACGCGCGGACGCTGTGCTGGTTCGACCTCTCCGGGTACGACGCCGCGGCGGCCGGCTCCGCGGCGGGCCAGCGGCTGACCTTCGCGCTGCCCGGGGGGTACCGGCTCGCAGTCACGCTCAAGGTGTCCGGCGGTCCGGTCGCCGCGAACCCGCTGCCGACGTACTCGGCGGCCTACCTGGGCAACTCCGGGCACTACACCGGAGTGCCGGGACGCCCGGCGCTCTACCAGACCGCCTTCGGCACGACGACCGTCGCCGCGCTGAGCGACATCGTGGCCACCGACAGCGCCGGGGCCGTGGTGCGGGGGTACGGGCTGGTGGGCGCCGACGCCGAGTCGACCGACGCCGGCGAGTCGATCGAGTGGACCTCGTCCTCGCCGCTGGAATCGCTGACCGCGACCGGGTCCGACCCGGGGATCGGGAACGCCTGCGGCGGTGGGTACACCGGCGTCGGCACCCGGACGGTGCGGTGCGCCGGGCGGACGGGCGCGAACAAGACCGGCACCGCGATCATCTCCGCCGAGGACCCCACGTCGTTCAGCCAGCGCATGGTGGGCGGTGGCCGGCAGGCGGTCGGGTTCGGCGTGCTGGTCTCCAGCCTGCAGCTGACGAAGAAGGTCGTGCGGGGCTTCCCCGGCGACTCCTTCGCGGTTTCGGTCGCGGCGCCGGGTGGGAGCGTGCTCGGCGCCGCCGACACCGGCGGCGGCGCCTCGGCGAGCACCGGCGAGGTCACCGTGCTGGCCGGCGCCCGGGGTGGTGACTACACCCTGCGTGAGACGGCGACCTCGGGCCTGGAGTCCAACTACGACAGAGCGTGGTCCTGCACCCGCAACGGAAAACCGGACGCGGAGCTGCCCGACGGCGACGCCGGCGGCTCGGCGCGGGTGCACGTCGACATCGGCGACTTCGTGTCCTGCACGGTCACGAACACGGCGAAACCCGCGACGCTGAAGCTCGAAAAGCACGCGGCCGTGCCGGTCGACGTGAACGGCAACGGGATCACCGACGCGGGCGACACCGTCGCGTACACCTTCACCGTCACCAACACCGGCGCGCTGGCGCTGCACGACGTCACCGTGTCCGACGCCAAGGCCGGACCGGTCACCTGCCCTCGGCCGAGCCTCGCGCCGGGGGAGTCGCAGACCTGCACCGCGCGGACCCCGTACGTCATCACCCCGGCCGACGAGAACGCCGGAGCGGCGGTCAACACCGCCACGGCCTCGGCGCTCCCGCCGGGCGGCACGAAGCGCGTGACGTCGGACCCGTCGTCGACCCGCACGCCGACCGAGAAGGCGGCCCCGGCGCTAACGCTGAAGAAGTCGGCCTCGCCCGACAACCCTGACGCCTACACGGCCGGCCGGCCGATCACCTACTCCTTCCGGGTCACCAACACCGGGAACGTGCCGCTGACCGAGGTCGGCGTCGACGAGACCGCGTTCTCCGGCAGCGGTGTCCTGCCCGCCGCGACGTGCCCGGTCGCCACGCTCGCCCCCGGCGCGAGCACGAACTGCACCACCACCTACGTGCTGACCCAGGCCGACGTCGATTCCGGCCGGCTGGACAACACCGCCACCGCGCACGGCAAGCAGCCCGGCTCGCCGGACCCGACGATGTCGAACCCGTCGAGCGTCTCGGTCCCGACGCCCGCGCACCCGGCGATCACCCTGGTCAAGACCGCGGATCCGACGACCGTGGACCACGCCGGCCAGTCCGTCGGATACACGTTCGTCGTCACCAACACCGGCGATGTGACGTTGCGCGACGTCGGGGTCGCGGAGACCCGCTTCACCGGCTCCGGGCCGGCGCCCGTCATCACCTGTCCGGACACCGTGCTCGCCCCCGGCGCCGCGCAGACGTGCCGCGCGACCTACCCGGTCACGCAGGCCGACATCGACGCGGGCGCGGTCGAGAACACCGCCGTCGCGCACGGCACGGCGCCTCGCGCGACGGAACCGACCACGTCGGCGCCGTCGTCGGCGAAGGTGACCGCCACCCGCTCGGCCGCCTTGACCCTGGCGAAGACCGCCGACCCGGCCACCGTCACGGCCGTGGGGGAGCGGGTCCGGTACTCGTTCGCGATGAAGAACACCGGCACCGTGACGCTGACCGGGGTGGCGATCACCGAGGGCGCGTTCAGCGGCAGCGGGCCGCTGTCGGCCCTCGACTGTCCCGCCGGGAGCGGGACGCTGGTCCCCGGCCAGGTCGTCACCTGCACGGCGGACTACGCGGTGACCCAGGCCGACCTCGACGCGGGCCGGATCACCAACAGCGCGACCGCGGAGGGCACCCCGCCCGCGAATCTGCCGAAGGTGACCACCCCACCGGCGACGGCGGTCGTCACCGCGGGTGGGGGCGTCGCGCTCTCGCTGGTCAAGTCCGTCGAACCGGCGACCGTGGGCGGCGCGGGGGAGACCGTGACCTACCGCTTCGCCGTGACCAACACCGGCAACCGCACGCTGACCGCCGTGTCCGTGCGCGAAACGGCGTTCAGCGGCACCGGCCCGGCGCCGGTCGTCGAGTGCCCGGCGCGGACGTTGGCGCCGGGGCAGGCGCAGACCTGCACCGCCACCTACACCCTGACCCAGGCGGACGCCGACGCCGGGGCCGTGACCAACACCGCCGAGGCGACCGGCACCGGCCCCGGCGGTGAGCCGGTCACCTCCGGGCCGTCACGGGCGAAGGTGACCGTGCCCGGGAACCCGGGGCTGTCGCTGGTCAAGTCGGCGGACCCGGCCGACGACGGGCACTTCCGCGCCGGGCAGACGGTCACCTACTCCTTCGTGGTCACCAACACCGGGAACCGGACGCTGACCGCGGTGACGGTGCGCGAGACGGCGTTCTCGGGCACCGGCCGGCCGGCCGAGCCGTCCTGTCCGGGCGGTGGCGCGACGGTGGCCGCGCTGGCGCCGGGGGAGCAGGTGGTCTGCACCGCCGCCTACGTGCTCACGCAGTCCGATGTGGACGCCGGGAAGGTGGTCAACACGGCCGTCGCCACCGGCACCCCGCCCCAGGGCGAGCCGCCGGTCTCGGATCCGTCGACGGTTGTCGTGCCGACCCCGCCGGACGCCGCGCTCACCCTGGTGAAGACGGTCTCGCCGGGAACGGTTTCCGCCGCCGGGCAGGAGGTCACCTACTCGTTCGTGGTCACCAACACCGGCAACGTCACGCTCACCGCGCTGTCGGTGCGCGAAACGCGCTTCACCGGCAGTGGGGAGCCACCGGCTCCGGTGTGCCCGGCCGGTTCGCTCGCGCCGGGCCGGCACGTGACGTGCACGGCGGCCTACCGCGTCACCCAGTCCGATGTGGACTCCGGGCGGATCGACAACACCGCCGTCGCGTCGGGAACTCCGCCGGCGGGCGGACCACCGGTGGACTCGGCGCCCGCGAGCGCGACCGTGCGGGTCACCGCGGCCGCGGCGCTCGCGATCACCAAGGCGGCCCACCCGGTCGACGTGGACGGCGACGGCTCGACCGGCGCCGGCGACCGGATCGAGTGGACCGTCACGGTCACCAACACCGGTGCGGTCACCGTCCGGGAGATCCGGGTCGACGATCCCGCCGCGGGCACCGTGACCTGCCCGGCGTCCGCGCTGGCGCCGGGGCAGGCGATGACGTGCACGGTGCCGGCGCACCCGGTCACCGCCGCGGACGTGGCCGCCGGCCGGGTGCGCAACGTCGCCACGGTGACCGGCGCCGGACCCGGCGGATCGCCGGTCGCCGCCGGGCCCGCGGTCGCCGAGGTTCCGGTCGTCGCCGCGCGGCCGACGCCCGGGCGTCCGCACGAGCTGGCCGAAACCGGTGTGGACGTAGGCAGGCTGCTCGCCGAGTCGAGCGTGCTGCTCCTGGTCGGAGTGGCGCTGTGCGCGGCCGTCCGGCGCCGGGCCGCGTGAGCCGGTCGCTGTGGGCGGTGCCCGGCGGTTCGACAGAGGCCGGTGCGGGCCACCGCGTCACGCCGAGACGGCCCGGCGGATCTCGGCGGCCACCAGCGCCATCGTGGTGCGCGCCCGGACCGGGTCCTCGGTGAGGAAGTAGTGGTCCACACCGGGCGTCCGGTCGTGCACGACGTCGACGCCCGCCGCGCGCAGCCGGGCCGCGTACCGTTCGCCGTCCTCGCGCAGGACGTCGTGCTCGGCGGTGAGGACCACGGCCCTCGGCAGTCCGGTCAGGTCGGGCGCCAGCAACGGTGACGCGTACGGGTGCGACCGGGTCGCCGGGTCGGGGAAGTAGACCCGGCGGACCAGCTCGCGCAGGCCGGGCGAGATCATCCCGGCCGCCGCCGGGGCGGGGGCGGCCGCCAGGTCCAGCGCGGGCACCCCGAGCACCTGCAGCGCCGGCCGCCACGCTCCCGCGTCCCGGGCCTGCAGGCAGACGGCGGCGGCGAGCCCGCCGCCGGAGGAGAAGCCGCCGACCACCACGCGCTCGGCGGCCGCGTCGCCGGTGGCCACCCAGGTGGCGACGTCGGAACACTGGTGCTGCGCCACCGGGAACGCGACGTAGGGGCCGCACCGGAAGTCGACGTTGTACACCGTCACCCGGGCCTCGGCGGCGACGTAGCGGCACCACCAGTCGTCCATCGCCGGGTGCCGCATCAGCCAGGCGCCGCCGTGGAAGTGCACGTACGCGCCACCGCGGACCGCGCCCGGCGGTCGGTAGACGTGGACCCGGACCGGCCCGTGCCGGGTCGGGACGCGGACGACCGCGGGGCCGGGCAGCTCACTGCCGGCGAAGCGCAACCCCTCGCCGTAGCGCACGGTCCACCGCGCCGAGCCGTGCATCACCATCGCCGTGATCCGGTCCCGGAGCTTCATGACGCGGGTTCCGCCTCCTCAGGTGAGTGGTACCTCGGCCCAGACCGTCGTGCCGCGGGAGCGTGCCCGGCGACCCCAGCGCGAGCAGGCGAAGGACAGCACGGGCAGGACGTGGTCGGGCGAGGAGGGCCGGGGATCGGTCACTTCGAGCCGGACGCTTCCCGGCTGCAGGGTCAGCGCGACGTCCTCCGCCGCGCCGCCGTCGGCGAGGGCCTGGGAGAGGAGCTCGTCCAGCACCATGACGACGTCCACGACCCGGTGCCGCGGGGCGTGGGGCGCGTGCTCGGCGAGGAACCGCGTCAACCAGGCCCTGGTGCGGGAGAGGTCTTCCAGGTCGTCCATCGGGCAGCCCTTTGTGTCGGTCGTCCCGGTGGTTCGGAGCGGGACGGCGGCCGGATGGGTGCCCTTTCCCGCCCGGCGTCAGTGGGGTGTGTTGCGGGCGTACTCCGTCAGCTCGCCCCGGTTCTGCAGGTTCGCCTTCGCCAGCAGGCTCGCCACGTGCTTTTCCACCGTGCGCGGGGAGATGTGGAGCCGGCGGGCGATGTCCTTGTTGCCCATGTTGTCCGCCAGCAGCTGCAGCACCTCGTACTCGCGGACCGTCACACCCACGGTCCGCAGGATGGCCGGGAGGCGCTCGGAACCCGTGCGGCGCTGGCCCACCGGGGCGCCGATCTTGCGCAGCAGGCCGCGGCACGCGCTCGCCACCGCGCTCACCTCGGCCTGGTGGAAGTACTCCTCGGCCTCCTTGAGCCAGGTCACCGGGTCGCCCCAGCCGTCGGCCGACGCGGACTCGGCCACCATGCGCAGGCCCAGGTGGCGGCTCATCGGGAACGGCGCGGCCGCCTCGATCGCCGCGGCCACGGCGGAGTCGGCCAGCTCCGGCGCGCCCGCGCGGCCGTGGCGGACCGCGTCGCCCAGCAGGACGAACTGGCGGTTCCAGCGCATCCCGCTGACCGCCGCCGGGGGCCGGGCCGGGTCCGGCTCCGTCCCGTCGAGCGCTTCGACCAGCAGCCGCAGGCCGTGCTGGCCGGCCAGGTGGAACCGGCTCGGCTGCCGTTCCTCCAGGGCCAGGACCTGGTCCAGCTCGCGGCGGGCCCGTTCGGCGTCCTCTTCGAGCAGGGAGCAGAACACCTGCGCCAGCCCGACGCTCAGCACGAGCTCCTGCGCGCTCGCGCCGCCCGCCTCGCGGAAGTCCTCGAGCGCGCGTTCCATCCGCGGGCGGTCCGCCTGGTGCGCGGCCACCATCGCGCGGGTCATGTGCGTGTACTGCAGCAACGCGACCAGGCCGAGCCGGCCGAGCACCGCGAGGTTCTCCTCGAGGATCGTGTCGGCCTGCGCGAACTCGCCGCGCATCGCCGCGTGCACCGCGCGGCTCGCGTCGACGGCGCAGGTCAGCGTGATCGCGCCGGTGCGCTGGGCTTCCGCGCGGGCCAGGTCGAACGTGCGGACGTCGCCCTCGGCCAGCATCCGGTGCCCGCCCAGGCGGACCAGCACCTGGGTGCGCAGGTGGGTCAGCTGGTGCTGCTCGGCCAGCCGCCGCGCCAGCTGCAGGAAGCGCTCGGCCTCGGCGAGGTCGGTCTCCAGCGCCACCATGCCGAGGACCTGCAGCGCCTGGCACGACACGAACGGCACACCCGCGCGCTCGGCGACGTCCCACGCCTGCTCGGCGAGCTTGCGCGCCCGCTCGGTGTGGGACGGGCCGGGGATGTCCAGCCAGAGCGTCGCCTCGACGGCGTCCAGGCCTGCCTTCTGCTCTTCGGTGATCTCGCCGCCGAGCGGCGTGCGGGCCTGCTCGATCTGGTTGAGGCACTCGTCGTGGCGCCCGCCGATGTAGGCCGCCCACGCCAGCTGGATGTGCAGGTCGACCGCCCGCTCCAGGCGGCCGATCTCGGCGAAGCGGGCGGAGAACCCGACGGCCCGGTCGAACTGCCCGGTCTGCCCGAGCGCGTGCAGCAGGGTCTCCAGCGCGTCGGCCCGGTCGTCGGGGCTCGCGGTGGCCAGCAGCTCGACGGCGCGGGTCAGCATGGTCACCGCCGTGTCGGCCGCGCCGCCGTCCAGGGCGCGGCGGCCGGCCTCGGCGAACAACCGCCCGGCGCCGGGGTGGTCCATCGCCGTCAGCCGCAGCGCCGCGGCCAGCGCGCACAGCTCGCCCGGCAGGCCGGGGTGCAGCAGCTCGACGGCGTCGGCGGCCCGGCGCGCCAGGTTCGCCTTCGTCGACGGCACGAGCCGGGCCAGCAGGGCTTCGGCGGTGAGCGGGTGCCGGAAGGCGTACCAGCCGGGCGTGGTCTCGTCGGTGGTGACCAGGTGCGCGGCGACACTCGCGCTGATGTGGTTGTGCAACATGCGGTCGTCCATGTCGGTGACCGCCTGCACCACCGAAAGCGGGAACCGCCGGCCCAGCACGGCAGCCACCGAAAGCAGCGTCTCGCCGTCCGGGCCGAGTGCGTCGACGCGGGCGGCGATGCTGCTGATCAGCGCCTCGGGCACGCGGGCCTGCAGCTCGCCGACGACCTGCCAGCCGTTCGCCCCGCCGACGAGCAGGCCGTCGCCGAGCATGCCGTGCAGCAGCTCCTCGACGACGAACGGCACGCCCTCGCTGTTCTGCCACAACAGGTTCGCGACGGCGGCGGGGACGGCGGCCGGTTCGGTCTCCAGGCAGGCGGCCGCGAACTCGCGGGTGCGCTCGGCGTCGAGCCGGGCCAGTTCGAAGGTGTGGCTGGACGAGCGCTGCGCCGCCGCGGTCGCCAGCCGCAGCGCCTCGCCCGGCTCGCCGCGCAGGGTGCCGATCAGCATGACCTGGCTGGAGGCCAGGTTGTCGACGAGGTACTCGACGATGAACAGCGTCTCGGCGTCGGCGTTGTGCAGGTCCTCCAGCACGATCAGGCAGCCGCCGTCGCGGCCGGCCACCGACAGCAGCCGGAACACGGCTTCGGCCAGCACGAGCAGGTTGCCGTTGTCGTGCGGCCGGTCGCCGCGGTACCAGTCGGGCACGAGCCGGGCGAGCACCGGCACGAGCGGGTCGAGCTCGGGCGCGGCGGGCGGCAGGCCGCCGCGGAAGTGCGAAAGCAGCGCTTCGGCCAAGGGCCGGAACGGCACCATCGGGCCGATCGAGCTGGCTCGTCCGCGTAGCACCGGGAGCCCGGTCGCCAGTGCCCGCGAGGCGATGTCGGCGGCGAGCCGGGACTTCCCGATCCCGCCTTCGCCGACAAGGAAGAAGGCCCCACCGTGGTCGGTGCGGGCCTTCTCCAGAGCCTCCGACAGTGCGCCGAGCTCCCTGTCGCGTCCGATGAGACGCGTCGACCGGATGCCCATCGCGGTCACTATAACCGGATGCGCGCCCTCCGGACGTAGGTCGAATTGCCGACGTCCGGGTGTCTCACTGTTCGGCGAAACCGCCCGTGACGACCGTGATGTCCATCGTGGTCAAGGAGTTCTGGCTCACCCGCGCCGCCTTGCCGGACAGCGCGTGGTTGCGGGCGCCGGTGCGGGAGGTGCGGGGGAGGGTCAAGTCGCCGATCGGGTTGTCCGTGGCGGCGAAGTCGTGCTCGGTCATGCGGGTGGCTCCACTCTCGGTAGTTCTCGGTGGTTCTCGGTCGTGCTGGGCGGAAAACGGGCTGATCGGCGAAGCCGGCACTCAAAGTGACGTCAGAGGGCGAAGGTGCCGTTGGTGACGACGGTCGGGTCGCCGAGCGTCTCCAGGGTGATCCCGGACAACCGGGGCCGGGCGCCGGCCAGCGCCTGGTTGCGGGCCCCGCAGCGGTTCGCGCGGGGGAGCGCCAGGGCACCGATGGTGGCTTCGACGGTCTCGGCGGTGGGTTCGGGCATCGTGCGTTCTCTCCTCGTGAGTGGGGACGGTTGTGCTCAGCGGGTCGGGGGTTGCAGGAGCAGGGCGGACGGGACACGGCGGCCGAAGCCGAGGCGCAGCAGGCCGTAGCCGATGCCGGCCAGGCCGGTCAGCAGGCCGGGGGACGGGACGGCGTCCGGGGTGCCGCAGCGCGCGCCGTCCTGCTCGACGGCGGTGAGCAGCTGCCCGGTGCGGGTGGCGACCGCGGCGGCCGCGCCCTCGTGCCCGGCTTCGGCGAGGACACCGAGCACGTCGGTGATGCCGGTTTCGCCGTGGCAGAGGCTCAGGTCGCGCAGCGGGTCCTGGGCGGCGAGCGCCGCGACCTGCTCGTCGAGGCCGAGCACCGCGGGCTGCCCGGCGTAGGCCAGCACCTGCCCGGCCAGGCCGGAGCACCAGCCGTGCCCGGTGGCGGCCTCGGCGGGCGGCAGGGTCGGGGTCTCCCGCGGGTACCCGGTGAGGGCCCAGTCGACGCCGGCCGCGCCGTGTGCGAAGCCGGGGTCGGCGAGGTCGGGGTCGAGCGAGCGGACGGCGAGCTCGGCCGCGTAGGCGTCGGCCAGCAGCGTGGCTTCGGCGAACCCGGTCTGGGTGGCCACCGAGCGCAGCGCCACCAGGCCGCCGGCCAGGCCGGTGGTGTACCGCGGCGAGGTCTCGGGTGTCGGCGCCGGCATGACGGCGACGGTGCGGGCGGTCAGGTCGAGCAGCTCCGGCCGGTCGAGCAGCCGGGACAGCCGGGCCGCCGCGTAGGCGACGCCGCCGAGCCCGAGCAGCCCGCCGGGACCGGCCGCGGCGGCGAGCTCCGGGTCGTCCTCCAGCGCCGACACCAGCCACGGCAGCCCGGAGACGGCCTTCGCGGCCAGATCGCGGTAGCGGTCGATGCCGGTCAGCTCGGCCAGCTGCGCCAGGAACAGCGCCACGCCGGTGTACCCCTCACCGAGCCCGGCGCCCATCGGCAGCACGGTCCAGTACTTTTCGTCGACGAGCTCGAGGCCGACCCAGTTCACGCGGCCACCGGCCGACGACGCGCGCGCGATGATCGCGTCGGCGACCCCGCACGCGGCCGAGAGCAGGTGCGCGGGTTCGGGGCTCTTGCTCGGCAACACGGTGTCGGTGACGCCGGTGCCGGCGTGGGTCTCGGCGGCCGGCCGGGTGGCCAGCGCGGCGGAGATCAGCCACTCCTGGTCGCGCCGGTCGATCGTGGTCATCCCGGCGACCTTCGTGCGGACCGTCGTCAGCGGCGGTTCGCCGAGCAGCCCGGGCAGGCGGTTGCCCTCGGCGTCCCAGAGGTCCGTGGACCCGGGCCTGCCGGTGAACATCGGGACGTCGCCCGCCCACAGGTCGGTGAGCTCGGCGGCGACGAGCCCGCGGCGGACGTCGTCGGTGCTGTCGTCGTCCAGCAGCCCGAACGCCGCGTCGCGTTCGTCGGCTTCGGCCAGCAGCGACGGGTGCGTGGTCTCGTCGAGCAGCCGCGTGTAGAAGCTGGTCGGGCGGACCAGGACACGGATCCCCGCGCCGGCGCAGCGGTCCAGCAGCGCGGTGAACTCCGCCGCGCCGGCGACGATCGTGTCGTAGCCCGCGCGGAACCCGGCGAGCAGCGCGGCGCCGTGCTCCGCCGGTTCGACGTCGAACCCGCCGAGGGTGGGCCGGTTGACGCCGGTGCCGACGCCGCCGGGCACCCGGGTCAGCCGCATCCGGTCGGTGCCGGCGTCGAGCCAGTCGACGCGGGTCAGCGCCGGGGCCGCCGCGCGGCCGCCGCCGAGGCCCGAGATGTCGACCGCGCCGTGCTCGCCGACGATCATCTGCGGCAGCAGCATGGTCCGGTGCACCGACCGCGCGAGCAGCTCGGTCGCGGGGTCGGCTTCGGTTTCTTCAGCCGGCAGCACCGGCTGGAAGAGCGTCTCGATGTCGATCAGCACGGGCTGGTCGCCGGCGGCGATGATGTTCTCGAAGTGCACGTCGGTGCCGTCGAGGGCGTGCAGCAGGGCGAGCAGCACACCCTGACGGCGGTAGAACCGGTCGACCTCGGTGAGGTCGGCGCACGGCCGGTGCTCGACGAAGCGCAGCCAGCCGTAACCAGGGCGCACGAGGACGTCGACCGTGCGCAGCTCGAGACCGGGCACCCGCGGGTTGAGCCAGTCCACCAGGCCGGTGAACGCCGCGTGCAGGTCGAGCGGACGAGGCTTGTAGATGACGCGCGCGCCGCCGGCGAACCGCAGCTCGCGGACCGAACGGCCGCGCTGGTGAGCGTCGCCGGTGCCGCCGCTGATCTCGGTGAGGAGACCGGGGTCGGCGCCGAGGAACGCGGTCAGGGCGGCGCGGTCGGCGGTGAAGCGGCCGAGCAGCTCGGTGACCGCCGCGATCGTGTGCAGCGCCGTCTGCGCGGCCAGCCGGGCGAGCACCGGGTAGCGGTGCAGCAGGTCGGTGAGCCCGGCCGGCGTGCCGGTCCGCCGCACGAAGCCGGCAAAGCGCTCTTCCGGCGTTTCGCCCGCCAGGTCCTCCGCGCGGCGCGCCCGGCCCAGCTCCAGCACCAGCGTGCGGGCGGCGAGCCCGGCGAGCTGGTGACCCAGCCGCGCGGCGCACCCGTCGGCGACCGCGTCGGCGTCGACGGCGGGCGAAGCCGCTGCGGCACCGGCGATCGCGGCGCGGGCCGCGTCGGTGAAGGGGTGGAACACCGCGGCGAACGCGGTGCGCCAGTGCGAGCTTTCCCGGGGAAGCTCCGGCCGGGCCGACGCGAGCGCCGTCTCGGCGAAGGCGGCCCACTCGGGGAGCGGGGCGCCGGGACGGCGTTCCCGCGCGGTCAGCGCCGCCGCCCACCAGGTGGGCGGGAGCGTCGTGGTCGCCGGGTTCGGCTGCGGGGGAATCACGGGATCGAGCATGCCAGCGGGTGACGTGGGTTACATGGGGGTGCTACGCCCGCATTCCCGCGCGGCATGGGGGCGTCCTGGGGGCGCATGGGGGCGTCGGCGGCGAAACGCCTGGTCATCATTCACGCGACTACGCCGAACGGACTCGGCGGTTGCTCCGTTCGGCGGGCGGGTGGAAGCGGGCCCGGCGAAGGCGCGCGCGGCCCTGATCCCCCATGCGGGGCAGCGCCGGCACACCCGACTCCGCGCCTCGCGCGCGCGGCCGCGTCGCCCGCGCGCGAGGCGGACCCCGGCGCCGGAATGCGGGGCCGCCGCACCCATGTGCGCGAGCCCCGCGGCGATGACGATTCGTCGTGAGAAGTTCGCGGCTCGCCCCGCGGACGTTCCCCGAACGCACAGGGAGCGACGCACGATGACCACGTTCCAGATCGAGCAGACCCCCGACGGGCCCGGTGTGGCCGCCGGGCCCCCGCTCAAGTTCGTCCTGTCCAGCGTCCAGTCCGACTCGCACATGTGGAACCTCGTCGCCCTCCAGCTGATCATGGAGGAGATGGGGCACGAGGTGGTCAACCTCGGCGCCTGCGTCCCGGTCGAGCGGCTGCTGGCCGCCTGCCGCGCCGAGCGGCCGGACTGCCTGGTGATCAGCACCATCAACGGCCACGGCCACGTCGACGGCGCCCGGGTGATCTCCGCGCTGCGCGCCGACCCCGGCCTGGCCGGCCTGCCCGCCGTCATCGGCGGCAAGCTCGGCGTGCAGGGCGACGCCAACGCCGAGCTGGAGACCGAGCTGCTGGCGCTGGGCTACGACGCGGTGTTCCACGTCGGCGCCGGCGACTCCGGCCAGGCGATCGAGTCGTTCCGCGAGTTCGTCGCGGCGAACGTCCGGACCTTGCGGTGACCCCTGCCCGGTCGGTGTTCAGCAGCTTCGTGGCCGAGCACCGGCGCCGCCGGACGCTGCTCGTCCAGCCGCGCATGGGGTTCTCCGACCCCGCCGCGATGCGCCGCGGGCTGCGCGCGGTCGCCGGGGCCCGGGTGCCCGCCATCGGCACCGTGACCCTGGACAGCTACACCCGCACCGGGCAGCACGACCTCGCCGCCATGTCGATCGCCTCCGGCGTCCAGCTCAACGGCTACCCGCTGGTGGCGCTGGGCGCGGCCGTCACCGCCGAGCTGGTGGACGGCCTGTACGGCCCGCGGTTCCCGGTCCAGGTGCGGCACGGTTCGGCGCAGCCGGAAGACATCTTCGCCGTGATGCTCGAAGCCGGGCTCGACGCCTCCGAAGGCGGGCCGGTGTCCTACTGCCTGCCCTACAGCAGCGTGCCGCTGCGCACGGCGGCGAAGTCGTGGTCGCGCTCGGCGTCGCTGCTGGCCGGGCAGGCCGACCGGGGTGTGGACTGCCACCTGGAGAGCTTCGGCGGCTGCATGCTCGGCCAGCTGTGCCCGCCGGGCCTGCTCGTCGCGCTGTCGGTGCTGGAGTGCCTGTTCTTCGCCGAACACGGCGTGCGCAGCGTGTCGGCCAGCTACGCGCAGCAGACCAGCCCGGAGCAGGACGCCGAAGCGCTGTGGGCGATGCGGCGGCTCTGCGCCGAGGAACTGTCCACTGTGGACCACCATGTGGTGCTCTACACCTACATGGGCCTGTTCCCGGAGTCCGCGGCCGGGGCGCGGGAGCTGGTCGCCGAGAGCGTGCGGCTGGCCGTGCGCACCGGCACCGAGCGGCTGATCGTCAAGACCACCGCCGAAGCGCACCGGATCCCGACCGTCGAAGAGAACGTCGAGGCCCTGCGGCTGGCCCACGCCACCGCTCTGGACGCTCCTTCGCCCGGGCCGCCGCCCGCCGGGGACACCGAGGTGTACGCGCAGGCGCGGCGGCTCGTCGACGAGGTCCGCTCGCTCGCCCCGACGCTGACCGCGGCGCTGCCGGCGGCGTTCGAACGCGGGCTGCTCGACGTCCCGTACTGCCTGCACCCCGACAACGGCGGCGAAACCCGGTGCGTGCTCGACGACGAAGGCCGCCTGCAGTGGTGGCACACCGGCCGGATGCCGTTGCCGCCCGAGCTGGGTGGCCGCCGCGGTCACGACCGGGTCAGCGCGACCCGGCTGCTCGCCGACCTGTCCTACCACCGCCGAAGGCTCGACCCGGTCCTGTCCTGAACCGCCCGACCAGCTGGGAGTGAAAACGCCATGGAGCACACCGATCCGCCGGACCCGCGCACGCACCTGACCTCGGAGACCACACGGCTCGTGCTGGGCCTCCAGCACAAGCTGCTCACCGAGGCGCGCGCGTTCCTCGGCGCGCGCGGCTTCACCGAGCTGCTGCCGCCGGTGATCGGCCCGGTCACCGACCCGGGCGGCCGCGGCGCGAAGCAGGTGGACGTCGACTTCTACGGCCACCGCTACAAGCTGATGACCAGCGCGATCCTGTACAAGCAGGCGTCGCTGCTGGGCTTCTCGAAGATCTTCTACGTCGCGCCGAACGTGCGGCTGGAGCCCCTGGAGACGGCGAACACGAGCCGGCACCTGGCCGAGTTCCACCAGCTCGACGTCGAGGTCGCCGGGGCGTCCCGCGACGACGTGCTCGACCTGCTGCAGGACCTGGTGGCGCACGTGGTGCGCCGGGTCGTCGAGGACGCCGGTGACGTGCTGGAGGCGCTCGGCCGCGACTCGGGCGCGTTCACCGACCTGCTCGGCGGCGCGTTCGGCCGGCTGTCGCACGCCACCGCCGTCGAGACGTTGCGCGAGCTCGGGCACCCGCAGAGCGCGGACGCCGAGATCGACTGGGCGGGCGAGGCGATCCTGTCGGAGAAGCACGCGCGGCCGTTCTTCCTGGTCGACTACCCGAAGGGGTCGCGCGGGTTCTACGACCGCGAAAGCACTTCTGTCGCCGGTGTCCTGCGCAACTTCGACCTCATCGCGCCGGAGGGGTACGGCGAGCTGTGCAGCGGCAGCGAGCGTGAGCACGACTACGGCCGGATCGTCACGCGGATGCGGGAGACGGGGGAGAACCCGGCGAAGTACGCGTGGTACCTCGACCTGGTCCGCACGGGCATTCCCGCGAGCGCCGGGTTCGGCCTGGGCGTGCAGCGGTTCACCCGGTACGTGGCCGGGCTGGACGCGGTGTGGCAGGCGACGGCGTTCCCGAAGCTGCCGGGGGTGGTCTCGCCGTGACCGCGGTGCACGCCGGCGGGTTCCCGGAGGACCTCGTCCGGGAGCGGGCACTGCACGGTGCCGCGGCGGTGTTTCCCGCCGCCTCTTCCTACGGGACTTCCTTGTTCGGCGCATCTTCTTCGGCTTCGGGCGACGTCTTGGAGTCGGCGCGGCTGGTGCCGCCGGTGTTCGTGCCGCGAAGGCTGGAGAAGCTGATCGAGCTGGGCCGCGAGCCGTTGTACGGCGACGTCTCGCTGTCGGCGTCGATCGGCGGGTTCGGGTCTTCACTGCCGTTGTACCTGTCGGCCTTCGGGTCGACGCAGGTCGCGGGGGCCGGGCTGGGCGCGGCGGCGTCGGCACAGGCCGCGCGGCTCGGGATCCCGATGGTGATCGGCGAGAACGTCGTCCCGGTGCACGGGCACGGCCGTGCGGGCGGCGCGTCGGACGGGACGCTGCTGGAGCGCATGCGGGCGTACGCGGACGCGGTGCCCGACGGGCTCGGCGGGGTGGTCGTCCAGCAGAGCACCGAGGACGCGGACGCGGAGGTCTGGAACCTCGTGTACTCGGACCCGTCGGCGGCCTCGTTGCTGGAGTCCGGGCGGCTGGCGTTCGAGCTGAAGGTCGGGCAGGGTGCGAAGCCCGGGCTCGGCGGGATGACGCTGGTCTCGCCTTCCGTTGCCGCTTCCCTGGCGGACTTGTACACAGTGGACGTTCCGCTGGGCGCTTCGGTGGTGCGGAGCAGCTCACCGGGGACGTTCACCGACGAGATCCTCCGGCAGCAGATCCGCTTGATGCGCAACAACTTCCCGCGGGCCGGGGTGTGGGTGAAGCTCCCGCCGGGCCGTGATGTCGCGGCCGCGGCTTCGGTGGCATGGGCGGCGGGAGCGTCGGCTGTGACGGTCGACGGCGCCGAGGGCGGATCCGGCTGGGCGCCCACCGCGTTCGCCTCGGTCGGGCTGCCGCTGGCGGAGTGCCTGTCCCGCATCGGATCACCGGCGGGGTGCCTGCTGGCGTCCGGCCGCATGTGGGAGGGCACGCGGGTGGCGAAGGTCCTGGCACTGGGCGCGTCGGCGGCGGGTCTGGGCCGGGCGGCGCTGCTGGCGGTGGACACGGACCCGATCGACGGGCTGGTCCGGTTCGCCGAAGCGCTGGCGTTGGAGCTGCGGATGCTGCTGAGCGCGCTGGGCCAGTACCGGGCGGATGCGCTGACACCCGAGGACGTGTGGTTCCCGGCGACGCCGGAGCAGGTCCGCGAGCAGGTGCTGTCATGACGGCGGCGGCCGAGCGAACCCCCACGGACCTCGACCCGCCGACCGGGCCGCACGTGGCGCCCGGACCGGCGGAGGTCACGGGGGCGCTGGGCGGTGCCGCCGCCCAGCACGCCACCGCGCCGGCCGAGCCGGGCGCGGCCGGGCCCACTGCCGCTGCGGCCGGGCAGGGCAAGGCCGGCGAGCCCGTCGCCACCACCGGCAAGGGCCTTCCCGCGCCTTTCCTCGGCCTGGTCCTCGCCATGGGCCTGTCCTCCCTCGGCGACGCGGTCTGGCTCATCGCCCTCTCCGTCACCCTCGTCGGCACGGCCGGACCGGCCCTCGCCGGCCTCGTCCTCGCCCTCGGCTCCCTCCCCAAGGTCCTCACCCTGCTCGTCGGCGGCGCCGTCGCCGATCGGAGCGGTCCGCGGCGCGTCCTCGTCACCACCGACCTCGTCCGGGCCGGGGCCATGCTCGCCGGGGCGGCGGCCGTCCTGCTCGTCGGACCGGTGCTGCCTCTCCTCGCCGGGCTCATCGTCGTCATGGCCGTCGCCAGTGCCTTCTTCATCCCGGCCTCCGACGCTCTCCGGCCGAACCTCCTCCCGCCCGAACACCTCGTTCGCGGCAACGCCGTCTACCTCGCGGCCGTGCGGGGCGGCCAAGCCGCCGGTGGGGCACTCGGGTCCTGGCTGGCCGGGCTCGGCGGGCTGGTCACCGTCGCCGTCGTCAACGGGGTCAGCTTCGGGATCTCCGCGCTCGCCGCCGGCAAGACCAAGACCCTGGCCGGCAACGAACCCCGGCAGCGCGTCAAGCTCCGGGAACTCGGCAAGGAAATCGCGGAAGGCGCGAGGTACGTCGCCCGGCGGCCCGCCCTGCGGACGGCCATGATCGTCACCGGTCTCCTCGAGCTCAGCGGCGCCGGCCCGATCAACCTCGGCCTGGTGCTGCTCGGTGGCACCCGGGGCGCCGGCTGGCTGCTCACCGCCATGACGCTCGGGGCGTCCCTCGCCTTCGTCGTCTCGGTCAAGTGGCCGCCGCGCGGGAAGGCCGGGCGGCTGGCGACCGGCGGGCTCGCCGCGCAGGTCGGCTGCCTCGCCCTGCTGGCCACCGGAAACCTCGTTGTCGGCATCGCCGCCTTCTTCACCCTCGGGCTGGTCGCCGGGCTCACCGCGCTCGTGCTCGTCAGCCTCGCCCAGCGGTGGGCGACGCCGGAGATGCGCGGCCGCGTCATGTCGATCCTGGCGCTGTTCACCCTCGCCGCCACTCCCGTCGGGAACCTGCTGATCGGCGTCCTGACCGAGGCCATCGGCGTCCCGCTCACCATGTTCGCCCACGCCGCGGTCGCGCTCGTCGCGCTCGCCCTGCTCGTCGCCACCCCGGCACTCGGCCGGGCCGCACTCACAGAGGAGAAGCAGTCATGACCAATCCCTTCGAAGACGAGAACGGCACCTTCCTGGTCCTGGTGAACGCCGAGAACCAGCACTCGCTCTGGCCGTCCACCGTGGACGTCCCGGCCGGCTGGACGAAGGTCCACGGCGAGGACACCCGCGCCGCGTGCCTGGAGTACGTCGAGACGCACTGGACCGACCTGCGTCCGGCGAGCCTCGTCGCCTCGATGCGCTGACCACCCACCCGCCGGCAGACCCGAACTGGAGCTGATCTACGTGAACGACGACACCCGGCAGCTGCTGGCGGCCTGGAACGACACCACCACCGACGTCCCGGAGGCGGGCCGCACGCTCGCCCGGCTGCTCACCGAGCAGGCGGCCCGCACCCCGGACGCGACGGCGCTGGTGTTCGAAGGCGCGACCCTGACCTACCGCGCCCTGCACGAGCGAGCCGGCCGGCTCGCGCACCTCCTGGTCGAGCGGGGCGTGGGC
Source organism: Amycolatopsis sp. NPDC104863 (assembly GCF_055582965.1). Classification (NCBI taxonomy): domain Bacteria; kingdom Bacillati; phylum Actinomycetota; class Actinomycetes; order Pseudonocardiales; family Pseudonocardiaceae; genus Amycolatopsis; species Amycolatopsis sp. NPDC104863. The sequence goes on from NZ_JBVJOW010000008.1 coordinate 516,647, forward strand.
CCCGGCGTCCTCACCGGCGTCTGCGCCGACCGCTCCCTTGAGCTCGTCATCGCCCTGCTGGGGGTGCTCAAGGCCGGCGGCGCCTACGTCCCGCTCGACCCGGACTACCCGGCCGACCGGCTGGCCTACATGGTCGCCGACAGCGCCGCGCCGGTCGTCCTCACCCAGACCCGGCACAGAAGCCTCTTCGACGCCGAGACGCTCTGCCTCGACGAGCTCGACCTGACGACCGGCCCGGCCACCACCGTCGAGACGTCCACAAAGGACCTTGCCTACGCCATCTACACCTCCGGCTCCACCGGCCGTCCCAAGGGTGTGCTGGTGCCGCACGAAGGCATCGTCAACCGGCTCGCCTGGACCCAGGCCGAGTACCGTCTCGACGAGACCGACCGCGTGCTGCAGAAGACGCCGTCCAGCTTCGACGTCTCCGTCTGGGAGTTCTTCTGGCCGCTGCTGACCGGCGCCACGCTGGTCATCGCACGCCCCGGCGGCCACCGTGACCCCGCCTACCTGGCCGGGCTGATCCGCGCCGAGCGGGTGACGACCGTCCACTTCGTCCCGTCGATGTTGCAGGCGTTCCTGCTCGACCCGGCCGCCGCCACCTGCACCGGCCTGCGTCGCGTGCTCTGCAGTGGTGAAGCGCTGCCCGCCGAGCTGCAGGCCCGGTTCTTCGAGACGCTCCCGGCTGTCGAGCTGCACAACCTCTACGGCCCCACCGAAGCCTCCGTCGACGTGACGTACTGGGCGTGCGACCCGGCGCAAAGGACAGTCCCCATCGGACGTCCGGTGTGGAACACCCGCACCTACGTCCTGGACGCCCAGTTGAACCCGGTCGCGCCCGGTGTCGCGGGAGAGCTGTATATCGCCGGGATCCAGCTGGCTCGCGGTTACCACGGCCGCCCGGGTCTGACGTCGGAGCAGTTCGTCGCGTCGCGGTTCGAGCCGGGGGAGCGGATGTACCGCACCGGCGACCTCGCGCGCTGGACGGAAGACGGCGCCCTGGAGTACCTCGGCCGCACCGACCACCAGGTGAAGATCCGCGGCCTGCGCGTCGAGCTGGGCGAGATCGAGGCCGTCCTGGACCGGCAGCCCGGTGTCGGCGGCTCGTGCGTGCTGGCCCGTGAGGACCGCGCGGGTGACCAGCGCCTGGTCGGCTACGTCGTCCCGGACGGCACCCCGGACGTCGAAGCCCTGCGTGCGGCGCTGGCGGAGAACCTGCCGGAGTACATGGTGCCCGCGGCGTTCGTCGTGCTCGACGCGCTGCCGCTGACCCCGAGCGGCAAGCTCGACCGCAAGGCCCTCCCGGCGCCGGACTGGTCCGCCGCCCGCACCGGCCGCGCCCCGCGTACCCCGCGTGAAGCGGCGCTCTGCGAGCTGTTCTCCGAGATCCTCGGTGTCGACGGCGTCGGCATCGACGACGGCTTCCTCACCCTCGGCGGCCACTCCCTCCTCGCGGCCAAGCTCGTCTCCCGCATCCGCGCGACGCTCGGCGTCGAGGCCGGCATCGGTGACGTCTTCCGCGCGCCGACCCCGGCCGGCCTGGCCGAACTGCTCGAAGACGCCCCGGAAGCGCGCCCGGCTCTGACCCCGCGCCCGCGTCCCGAACCGATGCCGCTGTCGTTCGCGCAGCGCCGGCTCTGGTTCCTCGACCAGGCCGACACCCGGAACTCCGGCTACCACATCCCGCAGGCGATCCGCCTCGACGGCCCGATCGACGCCGAGGCGCTGCGGAGCGCCGTCGAAGACGTCGTCGCCCGCCACGAAACCCTTCGCACGATCTTCACCCGCGACGGCGACGAGCCGGTGCAGCACATCCTGGACGCCGGCGAGGTCTCCTGGACCGAGGAAGAGTCCACCGAGGACACTCTCGCCGCCGACCTGACCGCCGCCACCGAGGCCGAGTTCGACCTCGCCCGCGAACTCCCGATCCGCGCCACGCTCTTCGGCCTCGCCGACGGCACCGCCGTGCTGCTGCTGGTCGTGCACCACATCGCGAGCGACGGCTGGTCGTTCGCCCCGCTCCTGCGCGACGTCTCGACCGCCTACGCCGCCCGGGTGGCCAAGGAACGTCCGAAATGGACACCGCTGCCGGTCCAGTACGCGGACTACACGTTGTGGCAACAGGAACTCCCCGTCGAGCGCGACCTCGCCTACTGGCGCGAGGCCCTCGCCGGACTCCCCGAAGAGCTGCCGCTGCCCGCCGACCGCCCGCGCCCGGCCGTCGCGAGCCACCGCGGCGGCGTCGTCCCGGTGGACGTGCCCGCGGACGTCCACCGCAGCCTCGCGGACCTGGCCGCGGCCGAAGGCGCGACGCTGTTCATGGTCCTGCAGGCCGCGTTCGCCGCGCTGCTCACCCGCCTCGGCGCCGGCGACGACGTCCCGGTCGGCTCGCCGGTCGCGGGCCGGACCGACGCCGCCCTCGACGACCTCGTCGGGTTCTTCGTCAACACCGTCGTCCTGCGCACCGCCACCGGCGGCGACCCGACGTTCCGCGAGCTCCTCGACCGCGCCCGCGAGACGTGCCTGGCCGCGTTCGAGCACTCCGAGGTGCCGTTCGAGCGGGTCGTCGAAGAGCTGAACCCGGCCCGCTCGCTGGGCCGCCACCCGCTGTTCCAGGTGCTGCTCGTCCTGCAGAACAACCTCGCCGCCGAGCTCGCCGTCACCGGCGTCCGGTCCACCGGCGAGCGCGTCGACATCGGTTACGCGAAGTTCGACCTGGCCGCGATCTTCGAGGAGCGTGACGGCGAGCTGACCGGCCTGCTGGAGTACGCGAGCGACCTGTTCGACCGCGCCACCGCCGCCACGCTGGCCGGCCGGCTGGTGCGCGTCCTCACCGCCGTCGCCGCGAACCCGGACACGCGCCTCGGCGACCTCGACCTCCTCGACGCCGCCGAACACGCCCAGGCCGTCACCGGCGGCATGCCCGCCCCCGCCGCGCCCGCCGCCACCCTGCACGAGCTGGTCGGAAGCCACGCTCGCCGCACCCCGGACCGCACCGCGTTGCTGTTCGAAAACGAGGCCGTCACCTACGCCGAGCTGGACACGCGCGCGAACGGCGTGGCCGCCCACCTGGCCGGCGTCCCGGCCGGGCGGATCGTCGCGATCTGCCTCGACCGCGGTCCCGAGCTGGTCGCCGCGATCCTCGGTGTGCTCAAGGCCGGCTGCGGCTACACACTCTTGGACCCGTCGTTCCCGGCCGAGCGGCGGCAGCTGCTGGCCGACCAGGTCGGCACTCCGCTGGTCCTCGACGACTTGTCCACTGTGGACGCCGTCGCGACCGCGCCGGTGCGGCACACCGACCCGGCCGGGCCCGCCTGCGTCATGTTCACCTCCGGCTCGACCGGCACGCCGAAGGGTGTTGTCGCCTCCCACGAAGCCGTCGTGACGACCATCCTCGGCCAGGGCTACACCGGCGACGTCTGGCTGCAGACCGCGCCGGTCTCCTGGGACGCGTTCGCGTTCGAGCTGTTCGGCGCGCTGCTCACCGGCGCGACCTGCGTCCTGCAGCCCGGCCCGAAGCCCGAGCCCGCGCTCATCGCCGACCTGGTCGAGCGGCACGGCGTCACGACGATGTTCGCCTCGGCCAGCCTGCTGAACTTCCTCCTCGACGAGTACCCGGCAGTGTTCTCACAGGTCAGCGACGTCTACACCGGCGGTGAGGTCGCCTCGGTCGCGCACCTGACGAAGGCTCTCGAAAGCCACCCGGCGGTGGCGTTCCACAATGCTTACGGGCCGGTGGAGAACATGATCTTCGTCAGCTGCCACCGCGTCACGGCGGCCGACCTCACCGGCGCGCCCATCCCGATCGGCACGCCGCTCAACGGCAAGCGCGCGTACGTCCTGGACGAGCGGCTGCGGCCGGTCGCGCCCGGCGTCGTCGGCGAGCTGTATGCGGCGGGCGGCGGCATCGCGGACGGTTACGCCGGCCGTCCCGACCTGACCGCCGTCCGGTTCGTCGCGTCGCCGTTCGAGCCGGGAGAGCGGATGTACCGCACCGGCGACCTGGTGCGCCGCCGCGCCGACGGTGTCCTCGAGTACGCCGGCCGCGCCGACGACCAGGTCAAGATCCGCGGGTTCCGCGTCGAGCCGGGCGAGATCCGGACCGCGCTGGGCACCCACCCGGCCGTCACCGAGTCCGCCGTCGTCGTCCGCGAGGACCGGCCCGGTCAGCAGCTGCTGGTCGCCTACGTCGTCGGCGAGCCGGCCGACTTCCGCGCCCATCTCGCCGAGCGGCTGCCGGAACACCTGGTGCCGAGCGCGTTCGTCCTGCTCGACGCGCTTCCCCTGACGCCCAACGGCAAGCTCGACCGCCGGGCCCTGCCCGCGCCCGAGCGCACGGCCACCGGCCGTGGGCCGCGCACCCCGCGGGAAGAAGTCCTCTGTGGACTCTTCGCCGACGTCCTCGGCGTCGAGACGGTCGGTGTCGACGACGGGTTCTTCGCCCTCGGCGGACACTCGCTGCTCGCCGCCCGGCTCGTCGCCCGCGTCGGCGCGGTGCTCGGGGTCCGGATCGGCGTCGCGGACGTCTTCCGCGCCCCGACCGTCGCCGGGCTGGCCGCGGTGCTCGACACCGCCCGCGCGGCCCGCTCGGCTGTCGTGGCCCGGCCGCGCCCGGACGTCCTGCCGCTCTCGTCGGCGCAGCGCAGCCTGTGGTTCGTCGAGCAGCTCGACCAGGCCGGCGCCACCTACAATGTCCCGCGCGCGGTGCGGCTGACCGGCGCCCTCGACGTCGCGGCGCTGCGCCAGGCGTTCGCCGACGTCGTCGAGCGCCACGAGGCGCTGCGGACGGTCTTCCCGGACACCGACGGTGTGCCCCGCCAGGAGATCCGCCCGCTCACCGAGCTGCCGTGGACCGAAGCCGCGGTGGACGTCGCCGGCTTCGCCGCCCGCGAGTTCGACCTGGCCGCCGACCTGCCGATCCGCGCCGCGCTGATCCCCGACGGCGACGACCACGTGCTGGTGCTCGTCACCCACCACATCGCCGGCGACGGCTGGTCGTTCGGCCCGCTGCTGCGCGACCTGTCGGCCGCGTACACAGCCCGCCTCGTCGGCGAATGTCCGAAGTGGACACCGCTGCCGGTCCAGTACGCGGACTACGCGCTGTGGCAACAGGACCTCACCGACGACTCCCTCGACTACTGGGCCGACGCGCTCGCCGGGCTGCCCGACGAGATCTCCCTGCCCTTCGACCACCCACGGCCGCCGGTCGCGAGCCACCGCGGCGCGACCGTTCCGGTGACCCTCGACGCGGACCTGCACGCCCGGCTCCTGCAGCTCGCCCGCGGCGAGCACGCGACGCTGTTCATGGTGCTGCAGGCCGGGTTCGCGGCCCTGCTGTCCCGGCTCGGCGCCGGGGACGACGTCGCCGTCGGCACCCCGTCAGCGGGTCGGCCGGACGCCGCGCTCGACGACCTCGTCGGCTTCTTCGTCACGACCCTGGTGCTGCGGACCGACCTCAGCGGCGACCCGAGCTTCACCGAGCTCGTGCGCCGGGTCCGGGAGAGCTCGCTCAAGGCGTTCGACCACGCCGACGTCCCGTTCGAGCGGGTCGTCGAGCGGCTCAACCCGGCCCGCTCGACCGCGCGGCACCCACTGTTCCAGGTGATGCTGGCGCTGCAGAACAACGTCGCGGCGAACCTGGCCCTGCCCGGCGTGGCCGTGGCCGACGTGCCGGTGGCCACCGCGACGGCGAAGTTCGACCTGACGCTGAACCTGGAGGAGACCACCGCCGGGATCGGGGGGTACCTCGAGTACGCGACCGACCTCCTGGACCCGGGTACCGCGGCCGACCTGGCCGACCGGTTCGTCCGCCTGCTCACCGCCGCGGTCGCCGCCCCGGACGTCGCGCTGTCCACTGTGGACCTGCTGTCGGACGGCGAGCGCGTGGCCATCGAGACGGCGAACAGCGAGACGGCCCGGTCGCTGCCGGACACTTCGGTGATCGAGCTGTTCGAGACGCAGGCCGCGGCCACCCCGGACGCGCCCGCCCTGCAGTTCGGCGGCACGACCCTGACCTACGCCGAACTGAACACCCGAGCCAACCGGCTCGCCCACCACCTGGTCGCCCGCGGCGCCGGGCCCGAGCAGTACGTCGCCCTCGCCCTGCCCCGCGACGAACAGCTGATCGTCGCCATGTTCGCTGTGCTCAAGACCGGCGCCGGCTACCTCGCGCTCGACCTGGAGTACCCGGCGGACCGGCTGGCGATGATGCTGGAGGACGCCGCCCCGGCCCTGGTCCTGAGCCGCGACGACCTCGTCTTCGACGGATCGGCCGAGAACCTGCCGCACACCGCGTCGCCGGACAGCCCGGCGTACGTGATCTTCACGTCGGGGTCGACCGGCCGCCCCAAAGGCGTGGTCGTCCCGCGGCGGCCGCTGCTGAACTTCCTGCTGGACATGGTCGACCGCTTCGCCATGAGCCCGGGCGACCGGCTGCTGGCCGTCACGACCGTCGGCTTCGACATCGCCGGCCTGGAGATCTTCGCGCCGCTGCTGGCCGGGGCCACCGTCGTCCTCGCGAGCCGCGACGACGTCCGCGACACCCGCGCCCTGGCCGCGCTGGCCGAGGACGGCGTCACGCTGCTGCAAGCCACGCCGAGCCTCTTCCACGCGCTGCTGGCCGAGCCGGTCGACCTCACGAGCGTGCACGTCCTGGTCGGCGGCGAAGCCCTGCCGGACGACCTGGCCGTCGCGCTGCGGGCCCGGGCCGCGTCGGTGACCAACATGTACGGCCCGACCGAGACGACCATCTGGTCGACCACCGCCCGCGTCGGCGAAGGCGCGCCGACCATCGGCACGCCGATCGCGAACACCCAGGTCCACGTGCTGGACCGCGCGCTGCGGCCGGTCCCGGCGGGCGTGCCGGGTGAGCTGTACATCGCCGGTGACGGCGTCGTGCGCGGCTACCTCGGCCGCCCCGACCTGACCGCGGACCGGTTCGTCGCCTCGCCGTTCGCGGTGGGGGAGCGGATGTACCGCACCGGCGACCTGGTCGCCCGCCGTCGCGACGGCGAGATCCGGTTCCTCGGCCGCGTCGACCACCAGGTCAAGATCCGCGGCTTCCGCATCGAGCTGGGCGAGATCGAAGCGGTGCTGGCCACGCACCCGGCCGTCGCGCTGCGCGCGGTCGTCGTCCGCGAAGACCGGCCCGGCGACAAGCGCCTGGTCGCCTATGTCCTGCCCAGCGAGCCGGTCGAGGCCGAGGAGCTGCGCCGGCACCTGGCCGCCGCGCTGCCCGGGTACATGGTGCCCTCGGCGTTCGTGCTGCTCGACGAGCTGCCACGGACGCCGAACGGCAAGCTCGACCGCAAGGCCCTCCCCGCGCCGGCGTTCGAAACCGCTGCCGGCCGGGTTCCGCGCACCGCTCGTGAGCACGCACTGTGCGAACTGTTCGCCGAGGTCCTCGGCGCGCCCGAGGTCGGCATCGACGACGGCTTCTTCGACCTGGGCGGCCACTCGCTGCTGGCCACCCGGCTCGCCGGGCGGATCCGCGCGGTGCTGGGCCTCGACGTCACCGTGCGGGCGCTGTTCGCGAACCCGACGGTCGCCGGACTGAGCGAAAGCCTCGGCGACGCCGTCGCGGCGCGCCCGGCGATCACCCCTCGCGAGCGGCCGGACCGCCTTCCGCTGACGTCCGGCCAGGAACGGCTGTGGTTCCTGGCCCGGATGGACCGTGACGACACCGCGTACCACATGCCGATCGCCCTGCGGCTGCGAGGAAACGTCGACGCTGCGGCGCTGGCAACCGCACTGTCCGATGTGGCCGGACGGCACGAAGCCCTGCGCACGTACTACGCCGAGGACGAATCCGGCCCGTACCAGGTCGTCCTCGACTCCTACGAGGTTCCGTTCGAGGTCGGCACCGGCTCGGTCGCCGACGCCGCTCGGACGCCGTTCGACCTGGCCGCCGCGCCGCCGGTCCGGTCGTGGCTGTTCGGCGAGGGTGACGAGCACGTCCTGCTCGTGCTGACCCACCACATCGCCGGGGACGGCTGGTCGATCCCGGTCCTGCTGCGCGACCTGGCCGACGCCTACGCGGCCCGTCTCGACGGCCGCGCGCCGGAGTGGGCGCCGCTGCCGGTCCAGTACGCGGACTACACGCTGTGGCAACGAGAACTCGACAGCGACGTCGCGTACTGGACGGCCGCGCTCGCCGGGGTGCCCGAGGAGCTGGCACTGCCGTACGACCGCGTCCGGCCCGCCACCGCGGACCACACCGGCGGCTCGGCGGCGATCGAGATCCCGGCCGAGCTGCACGCCCGGCTGCTGGAACTGGCCGCCGGGCAGCGCGCGACGCTGTTCATGGTCCTGCAGGCCGCGCTCGCGACCCTGCTCGCGCGGTTCGGCGCCGGCGACGACATCCCGATCGGCACCCCCGTCGCGGGCCGTCCGGACCCGGTTCTCGACAACCTGGTCGGTTTCTTCGTCAACACCCTTGTCCTGCGCACGGACCTCAGCGGCGCCCCGGCGTTCACCGAGCTGCTGGCCCGCGTCCGGGAAGCCGACTTGAGCGCGTTCGAGCACGACGACGTCCCGTTCGAGCGCCTGGTCGAGGAGCTGAACCCGGCCCGCTCGGCGTCGCGGCACCCGCTGCTCCAGGTGATGCTGGTGCTGCAGCAGGAGAACCCGCCCGTCGCACTGTCCGGTGTGGACACCGAGCCGTACGAGGTGACCCGCTCGGTCGCCAAGTTCGATCTCACCGTCGCGCTGGAGGACCACGGCGACGGAATCACCGGCGCCTTCGAGTACGCGACTGCCTTGTTCGACGCCGCCACCGCGGAGCGCCTGGCCACCGCGTTCGTCCGGCTGCTGGGGCAGATCGCCGACGCGCCCACCACATCGGTCGCGGCGTTCGACGTGCTCACCGCCGCCGAACGCGACCTTGTGCTGACCTCGGGCCACGCGGTCCAGGTGAGCGCCGCGCCGGAGGAGTGCCTGCACACGATCGTCGAGCGCCAGGACCCCGACGCCGTCGCGATCCTGTTCGAGGGCGAAGCGCTGACCTACGGCGAGCTGAACGCCCGCGCCAACCGGGTCGCCCACCACCTGCTGGACGACGGCATCCGCCGCGGCGAGGTCGTCGGAGTCTTGTTCGACCGCGGCCTCGACTTCGCCGCCGCCGTGCTCGGCGTGCTCAAGTCCGGGGCCGCGTACACCCTGCTGGACCCGAGCTACCCGGCCGAGCGCCTGGCCGCCGTCACCGAACAGGCCGGCGTGCGGCGGGTCCTGACGGCGATTCCCGACCACCCGGACACGACGAACCCACACGTCGAGCTGACCCCGGCCGACCTGGCCTGCGTCATGTTCACCTCGGGCTCCACCGGCGTGCCCAAGGGCGTCGCCACGTCGCACCGCGGTGTCGTCGCGACCATGGGCCAGGGCTACGCCACCTTCGACGCGGACCAGGTGTGGCTGCAGTGCGCGCCGGTGTCGTGGGACGGCTTCGCGCTCCAGCTGTTCGGCGCGCTGCTCTACGGCGGCCGGACGGTCCTGCAGCCCGGCCAGAACCCCGAGCCGGACCGCATCGCCGCGCTGGTCGTCGAGCACGGCGTGACCGTCCTGCACGCCTCGGCGAGCCTGTTCAACTACCTCCTCGACCAGGAACCGCAGGTCTTCACCGTGCTGCGCCGCGCCATGACCGGCGGCGAGCCGGCGTCCGTCGAGCACGTCACCAAGGCGCTGCGCGAATACCCGGACGTCGCGCTGATCAACGGCTACGGCCCGGCCGAGAGCATGGGCTACACGACGTTCCACCCGATCACCGCCGCCGACCTCGGCGGGACCGCGATCCCGATCGGCCGGCCGGTGGCGAGCAAGCGCGCCTACGTCCTCGACGCGCACCTCGCCCTCGCCGCGCCCGGTGTCACGGGTGAGCTGTACCTCGCGGGCCACGGCCTCGCCGACGGCTACCGCGGCCTGCCCGGCGCCACCGCCGAGCGGTTCGTCGCGTCGCCGTTCGTGGCGGGGGAGCGGATGTACCGCACCGGCGACCTGGTCCGGTGGAACGCCGACGGCGTCCTCGAGTACGTCGGCCGCGCCGACGACCAGGTCAAGGTCCGTGGCTTCCGCGTCGAACCCGGTGAGGTCCGGGCGGTGCTGGCCCGCCACGACGGGATCGAGCAGGCCGCGGTCGTCGTCCGCGACGGACGGCTGATCGGCTACGTCGTCGGTGCGGCCGAACCGGCTGAGCTGCGGGCCTATCTGGCCGACCGGCTGCCGGACTACCTCGTGCCGTCGGCGATCGTGCCGCTGGCCGAGCTGCCCCGGACGGCGAACGGCAAGCTGGACCGCCGCGCGCTGCCCGCACCGGACTTCGCCGCGGGTTCGCGACGGCGGCCGCGGACCGTCACCGAGAACGTCCTCTGTGGACTCTTCGCGGAGGTGCTCGGGCTGCCCGAGGTCGGTCTCGACGACGGCTTCTTCGAGCTGGGCGGGCATTCACTGCTGGCCGCCCGGCTGATCGGCCGCGTCCGCGCCGTGCTCGGGGTCGAGCTCGGCATCCGCGACCTGTTCCGCACCCCGGCCGTCGCCGGGCTCGCCGAGGTGCTCGGTGACGCCGCCCCGGCGCGGCCGCCGGTGACCCGCCGCGACCGGCCCGAGCGGCTGCCGCTGTCGTTCGCGCAGCAGCGGCTGTGGTTCGTCGACCAGGCCGAGGAGGCCAACGCCGGCTACGACGTCCCGCGTGCGTTGCGCTTGCGCGGCTCCCTGGATGTGGCCGCTCTGCAAGCCGCGTTGGCCGATGTCGTGGAGCGGCACGAGTCGCTGCGGACGGTGTTCCCGGCCCACGAAGGCGAGCCGTGGCAGGAGATCCTGACCGCGCCCGCGGTGCCGTGGACGCTCACCCAGTCCACTGAGGACTCGTTGCCGAAGGTGCTCGCGGAAGCCGCCGCGCACGTGTTCGACCTGCGGACCGAGCTGCCGATCCGGGCGCACCTGGTCCAGGTCGCCGCCGATGACCACGTGCTGCTGCTGGTGCTGCACCACATCGCGTCCGACGGCTGGTCGGCCGCGCCGCTGTGGCGTGACTTGGCCACCGCCTACGCGGCCCGCCTCGATGGCGACGCTCCGAAGTGGACGCCCCTGCCGGTGCAGTACGCGGACTACACGCTGTGGCAGCGCGAAGTCCTCGACGAAGCGGAGATCGCCGGCCAGCTCGCGTTCTGGCGCGACGCACTCGCCGGGGCGCCCGAGGAACTGGCGCTGCCCGCCGACCGGGTCCGCCCGGCCGTGGCGAGCCACCGCGGTGGCTCGGTGGAGTTCGCGCTCGGCGCGGACGTCCACACCGCGCTCGTCGAGCTGGCCCGCTCCGGGGGTGCGACGCTGTTCATGGCGCTGCAGGCCGGGTTCGCGGCCCTCCTGTCGCGACTCGGCGCAGGCGACGACGTCCCGCTCGGGACCGCCGTCGCCGGCCGCGGCGACACCGCCCTCGACGACCTCGCCGGGTTCTTCGTCAACACCCTCGTCCTGCGCACCGACGTCTCCGGGCAGCCGACGTTCCGGCAGCTCCTGGCCCGTGTCCGCGACGCCGGGCTGGCCGCGCTGGCGCACGCCGACGTCCCGTTCGAGCGGGTCGTGGAAGAGCTCAACCCGGCGCGGTCGGCCTCCCGGCACCCGTTGTTCCAGGTGATGCTGGTGCTGCAGAACAACGCCACCGCGCAGCTCGGCCTGCCCGGTCTGGTCACCGAGGGCGTCACGGTCCGCCGTGACGTCGCCAAGTTCGACCTGACCGCGGGTATCGAGGAGAACCACGGTCCGGATGGCACCCCGGCCGGGCTGACCGGGCAGCTGGAGTACGCCGCCGACCTGTTCGACGCGGCGACCGCGGAGTCGATCGCGGCGCGGTTCGCGCGGTTCCTCACCGCGGCTGTGTCCGCTCCGGACGTTCCGCTGGCCGACCTGGACCTGCTCGCCACCGCGGAACGGGCCGAGCTGCTGGCCTTCGGGACCACGGCGGCCACGGCCCCGGCGATGCGGCTGCACGAACTCGTCGAGCGGCAGGCGGCCTGGGCGCCGGACGCGACCGCGCTGGTCTTCGAGGGCTCGTCGCTCACCTACGGACAGCTCGACACCGAGGCCAACCGGCTCGCCCGGCACCTCGTCGCCGAGGGCGTCCGGCGCGGGGACCTGGTCGGAGTCCACATCGGACGGTCGCCGCGACTGGCCGTCGCGCTGCTCGCCGTGCTCAAGGCCGGGGCCGCCTACACCGTGCTGGACACGGACTTCCCGGCCGAACGCCTGGTCGGCGCCCTGCGGCGGACGTCGGCGGCGGTCGTCCTGACCGATGGACGCGAGCTGCCCTGGAAGCGGATCGACGTCGTCGCCGACGCGGCCGCGATCGCCGTCCGCGACGGTGGTGTCCTCGGTCTGCCCGGCAGCCCGGACGACCTCGCCGTCGTCATGTTCACCTCCGGGTCGACCGGCGTGCCGAAGGCGGTCGCGGCCCCGCACCGCGCGGTCGTCGGCACGCTGACCGGCCAGGACTACGCCGGGTTCGGGCCGGACGACGTCTGGCTGCAGTGCGCGCCGGTGTCGTGGGACGCGTTCGGCACTCAGCTGCTCGGGCCGCTGCTGGCCGGGGGCACGGTTGTGCTCCAGCCCGGCCAGCGTCCGGAGCCCGCCCTGATCGAGGACCTGGTCGTGGCGCACGGCGTCACGGTCCTGGACGTCTCGGCGAGCCTGTTCAACTTCCTGGTCGACGAGCACCCGGCGGTGTTCGCGACGGTCCGCCGCGCGATGACCGGCGGCGAGGCGGCTTCGCCCGCGCACCTGGCGAAGGTGCTGCGGTCGTACCCGCACGTCGCGGTGGTCAACGGGTACGGGCCGGCCGAGACGATGGGCTTCAGCACGGTCCACGCGGTGACGGCGGTCGACGGGCCGGTCCCGATCGGGCGGCCGGTGATCGGGAAGCACGCGTACGTCCTCGACGCGCGGCTGCGGCCGGTGCCCGCCGGGGTGGTGGGCGAGCTGTACCTGTCGGGGGTCGGCACCGCGCACGGCTACCTCGGGCAGCCCGGGCTTTCCGCGGAGCGGTTCGTGGCTTCACCGTTCGGGGCGGGGGAGCGGATGTATCGCACCGGTGACCTCGCCCGGTGGAACACTCTTGGCGTCCTCGAGTACGCGGGCCGAGCCGACGACCAGGCGAAGATCCGCGGCTTCCGCGTCGAGCCCGGCGAGGTGCAGGCCGTCCTGGCCGGCTTCGAGGGGGTCACGCAGGCCGCTGTCGTGGTCCGGGACGGGCTTCTGGTCGCCTACGTCGTGGGCACGGCGGACCCGGCGGTGCTCACCGATCTCGCCGCCGCGCGGCTGCCGGAGTACCTGGTGCCGTCGGTGATCGTGCCGCTGGCGGAACTGCCGCGGACCGCGAACGGCAAGCTCGACCGGGCCGCGTTGCCCGCGCCGCAGCGGGTCGTCACCGGGCACGTCGCACCGCGGAACCCGGTGGAGGTCGCACTGGCCGCGATCTGGGCCGACGTCCTCGGCGTTCCGGAGCCCGGAGTGGAGGACAACTTCTTCGCGCTGGGCGGCCACTCGCTGCTGGCGGCGAAGGTGACCGGCCGGATGCGCACGGAGCTCGGCGTGCGGCTGGGCGTCCGGGCGCTGTTCGAGGCCCCGACGATCGCCGCCCTGGCCCGGCTCGTGCCGGAGGCGTCCACTGTGGACGTCGAGCCGATCCCGGCTCGCGGGCACGGGGTCCGGACACCGCTTTCGCCGGTGCAGCGCGGACTCTGGTTCGCCGAGCGGCTCGCGCCCGGGTCCGCGGAGTACCTGGTACCCCTCGCCCTGCGCATCAACGGCGACCTGGACGAGGAGGCCTTGGCCGGCGCGCTGTCGGCGGTGGTGGCCCGGCACGAAATCCTGCGCAGCCGGTTTGTCGAGGTGGACGGCGAGCCGGCCCAGGTGGTCGACCCGGTCCGGCCGGTGCCGCTCCCGGTCACCGAGGTGAGCGACGTCGAAGCCTTCCTCCGGTCCCGGGTCGACACCCCGCTCGACCTCGAACACGGCCCCGTCTTCCGGGCCGCCCTGGGCCGGATCTCCGGCACCGAGCACGTTCTCGTCCTGCTCCTGCACCACATCGTCGCCGACGGGTGGTCCATGGGCGTCCTGGCCGCCGAGCTCCGCGACCACTTCGCCGGGATCCGCCCCGCGGCGCTGCCGGTGCAGTTCGGCGACGTCGCGGCGTGGCAAGCCGCCACCTCCGACGAAGCCGGGCTCGCGTTCTGGCAGGAGGCCCTCGACGGCATGCCGCACGTCGCGGAACTGCCCGCCGACCGGCCTCGGCCGCTCACCCGGGACATCGCCGGGGCCAAGACCCCGGTGCACGTGCCCGCGGCAACAGTAGGCAAGCTGGCCGCGCTGGGCGCCGAGCACGACGCGAGCCTCTTCATGACGGTCCTCGCCGCCTTCGAGGTCCTGATCAGCCGCTACACCGCGATGCGGGACTTCGCGATCGGCACTCCCGTGTCCGGCCGCAGCCATCCGCAGACCGAGCCGCTCGTCGGCCACTTCGTCAACACCGTCCCCCTGCGCGCCGACCTCACCGGCGACCCGGCGTTCACCGAGCTGCTGCGCCGGGTCCGTGCCGGCACCCTCGCCGCGTTCGACCACGACGACGTCCCGTTCGACCGGATCGTGGAGCTCCTGCGCCCGCAGCGCGACCTCACCCGCACCCCGCTGGTGCAGATCGTGTTCGCCCTGCAGAACAACGAGAAGGCCGGCTGGGCGCTATCGGGCCTCGACGTCGAACAGCTCGCCGTCGACACCCGGGTGAGCAAGTTCGACCTCGAACTCGCTCTCGCCCAAGACGCCGACGGCGCCCTGACCGGCATCTTCGAGTACCCGACCGCGCTGTTCGACACCACCACGATCGAGCGGCTGGCCGGCCACTTCACCACCCTGCTCACGAGGATCGCCGACGCCCCCGAAACCCCGGTCGGCGAGCTGGACCTGCTCGGCGACGCCGAGCGAACGCACCTGGTGCAGGGCGTCAACAGCACCGGCGTCGCCTACGACGAGAGCGTCTGCCTGCACCACCTCATCACCCGGCAGGCGGCGAAGACCCCGCACGCCGTCGCCGTCGAGTACCTGGACGACCACCTCGACTACGCCGGGCTGGAACGCCGGGCCGGAGTCCTCGCCGCCCGGCTGACCGAGCACGGCGTCGGCCCGGACGTCCCGGTCGGCCTGCGGATGGACCGCTCGATCGACCTGATCGTCGGCCTCGTCGCGATCCTCAAGGCCGGCGGCGCGTTCGTCCCGATCGAGACCGACGCGCCCGAACCCCGGGTCCTCGGCATCCTCGGCGACGCGAACTCGCCCGTCTGCTTGGTCGACGAAGGCGCGAAGACCCCGGCCGACAGCCGAATCACCTTCCTCGAAGTGTCCGATTTGGACGGGGAAGCGCCAGAGTCGGACGACACCACCCACCCGGACAACCTGGTGTCGATCTACTACACCTCCGGCTCCACCGGGAAGCCGAAGGGCGTCGCGAGCACCCACCGCGGCTGGGTCAACCGGCTGCGCTGGCACCAGGACACCTACCGCCTCCAGCCGGGCGAAGGCGTCCTGCAGAAGACGACGCTGGTCTTCGACGACGCGGCCGTGGAATGCCTGTGGCCGCTCATCGTCGGCGGCCGCGTCGCGCTGATCCCGCCGGGCCTGCACCGTGACCCGGCCGCGATCCTGGCCGGAGCGATCAAGCACC
Organism: Amycolatopsis sp. NPDC104863; assembly: GCF_055582965.1. Lineage (NCBI taxonomy): Bacteria > Bacillati > Actinomycetota > Actinomycetes > Pseudonocardiales > Pseudonocardiaceae > Amycolatopsis > Amycolatopsis sp. NPDC104863. Next base: position 532,347 of record NZ_JBVJOW010000008.1, read on the forward strand.
AGGTGTCGAACCTGCAGTTCGTGCCGAGCATGCTGACGCTGTTCCTGGAGCAGCTGACCCCGGCCGACCGCGCGGCCCTCAAGCCGCTGCGCAACGTCATCACCAGCGGCGAGGCGCTCCAGCCGGAACTGCTCAAGCTGTTCTTCGACCGGCTGGGCGAGCACGCCACCCTGCACAACCAGTGGGGCGCCACCGAGGTGTCGATCGACTCGACCATGCGCGAGTGCCTCCGGTCCGACCTCGACGGCGCGGGCTCGGTCAGCGTCGGCTCGCCGATCGCGAACAACCAGATCCACGTCCTGGACGAGCACTTCCGGCCGGTCCCGGTCGGCGTCCCCGGTGACCTCTACATCGGCGGTGTCGGCCTGGCCCGGGGTTACCTCGGCGACCCGGGCAAGACGGCGGCGGCGTTCCTGCCCAGCCCGTTCCACCCCGGCGAGCGGCTCTACCGCACCGGCGACCGCGGCCTGCGCACCCCCGACGGCGCGCTGACCTTCCTCGGCCGCCAGGATTCGCAGGTCAAGATCCGCGGCATCCGCGTCGAACCCGGCGAGGTCGAGCAGGTGCTGCTGGAGCTGCCGGGCGTGCGCGAAGCGGCCGTCACGGTGTGGCAGCCGTCGCCGGGTGACAAGCGCCTCGCCGGGTATGTCACCGCGCAGGCCGGCGTCACGCTCACCGAGACCACGATCCGCGAGCAGCTGCGCGAGCGCCTGCCCGTCTACCTCGTGCCGACCGCGCTGAGCGTGCTGCCCGAGTTCCCGACCACGACGAGCGGCAAAATCGACCGCAAGGCGCTGCCCGCGCCCGCCGCGGCCGGAGCCGAGTACCGCACGCCGGAAGGCCCGGTCGCGGAGCTGGTCGCCGAGGTGCTGCAGAACGTTCTCGGGGTCGAGCGGGTCGGGGCCGACGACAACTTCTTCGACCTGGGCGGGCACTCCCTGCTGGGTGTCCGAGTGGTCGCCGAGCTGCGCAAACGGCTCTCGGCGGACATCCCGATCCGGCTCATCTTCGACTCGCCCACGGTCGCGGAGCTGGCCGACGCCGTCGGCCGCGCGAGCGAGCGCGACTTCGAAGCGATCCCGAAGCGGCCCGACGGTCCCGCGCCCCTCGCGGGGGTCCAGGTGGGCATGTGGCTGGCCGACCGGATGGCGCCGTCGAGCGCGGAGTACCTGGTGCCCAACGCGGTCCGCCTTCGCGGCACCCTGGACGTCGACGCGCTGGCGGCCGCCCTGACGAAGCTGGTCGAGCGGCACGAGATCCTGCGGACCCGGTTCGTCGAGCTGGACGGCGAGCCCAAGCAGGTCGTCGACCCCGCCGGCCCGGTTCCGTTGCCGGTGACCGACATCGACGAGGTGGCGCAGGTCCTGGAGGCGCGGCCCGTCGACCTCGCCACCGGACCGGTGTTCTCGGCGGCGCTCGGCCGGCTGGCCGAGAACGACCACGTCCTCGTGCTGTCGGCCCACCACATCGTGCTCGACGGCTGGTCCGAAGGCCTCCTCGCCGAGGAGCTGCGCGACCTCTACGCGGGCGTCACCCTGCCGCCGTTGCCGGTGCAGTACGCCGACGTCGCGGCCTGGTCCCAGCCGACCGAAGCGGACGTCGAGTTCTGGCGGACGCAGCTCGCCGGGGTGCCGCAGGTCGTGCAGCTGCCCACGGACCGGCCCCGGCCGCCGGTCCGGGACCCGCGGGGCGCGCGGTACGAGTTCAGCGTTCCCGCGGAGCTGGCGAACCGGCTCGGCGAGCTGGGCGCGGAAGCCCGGGCCAGCCTGTTCATGACACTGCTCGCCGGGTTCCAGGTCCTCGTCTCCCGCCACACCGGGCTCCGCGAGTTCGCCGTCGGCAGCCCGGTCGCCGGCCGCGACCACCCGGACACCGAGCGGCTGATCGGCCAGTTCGTCAACACGCTCGCCCTGCGCGCGGACCTGACCGGCTCGCCCGGCTTCACCGAACTGCTGGGACGCGTGCGGGAAACCGCGCTGAACTCCTTCAGCCACCAGGAGGTCCCGTTCGACCGGGTCGTCGCCGAGCTGCGGCCCGAGCGTGACCCGAGCCGCAACCCTTTGGTGCAGCTGATGTTCGCTTTGCAGACGGTGTCCGAGGGTGGCTGGGAGCTCGGCGACCTGGACTGCGAGCCGCTCGGTGTCGAGACGGGCGCGGCCAAGTTCGACCTCGCCATGGTGCTGCGCGAGCAGCCCACCGGCGCGGTCGACGGCGTCCTCGAATATCCGGTCGCGCTGTTCGACGAGGAGACGGTCGCCGCGTTCGCCGACCGGTACGTCCGGCTCCTGACCGGCTTCGCCGCCGAGCCGGACCGGCGGGTGGACGGGGTCCGGATGCTCGACGCGGCCGAGATCACTCCGCTCGACGGCAACGCTCCGGGCGGGACTTTCGCGGAACTGGTGGAAGCCCAGGTGCGACGGGATCCGGACGCCCCGGCCGTGGTGGCCGGACCGGACTCCCTCACCTACGGCGAACTGGACAAGGCCGCCAACCGCGTGGCCCGCGTCCTGCAGAGCCGCGGTGCTGCTCCGGAGACGGTGGTCGCGCTGCTGCTGCCGCGCTCGGCCGACCTGGTCGTCGCCCAGCTGGCGGTCGTCAAGACCGGCGCGGCCTTCCTGCCGGTCGACCCGAGTTACCCGGAAGAGCGCATCCGCTACATGCTCGAGGACGCGAACCCAGTGCTCACGCTTCGGGAGCTGCCGGAGTCCACAATGGACGACGGTCCGCTGGACGTCGAAGTCGAGCCGGAGAACGCGGCGTACGTGATCTACACGTCGGGTTCGACGGGACGGCCGAAGGGTGTCGTCGTCAGCCACGCCGGACTCGCCACGCTCGTCGCCAACACCGTCGACGCCTACCGGGTCGGCCCCGGCGACCGGGTGCTGCAGTACGTGTCCCCGAGCTTCGACGCGTCGATCCTCGAGCTGTGCGCGTCGCTGATGACCGGTGCCGCGCTGGTCGTCACCCCGCCGGGCCCGCTGCTGGGCGACCAGCTGCGGGACGTCCTCGCCGAGGGCCGCGTGACCCACGCGCTGATCCCGCCCGCGGCCCTGGCCACGGTCGAGGACCCGGACCTGCCGGACTTCCGCACGGTCGTGGTCGGCGGCGACGTCTGCCCGCCGGAGCTGGTCGCGAAGTGGGCGCCGGGTCGCCGGATGCTCAACATGTACGGCCCGACGGAAGCTACGGTCGTCTCGACGGTCAGCGAGCCGCTGGTGCCGGGGGAGCAGGTCACCATCGGCAGCGCGCTGCGATACACCCGCGCCTACGTCCTCGACGACCGGCTCCAGCCGGTGCCGCCGGGCGTGGCGGGGGAGCTGTACGTCGCGAGCCCGGGCCTGGCCCGCGGTTACCTCGGGCGGCCGGGACTGACGGCCCAGCGGTTCGTCGCGAACCCGGCCGGCGGCCGGATGTACCGGACCGGCGACCTCGTCCGCCGCACCCGCGCCGGGAACCTGGAGTTCCTCGGGCGGACCGACGACCAGGTCAAGATCCGCGGCTTCCGCATCGAGCTCGGCGAAGTCGAGTCCGCGCTGCGGGCCCACCCGGCGCTCACCGCGGCGGTCGTGCTCGCCAAACCGGATCCGGCCGGGCAGAAACGCCTGGTCGCCTACACCGTCGGTGACGTCACCGCCGCCGATCTGCGGACCTTCCTGGCCCGGCGCCTGCCGGACCACCTGGTGCCGTCGGCCTTCGTCGTGCTGGACGCGATGCCGGTCAACGCCAGCGGCAAGCTCGACCGGGCCGCGCTGCCCGAACCGGCCGAGGAGACGGCGGACTACGTCGCTCCCGGCAGTCCCGAGGAGCAGCTGATCGCCGACATCTGGGCCGAGGTGCTCGGCGTGCCCCGCGTCGGGCTCGGTGACGACTTCTTCGCACTGGGCGGGCATTCCGTGCTCGCCGCCAAGGTCCGCATGCGGCTGCAGGCCGCCTTCGGCGTGGACCTGCCCCTGCCCGTGCTGTTCCAGACCACCACGGTCGCCGCGCTCGCCGCCGTGGTCCACACCGAGATCGAGGCCGAGCTCGCCGGCATGTCCGAGCAGGAGCTCCTCGACTCCCTCACCGAGGAGGCCAGCGCATGACCACGTTCGACACCCGCCCCGCCGACGCCGATCGGGCGGCCCGGCTGCGGGCCGCGGTGCTCGCGAAGCGGCTGCGCGGACGCGCCACCGCGCCGGTCCGCACCTTCGGCCGCGCCGACCGCGACGTCCCGCTCCCGCTGTCGGCCGGGCAGCAGCGCCTGTGGTTCCTCGACCGCCTCGACCCGGACAGCGCCGAGTACGCGGTCCCGCTCCTGCTCCGGCTGGACGGCGCCCTCGACGTCGGCGCGCTCCAGCACGCGCTCGACGCCCTCGTGGCCCGGCACGAGATCCTGCGCACGACCTACCTCGCGGAGGACACCAAGCCGCGGCAGGTGATCGGGGCGCCGGAACCGGTCGAGCTGCCGGTGGTCGAGGGTGACCTGGACACCGTGCTGGCGGAGTACGTCGGCCGGCCGTTCGACCTTGCCGCCGGGCCGGTGTTCCGCGCTCTGCTGGTCCGCGAGGCGCCCGAACGGCACGTGCTGGCGCTGAACGTCCACCACATCGCCTGTGACGGCTGGTCGCTGCCGATCCTGCTCGAGGACCTGCGCAAGCTCTACACCGGCGCCGACCTGCTGCCGATCGAACTGTCCTATGCGGACTTCGCCGTCTGGGAGCAGTCCCGGGTGGACGCTCACGACGCGGATCTCGCCTACTGGAAGGAGCGGCTCGCCGGCCTGGAGACCTTGGAGCTGCCCGCCGACCGCCCGCGGCCGGCCCAGCGTGACCCCCACGGCGCGTCGGCCCGTTTCACCATTCCGGCGGCCGCCGCCGAAGCGGTGCTGAACCAGGGAAAGAGCACGGGTGCGACGCCGTTCGTGACACTGCTCGCCGCCGCGTACGTCGTGCTCGGGCGGCACACCGGGCGGGAGGACATCGCCGTCGGCACCCCGGTCGCGGGCCGTGGCCGGGCCGAGCTGGAGCACATGGTCGGGTTCTTCGTGAACACCGTCGTCGCCCGCGGCGACCTCTCCGGCGAACCGGACTTCGGCACCCTCGCCGACCGCGTCCGCGTGGCCCGGCTGGCCGACCAGGCCCACGAAGACCTGCCGTTCGAGCGCCTCGTCCAGGAGCTGGCCCCGGAACGCGACCTCGCGCACACCCCGGTCGTCCAGGTGATGTTCGCCGTGTACGACTCGTCGTCGGGGGAGGCCTCCCTGGGCGACCTCGCCGTCTCGCCGGTGGACCTGGCTTCGAGCACCGCCAAGTTCGACCTGATGATCTCCTTCGTCCGCCAGGCCGACGGATCCGTCGAAGGTGTCCTCGAGTACGCGACGGCGCTGTTCGACCAGGCCCGGATGGACCGCATGGGCGAGCACTTCGTCCGGCTCTTCACCGAGCTCGCCGAGAAGCCCGGCGCCCGGCTGTCCGAAGTGGACGTCCTCGGCGCGGACGAGCGGACGCTGCTCCTCGACACCTGGAACGCCACCGCCGAGCCCTACCTGCGCGGCACGCTGCACGGCCGGATCGCCGAGCAGACCGCGTCGAACCCGGACGCGATCGCCGTCCGCTGCGGCGCGGCCGAGCTGACCTACGCCGATCTCGAAACCCGGGCGACCCGGCTCGCCCAGCGGCTGCGCGCCCACGGCGTCGGCGTCGAAACCCCGGTCGGCGTGCTCTGCGAACGCGGCCCGCTGCTGCTGCCGGTCCTGCTGGCGATCCTCAAGACCGGGGGCCACTACATCCCCCTCGACCCGGCCTACCCGCAGGACCGCAAGGAGTACATGCTGCGCCAGGCCGGCGCCCGCGTCCTCGTCACCACCCGCCGGTACGCCGGCGAGGACCTCGGTGAGGTCGTCGTCTACGCCGACGAGCCGGTCGCCGACGACCCGGCGCCGTGGCAGGACCCGGTGGTCGACCCGGAGAACCTCGCCTACGTCATCTACACCTCCGGCTCGACCGGGCGGCCCAAGGGCGTGATGATCAGCCACCGCGGGGTGCTGCACTACCTGGACTGGTGCCGCCAGGCCTACCGCGCCGACGAGGGCGACGGCGCGCCCGTGCACTCGTCGCTCGCCTTCGACCTGACCGTCACCGGGCTGTTCCTGCCGCTGCTGTGCGGCACGACCGTGACGCTGGTGCCGGAGGACGAGCACCCGGTGGCGGGCCTCGCGGACGTGCTGTCGAGCGGCCGGAAGTTCAGCTTCGTCAAGCTCACCCCGGCCCACCTCGAACCGCTGCGCCGCTGTCTGGAGCCCGCAGCGGCGGGCGCGGCCGCGCACCTGGTCGTCGGCGGCGAGCAGCTCACCGCCGAGGCCCTGGAGTTCTGGCGCGAGAACGCCCCCGACGTCGTCGTGGCCAACGAGTACGGCCACACCGAGACGTCCGTGGCGAACGTGATCAACCTGCTGCCCGCCGCCGAGTGCGTCACCACGCCGATCTCGGTCGGCCGGCCGATCTGGAACACCGAGGTCTACCTCCTCGACGAGCACCTGCGGCCCGTCCCGGCCGGGGTCACCGGTGAGCTGTACGCGGGCGGCGCGGGAGTCGCGCGCGGCTTCGCGGGCAGCCCGGGCCTGACCGCGGCCAAGTACGTGCCCAACCCGTTCGGCACCGGCCGCCTCTACCGCAGCGGCGACCTCGCCCGGTACCTGCCGGACGGCCGGCTGGAGTTCGTCGGCCGCACCGACCACCAGGTCAAGGTGCGCGGTTACCGCATCGAGCTGGGTGAGATCGAGGCCGCGCTGGTCGGCGGCCCCGGCGTCACCGAGGCGGTCGCCGTGGTCCGCGACGGCGCGCTCGCCGGCTACGTCGCGCCGTCCACTGTGGACGCCGAGGAGCTGCGGGCGCACCTGGCCGAGCGGCTGCCGGAGTACATGGTCCCGTCGACCCTGACCACTTTGGACACCTTGCCGCTCACCTCGAACGGCAAGATCGACCGCGTCGCGCTGCCCGCCCCGGAGGCCGCGCCGGTGTCGGCGTCCGGAGTGCTGCCGCGCGACGAGCTGGAGATGGCGATCGCGAAGCTCTGGGAGGACCTGCTCGGCCGGCGCGTCGGCGTCACAGACGGCTTCTTCGACGTCGGCGGCCACTCGCTGCTGGCCGTGGTGCTGGTCGACCGGATCAAGGCCGAGCTGGGCGCGACCGTCGGGCTGGCCGAGGTCTTCCGCGCCCCGACGATCCGGGCGCTGGCCGACCTCATCCGCGCCGGTGACAGCGGCGGGGGACTGGTCGTCCCGCTCTCGCCGGGCCGCGCGGGTGTCGCGCCGCTGTTCCTGCTGCCGCCGACGGCCGGGAGCCCGTTCCCGTACCTGCAGCTCGTGGCCGAGCTCGACCCGGCGCTGCCGGTGTTCGGCCTGCAGGCGCCCGGGTTCGCCCCCGGCGAGGACCCGGTGCACACCATCGAGGAGCTGGCCGCGGCGTTCGTGGCCGACCTGCTGCCGGTCGCCGGCGACCGGCCCATCCGGCTCGCGGGCTGGTCCCAGGGCGGGTCGGTGGCGTTCGAAATGGCCGCCCAGCTGGAAAAAGCAGGCCGCGCGGTCGAGCACCTGTGTGTCATCGACGCGACCGTCCTCGGTGTCGACGACTACGGCAACCCGCTCCCGGAGGTCGACACCAGCGACCCCCTCGCGTGGTTCGGCGAGGCCGTGCTGAAGCTGGCCCCGGGGGCCGTCGACACGCTCGACGAGATGCTCGCCGAGGCCCGCGACCGCGGCATGGTCTCGGAGGTGGCGGGCAACGCCGTCGTCGAGCAGATGGCCCGGGTCTACCTGGCCGGCAAGGACGCCGTCGAGGCCTACCGGTGCCGCGCGGTCGTCGACACCGGCATCCACCTCATCACCTCCACCGGCACCCACCCGGTGAAGGGCCGCCCGGAGGTGCGGCCGGAGAGCTGGCGCACCCGCACGCGCGGCGAGCTCACGGTGACGCCGGTGCCGGGACACCACTGGGACATGGTCGAACCGCCGCACGTGGCGGAGCTGGCCCGGGCCGTGCTGGCCGGGCTCGCCGTGACCGCCGACGAGTGAAGGAGAACGCCATGACCGAAGACCTCGCGGTCGCCGCACCGGCCCCCGCCACCGTCACCGACCCGCGGGCGGGCAGCTTCCGCGTCGACGCCCACCACGGCGAAATCCTGCAAGGGGTCTTCGTCGCCGGCGGCCGGCTGCGCCGCGGCCTGGTGACGCTGCCGTGCCCGCTCTACAGCACCCGCGCCACCTTCCTGCCCACCGACGACGACGGCACGACGGTGCGTCCCGCGTGGCGCACCAAGGCCCGCCGCGCCGCGGACCTCACCCTGGCCCGGCTCGGGCACCCGGTCCCCGGCGGCCTGCTCGACATCACCAGCGACATCCCGCTGTGCCGCGGCTTCGGCTCCTCGACCGCGGACGTCACGTCGGCGATCGGCGCGGTCCTCGCCGCGACCGGCCGGCGGCTGTCCCCGGCCGAGGTCGGCGCGCTGGCCGTCGAAGCCGAAACCGCGTCTGACTCGCTGATGTACGGCGGCCGGGCGGTCGTCTTCGCCCACCGCGAAGGCGAGCCCATCGAAGACCTCGGCGAGCTGATGCCGTTGGCCGTGCTGGGGTTCGGGACCAGCCCGGGCGGCCGCGGCGTCGACACCCTCGAACTCACCCCGGCGCGCTACACGTCGTGGGAGATCGAGGCGTTCCGGCCGTTGCGCGGCCTGCTCCGGCGGGCCGTGCGCGACGGCGACGCGGGCCTGCTCGGCCGCGTCGCCACCGCCAGCACCCTGCTCAACCAGCGGCACCTGCCCGTCCCCGGGCTGGACGACATCCTCGCGGTCGCCCGCGCCGCCGGGGCCGCCGGCGTGCAGGTCGCCCACAGCGGCGACGTCGCCGGCCTGCTCTTCGACGCTACCGACGCCGAAACCCCGGCGCGGCTGGAGTTCGCCGCGACGCGGCTCGACGTGACCGAGACCTGGCAGTTCGAAACCGAGAGGTGAGTCCGATGACCCTTGCCGCACCCGTCAGCCGGTCCGTCGTGGAGGCGACCGAGCTGCCCCGGATCATCCGCATCCGGCCCAACTTCCACGTCGCCGCCTTCGGCCTGATGAAGCTGCTGCCCGCCCGGTTCATGCTCGACCGCGCCGAAGAACGCGGTGAAGTCGGTCCCGGCACGACCGTGCTCGAGACGTCGTCGGGCACCTTCGGCCTCGGCCTCGCGATGGTCTGCCGGCTGCGCGGCTACCCGCTCACGATCGTCGGCGACCCGGCGATCGACGCACCGCTCAAGCGCCGTCTCGAACACCTCGGTGCCCGCGTCGAGATCTGCCCGACGCCCAGCCCGGTCGGCGGCTACCAGCGCGCCCGCTTGGACCGTCTCGAAGAGCTGCGTGCCGAGTACCCGAACCACTGGGTACCCGGCCAGTACAGCAATCCCGACAACCCGCGCTCGTACGCGCTGGTGGCCGAGCAGCTCGCCGAGACGATCGGCGTCCCGGACTGCCTGGTCGGCGCGGTCGGCTCCGGCGGCTCGACGTCCGGGACGAGCTCGTTCCTGCGGATGCTGGTGCCGGAGATGACGCTCGTCGGCGTCGACACCCAGCGCAGCGCCATCTTCGGCCAGGAAGACGGGCCGCGGGTGCTGCGCGGGCTCGGCAACAGCCTGGTGCCGCCCAACGTCTCCCACGAAAGCTACGACCAGGTGCACTGGATCGGCGCGGCCGAAGCGTTCGCCGCGACGCGCGACCTGTACGCCCGGCACTGCCTGTTCATGGGCCCGACCAGCGGCGCGTCGTTCAAGGTCGCCGACTGGTTCTCGCGCCGGAACCCGGACGCCACGGTCGTCGCGCTCCTGCCGGACGAGGGCTACCGCTACCAGGACACGGTCTACTCCGACGAGTGGCTGCGTGCGCAGGGGCTGGCGCACGCCGGTGCGGCCGAGCCGTACGAGGTCGTCGCGCCCGCCGAGCCGGGCGGCTCGTGGACGTGGCTGAACTGGGGCCGGCGCTCGCTGGCCGACGCGTCGTGACGCCCACGCTGCTGCTCGTGGAGAGCAACACGACCGGCACCGGGCGGTTGTTCGCGCGGCAGGCCCGTTCGCTCGGGTTCGAGCCGGTGCTGGCCGCGGCCGACCCGGCGCGCTACCCGTACGCGGCCGAGGACGGCGTCCGCGTCGTCCGGTGCGACACCGCGGACGCGTGCGCGGTGCTGGATTCGGACATCGGCGAGCCGGCCGGGGTGACGAGCAGCTCGGAGTACTTCATCCCGGTCGCGGCGCGGATCGCGGCGAAGCTCGGCTTGCCGGGGCCGGATCCGGTGGCCGTGACGGAGTCACGGAACAAGGCGCACCAGCGCGCGGTCCTCGGGGCTCCGTGCACGGTGGCGACGTCGGTCGAGGCGGCCGTCGCGGCGGCGGTCGAGTTCCCGGTGGTGCTCAAGCCGGCCGAGGGCTCGGGCAGCGTCGGAGTGCTGCGGTGCGAGACGCCCGACGCCGTCGCGTCCCAGGCGGCGGCGCTGCTTTCGGTGACCCACAACGAACGCGGGCTGCCGGTGCCACCGCAGGTGCTGGTCGAGCCGTACGCCAGCGGGCCGGAGTACTCCGTGGAGCTGTTCGGCGAGGTCGTGGTGGCGGTGGTGCGCAAGCACCTCGGGCCGGCGCCGTTCTTCGTCGAGGTCGGCCACGACGTCCCGGCCGCGCTGCCGCCGTCGGACGAGGCTGAGCTGGCGGACACGGCCCGGGCGGCGGTGACCGCGCTGGGCCTCGGCTTCGGCGCGGCGCACGTCGAGATCCGGCTGACCCCCGGCGGGCCGCGGCTGATGGAGGTCAACCCGCGCCCGGCGGGCGGCATGATCCCGGAGCTGGTCCGCGCGGCCACGGGTGTCGACCTGGTCGCGGCTCAGCTCGCCGCAGTGCTCGGGCTGCCGCCGAACCTGCGCCCGACGCGGCGGGCCTGCGCGTCGCTGCGCTTCCTCACGGCCACAGCGACCTCGGTGCTTTCGGCCGGTGACGCGGTGGCGAAGGCAGCCACCGTGCCGGGAGTCGTCGAAGCCCGGCTGTACCGGCCCGACGGCACGCTCGTGCGGCCGGCCCGCGACTACCGCGACCGCGCGGGGCACGTCCTGGCCGTGGCCGATCGCCCTCGCGGCGCCCGTGCGGCGGCGGTGGCCGGGCTGGACCGGCTGCGCGCGGCGTTGGTGCCCGCGTCGAGAGGAGAGACCCGATGACCCTGCGGTTCCTCATCGCCACCGTGGCGCAGACCGACCGCGCCCACGAAGAACGGGACGAAGACCGCCCCGAACCCCACCCGGACACCCCGGAAGGAGCACCTCGATGACCATCGCCCCAGGCGGAACCGGCCGGCTCACCAGCCCCGTCTCCGCCGCGGCCCGGGAGATCCTCTTCGACCGCGACACCGCCCCCGCGCCCGACCCGGTCGCGGCCGAGCTCGGGCTCATCAGCCAGGTCGACCGCGCCCACGTCGTCATGCTCGCCGAACGCGGCATCGTCGACCGGGCACGGGCCGGTGAACTGCTGCGCGGCATCGAAAGCCTTCGGCGGCAAGGCTTCGCGCCGCTGCACGACGTCCCCGCGCCCCGCGGCCGTTACCTCGCCTACGAGTCCCACCTCATCGGCACCCTCGGCGCCGAGGTCGGCGGGATCCTCCACAGTGGACGTTCCCGCAACGACCTCAACGCCACCGTCGTGCGGCTGCGGCTGCGTGAGCCGCACGAGCGCCTGCTCGCCGAGTCCGACGCGCTCGGCCGCGCCCTGCTGGAGCGGGCCCGGCGCTGGGCCGGGGTCACCATGCCCGCCTACACCCACCACCAGCCCGCCGTCCCGATCACCTACGGCCACTACCTCGCGGGCGTCGCGGGCGCGCTCGTGCGCGACGTCGAAGGTGTCTGGCAGGCCGGCGCCGAGATCGACCAGAACCCGCTCGGCGCGGGCGCGGTCGGCGGCACGTCGCTGCCGGTCGACCCGCAGCGCACCACCGCGCTGCTCGGCTTCGCCACGGCGATCCCGAACTCGCTGCACGCCGTCGCGTCGCGGGACCTGGTGCTGCGCCAGCTTTCCGCGGCCACGGTCCTCGGGGTGCTGCTCTGCCGCGTCTCGCACGACCTGCAGGCGTGGACCAGCGCCGAGGCCGGGCTGCTGCGGCTCGCCGACGACGTCGTCGGGTCCAGCTCGATGATGCCGCAGAAGCGCAACCCGTTCCTGCTCGAACACGTCCAGGGCCGGGCGCTGGCCCCGCTCGGCGCGTTCACCGCGTCGGCGAGCGCCATGGCCACCGCCCGCTTCACCAACGCCATCGCCGTCGGCACCGAAGCCGTCGCCCCGGCGTGGTCGGCGCTCGAGGCGGCGACCGACGCCGTTGTCCTGCTGCGGCTGGTGGTCGAGGGCGCCGAGCCGGTGCCGGAGCGGATGTACGAGCGCGCGGTCGACGGCCAGACCGCGGCCACCCACCTGGCCGAACGGCTCGTCGACGCCGGCGTCCCGTTCCGGCAGGCCCACCACGAGGTCGGGGCCATCGCGAAGGAAGCGCTGGCCGAGGGCGTCCCGCTGCACGACGTCGCCCGCGTCCGGCTGGCCGGGCAGCCCGCGCACGTCCTCGCCGCGCTCGACCCCGCCGAGGTCGCCCAGCACGCGGCCCACGGCGGCGGCCCGGCGCGGGCGTCCGTGCTCGCCGCCGTCACCGAAGCCGAGACGGGGTTCGCCCGGATCCGCGCCGCGGCCGAGGAACGCCGCTGGCGCTGGAGCCAGGCCGAAGTCGGCCTCGACGACGCCGTCCGATCCCTCGCCGACCCCCGGAGCCTCCCATGACCTTCACCGTCGTCCGCAACGACGAAGACCAGTACTCGATCTGGCCCGCCGGCCGGGACCTGCCGCCGGGCTGGCTGAGCGCCGGCGTCACCGGCAGCCGCGAGGAGTGCCTCGCGCACATCGACACCGTCTGGACCGACATGCGCCCGCGGAGCCTCCGCGAACGCATGGCCACCCGCTGACCTCGAGGAGCCTCCTGTGACCACGTTCGCCGACGACCTCGCGACCCTCCGCCCGGAGAGCGCGTCCACCCAGGACACCTACGTCGAACTCCGCAGTGACACCTTCACCCTGCCCACGCCGACGATGCTGGAGGCCGCCGCGCGCGCCCCGCTCGGCGACGACGTCTACGGCGAGGACCCCACCGTGGACCGCCTCGAACAGCTCGCCGCCGAGCTGCTCGGCAAGCAGGCCGGCTGCCTGATGCCGAGCGGCACCATGGCGAACCTGACCGCGCTGCTCGCGCACTGCCCGCGCGGCGGCAAGGCGATCGTCGGGCACGAGTCCGACGTGTACGTCTACGAAGCCGGCGGCGCGTCCCTGTGCGGCGGCATCGTCTACGACCCGCTGCCGAACCTGCCCGACGGCACGATCGACCCGGCCGCGATCGCGGAGGCGTGCGCGGTCGACCGCAGCGACCCGCAGATCGCGCCGCCGGCCGTGCTCAGCCTGGAGACGCCGCAGAACCGGTGTGGCGGCCTGCCCCTGCAGCTGGACTACCTCAGCGAGGTGTCCCGGCTGATCCGCTCGCACGGCGTCGCCCTGCACCTCGACGGCGCCCGGCTGTTCAACGCCGCCGTGGCGCTCGGCGTCAGCGCGGCGGAGGTGGCCAAGCACGCGGACACCGTGCAGATCTGCCTGTCCAAGGGCCTGTGCGCGCCGATCGGGTCGGTGCTGGTCGGCGACCGCGTGACGATCGCGGCGGCGCGGCGGATGCGCAAGATGCTCGGAGGCGGCATGCGCCAGGCCGGGATGATCGCGGCCTGCGGCATCGTCGCGCTGACGGACATGACCGAGCGCCTGGCCGACGACCACGCCCGCGCGGCGCGCCTGGCCCGCGGCCTGTCGCGCATCCCTGGCGTCCGCCTCGACCCGGGGCCGCCGCTGACGAACATGGTGTTCTTCAAGGTCCGCGACGACCGCTACACGACCCGGACGCTGATCGAGGCGGCCCGGCGGCGGGGGATCCGGGTGGAGGAGCTGGGCACGGACAAGATCCGCGCGGTGACCCACGCGGGCGTCGACGACGACGCGGTGGACCGCGCGGTCTCGGTGTTCGGCGACCTCCTGGGGCACGACGCCCTGGTGCGGTGAGCGCTCCGGGCCGGGGCGGCCACCCCGCCCCGGCCCCGGTCACCGCCCGGCGATGGTGATCGGTTCGAGCAGCCGTCGCGGCCGGTTCATCGCGGTGGACACGGGGTCCGGGACCCCGGCCGCCGGGTCGTACCCCGGGCCCGGCTCGATCACCGTCTCCGCCACCGGGACGTCCGCGCCGCAGGCGCCGCACCGGCTCTGCCCGTCGATCAGCCCGCCGTCGGCTTCGTGGCGCAGGACGCGCTTCGCGCCGGACGGCGAATACGCCTCGTCGCCCCAGTGCATCAGCGCGCGCACCACCGGCCAGAGCGCGACGCCGCGGTCGCTCAGCCGGTACTCGACCACGCCGGCGCCGTCGTCTTCGCGCACGAACACGCCCTCCTGCACCAGGGACTTCAGACGGCTGGTCAGCACGGCGCGGGGGATGCCGAGCTGGGTCGCGAAGTCGCCGAACCGGCGGACGCCGAAGAAGGCGTCGCGGATGATCAGCAGCGTCCACCGCTCGCCGATCACCTCCAGGGAGCGGGCGATCGAGCAGTTGCGCTCGGCGTAGGTGCTGGGGAGGGCCATGCGGCCAGTCTACCTCGGTAGTTCGTTCAGTGAACTGGCTGTGCTACGGTCGGTTCAGTGAATGAACTACCCCCTGTGGAGGCCACTGCGATGTACCAGTTCCTGGTGTCGTTCACCGTCCCGCCGGAGCACCACGACGACTTCGTCCGGGCGGCCCGGACCGTCGCGCGCGACTCGCTCGCGCACGAGCCGGGCTCACTCCGGTTCGAGGTCATCGCGGACGCGGAGAACCCCGACGTCTACTACCTCAACGAGGTCTACGCCGACGCCGAGGCGTTCGCCGCCCACGCCGAAGGTCCCTCCTTCGCCACGTTCTTCGCCGAGGCCGGCGCCTACGCCGAAGGACCGACGTGGTTGATGAAGGGCACTCTCGTCGGCGACCCGGCGGGAGTGGCGAAATGACCCGGCTCTTCCTGGTCACCGCGGCGGCGGGCAAGACCGGCCGCGGCACGGTCGAGCAGCTGCTGGCCCAGGGGCACCGCGTGCGCGCGCTGGTCCACCGCGAGGACGAACGCTCCCGCGCCCTGGCCGCAGCCGGGGCCGAGGTGGTGGTGGGCGACCTCCTCGACCTCGACGCCGTCACCACCGCGCTGACCGGAGTGAGCGGCGCGTACTTCTGCTACCCGATCCGGCCCGGCCTGCTCGACGCGACCGTGACTTTCGCGCAGGCAGCGACCGAGACCGGCGTCCGGTCGGTGGTGACGATGTCGCAGATCTCCGCACGCCGCGACGCCGGCAGCAACGCCGCCCGCCAGCACTGGCTCGCCGAACGGGTCCTGGACCGCACCGGCCTGCTCACCACGCACCTGCGGCCGACGTTCTTCGCCGAGTGGCTCACGACGTGGTGGGAACGCCGCGACGGCGAGGGTTACCTGCGCCTCCCGTTCGGCGACGGCCGGCACGCCCCCATCGCGGCGAGCGACCAGGCCCACGTCATCGCGGCCGTCCTGCGCGAGCCGGAACCGCACGACCGCGCGGCTTACACCCTGCACGGCCCGGTCGAGCTCGACCACCACGCCATCGCGGCCGCCATGGCTGAGACGCTCGGCATCCCGGTGCACTACGAGCCGATCAGCGTCGAGGAGTTCGCGTCGGCCATGAGCGCGCGCGGGCTGCCCGCGCACCTGGTGCAGCACCTGAGCAACGTCGCCGTCGACTACCGGAACGGGATCTTCGCCGGCACCAACACCGTCGTCGAGAAGATCGGCGGCCGGGTGCCGCTGTCGGTCGAAGAGTTCGTCCGGGACCGCCGCGCGGACTTCGAGACCAGCGGGCCCCACTTCGTGGCGGCGAAGTGACCGGCCCGATCCTGGTGACCGGCGCCGGCGGCCGGCACGGCGGCACCGGCGCACACCTCGTCCGCGGCCTGCTTGCGCACGACGTCCCCGTCCGCATCCTGGTCCGACGCGAATCCGAGACGACGCGGCAGTTCGCGGCCGCGGGCGTGGAGGTGGTCGTCGGCGACCTGCTCGACTTCCGGACCCTCGTGCCCGCGCTCGACGGTGTCACCCAGGCCTACTTCACCTACCCGCTCGAAGCGAGCGTGATCACGGCCGCGGCGAGCTGGGCACAGGCGGCCCGGAGCCGCTCCGGTCCACTTCGGACGGTGATGATGTCGATGGCGCCCGCGCAGCCGGGCAGCCCGAGCCCGGTCGGCCGCAGCCAGTGGCTCGCCGAGCAGGTCCTGCAGTGGGCCGGGATCGACCTGCTGGTGCTGAAGGTGATGGCGCTGTTCCACGAGAATCTCGGCCTGCTGCACGGCGGCACGGTCGCCGCCGACGGCGTCATCCGCAACTCGTTCGGCCCCGGTCCGGTGACGTGGATCAGCGGCGCGGACGCGGCCGAGCTGGCCCTGACCGCGTTGCTGCGGCCCGTTGTGTTCGACGGCCCGGTGGTGCCGGTCGGCGGCACGGAAACGGTGAGCCACCCGGAGATCGCCTCGGCCCTGACCTCGGTCCTGGGGCGGCCGGTGCGCTTCGAGCCGGTGGACGCGCCGACGTGGCGACGCGAGCTGGAGGGTGCCGACCACCCGCTGATCACCCGCGAGATGGCGGCCCACATCCCGGCGGTCGGCGCGCTGGTGGCCGCGGCGGGCCCGACGATGGCCGTCGAGCCCGGCCGCTTCGAACACCTCACGGGCCGGAAACCCCGGCTGCTGGCCGACTATCTCACGGGGTTCGCGTCCTGACGGTCGCGAGCCGCAGGCGGCCGGAAGCCGCCGATCTCCCGCTCGAGCAGCTCGGCCAGCCGCAACGGCGTCCGGTCCTCGGACATAGGGCCGATGAGCTGGACCCCGACCGGCAGGCCCTCGGGGGAGCGGCCCGCGGGCACGGCGGTGGCGGGCAGGCCGGGCATGGTCGCCAGCCCGGCCCAGACGAGCTGGTCGAAGTACGGGTACTCGACGCCGTCGACGTCGATCCGCCGTTCCATCGGGTTCGGGTGGTGGTCGTGCGGGAACGCGGGGGTCGGCGTGATCGGGCACACCACGACGTCGAACTCGGCGAACAGCTGCCGCCAGCCGTGGCGGTGGACTTCGCGGCGGTGGTTGGCCTCGAGCCAGTCGGCGTGGCTGAACTCCATGGCGCGCAGCCGCACGGCGTCGAGCCCGGTCGCGCGGGCCCGCAACCGCTCGAGCGATGCGATGGGAAACCGCGCGGTGGCGCCCGAAATCAGCAGCTGCATGTAGAGCGTCGCTGCCTCGGTCAGATCGGGCAGCAGCGGACTGTGCCGTTCGACGCGGGCGCCGCCGCCGGCGAGCGCCTCGGCCACCCGGTTGACGCCCGCCCGCACGGCGGACCCGGTCGGGATGAGCGGATGGTCGTCGATGACGAGGACCCGGAAGCCGGACAGCCGCTCGTGGCGGGCCGGCGGCAGCGCCAGCCGGTGCGCCACGCCCAGCGTCAGCGGGTCCGGTCCGGCCATGACGTCGAGCAGGAGCGTCAGGTCGCGGGCCGACCGTGCCATCGGACCGACAACGGCGAGGTCGAGGTCGACCGGCAACGCCGGTGCCGGCGGCGCGACCATGCCGCGCGGCGCCGCCAGCCCGAGCGTCGGCTTGTGCGCGTAGACGCCGCAGAAGTGCGCGGGGGTGCGCAGCGACCCGGCGAGGTCGGAGCCGATCGACAGTGCGCCGAACCCGGACGCCAGGGCCGCCGCCGACCCGCCGGAGGAGCCGCCCGCCGTGCGGTCGTGGTCCCACGGGTTGGCGGTGGTGCCGTAGATCTCGTTGAAGCTCTGGATGTCCTGCAGCCCCAACGGAACGTTGGTCTTGCCCAGCACCACCGCGCCCGCGGCCTTGATTCGCGACACCTGCACCGCGTCCTCGGCCGGCAGGTAGTCCCGATGCTGGGGCATGCCCCAGGTCGTGGGCAGCCCGGCCATGTCGTAGGACTCCTTGACCGTCATCGGAACGCCGAGCAGCGGCCGGTCCTCACCGCGGGCGCGGGCCTGGTCCGCCTGCTGTGCGGCGGCCCGCGCGCGGTCGAAGTCCGGCACGCAGATCGTGTTGGTCACCTCGTCGTCCCGCTCGATGCGGGTGATCGCCTCGTCGGTCAGCTCCGCCGAGGACACTTCACCGGCACGCATCGCGGCAACGAGTTCTTCGGCCGTCCGATAGCTCCATTCCATGATTTGAAGCTAGCGGCCCTCCACAGAGGACACGAAATTTCTTTTCGCGCAACGGGGACGGGCCACTTTCAGGGCCGGATGTTCTCCAGATCCGCCAGCAGGTTCGGGTGCTTCGGCTCCCAGCCGAGCGCCTGCCGCGTGTGGGCGCTCGACGCGGGCTGGTCGGCCGCGAAGATCACGCCGAGGGCGCCGAAGCTCTCCGCGGGCACGGACTCGACGGGCACCCCCAGCCGTCGGCCGATGACGGCGGCGATGTCACGCACCTGGTCGCCCTCGTCGTCCACGGCGTGCCAGGACGTGCCGGCTTCCGCCCCCTCCAGCGCGAGCCGGAACAGGACCGCGGCGTCGAGCGCGTGCACGGCCGGCCAGCGCTGCGTTCCGTCGCCCGGGTAGCCGGACACCCCGCTCTGCCGCGCGATCCCGGTCAGCACGCCGGCGAACCCGCCGGCGCCGTTGTTGTGGACCGTCCGGGGGAGGCGCACGGCCGAGCTCCGGACCCCGCGCGAAGCCAGGTCGAGCACTCCCTGCACTGCACGGCCGCGGCCCCCGACCGGTCCGTCGGTGGGAATCGGGTCGGCTTCGGTGGCGGCGCGGCCCGGGGCGGCGGGCGTCCCCGAGCAGGTGACGAAGGGGCGGTCACTGCCGGCGAGGGCCTCGCCGAGGGTGGCGAGGGCGGCGCTTTCCTCGGCGACGGCGTTCGCCAGCGCCTCGGGGCTGCTGAAGTCGTTGGCGAAGGCCAGGTGGATCACCCCGTCGGCCTGGCCGGCGCCGGCGCGCAGGACGTCGAGGTCGGCGAGGCCGCCCCGGATGGGCTCGGCGCCGGCCGCTTCGGCGGCCTGTGCCGAGGCGTCGGAGCGTGCGAGGGCGAGGACGGTGTGGCCGTTGCCGAGGAGTTCGGCGACGACGGCGGAGCCGATCAGGCCGGTGCCGCCGGTGATGAACACGTGCATGGAACGCTCCCGCGAGTGATGGGACTCTTGTCTCGTCACGGTACCAGAGTGATGGGACAAGAGTCTTATCGCTTAAGATGGACGCATGGGCCGATGGGAACCGGGAGCGCGCGAACGCCTCGTCATGGCGGCCGTCGACCTGTTCGCCGAGCAGGGCTACGACGCCACTACGGTCGCGCAGATCGCCGAGCGCGCCGGGCTCACCAAGAGCACGTTCTTCCGGCACTTCCCCGACAAGCGTGAGCTGCTGGTCGCCGGCCAGGAGACGCTGAGCCGGCTGCTGAGCGAGGGCATCGCCGAAGCGCCCGGCGACGCGAGCCCGCTGGACGCGGTCGCCGCCGGCCTCGTCCGCGCGTCGACCGCGATGGGCCCGATGAACCGCGAGATCGCCCCGCGGCTGAAGGCGGCCGTCGCCGCCAGCGCCGAGCTCCAGGAGCGTGACGCCCTGAAGAGCGTCAGCCTGGCGGCCGCCATGACCGCCGCCCTCGTCGCCCGGGGGGTGCCCGACGCAACCGCCGCGCTGGCCGGCGAGCTCGGCGTCCTCGCCTTCAAGCGGGGGTACGTCGAGTGGGCCGACGGCGACCGGGTCTCCGAAGACGGGTTCGCCGTCCACCTCCTCCGGGCGCTCGACGAGCTGCGCGCGGCGAGTGCGTCGCTGGGCTGAGCATCCACCTTTTCCGGTCGGGCAAGGGGTTTTTGCCCGGGCATGCCCCGGCGAGCGGAACATTTCTCCAAAATGTTGGTAAAATTTTCACGTGACCGGTGTCACAAGTGGTTCCCTCTGTTAGGTAACTTTCCTAACTAACGACGGAGGGCCCCCGCCCATGTCATCCCGCAAGCGCTTCGCCGTGGTAGCCGCCGCGGCTCTGACGCTCATCGCGCCGCCGCTCGGTGTGAAGGCCGCCGACGCGGCCACGACCACGGCTTCCCCGGCCACGGCAGACAAGACGTACACGGCGGCCGAGGTGCTGGCCGGCGTCAAGAAGAACAGCACCACCGCGAACAAGGTCAACTCCAAGCCCCACATCAACACCATGACGCGGTCCCAGAACGTCAACGTGTTCCAGGTGTCGTCGGGTGTGTACGCGTACAGCTCGGGCCTGGCCGTCGACGACGACGGCAGTGACCCCGACTCCGACCCCGACCACCAGGACGAGACGACTTTCCAGGACAGCAACGGCAAGCAGCTGGCCGCGCACCACGTCCCGTTCTACGTGCTGGGCGACGACTGCTACGACCGCAAGAGCCCGTGCCCGCACTTCTTCTACAAGGAGCACGGGATCAAGGGCCGCCAGTTCGCGCTGATGTTCTACAAGAGCAAGGTGATCGGCGCGATCTTCGGCGACACCCAGACCGGCAACGACCAGACCACTTCGGACAACGACTCCCGCGAACTGGGGGAGGCGTCGGTGAAGGCGGCCTCGTCGCTCGGCATTCCCAGCAGCGGCACCACCGGCGGCGTCGACAACGGCGTGACGGTGGTGATCTTCTCGGGCTCGTCCTGGGTCGTGAACGGCGCGAACTCCGCCCTGAACGCCAACGCCCAGGCCTTGGTGCAGAAGGCGTTGGACAGCCTCGGCACCAGCATGGGTATCTGAGCACTCCCGCCGGCCACCGGGTGCGCGTCCGGCATCCGGTGGCCGGTCAAGGCCCGCCCATCAACGAGTACGACACATAACAACCGGCGGACGCTTCGACCAGGATCGCCATGGGCGCCTGGCCGGTGACGTTGTTCCGGATGACGTAAACCCCGTGCGAGGGCCCGAACAACGTGCCGACCTCGTCGACTTCGGCCAGCGACTCGTCCGGACCCACCCGCAGTTCGGCTCGCGACGAACAGAACGGCCTCGCCCGATCGGCGGCGGTCTTCTCCGCCTCGCACCAGTCCGCGCCCGCACAGGTGAGGTGGCTGCGGTAGTCACGCCCGTCGTGGTGCACGCGGTAGGGCAGCCCGTCCTCGCCCGGCAGCGCATAGCCGAAGTGGTTCGCCACCACGGGGAGGAACGCGATGCCGACAAGAGCGCCCATCGCCACGAGCGCCACGAGCAAAACGACCACAACACGACGACGCCGCCGGTGCGGCACGGGCGCATCTCCGTCTCCCACGACGTGAAGACGTCCACGGGGGTGCCGACGTTGCTCGGCAGGCGAGGTTAGGAAATCCGCCGGCGGTAGGCGGCGGTGGCGAAGACGTACGCGACAACGAGGATTCCCGCGCACCAGGCGAGGGCGGTCCAGATGTCGCTGCCGATCGGGTGCCCGGTGAACAGGTCCCGGACGGTGTTGACGATGGAGGTCACCGGCTGGTGCTCGGCGAAGGCGCGGACCGGGCCGGGCATCGTCGTGGTGGGCACGAACGCCGAGCTGAGGAACGGCAGGAAGATGAGCGGGTAGGAGAACGCGCTCCCGCCTTCGGCCGTCTTCGCGGTGAGGCCGGCGAGCACCGCGATCCACGTCAGCGCGAGGGTGAACAGCAGCAGGATGCCGGTGACCGCGAGCCAGGCCGCCGGGCCGGCGTCCGAGCGGAAGCCCATGAGCAGGGCGACACCCACCACGATCACGAGCGAGATCAGGTTGGCGGCCGGCCAGGTCAGCACGTGCGCCCACAGCACGGCCGACCGGGCGATCGGCATGGAGTGGAACCGCTCGAAGATCCCGCTCTTCAGGTCGGTGAAGAGCCGCAGCGCGGTGTAGGCGATGCCCGAGGCGATCGTGATCAGCAGGATGCCGGGCAGCAGGTAGCTCACGTACGAGCCTGACCCGGTGGTGATGGCGCCGCCGAACACGTAGACGAACATCAGCATCATCGCGATCGGCATGACCGCGGTGGTGATGATGGTGTCCAGGCTGCGGGTGATGTGGCGCAGGGACCGCCCGAGCAGGACGGTGGTGTCGCCGAGGACGTGCGTGCTCATCGTGGTCTCCTCACTTTTCCTGGCGAGAGCCGACGACGGCGAAGAAGACGTCCTCGAGGGTCGGCTGCTTCTCGACGTATTCGACCTCGGCGGGTGGGAGCAGCTGCTTGAGCTCGGCGAGCGTGCCGTTCACGATGATCCGGCCCTCGTGCAGGATCGCGATCCGGTCGGCGAGTTGCTCGGCCTCGTCCAGGTGCTGGGTGGTGAGCAGCACGGTCGTCCCGCGCGCGGCGAGGCCCTTCACCGCGTCCCACACCTCGAGGCGGGCTTCGGGGTCGAGCCCGGTGGTCGGCTCGTCGAGGAAGATCACCGCGGGCTCGCCGAGCAGGCTCATGGCGATGTCCAGGCGGCGGCGCATGCCACCGGAGTACGTCGAGACCTTCCGCGAGGCGGCGTCGGTCAGCGAGAAGCGCGCGAGCAGGTCGTCGGCGATCTCGCCCGGACGCTTCCGGTGCCGCAGCTTCGCGATGAGCACGAGGTTCTCCCGCCCGGTGAGGATCTCGTCGACGGCGGCGAATTGCCCGGTGAGACTGATCGCCGCGCGCACGTCCGCCGCGTGGGTGACGACGTCGAAGCCGGTGACGCCGGCTGTTCCCGCGTCCGCCTTGAGCAGGGTGGAGAGGATCTTCACGACGGTGGTCTTGCCGGCCCCGTTGGAGCCGAGCAGGGCGAAGATGCTGCCCCGCGCCACGTCGAAGTCCACTCCGCGCAGGACTTCGAGCGTCTTGTAGGACTTCCGCAGTCCGCGCACCCGGATCGCCGGTGCAGTCATCGATGCTCCTGAGGTCTGGTTGAGGGGGCCACTACTCGGTGATACTATCTAGTAGTACTCGGTACTACGTAGTACTGGCAAGACCCGAGGAGCTTGTGGTGGACGACCTGAGGGAGATGCTGAAGGGCACGCTCGAGGGCTGCGTGCTGGAAATCATCGGCAACGAGGAGACCTACGGGTACGCCATCACGCGCCGGCTGAACGACCTCGGCTTCGCCGACGTCGTCGAGGGGACGGTCTACACCATCTTGCTGCGACTGGAGAAGGGTGGATTCGTCCAGGTGACGAAGCGACCGTCCGAACTGGGCCCGCCGCGGAAGTTCTACGCGCTCAACGACGCGGGACGCGAAGAGCTCGGGAGGTTCTGGGCGAAGTGGGAGTACCTCTCCTCGCGGATCGACAAGCTCAAGGAGGGCGGCAGATGAACCTGTGGGAGACCATGACCGGCAGTGACCTGACCCGGGAATGGAAGGAGTTCGAGGCCAGGGCCGAAGCCCTGCCCGCCGAATTCCGGGCGGCGTGGGGGGGAGATCACGGTTCATCTGTTCCCGTACGGGAGCTTCACGGGCCGCAACCTGATGCCGATCCTCGACGGCGCACTGGGACTGCTCGAAGAGACCGCGGCGGACGGGCAGCGCATCCAGGACGTGCTGGGTGATGACGTCAAGGGTTTCTGCGTGGCACTGGCCGGCGGAAAAGAGGCCCGGAGCTACCGCGACCGGTGGCGCGAGCAGGTGAACAGGAACGTGGCGCGGAAACTGGGCCGGCTGGGAGGCTGACGTGGGAATCCAGGACATCATCGAGGGCAAGAAGCAATGGCGGGCGCGCCTGGCGCGGGTGAAGGCGCTCCCGTCGGATTACCAGATCGTCTACAAGGAGATGCAGAAGTACTTCTTCAAGGTCGGACCGGTCGACCTGTCCGAGGGGCAGCTGCTTTCCGGGATCGTCGATTTCTTCGAGGAGGGTGTCGCGGCGGGCAAGGGAGTCCTGGAACTCACCGGCAACGACGTCGCTGCCTTTTGTGACGACCTGATCAGGGATTCCCGCACTTACGCGGAGATCTATCAGGAGTCCCTGAACAGCAAACCCGGCACGGCGGGCTAGGACCTTCACGAAGGTGCCCAGATACCGGAGAGCGACGATCATGATCTGCCGCTTCCCGTCCACTGTGGACAGGTGATGGGTATTTGACCGCTGAGATCAGGCGCGCGATCGAGCCGGGCCCGTTCGAGTCCCAGCCGTGGCGGCCGGTCCGCAAAAACGCGCCTGATCCCAAGCCGGCCCGCGCCGAAGGCCGCACTGCACCCTCCGCCTCAGGCCCCAGCGCCTCCATCAACCGGCAGAATCGCGCCCGTCACGAACGACGCGCGGTCCGACAACAGCCACGCCGCCGCCTCGGCGATCTCGTGCGGGTCGGCCATCCGGCCGAGCGGGGTCGACGAGCTGATCCGCGCCACGACGCCGGGCGTCGCGGCCTCCCAGGCGTCGATCATCTCCGTGGCCGTGCCGCCCGGGGTGATGCCGTTGACGCGGATCCCCTCCGGCGCCCAGGACACCGCCGCGGTTTCGGTGAGGCTGTTGAGCGCCCGCTTCATCGCGCCGTAGGCAGGCAACGCGGGGTTCGCGCGGCGGCTGCCGATACTCGAGGTGTTGACGATCGCGCCGCCGCCGGTGCGGCGCATGAGCTCGGCCTCGGCGTTCATCGCGGTCCAGTGCGCGCGGAAGTTCACCGCGAACTGCTCGTCCACGTCCTCGTCGTCGGTCGTGTCGAGCGGACCGGGCCGGCGCTGGATGGCCGCGCCGTTGTTGAACGCGCCGTCGAGCCGGCCGTGGAGCTCCTCGACGCGGGCGACCGCCGCGCGCACGCTCGCCCGGTCGGCGAGGTCCATGGTGACGGCGTCGGCGGTGCCGCCGTCGCCGCGGATCTCGGTGACGATCCCGTCGAGGGCGTCGGCGCCGCGGGAGGCGAGCACGACGGCGGCGCCCTCGCGGGCGAAGAGCCGGGCCGCGGCCGCGCCGATCCCGCGGGAAGCGCCGGTGATGAAGACGACCTTGCCCGTGAGCAGGCCGAGAGCAGTGGTGTTCGTGGTCATGGCTCCAGTTTCGGAGCGGTCGCCGGCCCGAGACAGGCACAGGGTGTACCAGGCTGCGCCCCCGCGCGGCGCGCATACTCGGAGTATGGACAAGCGTGAGCTCGGCACGTTCCTCCGCAGCCGTCGGGAGCGGCTCCGGCCGGAGGACGCGGGGCTGCCGTCGGGCCCGCGCCGCCGGACGCCCGGGCTGCGCCGCGAGGAGGTCGCCGTCCTCGCGCACATCTCCACCGAGTACTACGTCCGCCTCGAACAGGGCCGCGCGCCGCGGCCGTCGGGCGAGGTCCTCGCCGGGATCGCGGCCGCCCTGCTGCTCACCGACGCCGAATCGGACCACCTGCACGTCCTCGCGGGCACCTCACCCAACCGCACCGGGCTGCACCGCCGCGACGTCCGGCCGAGCATCCTCACGCTCCTCGAGCGGCTTCCGCAGACCGCCGGGTTCGTGACGTCGGCGACGTTCGAGGTGCTCGCGTGGAACGACCTCGCGGCCGCGCTCATGGAGGACTTCGGCAAGCTGCCCGTGGCGGAGCGCAACCTCGCCCGCCGCGCGTTCCTGCGCCCGGCGACCACGCTCTACGGCGTTTCCGACGCCGCCGAGTTCCGCCACCACGTCGTCATGGCGCTGCGGGCCACGCTCGCGCGCTACCCGGCGGACCCAGCGGTGACCGGCCTGGTCGAGGAGCTCCGCGACGGCAGCCCCGAGTTCGCCCGCCTGTGGGAGCGCCACGACGTGCAGGCCGCGCCGATGCTCACGAAGACCTTCCACCACCCGGTCGTCGGGGACGTCACCGTCGACTGCGACTCGCTCGCGCTCACCGACCGTGACCAGCACCTGGTGCTCTACACCGCGGCGGCGGGCTCCCGCGACGCCGAAGCGCTGGCGCTGTTGAACGTGCTGGGCACGGAGAGCATCACCGCCGGGTAGCGTCAGGAGCTCGCGGTGTTCGCCTGGAGGGTGAGGTAGACGGCCCGGACGGCCAGGGTGCGCTCGATCTCGTCGATGATCGGGGCGAAGAACTGCTTGCGGTGCTCGCTGTCGCTCATCGACGTGACCGCGAAGTACATGCTGCCGAACCCGGCGAGCAGGGTGGCGTTGCGGAGCAGGGCGACCGGGACACCGGGCAGCAGCGGCGAGATCGCCGGTGTCGTGCCGATCCACTGTTCGGCCGCGGCGGGGTCACGATGATCACGCCAAGCAGGACGAAGAAGGCGAACAGGGCGAGACCGATCACCGCGGCCTGGACGAGCTGGCGGGTGGCGAGCATCAACAGCAGGTTGCGCTTCTGACGTCCGTTGAGGCTGACCGCGCGGACGGGCCCGTCGATGGTGACGGCGGCGAGCGGGGTCCCGGCGCAGGCGGCGGTCAGCATGGCCGGGCTGAAGTCCTGTTCGACCCGGCCGATCTCTTCGCGGAGGCGGGCGGCCGCGGCGAGGACGGTGACCGCGCCGAAGAGGGCGACGACCAGGGCGAGGCGCCACCACGCGAGCTGGTTCATCAGCTGCCACAGCTCGCCGGTGAAGAAGAGGAACAGGGTGACGAAGAGCAGGACCGGCAAGGCCCGGCCGAGGACCTGCACGCTGTTGCGGAGGTCCGTGACCGCCTGCTTGATGCCCTGGCGCACGAGGGTGCCGAAGCCGTAGACGGTGGCGACCCAGGTGGCCGCGAAGACGACGGCGAAGAACAGGAGGAAGGCCAGAACGCCCAGCGCGCGGGCGCCGGGGAGGGTGATGGCGCCGTCGAAGGCGAACTGCAGCAGCGGGACGGCGACCGGCATCGCGGCGTAGGTGACCAGGATGACGACGGTCGTGGCGCGGGAGAAGCGGGGGAGGCGCCGGACGAACAGGGAGATCGTCACCCATGCCGCGAGGGTCACCGCCACGACGACGCCGAGCAGCACCCACCGGCCCGAGCCGGCCGTCTTCAGCGGGACGAGCCAGGCGAGGCTGGCCAGCGTGACGAAGACGAGCACGGGCAGCATCCGGGGGAGGACGTGCTCGGTGAAGCCGTACCCGGCGATCATCGTCGGGGTCCCGCGCCGGAGGAACCAGCGTTCGGTCCGCTGGACTCGCGCCCGGGGTGATGAGGTCGGCATGGGTAGATGATTCCCGGCGGTCCCGGCCCGGGTCCCCTCGGCCCGGTCAAGGTGGCCCTCCCGGTACCTGTATCACCAGGATCTCCCGGACGTCCAGCACGCCTGTCAGTCTGTAATTCAGCGGCACTGGGAAAGAGAGAGGACAAATACCAATGGCGGACAACAAGTCCACCACTCACGAAGAGCTTTTCGATCTGAGCGGGAAATACGCACTTGTCACTGGTGGCACCAAGGGCATCGGGATGATGATAGCGCGCGGTCTTCTTCAGGCGGGCGCGCGCGTCGTGATCAGCTCACGCAACGCGGAAACGTGCGCGGAGGCGCAGCACCTGCTGTCCGAACTCGGCGACGTCCGGGCAATTCCCGCCGACCTGTCCAGCTACGACGAGTGTCAGCGCCTCGCTGATCTCGTCCAGGCCGACTCGGGACGCCTGGACATCCTCGTCAACAACGCGGGAGCGATGTGGCGCGAGCCGCTGGAGACGTTCCCGGCCGAGGCCTGGGACACGGTGCTCGACCTCAACCTCAAGTCGCCGTTCTGGCTGGTGCAGGCGCTGCTGCCCGCACTTCGCAAGGCGGGCACCGCCGACGATCCCGCGCGGGTCATCAACATCGGGAGTATCGCCGGCATCCACGTCGCCGAGTCGCCGAACTATTCGTACGCCAGCAGCAAAGCGGGACTCCACCAGCTCACCAGGGTGCTGGCCAGGGAACTGGGCCCGCAGCACGTCACGGTGAACGCGGTGGCCCCAGGCCCGTTCCGGTCGCACATGATGGCGTCCACGCTCGACGCAATCGGCGACACGATCGCGGCGAAGGCCCCGCTGCGCCGGCTCGGCCGCGACGACGACATGGCAGGCATCGCCGTGTTCCTGGCCAGCCGGGCGGGGTCCTACCTCACGGGCACGATCATCCCGAGCGACGGCGGCATCGCCACCACCGCAACAGGGACCTAGCCTACCCAAGATCAGCGATCTTGAGCCAAAGTCGGGTAAGGTGACGGGATGGTCATGCGGGTGGCGATTCCCGTGCTGCCGTGCCGAGATGTGCAGGCAGCGCGGTCGTACTTCACGGACGTGCTCGGATTCGACACCATATTCACCTGGGAGACCCCACCTAGCTACGCGGCCGTGATCCGCGACACCGCCGAGTTCCACCTGTACGCCGAAAGCAGCGTCGGCCCGGCCAGGGTGACAGTTATCGTCGACGACGTCGATTCCTGCCACGACGAGCTGCGCGCCCGCGGCGCCGACATCGTCGAGCCACCGGCTGACCGGCCCTACGGGATGCGCGACTTCAACGTACGGACACCCGATGGGCACTTGTTGATCTTTAGCCAGCCGCTTACCGAGTCCGGGTGACCATCAGCGGACCAGCCGGAAGAATGACCGGACCTCGTCGTTCCAGTACCGGATGTTCGGGAACCGGCGCTCCGCCCACCGCCGAGACGGGCGCTGCAGCTCCTTGGGGAAGACCGAACAGCCGGTGGGTACGGTCACCGGCGCGCCGGCCGACCCGGAGATCCATTCGTTGACCTGCCGGAGGCTTTCCCAGTACAGCCGGGCGGATGAGGCACCGGTGCCGGGCAGCCAGTAGAGCATCAGGTTGTCGGGCAGCTCATCCCGGGTAATGACCCGATGCAGGTCGCCACCGGAGTCGGTCCACGACCAGAACTTCTCGACGATCCAGGCGCAGAGGGCGGCCGGCGAGTCGACCAGCCCGTAGCCGGCCGTCTGCGGCCGGGTCGGCTGCTGCGCCGGGTATCCGGAGCCCCATTCGTCCGCCTCCCGCAGTGTCGCGAGCGCCGCCCGCTCGGCACCGGTGAGGTCGTCCAACGTGGCCGGATCGGGCGGTGCGAGCGGCGGCATGAGATGGATGCCGGCGACCCGATCGGGTTGCCGTTGACCGATGCTCGCGCCCCAGTCGCTGCCCTGGCCGCCGAACCGCCGGTAGCCGAGCCGGGCCATCAGCTCGCACCACGCGTCGGATATCCGCTCGATCCCCACCCCGGCGCGGTCGGCTTGTCGCAGATTTCGCCGTTCACACGACGAAACCGCAGCTCAACAGCCAGCACCCTACCCAAGATCAGCGATCTTGAGCCAAGTCAGGCCACGGGCACGATCATCCCGAGCGACGGCGGCATCGCCACCACCGCAACAGGGACCTAGCCGGCCACCCACGACGCCAGTAGGGCCAGACCGTCGGCGGTTGCCGTGCCCGCGGGTGCGGTGTAGACGTTCAGGTGCAAGCCGGGGTCGGTGGGCAGCTCCATCGTCTCGACGTCCAAGTCGAGCCGGCCGACCACCGGATGGTGCACACGCTTGCGTCCGGACCGGTGGAGCTGAACATCCTGAGTCGCCCACCGCCGCCGAAACAGTTCACTGCGCGTCGACAACTCACCGACCAGGGCGATCAGTTCCTCATCGTGCGGATCGCGCCCGGCTTCCATGCGGAGCTTCGCGGCCACAATGCTGGTGATTTCGTCATAGTCGACGAAGAATTGTTTGGCCGCTTCGGGATCCAGATAGACGAACCGCGCGGTGTTCGCCGGCCGTCGTGTGTCGGCCAGCATCGGTGAATACAGCGCGCGAGAAAGGTGATTCATGGCCAGCACGTCATAACGCCCATTACAAATCCACGCCGGCGCATCGGTGACGGCGTCGAGCACCCGCTGAAGCGCCGGACGCACCGTCACGCTGGCCCGCCGGCGAGCGCTCGGCGCCCTGGACTGCCGGGCGAGGTGGAACAGGTGATCGCGCTCGGCCTCGTCGAGTTGCAGGGCCGAGGCCAGGGCGTCGAGCACCCCGTCGGAGGCACCGGCGAGGCTGCCGCGCTCCATCCGCACGTAGTAGTCGACCGACACCCCGGCCAGGAGGGCCACCTCTTCACGACGCAGCCCTTCAACCCGCCGGTTGCCCCCATAGGCAGGCAGCCCGGCCCGCTCAGGCGCGATCCGCGCGCGACGCGAGCGCAGGAACTCCTTGATCTCGGTGCGCAGGTCGATCTTGGCCATCTCGTCACGGTAGGCCCTGTCGGCGGGCGAAGGGAGGTACTGCTGGTACCCCGACGGCCAGGACTTGCGCGAGCTCCCGGCTGATGACTGTCGAGCGCGGCGACGACGGCTCTGCTCGCCGACGTCGACCCGGCGGGTGACCGTCGCGGTCGGAGCCCGAGTTCGCCAGCCCCGTGTGGTCGAACGCGATGGCTGCGCCAGCGGTGATGCCAGTCGTATTCCATTGTGGATCCACGGCGAGCAGCCGAGCGCCTTCATCCGACGTAGGGTGATCATCCGGCTCACGTGATCGAGGACCGATCCGCGCGGCCGCCGGCTCCGAACCCCTGCGCGGGCGGCGACGGTGGGTGAGAATGACCGAGGTGCGGGAGGACAGCGGCGACACGGCGCGGTCGCTCGCGGCCAGCGTGCTGCGCGGGCTCGACGAGCTGACCGACCTCCTGGTCTCCGTGATCGGCGACCAGAACCCCGGCTACCGCCTGGTCGACGTCGTGCCGCGGGACGACCTGTGGCACTCGTGCCACGACAACCTCCGGCGGGTGCTGCAGCTCATCGGGCACCCCGGCGACGCCGGCGACTTCTACGACGCGGCTCGCGCGACCGGACGCCGCCGCGCCGAGCAGCAGCTGCCGCTCGATGACGTGCTGCGGTCCTTCCGGATCGGCGGGCGGCTGGTCTGGCAGGCCCTGACCGACCAGGCTCGGGCCACCGGAGAGGTGAACAACGAGGCGATGCTCGACCTCGCGACCCGGGTGTGGGAGGTCGTCGACGCGATCTCGGCCCAGGTCGCGCAGGCCTATCACGCGGCCGAACGGAGTCTGGTGCGCGCGGACGAGCAACGACGTGCGTCGTTGTGGGAGGGACTGCTGCAGGGGCGAGCCGCCGACGCCGGGTTCGCCTACGAGGCCGGCCGTACCCTCCGCCTGCCGATCTCCGGGCCCTACGTCGTGGTCGCGGCCGCGGGTCCCGGGGGCGATGACTGCGTCGAACCGCTGGGTGTCGCGCTCGAGAAGCTGGGCTCGGCGTCGGCCTGGCAGTTGCGCGCCGACGTGCTCGTCGGCCTGGTTTCGCTGCCCGGCCGCGACGTCGCGAAGGCCACGACGGCCGTCGGGTCCGTGCTGGCCACCGCGGCCGGCGTCTCACTGGTCGTCGACGGGCTCGCCACCGTGCACATCGCCTACCGCCAAGCGGTCCTGGCGATGCGGACCGTGCCGCCGGGGCGGACGAGCGTCGTCTGCCTGGCTGAACGCCTGCCCGAAGCCTTGCTGCTCAGCTCGCCGGAATTGACCGATTCGCTGCTGCAGACCCGGCTGGGTGGCCTGCTGGACCTGGGCGGGGACGAACGCGGTCTCCTGCTGGAGACCCTCGCGACCTGGGTGGGCACCGGCGGGTCGGCGACACGCTCGGGGCAGGCGCTGCACTGCCACCGCAACACGGTGCTGAACCGGATCCACCGGATCGAGGGACTGATCGAGCAGCGGCTCACCGGCGGGGAAGTGCCGCTGGAGCTGGCGCTGATCGTCCGCGCGCTCCCGTTCCTCCCGCCACCGCGCGTGCCCTGACGGGCGCGGGCTGTGCACGGTGCACAACGGCACTAGGCCAAACGTAGGCACTCGGGGCATTCTTTCGGCGGCGTGATCTGTGTAACACTCCGGCCGGCGGCGTCCCAGCCCCGCACTTCTCCGACACCGTTGTTCGAGAGGAACCAGCCGCTCATGGCCCACCACGTCCCCGCCGCGCAGCCACCCGAACCCGAACCACGCAGCTTGGGCCGTCGCCGCTTCCTCGGCTTCGTGCTCGCCGCGCCGACGCTCGCGGTCGCCGCGCAGCTGGGCGCCGCCGAACTCGCGCCGGGGCGGGCCGAGGCGTCGATCCCGTCCCTGCCGCAGCCGGAGGACATCTTCGACCTCGGCGACCTGCAGAACCTCGCCGCCCTCCCGACCTCGGGCCTGGTCACCGTCGGGATCGGCACCGACGGACGCGCGTCCTTCGCCGTCCCGCGGGCCGAGGTCGGGCAGGGGATGACCACCGCGGTCGCGATGATGATCGCCGAGGAGCTCGACCTGCCGCTGGACCGGATCGACGTCACCCTCGCCGACGCGCGGCCCGAACTGCTGATGAACCAGCTCACCGGCGGGTCGAACTCGATGCGCAGCATCTACACCCCGGTCCGCACCGCCGCCTCGATCGCCCGGCAGCGGCTGCTCGCCGCGGCCGCCGCGCAGTGGGGCGTCCCGGTGTCGCAGCTGACGACGTCGGCCGGGACGGTCCGGCACCCCAGCGGCCGCCAGGCCGGGTACGGCTCCCTGTCGAAGGCCGCTGCGTCGGCCACGACGATCAGCGTGGTCGCCACCTTGAAGGCGCGCTCGGAGTTCAAGGTCCTCGGCACCCCGCAGAACCGGGTCGACGCCCACGCCGCGGTCACCGGCCGCAAGCAGTTCACCCTCGACGTCGACGTCCCGGACGCGCTGCCGACCATGGTCGCGCGGCCACCGACGATCAACGGCACACCGCGGACGATCGCCAACGCCGCGGAGGTCAAGGCGATGCCCGGGATCACCGACGTCGCCGCGATCTCGCACGGCGTCGCGGTGCGCGGCCGCACGTTCGGCCAGTGCATCGACGCGATCCGCGCGCTGAAGGTCACCTGGGGACCGGGCACGGTGGACGGTGAGTCCGACGCGACCGTGCTCAAGAAGCTCAAGGCCGCGCAGCTGCCGATGGTCGTGCCCGGCCTGCTCGACCAGTACATCGACGCGGAGTTCACCTTCGCCGCCGCCAGCAACAGCCCGCTGGAGACCGGCGCCGCGATCGCCGACGTCCGGCCGGACCGCGCGGAGATCTGGTCGTGCCTGAAGGTGCCGATCGTCGCGCAGGAGGACATCGCCAAGCAGCTGGGCCTGCCGCAGGACGCGGTGAAGGTGCACGTGACCCAGGGCGGCGGCTCGTTCGGCCGGCACCTGTTCCACGACGCGGCCGCCGAAGCGGCGGAGGCGTCGCAGAAGATGGGCAAGCCGGTCAAGCTGATGTGGTCGCGCACCGACGACTTCCGCCAGGGCCGCATCCACCCGATGTGCGTGTCGCGGGTACGGGCCACCTACCTGCTGGGCAACGTGATCAGCTTCGAACAGCGGCACACCAGCGTGCAGACCGAGTTCAGCCACGGGCTCGGCGAGATGCTGACGGCCTTCGCGTCGCGGCTGCCGATCGCCGGGAACCTGAGCTTCGCCGAGTCGATCTTCCTGCTGACCCAGTCCTCGCCCTACAACTTCGGCGTGACCACCCAGCTGCTCAACGAGATCCCGCTGAAGTTCAACACCGGCAGCATGCGCAACATCTACTCGCCCAACGTGGTCACCGCCGAGGAGCTCGTCGTCGACCAGCTGGCGAAGAAGTTCGGCAAGGACCCGGTCGTGTTCCGCCGGGAGTTCCTCAAGGACACCCGGCTGCGCGCGGTCCTCGACAAGGCCGCGCAGGTCGGGAACTGGGGCCGGGCGATGCCGGCCGGCACCGCACAGGGAATCGCGGTGCACTCCGAGTACCGCGGCGCGATCGCCGTGCTGGTCGAGATCGACTGCCGCCCCGAGACAGTCAACCGCAAGATCCCGGACGCCGTCACCGGTCCGCGGGTGACGAAGGCGCTCGTCGTGGTCGACCCCGGGTTCGCGATCAACCCGCGCGGCCTGGAAGCGCAGATGATCGGCGGGCTCAACGACGGCATCGCGATGTGCCTGACCTCGAGCGTGCACATCAAGGACGGCATTCCGCTGGAAGGCAGCTGGGACAACTACTTCTACACCCGGGAGTGGAACACCCCGCCCGAGACGCAGGTCGTCGTCATGCCGAACACGTCGACCAGCCCGAGCGGCGCCGGTGAGCTCGCGGTCGCGCCGTCGTTCGCCGCGGTCGCCTGCGCCTACGCCCGGGCGGTGGGCAAGATGCCGACGTCGTTCCCGATCAACCACGGCACGCTGAGCTTCGAGCCGTTGCCGCTGCAGCCGTCCACGCCGCCGTCGCCCACCGACGGCCTCGACCACGCCTACTAGGAGCCAGCCGTGCCGCAACACACGTTCAAGGTCAACGGCCGGCAGGTCACCGTCGACGCCGACGACGACCTCCGCCTCCTCTGGGTCCTGCGCGACCTGCTCGGCATCACCGGCCCGAAGTACGGCTGCGGGCTCGACGTCTGCAAGGCGTGCACCAGCCACATCAACGGCAAGGCGTTCAACCCGTGCTCGGTGCGGGTTGCCGACATCAAGGACACCGACGAGATCACCACGATCGAAGGCCTGCCCGCGACCGTCGGGAAGGACCTGCACCCGATGCAGGAGGCGTGGCTGCAGCTGGACGTCGCCCAGTGCGGCTACTGCCAGCCGGGCCAGATCATGGCCGCGGTGGCGAAGGTGAAGCAGGCGACCGCCGCGGGCCACGCGATCACCGACGCCGACCTCGACGAGATCCGCAACATCTGCCGGTGCGGGACCTACGCCAGGATCCGGGAGGCGATCCAGGCGGGGGCCCGGAACATGTAGACAGCTGCTCAGGCGTAGCCGCGTTTGAGCATCATGCCGGCGGCCTTGTCGAACTCGGCGTCGGTCGGGATGGCGAAGCCCAGCGCGTTGGCGTAGCGGGTGACGATGTTGAACACGGCCGCGACCGCTGCCGCATCCTCGAGTTGTCCCCGGGTGGCACCCGCGGCCAGCGCCGCCCGGACTTGGTCGCCCTGCAGGTCATCGGGGCGCACGGTGATGGTTTCCAGGACGGCGAGCGTGGCGCGCAAGGGATCCGAGATGGGCGCGGTGTGGTAGTCGGCGAGGGCTGCGTCGGCGACCGCCTTGTCCATCCCGTGCACAGCGATGGCCCGATGCGCCCCGATGCAGAAGGGACACGAGTTCCACTGGGCGACCATCGCGGCCATCAGTTCCCGTTCCGCCACCGACCACTCGCTCGGCCCGCGCATCACGTCCTGCGTCCACGCGCCGAGGGCCGTGCCGACGAAACCCTTGTGGTAGAAGGCAACCCGGGCCGCGTCCGGGAGACGCGCACCCAGTGCCAGGGAGATGACCCGGATCAGCAGCTTGCTGCGGAGACCGTCACCGCGTTCGACCTCAGGCAGGCGCATCGGTCGCCTCCTCGATGATCCGGGTCGCGGTGTCCCAGCGAGCCAGGCCCGCTCCGATGCAGGCGGACATGACGACCTCGAACGCAGCTTTGTCGCTGCCGGAAGCCTGCCGGACCGCGGCGACCTCGTCGTCGGTCACCCGGTAGGAGGCGGCACCGATCTGCCGGGCCAGCTCGTCGTACGGTTCGGCCACCGGCGGCCCGCCCGCCGCCCGGGCCGCCACCGCGGTCCGGAGCGCGGAATCGGTGACTCCGGTGGTGCCGCCCACCGCCGCGCGCAGTTCTTCCGCTCGATCGCGGTGTGTGCTCATGTGGCCTCTCCGTTGTTGCCAGGATCAGGGGACGGTATCCGCTTCACGCCTCCGCGGCATCCCGTTGCGTCGCCGCGCGGAACCGGTCGAGATACAGCGGCCAGCCCGAGCCGGAGCCGAGGCTCGTGAAGCTTTCCCAGCCTTCGCCGTGCCGGTCGAGGTGGTGGTGTTCGAGGGCGACCCGGGTGCGGCCGGCGCCTTCGGCGATGAACCGGATCTCCACCTCGCTGGTGTGGCCGGGATCGGACTCCAGCTGCCAGCGCGGGCTGATGTCCCAGCTGAGGACCAGCCGCTCCGACGGCTCGAAGGCGAGCACCCGCGCCCAGGCGCACCGGCTGCCGTCGGTGCCCACGTCGTACACGCTGCCGCCGGCCTGGGGCTCGAGAACGGTCCGCTCGATCGGCACCGCGAGCAGGTTGTGCTCGCGCGGCTTGACCTCGTCGAACCGCTCGGTGAACACGCGGAAGGCCTGCTCGAGGGGAAGCTCGACGACGATGTCGGCCCGAACCGAGGTGGCGGCCGGTGACGTGCTGCTCACGGGTGTGTCCTTTCGGCGAGTCGTCGGTTGACTCACCAGAGGACGAGCGGCCGCTCGGCTTCTCGACAGCTTCGTCCGTCAAGTTTCCTGGATTCGGCCGGCGAGATAACGCCGGTCGGCGGGGGTGGTGGCGAGGTCGTGGGCACGCCGGTACGCCGCGGCTGCTTCGTCCGCGCGGCCGAGGCGACGCAGGAGATCGGCGCGAGCCGCGTGCAGCAGGTGGTAGCCGTCAAGACCCCCGATCCGGTCGATCAAGGCCAGCCCCTCGGCCGGGGTGGTGGCCATCGCGACGGCCACGGCGTGGTTGAGGGCGACCACCGGCGACGGCGTCAACCCGAGCAGCTGCTCGTACACCGCGGCGATCGCGGCCCAGTTCGTGTCGGCGGCCGTCGGCGCCTGGGCGTGCAGGACCGCGATGGTCGCCTGCAGCACGTACGGCCCGGGCGTTCCGAGGCGCAGGGCCCGGTCCAGCAGGCCGACGGCTTCGGCGATCTCGGCGTGGTCCCAGCGTGAGCGGTCCTGGTCGTCGAGCAGGACCAGGTCGCCGGTCGGCGCGTACCGGGCGGCCGAGCGCGAGTGGTGGACCAGCAGCAGCGCGACCAGGGCGAGGGCTTCCGGCTCGTCGGGCATGAGGGTGGCGACGAGCTTGGCGAGGCGGATCGCCTCCTGTTGCAGCTCGCGGTACTCCGGCTGGTCGCCGCCGGCGGTGTAGCCGCGGGTGAAGATCAGGTAGATCACGGCGAGGACGCCGGAGAGCCGCTCGGGCAGGAGGCGGTCGGCGGGGACTTCGAGGCTGATTCCCGCGTCGCGGATCTTGCGTTTGGCCCGCACGAGCCGCTGGGCCAGGGCCGGTTCGGCGACCAGAAAGGTCCGGGCGATCTGGCCGGCGGTCAGCCCGGCCACGGCTTGTAGCGTGAGCGCGACTCGCGCCTCTTCGGCCAAGGCCGGGTGGCAGCAGGTGAAGATGAGGCTGAGCCGCTCGTCGCCGACGCTGAGCAGGCGATCTTCGTCGAAGTCCACGGTCGCCACCTCCGGTGGTTCTCCGAGCTGCGCGAGCTTTTCGCGACCTCGGCGGGCGCGCCGGAGCCGGTCGATCGCGGCGTTGCGGGCGGCGGTCAGCAGCCAGGCGACCGGGTCGTCGGGCGGCTGGTCCCACTTGCGCAGGGCGAGCGCGCACGCGTCCTGCAGCGCGTCTTCGGCGAGTTCGAAGTCGCCCAGCACGCGGACCAGGGCGGCGAGCATCTTCGTCCGGTGTTCGCGATAGGCCTCCTGCAGGACGGGCGCGGCCGTCATACGCCCGTCGACGCGCGGTGGTCGAGGTCCGGGACCCCGGCGATCGGGCGGACCTCGATCGTGCCGTCCGCGGCCATGGGACAGAGCGCGGCCAGCTCGAGGGCTTCGTCGAGGGTGCGGCAGTCCAGGACGTAGGTGCCGCCGAGGTGCTCGTGGGTCTCGGGGAACGGGCCGTCGGTGATCAGCGTCTTGCCGTCACGGACGCTGACGGTGGTGGCGGTGTGCTCACCCTGGAGGGGGTGGCCGGAGACGAACGCGCCCCGCCGGCGGCACTCCTCGGCGAAGGCGTTCACCCTGGCCAGCGCGTCGGGGAAGGCCGGGTCGCCGGGTTCGGGGCGGTGGCAGTTGTAGATCAGTAGCATGTACTGCACAGGTCCTCCAGCTCGAGCCGTGGTGCTGTCGTCGAAGAGGATGACGAACGGATCGACCGTAACTCGACAGCCCGGTCCGAGCTTTCCGAATCGGCGACCCTGCGGTCGGTCATGTGTCCCACGATCGCCTCGACGGCCTGCCGGCCGGTGTGGTGTCAAGCCCCAGCAGGCGGCCAAGGTGTTGTCGCCTGGAGGACGGCGTCCCAGTCCTGGCCTTGCTCGGCTTCGCCGCGGGGATCCACCGCCATGTCTTGTATCCCCTTCGGACGCGGGAGCCGGACGAGCAGTTGCCCAATCCAGTCGTTCACGGAAACCTGTCGATCCAGGGCATGCTCGTTCGTATCGACGGTGAGCGGCGGCGGACGTCCGCCGGAGGAGTGAAGTCATGGCCCAGTTCTTGTTGTCCGTGCACAGCGTCGACGGCGATGTTCGTGAACCGCCCACCGAAGAGGAGATGCGGCGGTCGATGCAGCTGCTCGGCGAGGTCGAGAAGGATCTGAAGTCGACTGGGACCTGGCTCTTCAGCGCCCGCCTGAGCGAGCCCGGCGCGGCGCGGGTGGTGCGGGAGTCCGGCGGCGAGGTGCTGATCACCGATGGTCCGTTCGCCGAGGGCAGGGAGCACCTCGGCGGCTTCTACCTCGTCGAGGCCGCGGACCTCGACGCCGCCCTGGGGTGGGCCGGCCGGGTGACGGCGGCGATCGGCGTGCCGATCGAGGTGCGGCCGCTGGCGGGTTTCGAAGCCTGAACCAGGAAAGTCGTATTTCGGGACGATGAACTTCACCGGATTGGGGTAGATCAAAGATTTCCGCCGAACGAGTTTTCTACCGCTCAGTAACGGGTATTCCTCGCGCTTTTCGGCAGCGAACGGCACAAAACGCCTAATTTCGCACGGTGGGCACCCGGATCGTCACCCGGTCAGGGCATCAACCCATCCGCTCCGTGCCCAGCCTCGAAAGTGGACTGTCCGCGACAGATCCGCCCCAGCGCCGGGAGCCGGCGTCGGGTGACGCCCGCCGTACGCGCGCGGGCGGGGAGGAGCTCATCCGTGTTTGGCAAGCGTTATGCCGCTTCGATGATCAACCGGAGCGCCGAAAACGACCAGGACCGCCGCCGTTTCCTCAAGGCGGCCGGGATGACCGGGCTCGGGGTGGTCGGCGCGGGCGCGCTCGGCGGCCTCGCCACCGGGACCGCGTCCGCCGCGACCGCCCGGCCCACGGCTGCGGCCGCCGCCGCGTCGGCTGAGGTCAGTGACGGTGCCGTCCTGAACTTCGCCCTCAACCTCGAGTACCTCGAAGCCGAGTTCTACCTGCACGCCGTCACCGGCAAGGGCCTCGCCGACTCGATGACCACCGGGACCGGCACCCGCGGCGGTGTCACCGGCGGCCGCGCCGTCCGGTTCCAGACCAAGGCCGCCAAGCAGTACGCCCAGGAAATCGCCGGCGACGAGAAGGCGCACGTCCAGTTCCTGCGGTCCGCGTTGGGCTCCGCCGCGGTCAGCCGCCCGGCCATCGACCTGCAGTCGAGCTTCACCGCCGCCGCACAGGCCGCCGGGCTCGTCAAGCCCGGCCAGACTTTCGACGCGTTCTCCTGCGAGGAGAACTTCCTGCTCGCCGCGTTCCTCTTCGAAGACGTCGGCGTCACCGCTTACAAGGGCGCCGCGCCGCTGATCACGAACAAGACGTACCTCGAAGCGGCGGCGGGGATCCTCGCGGTGGAGGCCTACCACGCGGCCAACATCCGCAGCGCGCTCTACCAGCGCGGTGACGGCAAGGCCACGCTCAAGCTCTCGGCCGCCCGCGACAGCCTTGACGGCCCCACCGACGACGACCAGGGTGTCATCGACAGCCACGGCAACGCCAACATCGTCCCCACGGACGCCAACGGCATCGCATACAGCCGTTCGCCGGGTCAGGTGCTTAACATCGTCTACCTGACGAACAAGGCCGCCAAGTCCGGCGGGTTCTTCCCGAAGGGCGTCAACGGCGAAGTGAACACCAGCGCCGCCCACTGATCGGAGCGGGGTGGGGGGACGCTGCCGGGGGGGCCCCCACCCCCCCCCCCCCCCCGACCCGAGGAC
>NZ_JBVJOW010000008.1:572220-575784 GCF_055582965.1 Amycolatopsis sp. NPDC104863
GAGAGGGGAAGAACGGGAAAGACCACCCACCCCCCCCCGTGTCGGGGGGCGGCGCCCCCCCCCCCCCCCCCCCCCCCCCCCCCCCCCCGCCCCGCACCCGCGACCGGAGGACACGATGTTCGGACTCAGCCCGGAACACCTGCTCGTCCTGCTCGTCGCCGCGCTGTTCATCCTCGGCCCGGAACGACTTCCCGGCGCCATAACGACCGTGCGCAAGACGGCGCAGAAGGCCAAGGACGCCCTCGCGAACGCCCACGAGCAGATCAGCAACGAAATCGGCCCCGAGTTCGAGCAGCTGCGCAAGCCGCTGGGCGAGCTCAACCAGCTCCGCAACCTGGATCCACGCACCGCCCTGACGCGGTTCGTCCTGGACCCGGCGCCCGCCGAACCGTCCACTCCGGAGCCGTCGCCGACCGGGCGCGCGGCCGGGGTGGACATGGAAGCCACCTGACACACAACCGAAAGGACCGTCATCCCATGACCATCGACCGAGGACTTCTCGCGACCCTCAAAGCGAAGCCGGGCAAGGGCGACGAGCTCGCCGCGTTCCTCGAGCAGGGCCGCGCGCTCGCCGCCGCCGAGACCGGGACCGTCACCTGGTACGCGTTCAAGATCGACGACACCACCTACGGCATCTTCGACACCTTCGAGACCGAAGAGGCCCGCCAAGCCCACGTCGGCGGCGAGATCCCCGTTGCGCTCGGGCAGGTCGCCGAAGACCTGCTCGCGGCCGATCCGGACAGCCGCCCCATCGACGTCCTCGCGGTGAAGTAGCCACCGGGCGCGGCGCTGGCGGCCGGTACGGGCAGCCGCGGCGAACGGCAGAGGAGGAGCGCCATTCCCGGGAGCGCGATCACGATCGTCACCGGCGGGACCGCCGGCGTGGCGATGGGCTATGTACTGCAACGAGCGCAGCTGTGCTTCCACTCGACCTTCGCGGGCATCCTCGGCGGCCGCTTCCTGCTCGCCCGGAGCTGGCTGCTGGGCGTGGCGATCGCCGCGGCCGGCCTCTCGGTGCTGTTCCTGACTCCGCTCGCCGACGGCCTGAACCAGGGGCTGCCGTTCAGGCCCGTCGCCGACGTCGTCGGCGGGCTCGTGATCGGCGTGGGCATGGCGGTGGCCGGCACGTGTGTTTCGGGCCTGTTCTTCAAACTCGGGTCGGGAATGCTCGGCTGCGCGGCCGGCCTCGGCGGCTGGGCCGCCGGCGAGCTGTCCGCACGCCAGGTCGTGCTTCCCGGGCCGACCCTGCTGCCGCCCGGGCCGGCCGCGACCTTTCCTGCTCTGCTCGGCGTTCCGCGGGTGGCGTTCGCCTTCGCGTTCCTGGCTGTCGTGGTCGCGGCGTTGTGCTTGTGGCGCCACGCGGATCACCCGCGCCGCGGGCAGTGGAACTGGCCGGTCGCCGGTGTGGCACTCGGTGCGGTGACGATCGCGGGCTGGGCACTGGCGGGCGCCGGCGGCGCGATCTTCGGCCCCAGCACGGTCGGCGCGGTGGCCGGTCTCGCCACCGGCGAGCCGAACTGGTGGCTGACGGCGTTCCTGCCGGGCATCGTCCTGGGCGCCGCGGTCGCCGCTCGCGTGACCGGTGATCTCCACGTGCGGGGCGAGCGTCCGGTCCGCTACGTCCGGCTGGCCGTCGGCGGGTTCCTGCTCGGCGCGGGTGGCTGGCTCGCGGGTGGCTGCAACCTCGGTCACGGACTCTCGGGCGTCGCGCAGCTCAACGTCTCCTCGTGGGTCGTCGTGGCCGCCGTCGTCGCCGGGATCGCGCTCGCGCGGGCCGCCTTCGCCAAGACTCCCGAACACCGGTAATCCTGCGGTAAGGATCATCGGGCGTGAACGGTGTGAGACTGGAGTGATCCGACGAGGAGGTCACCATGACCCGCAGTCACCCGCACCCTGCTTCGACCGCTACCGGTGGTGCGACCAAGAACCGGTGGACCCACGTGGGAATTTCGGTCGCCACCGCGCTCGTCGTGGCCGGCGGCGCGAAAGTCGCGTTCGAGCTCAGCAGCACCATGATGTCGCACCTGGCCTTCGTGGGCGCCTGGATGATGTTCGCGCTGGGCCTGGCCTACGCGGGAGTCCGGATCCGGCCCAGCCTCGGCGGCGCGCTCTTGATGGGCTGCGGAATCGGGGCACTGCTGGTGTTGTTCTTCGGCGGTATGCAGATGCTCGCGTGACCGGTGTTATTTGTTGGTGCCGGGGATCAGCATCTTGTCGATGACGAAGACGGTCGCGTTTTTGGTGGGGATGTTGCCGCACAGGATCTTCGCGCCGTTGATCGTCATGGTCACGCCCGAGCCCTCGATCTTCAACGGGCCGCCGGCGGTGTCGAGGGTGTCGACCGAACCGGCGGTCGCGATGCCTTTGGCGTCGTAGCGCTTGCCGACGACGTGGTGTTGCAGGATCGGCGCGAGCTCGGCGTCACCGAGGGCGGCGAAGGCCGGGTCGGCCGGGGCGAACACCGTGATGGCCGGCGCGTTGTCGAGGGTGTCCACCAGGTTCGTGGCCTTGACCGCGGCGACGAGCTTGGTCAGCAGCGGGTTGGTCGAGGCGGCGGAGATGACGGGCTGTGGCCCCATCGAATCAAGAGAGCCTTGCGGCAGCCGGCCGCACGCGGGACCGAAGACGTCGGCGTCGGTGGTCACGCCGTCCGGGGTCCCGGTCGAACCGGCGATGCTCGGCGACGCCGCCCACGGGACCGGCGAGCTGCCGGGGCTTCCCGGGGAGGTGGGGCCACCGCAGGCGGTCAGGGGCAGCGCGGCGGCGGCCAGCAGACCGATTCCGGCGACACGAAGCTTGTTCACGAAATTCTCCAAGTCGGGCGGCCGGCGTGTAGGTGCTTCGCCGCCGTCGCGGGCACGGACGGCCGCACCACCACGGTTGACCCGATCGAGTGGCTCGGCATGGTCGCCGCGCATGCCTCCGCACCCGTGCCCCCGCCACCGACGGACGAGATCCGGTCGCCGGAAGAGCTCATCGATGCCGTCGCCCGTCGGGACAAGCCCGCGTTCGCCCGGCTCTACGACCACTCTCGCTGTCCGATCCACGGAACGGTGCTCGCCGTCCGCTCCGTGCGCAGGCCGAGGAAGTCACCCAGGAAGTTCTGCTCGAGATTTTGCGGACGGCATCCCGGTTCGGCTCGCCGCGGCCGACGACGTCACCGGTGTTCCTGCTCGGCCTCGCCTGAACCGTCGGCTCGTCACCCACAGGGCTGGTCCGCACGCCGCAGCCTGTCCGCCGCACCCGGTCGCCTCGAATGGTCCGTGATCCCGTCGGGATCGGGTCCGATGTTCGTTCGAGGAGAAGGAGATCCACCGTGAGCACACTCCGCCGTCGCATGCTGGCGACCGCTGCGCTGCCCGCCGCGGCACTCGGCTTCCTGCTGGCCGCCCCCGCCGTGGCTTCGGCCTCCACCGCGGCCCCGCAGCCGAGCGCTTCGAGCACCGGCCACGAACCCGGCCACCACTACCACGGCCTGCACCTGAGCATCCTGCTCGGCCTGCACATCACCGGCGGCCACCACCACGACGACGGTGACTGCTACGACGGTCTCCTCGGTGGCGG
>NZ_JBVJOW010000009.1:0-18450 GCF_055582965.1 Amycolatopsis sp. NPDC104863
GCTGGCCGCCCAGACCCGCCGCACCGGCGCCGACGACGACCCCGGCGCCGCCGAGCAGGAACGACCGCCGCGACGTCCCGGTCTTCTCGTCCGAGTCCGGCTCCCGCCAGACACGAGGCGCGATCCGGTGCAGCAGAAGGAAAACGGCGACACCGACGAGGAGACTCGCGATCGGGGCGAGCAACGCCACGAGGGTCAGGTCAGGGCGTTCGAAGACGGCGAAAGCGCCGACCAGGCCGAAGAGGGCGATGAGCACAGTGCCGGGCACCGGTGACCGTCGAGAAAGGACACCCGCCAGCGCGGCCACCCCGACCATCACCACGGCCATGCTGCCCAGCAGCACCAGCTTGTCGTAGGTGCCGAAGGTGCGGACGGCGAAGTCCTTCAGCTCGACCGGGGTGAGGTCGATGGCGCCGTTGCCGACGGCGAGGTAGGGCGAAGCGTTGATGCTGATGAAGCCCGCGACCAGGTGCCCGGCCGCCAGCGCCGCGGCGAGTGCCAGGACTCCGGTGAACGCGGCGGCGAAGAATCGCAGCCGGGCGCGCGACGGTGCTGGTGGTGCTTCCGGGGCATCGAGGTCGGTGGCGGTCATGCCGATAGTTCGAGGCGGCGCTGTCGGCGTATTGGTCCGCGACACTTCCATCACACTCGATCGGGTGAAAATTGAGTGCTGTGGGCACTGATGCCTGCCCGGCGTAAGTCTGCCCGGCGCCGAAACCGAACAGCAGCACCGGCGCGTTTGCCACGATTTGCCGGTGCTCGATCAGCTTCGACAGCGCCGGCGGGATGCCGGCGGCCGAGGTGTTGCCGGACTCCGTGACGTCCGTCGCGATCACCGCGCCGGTCGCCCCGATCTTGCGTGCCGGCGTCGACCGGTGGTCCAGTCGAGGAAGTCACTCATCTTGTCGGCGCCGACCACGATCGCCCGGGCCGCGGCGCCCGCCCGGATGGTGTGCTCGGCGGTGGTGCTCCCCAGCCGACCGGCTCGCCAGTCGTCGCGACCCGGCGGCTGCGCACGCCCCCGCGTTCGCGGATCCGCGCGTCGGAGGTGCCGAGCCTGGCATCACGCTCTCCTCGTCGAGTCCACCTGCTGTCAGAGCCGACCGGCACCGCGGCCCGGCTGATCCATTGTGGACAACTTCGGCGCGCTCCTCCGTGTGGGTGACCGGCTGGGTTTTTCGTCACAGCACCAATCCGCGCGAGCCGGCCGGGACGAACTCCTGGTGACATGCCGCCGACCGCGGCACGTGACTCGGCGTGCGCCGGGAAGGACAGGTGCCATGACAGCCCGCGCAGTCGCGCTCCGCACCGTCCCCGGCGCGGAGCCGGAACCCGAACCGGAACAGTTGCTCGCCCGCGCCGCCCTCGGTGACGAGCAGGCCTTCGCCGCGCTTTACGACCAGCTGGCCGGGCCGATCTTCGGCACCGTGCTCCAGGTCCTGCGCTCCCGTTGCCACGCCGAGGAGGTCACTCAGGAGGTCCTGTTGGAGATCTGGCGCAAGGCGGCGGCGTTCGACGCCGCGCGCGGACGCGTGCAGACCTGGGCGCTGAC
This sequence comes from Amycolatopsis sp. NPDC104863, assembly GCF_055582965.1. Lineage (NCBI taxonomy): Bacteria > Bacillati > Actinomycetota > Actinomycetes > Pseudonocardiales > Pseudonocardiaceae > Amycolatopsis > Amycolatopsis sp. NPDC104863. Next base: position 1,553 of record NZ_JBVJOW010000009.1, read on the forward strand.
CATCGCCCACCGGCGCGCGATCGACCGCGTCCGCTCCGAGCAGGCGGGCGTCAACCGGGAGGAACGAGCCGAGCGGCTGGACCTTCGCCGCCCGTACGACGACGTCACCGAGACCATGCTGGACCGTCTCGACCGCGCGCAGGTCCGTGCCGCGCTGGCGGTTCTGACGGATCTCCAGCGGGAGTCGATCCTGCTCGCCTACTTTCAGGGTTACACCTGCCGGGAGGTGTCCGAAAAACTCGGTGTCGCGGTCGGCACCGTCAAGACCCGCATGCGGGACGGGCTCGTCCGCTTGCGCGACGCTTTGGGAGTGCACTGATGACCACCGCCGACGCCCACATCCTCGCCGGCGCGTACACCCTTGACGCGGTCGACGACGTCGAGCGCGCCGCCTTCAGCCGCCACCTGAGCGCATGCCCGGCGTGCGCGGGCGAGGTCGCCGAGTTCCGGGAGACCGCGGCCCGCCTCGGTGCCGACGCGGCGGTCACCCCCGGCCCCGGCCTGCGCCGCCGCGTGCTGGCCGAGGTCTCCCAGACCCGGCAGCTGCCGCCCCGCGTCCCGGCCGAGCCCGCCGTCCCGGCGCGACGGAGCCCGTGGCGCAAGCGCGCCCTGATCGGGGTCGCGTCGGTCGCCGCCGCGGCGGCGGTCCTGGTCGGCGGGATCAGCATCGGGCTGGACCAGTCGGTCCCCGGCAGCCCGGCGCCGGTGGCCGACGGTGGCGCGGTGACGTCCGCGTCCGACGCGACCATCGTGCGCGCGGCCGTGGCCGGCGGAGGCTCGGTCTCCGCCACCGCCTCCCGTCAGCTCGGCAAGGTCCTCGTCGCCGCCCATTCCTTGCCGGCGCTGGACGCCGGCCACGCCTACGAGGTGTGGCTGACGGGGCCGGGCGCGCCGCGGTCGGCGGGACTGGTCGGGCCTGGGGGCACCGTCCAGGCCGTTCTGCCCGCCGAAATCGACGGTGTGTCGGTGACGGTCGAGCCCGCCACCGGATCCTTGCAGCCGACCACGCCGTCGGTTGCGGACCTCGTGGTCAGCTGAGCTGGTCACTGGTGCCCGGCGCCGGCTGCCGATGGTCGCCGGGGCGGTAGCTCACCGCCCCGGCGACCGGTGATCAGCCCTGCGTGAGCAGGCCCTGCATCTCGGCGATCTCGGCCTGCTGAGCGTCGACGATCTTCTGGGCGAGCGCCTTGGCATCGGCGTTGCCGCCCTTGGCCAGCTCGGTCCTGGCCATGTCGACCGCGCCCCGGTGGTGCTTGATCATCATGTCCAGCCACATCTTGTCGAACCCGGTGCCCTTGGCGGCCTCGAGCGTCTTCATGTCGTCGGCGGACATCATCCCGGGCATCGACCCGCTCATGGCTGGCATCGGCTCGTGGGTCATGCCCGGCATGCCGGACATCCCGGCGCCCCAGGTGGTCAGCCAGCTCCGCATCTGCTGGATCTCGGGATCCTGGGCCTTGGCGATCCGGCTCGCGAGGTCGATCACCTTCGGGTTCGCGCTGCGCGCCGGGACGAGCTTCGCCATGTCCAGCGCCTGGCTGTGGTGCGGAACCATCTGCTGGGCGAACGTGACGTCGTCGCCGTTGTGAGCACCGGCCGCCTGTGCGGAGGACGACGGAGCAGGAGCCGACGAGCTGCGGTCCGTCCCGGGCAGGGAGTCGCTGCTGCTGCAAGCGCCGAGAACCACGGCGGAGGCCAGCGTGATGCCGCTGATGATGACGTTTTTGCGCATGACAAATCTTTCTCTGTGGGTTTGCGCGAATCGACGGTCTGGGTGGGAGCCGGTCGATCAGGTGCGCAACACGCACAGAGAAGTCAGGATCTCGCGTCCGCGTCTGTCGGGTGGGCGGCCGCGGCCGGGTGGGCCGCGGCGGTCGATTGGCGGTGTGAGCGCCGTCGTGAGCCAGGAGATGCCGAGGAAGGCGACGACGGTCAGCAGGAGTGCGCCGGCCGCGCACAGCACGGCCAAGCAGAGGTGAAGGACATCGTGCATGCCACCCGGCATGCCCGGATCGTGTTCGCCGGAGCCGATACCCGGTGCGGCGACGGCCGTCTGCGAGCCTACGTCGGCCATGTCGTGCGTTGCCGTGACGCTGGCGCGCCCCGGCATGCCGGAGGCCAAGCCGACGTGGTGCATCGCGACGACGCACACGGCGAGCGCGCACAGCAGGACTACCCGCTGCACCTTGCCGAGGCCGGTTGCCGTCACGGCTTCACCGTAGCAACCGCGGATTCATCGTTCCGCTCCACGGGCGGACGGGTCTGCTCCTGGAGCCGGACAACCCACCACCCCCTGCGGCCTGTCAAGACCGAGAGAAACTGTTGGCTCGCTTCGTCTTGGCTATTCACGAACGTGTCGGCCCGGGGATGCGCGGCGCCAGGCCCATGCCGCGACGCCGAAGGCGGCCAGGGTGAGCGGGAAACCTGAAGCGACCTTGAGCGCGACCAGCCATGGATCGGTCGGGTGGGCCGTCAGCAGGCGGGTGACCGCGAACCGCGTGACGGCCACCGCGGCCAACGCGGCGGTGGCGAGGGTGAAGCTGCGTCCTCGTGCCGCGGCGCGCCGGGCTGGTTCCGGTCGGCTCACCAGAGCCCAGAGCACGCCGACAAGCGGCCGGCCGACCAGGATCGATCCCGTCAATCCCACGGCGGCGACCGCGTACCACGCGAGGTCGGGCAGGAAGAGGCCGGAACCGGAACCGGTGCTCCAGGCCATGATTCCGGCGATCGCGACGCCTACGAGGCCGCCGAAGGCCGGACCGCGGGCATGCCCACGGCGAACCCGGGCCAGGCCGATCACGGTCGCGATGAACGCGGCGGCAACCACGGCGGCAGCCGGCCCGGCGAGCGCGTTGAGCGGCGCGAGAGCGGCGGACGGCAGGGCGGAGAGCAGGATCCCTCTGGCGGAGTCCACCCGAGGCGGCGAACGATGCGAGGGGTTCGGCCGGACCGCGGGGCCGGCCGGGCACGGTGGGGGATCGTGGCGGACCATCACGCCGTCCGGGCCTCGGTGACGGAGGCCAGGGAGCGAGCCGCTCGTTCGCGGTCGTCGCCGTAGCCGATCGCCAAGCGGACCACCATGTCGCCGAGGACCGCGCGGGCCGCGCCGGGTGGGAGAGCGCCGCTCAGGACCATCGCCACCATGCCGTGCGGCATGCTCCACACCTGCGCCGCGCACAACTCGGCCTGCTCGACGGCTACCGCGGAGAACCGGCCGCTGCGCACGCCGTGCACGACTAGGTCCGTCAGCCGCTCGAAGGTCGGTTTGCCGGCGTCGTCCTGGTCGGGGGGCCGGTCGATGAACATCGCGCGGTAAAGGTGGGGCAGACCCATTCCGAACGCGAAGAACCCGAGGACCACCGCGGACAACCCGGCCACGGGATCGGTCGACGAGCCGAGTGGATCCAGTTGCGCTTGCAGGCGGGCGAAGCCGTCGAGCCGGACCTCGTGGCGTAGGTGTTCGACGCTGCCGAAGTAGGTGTAGACGGCGGCGGTGGACACGCCGAGTTCCCGGGCCAGTCGCCGGGTCGACAACGCCGATGGGCCTTCTTCGGCCAGTAGCCGCGCGGCCGTGCCGAGCAGGTCGGCCCGCAGGGCGGGATCTCGTGGTCTGGGGCTCATGCGGTCATGATATTACAGTGTTGCCTAACGCTGCAATGTTATGAAGGGTGGTAGCCAAGTACCCGTCGAAGGCTCTCACCGGCCGGTCGTGCCGACCTGTGCTCCGGCGCCGAGTCCGGCGGTGCCGAAACTGTCGGTCAAGTTGTCTCGGAACATCTGCCGCGCATGACGACCCACCGCCCGGTGACGGTGCGGCAGGGTTCGTTCTGACCTGACTGGCGTGTCTTCACGGCATCCGTGGGCGTGACGATCTCGCTCAGAGCCCACCGATCCGCCGGGCCTTCGGGAAGGTTCGTGTTGTCGCCGGTCATCCGGTTGCTCTCAGCCGTACGTCCGCGAAGTACCGATTGTGGCCTTGCCGGACCGCGCACACCCGGAAGCCGTCAGCCGCGGCCAGTTCGCGCGGGGCGGGCAGGTTGAGCACGGCCCAGGGGAACCAGCCACCGACACCGCCTCGCCGCGCCAGAGCCCGCCGGCGTCCGGAGCCGTCTCGACCAGCAGCCGCCCGGCGGGGTGTATTAGCTCGCGAACCCCGGAGCAGCAGGCGCAGCGGGTCACCCCCGATGCCGATGTTGCCGTCCGCCAGCACGGTCGTGGGCAACAGCCGGCAGGTTGCCGAACGGCATTACCGCAAGCGCCGGGTCGCCAACACGGCGAACGTCGCTGCTCTGGAGGACATGATGCCCGCGAACAGATGACGTCCGGATTGGATCGGCGAGGCTCGCGGCCCATGACGCCAACTGAGCTATTGAGAGATATCGATGGCGTGCCCCGGACATTTCCTGTTCACGGTCGACGTGCTGCGCGGTCGTTTGGGCGCAGGTAAGCAACTATAGGGTGAATCTGAGGTGAACGGCATGTGTTCGCCGCTGGGCGCGTTCCCCTGTGCGAGAGTGGGCACCATGGATCGCGGGAACTCGCGCGCGGCACCCGTGGTCGCTTATGTCACCGAGCTGGCCCGGTTTCCGGAGTGGCACGTGTCCGGCTCGCGGGGCTGGTGGGCGATAGCCGAGCGGATCATCCATGCGGACGGCCGGCGCTGGACCATCGGCTTGACTCCGACGGCCGGTGGCTCGGTCGCGTTGATGCTGTGGCGGGGTGACGAGGTCGTCGTCCATCACCGCGGGGACGAAGCGACGCTGTGTGGTATCGCGTTGCAGTGGGTGAACAACCTGCTGGCCGGGCGTTCGTGGGACGCTGCCGGGCGCACGGCATGATCAGCATCCGCGAGATGGGGGAGTGGACCGCCGAGATCCGGGGCGACCAAGTGGTCTTCCGGTTCAGTCCACCGACCGAGGACCTGACCGCGGTCAGCGAGCTGCCGCGGGTCTGGCCGGGTCGCGGGCTGGGAGTCCTCGAGAGCTCGTTGCCGGGGCTGCGGTCGGCGCTGGGTGAGGTGATGAAAGCGCCTGCTTACTTGCGTGGGCGAGCGGCGAGCCGGTCAGGGCTTGGGTGGGGTCCGCCGCACCGGGACGTCGAGGACGGCTTCGTCTACTTCACCGGCCCGGCCGGGCGGGCGGATCGGGCGGCGGGGTATCGAGCGGTTCCGTGCTTCACCGTTGCGGCGGCGGACGTTCGTGACCTGCGGATCCGGGTGACCGGCTACCTGGCGGCGCTGTCGCCGCGCTGATCGGCCGGAATGATCGACGCATTGCTCCATCTGGTCGCGGGGCGGCCTCCGGTTGGCTATTCTGCCCCCATGGCGGACGAGGTGGTCGAGGTCGTGATCGGGCCGGACGGGACCCTCGCCATGTCGGTGCAAGGGGTCGCCGGCATGGAATGCCTGACCCAAACCGAGGACCTGGTCCAGCTGCTCGGCGGGGACATCGAATCCCGTGAGCTGACCGCCGAGGCCTACGTCGACGCCGAGCAGGAAGCCCACGACCGGTTGTGGCATTGACCGGGTCGGCGGTTCCGTGGCTGGTGCACGCTGTCGTGCCGCGCACGGTGGCGAACGGTCCGGGCGAGCGGTTCGCCATCTGGAGCCAGGGGTGCGCGCTGGCCTGTCCCGGTTGCTTCAACCCCGAGACCCACACCGCGGCGAGTGGGGCCACCTGGACGGTGGGTGCGCTGGTCGATGCGGCGCTGGCGCAGGTGCCGGGCATCGAGGGCGTCACGCTGACGGGTGGCGAGCCGTTGTCCCAGCCCGAGGCGGTCGCGGAGTTCTGCGCGCTCATCACGGCACGAGCCGGGCTGGGCGTGATCATCCTGACGGGCTACTCGCGGGCGGAAATCGAAGCCGACCCGGCGCGGACCGCCGCCGTCCAGGCAGCCGACCTGGTCGTGGCCGGCCGTTACAACGAGCGGCTGAAGGTCGCGACGGGGCTGCGGGGGTCGTCGAACAAGGTGTACTGGGACCGCACCGGCCGGTACGCGCCCGCCGAGCTGGGAGGGGTCCCGGAGCTGGAGGTCATCATCGGACCGGAGGGCACCCTGACCCTCACCGGCATGGTGGCACCGGAGGGAGGCGCGTGGTGAGTGGCGTTCACGACGAGATTCGCCTCTACCTGCGCGCGCGGGTGGCGTTGATCGTGCTGGTCACCGTGGAGGAGCAGCGCGCGCTCGAGGTGCTCGACGAAGTGCGCCGCGGCCGGGATCCGGGCTCGGACCTGGTGCTGTGGGACGTCGCCGACCGGTTCGACTCCAAGGCCGGCCGGCAGCTGCCGGACGCGGCCGACCCGATCCTCGCGCTCGACAAGATCAGGGACCTGGCGCTCAAGGAGCCGGCCCGCCGCGATCTGTACGTGCTCAAGGATTTCCACGAGTTCTGGAGCAAGGACGCGCGAGTGCGCCGCAAGCTGCGCAGCCTCGCCCAGAAACTGATCTACACCGGCGCCTCGTTGATCGTCACGACCCCTTCACGCACGATCCCGGAGGAACTGCGCGACGACGCCGTGGTCGTCGAGATGCCGCTGCCGGCGGCCGAGGCGTTGCGTGGCGCGCTGGACACGTTGATCGACGACACGGCGGGCGTGCGCTCGGAGCTGACCCCGCACGGCCGGGCCCGGCTGGCCCAGGCCGCGCTCGGGCTGACCGCGGCCCAGGCCAAGCGGGCCTTCGCCAAGGCGATCGTGCGTGACGAGGTGCTCGACGATCGCGGCATCGACGCGGTGGTCGCCGAGAAGAAGGCCATCATCCGGGACAGCCGGGCGCTGGAGTTCTATGCCGCCGAGGAGACCCCGGACGACGTCGGTGGTCTGGAGTCGCTCAAGCGGTGGCTCGGGCTGCGCGAACAGGCGTTCACCCAGGAGGCCGCGGACTACGGCCTGCCCGCGCCGAAGGGCCTCGCGCTGATCGGCATCCCGGGCACCGGCAAGAGCCTGACCGCCAAGATGATCGGCGGTCTGTGGCGGCTTCCGCTGCTGCGCCTGGACGTCGGCGCGTTGTTCGGTTCGCTGGTCGGCGAATCCGAAGAGCGGGTGCGGCGTGCGTTGCAGCTCGCGGAGACGGTCGCGCCCTGCGTGTTGTGGATCGACGAGCTCGAAAAGGGACTGTCCGGCGGCGACCTCGACGGTGGCACGTCCCAGCGGGTGTTCGGCACGATCCTGACCTGGATGCAGGAGAAGACCGTGCCGGTGTTCGTGGTGGCCACGGCCAACGACATCACCGCGCTGCCCCCGGAGACGTTGCGGCGCGGCCGGTTCGACGAGATCTTCTTCCTCGACCTGCCCACCGAGCCGGAGCGTCGGGAGATCATCACCGTCCACCTGCGCAAGCGCCGCCGCGACCCGGGCGCCTTCGACGTCCACCAGCTGGCCCGGATCGCCGACGGCTTCACCGGGGCCGAGCTGGAACAGGCCATAGTGGACGCTCTCTATCACGCGTTTTCCGAGCACCGTGACGTGGGCACGGCCGACATCACCGCGGCGATCGGTCGCGCGGTGCCGCTGAGCCGTTCGCAGCGCGAGGTCATCGATCGCCTGCGGTCGTGGCTGCGCGAGGGCCGGGCCCGGTCGGCGTCGTTCGCCGAAACCGATCAGGCCGAACAGGCCCAGGTCCGGCTCGAGCTGAGCTGAGCATGAGACCGGGCCGGGTGAGGCGGCTGCTGCGCCAGGCGGCCGAGCGTCAAGCGGACGGGACACGGACGCCCAAGGCCCGCCGAGCCTGGACACGTCTGCTGGCTGCCGCGGATGCCGGTCACCCTGACGCGATCGACGCGATGTGGGAAGCATGGCTTCGCGATCCCCGCGACGACACCTGGTCGGAGATGAGCGGCTGGCTGCAGTTGACCGACGTGCTGGCCGCAGCCGTCGACCCGGGCCGGGACCAGGCCAACAGGGCAGCCCTCGGCACGTTCTGCGTCGAGCACCAGGCAGTTCCGGACAACGCCGTCGAGCGCGCGGTGTTCTTCGTGCTGACCGGTCAGCTCGAGCGCTACGAGGCCACCGACCCGGACGGTTCGCTGCTGGCAAGCGCCTACCCGGCGGCAGCCGAGTCCACCCAGGAAGCGTTGCGGCACAGCATGGTCGGCGCCGGCGAGCTGAACCTGGTGCGAGTGATCGCCGCGCGGCCGGAGCAGCTCCTCGACGACGCCGAGGCCGACTACCTGACCGGAGAACTCGCCGACGCGGGGGAGTGGGAACGGCTGTGGCGGCAGATCCCGGCCATGCCTCCCGCGGCCGCGATCCGCGCCGCACGGCGGTTCCCGGACTGGCGGCCGGCTGACGACCTCGGGCGCGCCTACCTCGACCGGCTGGCAGGCGCCGATCCCGGCGCGCTCGCGGTCTTGTCGGCGGCGGCGGTCATCCGGCTCGACGTCTCCTCAGCCGCCGCAGCGACGTTCGCGGGCAACTGCACCGCGATCGCGCTCACCGGCGACCGTGGCACGAAAACCTTCGAGCTGCCCAGCGGGCGCCTGCTCGCGAGCTATCCGGGACGCCGTCACCTCAACCTGCTGCTGCTGGACGACGGGTCGGTCGTGTACCGGGCCGGTCCCGGCAAGAACCCGCTCCTGCTGCGAGCTCCCGGCGGTGTGCGCCAGGTGTTGTGGCCCAATGGGGTGAACTCGACCGTCGCGAGGGTGTCCGGCGACGAGTTCGTCATGGAGAGACTTGGCCGGCTGTACACCGGTTCGTCCACTGGTGGCCTGTCGCAGGCTTCCGGTATCCGGCCGCCGTTCAGTGGTGAATACCGCGAAGCGCACCTGGTTACCTCGGACCCGCTGAATGGCGACCTTCTGTTCCACGTCTACGAAGCCGGAACAGACGACCCCGACCATCTCGTCCTGGCCGACGCAGACCTCCGAGAACTCGCTCGCATCAGATCCGACGGCTGGCCGAGCGCGGCGTTCTGCGGATCCAGGCGGTTCGTGCTCTGGGACTGGTACGTAGGGCCCTCCGTGCAGCTGTGGCAGTACGAGGGCGCCGAGCTGGTCCGCGTCGCCGAAGCAGAAGTGGACGACTTCATGGACCCCGTACCGGCAGGTGATCGCGTGGTCGTCCGCCACGCCGACGAACTGGTCTGGCTGGACACCGCCACGCTCACCCCTGGTGCACCGCCATCCGGCTACCGCCCGGCGGATGGCGACGCTGACCTTCTCGCGGCGTCGATGGACGGGTCGTTGCTCGCGGTCTCCCTCGCGGGAGGGGTCGAGGTGCACGATCTGTGGCTGTGCCAAGTCTCCGAGCTGGCCCGGCGGCCACTGGCCCAGGCACGGCCAGAAGACCTCAGTTCCCTGACCGCACCGGAGGATCGTCCGCTCGCCGGGCCGGTGCGCGAGGCGGTGGAGCTGCTGCGCGCCGGTCTCGAATATCGCTTCGGCACGGACGTCGCGCTCGGGTCCGGCGCCGCCGTACCGGTCAAGGACGATGACATCGCCCTGGGCGGTGCGTGAGCGTGCGGTGGGATCGGCCGGCGCGACGAGCGGAACACCGGGATCGGGACGGCGTCCTGACGCCGCGCGCACGCCGGGCCTGGGCCCGGCTCACGGCCGCGGTCGAGCGCGGTGACTGCGAGGCCGTCACCGCTGCCCGGGAAGTATGGCTGCGGGATCCCCGCGAGGACACCTGGGAACTCCTGCGCCAGTGGACGAGCGCGGCGGACGTGTTCGATGCGGCCACCGACCCCGCGCGGAACGCCGAGGCCCGGGCCACGATCGGAAAATACTGCGCGGACCACGACATGGCTCCGGACAACGCCGTCGAACGCGTCGTGTTCTTCGTGCTGACCGGCCGGATCGAGCAGTACCAGGCGGCGGACCCGGACGGCTCGCTGCTGGCCGGCGGTTATCGAGCCGCTGCCGAACCGGTCCGGAAAGCGTTGCGGGACAGCATGGTCGGCGCCGGCGAACTGAGCTTGGTGCGGGCGATCACCCGCCACTCGGACCAGGTGCTGTCCCACGCGGAGGCCGTATTTCTCGCCCGCGAACTGGCCGCCGCCGGTGAGTGGGAACAGTTGTGGCGGCAGGTGCCGGCCATGAGCTTCGCCAGCGCCGTCCACGCCGCGAAGTTGTTCGGTGACTGGCGACCGGCAGACGAGGCCGGCCGGACATACCTGGCGAAGCTGGCCGCCGCTGAGCCCGCGTTGTTCACGACGGTGCTCGACATTGCGCGTATCACGAGCCGCTCGTCCCGATTCTCGTTCGCCTCGGACGGATCCGAGGTCGCGATTTCAGAATTCGGCACTGTCACCGTGTTCGCGCTGTCCGATGGGAAGCAGATCGCGAGATACCACGACCAGCCTTATGCGTACGACGTGCTGGCGCTCGGGCAAGGGACGGTTGTGCGCACCCAACCACTGTCCCCGTTCCTGCGATTGGCACCCGACAGGCCGCCGGAGACGCTGCTGGCGGACGCTGACGGCGCGACCGTGGCCAGGACACCGGCGGGGTTCGTCCTGGGCAAGGAGGACCGTCTGTACTTCGGCGGCGCCATCGGCTCGTGGACACGAACCTCCCCGGCACCGGGGCGCCTGGCCGCCGCGGATCCGATCAACGGGCGGTTACTGTTCGCGTGTCCCGGCGACCAGCCGACCGGCTTGCTCGTCACCGACGACAACCTGGACGCGCTTGCCCGGATCCCGGCTCACGGACGTGGCCGCAGCACATTCTGCGGGTCGGACCGGATTGTGGTCTGGGAACGGGACGACGGGCACAACAGCCACACTCTGCGTCTTCTACGACTCGACGGCGCCGATCTGATCGAAGCGGCCGCGATCGGTGTATGGAGCAGCGAAGTCATCCCATTGCCGGCCTTCGACCGGTTGTATGTCCTGGAACGCCACGGGCCCAGATGGCTCGATGCGGATACTCTCGCCGAGATCGGACCGCCGACCGAGTTCAAGGATACTTTCTTCTACGACAACACGTTCTCCGCTGACGGCACTCTGGCCGCAGCACCCGTCGCGGAACGCAACTTGGCCGCGGTCGAGGATCTGTGGTCACGCCGTATCTATTGGCTGTCACAACGGTCGCTTTCCCTGGCTGGCCCGGCCGATCTGAAAATCCTCGCCACGCCGGGAAACCGGCAGGTGACCGGGCCGATGCGCGAGGCAGTAGGCCTGTTGCGTGCCGGTCTCGAATACCGGTTCGGCGCGGAGGTCGCTCTCGGGTCCGATGCGGGCGTCACCGCGAGGGATGACGACATCGCGTTGGGCGGTGGTTGATCGTGCCCACGACGGCGAAGCTCGAGCGGCGGGCCCAAGCAGGCGGCCGGCGTGGCCGACGCGCTTTGCGGCAGCTGATCAAGCGCGGCGACCACCACGACCAGGCCGCGATCGACGTCGTGTGGGACCTGTGGTTCACCAGGCAGCGTGCCGAAATGTGGGCCGCGTTGAGCCGGTGGGACCAGCCGCACACCCTGCGTGCGGAAAGCCTGGTCGCGCTGGGGCGGCCGGCCCCGGCGGAGTCCGTGGTCGCCGCGGCGCGCTGGCACTGGCATCCGATCGCGGCGACCGCGCGGGCCGCGATCCTCGCCGGTGGGCTCGATCTCGTGCACGCGGTGTGCGAGGCAGCGTGGTCCCGGCCCGACGCCGAGCTGACCGCGTGGTGCGTGCGGCACCACCTGGCGCCTCGGGATCCGCGCCGGGCGGCGCTGTTCTTCCTGCTGACCGGACAAAGCGAGCAGTACCGGCTGGCCGATCCCGACCGTTCGCTGCTCGCGGCGGCGTACCGGGCCGGGACGGAGGACGAGCGCAACCGCGTTCGCGCCGCGGTGGCGGGCGAGCCGGACCTGATCAGGGTGCTCGCCGACACCGTCGGCAACCGCTCCGTCTGGCCCAGCGAGGACGAGGTGGCGTACCTCATCGACGCGTTCGCCGACCGTCGGGACTGGGCGGGATTGTGGGGACTGGCCAGGGATCTTCCGGTGCGCGACGCGGTCGCGGCGGTCCGTCGCCATCAGGGCCCCCGGCCGGTGGGCGCCGACGCGGACCTGTTCGCCCTGCTCGCGGACGCGAACCCGGAGGCGCTGGCCACGGCGATACGGCAGCAGCGCCTCGCCGTCCCGGGTTGTGCGGTCTGTTCACTCGATCGGACCGGGCACCGGATCGCCGTTCGCACGGGCCTCGGCATCGAGGTGTACGAGTTTTCGCACGGCGCCGATCCGCGGAGGATCGCGGCAAAGGACATGCCCTACTACCGCGGTCTGGTCTACGCCGGCGACATGGTGGTGCTCGACGACGGTGCCGTGATCGCCACCAAACCGCATCAATCGGCATCCGGCGAGGCGTGGAGCTCGACGGCTGACAGCTGGATCTTTCCGTTCACCGACGCGCTCAGGCTCGACCCGACTCCGGACGGGTTCGCCGCGCTGAGCTTCCCGGATGATCGCCCACGGCTGCACCTGCTGTCGGGCGCCGGGCGAGACTTCTCCCGTTATCGGCGACGTGACTTCGACCTGCCGACCGAACTAGGCTTGTCCGCCGACCACGTCGAGCGGTTCTGGACCATGACCGCCGACGCGGCGAGCGACCGGGTGGCCTTCGCCGGAAAGCGGCTCTACGTGGCCGAACCCGACGGGTCGGGCCTACGGGTGCTGGCCACCGCGCCGCGGGCGTCGCGCGCCGTCACCCAGCTCGCCTTCTGCGGGGCGGACCGGCTGCTCGAGGTGGACAAGCCGGGTCTCCTACGGCTGTGGCGGCTCGACGGAGACGAGCTGTCCGTCGTGGCCGAACGGTACGCAGTCGAGGGCAGCGTGGTGTGCGTACCCGCGGCGCGGGTGGTGTTCGCCATCGTCGTGTCACAGAGTCGGCGCAGGCTGCGCTGTTTCGACGACACGACCCTCGCCGACGTCCCGATGCCGAGCACGTTCCCGGCCATGCCGGATCCGGCGTACCTGTTCGGCTCTCCCGGCGGTGCCTTCCTCGGCCTCGCCAACGCACCCGAGGTGCAGGTGCTCGACGTCGACGCGGCGATGCTCGTCGGCCGGCCGCTCGCCACGACCGTCCCGGCCGACCTGGCCGTGGTGCGCGGACTCCTCGGCAACCCCAGGACGCCGCAGGTCGCGCGCCCGCTGCTGGACCTGTTCCGGGCCTGCTTGGAACTGCGGTTCGGCTCCGACGTGGCGCTCGGCGCGCACGGGCCAGCGGTATCGCGCGACGACGACATAGCACTGGGGGAACAGGCGTGACGGCCAGGATCGGCATCGACTTCGGCACCGCGAACACCGTGGTGGCCCGGTGGGACCCGGTACGCGGCCGGGGCGAGCCGGTCCCGTTGGACGGAGTCGACCTGACCCGTCCGGCCGGCGACGGCGTGCTGCAGCGCGTGGTGCCGTCGCTGATCGCCTACCCGCACGTCGGCTCGCAACGCTGGCTCGGCGCCCAGGTCAGCGCCCGGCCCGAGCTGCTCGCCGACCCGAGCACCACGGTCTTCCAGTACACCAAGAGCTCCGTGACCGGCCGGACCGTCGACATCGCACGCAGAGTGGGCGACCGCAAGATCACCGCGCGCGACGCGGCCACCCAGTTCCTCGGCGACGTCACCGCGCTCGCCGTGCTCGCCGTCGGCGCGGACGACCTGGAGATCGTGGCCACCGCGCCGGTCGAGACGTTCGACACCTACCGCGACTGGCTGGCCGGCGAGGTCGCGGCGGGGATCGGAGCGGCCCGGCTGCGGGTCGTCGACGAGGCCACCGCGGCCGCCGTCGGCTACAGCGCCCGGATGAGCCCGGGCGACGTGTTCTGCGTCGTGGACTTCGGCGCGGGCACGTTGGACATCTCGGTGGTGCGGGTCGAGGAGCCGGCGAGCGGGGGCGCGGGCGTGCGAGCGATCGCCAAGGTCGGCCTGGACCTGGGCGGCAACCACATCGACGCGTTGCTCGCCGAGCACGTCGCGGCGCAAGTGAAGCTGCCGCACGGCGACCCGGTCACCTACAACCGCGTGTTTCGCGCGTTGCTGGGCTCGGCCGAGGCGGCCAAGGTCGAGCTCACCCGCGCGGAGCACGCGCGGATCACCGCCGTCGACCCGGTCACCGGCAAGCGCTACCGCGCCGACCTCGACCGGGCGGCGTTCGACCGGCTGCTTCGGGACAACGATGTGCTCGGCCGGGTCAACCGCGCGCTGCGCAAGGTGCTGGAGGGTGCCGCGGCCAAGGGCTACCCGGGAGACGGGTTCACCGCGGTGTTCCTCGTCGGCGGCACCAGCCTGGTCCCCGCCGTGCAGGACCTCGTGCACCTGCAGTTCGAACCCCGCATCGTGCACCTCGACCGGCCGTTGGAAGCAGTGGCCGCCGGCGCGGCGGGCATCGCGGGCGGCCACGAGCTGCACGACCACATCCAGCACGACTACGCGATCCGTCACGTCGAACAGCGCACCGGCGCCTACGAGTACGAGCTGGTCGTCGAGGCGGGGACCCCGTACCCCACGGCCGAGCCGGTCAAGTCGATCACGATTACGGCCGTGCACCACGGTCAGCGGAGGATGGGCCTCGCGATCTACGAGCTCACCCACGCCACCGGCGGCAGCGGCGCCGACCGGGAGATCGTGTTCGACGCCGCGGGTGGCGCCCGTACGGTCGCGGTGACCCCGCAGCACCAGCAGGAGCGGTCGACGCTGTGGCTCAACGAGGACAGCCCCACGTTCCTGGAAGCGAACCCGCCCGCCGAAGCCGGCGCCGACCGGTTCCGCCTGGACTTCCGCATCGACGCGCAGAAGCGGCTGACCGTCTCGGCCTTCGACATCGAACGACGCACCTGGGTCCTGACCGGGCACCCGGTCGTCCAGCTGGCCTGATCAGGGGAGAAAACCGTTGTCCCACTACACCCGCATCCGGACCCAGCTGCGCGACGCCGGCCTTCTGGCCGAAGCGCTACGCCTGGCCGGTCACCCCCACGTCGAGGTCCACGAGGAGCCCCAGACGCTCTACGGCTACCGAGGCGACGCCCGCCCCGAAACCGCCGAGGTGGTGATCCGCCGTGAGCACGTGGGCGCCGCGAGCAACGACATCGGGTTCGCCCGCCGGCCGGACGGCTCCTTCGAGGCCATCGTCAGCGACTACGACCGCAAGCGCCACGACCGCGCTTGGCTCGACAAGCTGACCCACTTCTACGGCTACGTCGCGACCTTGCGCTACGCGGAAACGCACGGCTACGAAGTCGCCACCGACGAGGTCTCGGAAGACGGCACCCGCCGCTTGACCCTGCGCCGCACCAGCTGATCGACCTCGAGACGGCCGAGCTGAAGAGGCTGTTCGAGGCAGGCGAGATACCGCCGGAACCCGGGGGCGAATCCAGCGGTTGCTGGACCGCTGCGGATGTCTGTCCGCTTGACGGTCGTGGCTTCTCGTGTCCATGGCGGATCTCAGGCCAGCCGTCTCGTATCGGGACGGAGGAGTACAGCCAAGAGCAGTGCACCCAAGTCGTCGCTGTCGGCGAGGACGTCCAAGGTGCCGGTCGCCTGCAGGAGGTCGCGGATCGTTCCGTGGGCGTGCAGAACATGGTAGGAGGTGCCGTTGTCGACCGCGGCACGGTAGCCGGTGATCAGAGACCGCACTCCCAGAAGGTCGAGGGCGGTGACGCGGCGCAGGCAGATCAGAAACGTGTCGGGCGGGTCCGCGACGATCGTGTTGACGATCAGTGCCGACAGCGCGGCGGTCGAGGATCCGCACACCTGCCCCCGTAGATCCATTCGCATCGTCGAGACGGAAACGCGATGGACGGTTGCCGAGAAGGTCACGGTGAGCCCCTGGGGGTCGAACACGGTGGTCGGCGAGGTCCGGGCCGAGGAGCGGAACTCAGTGTAGTGGCTGACGCGGCGGATACGGCGATGAGTCGGGCGGAGGTTCAGGCTGGCCATGCTCGTCGTCCAGGCGGGTTGGCCGTCCGGCGATGCCACTGTCGACGAGGAAGGCTGTGGAGGTGACAACGGCATGTCCGATGATCTTCCCGCTCGGCGCCGCCGCGAAGCTGTGCGGCCGAGTCCAGCCGCGACCGGACGTTTCAGAATATCTGCGCCGAGCCCCAGGCTTCGATCGAAGACGCCGGCCGTCGCAGAAGATCAGCTCGTGTCCGAGCTCAGGACGCGATGTTGAGCGCAGCACGAGCGCGTAACGGAGCAGCAGAAAGACACTCTCGACAGGTCGGTGCCGGCGGGGATGGTGATCAGTGAGGCTGACGCTCATCAGACGAACCCCTGAAGGCGCAACAGCTCGGTCGCGGCGTCATCCTGCCTGACGTCTCGGCGTGCAGCCTGTCCACCGTCGCCATCGTCGGGAGCGTGCGTCACGACTCCGCGGGATGTGACGTGCGAGTGCTGACCGCCGACCGGAAACTGGGCTGATCGTGTGAACGAACCTTGCGTGACGGCACCCGGCGGAACTTCCCGGGACCTCGTCGACGCCGGTTAGGTGACGATGACCTGGACGTAGCGGTCGAGCAGCTCGGCCGGCAGCGTGTCGGCGGCGATGTCCACGACGATGGCCACGGTTTCGTGACCGGGCCGTGCCCGGGAAACGAGACCGTCCAGCAGAACGATCGCGATGTCGCCGGGCCGGTCGTCGTGCCGGGTGAGGGTGACGCCGAGACCCCCGAGGAACCCTTTGCCTTGCCGGAAGAGCTGCCGCGCGGTCGCCTCGTCCGCGACGATGATGTGCACGATGGCGGTCGGGTCGCTGTCGTCGTTACGTCTCAGCGCGCTGATCGTTCCGCCGAGGATGAGCACGGCAGCCCGTCGTTGCTCGGGTGCCAAAGCCTTGAGGGGTGCGGTGTCGCCACGCGCGGCGGCAAGCGCGGCGGGGGGGGACTCGTCGGCACCGCCCCCCCCGCCCGTTGTCCTGTCGTCCACCCCGGCAGCGGCCACCAACCCCCCGTCGTTGTCTACAAAGGAACCTGGGCAGGCCACA
>NZ_JBVJOW010000009.1:18460-121855 GCF_055582965.1 Amycolatopsis sp. NPDC104863
GAGACAAGACACCTTGTTTTTGTTGGTGTACCAAATCCTGGGGGTGTGCGGTTGCACCGCCCGCGGTGACGAGCGTGGCGGCGGCGCCTTCGTCCCCCCCGCCGCCGTCGTCGGTCGTCGTGTCGTCCACCTGGACGGCGGCCACCACTGCCCGGCGCTGGTCGACGAGGGACTTGAGGAGGGCCACGGTGGTTCCGGTGGTGACGTCGGCTGCGGTGGTCAGGCACAGCAGCACGGTGCGTGCCTGGTCGACGAGCCGGTCCGCCTCCGACGGGAGCCACCACTGCGCGAGCACGACGCCGTCGGCTTCGAAGGACACCGTCAGGGTTCCGTCCGCGAGTGTCGCGGTGAGACCCGGGGGCACGGGGAGCGGGTCGAGGCTGCCGGTTTGCATGCCTGCCCGCAGGTACAGGTCCAGGCTGCCCAGCCGCCAGCCGTCCTCGGTGGCGGCCAGCAGGGCGGCCTCGCACGTCGGGTTGACCATGCAGACCAGCAGGCCCGTTTCGGGAAACGCGAATCCGCCGGATCGCCAGCTCGGCGAAAGCGCGAACCGCGGCAACTGCTCCACCGCTTCCCACCGGGAGGCTTGGCATCCGGCGTGGTGCAGCGTGGCTTCCGCGACCCTGTTGTGCTCGGTGATCACCAGTGCCGGGCGCCGCCATCCCAGGGGCCGGTCGCACGTTTGGCAGTCGACGATCCACAGGTTCGCCGTCAGCTCGGCCAGCAGCTCGTCACCGAGCCGCTCTCTGATCATTTCGTCGACTTTCACCCGTCGTGCTTGGCGAAGCCCCCGAGCCACCGTGCACCACCTCCGGTGCCATCGAAGCACAGAAGCCGACAGCATGTGCTGGTCATGATTCTCGTGGGACGCCGTCGGCGACCTGCTCGAGCCCGGGTCGCCCGGCTCCGCCTGGCTGCGCTGTCGTGCTCGCGGTCGGCGGCGGCGAACAGGGCGGAGGCCAGCTTGGCCCGGCCCTGGTGCAGCTGGCTGCGAACGGTGCCGGCCGGTAGTTCGCACAGCGCGGCGATCTGGCCGTAGCCGGTCACGCCGCTGAAGTACCTCAGGAGGACGACGAGTCGCAGGGGAGGGGAGAGCTCGTCGAGCGCCGTCCAGATCCAGTCACGTGGCGCGTGGGTTTCGGCGTGCTGCCCGGGAACCGGCTGGCCCGGCGGCGGCAGCACGCTCTCGGACAACGGCACCTCGCCGGCACTGTCGCAACTGCATCCGGCAGGTGTTGCGCACGACGGCGCGCAGCCACGCACCCGTCGCGGTGGATCTCGGACGTCGCCGATGCGGCACTGAGCCGTGACGGCGGAATCCTGCAATGCGTCGTCGACGTCGGGGCCGTGCCCCAGGATCGCCAGGGGCTGCGCGCATCGCCGCGTGGTGTCGCTGAAGCAGTATGCCCAGCGCGCGACGTCGCCGGCCCGGGCGCGCCGTGTCAGCTCGCGGTCGTTCACTCGTCGTCCCCTCGGCTCGGGCGGCACGCCGGCAATCGGAACAGCTATTAGCCGGATGCCGTGGCCGCGGAATCCGTCAAACGACCTGGCGCGGGTCGTGGTCACCTCACCTGTTCCGATGAGAGAACCCCGCGCCGTTCGGTGCGAACATGCGCGTATCGGTCGATTTCCCGCCGGGGCTGCGAGGTCGCTCATGCCACCAAGCTCACGAGACGAGGGCGAGGTCGAATCCGGACGGGCCCGCTGGGCGTACACGTGCGCCGGGGCGGGCGGGCGCACGCTCGTCCTCCTGCACGGATGGCCGCAAACCTCGCACGCCTGGCGGCGGGTGGTGCCGCTGCTCGACGGCTTCCGAGTCATCAGCTTCGACCTGCCCGGAGTCGGCCGATCCTCGAACTTCGGCTGCCCGCTCGACAAGGCGTCCATCGCCCAGTCCCTCCGCGGCGCCCTGGCGAAGCTCGGGATCGGCTCGCCCGTGGTCGTCGGCCACGACATCGGCGCCATGGTCGCGTACGCGCTGGCGAGGCGACACCCGGCCACGTTGGCGGGACTAATCGTCCTCGACACGCCGTTGCCGGGTATCGCGGGCTGGGACGACACCATGGCGTCTTCGGCGTACTGGCACGTCAAGTTCCACCAAGACCTCGACGACGGTGTGGGCATCGCCGAGACGCTGGTCTGCGGGCGGCAGGCAGAGTACTTCCGAAGCTACCTCGACCGCTTCGCCGCGCACTCTGAAGCGATTGCCGACGAGGACGTCGCGATCTACGCCCGGGGCTACGACCCGGCCCCGCGGCTCGCCGCCGGGTTCCGGATGTTTCGCGCGTTCCCGGTCGACGTTCTCGCGAACCGGTCGCTCACTGCCCCGATGGCGCCGCCGATCCGGCTGGCCTTCGCGGAGTTCTCCCACGCGACCCTTCTGGAGGAGGTCGCCGACGGCATCCGCCGGACCGGCGCACCGGAGGTGAGCACCGCGGTGGTGCCCGACAGCGGCCACTGGGTGGCCGAAGAACAGCCGTTCGCCGTGGCCGGGGCCATCCGCGCGTTCGCGCGTTCGCTGCCCGGGCCCGCCTGAGCGCGCGACGGCATCACCTGAACAGGTGAGGGACCTCGCCGTCGGGGCGGGCAATGCTGGAAGTGCCCCGCAGTCGATCGGATCCGCGAAGGAGAGAACTCATGTCCGACAAGCCCGGCATCGTGTTCGCCCACGGCCTGTGGGCCGATGGCTCGTGCTTCGCCAAGCTCATTCCGTCGCTCCAGGCCGAAGGCCACGAGGTCTTCGCTTCGCAGCACGGGCTCGACTCGCTCGAAGGTGACGTCGCCTGTGTCACGCGCGCGATCAACCACGTCGCCGGCCCGGTCGTGCTCGTCGGCCACTCCTACGGCGGCACCTTGATCACCAAAGCGGGCGTGCACGACCGGGTGGGCGCCTTGGTCTACATCTGCGCGCTCTCCCCGGACGACGACGAGACTTCCCAGCAACAGCAGGACAAGTTCGACCGCACGCCGGTGTTCGAGCACATCGAGGTCGTCGACGGCCGCATCTACCTCAAGGAGTCGGGTATCGGCCACTTCTGCGGCGACCTGCCGGCGGCCGAGCAGCAGCTCGTGCTGGCGACCGGCGCCGTGCCGGTCCCCGATCTGTTCGACCAGCAGGTGCCCGGCACCGCCTGGCGCACCAAGCCGAGCTGGGCGATCGTGGGCAACCAGGACCGGACGGTGAACCCGGAGCTGGAGCGGGCGGGCGCCGATCGGATGGGCGCGAAGACCTTCGCCCTCGACAGCAGCCACGTCCCGATGCTCTCGCAGCCGGGAGCCGTCCTTGACGTCATCCGCGAGGCCGCGAAGACGCTCGAGTAGCGTGCCGGAGCCGGCGCCATTCGGGTCGACTCCGCCGCCACGACCGGTCCTCGCGTGAGAGCATCAGTGCCGTCATGACGGCTGGCATGGCCGGTGGAGTGCCCAGGCAGAAGGTGGTTCGCGTGCATCCGGTACCGCTGCGCGGCCGAAGCGAGCCCGCGGCGCACGTCCTGGCCGCGGTACGCAGTGCGTGCCGCTACGGAGCGGGCAGCCTCTTCGTGGTGAGCGGGCCGCCTGGCATCGGCAAGACGGCCTTTCTCGGCGAGATGCACCGTCAGGCGGCCCGCATGCGAGCCGCCGTGGCCTCGGGCGGCTGCGATCCGATGGGACAGGTCAGCCCCGGCGCGCCGGTGATCTCCCTGCTGCGCGCCGGGCCGAGGCCGCTGGTCGCGGCCGACGAGTACGAACGGGTCCTCGAGCTGGCCGACCGGCCGCTTCTGCTGGCCGAACGGATCGCGGCCGGCTTCGAGCACGCCGCGGCCGAGGGGCCTCTGCTCGTTTCGCTGGACGACTGGCAGTGGGCGGACCAGGTCAGCCGGTTCCTCGTCCGGACGCTGCTCGGCCGGTTGATCGGGCTGCCCGTCGTGTGGCTGTTCGCCAGCCGCGAGGACGACGCGCTGAACGAACTGCCGATCGCGGCCGAGCCGACCCTCGTCGAGCACATCCGGCTGCCGCCCCTCACGCTCTCCGACTTGGCTGCCGTCGCCCAGGACCGGCTCGGGCGCGTTCCGGACGAGCGCACACGGGAGTACCTGGCCGCTTCCGCCGGCAATCCGCTGCTGGCCGCGCAACTCCTCGACGACGTGGTGCGTGCGGAGGCGCTGGGACAGCGCGACACGGTCGCATTGCGCTTCGGCGCCGCCATCGCCCGGCGCTTCGCCGAGCTGAGTCCCGAGGCACGCGACCTCGTGGGCTTGGTGGCGGTGGCCGGGAGGCCCCTGACCCTGCAGCAGGCCGCCGAACTGCTCCCGGACCGGGCAGGACCGGGCCGGGGCGCCGAGAGCGAAGCCTGCGGCTGCGGGCTGGTCCTGGCCGAAGGCGCGACCCTCGCACCGCCTCACGACCTCGTCCGCGAGGCGATCCTCGCGGCGATGCCGGGCCAGGACGTGCGCGCCCTGCACCGGCAGTTCGCCGAGTACCACCTGAAACCGGACGGCGACCTCCTGGCCGCCGCGGCCCACGCCCGCCGGGCCGCGACGACTGGCGACGTCACCAGCGCGGTGATCCTCAGCTCCGCGGCCGAACGCCTGAGTGCCGTCAGCCCCGAGGACGCGGGTGACCTGGCCACGCTCGCTTTCCGGACGGTCCGCCCCGACCAGGATCAGTGGCTGGGGGTGGGGCGCCGCTGCCTGGCGGTGCTGTGCCGAACACAGCGGGCGAGCGAGGCGCTCGAAGTGGCCGACCTGATGCTGGCCCGCATCGACGAGCGCGACGTCGCCGGAGAGCTGGAGGCCCAGGCCGCCCAGGCGATGTGGCTCAGCGGAAACCTCGGCTCGCTGGTCTCGCGCGTCGAGCGGGTCATCGCCGTCGACGACTCGCTCGCTCCCACCGTTGACGCGCGGCTGCGCGCTGCCCGGGCGCTGGCCTACAGCCGATTGCTGCCCGGCGGGGCCGCCGCACGGGAAGCCTCGGACGCACTCGAGCGCGGCCGCGCCAGCGGTGATCCCGAAGCGGTGGCCATCGCCCTGCACGCGTGCGGCGAAGCGGCTCGCAACGAGGGCCGTCACGAAGACGCGCTCCGCTGCTTCCGCGAGCTCCGCCTGCTGACCGGGCCCCGGTACCTGGCCGAAGAGATCACCACACTCCAGTTCCTCGACCGCTACGACCACGCCGAGACCCTGCTCGACGAGGTTCGGTCGGGCAGTGGCGGCATGACCAAGCAGGTGCTGCCGGCGCTGCACTGCGCGCAGATCTGGCAGGACTTCAACCTCGGCCGCGCCGACGACGCCGAAACGGGCGCCCGCGCGCTGCTGGAGCTCGGCCGGCAGCTGGGCAGCAATCTGCACGCCCTGGACGCGTTGATCGTGCAGATGTGCGTGGCGTTGTTCCGTGGCGACACCCGGATCGCCGCCACCCGCCTGGAAACCGCCGAACGCCTGGGTGGGGCCGACAGCGAGGTGTGCCGCCCGGGCCTGTCCGTGGTGCGCGGCTGGCTCGCCGCGAGCCAGGGCGACCTCGGCTCCGCGCTCGAGCACCTCGGGCCGGTAGCCTCCGGAGCCGCGCACGCGAGCAGCTACTGGCCGTTGTGGCCGTGCTGGATGGCCCTGTTCTTCGAGCTGGGCACCGAGGCCGGAGACGCGGACTTCGCCGAAACCATCGTCCAGGTGGCCGAGCTGGCCGCCTCGCGCAACCCCGGTGTCCCCAGCTTCGAAGGCCTCGCCCTCAACCTCCGAGGGCGCAGCAAACGCGACCTGCTCATGATCACCGAGGCCGCGCAGGTGCTCACCTACAGCCCACGTCCGCTGCTGCGTGCGTACGGAGCGAACTGCCTTGGCCGAGCCCTGCTCGCGCACGGTGACCGCGAAGCGGGACTGCGCCAGCTCGACCTCGCGTGGGACGGCTATCACGGCGTCGACGCCCGGGTGTACCGCGACGACGTGCGGCGTGTCATGCGTGAGGCCGGTGTCCACCGGTCCAAGTGGACAGCCGCGACCCGGCGGCCCGACACCGGCTGGGCCGCTTTGACCAATGCGGAACGACGCGTGGCGGAGCTGATCGCCGACGGGTACACCAACAAGTCCGCCGCCGCGAAACTGGGAGTGTCGATCAACACCGTCGGGTCGCACCTGCGTCAGGTGTTCGGCAAGCTCGGGATCCAGTCGCGGGTACAGCTGGCCAACGCGCTGCGCGCCGAGAGCGCCGGGGCCGGCCGGTAGGCGGCGAACCTCAGGACTTGCCGAGCAGGGTGCGAACGTGGGCGACGATCTCGTCGTTGGTGAAGGAGTGCCCGGCGATGCCCCAGCCGCCCGGCACCGCCTCGGTCAGCAGCACCCACGTCCGGTCGGCGAGGCCGGGATCGCCCGCCGCGGCGGCGACCTGCGCGGTGAGGTCCTTGACCAGCCCCAGCTGCTGCTCGCGGTCGAGCGCGCCGGCGTTGGTGACGACCTGGACCCGGACGTGCCGCGTGGTCCCACCGGCGGTGGCGTGGCTGCCGGCGGGCAGTTCGTGCACGAACCCGGCGGTGTTGTCGAGGAAGAAGGGGATGTTCGGGACCTTCTCCCAGCGCATGACGGTCTCGGCGACCCGCTGGGCGAGCCGTTCCTTGTCGGCGATGAGACCTTCGGGAACGTAGACGTCGATCATCGGCATGGCGGGTTCTCCTTCTGGGTCGGTGTTTGAAGATCGGTGGCGCGGGCGCACCGGGTGATGCCGCACGCCGCGGCGGGTCAACGGCTCGGCCGCACACCATGGCCTCGGCTGCCGTGTCGAGGTCGGACGCCTCGATCAGGTGGTACGCGCCCACGGCACGATGCCGCCACCGGCCAGGACGGCCTGGCCGAACTCCTCGCCGAAGACGACGTGGTCCTTTCTCAGCGTTTCCCGAACTTCGGGTGGGCGGCGAACTGTGCGTCATCGGTGTGGATGAGCAGCATGTACCTCGCCATTCGGGGGTCCTCGCTTCCAGGTGGTCCAGGTTCCGCCGCCCGCAGCGTGCCCGCTCCGGCACGGCCGCCGATACCACGTGTTCAGGTGATGTCCCCGGCGATCGGCCCGGACGGCAGACCGTCGGCCCCGAGGGCGTGGCCATCGAGCCGGGGAGGGAAGTCGCGATGCGCGAGCGCGATGCCGGCTACGCCTCGGCGCCGAACCTCCGCATCCCCGCGGCCGACGGCGTCGAGTACGCCTACCGCTGCAGCATCTCGACCGGTTCCCCGACGCTGAGGTGATGCCGCCGGCCGCCCACCGGGACCTGGGCTTCGACCGGGGAGCGATCTTCGTGTCGCTGATCTACTGCCAGCGGCTCGACTACCACCTGGCCCGGTTCGACGACACCGAAGCCGGACCCGTCACGCCCGACGACGAGTTGACGCGACAGTGGATCTGTTGTCCCCGTCGGTGTTCGTGGGTCGCGAGGTGCGCGACCCGCGGCCTTGGAAGTCCGGCTGGCTGCGCACGCTCGCCCACCTGGGGCTGCCGGGCCGGAGACCGGAAATTCACCGAAGGGGTGCTCACGCTCGCCGATGTGCCGCGCGGAATCCGGCTGTCTCCGGCGTGGCCGGCGCCGCGTTGCCGGAACGCGGTGCCGAAGTCCTCGCCGGCGGTCCCCGGCCGATGCTGCGTGCGGGAGCGTACGAGGACCTCGGCGCCGTGCTGATGCGCCGAGTGCCGTCGCGAAAGCGCGGAACTGCTCGACCGCGCCTGGGAGATCTACCACGACGCCGGCGCCACCTGGCCGTTGGAGGCGCTGCAGGACACCAGGCGGGCCTGCGCCGTGCGCGGTGACTCGCGGTGGAACCGGCTGGGCCGCGCTGACGCAGGCCGAGCGCAGGGCGAGGCCGCTGTCGGGGAGCTGGGCGTTTCTGTGAACACGATCGGGACGCACGTTTGGTGCGGTGTTCGGCGAGCTCGGCGTGCGGTCGCGGGTGCCTCACCTGTTTGTGTGGTGTCCCCGTCGCGGCGGCCGTGGTCTGCTTCGCGCCATGACGAGCCGCCTTCGGGGCATCACCGCGGACTGCATCAGCGTGCCGCCGGTCGCCCGGTTCCGGGCGAGCACTGTCGGCGGCGAGGTCGTCGGGGAAGACCGCGTCGCCCTGAGCACGGACGCGCTGCGGCCGGCGTTCTGTTCGACGCCGCAGGGCAAGTACAACCGCAACCGGCTGCGGTTCGACCTGATCACGCCCGACTTCGAGGTCGAGGCCGCACGTCTGCTGTCACTCGGCGCGCTGAGGCCGGCCGACGACGGCCTGCGGACGACCTTCGCCGACGTCGAGGGCAACGAGTTCGACCTGACCCCTCTGAGGGAAGGGGACGCCGGGTGGCGACGCAGCTGATCGTCCTGCCCGGTGGCGGGTACGAAGACCACGCCGCACACGAGGCCGAGCCGATCGTCGAGTGGCTCAGCGGCTTCGGCCTGGGCGCGAGCGTATTCCGCTATCCGCTGAACGTCCGGCATCCGGCGCCACTGGACGCCCTGCGCGCCGAGATCCGCCGCCAGCGCGCCGACGGCGCGGAGCGCATCGGGCTCGTCGGGTTCTCGGCGGGCGGGCACCTGGCCGGGCTGGCCGCGCTCGCACCCGGCGCCACGCCTGAGGAATCCGTCCAGTTCGCCCTGCTCGGCTACGCCATCACGTCGATGGAGACGGAGACCTACCGGCCGTCCCGCCTGATCCTGCTGGGCGAGGACGCGAGCCCGCAACTGCGGCGGTCGACGTCACTGGACGCCTTGGTCACACCCGGGGCGCCGCCGTTCTTCCTCTGGCACGCCGCGGAAGACCCGTACGTCCTTCCCGAGCACACCTACCGGCTCGCCACGGCCTTGGCGGCCGCCGACATTCCCCACGAGGTGCACGTGTTCGCGCACGGCCCGCACAGCCTCGGGCTCGCCCGCGGTGCCGGCGAGGCCGCGACCTGGACTGCGCACGCGCGGACGTGGCTCCACGAACAGGCAAAAGAGGTGATCCGATGAGCTACACCGAGGCAGCGACCGAGAAAGTCACTGCCGCCAACGGCATCGAGTACGCCCACCGCGAGGTCGGCGACGGCGGAGTGCCACTGGTCCTGCTGATCCACTTCCGCGGCAACCTCGACAACTGGGACCCGGCCCTGGTGGACGCCCTGGCCGGCGGCCGGCGTGTCATCGCGTTCGACAACGCCGGCGTCGGCGCGTCGAGCGGCAGCACCCCCGCCACGGCCGCGCAGATGGCGCAGGACGCCATCGCCTTCGTCGAGGCGTTGGACCTCGAGCTGGTCGACGTGCTGGGTTTCTCGCTGGGATCCTTTGTCGCCCAGGAGATCGCGCTGATCCGGCCGGCGCTCGTCCGGCGGATCGTCCTCGCTTCGGCCGCACCGCGGGGCGCGCCCGGCATGCACGGCTGGGCGACGTGGGTCATCGACGCGGTGGGCGGGCGTGAACTGAACCCGGGCGGGGTCCTCGATGTCTTCTACACCGGTTCCGCCGAGAGCCGGGGCGCGGGCGAAAAGGCGTTGAACCGCATGTTTTCCCGCGCGGACCCGGACACCCCGACGACGTGGCAGACGCGACAGGCGCAGTACGACGCCGTCTGTGCGTGGGGCATCCCCGACTACTCTCGGCTGGAACGGGTCACCGCGATCGAAGTTCCGGTGTTCGTCGCCAACGGCGACAGCGACCCGATGATCCTCCCGCGTTATTCGCATCTGCTCACGGGACTGATCCCGCGGGCCGAACTCAAGATCTACCGCGACGCGGCACATGGCTTCCTGTTCCAGCACCACCAGGAGTTCGCCGCAGATGTGACGCGATTCCTCGACCAGGACGGAGCAACCCATGTCGCTCAGCTGTGACGTGTTCGTGTCCGACCCCCTGCCGATGGCCGTCCCCGGGCTACTGCCCAACGGCGAATCGTACTTCTTCCAGCCCTCGGCGAGCACCCTGATCGAGGGACAGGCCGACGCCGTGCTCGTCGACCCGCCGATGGGCGCCGACCAGGCGAGGGCGGTGGGGGACTGGGTCGAAGCGAAGGGCAAACGGCTGACACACGTCTTCGCGACCCACGGCCACGGCGACCATTGGTTCACCTCCGGGCTGCTCGCCGAGCGCTTCGGCGCCCAGGTGGTGGCCTCCGCCGGCACGATCCCGCAGATGCACGGCAGCGTGGCCGCCCGCGAGGTGCTCTGGGACCGGCTGTGGCCGGGCCTGATCCCGCCCGCCTCGGTCACCGCCGTGCCGGCTGAGCACATCACGCTCGAGGGGCACGACCTCGGCATCATCGAGGTGGGGCACGCCGACAGCGACGACTGCGCCGTGCTGCACGTGCCCGACCTCGGCCTCGTGGTGGCTGGAGACGTGCTCTACAACGGCGTGCACCTGTACCTCGGCGAAGCGCTCGGCGATGGTCTCGATGCGTGGCGCAAGGCGATCGACGCCGTCGCTGTGCTGACGCCGAGCCGGATCGTCGCGGGCCACCAGGACAAGAGTCTCGACGACAACGCGGCCCGGATCGTCGCCGAGACCCGTCAGTACCTCGACGACGCCGAGGCCGAACTGGCGACCAACGACACCCCGGCCGCGTTCTTCACCGCGATGCTGAAGCGCCATCCGGGCTACCGCTTCGGTACGACCATGGTGTGGGTCGGCGCGCGTTCGCTCTACCTCGCCCGCGCCGGCGGTGACCCCGTGCAGAACATCGTCGCCGCATGGACGGCACCCGGGTCGGACCCGGCATGACCGATCTGCTCGACCTGGTGCTCGAAGCGCGGCGGACTCCGCGGCCGGAAGGAGGCGAAAACCCTGCACGTCAATCGCTCCTGGTTACCGTTCGGCGCGTGTTTCGGTCATCAGTCGGCGACGCCGTTGCTCTGGTCGATGAAGGTCTGCCGCTCCGGGGTCACCCGCAGGATGACGCGTTCGGACTTGATCTGCTCGGGCGGGTAGTCCTCGCCGGTGTACTTGCGGGCGAGCTCGTCGACTTGGCGGCGGGCCCGCTCGCCGTCTTCCACGTGGACCCAGATCATCTGCGTCTGCAGCCGTCCGCTGGGCAGCACCGTGGTGACGGCGGCGAAGTTCTTGCCGGTGGCGAGTTCTTCGGTCTCCGGCATCAGTTTCGGGCCGTCCGAGGTACGAGCAGGCACGGCAACTCCTCACGATCGTGTTTCGGCGAAAGAGAATCGGTCACGGGCGCAGCAGGACCTTGGTCCAACCGTCGTCGCGGCGGTCGAACTTCTCGTAGCCTTCGGCGGCCTGCTCCAGCGTCAGCTCGTGCGACACCAGGAACGACGGGTTGGCCTTCCCGGTGATGATCAGGTCGCGCAGCTGCCGGTTGTAGCGCTTGACCGGCGCCTGCCCGGTGCCCATGTGCTGGCCCTTCATGAAGAAGCTGCCGTAGTTCCAGCCGATCCGGCCCTCCTTCGCCGGGGCGGTCGCCGCACCCGGGTCTTCGGGCAGGTAGACGCCGACCACGCCGATCCCGCCGGTCGAGCGGACGACCTTGACCAGGTTGTCCAGCACCAGCTCCGGGTGTTCTTCGCCCGAGTGGTCGTGCGCCTGGTAGCCGACCGCTTCGACGCCGCAGTCGACGCCCGCGCCGCCGGTGGCCGCGAGGATCTGCTCGACCGGGTCGGCTTCGGACAGGTCGATCGGGACGGTGCCGATCTTCTCGGCCATCGCGAGCCGGTCGTGTTCCTTGTCCACGACGTAGACCTCGGACGCGCCGCGGATCACCGCGCTGTGCGCAGCCAGCAGCCCGACCGGTCCCGCGCCGAACACCGCGACCCGGTCACCGGGCTGCATGCCGGCCAGTTCGGTGCCGTGCCAGCCGGTGGGGAAGATGTCCGACAGCATCGTGAAGTCGTTTTCGTGCTCGGTGCCGGCCGGCAGGTCGAGCAGGTTGAAGTCCGCGTACGGCACGCGCAGGTACTCCGCCTGGCCGCCGTCGTAGGGCCCCATGTTCGCGTAACCGTAGGCCGCGCCGTCCATTCCCTCGATCGGGTTCACCCGTTCGCAGAACGACGTCCAGCCGGCGCCGCAGTTGCGGCAGGTGCCGCAGGCGATGTTGAACGGCACCGACACCCGGTCGCCGACCTTGATCCGCGTCACGCCGGCCCCGACCTCGGCGACGATGCCCATGTTCTCGTGCCCGAGGATCTTGCCCTCTTCGACGTTGGTGCGACCTTCGTACATGTGCAGGTCGGAGCCGCAGATGTTCGTCGTCGTGATGCGCACGACCGCATCGGTCGGCTGCTCGATCTTCGGGTCCGGGACCTCGCGGACTTCGACTTCGCGCGGGCCCTGGTAGACCACTGCCTTCATACCGGTCCTCCTTCTCGGGTTCCGATCGGCTACCCGGGAAGGAGGCGGATACACGTTCAAGCGCCGCCGCGCCGCTGCGGGTGCGGGTCGACGTCGGCGCCGAGCAGCACACGGACGGCGTCGGGGTCGGCGTATTCCTGCTCGGGCAGCTTCCCGAGGTGGCCGAGGACGTCCTCGCCCGCTCCTCGGGCAGCGGCACTGCGAAGCAGTTCTCGCCTGCCGCACGGGTATTCGACCTCGGTCAGGTAGTCGCGGACGTCGTGCACGGTTCGCTCCTTCCGTTGTCGGGCTTCCGCTTGGGTTACCCGGGGGCGAACGGTCCACACGAGCATCCGGCCGCTTGGGCCTCCCCCGGCCGCTGAACTGGGCATTGTTCAGGGATTCGGCTCCTGAGACCACTGCAGCGCGGCGTGCCACGCGGCGATCAGCGCTTCGTCGTCGCGATAGCTGGGCGCGGTGCCGGTGGGCAGCCACACGCACTCGGTCACCTGGCCGCGGTCGACCCGCGTCAGGGCGACCCCAGCGTAAGACAGCTCCTCGTGGCCGTTCTCGGTCGGAAACTCGACCGCTCGGGTGCACACCTGTACGCGCACGTGTCGGCTACCCGCCATCGAACCCCCCATGATCGTGCTGTCGTGCGCCGGCCATGGTCCGTAACACCAAAGGCCCGCTGAGGGTGAGTTCAGACCCCCGAGCCAGGGGAGGCCGTGGCGTCGAGCTCGGCACGCCGGAGTGAGGTGTGGAGGGCGCGCTGACGTGGTAATACGGAAGTCCGGCCCACGTCCCCGCGGGAGAAGCATGAGTTCCGGCCCGAAGGAAAACCACGACGTCTCGGCGCAGGTCGGCGAGGCCGCCGTGGTGCAGCGGGTCTTCGACGCGCTGCACCTGCTCGTGGTGGCGACCGAGGGCCCGGACCACCGGATCGTGGCGGCGACCGGGGCGTACCGCGCGTTCACCGGACGGTCGGACATGATCGGAACCCCACTGCGCGAGGTGTTCCCCGAAGCGCTCGGGCAGCAGGTCTTCCCGATCTTCGACCAGGTCGTCGAGACCGGGGAACCGGTGTTCCTGCGGGACTTCCGGGCCTGGATGGAGCGGCCGGGCACCGGCGAGCGGCTGGAGTTCGTCGCCGATGCCGCGATCCATCCCCGGCGCGATCCGGCGGGCCGCGTCGTCGGAACCACGGCGGAGGTCACGAACGTGACCGGGCAGCGGGCGGACCGGCGGGCCGCTCAGCAGCGCGTGGACGACGCCGAACGGCGTTACGAGCGTGCCCAGGACCTGATCGACGCGCTGCAGCGCGAGCTGCTTCCCGACGGGCTGCCGGTGCTGCCCCGGGTGCAGATCGCGGCCAGCTACCTGCTGGCCGACAGCGACACCGCGGCGGGTGGCGACTGGTTCGACGCGCTGCCGCTGCCGGACGGCCGGGTGGCGCTGGTCGTCGGGGACGTGGTCGGGCACGGGGTCGCGGCGTCGGCCACGATGGGCCAGCTGCGGATCGTCCTGCACGAGCGGCTCGCGGTCACCGCGGACATCGCCGCCGCGCTGGCCGCCGTCGACGCCGCCGCGGACCGGATCCGGGGCGCCCGGGCGGCCACCGTGTGCGTGGTGCTGCTCGATCCGGCCACCGGCGTCTTCGAGTACTGCACGGCCGGACACCCACCGCCCTTGGTGGTGACCGAGGCCGGCGAGGCTCGCTACCTGGCACCGACGGGCGCGGGCCCGGTCGGGGTCGGCGGCGCGTTCACCCCGCAGTCGGTGGCGACCGGCCGGATCACCGAAGGCGAGCTGGTGCTGCTCTACACCGACGGAATCGTCGAACGGCCCGGTCGTGAACTGGCGAAGAGCACGGTGGAACTGGCCCAGGCCGCCGGTGACATCGCCGCCGGCCGCGCCCTGCCCGGGGACACCGATTCGCCGGCCGAGCGGCTGTGCACCCAGACCCTCGAGCTGCTCACCCGCGTCACCGGCCACAGCGACGACATCACCCTGCTGGCCGGCCGGTTGACCGAAGCGCCGGCGCCGTTGAGCGTCGAGCTGCCCGCTGACACCGCTGCGCTGAGTGGGCTGCACGAGCGGGTCGAGGGGTGGCTGAGCGGCGCGAGGATCGCCGGCCGGGACGCCGACGTGCTGAGGCACGCCGTGATCGAGCTGGCCACCAACGCGATGGAACACGCCTACCTCGACTCGGGTGGAACCTTCACCGTGACCGCCAACCTGACCGAGCAAGGGCAAGTGGTGGTCCGGGTCGCCGACCGGGGACGCTGGCGGGAGCCACGGCCGTCGCCGGATCGGGGGCTGGGGTTGCGGGTCACCGCCGAACTGGCGGAGCACCTGCGGATCGAGCACGACGACCACGGGACCACGGTCACGGTGTCGCACCGCGTCCACCGGCCGGCCCGGCTGCTGACGGCGAAGGACGTCACCTGGGCCGCTCCGCCCCGCACTCCGGAGTGGAGCGGACCCATGCTGGTGCTCGACCAGCCCTGGGCGCCCGGTCCCCGCATCCGCGTGGACGGCCCGGTGGACGCGGCGGGCGTGGCCGAGTTCGACCGGGCGGTGCGCACTGCCGGCTCCGCCGGCGCGCGGTCGCTGACCGTGGACCTGACCGGGGTCACCCACCTGGCCAGCGCGGCGGTCTCGGCCCTGCACCGGCTGCGCGCATCGCATGGGGAGAACGGCACCGAGCTGCGGCTGCTGGCGCCGGCGGGCACACCCGCGAGCATGATCCTCTCCCTGGTGCGGCTGGACCACCACGTGGTGGACCCGGACGAAACCGGCTAGCGCCGGTCCACATCGGACGGACACTTCGGTGGAAGCAGCAGGCGAATCACGGACGGAGCGCACCGCCGAGGTCGTCGAAGGTCTCGAGCTCCTCGTCGAGACCGGCGATTTCGACCACCCGCCGTACGAACGTCCCCGGGGCGGCCACGAGACGAACTGTGCCACCCACATCGGCACAGGCGTCGGCCGCCGCGGCGAGCATGTGCGCGCCGGCGGCGGAGAAGAACCCCACCTCGGACAGGTCGAGCACGATCAGCCTCGAGGGCCTCAGCGCGGTGAGAGCGGACAGCAGTTCGATGGTCGCGCGGGCCCGGTTCTCGCAGTCGACGACACCGCCGAGGTGCAGGACCAGCGCGTCGTCGACGGTGGATCGCACGATCGTGACCTTGCTCGTGGGGCCAGCCTCCATGCGACAGCCCTTCAGGGGGCGAGTGACGTCCTTCAACTACACCCGCGCCCACGCCGAAGGGCTAGCAGCCCGAACGAAGCCGAGGACCGGAAAACGAAACCCTCAGGAGTCGCGCAGCGTCTGGGAGGGCAGCTCGCCGTAGGCGGCCTGGTAGCGGGCGGCGAACACGCTCGCCCGGCCGAAACCCCATCGCGCCGCGATCTCCGTGACGGTGTCCTCGCCCGCGACGCCGTCCCGCAGGTCGGTGCGCGCGCCGTCGAGACGGACCTGGCGCAGGTAGGCCGTCGGCGTCACGCCGAGGTGACGGCGGAACGCCAGCTGCGCGGCGCGCACGGTCACGTGCGCGGCCCGGGCGATGTCGGCGACACCGATGTCCTGGTCGGCGTGGGCGTCGACGAAGGCGATCGCCCGCCGCAGCGTGCGCGGGTGCGCGTCGTGCCGGTCTCCTGCCGTGGGGTCGACCAGCGCGGTGTTGGGGAAGGTGGCCAGCGCGGTCGCCGTCAGCAGCCGCGCCGCGTTCGCCACGACCAGCGGGTGGGCCAGCATTTCGGGATTGGCCGCCAAGCCGTCGAGCATCAGGTTCACTGTCGAAACCCAGAATCGGGAAGCGGGTTCGGCCACGGTGTCGCCGGCGGTGAACCGGAACGCTCCCGCTCCCGGCTGGGGCCGCATCAGGTGCTCGATCGCCGCCGGTTCGATCACCGCCAGCACGACGCTGGTGTGCTCGATCGTGGCGGTGTGGGGCTCGTCGGGCCCGGCCGAGAAGAACAGGTCTCCGGCGGTGTAGCGCTGCTCGGGGCCCGTCCGGGCCTGGGTGAGGTGGCCGGCCTCGAGGTGGGCGAAGCAGTACTGGCCGATTTCGTCGACCTCGGCGTCGAACACCATCCGCAGATCTACCCGGTCGAGCCGGACCGGCCCCAGGTCCGTCGAGGCGAGGCGCATCCCGTGCTGCTCGCCGTGGGTCCGCAGGCGCATCGTCCCGTAGCTGGCGTTGAGGATCTCGTGGGCGGCGCCGGTGTCGGCGACGTCGAGCACCGCCGGCACGACGGCTCGTTCGACCGGCGGTTGCGCCAGGGCCTGCGCCAGCGTCACGGCTCGAGGCACGGTGCGCAGCGGATCGGCGGCGTCCACGACGGCCCGCACGACGGCGCCGGTGGGCTGGGGGAGCAGCAGCACGCAGTCCCCGGAGCGTTGGGCGAAAGTGACCAAGGTGCGCGCCGCGCGGACCGGCAGGAGCTCGATGTCGCGCAGGTCGAGCACGATCCGCTCGGGCCGTCGGCCGTCGGCTGCGGTCACCAGCGCGGCGAGGAGCTCGGCGGAGGACGTCATGCCGATCGCGGGCACCGAGAGGATCAAGGTCTGGTCGGTCCACAACGGTGTGACCATCGGTTTCACCTCCCTGCTCACTCCAGGGTCCTCGACGGCGGCACGGCTGTCCATCGCGGGGCGCTGTGAAACGCGGGATCTGGCTTGACTTCGCCCGGTGGGCTAGCGTCGTCGGCACGGAGGCCGAGGGACGGAGGCGAAGTGCCGACAGGCGTCGTTCTGGAGCTGACCAGCCGCCCGAAAAGCGCGGTGGTGACCGTCGCCGGGGTGCTCGATCTCGCCGCTTACGGCTTTGTCCGCGACGGCTTGCTGCGGATCGCCGCCGACGATCCGCCCCGGCTGGTCGCCGACGTCGACGCGTTGGTGATGGACCAACTGGCGCCGGCGACGGTTTTCCCGTTGGTGGCGAAGCGCATCAACGGCTGGCCCGGCATCCCGTTCGCCGTCGTCACCCGGCAGGGACCGCACTTGAGCGCCTTCCGGCGCCACGGGATCGAGCGGTTCGTCGCGGTGCATTCCAGCGTGGCCGACGCCGAGGGCACTTCGGTCCGTTCGGGCCGGCTCACGGCGCGGCAGGTGTTCTCACGTGGTGACAACGCGGTCTCGCTCGCGCGTGCGTTCGTGCGGGACCGCGCCGAGCGGTGGGATGTCGCGAACCTGATCGACCCCGGCACGCTGGTCGTGGGCGAGCTGGTGCGCAACGCGCTGCAGCACACGGCGTCCGACCCCGAGGTCCGTCTGTCACTGAGTGGGCGGCTGTTCTCGGTGGGCGTCGCCGACGACTGCGCTCGGCCCGCGGTGATGGTCGAGCGGGCCGACGCGCGTGAGCCCGGTCTGGGCTTGCGAATCGTCGCCGACGCTGCCCGGACGTGGGGCTGCGGCCGCCGCTGGTCCGGCGGCAAGATCGTCTGGGCGGTTCTCGCCGGCGGGAGGGAGAATGGCGGTACCGGGCCCTGACGAGCCGGCCGCGCCGAGGAGGAGATCACGTGGACGACCCGAATCCGGCGGTCGAGGTCGCCACAACCGTGATCGGCGAGGCGCTGGTCCTGCGGCCGGCCGGCGAGATCGGCCGGTACGGCAGCAGCGCGGCGGACCTGACTGGGGCCATCGCGGCGGCGCACCCGCCGCCCGCGCTGGTGGTGCTGGACCTGTCCGTACTCGACTTGCTGAGCGCTGCGGGTGCGCGTGCGCTCGCCCACGTGCTGGTCGCGTGTGCCGAACGGGGACTCACGGTCCGCTTCGTCGCCGTCCGCGGCGGCATCGTGCGGCGTGTCCTCGGCATTGCCGGGCTGGACGACCAGGCAGCCGTCTTCGACGAGCTCGAGCCGGCGTTGCGCCCAGGCTGAACCGGCGTGACTGCCCGGCAAACGAAGCCGAACGCCCCGATGGTGCGTTTTGACGGCTATCGGTGACGCTCGGGCGCGGCTAGCGTGCGAAGTCCGCCGCGCGGGTCAGCCGTGCCCTTCGGAACCGGAAGAGGTTCCCAGTGCCCCCTTCCCCGTCTGCCAGTGAGCTGCAAGATGGTGGCGTGCTGGTCGTCTCGATCAAAGGCGAGATCGACGCGCTGACGGCCCGTTCCCTGCAGAAGGCGTTGTGGCAGGAACTGCCGGCGGCGACGGTGGTCGACTTGACGGGCGTCACGTTCTTGGGCGCGGCCGGGCTGCGGGTCCTCGACCACGTAGCGGATCACGCTCATCGGAAGCAGCTGCGGCTCGGGTTCGTCGTGGCGGGCCCGCTCGTCGAGCACATGCTGTGGATGGTCGACCTGCATCCGCGGGTGCCGGCGTACCGGACCTTGACCGTCGCGCTCCGGGACATCCTTTCCGCGCCACCGGTTTCCGAGCGGACCCGGCACCTGCACGGGTGCTGAACCGCCGATCCCCCGAGGACGGTGCCCGTGGGTTCAGCCGGTCGTCGCCGGGATGATTTCGACGGTGCCGTCGAGGGTTCCGGTGACGTAACGGGTTCCGGTGGCCGGGTCGACGGCGACGGTGTTGGGCTGCCGGACGGTCGGAATGGTCGCGAACACCCGCGGCGCCGGTCCGCCGAGGCTGATGCCGACGAGCTGGTTCCTCGCCGTCAGCGTCACCCACAGCTGGTCGCGCTGCGGGTCGTAGGTCACGCCGTAGGGTGTGCCGGGCAGCTCGAGCTTCCCCAGTGCGTGTGCGGGGGCCGCGGGGTCGAAGGTCAGGACGGCGCCGCCGCGGGTGTCGATCACCACGAAATGCCCACGGCGGTCGGCGATCACGTGGGTGGGGCCGGTGCCGGCCGGCAGCCGGGCCACGCGAGTCAGGCCGGCTGCGTCGTAGATGCTCAGGTCGTTCTGGCGGACGTCGACGAGCCCGACGAGGTTGCCGACCGCCGCGAGCCCGGCCGGTTGCGTGACGTCGGTGAAGGTGTGCACCAGCCTGCCGTCCTGGGTGACCGCGACGCTGCGGCCGTTCTCGTTGGCCGCGAACACCCGGCCGTTCGCCGCGCGGGTCGCGTCGTGCGGCGACATGCCGGTCGTGACCTCGCCGGTGATCCGGCCGTCCGGCAATGCGACGCTCACCAGCCGGTCGGAGGTCTCGTCGGGCACGAGGACCGGCCCACCGGGCGCCGCCAGCTGCAGGTGGCGTAGATGCCCGGGCAGCGCCACCGTGGCCGTGACCCGGCCAGTGACGGAGTCGAGCAGGGCGAGCCGGTCAGGGTTCCGGACGCCGACCGCGACCCGGTGGGTGACGGCGTCGGCGACGATGCCCTCCGGCTCGGCGCCTACCGGCACCACCGTGCCCGCCGGAGCGGCCGTCAGCGGGGGTGACGCCGCGGGCTCGGCTGCCGGCGGCAGCTGGGCCGGCGTGGGTGGTGCGCCGGGCGTCGGAGAGGTACTGCAGGCCGTGGCCAGCAAAGTGACCGCGAGCAGTGTGCGTCGTCGTAGCATGCCGATTCACGCTAGCCGTTTCGCGGTCACTCGATCGCGAAGCGTAAGAACACCGTAAGCGGGTATTCAGGTGGTTCGGGTGGGCAATTCGAAGGAGTGGGGCCATGAGTGCCCTCGACGTACGAGTACCGGTACAGTCGGCACGCTGGCTGAAAATGCGGGTCCTGGCCGAAGACCGGACCATCACCGTCGCTCTGAAGGGATGGCTGACTCGCGCCGGCATGGCCGGGCTGGTGGCCGAGCTTGCCGAAGCATGCGAACTGTGCAGCGGTTGGGTGCTCCTGGACGTCACTGCGTGTCGAGCCGACGGCGACACGATTGTCATCGCTGTCCGGGAGGCCGTGGTGCGGGCTGAGCGCACTCGGTGCGATATCCGGGTGATCACCACTGACATCGACACGGCGTTAACCTTGGACCGCGCGAAAATTTCGCGGACCCTAAGGTCCTGAACAAACCGGGAACGGGTGCAGGCCGGACCCGTCCCGGGGCCGAATCCCCGATATGGGAGATGACGGCGAATTCCCGCGGGGCGCGAATTTCGACACGGCACTGCTCGGCGCGACCACGATCATGCAGCTGGACGATCACCGGATCGTCCCACTGCCGGCCCACCGGTGGCAGCATGCCGCCGGTCAGGACGACCGGTGGTTGCTCGATCGGTGCCGGGGAACGACTTTCGACCTCGGCTGCGGCCCCGGACGGTTGATCGTGGCCTTGCGCGAGCGGGGAGTCCCGGCGCTGGGCGTCGACACCTCGGCGATCGCGCTGGCCGGCTGCCGTCAGCGCGGCGCGCCGGCGATCCGCGGCGACGTGCTCGGCCCGCTGCCCGCGGAAGGCCGGTGGTCCACGGTGCTTCTCGCGGACGGCAACATCGGTATCGGCGGCGACCCGGTCCGGCTGCTGCGGCGGGCTCACGACTTGCTGAACCCCCACGGCGTCCTGCTGGTCGAAACCGCCGCCGACCACCAGGAGCAGTGGTGTGGCCAGGCCCGGCTCCGCGACCGGGACGGCGGTCGCACGGGTGCCTGGTTTCCGTGGGCGACGCTCGGGCTCGACGTGCTGTCCACGTTCGCGGCGCTCGCCGGGCTGCGGGTGGGCGAGACCTACCGCGGCCCCGCGCGGTCGTTCGCGTGGCTTCACCCCGGTCCGGAGCGTCGGGGTTGGGATCGTCCGGCCGGGGTATCCGCCTCGCGGACGCCGGGTGGTTCGGCGCCGGAGGGAAGGAACCACCGATGGCAGCCGTCGCGGAGACCCGGTCCGTCCGCCGCATTTTTCGACGCGACGTCGGCCCGCGACGTCCCCCCGCCGTCGAGCTGACCGAAGACGACCGTGCGGTGGCTCTGGTGTGCCGGGTCTTCGCCGGGGCCCAGGTGTCGCGCCGCCGCGCGCTGCGCATCTGCCGCCTGCTCCGCGCGGAAGATCTGCTGCCGACCGGAGCTTTGAGCCGGGCGGCTCGCCGGAAGCTGGTCACCGCGCTGCACACGGCGTTGTCCTCGTACGTCGAGGCGAAGCGTCTGCGGTCCTCGCTCGCCGACGCGGTGCTGCTCGACGAGCTGGCCGCCCTGCCCGGACCGCAGCGCCAGGTCGTGCACGCGGTCCACGACCGTCGGCTGTGCCTCGATGACGCCGCCACCCAGCTCGGGCTCAGCCCCTCTGCTGCGGCCGGCCTGCTGCGCGAGGCCTTGCGGACGTTGGCCAGTACGCGCGACGGGCCCGGGTTGGCCGCGGCGAGGCGATGAGCTGGGTCGCCGAGGGGCTTCTGCAGGCCGGTTACCGGGAACTGGCGGCTCAGTCGAACCAGCTGATCAACACCGGTTCCATGTCGCTCGACACCATCAATCCGAAACTGGTGGTGGCCGCTGAATACTGCCTGCCGGCAGCCACGCTGGCCGGACACGCGCCGGCCTGGCTGCGCACAGTCGATGTGTTGCTCGACCTGGGGCGGTACGAGTCAGCCGAGCGGCGCCTGAGCCAGGCGCAGGAGCGCGCCGGGATCTTCAGCGAAATCCACTCCGCCATCATCCTGGCCTATCGGCACGGAGACAACACGCGGACAGTGGTATTCCTGGTGGAAGACCAGGTGAGCCGGTCGATCACCGGCGCCGTCGTGCGTACGGCGAGGGCGCTGTTCAAGTACGAGAAGCTCGAAGAGGCCGAACGGCTTTTGATGCGTGGCCGCGATGCGGGAGACCTGGCTTCGCGGGTCGCGCTCGCGGACTACTTCGTCAGGTCCTGTCAGTTCACGAAAGCACTTGACGAGTACTTCGTCGCTCTGGTCCACGGATGTGATGTCGTCGAGAAGATCACGCGGGTCATGCGGCAGGATCGGAACGAGCCTCTGCTGAGAGAGTTCCGTCAATACGGCCTCACGCCGCAGGGCAAGCTCGCCGACGCGTGGCTCCCGGTGCCGCCCATTACGGAGAGCAGCGTCATCGCTCGACGGCTCCGCGCAGAAATGCCAGAGAGGCCAAGCGAGTGAGCACTTGGCGCTCGCAGCAGCTTCCTTTGGTTCGACCAAGACGCTTGGCCGAACTCACTTTGGCGGGTCCGCACTGCCGCTTCGCGGCCGCAATCCGCAGAAGGCGAGTGCCTCGCTGTAGGGGTTCTTGGGCCAGGCTCTCCTGCGTCGGTCAGCCCACGCCTTCAGTGATGAAGGACTCCAGCCGGGACCGCACAGTTGATCACATGCCGTGATTGATTTCCGTGATGTCCGCGCGGTCGAATCGGAGGTCGGCCATCCACTCGAACCGGCTGATCACCTGGTCGGCTCCTGGCTGACGAGCCGGACCCGGTCGCCGCGTTCGCGGGTGGTGACGAGGCCGCGGTGGATGTGGCCGGCGAGGTGGCCGTCACCCTCGACGAAGTGGTGCCAGTCGCCGGCGCCGAACCAGATGGTGGCTCGGGTGAACGTCGGGTCGGCGTTGGTGTCGAAGAGCCAGCCGCAGTGGTCGGAGTGCAGGTGGGTGCAGACGACGTCGGTGATGTCGGCGGGCGCGACGCCGAGGGCGCGCAGTCCGAGCGGGAGCTGGCCGCCGACGAGCAGCCGGCGCGGGCCGGCCTCGTCCAGAGCTGGGCCGAGGCCGGCGTCGACGAGGACGGTGCGGTCGCCGGTGCGGATGAGGAAGCAGCCGATGGGCAGCCAGGCCATGCCGTCGCGCGGGAGGAAGAGGTGTTCGTGGCCTTCGGGCCGGACGTGGTCGCCGAAGTAGGCGGGT
The DNA here is from genome assembly GCF_055582965.1 of Amycolatopsis sp. NPDC104863. NCBI lineage: Bacteria > Bacillati > Actinomycetota > Actinomycetes > Pseudonocardiales > Pseudonocardiaceae > Amycolatopsis > Amycolatopsis sp. NPDC104863. The sequence continues at coordinate 41,383 of NZ_JBVJOW010000009.1, forward strand.
GACGCGCGGAAGGTCCCGTCGGTGAGAGGGTGGATGGTGATGTCGCCGACGCGCATGCGGGCCTTTCGCGGGGTTTCAGGGTTCTTTCCGGACGGTGTTGCGGAGGGTGCCGAGGCCGGTGATCGTGCACTCGACGACGTCGCCCGGGGCCAGGAAGCGTGGCCACGCCGGCGGGGGTGCCGGTGGAGATGATGTCGCCAGGTCGGAGGGTGATCTCGGCGGAGATGGTCGCGATGAGCTCCGGGATGTCGAAGATCAGGTCGCGACCGGTGCCTGCTGACGGTGTTCGCCGTTGACGGTGGCGCAGACCTGCAGGCGGCTCGGGTCGCCGACCTCGTCGGCGGTGACCGCCCACGGGCCCATCGGGGTGAAGGTGTCCAAGGACTTGGCCAGCAGCCATTGCTGGTGGATCCGCTGCAGGTCCCGGGCGGTGACGTCGTTGACGATCGTGTAGCCCCAGACGTGGCCGAAGGCCTGTTCGCGGGTGATGTGCCGGCCGCCGCGGCCGAGGATGACGGCCAGCTCGGCTTCGTAGTCCAGTTCGGCGGTGAGGCCGAGGTGGGGGTCGATGTCCTCGCCCGGTCCGAGCACCGACGACGGGAGTTTCGAGAAGACGACCGGTGCCGCCGGGAGGTCTTCCGAGCGTTCGGGGGTGTCGTAGCCGGAGCGGCCGAACTCCCGGACGTGGTCGCGGTAGTTCTTGCCGATCGCGAAGAGGGGCCGGCGAGGGTGCGGGATCGGCGCGAGCAGCCGAGGTGACCGCGGCGTCGGCAGGCCGGTGGCCGCGGCGATGACGGGGCCGACCCGATCCCAGCCGTCGATGACCTCCAGCAGCGTGCGGTCGCCGACCACCGGACGCAGGTCGTGCGTCCGGCCGTCGTCGCCGACCCGGCCGAGGCCCGTGCGCCCGGCGTCGGCGAACGTCACCAGCTTCATCGTTCTTCACCCGTTGCGGTGGTCAGCGTCGCCAGGTCGAAGTAGTCCCGCCAGGCGGCGATCCGGTCGCCCGCGAGCTCGAAGACTCCGGTCACGGGCAGCAGTACCGCCGTGCCGTCCTTGCGGTGCAGCACGTCGGTGCGTTCGTTCATCACCACGGTGCCCCGGGCGAGTTGCCGGTGCACGATGAAGTCGATGCCGACGTGGGTTTCGCAGAGGTCGGCGATGAACGCTTCGATGGCGGCCCGGCCGTGGACCGGTTTCACGGGAATGTTGTGATAGATGGCGTCCTCGGTGAAGTAGCTGGCCAGTTCGGCGGGGTCCGGCAAGCTCCACCGGGCGCAGAACTCGGTCACCAACCGGTCGGGCGTCACGAGACCGCCCCAGGACGCCAGGTTCCGTCGAGGGCGATGCCCGCGGCCGCGGCGATACGGTCGCGCGACTCCAGCAGCCGGGCTCGCAAGGTGGGCAGGTCGACGCCGGTCAGCTCGCCGTCGCGTTTGACCACGCGGCCCGCGACCAGGACCGTCTCGACCAGGCCTGGGTGCCCGGCGGCGACGATCGTCCCGGCCGGGTTGCCGAACGGGAACACCGTCAGGTCGTCGGCACGCAGCAGGATGACGTCGGCGTCCTTGCCCGGGCTCAGGCTGCCGGTCCGGTCGCCCAGCCCGCACGCCCGTGCACCGTCCACAGTGGAGAACTCGAGCAGGTCACGCGCGTTCAGGGTGCCGTCCAGGCCGCGCTGGACGGCGAAGGCGGTCCGCATGGTCGAGAACATGTCCCCGCCGGCGGACGGGCAGTCGTCGGCCGACAGCGTCGGGCGCAGGCCCGCGGCCAGTGCCCGGCCGGTTTCCGGCCAGCCGAACCCCATCTTCAGCTCGACGTCCGGGCTGACCGACACCGAGCAGCCGGCGCCGGCGAGCATCCGCAGCTCGTCGTCGCCGAGCCCGTTGGCGTGCACGAACGTCGTGGTGTCGCGCAGCAGGCCGTGCTCGTGCAGCTCGGCGACCGGGCGTTCGCCGTCCAGGCCGGCGACGTGCATGCTGGTGCGCAGCCCGAGCTCGGCCGCCAGCTTCAGCTCCCCGGCGATCTGCTCCACCGGGGTCTCGCCGGGCGCCCGCAGGCCCAGCGCCATGGTGAGGGCGCCGGGCAGTCCCTTGTGGACTCGGCGGACTTCGGCGTCGATCGGTTCCGGGGTGCGGTATCCGGCGCCGAAGCAGAAGATCGAGCGGCCCGGCGCGTCCCGCAGCGCGGCGACGGCGGCGTCGGTGTGCTCGGGGGTCCGCGCGGCGTGGAACCAGTCCAGCATCGTGGTCACCCCGGAATGCAGGGCCTCCAGCCGGCCGAGCAGGTTGCCGAGGTAGACGTCTTCGGGCCGGTAGTGCGGCTTCACCGTGCCGTGCATGCCGGCGACGTACTCGGGGAACGTCCAGTCCGCGCCGACACCGCGGAACGCGGTCTGCCAGGTGTGCCGGTGGGTGTCGACGAAGCCGGGCATGACGACGCGGTCGGTCGCGTCGATCACCTCGGCGCCCGGGGCGTCGATCCGTTCGGCGACGCGCTCGATGACGCCGTCGTCGATCAGCACGTCGCCGCGCTCGAGGTCGCCGACCGCCGGGTCCATGCTGAGGACGGCGCCGCCGGAAATCAGGGTCTTCATGAGGTCTCCTTCAGGTGGTCCGCGGCGGCGAGGACGTCGGCGACGAGGTCCGCGGTGTCTTCGATCCCGGCGGCCAGCCGGACCAGGCCGAGCGGGACGCCGGAGGCGGAGATCTGCTCGTCGCTGAGCATTCCTCGCCACATCGCGGCCGGGTGCACGGCCAGGGATTCGACGCCGCCGAGGCTGGCCGAGCGCCGGGAGTGGCTCAGCCGGCCCAGGAACGCGTCGGCGGCCGCGAACCCGCCGTCCAGCTCGACGGCGAGCACCCCGCCGAACCCGCTCATCTGCTTACCCGCCAGCGCGTGCTGCGGGTGGCTCGCCAGGCCGGGGTAGTGCACCCGCGTCACCGCGGGGTGGCCGGCCAGCGCTTCGGCGATCGCCTGGCCGTTGTCGTTGTGCCGCGGGACGCGCAAGGGCAGGGTGCGCAGGCCGCGCAGGAGCAGCCAGGCGTCGAACGGCCCGAGCACGGCGCCGGTGAGCACACCGGTGTCCCAGATCCGGTCGAGGATCTCCGCCGGTCCACACAGGACACCGGCGGACACGTCGGTGTGACCGTTGAGGTACTTGGTCGCGCTGTGCCAGACCACGTCGACGCCGAAGTCCGCGGGCCGCTGGTTGAGCGGGGTCGCGAAGGTGTTGTCCGCCAGCGTGAGTACGTCGTGCGCGCGAGCCAGCGCGGTGACCGCGGCCAGGTCGGTGATCTGCAGCAGCGGGTTGCTCGGTGACTCGAGCAGGATCAGCCGGGTCTTCGGGGTCAGCGCCCGCTCGAACGCCGCCGGGTTGGTCTGGTCGACCAGGGTGGTCGTCACGCCGAGGCGGGGCAGGAGGTTCAGCAGCACCGACGAGGTGCCGCCGTAGGTCGACTGCTGGCCGATCACGTGGTCGCCGGCCGACACCAGGGCCAGGACGGCGGTCGTGAGCGCGGCCATCCCGGACGCGGTGACCATCGCGGCCTCGGTGTGCTCCAGTTCCGCGACCACGGCAGCGACCTGGGCGTGGTTCGGGTTGCCGTAGCGGGTGTAGAAGCCGTGCCCGCGTGGCTCGACGGCGGCCCGCGCGAACGACTCGGCGTCGTCGGCTTCGAACGCCGCGGTCTGGAAGATGGGCCGCGCCACGGCACGGCCGGGGTGGATGTCGCGGTCGGCGTGAACGACCGTCGTGCTGCTTCCTGCCATGACTCCAGCGTGGCGCAGCGGATAGCGGGAAAGGCCGGTCAGAGGCAACTTTGGCAGCAAGTAGCGCTGGTTCCTGATGCGATCGATGTGCTAGTAGGACTCGATGCGCAATAATCTGCTCATGGATGAGGTGGACCGATCGATCTTGGCCGTGCTCGAAGAGGACGGCCGGATCAGCAACGCCGACCTCGCCGCGCGGGTCGGTCTCTCGCCGTCACCGTGCCTGCGGCGCGTGCGCCGGCTGGAGGAGACCGGCGTCATCCGCGGCTACCGCGCGCTGGTCGACCCCGTTGCGGTTCGCCGGGGCCTGCGGGTGTTCGCCGGCGTGCGGCTGGTGCGTCATGCCCGCGCGGACGTCGCCGCGTTCGAACGCGCGGTCGTCAAGCTGCCCGAGGTGGTACACACCCACCATGTGACCGGGAACTACGACTACCTGCTGCAGGTCGAGGTCGCCGACCTGCCCGCCTATGAGGACTTCCACGCCCACCGCCTGGCCGGCCTGCCCGGTGTCGCCGCGGTGACCAGCTACGTCACCATGAAGACGCTGTCGGCGAACAACTGATCGCAGGCTCACACACCGAGGGGTTGCGTCACTGGCCCGTGAGCGCGCACCGGTCAACGCCGGTTGCAGGCGGGCGAACGTGGCCGAGCGAATATCGCGCGATCGAATACGTGCACTGCACCAGCAGTGCGAGCGAAGTTGTGTCTGCCACGAGGGGATGGTCAGCCTCACGACACATTTCGATCCGAGACGGACGGCGGCTTCGTCGCTGGTGGCGATGTCCAGACCCGTGGCGCCGGCGGTGGCCACGACCGGACGGTTGTCGGCCCAAGTTGATCAGTCCGCGGCGAACCGCGCCGAGGCTTGGCGATGACTCATCAGCACGGCCCGCCGGGCCTGATGCTGCGCCTGGCGGGCCGGTCCCTGTGACTGTTGCGGATCAGGTGTGGCGGTAGCTCCGGAACTGGCAATGTTGGAACGTCGGGTAACAAAGCTTGCTTTTGGTGGTGTCGCTCGTGGGCGACAGCACTTGAGGTGCCTGATAGCGGCCATCATCCCGGGTGGTGCTGCAGTTGTAGCCGGCGTAGATGATCTGGCCTTGGCCGGTGTCGTTGTCGACGCGCTGGAACGGAGCACCGCGGTCGACGTTGATGCACGGGCCCGGGCTGGGCGAGAAATAGTAGTAAGTGATGCCATTGCCCCAGATCATCTGCGTCGCTTCCGCTGATTGGCTGCCGGCGTTCGCGGGTCCGGCAGCGGTGACGACACTGATCGCCGCCGCTGCGATGGCCATACCGATCACAGCTATCCTCGATGACGTACGAAACATGGACACTTCTCTCCTTTTGCGATTCGTTCCCAGTAGCCCTGGCTTGGGTGCCGAGCCGGGCCGATGACCGCCAGCCAGTCACGCTGAGTGGCGTCGCCGAGGTCATGTCTAGCCCGGTGAGGTTGTTCTGTGTCGGTCTCTGGACTCCGAACGTCATCGCCCGAACAATGGGCTGCGGGTGGGAGGGGGCAGGCATATGCCGAGGGGGGAGCGTCCGCTGGATCCGGACGGGGACGCGTTGGCGCAGTTCGCCCGGGATTTGCGCGATCTACGGCAGAAGGCCGGCAGTCCGACGTACCGGGAGCTGGCGCGGCGGGCGCACTATGCGGCGGGCACGTTGTCCGATGCCGCGGGCGGGCGCAAGCTACCGACACTCGCGGTGACGCTCGCCTACGTCCGCGCGTGCGATGGCGACGTCACGGAGTGGGAGAAGGCGTGGCACTCCCTCGCCGCGGAACTGGCCGCCGAAAACACCGGACCCGACGAGCAGGGATCGGCCGATGGCGCGCCGTATGTCGGTTTAGGGGCTTTCCAGGTCGAAGACGCTGACCGGTTCTTTGGTCGTGAACGGGTGCTCGATGAACTGGACCGCAAACTCGCCCGGCATCGGTTTCTCGCGGTTTTTGGGCCTTCCGGAGCTGGTAAGTCGTCGCTGTTGCGGGCCGGTTTCGTGCCGCGCCGGGCGGATTCCGCGGTGGTGTTGTTCAGCCCCGGACCCCGTCCGTTCGAAGAATGTGCACTCCGGCTCGCCCCGCTGCTGGGAACCACAGCCGCTCAGGTCGTCGGCGAGCTGAGATCGGCACCGGACACGCTGCGGCTGCTGCTGCGCCAGGCCGGGCCAGACGGCGCCACGGTCGTGGTCGACCAGTTCGAAGAGCTGTTCACCCTGTGCACCGACCCGGCCGAACGCGCCGCCTTCATCGACGCCCTGCTCACCGCCGCCTCGGGTGCGGCCGAGGTCGTCATCGGTGTCCGCGCCGACTTCTACCCCCGCTGCGCCGAGCACCGCGGGCTGGCAGACACCGTCGCCGAGAGCCAGCTGCTGCTCGGCCCCATGACCGCCACCGAACTGCGGGACGCGATCGTCAAGCCCGCCGCCCGTGCCCAGCTCAGCGTCGAGGGCGCCCTGGTGAGCGAACTGGTCGCCGAAGCCCACACCGAACCCGGCATGTTGCCGCTGCTGTCCCATGCATTGCGGGAGACTTGGCGCCGGCGCCGCGGAGCGACACTGGCGTTGTCGGGCTACCACGCCACCGGTGGCATCCGGAGCGCGCTGGCCCAGACCGCAGAAGCCGAATACTCGTCCCTCGGCGAGGCCCAGCAGGTGACCGCGCAGCAACTGTTCCTGAGGCTGATCGACCCTGGCGAGGACCCCGGCCCCACCCGACGCCGCGTCCGCCGCGACGAGCTCGACCAGAGCGCCCCCCACGTCGAAGTCGTTCTCGATCGTCTGGCGGCATCCCGGCTGATCACTTTGGACGCCGGTACCGTCGAACTCACCCACGAGGCTCTGATCGATGCCTGGCCTCGTCTGCAGGGCTGGCTCGCCGAAGACTGTGAAGGCCTGCGGGTCCACCGGCAGCTGACCCGCGGCGCCGAGGAATGGGAGAGGCTCGGCCGGGATCCGGATGCCCTCTATCGCGGTGCACGATTGAACAGCGCTCTGGCATGGCGGGCGGAGAACGACTCCGTCCTGAACGGTGCCGAACGTGCTTTCCTGAACGCCGCAGCAGCCCTCAGGGCACAGGAGGTGCAGCTCGAAGGACGGCGAGCACACCGTCGCCGCCGGGTGATCACCATTTTCGTCACGCTGCTCATGCTGGTCGCAGCCGCCACCACCACCGCCGTGTACGCGCGGCACCAGGCAGCACAGCAAACCGCGCTCGCCACGTCGCAACGGATGGTCTCGCAAGGACGGGGCTTTCTCATGACCGACGCCGCCGAGGCCGCGCGCCTGGGCCTGGCTGCCTACCAGGTCGCGCCCACCGACGAGGCCCGCGACTTGGTGCTCAGCGCCGCCGCAATGCCCGACCGGATCGACTTCTCCGGCATCATCGACGCAATACGAGACGTCGTGCTCAGCAGCGACGGCCGCCTGATCGGCCTCGCGGACGCCGAGGCCGTGCAGCTGTGGGACCTACCCCATTTTCGCAAGCTCGCGACGATCTCCGGTGGCCTCGGCGACCAGCCCGCCATCAGCCTCAGCTCGGATGGCCAATGGCTCACCGTGTCCCGGCCGCACAGTGTGGTTGACCTCTTCGACCTCAGCAACCCAGCAGCTCCAGCACTGAAAGCGACGGTGACCGATGCAATCTCCGCCGGTGTCGCCCCCTCGGGGACAGTCCTGGCCGTGTGGGGATACGAGCACGCGACGCGCTTGCTGGCGATCGACCGCCGCAGCGGCCTGCGCGCGCTCGCTGAACTGCCGACGACGCGCTCGCTCAGCTTCGGCTCCGACGGGCGCACAGCGTTTGTCTACCGGGACGAGCGGCCGATGGCGTCGGTGCAGGTCTGGGAGTACGACAGCACTCAAGCAGCAGCTCGGAAGATCGCTACGTGGGCCGCGATCGGCGACGTGATACTGGGTTCGTCCCATGGTCTCACGGTCAGCATCGATACACGCGGGGACGAGAAGCTGCGCTTGTGGGACACCAGCAACATCTCCGAGCCACATGAGCTTCCCCCGCCACCGCTGCCCCCGGGCGCCTTCCAACGCGCCATCTTCACCTCCGACGGCCGAACTCTCGCGGTGACCGACCGCAGCGCGACGATCCGGGCCATCGACCTGACCGACGTGCGACACCCGCGTCTCGCGGCAACCCTCACCGGACACACCTCCCTCATCCGGGCCATGACCTTCCTCCACGACGGTCGCCTGCTCAGCGCCGGGCTGGACGCCACCGCGCGCCCATGGGACCTGGACTTCGACGCCGTAACGGCTCATCTTCCTCCGTGACCGCGTGCCACCCACGAGAAGGCATGCGAACTGCTTCAGGAGTTTCGCGAACGGGTCGAAACCGAACTGGCCGCCCACCTCGGCTGTCGGCCGGCGCCGGCCGACAGCCGGTGGCAAGTGAAGCTCTCGGGGCTGAACCGGCTTCTCGAGCGCGTCGACCAGGCGCTGGCCCAGCAGCTGTGGTTGAAAGACGAAGCGGTCCGCAACGAACGTGATGCATGACCACCGGGCGAGCTGGTGCAACGAACGTTGTGGCGGGATCCTGTCCCGGTGGGCTTGGACGAGCGAGCCGGGCGACGCCAGGTGCGCACGACCGCTTCGCGCTGACGGGCCCGCCCCGTCAGAGAATGCCCGGCCCGCCGCCACGTGGTGGCAGGCGAGCCCGCTGCCCGATCGGCCGCCCGAAAGCAGCCCCCTTTCGCTCCTGTTACCGGTTTCGCCGCGCCCTAACGTCGGCGGGACCACAGAGGGAGGAAGAGGGGGAGCACCATGCCGGACACCGAAACCGGGCGGTACTTCGTGACGGTGCGGGTCGGCGAACCTGGGGCACTGCGGCTGCTCGCGCAGCGCGGGCTCGACCTGTTCGCGAGCAGCGCGCGCGAAACCGCCGGAGGCGCCGCCGTCGACGGCTATCTGACCGAGCCGGAGATCGCCGCGCTGCGCGCCGACGGACACGACGTCGAGGTCCACCCACCGGTGGCCACCCCGCGGCTGCAGCTCGCGCCGGACCACCGGAGTTCGCTCGCCGCCGGGCCCGCCGCAGTTCCGGTCGGGTATTCGCAGTCCTACCAGCTCATGAGCGAGGTGCACGACCTCGGCCTCGCGCTGCCCGGGATCGCGTCGCTGCTGGAGCTGCCGGAGCGCACGGCGGGCGGCACCCAGGTCCTCGGCTTGCGGGTGCGCGCGGGAAGCACGGCGAACCGGCCGGGCGTGCTGATCCTCGGCGGCGTGCACGCCCGGGAGCTGGCGCCCTCGGAGGTGCTGGAAAACTGGATGTTCCGGATCATGTACTCGCTCTCGGCGCAGATGCCCGTGTCCTACCGGAACTCGGAGTACTCCTACAGCACGATCAACATGCTGGCCAACGGCTTGGACATCTTCGTCGTGCCGCTGGTCAACCCGGACGGCCGCGACTACGTGACGGCGGCCGAGAGCCAGCGGATGTGGCGCAAGAACCGCTCGGTGATCCCGGGTTCGGCTGCGCGGGGTGTCGACCTGAACCGCAACTACGACTTCCTGTTCGACAGCGGGATCGGCACGAGCGCGGATCCGGCGTCGGAGGTCTACCGCGGCCCGTACCCGTTCTCCGAGCCGGAAACCCGCAACATCCGGTGGCTGCTGGACACCTTCCCGCACATCACCGCGATCGTCGACCTGCACTCCTACAGCAACCTGGTCCTGTACCCGTGGGGCGACGACGACAACCAGAGCACCGATCCCGCGCAGAACTTCCGCGTCCCGAACGCCGACCGCGGCGTGCCGAACGACGGCCGCTACGCCGAGTACATGCCGGCGGCGGACCAGTCGTGGTTCGTCCGCGCCGCGAACCGGGTGCGTGACGCGACGGCGAAGGCGCGCGGCGAGGTGTACACGGTGCAGCAGAGTGTTGGGCTGTACCCGACGACGGGGACGGTGGACGACTATTCGTTCTCGCGTCACTTCCTGAACCCGGCCCGGCAGAACGTCCGGCTGCTGTGCGTCGAGGCGGGGCGGCCGCCGGTGAACGGCGACGTGGTGGGTGCGTTCCAGCCACCGTACGACGAGGTGATGCGGATGCGTGACGACCTCGGGCCGGCGCTGATCGAGTTCCTGCTGGAGGTCTACTGCCCGTCCGGCTCGGATGCGCAGTTGCTGCAGTCGGCGCAGGCGGTTCTGGAGCGGCACCTCCCGGAGGAGGGGGACGCCCGCGAGCTGCATGCCGGGCTGGTCGGCTTCGGACCGGGCATCCTGGCGGCGCTGGGGGAGAACCCCCGCGCCCGCGCGACGGCGACGGTGGCGCTGAAGAGGCTGATCGCGCTCGCGGCCGAGGATCCCGACCCGGTGCTGGACGAGGACGTCGCCGGCAAGCTGGCCGGGGCGGCGGCTGCGGTGGCCGAGGTGGTTCCGGAGGCCAAGGACCTGCTGGAGGCGTTCGCGGCGGCGGTGGTGAAGGCGGCGGGCTCACCGCTCAGCGTGGCGTTGCGGTAGTCACGGCCGGCGGCGTGGTCCGGAGGGCGTGCGCTCCGGGCCGCTCCGGTGGACGCCCGGGCCCGCGGGTTCGCCGGGTACGTCAGCTTGTCGACGGTGTCCGGAGGCGCCCGTTGGCCGGGAAGGCCGGCGATGCGGCCGGCAGCAGGTCGTGCAGGACGTAGCGCAGTTCGCGGTGATGGCGTCGCGCAGCGCCGCACCGTCCACGCGCTCCAGCCGGCCGGCGAGGTGGTCGGGGCGTCGGTGATCGTCGCGTCCGGCGCCCAGCGTTTCAGGGCGGGGACCACGTTCGTCGACGTAGCCGAGTGAGAACATGATTCCGCGCTGGACGAAGCGCGTCGCAATCCGGAGTGGCAGGTATCGATCTCGAGAATGACGAAGACTCGGAGCCGGACGTTCAGGCCCGGCCGGCGGGTCAGAGGTAGTCGCGCATCGCGGTGACCTCGACCACCAGCATCTCCGCGTCCTGCAAGGGATCGGCCCACTCGGCCGCCCTCGCCGACGGGCGCGGCAGGCCGCGGTTCGGGTCCACTTTGAACTCCAGCGCTTCGGCCGCCGTCTTGATCGCGCGGAGGCGTTCTTCGAGCAGCGCGACATCGCGTTCGGCGTCGGCCGTGGCGCGGCGGGCCTCGGCGCGGGCCGCCGCGTCGACGCCCAGCCGCTTGTCTTCGGCCTGTTCGGCTTTCGCCGTCTCGATCCGCAAAGCGCGGCGTACCCCGCCCCAGACGATGTGTTCGAGCCGCCGGTCGATGTCGAACGCGCCGGTGCGCCAGGCGACCGATTTCGCGATGCGCTCGGCCAGCGCGCAGAGACGCATGGCTTGCTCTTGTCCACTTGCGACGGTGACGTCGGGGTCGTCCGGGTTCTGCTTGCGGTACCGCGCCGTCGCGTCGCCGAGGGTGATCGCCGTTTCGGCGCCCGCCAGCACGAGACCGGCGCCGGCGCCGAGGACGATCCACAGGACCACCGACCAGAACCCGCCGTCGGCGAAGAGAATCGGGAACGCGATCGCGGGCGCCAGGAAGAGCGCGAACGCGAGCATCGCGAAGAAGTCGTCGTGGCGGTGCATGACGGCTCCGCCGGGGGTCAGGCTGTGGCCGCCCGCCAGCAGGCGTGGATCGAACACCCGGTAACCGGAGTCCGTGCGGATCAGGGTGGGCAATGCGGTGACCTGTGCGTCGGGTGCGTCCATGACTCCTCCTTCCGTGCCGGACATCGGGACCCTAACCGCGTCGGGCCGGGAGCCCGCCCGAAACGGACTCATCGCGCACGGCGGAGCCGGTCTTCGACGCCGGCGCGGCGCAGCCGGCCGAATCCCGCGTGCGCCAGCCGTTCGCAGAGCCGGCCGACGTCCGCGGAGTCCGGGTGTTCGCGCAGGAACTGCTCGAGGTAGGGCTCGGCCTGGAGGTCCCAGTCGGCGGCCGGCCGGGCTTCGAGCTGCCAGTCGATCTCCCAGAGCGTCACGACCGAGCCGCTCGCGACCGCGACGTGCCGCCCGTCCGGCGTCACGCGCATCCCTGGCACGTGCCGGTCCTCGGAGCGCTCGGCGTGCACGATCGTCATCTTGTCGAGGTCGGCCACCAGCAGGGACCCGGCGGCCGTCGCGACGACCACGAACCTGCTGTCCGCCACGACATCGAGGGCCACCGGGTGATCCTCGACCTCGCCGGTGGGGATGGTGCCCAGGTGAGCGCCGTCGGCGAGTCGCCAGACACCGATCCCGGCCTCCGCGGTGACCACGAGCCGGGTGTGATCCGGGGTCACCCGGAAACGAGCGGGAAACCAGCCGTGGTCGGCGACATCCCGCACGGGCCGGGCGGTTTCGAGGTCCCAGATCCGGGTCGACGTCCGGAGGTCGCCTGGTGCGCTGGTCCACCCACAGGACACGAACCGGGTACCGGTCACGGCGAGTCCGGTGACACCGCCCGGATGGGCGTCCTCGATCCGGCGCACGAGCGATCCGCCGGTGACGTCGAAGATCTTGATGCTGCCGCTCCGGTCGCCCAGCACGAGCGTCGAGCCGTCGTGGGTGATCGCCCAGCACTCGATCCGGTGATCGTTCGGGCCCAGCCGGGCCCGCCGCGTGCCGGCGGGGAGTTCGAGCACGTCGGCCCATCGGACGTCCGGGTTGGTGACGAGCGCGCCGTCCGGGGTGAACGTCACGGCGGAGTGGCCGTGCGCGTCGGTCTCGATCGCCTGGTGCGGTTCGCCGCTGGGCAGGCCCCAGAGGTGGATCGTGCCGTAGTCGCCGACCGACGCGAGCAGGTCGCCCCGCGGGCTGATGGCGACGTCTTCGATGTCTCCCCGGTGGCCGCGCAGTGTGCGTACCGGCCGCATCGAGGCCACGCCGGTGCGGATGCCGCGGCGGAGCATCCGCTGCCACGCACTCGCGACCCGCGGTGTCTGGTTGTGCCCGGTCGTGGCCCGCGCGGTTTCGAGCAGGCGCAACGCCTCCGGGTAGCGCTCGGCGTCCAGGGCGGTTTCGGCCGCGTCGACCAGACGCGTGACCTCGGCGTCCAGCGCGCTCAGCTCGGCGTGGCCGCGGGTGCGGGCCAGCGTGAACTCGGCCGGGACCGGCGGCTGGTGCCGGAGTACGTGCACCGGGCGTTGCCCGCGGACGTGGGCGATCGTGTGGTCGTCGACGAACCCGGCAGCGGCGTCGGGTCCGCAGGGCGAGGTGCGCACGCACTTTCCCGAGTCGAGCTCCCAGATCCGCAGTGTCCCGCCGCCGACGGCCAGCACGTACCGCTCGTCCGGGCTCAGGTCGAGTTCCCCGGCCGACTCCCCGGTCACGGTCAGCACGCGTTCGCATCGCCCGGTCGTGACGTCCCAGACGCGCACGGTGCCGTCGTAGCCGGCCGAGACCAGCCGGTGTCCGTCGGCGGTGGCGCACAGCGCGGACACGGTGTTGGCGTGGCCGGTCAACCGCGCGAGGAACCGGCGCGCCGCCAGGTCGTACACGTACACGACGTCCGTGATGGCCGCTGCGACGACGTCGCGGCCGAGGTAGGCCACGGGTCTTCCTCCGGCGCGCATCTGCCCGAGCGGCGTCGGCGTGTACCAGGCGTCCGGTAGCTCGAACGACCGCATGACCCGGCCGGAGCCGAGTTTCCGTTCCTCGACCCGGCCGTCACGGTCGGTGAGCACGGCCCGGTCGCCACGCGGGGACAACGCCACGAGGGAAACGGGTCTGCTGTCGGGAGCGCGCAGCTGCCGGCGTTTGCGGCGGCGCAGGTCGTAGGCCACGACGGCGCCGTCGGCGTCCGAGGCGACGACCGTGCGGCCGTCGCGGGTGCACGTCACTTCCATGACCGGGGCTTCGCCGATGGGGAAGGCCGCGACCCAGTTCCGCGCCCGGACCGACCAGACCCGCACGGTCCGGGCCTCGTCGACGGCGAAGAGCAGGTCCCGTGCTCCGATCGGCCCGTGCCACCTCAGGTACACCCCCGGATCGACCTGAGGCTGGTCTTCCGACTCCGAGTCCGGCCCGCCGCGTTCCCGGTGCACACGCGTCAGCAGGTCGCTGTCTTCGCCGACGCGTTCGAGGTCCCGCACGAGCGCGTCGTCGGTCAGCTCGCCGGCGCGCCAGCGCAGCAGCCCCTCGTTGTGGACCACCTGCGGGTGGTCGGGATCGGTGGCGCGGGCCTGGGCGAGCAGCTCCCGGGCCCGCGGCTCGTCGCCGAGGTCGAGGTAGGACAGGGCCCGGTTGTTCAGCTCGCTGGCGAGCAGCTCGGCGGAGCGGGGCAGCGGCCGGGGATGCGGGCGGCCGGTCGTCCGCTCGTAGGCCGCCAGCAGCGGGGTCGCCAGCTCCACCATCGACGGCCGTTCGCCCGGGTCGCCACGCAGGCACGACGCCAGCACGAGCGCGACGTCCGCGGGCACGCCGGGGGCGTCACCATGCGGCCGGCCCGTGACGATGTCGGCCAGCGCCGTGCTCGCCACCGGCCCGACATACCAGGTGATCTCGCCCAGCAGCATCTCCAGCACGCTGACCGCGAGGCTCCACACGTCGCTGCGCCGCCCGACGCGGCGGCCGGAAAACTGCTCCGGGGAAGCGTAGGCCGGGGTCAGCCCGCCGACCGTGACCGCCAGCGTCGCCTCCCGCTGCTCCCGAGGCACCCGGACCGGCCCGTCGATCCGCTGCGCGCGGGCCAGGCCGAAGTCGGTGACCTTCGCGACGCCGCCGGCGGTGAGCAGGATGTTCCCCGGCTTCACGTCCTGGTGGACCATCCCGCGTTCGTGGGCGTGCGCGAGGCCGTGCGCGGCCTGGATCGCGATGTCCAGGATCCGGCCCAGCACCTCGGCGCGCGACCCCGCGTACAGCGTGCGGTCGAGGATCCGGTCGCGGACGGTGCCGCCGTCGAGGTACTCGACGAAGACCCGCGGCAGGCCGTCGATCACCCGGACGTAGTGGCATTCGCACAGGTGCGGGTGCAGGCCGAGGGACACCCAGGTCTCCGCCTCGCGGACGAACGCCGCCCGTGCGGCGTCGGTGAGCCGTTCGGGCAGCAGCGACTTGACCGCCAGGTCGGTGTGCCACGTCAGGTGCGTGACGCGGTGCACGACGCCCATGCCCCCGCGCCCGAGGACCTCGCGGACGGCGTAGGTGCCCGCGACGACGTCTCCGACGTCCCACTGCGCCATGCCGCTCAGCCGTCGTCCGGCTCGACGAGCGCGAGGTCGCGCGGGCCGATCGCGTTGGCGCCGAGCAGCACCGCGATCAGGTTGTGCTTGAGCAGCTCGCTCGGCGCCTCGGGGGTGACCAGCCCGGAGTGGCCGGTCGCCGAGAGGCGCAGCCGCAGGGCGTTCACCCGGTGCTCGATGACCTTGGCGGTGAACCCGCGGTCCGGGGCGGCGGCCGCCAGAACCTCTTCCGCGGCCCGCCAGGCGCGCGGCCGCGCGTAGGGCTCGTTGCGCAGGTACGGCTCGCCGATGGCGGCGATGACGAGCCGTTCGTCCGGGTCGAGGGTGATCTCGCCGGGGGTGAGGGTGATCGCCGCCGGGTCCGCCCGGAACCAGCCGTCCGGGCCCGCGACGGCGATCTCCACGACGTGGACGCGGTCCGAGGACCCGTCGACGACCAAGCTGGTGTACCCGGGCTGCAGGGCCACGGGATCGCCGTCGTGCCAGAGCCGCTGCCCGGTGCCGAGCCGCACTTCGCGCCGGCCGACGCGCCGGGCCGACCACCGCCCGCCCGCGCAGTGCAGCACCACGTGGCGGCGGCTCACCGCGCGGTCGCCCGCGCCGACGACGACGTGCACTTCGGCGGTGTTGCGGCCGACGAGGATCTCCCGGCCCTCCGCGGGCCCGACGGAGTAGGTGCTCTCGAGCGAGGTGAGCGCGATCGTGCCGGCGACAACGCCGCTCCGGGGTGGTTGCGTTTCCCAGTGGTGCACGATGACCATGGTTCCAGATTTCGGCCGGGAGCCCTCCCGGAGCGGCGGGGGAGACTGGCGAGGGAATTCGTCGTGCGAGGGGAGGCCGGCGTGGTCGACCGCGAGGGTGAGCTGCGGTTCCTGCTGGACCGGGTCGAGGACGAGCGTGCCCGTGGCCGCTCGAACCGGCGCCGTGGGGCCGGGAGGCTGGCGGGCTGGGCTCTCGCCGCCGCGGTTCCCCTGATCGCGATCACCGGCCTGGCCGACCCGGCCGTCATGGCGGCGCAGCCGTTCTGGACGGGTGCGGGGGTCGCGGTGGTGCTCGCTGTGGGCCAGGGGCTCGCCGACGTGCTGTTCGGCCGGCTGCGGGACCACGAGGAGGACGTCCGGCAGCTGCGGCTGGCGATCCGCCTGCACCGCAACCACGAACTGGCGGACTGGGAGGCCGACGGCGCCCGCGAGCGGCAGCGGCAGCTCGACGACCTCGACGACGCCCGCGACGACCGCCGCCGCGCCAAACGGCAGCTGACCGGCGCGGTCACCGCCGCCGTCGCGACCGGGAGTGCGTTGGCCGCGACCTTCGGCGTGCTCGGCGCGTCCTGGCCGGCGACGTGGGGCATGCGGCTGCTGGTCGTCGGCCTGACCTGCGGCGCGCTGATCGCCGTCGAAGTGGCGGCCGTGGTCACGACGAGGCGGCTTGCCGTCACGAAAACCAACCTCGTCCGGGCCCGGCGACGGCACCGCGACACGGCGTTGTACGAGGCGCTCCCCGCGCCGGGCACCGAGCCCGTCCACCTCGCGCCGATCAAGCCGGGCGGCTGGCCGTACGCCGTGGTCCCGGTGGCCATGGTGGGGCTCTTCGCGGCTCTCGCCTTCGCGCCCGGGCCCGATGTTCCCGTCGAACCGCTGCCCGCGGCCCAAGCCGTCTCGCCGGCGCCGACGCAGCTGGCCGGGCGGAAGGTCGGGGCCCCGGTGGACTGGGCGTCGGGAGTGGCCGTCACGCCGGACGGCAAACGCGTGTACGTGGGCAACTCCGGGCCCGCCGATCACCCCGACGCCGACGTCGCCGTGGTCGACCTGGGCACCGGGACGGTGACCGCGACCCTCCCGGTGGCACCGCGCCCGATGGCGCTGGCCCTCACCCGGGACGGCCGCCGCCTCGTCGTGGCGAGCACCGGCCCGGACAAGGCGCCGGCCGGGGCGCTGACCATCCTCGATCCGGTGGCGGCCAGGGTGCTCGCGACGGTCCGGCTCGCCGGGTCCCCGCTCGACGTCGCGGTGTCGGCCGACGGGCGCACGGCGTGGAGCGTGATCTCCGGCCCGAGCGAGTACGACAACGGCGCTCTGGTCGCGGTGGACATGGAGAAAGGCGTTGTCACGGCGACGATCCCGGTCGGGGTCAACCCGGACGGGATCGCCCTCGACGGCGATCGCGCGTATGTGGCCAACTTCGGGGAGAACACGGTGTCGGTTGTCGACACCGCCCGCCGCACGGTCGTGTCCACTGTGGATACCGGCGCGGGTCCGGGGAATCTGGTGGCCGATCCGGTGCGGCACACGGTGTGGGTGGCCGACCAGACCGAGCCCGACCCGCGCAGCGCGTTGACGACGATCGACACGGTCACCTTGAAGACCACGCCGGTCGACCTCGGCCCGCCGCCGCCCGGCGCCGGCGGGGCGACCGCGCTCGCCCTCACCCCGGACGGCCGCCGCCTGATCGTCAGCCGGTCCAGCCCGGCGATGGACCCGCTGCCGCTGCTGTACGTCGTCGACCCGGCGACCCGGCGCAGCACCGGGGTGATCACGATGCCGTACTCGTACCGCATCGCGGCGGCACCCGACAGCCATCACGCGATCACCGCCTCGGGCGATCTGTGGCTGCTCGACTTACCGTGACGTACCGGCCTGGAAGGAAAGACGATGCGGTCGAACCGGACCTCGGACGACGACCTGCGCGGGTACGCCGACGCCCGCGACGCCGCGCGCCGGGCCGCCGGCCTGGTGGGCACCTGGGTGGACCGGGGCACCTGGCGGGAGGTGATCACCGCGATGGACCGCGCCGACACCGACCTCGCCCGGTGTGACGACGCCTGGCTGCAGCTGCGTGCCGGGTACCTGGAGATGATGGCCGCGAACGCGAGCGGGTCCCGGCTCCGGCTGGAGCGCTGGGGCGAGTCGATCGCCGCGGCCTGCCGGTACCAGGGACCGGGCAGCGACACCGTGATCCGTATGCGGACGGCGTCGAAGGAGATCGCGCGGAACTCGGCGAAAGGGGAGTCGCGGCGGCTGGAGAAGGCCATCCGCCGGCGCCACGACGTGCGGACCGGACCCGACACCGACGGAGCCCGGTTCGCGTTCGCGAGTGTGCGGCTGGCCATGAAGTATCGCGAGCTGTTCATGGCCGACCAGGTCGCCGACGTGCTGGCCGAGGCGGTCGCGGCGGTGCCCGACGACGCCAAGCCGCTGGTGGCCCGCGATGCCGCGCAACGGTGCGCGGACGTCGGTCAGGTCGAAGCCGGCCGGGACCTCTACGAGATCTACTACGCCGCGGCGTCGCAAGAGGTGGCCGAGCGCGAGGACTTCGCCGCGCAGTGGGAAGGCGCCGCGATGCGGCATCGGATGGCGGAGTTCCACCTGATGAACGGCGAGGCCGCGCGCGCCGAGCCGCTGGTGCGCGCGGCGCTGGAGGCGCTGCCCGCCTTTCGCGACGACGCGCGCACTCGCCAGGAGGCGATGGCGTGGAGCTCGGTCCAGGACCAGTGCCGGTGCCTGCTGCCGGACTGCCTGCTCGTGCAGGGGCGCAGGAGCGAGGCAAGTACCGCCTACCAGGCTGCGTTCGCCGGTTACGCCGTGATCGCGCGCCCGACCACCGATGATCGCCGGGTTGCGTCGTTGCTGCACAACGCCGTGGTCTATACGAGTCAGGAATGGCCGAGCGCGGCGTGACTCAGCCCGCTCGCCGGTAGGCCGCAAGCCGGATCCGCAGGTCGCTCACCACGGACGATTCGATCGAGACGGTGTAGACAGGTCGATAGTCGGCGTCGCCGGTCTCGCGGCGCACGGCCCAGTCACGTAGACGAAGCCGTAATCATGGTGGTGCGCTGTCCGGTGGTACCGCCTGGTCCTGATCGGCGGGCATGAGGCGGTCTCCGGGGAGGAAGCCGTCGCAGGACAGTGGTTTCGGCGATGCCCGACCGCGGTCCGGCTGGTGTTCCGCCGGTGTCACGCACACCCCCACGACGTGCGTGACACCGGCGGAACGATCTCCGTCACCTGCTGGTGCGCCTCTGGCTGAGCAGGTCCGCGCCGAGCGCGGTCAGCCGGTGCACCACCGCGGACCCCGCTCGTTCGGTGGTGATCAGCCCCGCCGAACGGAGGATCGTCGCGTGGTAGCTCGCCGCCGAGGCCGTGGTGCCCAGCCGGCGGCTCAGCTCCGTCGTCGTGCAGCCGCCCGCCAGCGAGCGCAGGGCGGTCGCCCGGGTGGTGCCGAGCAGATCGGCCAGCGCGACCGGATCCGCCGGTTCGCCTGCGGCCGGCTTCTCCGGCGCGCGCATCGCCGGAAACACCAGCACCGGGGGCAGCGTGGGGTCGGCCAAGACCGTCGGGACGTCCCGGCAGAAGTACGCGGGCACCAGGCGCAGCCCGCGCCCGTGCAGGTCGAGCTCGCCGGACACGTGGTCGCCGGCCAGCTCCAGCACGTGGTCCCGCCAGGTCAGAGCCGGGTGCAGTGAGCCGAGGAGGCTGTCGGTGCCCTGCGTCACCAGGACTCGCGTCCGCGCCGCGACTTCGTCGTCGACCACCTTCTCGATCTGCTGCCGGTGCGGGGCCAGCGCCTGGCGGTGGTACTCGGCGAGGCCGGTGGCGAGGTCGGCCAGCTCGTGCCGGTCGCCGGCTGCCAGCAGGCGGGCCCACGGCGGCGGCGTTTGCCGGCCGCTCAGGTGGGCTAGCTCGGCCGCCAGGCGCCGGGCTGGTGTGCGGCGGAGGGCCTCGAGCCCGGGCGTCAGCCCGTCCTCGGCTTCGCCGGGGGTGAGGAAGTCGGGGGAGTAGCCGCGAGGCGGGGCCAGCCGGGCGAGCGCCCGGACCTTGGTGCCGGTCGCGACGCCGGCCCGCCAGCGGGCGAGGTGCGGGTCGGGCCGGTCGGCCTGCAGCGCGTGCAGGCTCAGCAGGACTTCCCACAGCGGATCCGGTCGGGGAGCCAAGGTCACGCGGGTGAGGTCCGCGATGGAGAAGCGGATGCGCAGCATGGCACCTTTCCGGGAGATCGGGAGGGAGCCGGCGGGCGTGGTCGGTAGCCGGCGCGGCGGGCGGCTCGATCATGTGCGGCACCACGGCGGATGGGAAGGGCCCGGGGGTTGCCTCTTCGTCGATGAGCCCGGGAAACAGCCCCTGGCCAGCGGACGGGCGGTGGTTCCGCCGTCGCCGTCCGGAGGCCTGCCAGGACCGGCCCGCACCGCAACCGTTGTGACGTCCGTTGAAAGGAGTACCGGCGCGGGGCCGCGGTCCGGCACGCTGCACGCCGTGAAGCGCATTCTTTGCCTGTTGCTCGGCACCCTGCTCGTAACCTGCGCGGCACCCGCCACCGCGACCGCGGCCACGCTCGTCACCACGGGCCGCGGCGGGTCGAACTACGACTTCTACCGGCTGGACCACGACGAGGGCGGGTGCGACCGGGAGCCGTACGGCGTGATCAAGAGCTACGACCTGGCCCCGGCCACGATCGCCGCCCAGCTGAGGCAGATGTACGCCGCCGGGCAGCGGCGGCTGCGGCTGGGCCTGTTCCACCGGCACGGCCAGGAGTCCGGCACGGTGATGGATTCGAGCGGCGGGAACCTGTCCGCCACGAACCGCCGGAACCTGGCCGACCTGCTGGCCGCGGTCAAGGCCGCCGGGTTCGAGGAGATCGAGCTGGGGTTCTTCCCGATCGGCGCCGCCGACCCGCACGGCTGGACGGCGTGGGACGAGCCGCAGTACCAGGAGAACCGACAGCTCATCGGCAACGTCCGCGCCATCGTCGCGCGGTCCGGTCTCCCGTACCGGCTGGACCTGCTCAACGAGGGCATGCCGATGAGTGACCAGCCGCTGCTCCTGCAGTACACGCACCGTTTGTGGGCCGACTACACCGCCGCCTACGGCAAGGGCGACACCGTGGGCTTCTCGATGACGGTGTGGGTCGCGGGGCGCGCCCGGCAGATCCCGGACGTCTACGGCGGTGACGTGCCGAACCTTTTCGACATCCACCTCTACGGTGACGACTGGAACGGCGACGAGTACCGCCAATTCGTCGACGCGCACGCGGAACTGGCGAGCCACGGTTACCACCAGGGCTGGATCATCGGCGAGGCGTACTTCGACGACGACACCGCCGCGGCCGGCATCGCCCGGGCGATCGCGGACACCGGCCAGGTGGTGTTCTACCTGACCCAGTGGCAGCTGAGCCGCCAGGACGCATGTCACGACAAGACCGTGGACGTCGCCCCGCCGGTGGATTTCGGCCACTACTCCGCAGCGGGTTTCTGACGCCGGCGGTCCCCGCCGGTGACTTTCCCACCCGGCTCCGCAGCTCCGCTAGCCTGGGCGAGGCCACCGAGGACGGTGGCCTCGCCGGGACGGGGCCGGCGGTGAAGAGGCGGTCGCCGACGGCGAGGGTGGGATCCGGGCAACTGTGGCTGAGCAGGACTTTCGGACCTCCGCCCGGGCGTCGTTCGGGCGTGAACTGCGCCGGATCCGCACGACGCGGGGCCTGTCGCTGGCGAGGCTGGCGGAGGTCACGCACTACAGCAAGGGCTACCTGAGCAAGATCGAGACGGGAGCGAAGCGGGCGTCGGCCGAGCTGGCCCGGCGCCTCGACGACGTCCTGGACGCCGGCGGGCACCTCGTCCGGGTCCTGGCCGCCGGACAGCCCCCGGTGGTCGCCGACGTCTGCCCGTACCGCGGGCTGGCCGCGTTCGAGGAGACCGATGCCCGGTGGTTCTTCGGCCGGGAGGAGACGACCGAGGAGATCCTGCGGACGGCCGCCGGCGCGCTCGGCAACGGCCGCCCGGTCGTCCTGGTCGGGCCTTCGGGCGTCGGCAAGTCATCACTGGTGCACGCGGCGCTGCTGCCCGCGCTCGCCCGGGACGCCCTGCCCGGCTCGGCGGGCTGGCCGGTGCTGACCATGACCCCGACGGCGGACCCGGGCGCCGAGCTCGCCCGCCGCGCCGGACTCGTGCCCGCCACCGCGGCCGAACGGATCGTGGTCGTCGTCGATCAGTTCGAAGAGCTGTTCACGCTGTGCGCGGACGAGGCCGAGCGAGCCGCGTTCGTCCGCGTGCTCGGCGGGATCGCGGCGACCGGCCGGGCACTCGTCGTACTGGCCATCCGCGCGGACTTCTACGACCGCTGCCTGAACCACCCGGATCTGCTCGAAGCGTTGCGCACCAACCAGGTCACGGTCGGCCCGATGACCGGGGCGCAGCTGCGGGCCGCGATCTCGCGGCCGGCCGAGCTGGCCGGGCTGACACTGGAACCGGGTCTCGTCGACGTGCTGCTCGCCGAGGTCGGGCGAGGTGCGCTGCCGCTGCTCTCGCACGCCTTGCTGACCACCTGGCAGGAACGCGAGGGCGCCACCCTGACCGTGGCGGGTTACCGCCGGACCGGCGGCATCGGCAACGCGGTCGCCGAGACGGCGGAACGCGCCTACGCGGCGCTGCCCAGAGAAGCCGGGGACGCGGCGCGCGCGTTGCTGCTGCACCTGGTGCGCGTCGGTGATCAGGAGCAGGACGCACGCCGTCCGGCCGACCGGGCGATGCTGCGCCGGCAGCTACCCGACCCGGACGAGGTCCAGACCGCCGTGGAGGCGCTCGCCGCCGCCCGCCTGCTCACCGTCGACGCGGAGACGGTGACCATCGCGCACGAAGCCTTGCTGCACGCGTGGCCGCGGCTGCACGACTGGATCGAGTCCGACCGGTCGGGACTGCGGCTGCACCAGCAGCTGCGGGAGGCCGCCGAAGCGTGGGACCGCGAACTGCGCGACCCGAGCCTGCTCTACCGCGGACCTCGGCTGGAGCTCGCGTCGGGCTGGGCCGCCGGGCACCGCGGCCGGCTCGGCGAAGTGGAGCGCGCCTTCCTGGCCGCCGCGCGCGCCCAGGAGGCCGCCGGCCGGATGGCCGCCCGGCGGCGGACCCGGCGGCTGCGGCGGCTGGTCGCCGGGCTCACGGCGATGAGCTTGCTCGCGGTCATCGCCACGGTCGTCGCCGTCGAGCAGAGCGGCGCCGCGACCCGCCAGCGCGACCTCGCGATCTCCCGGGCGGTCGCCGGGGAGGCGAACGACCTGCGTCCCACCGACCCGGCACTCGCGACGCGGCTGAGCCTGGCCGCCTACCGGATCGCCGACACCCCGGAAGCGCGCAGCGCCGTGCTCGCGTCCTCCGGTTCCACCCCGGTCCGGCAGCAGCCGGCCGCCCACCGGTACACCCTCACCCGGATCGACGCGACCCCCGACGGACGTACCGTTGTCACCTCCGGTGACGAAGGCACGGTCCGGATCTGGTCGGTGACCCCGGCGGACGCGCTGGCCCCGGTCGCGATCATTCCGGGGCCGGCCATGACCGCGACGTTCGCCCTCGCCGGTTCCCTGCTGGCGACCACCGGGGAGGCCGGCAGCACCCGGCTGTGGCGGCTGGGTCCGAACCCGGTACCCGTGGGCGAGGTTCCGCACGGACCGCCGGTCGAAGCCGCCGCGTTCGGTGACGGCGGGAAACTGCTGGCCCTGGGCCTCGCCGACGGCGGTATCGCGCTGTGGGACACCACCGACCCGGCGAAGCCGGCCGCGCTCGGAACGCTGGCCGGGCACACCGGCAAGGTGGTCAGCCTCGCCTTCGCGCCGCACGCGCGGCTGCTGCTCAGCGGCGCGGAGGACTTCACCGCCCGGCTGTGGGACCTGACCGGTCCGGCCCGCACCGGGGTGGTCCTGGATCGCAAGCGTGCGGCGGTCCGGTCGGTCGCGTTCGCCCCGGACGGCCACGCCGTCATCGGCAGCGACGACCTCACCGCTGACCTGTGGGCACCGGACGGCCCGGCACGGCTGATCCGCGTCGGTCCGCTCGACCAGCACACGGCCACCGTGCACCATTTCACGTTCAGCGCGGACAGCCGGAGCATCGCCGCGGTCGGCGACGACCAGACCGTGCGGCTGTGGAACACCGACGGCACCGCGATCACCACGCTGCACCAGCCCGGACCCGCACGCGGCGCCGCGTTCGCCGACGGCGGGCGCCTGCTGGTCACCGGCGACGACACGGGCAACCTCTGGCTCTGGCGCCTGCCGGCGCGGATGTTCTCCCGCGCTGCCGGAATCGACTCCCTCGCGTACCGCCCGGGCACCGACACCCTGGCGATGGGCGAGGAGGACGGGACGGTGGAGCTGCGTTCCGGCGACACGTTCACCCGGCTCCGCGCGGGTGACCAGCCGGTCCGCGCGATCGAGTTCAGCCGCGACGGAGCTCTGCTCGCCACCGCGGGGGAGGACGGGACCGTCCGGCTCTGGAACGCGGCCGGACCGGCGCCGCTGGCGACCTTCAAGCCCGGCGACACCCAGCTCGAGGCGCTCGCGCTGGATCCGGCGGCACACGTGCTCGCCGTCGGCGGCGACAGCCGGGTGATCACCCTCTGGTCGATCGCCGACCCGCGGGCGCCGGTGTTGCTGAGCCGGCTGACCGGACACGGGAACACCGTGCGGGGGCTCGCGTTCTCCCCGGACGGGCGGACGCTCGCCAGCGGGGGCGACGACTACGCCGTCCGGCTGTGGGACGTGCGCGACCCGGCCCACCCCGGCCAGGGAGAGAAGCTGTCCTGGCAGGCCAACGCGGTCAACACCGTGGCCTTCTCGCCCGACGGGCGGATGCTGGCGACCGGCGGGGACGACCACACCGCCCGGGTGTGGGACCTCACCGGTCGGGAGCCGGCCTACTTCTCCATCCTGACCCAGGCCGGTTCCGTGCAGAAGGCCGCCTTCAGCCCGGACGGCCACCAGCTCGCGACCGTCGCCGAGGACCACACCGCGCGGTTGTGGGACCTCGCCGATCCCCGGCACCCGACACCCACGGCGACGTTCACCGGTGACACCGACACCGTCGGCGCACTCGCCTTCGATCCCGGCGGGGGATGGCTGGCCACCGGCAGCGCCGACCGCTCCGTGCGGTTCTGGCAGACCCGCCCGGCCGAGGCCGCCGCCCGGATCTGCGAGCTCTCCGGGCCGGCCTTGTCAGCCCAGGAGTGGGACCAGTACGTCGGCGCCGCGCCCTACCGCACGCTCTGCTGACACCCACCTCTGTCCATAAAGGACGAAATGCTCCGACGGCCTTTCGACGTGGGTAGAAAGGCTTGGGAGAGCGCCGCCGCACCCGTTAGCGTCGGCCGCGCCGGTCCCCTGTCCGGGGGACCGGCGCGCGCATTCGCTTAGGGGGCAGCGGTGTTCGGAGCGAGACGTGCCGCGTGGAAGCACGCGGGCCGGGTCTGCTTGGTCCTTCTCCTGGTCGCCGCGGTGACCTTCCCCGGCTCGGTTCCGCCACGAGGCGGGCCGCTGCCCGCCGGCGCCTCGGCCGACGGGCCGGTGCAGCAAAGCGGGTCCGCCGGTGGACCGCTCGGCACCGGCGATCCACGCGGGGCGCTCGACGCCGCACCGCGGAGCCGGCCCCGGCCGCCGGGTGCCGTGCCCGACGCCGCCGCCGTGCTGCCGGTCCGCGTCCAGCCGTCGGGGCCGGCACGTGCCACCCCGGCGGTCTCCCAGCGGTTCGACGGTCCCGCCCTCGATCCGAAGGTGGCCGAGCTGCCGCAGGAGCGCACGGCGACCACCGAGACCTTCCGCAACCCCGATGGCAGCCGAACGCTGCGGATCCACACCGGACCGAGCAACGTCCGCGGCGCGGACGGCGCCTGGCACCCGATCGACCCCACCCTCGTCGCCGCCGGCTCCCGGCTGCGGCCGCGCACCCCCGGCGCCGACGTCGACTTCGCGGCCACCGCCGACGACCCGGCCCTCGCCCGCCTGACCTACGCCCCCGGCCGCGTGCTCGCCTACGGGCTGGACGGCGCCGCCGCCGTCCGCGGGCGCGCCGAGGGCGGGCAAGTGAGCTACGACGGCGTCCTGCCCGGCGTCGGCCTTCGCCTCCGTGCCAGCGCGACCGGCTTGGACGAGCAGCTCGTGCTCGCGGGTCCCGCCGCACCCGCGTCCTACACCTACACCCTCCGGCTCACCGGCCTCACTCCCCGCCTGACCGCGGCCGGCTCGGTGGAGCTCACCGACCCGGCGGGAAGGGTGACCGGCCTGCTCCCGGCGGGCACGATGTGGGACTCCGCGGCGACCCCGGCCCGGTCCGCCGGAGTCCATTTCGGGCTCGAGCCGCGCGGTCCCGGCGTCTGGACCCTGCGGATGGACGCCGATCCGGCCTGGGTGCACGACCCGGCCCGGGTGTACCCGGTCGTCGTCGACCCGGCCGCGCAGCCCGCCGTCGATGCCGAAGACACCTACGTCGCCGCCACCTCCCCGGGCAACCACTCCGGTGCGCCCGGCATCTACGCAGGCAAGGTCGACGGGGTGTCCTCGGGCCTGACCGGGCTCACCCGCTCGTACCTGCCGCTCAAGGGCGCCGCCGGCGTGCTGGCGGGGAAGTACGTCATCGGCGGCACGCTCAACCTCAAGAACATCGATGCCACCGACCGGAACAGCCACCCGCTGAACGTCTACGAGGTCGCCCAGCCGTGGTCCGGCACCGGCATCGCGTGGCCCGGCGCCGCCGTGGGCAGGCTGCTGGGCAGTGGATCCTTCCCGGGGTGCGGTCACGGCTGCCCGACTCCGACCTTCGGCCAGATCAAGCTCGACGCCGACGCGCTCACCGACTGGACCCACGGCCAGGCGCTCGCCAACGGCATCAGCGTGCGCGCGGCCGACGAAGCGGGCGGTTACGGCTACGAGTTCGAGTCCGCGAGCAACCCGGTGACGAACCCCGACCAGCGCCCGTTCCTGGACGTTCGCTACGCCGACTACGGCGCTGCATACACGGTGCAGAGCCTGACGCTGCCGAACGCCAAGGACGCCGGCTCGATGACCGTGCAGGTCGTCAACCGTGGTGCCAAGCCGTTCGACGGCAGCACCCACTTCGGCTACACGATCTTGCAGAACGGCACGGTCGTGGCGTCCCGCAACGACATCGCGCTGCCGGCCGTCGTCCCACCGGGCGGCTCGACGGTGCTCCAGAACGTGCCGATCCCGGCCCTCACGCCCGGCCGCTACGAGCTCGACCTCACGATGTGGGGCCCGGACGGCGACTTTTCCGTCGGGGACGGCGTGCCCGTCGGCAAGGCCGACCTCGACGTGGGCGACGTCGCACCGAGCAGCAACTACCAGCAGCCCGCGAGCGGGTCGGCGGTCGAGACGCTCACGCCGACCCTCTACGCCCAGGGCGTCGACTACGACGACTGGCCCGGCAAGGGGCTGAAGTACCTGTTCCGCCTGTGCGACAACCCGTCCCTTGTGGACAGCCAGACCTTCGCCTGCCAGGAGTCCGGCTGGGGCGGGCCCTCCTGGGCGCCGAGACCGTCGAGCCTCTACTGGAGCAAGACGTACTACTGGGGCGTCAAGGTCGACGACACGGTGAAGCGGACGCCGTGCTGGGTCGGCCCCGACTACCAGCCGGAGCCGGACCCGGCGAACCCGAAGTGCGTGATCATCGCCGATTCGCCACACGCGATGCGCTTCGCCACCCGCGTGCCGCAACCGGAGATCACCTCGCACCTGGCGGGCAGTCCCGCCACGACCGAGGCACCCGGCATCGACCCGCAGATCGGCAACTACGCCACCGACGAGACCGACGCGTCCCTGCCCAGCGCGGGCCCGGACCTGACCATCGGCCGCACGTACAACAGTCTGGATCCCCGGCAGGACACGGCGTTCGGCCTCGGCTGGGCGTCCCGGGTGGACATGAAGCTCGAGGACGACGGCGCCGGCGGCAGGGTGCTCACCTACCCCAGCGGACGGCAGTTGCGGTTCGGCCGCAACCCCAACGACACCTACGCCTCCCCGGCGGGGGAGAGCACCCAGCTCGTGCACACCAACGACGGCACGACCTCGTTCACCCTGCGGGACAACTCCGGTACCCGGTGGCTGTTCGACGGGGCGCTGCGGCTGTCGGCGATCGTCGACCCGGCCGGGCTCCGGCAGGTGCTGGGCTACCTGTCCGGCGGCGATCACCACGTCGGCACGATCACCAACGCGCTCACCCCGACCGGCCCGTACCGCGAACTGACCCTGACCTGGACCGGCGAGCACGTCACGGCCGTGGCCGAACCGGCGCCCGGGCCGGGACAGCCGGCGCCGACCTGGACCTACGGCTACGACGGTGACCGGCTGACGTCGGCTTGCGCACCCGGCCCGGCGCCGAACTGCACGACCTACGGCTACACCGCCGGGTCGCACTACCGCAGCTCGGTCACCGACGACAACCCCGTGGCGTACTGGCGGTTCGACGAGCAGCCGAACGCCACCGCGCTCGTCAGCGCCGTCGCCCGCCACCCGGGCGGCGAGGCCGCGACGCCGCACGGAGTGTTCACCGGCGCGCACCCCGGTCCGCTGCACGGAACGAGCGACGGTGCCGCGGCCTTCGACGGAACCGGGTACATCACGCTGCCCGGCGGGCTGACGACCGCGACTATGTCGCCTTCGGCCGAACTGTGGTTCCGCACCACGGGCAGCGGCACGCTGCTCGCCCTGCAGAACAAGGACTTCGCGCCCGGTGCGGGGGTGACGGACAAGACGCTGTCAGCCACCCCGGTGCTCTACGTCGGCACCGACGGCCGGCTCTACGGCGGCTACCCGGTCCAGCAGGCCGGCGGTGACAAGCAGATCGTCAGCCCGGCAGCGGTCAACGACGGTATCTGGCACCACGCCGTGCTGTCCGCCGCCGTCGGCTCGCAGACGCTGTACCTCGACGGCGACGCCGTCGGCGGCATCGACGGCCTGATCGACCAGAAGCAGCTCGGCGCGGCCGTGCTCGGAGCCGGCTGGGCGCACGGTTTCCCGAGCACGAACGACGGCGACTTCTACCTCGCCGGCGGCAGCGTCGACGAAGCCGCGATCTACGCGCACACCCTCGGCGCGCTGGCCGTCGCCGAGCACCACGCCGCCGGCATGACGCCGGCCAGCGAGCTCACGTCGGTCACCGAACCGCAGGACGGCCGCAAGCACGCCACGCTCACCTACGACGACCTCACCGAACGCGTGACCGGACTGGTCGACCACAACGGGCTGGCATGGACGCTCGACCCGCTGACGACCGACGCCACCCAGGACACGACCGACCCGGCGCACCCGCGCTGGAGCAACGCCGTGCGCACCGCCCAGCTGCACGGCCCGTCCGGCTACGGCGACTGGACCTACACCTTCGACGCGGACGCGGGCGGCCGGCTGACTTCCCGCGCACACGGCAAAGACCACCCGCAGCGCTTCGAATACAACGCCGCCGGGTTCGTCTCGGCCACCGTGGACGAGGACGGCGACCGCTTCGAGCAGACCACCGACACGCACGGCAACGTGCTGAGCAAGACCAGCTGCCGGCAGCGGGACCCGATGAACCCGGCTGCCTGCAAGACCGCTGACACCAGCTACTACACCTACCTGACGCCACCGGACGCGCTGGACCCGCGCGGGGACAAGCTCGCCTCGGCCGCCGACGCGCGTTCCTCCGGGCCGGACGACGCGACCTTCCGCACGACCTACACCTACGACAGCGCGGGGCGGTCCACCGGGAGCACCGGGCCGGTGCCCGCCGGGCAAGCCACCGCCCCGGTCACGACGGAGTCCTACACGCTGGGCACCGAGGCCGCGGTCGGCGGCGGCACCGTCCCCGCCGGGCTCCCGCTGCGGCGCACCGGACCCCGCCCGGACGCCGTCACGACCTACCAGTACTACCGCAACGGCGACCTCGCCGAGACCGACGATCCGGCCGGGCTGCGCACCCGCCAGACCTACGATCCGCTCGGCCGGACGCTGACGACGACCACGCTCAACGCGAGCGGCGTCGCCTTCGGCACGACCACCTTCACCTACACCGCGCGTTCGCAGCCGGCCACCAGCACCGGCCCGGCGGTGACCAACCCCGTCACCGGCAAAACCCACGCCCAGGTCACGACCTACGGCTACGACGGCAACGGCAACGTCACCAGCACCACCCTGTCGGACACCCTCCCGCTGAGTTCCGGCGGCGACCGCCCGCGCCTCACCACGATGACCTACGACGCCCACGACCGGCTGGCGAGCCGCACCGACGCCGGCCAGGGCGTGGTCAAGTACACCTACTCGGACAACGCCCTCACCACGTTCACCACCGACGCCCGCGGGTTCGTCTGGACCAGCCTCGCCGACGGACAGGGGCGGCTGCTGACCACCGCGGTCGCCGGCGCCGGCGTCGACCCGCAGGACTCGCACGCGACGTCCCTGGTCACCGAACAGCGCGGGTACAGCCCGGCCGGGCGGCTGACCACCCGCGTCGACGCCATGGGCCGCAAGACCGAGTACGGCTACTGGGACGACGGCCTGCCGCAGCGCACGACCGTGAAGGACGTACAAGGACCCAGCGTCCCGGCACACGACGTCACAACCGACGAGATCGACTACGACCCGGCCGGGCACCCCACGGCCGAGACCGCCGCGGGCGGCGCGCGCACCACGACCACCTACGACCCGGCTGGCCTCCCGCAGCTGGTCACCTTCGACCCGGACGGACTCGACCGGACCACCGCCTACACGCGCGAACCGGACGGACAAGTGACCACGGTGCGGCGCAGCGGATCCGCGGCGCCCGACCAGCCGGCGTCGACCACCTACGGCTACGACACCGCGGGGCGGGTGGTCCGGCAGACCGACCAGGCCACCGCGAACTCGACCGTGGAGGAAAGCTACGACCTCGACGAGCGCGGCCTGCCGCGGCACCAGACCGACCGGCGGCAGCTGGTGACGGGCTACACCTACGACGCCACCGGCGCCCTTTCGAGCACTACCCGGCCCGCGGTCACCCTGTGGGCGGGCGGCAAGGCAACACCGGGCTTCCAGGGCCTGATCACGCTGGGCCGCAACGCCTTCGGCGAAGTGACCCAGACGAGAGATCCGGCCGGCGGGGTCACCGCGACCGGCCGCGACGACCTCGGCGAAGCGGTCACGAGCACGCTCCCGCCCTACACCCCGCCCGGTGGTGGCGCTCCGATCGTGGCGACCACCACCACCGACTACGACAAGGCGGGCAACGCCATTCGCGTCACCGACCCGCTGAACCGGCAGACGGTCACCACCTACGACCCCTTCGGCAGGCCGCTCACGATCACCGCACCGCCGGTCGGCGACGCACCGAGCACCACCACCCGCGGCTACGACCGGATGGGGGAGACGACCAGCGTCACCACCCCGGGCGGCGCGCGCCAGGAGTACACCTACGACCAGTTGGGCCGGCAGATCACCGCCACACAGGTGGACCGCTCGCCGGGCGGCACGCTCTACTACACGGCCGGCACCACCTACGACGACGCGGGCAACGCCCGCACCGTGACCACGCCGATGGGCGAGGTCACCAGCACCGAGTTCGACGCCGCGGGCGAGCCGGTGCGGGTCACCGACCCGACGCTGCGCACCACGACCTACACCCACGACGACGCCGGACGGTTGCTGTCCACCACCGACCCGGGCGGGCTGACCACGACCACCGGGTACGACCGGGCCGGCCGGAGCGTCGCGCTGAGCCAGTCGGCGAACGGGAAGACGCTGCGCACCAGCACCTTCGTCCCGGACGGCGACGGCAACGTCACCGACACGACCAGCGCCGAGGGCCGGCACACCACGATCGGCTACGACGCGCTGAACCGCCCGGTGACCCGGACCGAGCGAGTCGACGACAAGCACTCGATCACCACCTCGTCGGGATACGACGCACTCGACAACCTTTCCCACGCCGTGGACGGCGACGGGCACGCCACCGACTACACGAGCAACCCGTGGGGCTTGCCGGAGTCGACGGTCGAGCCGGCCACCACCGCTCACCCGGATCTCGCCGGGCGCACCTGGACCACCACCTACGACGCGGCGGGCCAGGCCGTCACGGCGACCGAGCCGGGCGGGATCGTGCGCACCCGCACGTTCGACGCGCAGGGCAGGCTGGCCCTCGAGACCGGAACGGGCGCCGAGACGGCCACCGCGGACCGCAAACTCGGCTACGACGCGGACGGGCGGCCCAGCTCGGAAAGCGGGCCGCAGGGCGAGACCACCTACCACTACGACGACCGCGGCAACCTGCTCTCCTACACCGGGCCGGCGACCGCGGGCAGTTACACCTACAACGGCGACAACGAGCTGACCGCCCGCACCGACGCGGCGGGTGCCACCGGTTTCACCTACGACACCGCCGGTCGATTGTCCACTGTGGATGATCCGGTGACCGGGCGGGTGCTGACCTACGGCTACGACGCCGCGGGCCGGGTCGGCGCGGTCTCCGACGACCACACCGGCCAGTACACCCGGCGCACCATCGGCTACGACGACCTGGGACGGGTGGCCTCGGACCGGATTACCGTGGTGCCCGAACCCGGGGTGCCCGCGACGACCAAGTTCGGCCGGACCTATGGCTATGACCTCGACGACCACCTGAGCAGCCGCACCGACGTCGCCGGCACCACGTCGGCGGTGAACGCCTATGCCTACGACGGGGCCGGACGGCTGTCCGGCTGGACCGCCCCGTCGGGCGCCGTCACGACGTACGGCTGGGACGACGCGGGCAACCGCACCAGCGCGGGAGCGCAGACGTTCACCTACGACGAGCGCAACCGGCTGCTCTCCGGCGGTGGCTCGACGCACACCTATACCGCCCGGGGCACGGAATCCTCGACGACCGCGGGCGGCCGGACCACGACGGCGACCTCGGACGCCTTCGACCGCCAGGTCGGCCACGGCCAGGCGAGCTACGGCTACGACAGCTTCGACCGGATGGTCGCGCGCAACAACTCCGCCTACTCCTACGACGGGTTGTCAGGTGAACTGGTCAGCGGCGGTGGCCGGGTCGTGGACCGGCTGCCGGACGGGACCCCGCTTTCGGACAAGGCAATGGACTCCACGGCTCCGGGCAAGGCGTTGTTCGCCGACCGGCACGGCGACGTCGTCGCCCGATACCTCGGCGCGGTCGTCGACGGGCAGACGACCTACGACCCGTTCGGCGCGGTCACCGCGACGAACGGCGAGAAGTCCGCGCTCGGCTACCAGGGCGACTGGACCGACCCGGACACCGGGCAGGTCGACATGGCCGCGCGCTGGTACTCGCCGGCGGACGGCCGGTTCGCCGCCCGCGACAGCGTGGACGTCCCGGCAGCGCCGTCGTGGGCGGCGAACAAGTACGCCTACGCCGACGCCGACCCGGCGAGCCGCAACGACCCGACCGGCCACAGCACCACCGGGTGCCTCCTGCGAGGGGCCAGGGACGTCAGAACCGGTTTCGTCATCGGCGAGGCCATCGACCCGGCAGGCGGCGGTATCCCGGGCGGCATCGGCATGGGTGTCGGGACGTTCGTGGCCTGTGAGATCGAGGAGGAGCTCGAACAGAACCAGGGCACCTTCCAACCCATGCCCGCCCCGCTCATCGGCGGCCGGAAGGCGAACTGGAGCTTCCTGCACGGCGGCGGCTCCGCGGAAGACCCCGGGATCCCCAAGGGCAACTGCAAGTACTTCGTCGGCGGCTGCCGTCCTGGCAAGGGGCCCGACAGCCCGGGTGGCCCGCCGAACGGGCCGCGGCCCGCGCCGCCGATGCCGCCGCCTCCGCCACCGCCACCGCACTGGCTGGTGGATCTGCAGCGGATCATCGCCCGCCCGACGCCGGGGTCCACCACGGACCCGCGGCCGCCGAAGACGGACGCGGAGAACGCGCAGACGCAGATCTTCGATCCGGGCCCCGGCATCACCAACAAGATCACCGATCGCACGTTCGCCGACCCGTCGGAGGACCTGGCCGCCGCGGCGGCCGAGCAGGTCCAGGACTACGAACAGTGGTGGCGGTCGCGGGCCGCCAACCCGGTGCCGCCCGGGCAGGACGAAGAGGACGAGGACGGCTGCCGGCAGGACGTCGTGTACGGCGATCTCGACCCGGCGGGCCGGGCCACCGGTGTGGACGCGCACCTGTGCCCGGGCCAGACCACGCCGGCGCCGCGCCTGGACTGGACGTTCGACCCGCCGGGGTGGCCCTCGAGCAATCCCCTGGACGGCAACACCTACCGCTACGCACGGGGGCACCTGCTCAGCCGCGAACTCGGTGGCACCCAGCACCCGAACAATGTCGTGACGCTGTACCACGCGAGTGTGAACAACTCGACGATGAAGTCCTTCGAGAACATGGTCGCCCGCGACGTCTACGTGCAGCGGCAGGTTGTGGACTACCAGGTGATTCCGATCTACGGCGACGCCGGCGGGAAACCGGTGGCCATCAACCTGCGCGAGGAGGTCGGGCCCGGGTTCTGCATCGCCATCCTCATCGAAAACGACAAGGCCGGAGCAGTACACAATGGATACGGTTGCTGAGCTGGCCGGGCTGCTCGGCCCGGCACTCGTCCCGCCGCCGGTGGACTGGGAGGCGACCGAGCGCGCGCTCGGCACCGTGCTGCCCGCCGACTACCGGGAGTGGGCCGGCCGGTACCCGGCCACCGAGCTGGACCGGCGGCTGCTGTTGGCCCACCCGGCGTCGGCCGAACCCGGCACCAACCTGGTCGCGCTGCAGGACCGGGTGCTGGTGGCCCGTGGGGCGGACCGCCCGGCCGGGCTGCTCGCCTGGGGCGTCGACGAAGACGGCTTCGAGTACTTCTGGCGCACCGGGGGCGAGCCCGGCTCGTGGTCGGTCGTCGTCATCGACGGGATCGAGGAGGCCACGTTCCCGTTGGGGTTTGCGGGTTTCCTCACGGCGTGGCTGACCGGCCGGCTGCGTCACAGGATGCTGCTACCCAGTCACGGCAAACCCCTCGTCGACTTCCTCTCCTGACCGGTTTCGCACGAAGAAATGGGAAGCGCATGAAACTCTGGAGACGGGCGGCTCTCGTGGCCGCCGTGCTGGCGATCGGGACGGCGGGCGCGGCCGTTCCCGCGCAGGCGGCCGCGCCGCCCTCCGCGCCGGTCGCGCCGGCGCTCGCCGCGCCGCGGCCACAGCAGTCCGTGCCGAAGACGCCGGGCGGGGACCTCGTGGTCTTCGCCGATGGCGCTCCCGACGCCGTCGCCAAGGCGGCGGCCGCGGCGGGCGGGCGGGTCGTCACCGCGCGCGGTGACCGCACTGAACTGACCCTGCCCGCGGCGAAGCTCGCCGCGCTCGCCGGGCGACCGGGCGTGACCGGCCTTCGCCAGCCCGACCGAGCGGTGCCGATGGAGATCGACCCGCAGGGCCTGCAGGCCTCCGGCGCCCGGACGTGGCTGGCCACCGCGGGTGCGAAGAAGGGCGACGGCGTCAAGATCGGCGTCATCGACCCCGGATTCGACCAGCTCGCCGACTCACAGGCCGCCGGTGCGCTGCCCGCGGGCGCGTCGCTCACGGTGCACAGGAACACCTGTGCCGACGGCGGCGAGACCACCCCGCACGGCACGTCGATCGCCGAGGTCGAGCACGCGATGGCGCCGAACGCGCAGCTCTACCTTGTGTGCGCGGGCACGTCGATGGAGTTCGGGCCGGCCGCGGACTGGCTGCGGGACCAGCACGTGGACGTGATCGTCGCCGCGCTGGGCTTCTTCGGCTCCGGCCGTGGCGACGGCACCGGCGTGGCGGGCAGTCCCGCCGACGTCGTCCGGCAGAGCAGCCAGTCCGGCATCTTCTGGTCGGTCGCGGCGGGCAACACCGCCACCACCCACTACGCCGGCCCGGCGCGGACCGCGGGCGACGGCTTCGTGACGTTCAACGGATCCGGCACCGAGGGTGCCGGGTTCTCGGTGCCGGGCGGGGCGAAGGCGACCATCGGCGTGCGCTGGGACGACTGGCCGTCCACGAAGCAGCAGCTGGACCTTTACATCTCGACCGAACCGTCGCCGCCGAAGAGCCCGTCCGACCTCGGTGTCGTCGCGTTCGCGAGCAACAGCCAGAAGACCGCGGGCGGCGAGCCGACCGTCGAGGCGACCGTGAGCGCGCCGGCCGACAACGCCGTGCACGGGTACTACGCCTACCTCAAGAACGTCAGCACGATGCAGACCACACGGTTCGACCTGTTCGCGAGCGGGCTCGTCGGCGGACTGCAGGGCTACACCTCCGCCGGCAGCATCACCGAGCCCGCGACGTCACCGTGGGTCGTGACGGCCGGCGCCGTCGACGCGGTGTCCGGCGGGTTCGAGGCGCAGTACAGCGCGCAGGGCCCGACGATCGACGGGCGGATGAAGCCCGACCTCGTCGGCCAGGACAACGTGTCCACGCAGACGACCTATGACGGCGGGGGCTTCACCGGGACCTCGGTCGCGGCCGCGCACCTCGGCGCCGCCGCGGCGTTGCTGAAGTCGCAGTACCCCGCGCTGGACAGCGTCCGGTTGCGGGATGAACTGCTGAGGCGGATTCCCGCGGTGTCGGCGCACTCGGACAACCAGTGGGGCCACGGCCCGCTCTGGGTCGGCTCGCCCACGGCCGCGGCCGGCGCCGCCGGGCAGGGCTACGGCGCGCTCGACCCGAGCGACCGCCAGGACGCCGGGTACCAGGCGCCCGGTTCGGTGACGGGCACGAAGATCGCCAAGATCCCGGCTGACGCGACCGCCGTCGAGGTCACGGTGACCGCGCGCAGCGCCCCGGAGATGAACCACGACGTCGACGCGCCCAGCTCGGTCGACGTGCTGCCGGCAGGCCCCGCCGGTGCCACGACGAGGGCGACCACGCTCGCCGTGCCGGCCGGGCAGCGGTTCACCTCGGTCACGCAGGTCCTCACGCTCGGCCCGGACCAGTCGCTGCAGCTGCGGGTCGGCGGTGGCTGGGTGTTCGCGCTCCTGGACGTACGCGGGTACTTCAGCCCCTCGTCGGCGACCGGCTACACCCCGCTGGCGACACCGGTGCGGGCACTCGACACGCGCGTCCCCAATCCCGTGCGGCAGAACGCGGTGCATGGCGGGGAAACCGTGACTCTGCCGATGCGCGGCGCCAACGGCGTGCCGTCGGGCGCGACCGCCGTCGCGGTGGACGTGACCACCGTCGAGTCGACGCAGGAGACCGCGATCGACGCCTACGGGCAGAACGATGCGGGCACGACGTTGGTCACCGCGCAAAGCGGGCAGCGGCGCAGCAACACCGCGATCGTGCCGATCGGGAACGACGGGGCGATCCACCTGAAGAACCAGAACGCCGGCACCACCCAGCTCGTCGTCGACCTGGCCGGCTGGTTCGCCGGGGGAACGGGCGCGCGGTACGTCCCGCTGCCGGTGCCGGAACGGATCGCCGACACGACGACGGGCACCGGCGTGCGCCCGAGCCCGCTCGCCGCCGGCGAGGTGGCCGGGATCGCGGTCGCGGGCGTGGCGGGCATCCCGGCCGAGGCCACCGGCGCGGTGCTCACCACGACGCTGAAGGACGACAACGTCGACACCGAGCTCTCGGCCTACCCGGAGGAAGCGCGGTGGACACCGTCGACCGCGCTGGCGGCCCGTCAAGGCGAACCGGCGGCGACGACGGTGCTGACCGGGCTCGGCGCGAGCGGCCGGCTGGACCTGCGGTCCGAGCGCACCCGCGCGGACGTGACCGTCGACGCCTGGGGCTACTTCACGGGCGGCGCGAAGGTCACTGCCCCGGCGAACGACTGCACCGAACCCACCGGTGAGGCGGGCTACACCGCGGCGTTCGACGGGCGTGCCGAGTCCGGTCTCGAGGGCTGGCAATCGACCGGCACCGCCGCGACGGCGTCAGGCTGCGTGCTGCAGACGGGCACCGGCAACACCGATCTGACGTGGTACGCCCGGCACCACCTCGGCAACGACTACACGCTGAAGCTCGATTGGCGCGCGGACACGGCGAACGCGGTGTCGAACGTCGTGCTGGGGTTCGCCAACCCCGGCACGAACGCCAACCCGCCGGGTGCCGTGTCGATCCGCATCGCTCCGGGCGGCACCGGCGCGCAGGCCACCGGCGCGGTCAACGGCCAAGCGTCCGCCGGCACCGGGGCGAATCCGGTGGGGCAGTGGAACACCTTCGAGATCAAGGTGTCCTGGAACATGGTCCTCGTGTCGCTCAACGGCACTCGGATCAACGGCTACGTCTCGCCCGACCCGTCGGCGCTGGCCGCGGCCACCTATCTCGGCGTGTCCAACAGCGGGACCGGGGATGCGGTGAAGTTCCGCGACATCCGGATCCGGCGTGACGAGCCGGTCGCTTCCGGTGCCGTGACGAGCGTCGGCGGCGCCTGCCTGGACCTGCGCAACTACGACATCACGCAGCTGTCACTGTGGACCTACACCTGCAACGGGACGCCGGCGCAGACCTTCAGCCGTCCCGGTGACGGCACGCTGCAGGTGGCCAGCCGCTGCGTGGACGCCGCAGGCAGCACCGTGGGATCGCCGGTCCGCCTGGCCCCCTGCTCGGGAAGCACCGCGCAGCAATGGGTCGCCCGCGACGACGGGTC
Source organism: Amycolatopsis sp. NPDC104863 (assembly GCF_055582965.1). NCBI lineage: Bacteria > Bacillati > Actinomycetota > Actinomycetes > Pseudonocardiales > Pseudonocardiaceae > Amycolatopsis > Amycolatopsis sp. NPDC104863. The sequence goes on from NZ_JBVJOW010000009.1 coordinate 79,620, forward strand.
GCTCATCGGTGCCGGGTCCGGGCGATGCCTGTCCGCGGAGAACGCGTCGCCCCAGGCGGGCGTGACCTTGCAGGACTGCGCGTCCGGCAGCAGCTCGACGCAGGGGTGGCGGTTGCCCGGCCAGCACGGCATCGTGGGGGCGATCGTCGCGGCTGGCGGTCGATGTGTCGACCTGCCGAACAACGACCCGACGCAGGACTCGGTGTTCCTGCACGACTGCAACCGCACCCCCGCCCAGCAGTGGCTGGCGATCGGCGATGGAACCCTCCGTGTCGGGGGCAAGTGCCTGGACTCCGGCGGCGATGCGCAGACCGGCGCGGTACCGGCCGGCCACGGGGTGCCGCAGCTGGCGTGCACGGGCGGCGTCACGCAGCAGTGGGTGACCGGAGCGGCCGGCTCGCTCGTGAACCCGGTGTCGGGGTTCTGCCTCACCGCGGTCGGGGACGGCAACGGCGCCGGGATCACCGTGGACACCTGTGATGGCCGACCGCACCAGCGGTGGCGTCAGGGTGAACAGGATCTGCAGCGCGGCTCGATCGTCGGCATCGGCGGCAAGTGCGTCGACGTGGCGGGCAACACCCCGGACAGCTCGGGGGTCTGGCTGTGGACCTGCTACGGCCCGCCGGGCCAGGCGTGGAGCACCGATGGCGACGGCACGTTCCGGGCCTTCGGCAAGTGCCTCGACGTGGCGAGCGCGGCTCCGTCGAGCGCGACGACGCTGATGCCGTGCGACGGGGGAAGTGTGACACAGCGATGGGTGCAACAGCCGACCGGCTACCTCGTCAACGTCGGTTCACAGCTTGTCCTGGACGATGACGGGCTGAGCACGGCCGACGGAAACAGGCTGATGATCCATGGCGGAAACGGCGGTGTGAACCAGAAATGGTCGACCCCGCTGGAGGCCGGTCTCGCGGGGGCGTGAGTGGTGCGGGTGGTTCCGGTCCCGGAACCACCCGCACATCTCGGCGCATGTCGCATCCGCGCGGTTCAGCGGCCGGCAGGATGCGCTGGTCTGGGTCGACGTTGAACGCATGAACCTCGCCGCCGCAGTAACTCTCGCCCGCCACGACGACCTGGATTTGCATCTCGCAGCCGAGCTGGGCGCATATTTGGAATCGTGGCCCTACTTGGTCGACCGTCTGGCCGTCGCCGGGCAGTTCCTCGCAACTGCCCGGCACGTCAACATCTCCCGCACCCTCGCCGATGCTTGGAATCAACTTGGGGGCGCATTGCGAGCGGTGCAGGGTTCGAGGAGGCCGCGGGGATCTTCTGCACCGGGCCGAAGACCTCGAGTCGGAGATCGGAGTCTGCGACGCCTGCGCGGATTGCTGCTTCGACCACGAGCGCCGCACACCGGAGAGCGTCACTGCGTTGCTGCCGATCTGTGGCAGGTCGAATGCCACCAGATTCGGGTGCAGGACATCGAACAGTCCTTGCGCAGCCAAACCCGCAACCGCGGCTCCTGGGGGCGGCCGGTCGGCTGGGAGGCCACGCTGCCGGTCGGTCCGCTGGCGCGCACCGACACGATTCCGGCGGAACCGGCAGGGCCGATCCCCCCCCCCGCTGCGGCAGCACTTTTTCCGGGCCGAGGTTCTCGGGATGTCGTTGGCCGGGTGGGACGATCTGATGGGGTTGGTCGCCGTGGTGTGTCCGGAGTTCGTCGGCCAACCGGATCCCGGGGCGCCGAGGCCGAAGCTGACGCCGGAGACGATTCGCCGGTGGATCGTGGCGGCTGCGGACGCTCTGGAGAGCATCGGGTTCGTCGTCGACGACCCGGCATCACCGTGCGCACCGTCGGTGCCTTGCAGCGCTGGCTCGACACCACGTCAGCGGAAGCTCCGTCGGAGCCGGTCTGCTGACCTGTCAGCCCGCCGCCGTGATGGCGGTGGACACCAGCGTCCTCGCCGCCCCGCGTGAGTCGGCTGAATCCCGCCGACGACCTACCTTGAACAATTTTTTGTCAGCGGTCTGTGCGACGTGGCACGACCTGCGGCACCCGGGGGTGTCCTCGTCACGGGTTCCTCGGGGCGCTCAGCGCCATCGCCATTCATGACACGACTCCCGCGATGAACTATGCCATCGTTAACTGCCGGCCTCCGGATCTTGATGTCCCTGGAGCCTGCTGATGCCGTCGTTCGGCACATCACTACGAGAGGTTTCCGTGCGAGATCGGCTTGCGTCAGCTGCCCGGCGCGACCAGAACTCGGCCTCGTCGCCGTCGCCTCGCATGTGCCGTAGCAGGCCGAGGTTGCGCATCGCGTCAGGATGGCCGGCATCGGCTGCCCGCCGGTACCAGCGTTCCGCTTCGGTGACGTCGCCGCGCTCATTCACCACAACCCCGAGGTTGAACATGGCGCCGAGGTGCCCCGCATCGGCGGCTTGCCGCCACCAACTCTCGGACTCGGCGACGGCGTCACCCCGCTCGCGCAGTAACACTCCGAGGTTGTACATCGCGTGGAGGTCGCCGGCATTGGCTGCCTGGCGCGACCAATGCTCGGCTTCGGCGGTGCGCCCTTGTGCGTGCAGCACGATCACGAGATTGTGGATCGCGTCGGGCTGGCCGGCATCGGCTGCCTGTCGCCACCAGCGTTCCGCCTCGGCGATGTCGCCGCGTTCCTTCGCCACAACCCCGAGGTTGAACATCGCCTTGAGATGGCCGGCATCGGCTGCCTGGCGCCACAAGCCTTCTGCCTCGGCGACGTTGCCGCGCTCATTCACCACAACCCCGAGGTCAAACGTCGCGTCGAGATCGCCGGCATCTGACGCCTGGCGCCACCAGCGCTCGGCTCCGACCATGTCTCCCCGCCCATGACGTAGCACGCCGAGTTCATACATCGCGTCAGGCTGGCCGGCATCGGCTGCCTGTCGCCACCAGCGTTCCGCCTCGGCGACGTCGCCGTGCTCACTCAACGAAAGCCCGAGGTTGAACATCGCCTCAAGGTGGCCGGCATTGGCTGCCTTGCGATACCAGTGCTCGGCCTCGTCGGTGCTTCCCTGCTCGCCCAGGAGGACGCCAAGGTTGTAGGTCGCCTCGAGGTGGTCGGCCTCAGCTGCCTCGCGGTACCAGCGTTCGGCTCCTGCAGTGTCGCTGCGCCCCTTCAACAGCGCGCCGAGGTTGAACATCGCGCCGAGGTAAAGGTCATCGGCTGACTGGGAAGGCGAATACTCCATCTCTACAGCGGTCTCCCGCTCGTCCGGACGAACAACAAGACCAGATATCCCGTGACATTGTCGGGTACTGACTACCTGGCGGTACCAGTGCTCGGCCTCGGTGGTGACACCGCGATTGCCGAGCAGCACGCCGAGTTGGAATATCGCGCGGAGATCGCCGGCGTTGGCGGCTTGTCGGTACCAGTGTTCGGCTTCGTCGGTGTCGCCGTGGTCCTTCAGCAAACCGCCCAGGTTGGACATCGCGCGGAGATGACCGGCGTTGGCGGCTTGTCGGTACCAGTGTTCGGCTTCGTCGGTGTTGCCGAGTTCCCGCAGCAGGACGCCGAGGTTGTACATCGCACCGAGATCGCCGGCGTTGGCGGCTTGTCGGTACCAGTGTTCGGCCTCCTCGATGTCACCGCGTTCCTTCAGCAGGACACCGAGGTTGGACATCGCACGGAGGTGACCGCGGTGTGCGGCTTGGCGGCACCAGTGCTCGGCCTGGGCGTCGTCTCGGTGCTCCGGCGGGAGGGCGCCAAGATTGGACATGGCATCGACCTGGCCTTCTTGGGCCGCCTTTCTCCAGGCTGCGCCCGCGACATCCGGCAGCTGGTGAATCATGGCTTGGTACCCGATCGAAGTCAGCTCGTCGGCTGCCGCCTCGTCGATGACCAGTTGCCAGGAGGCGGTGGGGACGTTTCGGTCGGTCGCTGTGGCGAGGTGATCAAGGGCGAGGTCATACACCCGGTAGGTTCTGTCGACCGGTTCCAGCAGGGCCACTGTCGGGTTGATTTCTCGGGTCGCCCAGTCGAGCGCAGCTCGAAGTTTTTCGTCGTCGTCGAGTTCGGCGCGTCGCCGCCCGGCCAGCCGAGCTCGCGCGAGCGGGGGCAGGAGCTGGGCTGGAACGGGCCGGGTGAGGCCCATGGCCGACCAGTCAGCCGCGCCTGCGACCAGGGCGTAGCCGAGAGGGTTGGCGCTCTCGCCGATGGTGAGCTGGTCACGGACATGCTGGGCGGCGCCGACGTATTCGCCGATTCCGGTACGCGTGATCCGTTCGCGAATGTCGTTATCGGGCACGGCGCGGCGGAGATCGGCCTCGGCGGGCCGGTCGCGGTCGCGGTCGAGCAGCACCAGTGTGAACAGGCGTAGCACGTCCCACTCGGGAGGGCGGAGCTGGTCTGTGGGCTGGAATCGGTCCCATTCGTGGGCCCGCAGGGTGGCCACGATCCAGTTCGCGGCGCTCAGCTGCTGGATGAGCCCGGCGGTCACACCGCCGCCGGTGAAGAAGCGGTCCAGATCGTCGAGCCAGATCACATGCTCGGTGGCGGTGATGTCGGCCTTGTCGAGGTCAGCCAGCGCGGTCGGGGTGTCCGGCAGCAGCAACGGCGTCTCTGGCAGGACCCGGCCGAGAGCGGCGACGGCGAGCCGGGTCTTGCCGACCATCGACGGACCAACGATCAGCACCGGCCTGCGGGCCCGCAGATGCTCGCCGACCTCGTTTTCCTTGGCCGCCCGCGGCAGGTAGGGGATGTCGACCACAGCGGGATGTACGCGGAGATCGTCCAAGTTCACCGCGGTGACCGGTCGACCGGTCGTGCGGACGCTCCGGCGCACCACGACCGCGTCGGCGGTGCGCTGGTCACGCGAGCGCTGCCACAGCGGTCCCAGCCCGCCGGCGACCGCGGCCAAGGCGGCAGCGCCGCCGACGACCCACCACGCAGCGCCGGGCCATTTCTGCGCCAGAGCTAGCCCGCCGGCCAAGACCAGCAGGCCGGACAAAACGGTGACTACGAGCCACTGCCTGCGCCGTCGAAGCCTGCCCCTGCCCACGGCACCCTCCTCCGGCCTTGCCCAACCAGTCGCCCAGATACGGCTCAGCGTAACGACGTTTGTCGCCATTCGCGGCGCCTCGATGCCGCCCGTCTGGCTGCCAGCGAGCCACTGAGTCGCTCCAGGCGAGAGGAACACCTCGGCTCGTCCGACCGGGCCGGGCACGATCCAGTCAGTAACGCCGGGGCCGTGATTGCCTGTGCGCGCCCCGGTGCCGAGGAGCGCAAGGCGCGGCCTGCGGCTCTGCCGTGTCCGCATGGAGGCAAGTACGGGGAATGAAGCATTTTTCGACTTCGAGCTGGGTAATTTCTGCGCCCCCGGTCGCTTCCCGCAGGTGGACTGACGCTCGAAACAGGTTCTTGCCGGCCGGAGGTCGTTCTTACCCGGGCGGGGGGGGGGGATACCCCCGGCCGCTCGCGGCGTCGATTCGCGGCGGTTCGGAGCCGATCCCGATGATCGGCCGGTGGCGCCGCCTGTTCGGCTGGCCACGAGCCGTCTCACGATCGCTCTGTTCCTGGCGCCTCTGGTCTGGAATCCCGGTGGTACCTGTAGTGAGCGATTCGTGTGGCTCGGGTGCGATCGTCGGACCGTACGCCACTGTGAGATCGCAGGTGGTCGGGTCCCGAAAGCGGGGGAGTCGTGATAGGGCAAGCGGTGTCGAGCTGCTTGCCACTGTCAGCGCGGAGTAACGGTAAGTGCCCATCGGCGCGAGCTTCGATCAGCTACGCTGACCTGCGTGGGGTCACCAGCATGCGACCACCGGTGATGGCCGCAGGTCCTGACCTCGCAAACTGCGTGTCGGGAACGTGGGGAGGCGACACCGACGTGGTGTTCAACGCGGACGTGATGCGGCAGCAAGCCGCAGATCTCGATGAGGAACTCGAGCGGGTCCGGTTCACCGGCCAGTCCCGCGACGGTGCGGTGACCGCGATCGTGAGCGGCCACGGCAGGCTCATGGACCTGAAGATCAGTACCGCCGCGGTGCGCGGCCCCCACCCGCAGACCGTCGGGCCCGACGTCGTCGCGGCGGTGGCGGCCGCCCGCCGGCAAGCCAGCACTGTCGCCGCCGCGAAGATGCGCGCGGTCCTGGACAAGGATCAGGTGTGGCAGCCCGCTCCGGCCCCGCCACCAGGCCGCGTCGCCGTCAACCACTGGGTCGGGCCCGTCCACGACGAGCGTGCGCAACCCGGCCCAGCCTCGCCGTCGGCGTCCGCGCGACCCCGGTGGCGGCGACAGGCCGCAGTCGAGCAGCAGCTCGGTGACCGAGCCCCCGAAGCAGTGGCGGACGACGATCGGCAGCCGGTCGAGCTCGGAGACGTTCGCCCCGCCGTCGAGCCGTGCGCTCTGGTTGAACGTCTCCGGCTATTCGTCTGAACCGGACCTCGTTGTCAGCGCCGGCTTGCGCCGCCGCCTCGTGTCTGAAGCGCCGGCACCCGGCGGTCCCGCAGCAGCGCGCTCACGCACAACAACCCGATCATCGTCATTCCGAAGCTGACCAAACCGAGCACCACGGCGATGGCGACGTGCAGTGCCACGCCCACGAGGATCGCCCATCCCCGAATCCGGTCGCTCGCGAACGCGGACAACGCCAGCAGCGCTTCGGCCGCCATCGCGCCCCACGTCATCGCCGGAACGACGGCTTCGAGCAAGGCTGCCGTCGACGGCGTCGCACCGAAGTAGGGGTCTTGGAGAACGAAGTGCATCGCGTCGCCGTCACGCCACGCCGCCTCGATCAGCTTGGTCACCAACGTTTGCAAGTAGACCGAGACGACCAATGCGCGAACCAGGAGATGGCCGGCCGCGGCTGCACCGCGCCAGCGGGGCGCCATCGGTGCCGATGGCTTCGCCCAGTGCCACGTCCGATCGTCGCCGAGCAGGATCGGGATCAGCAGCAGGGTGGCCACCTTCACGATCTGCTCGCCGCCGTTGGGCGTCACCAGCACCGCGCCGAGACTGAACGCCACGTACCAGTGCGGAACGCACGTCCATCGAGGCCGGAAGCCGATGACCACCGAGGCCAGCACGACGATGGCCGGGTATCTCGCCGCTTCCTGCCATTCACTGCCGGGCCCCAGACACCACAGGGAGACGGCGGACAGGCCGCCGCAGCGTTCGTTGATCCCGGGAAACAGGTCGTGGTCGGAGGTGAGCACCAGGGTGAGCAACTCGCCCAGCGCAAGCAGTGACCGGCCCGTTCCGAGCGTCGGCGTCCTGGGCTCGAAATCGAGCAGGCCCTTCAGCACCTCAGGTCGACCGAAGCCACACGACGGATCTGCCGCGCTTCACCGGCTGACACGTGTTCGAGCGCCAGGAGGAAGTGTCCACAGGCCTGTGGTAGTTGGCTGGGAACCGGTGTGACGGGCGTCGATTCGAGCAGTCGTGCGCATGACAGGAGGTCGTCGGCGACGCAGTCCCGCCACGTGGCGGGCGGGATTTCCTGCGCAGTGGCGCGTAATCGCGCGTAGTCGCCGTAGATCGAACGGTTCAGCCCCCATTGGCGCTCGACCGCCGGCGGAAGCAACGACACGAGCGGTTCGCCCGGCAACCGGTACAGCACAATATATTCGCGATCACTCTCCCCGGTGTAGAAGTGCCACCGCATCGGCCACAGGAGTTCCGCGACGTCCTGACGGGCGCGGACCGCTTTGCCCACGACGCCTTCCGGCAGGTAGGTGACTGCCAGCGCCGCGACGAACACGAGCAGGGCAGCGGCGGTGAAGCCGAATCCGCGTCGTGCCGCTTCGTCGTCGGACCGCGTCACCTGATGGGAGGCGGGTCGCCGGCTTGGGTGAATTCGGTCGATCCGGTGTGAGGATCGACCGGGCCGGAGGCAGAGTCGGGCACCAGAAGTACCAGGACCAGCACTACCAGGAGTCCGAGCAGCCCGCCGAGCGCGCAGTAGACTTTCAACGCCCCTCCTCCCCGATGGTGCAGGTGAATAACAGACAAGCGTACGGAATTTACCGTGTCAATACGTCGCCACGGCGAGATTCACTCGGTAGAGATGCGGGCGGGAGTGGTCGATCGTGCGTTTCGCGGTGCTCGGGTCACTGGAACTGCGCTCCGCGAGCTCGGTGGCGCCCCTCGGCGGTGAACGCCAGCGCAAACTGCTCGCGGTACTGCTGCTCAACGCGAACTCGGTGGTAACCCACGACCGGCTGATCGACGAGCTGTGGCCGGAGCCGCCGTCCACCGCGCGGCGGCAGGTTGCCAACGCGGCATCCGGCGTCCGGCGGGTAGTCGGCGAGTGCCTGGTCACCACACCCCACGGCTACCTGGTTCGCGCCTCCGACGACGAGTTGGACTTGACGGTCTTCCGCACGCTGCTGCGCGACGCGGTGTCCCAGCCCCCGGACGTGGCGGCAAGGTTACTGGGCGACGCGCTGAAGCTGTGGCGTGGGCCGCTGCTCGACGGCCTCGACTCCCCGACGATCAACGCCGTCCGCAGCGGTCTGGCCGAACAGCGGCTGACCGCGGTGGAGCGCTACGCCGAGGCGGCAGCGGAGGTCCTCGACGCCGAGGTCGTCATCGGTGAGCTCGTCGCGTTGGTCGCGGAGTATCCGCTGCGGGAATCGCTGCGAGCGACCTTGACACGGGCCTTGCGCCGCGCCGGCAGGCACGCCGACGCGCTCGAGGTTTTCGAAGAGGGAAAGCGGCTGCTCGCCGAACAGCTGGGTGTCGACCCCGGCCCCGTGCTGCGCGCGGCACACGCCGAGGTCCTGCAGGCGGATCAAGCCCCGGACCCGGACCCGGTACCGCCGAGCGCAGTTCTGCCGCCGGAGAACGCGCACTTCGTTGGCCGTGACGCGATCATCGACCGGGTGTTGTCGCTCGTGCCGTCGGCCTCGCCCGGCCACGCGCGAGTGATCGTGCTGGAAGGCATGGGCGGCGTCGGCAAGACGTCGCTGGCCGTCCGGGTGGCCGCTCTTGTGCGTGACCGCTACCCGGACGGTGTCCGATTCCTGGATCTGCGCGGATTCACCGACGGGGAGGCCCCGACGCCGATCCAGGTCGCGCTCGAGACCCTGCTCTGGCAAAGCGGCGTGCCCGCGAACCGCGTCGCCGCAGACCCGGAGGCCAGGCTCGGGCAATGGCGCAAGGTTGCCGAGGGCAAGCGGCTGCTCTTGGTACTGGACAACGCCGCCAGCGCGGCGCAGGCCCGGCCTCTCCTGACCGGAGGTTCCGGTTCACTCGTGCTGGTCACCAGCAGGCGGCACCTCGTGGAACTGGCCGACGCCGTCCCGGTTCCCGTCGACGTGCTGGAACCGCGAGAGGCGGCCGAGCTCTTCCGCCGAGTCGCAGCCGACGGCCGGGCAGACGCGGAGCCGGAGGTGACCGAAGCCGTGGCGCGGCTCTGCGGCCACCTGCCGCTCGCCATCCGGATCGCGGCGGCCCGATTCCGTCGGCGCCCGGGATGGACGATGGCCCACCTGGCCGACCAGCTCAGCGACCGGCGAGGGCGCGAGCGCACGTTCTCCGTCGACGACAGCGGTGTGTCCGCCACGATCACCTTGTCCTACCGGGACCTGTCACCCCGGACGCAACGCGTGTTCCGGCTGCTCGGTGTCGTGCCAGGCCCGGACTTCGACTCCGGCGCCGTGGCGGCGATGGCTGCCGTGCCGGTGGCGGAGGCACAGGACGCCCTCGAGTCCCTGTTCGAGCGCAGCCTTGTGCTCGAGCGCGGACGGGACCGCTACGCCTGCCACGACCTGGTTCGCGACTACGTGCGGGCGAAGTCAGCCGATGAGGACACCGAAGCCGACCGTCGAGCGGCCTTCGGACGGTTGTCCGGCTACTACGCGCGGATGGCCAGGGCACAGTGTTCCGCCCTGGCCGCGGGACGGCCGATGCCCCACATCGAGCTCGACGAGACGGCGAGTCCGGTAACGGATCCCGCGACTCCTTTCGAGGCAGTCGCCCGCCTGCGCGCGGACTACGCCAACCTGGTCGCGGCGACCGAATACGCGAGTGAGCGCGGCTGGTGGGAGCACGCCTGGCCGCTGCCCTGCCTGCTCTTGCCCTACTTCATCTCGATCGGCCAGCGGACCGGTGTCGGCGCGCTGGCCGAACGGGCGGTGTCCGCCGCGCGTCACCTGCGGGACTCGCGCGCCGAAGCGTATGCCCTGCTCACCAGCGCCTTTGCCCTAGGCGAACAAGGACGTCACGATGAGGTGCGCGAGCTGATCGAGTCGGCGATCCGGCTCAGCAAGGCGAGCGGAGACCTCTCGCTCGCCGCGGTGGCACGCCGGGATCTGGGCGGATCGGCGCTGGAGGCAGGCAGGCTCGACGAGGCCGAGCAGCAGTTTCTCGAAGCCCGGAAGTTGGCCGCGGCCGCAGGTGACAAGGGGAGTGAAGTCGGCGCTACCGGAGATCTTGCGCTCACGCTGGCCCAGGCTGGACGCCACGGCGAGGCCCGGCTGCTGTTCGAGGCGGCTCTTCGGCACCACCGCAGCGAGAAGGCGACGGGCAGCGAGGCCGTCACCCTGATCAATCTGGGCTGGCTGCATCATCTGGACGGCGAGGACACCTTGGGGCTGGCGGCGTTGCAGCGAGCGTTGCCCCTGAGCCGCGTCTCCGGATACGTCCGGGCCGAGGTCACCGCGTTGGCGTGGCTGGCGGTCACCCACCGTCGGCTCGGCGATCTCGGGGAGGCGATCGCCGCCGGGTTGCAGGCGTGCGAAGCCGCCGGGAAGTCGGAGATGCAGGAATCCGAATGCGAGGCCCTCAATGGCCTCGGCGAGGCCTATGTGGCCGCGGGCAGGCTCGAGGACGCGGCGCCCGCCTTCGAACGCGCGGAGCGGATCGCTTCGACCGGTGACCTTCCGATGGCGCTGGCGCGGGCTTGGGAGGGGTTCGCGCACGTCGCGGCAGGCCGGGGCGACCACGAACGGGCGGCCCGCCTCTGGGAGCGTGCGCTGAACCTCTACCCGCGGACCACCCCGGACGCGGACCAGCCGCGGGCGCATCTCGCGGCGCCGGGTGACCCAGGTGTGCGTTGTTCTCGGTGCCAGACGCGGCCGGCCGAAGTTCGTCGGAGCGTCGACCAGCACTGACCGAGCCCCGGAGTCGGATGTCGAACGGATGTTGTTTCGATGAAGCCGGCTGGGAGGGTCGTCGTAGCAGCGTGTACCACGCTCACGGCACCGACCACGCGAGCGGAAATCGCCCGCCCAGACTCCCCTGGGGGGACCATGGTGACTCAGTTCATCCAAGAAAATTGAGCCCCCGTGATCGAAGGCGCGGGTTCGTCACCGGCCTGGCGGCCTGGTGCCCGGGGCGGGTGTAGGTCATGTCCGGCACCACGATCGCCGTGTCGCCGACCGTCCATTCACGACGGACAATGTGGCGGAGCTCCGCGATGGTCCGTGCCGCCGTCGAGGTCGGTCGAGATCGGCGGCGAGCCGAGGAACGCAGTGGTCAGGACTACGGCCAGATGTTCCCTGGAACGCACCTTGAGCCGGGCTGCCCCTTCGACGCCGAGGGCGCCGATAACTTCGCCGACCGCGGCCCACACCGTCTGGTGCGCGATCGCGACAACGTGGCTACCAGCGGGGTCTTTGTCCGTCATCGCTGCAGCATGCCACCCGAGATCGGCGGCGACCGCAGGGCGGACGCGGGCGTGCATGTTTGTCGAACTAGGGGCGATTTAAGGGCGATATTGCAGGTCGAACGAGGTCGATTGACATCGACCGAGAGCATGAGCGATTGCAAACATCCCAGCTAGATCGACTGACATCGACTCGAAACGACTCGAACCAATAATCCGGAGGGCTCTTGGTTCGAGTCCAAGCGGGGGAGCAAAAGCCCAGGCCAATGGCCTGGGCTTCTTTGTGTCCGGGCACCGAAACCCCAGACGGTCCAGAAACTGTCCAGATTCACGAGCCCGTCACCGGCGGCTCATCCCTAGCTCGGCTTCGGGTTTGCCGCGCTGCGTGACGTTGTCAGCTCGTCGCGTTCGGCGGTGGTGCGGGCCAGTTCTTGCTCGAGATGCTTCGCGTACTCGTCGGCGGACTTCCAGGCTTGCTCGGCGTTGTCCCTTGCCGACAGGGCGGCGGCGAGGTCGTGTTCCAGTTCGCCGAACAGGGACTCGCGGTAACGAGCGTGGCTGACGGGGACGGTGAAGTCCTTGTCACGCGGGTCGAAAGAGACGGCGATCAAGCCGTCCCCGCTGAAGGACTCGCCGACGCTGTGTTCGGCGATGATGTGGGCGCCGGCGTCGAGCAGGGAGTGCAGGGCCTTCTGGTGGGTGAGCGGGTCGCCGGAGATTGCGTGGTGGTGGGTCGACACGACCAGGAAACGCACGCGGCCGGCTTCGAGGTCACCTCGGGCGCGCTCGAGCAGCAGCGTCTCCGCGCCCTGGACGTCGGCCAGGACGAGGTCGACTCGGGCCAGATCGGCTTCGTGCATCAGGGAAGCTAGGTCGTGCTGGGCGACTGGGTAGGTCTGTCCGTCGCTTTCGGCTTTGAAGTCCAGGTGTCCGCCGGGTTCGCCGATTGCGGCCTGGACGAACCGGACGCGGTCCTGGTAGCCGTTGAGTACTGCGTTGCGGCGGCCGACGTCGAGGTACGCGGGGTCGGGCTCGAGCGCGACGACGCGGCCGGTCGGAAAGGCGTGGCAGAACCAGAGGCCGTAGTACGTCCAGAAGCTGCCGAACTCGATCATGGCCGGTGTGCCGCCGTCGCCGGCCAGGCGTTCGATGATCCGGTGGAAGACCAGCTCTTCCTGGGGTTCGTGATGGCCGCGCAGCGCGCGGATGATCTCGGTCATCCAGCCGCCGTAGTAGCCGCCTTCCTCGACGAGCAGGCCGTTGTGCATGACCTGGACCCGGCCGCCGTTGTGGTCGCGGGTCCGGCCGGCGTCCTCGACCTTGGCGATGTCGTCGGCGTCCGTGCAGCCGGCCGTGGCCAGCATCCGGCGGCCCAGCGCGGGATCGAACCCTGTGATGTCCGGAACCAGCCGCTCCACGAAACCTCCAAGAAAGTAACCGCGGATCGAACCTTAGATCTTGCCGGCCGGGTCGCCTCAGCGGCCTGGCGAGAAAGTTCTGCGTGGAGGTACACGGATCGTGCACCGCGGCAGTCTTCCTAGTGATGGCTGACTACGAGGACTTCGTCCGGGCGCACCTGCCGCGGCTGCTGCGCTACGCGACGATGCTGGCCGGGGAGCGGGAACAGGCCGCCGACCTGGTGCAGGACGTGCTGGTCAAGGTGTACCGGCGGTGGTCGCGGATCAGCGACGCCGAGCACCCCGACCGCTACGTCCTGCGGATGGTCACCAACGACTACCTGTCCTGGCGGCGCAGCCGGTCAGCGCGGCTGATCGCCGTGGGCGACCCGCCGGACGAGGCGCGGCCGGACGACTTCGCGTCGGACCACGCGGCGCGCGAGGACATGTGGCAGCGCCTCGCGCGGCTGCCCCGGCGGCAGCGCGCGGTGGTGGTGCTCCGGTACTACGAGCAGCTCGCCGACGCCGACATCGCGGACCTGCTCGGCTGCGCCCAGGCGACCGTGCGGGCCCACGCCCGCAAAGCCCTGACGACCCTGCGACACGGCCTGAGCACCGACCGGATGGCCCAGGCGAAGGAGAGCTGATGGACCTCGAGAACCTGATCAAGGACACCTTCACCGCCCACGAGCAGGACGCCCCCGACAGCGACCAGGTCCTGGCGGCCACGCGGCAGCGCCTCGACCGCGGGCGCGCCGTGGTGAGCCGTCCGCTCGCGGCCGGCGCCGGGGTGGTCCTGCTCGTCCTGGCCGCGGTTGCCGTCGTCGCGCTGAACCGGCCCTCGCACGACAACCAGGTCGCGACGGGCGCCAGCCCGAGCAGCGGTCCGGTCGCCGTCGAGGCGCCGGCCAAGGCGGGCGTCGCGGAGCTGGCCATGCCCTACTCGCTCGGCTGGCTGCCGCCGGGCAAGGTCGACTACCTCGCGCGCCGGATCAACATCGGTGGCAGCGCGGCGAACCCCGACAAGCCGGTGTACGGCGGCGAGTACATGCTGACCGTCACGTCCGGGCCCCAGGTCCTGTTCGTGGACGTGCAGGAAATGCGGATGATGCCGGTCAAGCAGGCCGCCTTCAAGTCCGGTCCGGGGCAGCCCGTCACCATCGGCGGGCGGGCCGGCGTGGAGAGCTCGCGCTCCGGCGGCCCGGGCGGCTACGAGGTGTACCTGACCCACCCCGACGGCGGCTCGCTGTACGTCAACGTGGCCGCGCAGCCGGGCAGCACGGCGTCGGCGCAGCAGCTGGCCGACGCGGGCCGCCGCGTCGCGGGGAGCGTCGCCTTCCCCGGCGCCACCACCGTCACCCCGGCGTTCGGCCTCGGCAAGCTGCCCGACGGCCTGCGGATGTGCGCGTTCGACGTCGAGCAGGACGGCCCGGGCGGTGTGCGCACGAACTACTCACTGGGCACGTGCAGCGTCCTGCCGCCGGTCCAGGTGCGCAGTGACGAGGCCGGCCAGGTGCGCGGCACCGCGGGGAAACCGGTCCAGGGACACGCGACCCGCTACCTGGACGAGAACGGTTACCGCACGCTCTGGATCCTCAAGGCGGTTCACGACGCGCCGATCGCCGTCGCGGGCTCCAGCGCGCAGGCGGAGCTGTACGCCATCGCCGAGCACCTCGTCCTGCCCCGCTGACGGCTTCACGCCACGTTCGGTCCGGTCGAGCCGCGGATGACGAGCTCGGGGCGGAAGAGCTGGGACTCGGGTGCTTCCCCTTCGACCCGGGCGCGGAGGTGGGTGAAAGCGGTCGCGGCCATCCGGGCGACCGGCTGGCGCACGGTCGTGAGCGGCGGCGCGGCCAGGTCGGCGAGCATGATGTCGTCGAAGCCGGTGACCGAGACGTCGGCGCCGACTTCGAGGCCGGCGTCGCGGATGCCTGCGCAGACTCCGAGCGCGCAGAGGTCGTTGATCGCGACGATCGCCGTCGGTGGTGTGGGTTCGGCCAGGAGCTCGGCGGCGGCCGCGCGGCCGAGGCCGGCCATGTCCGTGTCGCCGTAGGAGCGGCCGTCCCACACCGTGCTTTCCGACACGGCCTCGTCGAGTGCGGTGCGGAACCCGCGGAGGCGTTCGGTCCGGTTGACGCTGCCCAGCGACCCCGAGACGAACGCGAGCCGGCGGTGGCCCAGGCCGAGCAGGTGCCGGGTGGCCAGACCCGTGCCCATCGCGTTGTCCACCGCGATGTTCACCAGGCCCGGCGGGTCGTCGGCCTGCGCGGTGCGGTCGAAGGCGACCACCTGCATGCCGCGCTCGGTCAAGGGCGTCACGTGGGCTAGGGAGGGGAGCGCCGAGCAGAGCACCACACCCCGGACGCCGTCGTCCCACAGTTCCTCGAGGTAGGTGCGCTCGCGTTCGGGGTCGCGCTCGCTGTTGCACAGCAGGACGTGGTAACCCGCGGCCAGCGCGGCGCCTTCCAGGTGCCGGGCGAAAGTGCCCCAGAAGGGGTTCGCCACCGACGGGACGATCAGGCCGGCCACCTGGGTGCGCCCGGTGCGCAGCTGCCGGGCCGCGCGGTTCGGGCGGTACCCCAGCCGGGTGATCGCGTGCTCGATCCGGGTCCGGGTGCCGGCCTGCATGCGGCTCGTGCGGCCGTTGAGGTAGTTGGACACCGTGCTCGGCGAGACGCCGGCTTCCTCGGCCACCTGGTAGATCGTCACCACATCGTCAGTGTATCGATCTACCCGCAAACATACTGCTCTTGACGGTGATCAATTTCCGACTTAGCGTGTTTTCCGATCAACTTGGTAAATCGATGCACCACGTGATCGGGGGAACGATGAAGCTTCGAGCCATCCTGACGGGGTCGTGTGTGACGGCCGCGTGCCTGTCCGGGGTCGCCGGCGGAACGGCCGCCGCGGCGCAGTGCCAGTACCCCGCCCAGGTGCTGGACCTGGCGAACTGGAAGGAGACGCTGCCGATCGGGTCGGCCGGCAGCCCCACCGAAGTCAAGCAGCCCGCGCTGGCCACCTACGCGCGCTCGCCGTGGTTCACCACGACGCCGTCGTGTGACGGCGTCCAGTTCCGTGCCGCGGTCAACGGCGTGACGACGAGCGGGTCGAAGAACCCGCGGTCCGAGCTGCGCGAGATGACGAACAACGGGCGGGACAACGCCTCCTGGTCGTCGACGTCGGGCACGCACACGATGACGATCTCGCAGTCGATCACGAACCTGCCGGCCGGGCGGCCGTACGTCGTGGCCGGGCAGATCCACGACGCCGACGACGACGTGGCGGTGTTCCGGCTCGAAGGCAGCAAGCTGTACGTCACCAACGGGGACGACAGCCACTACCAGCTCGTCACGTCCGACTACGCGCTCGGCACGACGTTCGAGGCCAAGTTCGTCGTGGCCGGCGGCAAGATCCGGGCCTACTACAACGGCGTCCTGAAGGCGACCATCTCGAAGAAGTTCTCGGGCGCCTACTTCAAGGCCGGCGCCTACACCCAGGCGAACTGCGACACCACGTCTCCGTGTGACGACGGCAATTTCGGCCAGGTCGTGCTCCACCGCGTCACCGTCACCCACGAGAAGGCCGACGTCGCGACCGCGGGGAGCCAGGGCAGCTGCACCGCGCCGGACGGCCTGAAGCTGAAAGACCAGGACTACGAAGACGACCAGCTCCCGTGGCAGCGCAAGAACGGCGAGGAGGTCGTCGTCTACTTCGCCACCCAGGGCCTGCCCGCCGAGTACCTCGACGACGTGAAGCAGGGTGTCGCGTCGTGGGACCGCAGCCCGTGCGTCCAGCCGCGGCTCACCGAAACCTGCGCGACGGGGACGAACTGCGTCACGATCGGCCTCAAGGGCTCTGACAAGGATGACGACGACGGCAACTTCGACGCCGTGGAAAAGGGAAAGTTCACCGTCGGCGGTCACATCACGTACTACACCAAGCCGCTCGCCGAGGAAGGCCCCGTCGCCACGCTCAACGTCGTCAAGCACGAGATGGGCCACGCCATCGGCCTGCGCCACCGTGCGACCAAAGGTGTCCTGATGTACGCGGACACGAACCACACGACCGAACCGGACAACGTCGACTACGACAACCTGCTCGTCCTCTACGGCAGGCAATAAGGGTCAGAGGGTCGGCTTTCCCGGCTGGTAGAGCCACTTCTGGAAGAACGAGTCGAGGTTGCGGTCGGTCAGCCGCTCGACGAACTGGATGAACTGCCGCGTCGAGACGTTGCCGTACCGGTGGGTCGTCGGCCATTGCGTCAGGACCTTGAAGAACGCGCGGTCGCCGATCTTCAGGCGCAGGGCCTGCAGGGTCATCGCGCCGCGGTTGTAGACCAGGTCGTCGAAGATGCGGTCGCGGCCCGGGTCGGCGACCTGGCCGGTCCAGTCCTTCTCGTCGGCGTAGGTCTTCGCGAAGGTCTGCTGCACCGGGACGCCGTTGAACTTCTCCTGGTAGAGCCATTCCGAGTAGGTCGCGAAACCCTCGTTGAGCCAGATGTCCGCCCAGCGCACCGGGGTGAGGCTGTCGCCGAACCACTGGTGGCCCAGCTCGTGGGCGAGCAGGTCGCCGTCGACGTCGCTGGTGGTCTGGTCGTAGACCGGGCGGCTCTGGGTCTCGAGGGCGTAGTCGACGCCGACGTCGGCGAGGATGCCGCCGGTCGAGTCGAACGGGTACGGCCCGTACATCGAGGATTCCCACTTGATGATCTGCGCGGTGGTTTCGTTGAACACCTTGCCCTGACCGGGTTTGGTGGTGATCGACTTGCCGATCGCGGTGATGTTCGGCAGGCCGCCGGCCGCCACGCCGCGGGTGACGTCGTAGTTGCCGATCGCGAGCATGCTCAGCTCGCTGGACATCGGCCGGTTCATCGACCAGCGGAAGGTGGTCTGGTGATCGCGCGTGGTGGTGGGCCCGGGTTCGCCGTTGGCCAGCACGGTGAGCCCGGCCGGGACGGTGATGGTCTGGGTGTAGGTCGCCTTGTCGTTCGTCGTGTCGTTCACGGGGTAGTAGGTCGCCGCGCCGATCGGCTGGTTGAGCGCGACCGCGCCGTCCTTGGTGGTGACCCAGCCGGAGACGCCCAGCGCGGGGTCGTCGATCTTCTGCGGGACGCCCGCGTAGGTCACCGAGACGACGAAGGGGCTGCCCTTCCGCAGCCCGAACGGCGGGGTGATCACCAGCTCCTGGGCGCCGCTGCGGGTGAACGCGGCGTTCAGGCCGTTCACCGAGAGCCGGCTGATCTTCAGCGGTCCCTGGAAGTCCAGGTCGAAGCGCGAGAGGTCCTGCGTGGCCGTGGCGAGAATCGTCGTGGTCGCGTTGATGGCCTGGGTTTGGGGGTTGTACGCCAGCCGGATGTCGTAGTGGCCGACGTCGTAACCGCCGTTGCCCATGTCCGGGAAGTACGGATCGCCGGCGCCGGGCGCACCGGGGGAGAACCGCGACGCTGGGGCCGCCTCCGCCGCCGGGCCCGTCGCGGCCAGCAGACCGGCGGACAGCGCGCAGGAGATGATCACCAGGTGGACACGGCTACGGTGGGCGCCTCGCATGGGTCCTCCTCGGCAGTCATCGACGCTGAAGAGTAGGACCGAGGCGACAGGCGGATCAAGCGGCAGCGCCCGCTCACCCCAGCCGGGCCGCCCGCGTCAGCAGGTGACGCCGCTCGGGCTCGCTGGTCGTGCGCCGGGCCGCCTCCTGGTACCCCGCGCGGGCCGCGGTGGGGTCGCCCGCCATCTCGAGCAGGTGCGCTCGCACCGACACCAGGTGATGGGACGCCGAAATGCGCTCGTCCGCCGACAGGGCGTCCAGTACCGCCAGCCCGGCCGCCGGGCCGCGCACCATCGCCACGGCCACCGCCCGGTTGAGCGTCACGGTCGGGTTCGGGGCCACGCGCTCCAGAACCGTGTACAGCGCCAGGATCTGCGGCCAGTCGGTGACGTCCGCGGTGGGCGCCTCGTCGTGGACGGCGGCGATCGCGGCCTGCAGCTGGTACGGCCCGATCGGGCCCTTTGCCAGGGCCTCGGTCACCAGCGCCACGCCTTCGGTGACGGCTTCGGCGTCCCAGAGCGTCCGGTCCTGCTCGCTCAGCGGCACCAGCGACCCGTCCGGGGCCGTGCGGGCCCGGCGGCGGGCGTCGGTCAGCAGCAGGAGGCTCAGGAGCCCGGCCACCTCGCCGTCGCCGGGGACCAGGCGGTGCAGGTCGCGGGCCAGGCGGATGGCCTCGGCCGTCAGGTCGGCGCGCACCAGCCGTGTTCCCGAGGTGGCCGTGTACCCCTCGTTGAACACGAGGTAGACCACCTGGAGCACGACGGCGAGCCGGTCCGCCTGCTCGGCCGGCGGCGGCAGGGCGAAGACGGCTCCGGCGGCCTTGATGCGTTGCTTCGCACGGCTGATGCGTTGCGCCATGGTCGCTTCGGGCACGAGGAACGCCCTGGCGATCTCGGCGGTCGACAGGCCGCCGACGGCCCGCAGCGTCAACGCGATCTGCGACGGCGGTGTCAGCGCCGGGTGACAGCAGAGGAACAGCAGCGTGAGCGTGTCGTCGTCGGGGTACGGCTCGCCGCCGGCGGGCGGAGTGCCGAGGGCGTCGGCCTCCTCCCGCCGGCGACGGGCGACGTCGCTGCGCACCTGGTCGGCGAGCCGCCGCGACGCCACCGTCACCAGCCAGCTGCGGGGGTTTTCCGGCCACCCGTCGGCCGGCCACTGGGCCGCGGCCGCCGCCAGCGCCTCCTGGACGGCGTCCTCGCAGGCGTCGAACTGGCCGTAGCGGCGCACCAGCGTGCCGAGCACCTCCGGGACCAGCCGCCGGACGGCCCGCCACTCGGTCACGGCGCGACTTCGGCCTCGTGCATCAGCGGCCGGACCTCGACACCCCAGTGGCGCGCCGACGGGTTGCGCGCCGCGATCTCCAGGGCCCGGTCCAGGCTGTCGCAGTCGAGGATCGTGAAGCTGCCCAGGAACTCCTTGGCCTCGGCGTACGGGCCGTCGGTCACCGCCGGCGTCGCGCCGGAGACCCGGACCATCTTGGCGTTCACCTGGTCGGCCACCCCGTAGGCGCCGACCAGCTCACCCGACTCGAACAGCTCCTGGTTGAGGGCGTCGGTCTCGCGGATGAGCTCGGCGAGGGCCTCCGCGCCGATCGAGGTGAAGGCCTCTTCGTTGCCGTAGATCAGCAGCATGAACTTCACGGCTCGCTCCTCTCTCAGTGCGCCGGCCCGACCAGCTCGCCGCCCGCGCCACGATCGTCCAGCACCAGCTTCGCCCGTCCGGTGACGGTATAGCGGAGGTGGGTGACCCCGGGCGCGTCGACGACCCGCGTCGGGACCAGTTCGACACCGTCGTCCGCGCCGAGGCCGAGACCGGCGTCGAACAGGCGCTGGCCGTCGCCCAGCAGCACCGGGGCGACGTGCAGCTCGAGCTGGTCGAGCAGCCCGGCGGTCAGCACCTGGCGCAGCAGCTCGCCGCCGCCGGCCACCGCCACGTCCTTGTCACCGGCGGCGGCCCGGGCCAGCTCGATCGCCCGCGCGGGGCCGTCGGTGACGAAGGTGAAGGACGTGCCGCCCCGGCGTTCGAGCACCTCCCGCGGCCGGTGGGTGACCACGAACACCGGGGCGCGGAACGGCGGCTCGTCACCCCAGGGGACCTCACCGGCGTCGAACATGCGCCGGCCCATGACGTAGGCGCCGGCGGCGGCGAACGTCTCCGCGACGATGTCCGAATCGACCGACTGGGCGCCACCGGCGAAGCCCTGGCGCTCGCGCCAGGCCATGGCGTCGACGGCCCAGCGCGTGACGCGGAAGAAGCCGGGCGCTTCGGGGCCGCGCATCCAACCGCTCATGTCCTGGGGCTCGGCGGTGTCCCGCGGTCCGGTGTAGAAGCCGTCGAGGGACACCGACATCTGGGCGGTCACTCGGGTCATGGTTCCTGCTCCTCGGGGGGTACGGGGCGGCCCTGGTGGCCGCCCGTGCCCCTGAGTCGGAGCCGATCGTGGGTTCTCGACACGCGCCACGGGTTGGCTTTTCGGGAGAAAAACTCGACAGGTTTACCCGCTACTCAGCGGTAGAAACCTCGTTGGAGGAAAAGAAAAAACTTCGATCTACACCCAATCCGGTGAGGGTTGCCGCGCCGAAATCTGACTGACGGTGAAGTCCCCACTCGAAAGGGGGTGAGATGGATGGATACTTCCCTGACGGACACGACCCCGGCCGGGCCGCCGCTGATACTGCGGATGCTCGTGCTGGCCGGGGCGTTGTTCGGGTTCACCCTGCTGGCCATGGCCCTGTCCGGGACCGCGCACGCGGCCGAAGGCGGGTCGCCGGATCGGCCCGGGCTGCTCGATCGGGCCGGGAGCACCGTGCACGGCGTGCTCGATGGTCCGGCCCTCGGGCCGGTCACGGACACGGTGCACACGGTGTCGTCGCAGGTGGCGCCGGTCGCCAAGCCGGTGACGGACACTGTGAACGGTGTGTCGTCGCAGGTGGCGCCGGTCGCTAAGCCGGTGACAGACACCGTGCACGGCGTGTCGTCGCAGGTGGCGCCGGTGGCCAAGCCGGTCACGGGCACGGTGCACGGTGTGCTCGATGGTCCGGCCCTCGGGCCGGTAACCAACACCGTGTACGTGGTGTCGTCGCAGGTGGGAACGGTGATCGAGCCGGTGACGAACGGGCTGGCGCCCGTGGTTTCCGCGGTCACCCGTCCGGTGCTGGAAACAGCGGAACCCGTGCTTTCGGCCTTGCGGCCGGTGGTGCACGCGGTGTCGCCGGTCCTGCACGCCACGGCCCCGGTGACCGCACCGGTGGTGCGGGCGATCGGGGGCGAGCGGGCTGATCCGGTGGTGATCGGACAGCCGGTCACCCCGGCCGAACCGGTCGCCGGAAGCGCGGCGGTTCCCGTGCCGCGCGGTGCGGTCAGTGCCTCGCCGGTGGTGACCGTCCTGACGCGGGCTCACGAACCGCCGCGTGACCGGACGGCCGTGGCCGGCCAGGCCGATGCTGAGGCCGGTGTTGCCGGTCCCGCGTCCGGCTCCGGGGGCAGCGGGCTGCCCGCGAACCTCGCCGGCATGAGCGGTGCGATGTCGGTGAGCGGCGGGAGCGCGCACGGCGGCGAGTTCGCCGTGACCGCGTCCGGCTCGGTCATCCCGGGCACGGACCGGACCTGGCGGGCTCCGCCGGGCGGCCGGGCGTCGCCGTACTGGCTGGTCTTCTACGGAAACGACCATCCGAGCTGATTTTCCCCTTCCATCCCAAAAATCCATAAAGGACACAGGGCACGGAAAGGGAAGTTCATGCACAAGTACGTACGACGCGGCCTGACCGCCGCGTTCATCTCCGGCGGGTTCGTCCTGCTGGGCAGCGCGGTGGCCAGTGCGGACACCGGTAACTCGGGCCCGCTCGGCGGGCTCGGGAACACCCTGCACTCGGTCGTCTCCGGAACCGCCACCGGCGGCAACGGCGGCGACTCCGGTTCCGGCGGGAACGCCACCAGCGGCAACAACGCTGTCAGCGGGAACTCCGGAAACTCGGGCAACTCCGGTTCGACCGGCGGGAACAGCGCCTACGGCGTCTGCGTCCTGGCGAAGTGCAGCACCTCGGTGTCCTCGGGCAACTCCGGGAACACGGGCGCGACCGGCTCGACCGGGAACGCCTCGAACACCAGCAGCACCACCGGTGGCAACTCCGGGAACGCCGGCCACGGCGGCTCCGGAACGTCGGCGGCGGCCGGGAAGAACACCGCGGACTCGCGGGGCGCCCGCGGCGGCCTGACCGGTGTCCTCGGCTCGGTGACGGGCACCGCCAAGGGCGGCAACGGTGGCAACTCCGGCGACGCCGGGAACGCCACCAGCTCCAACTCGGCGGTCTCGGGGAACTCGGGCAACTCCGGGAACTCCGGCTCCACCGGCGGGAACAGCGCCTACGGCCTGTGCCTGCTGGCGCAGTGCTCCACCACGGTGTCCTCGGGCAACTCCGGGAACACCGGCGCCACCGGGTCGACCGGCGACGCGACCAACACCAGCAGCACCACCGGCGGGAACTCCGGCTCGGCGGGCAACGGCGGCGACGCCACGGTTGTCAGCGAAGGCCGGAACTCCGCCACGAACAATGGTGGGCACGGCTGGGGCTGGAACCGGCACGAGCAGGGCGGCACCACGGGCGTCCTGGGTCTGGTGACCGGCACCGCCAAGGGCGGCAACGGTGGCAACTCCGGCGACGCCGGGAACGCCACCAGCCACAACAACGCGGTGACCGGGAACTCCGGCAACTCGGGTGACTCCGGTTCGACCGGTGGCAACTCCGCCATCGTGTGGACGCTCGGCGGCCAGAACAACGGCCGCGGGAACCACGGTTGTGGCTGCTACCACGGTGGCGGCTGGAACAACGGCAGTGGCACGAAGTCGGCCACCACGGTGACTTCGGGCAACTCGGGTGACACCGGTGCCACCGGCTGGACCGGTGACGCGACCAACACCAGCACGACCACCGGCGGGAACTCCGGCTCGGCGGGCAACGGCGGCGACGCCACGGTTGTCAGCACCGGCCACAACTCCGCCACGAACAGCGGTGGGCACAGCTGGAAGCGTCACGAGCAGGGCGGCACCACGGGCGTCCTGGGTGTCGTGACCGGCACCGCCAAGGGCGGCAACGGTGGCAACTCCGGCGACGCCGGAAACGCCACCAGCCACAACAACGCGGTGACGGGCAAGTCCGGCAACTCGGGCGACTCGGGCTCGACCGGCGGCAACACCGCCGTCACGTCGACCCGCGGGCACGAGCAGCAGGGCCGCCACCACGGTGGCTGGAAGCACGAGAACGGCACGACGTCGCACACCGCGGTGACTTCGGGCCACTCGGGTGACACCGGCGCCACCGGTTCGACCGGCGACGCCTGGAACACCAGCAGCACGACCGGCGGGAACTCCGGCTGGGCGGGCAACGGCGGCAACGCCGACGTCCTCACCTCCGGCTGGAACACCGTCGCGCACACCCCGCACACCGTCTGACGGAGAGCGGGTTCAGCAGTACAGGGAGCGGGGCACCGGGATCATCCCGGTGCCCCGCTTTCGTTTCCGGGCCACGACCGGTCAGCCGCTGACGTGCGCCGTGTTGTCCAGCCAGTGCCGCACGAGACCGGCGTCGCCCTCGACGGTGACGCCCTCGGTGGGCGGGAGGCGCCGGGTCAACGTCAGCAGCAGGGACCGTGCCGGGCCGGTCACCGTGACGTCGGCCGGGCCGGTGGTGGGCTGCCACGTCGCCCCGTCGCGCCACTGCAGGGACTGGCCGGTGCCGCGGATCGCGTGGGCGGACGCCGGCCGTTGCAGCTCCCACGTGGGGGAGGTGAGCATCGCGAAGTGGTTGCCGATGAGCGCCGCCGCGATGTCGGCGTCGACGTCGGCCGGGCGGTTCGCCGCGGCGGCCGCGTCGAAGCCGTGGACGACCGCCTCGTTGAGCATGCCGGACAGCCAGAACGCGCCCCGGTCCGCCCGTCCGCCGCGGGGTTGAACACCGGCGCGTCGAGCGCGTCGGCGGTGAACGCGTCCGCGGCCCGTCGCGCGGACCCGGCCAGCCACGCCGGCCACTCGCCGCTCGATCATCTCCGCGACCCAGTGCTGGGTCTGGCCCACGTGCTCGACCAGGGCGGTGACGGTCCACTCCGGAGCCGTCGGGACCGCGGCGTCCGGCCCGGCCGCCGCGGCCGACTCCGCCAGCCGGCGGGTGTGCTCGACGATCGCCCGCCGGGCCCGGTCCGCGTTCGGTTCGGTCATCGGGGGTCCTTCCTCGGGGGTGTGCGGTCAGGAATTAACGCTATTGAACCGAGACTGCGCAAGGGGGCCGGGCCCGTTCTTCGCGAGCTATCGTTCGGGCATGGAACCGCCGCGAATAAGACTGGCCGGTCTCGGCTACGACGACAAGCTGGAGATCGAAGAACAGATCGCCGAAGCGGGCGGGGGCGACGTCGAGTTCGAAGAGGCGGCCGTTCCCGACGGCTCGTCCGGGGAACCGGTCACCCTCGCCGTCATCGTCGGAGGGTTGGCGATTAAAGGGCTGATCACCTATTTGGTCCTTCGCAACCGGCCGGACCGTTTCCGGGAGAAGGTCGAAATCGTCTACCCGGACGGGACGCGGGTCGTGCGTGCGGTCGACATTTCCCTTTCGAAGGACCGGCCGGCCTCCGAGCAGGTGCTGGGCGAGCTCGGCAAGCTGGCCGAGGTCCCGGTCGCGGACCTCATCGGCTAGGCCGGTGGCTGCCCAGGAGTTCCGGAGCTTCACCCACCCGGTGACCAACTTCGGCGAGCTGAGCGCGGGTGACGCCCGGTCGCAGCTGGCCGGCTTGCTCGAGGGCGAGCTGCCGGACTCGACCTGGCCGGCGTTCGTCCACGAGCTGACGCACCACTGGTGCTTCACCTCCCCGGTCGGCACGGCCTTGACGTACTTGTACTTCCGGCCCGTCCTTCCCCTGATCACCGAAGAATCGGCGGGCTCCGAAGAGGTGATCTTCAGTTCCGGGCTGGATTTCGTGGCCTACGACATCGCGTCGGGCATGCTGTGGCCGATCATCGAAGGCCTGGCGTTGTTCGCCGAATTCGACACGATTCCCAGCCGGGCGGCCGACGTTTGTTCCACACCCATGAAATGGACGTTCCTCCTCTACGCGCGGCGCCTGCTCAAGAGCGTGCCGGCCACCGGGAACGCGTCGGAACAGCTCGACGAAGCGGTGATGTTCTACCTCATCAAGAACCGGACCAGTCCCCGGCTCGTCAAGCGCAAGTCGAACGTGCTGGCCCAACCGCTCCTCGCGGCCCGGGAGGGGTACCTCGGCGGTTACCTCCTGGTCAAGAACCTCTGGATCTCGCTGGCGCTGCGCGACGAACGCCTGGCCGACACCGACGTCTTCCTGCTCTTCGCCGTGCACTACTTCTTCTCCGACTTCGTTCTGGTGGCACGTCTGCTGGAGCCGGACGACGGCCGGAACGAACGGTGGCTCGTGGTCCGCAAGCACCTCTTCGACTCCCTGGACCGCCTCGCGACCATCACCGCGGCCGAGCTCCGGCCGATGGTCGACTACGTGCTGACCGCCGGACCGTCCGGCCCGGGCGCCTACCTGCCGTGGCGGTCGCGGGCCGAGCAGCGGGCCGGTTTCGAGGGGCTGCTGCACGCTTCCGGTGACTCCGAGCTGTGGCGGCAGGGTGTCGAGCACCTGCTCGACGAGTACGCCTCGCTCGTCGAGCTGGCCGACCACAGCGACCACGGCGCGTTCGGGAGCCGCCTGATGTGGCTGATGACGCAGCGGGACGCGTTCTGCGTCATCCACGAGCCGGTCCGGGTCCACGTCAGCGCGAGCGGCCGCCTCGCCGCCCAGCTGCGCGGCTCGCCGGTCATGTCCGCGCCGGCCGTCGACGGCTTCCACCGGGCGGCGGGAACCTACGACGGGACCATCAGCGGGTACGTCCTGCCCGGGATGGACACCGTTTTCGTGTCGATCGCCGTGGACGGCGAGATCGGCGCGCTGGTGCTGCCCGGGCCCCTGCCCGAGCCGGTCGAACGGCAGCTCCGCGGCTACCACATGGACGGACCCGGCACGCTGGAGAGCCTTCGCGAACTGCGGCGGTTCGCGCGCGACCGCGTCGCCGCCGACCCGGTCGTGCAGGCCCTCATCGACGTCGGCGCGCGGAACGTCACCGAGTGGCAGCAGCGGCTCGCCGCCGACCACGCGCTGCCGCACGTCGAGGCGGAGCGCCGCGACGAGGTGACGAAGCTGTTGAACGAGGCCGGGTTCGGCGGAGTGCTGGGCTCGGCGGGCCGGCTGCGCGGCCTCGCCATGGCTTCCCTGCTGGCGTCCGTCCGGCTGACGAGGAAGAACAGCGCCGCGCTGTTCGACGCCCAGCGGCAGAGCCACCGGTGCCCGGACGACTTCGCCACGCTGGTCGAGTTCGTCCGGAAGCGGGGACGCGCGGTGCTCAACGACCCGCTGCTCGCCGACTGGGGCTCGGGGCTGCTCAGCATGGTGTGACCGGAGAGGTGGTGGCAGATGACGGACCTGACGCGGCGGATCGACGCCCTGCGGGCCGAGCTGGGACTGGTGACCGAAGACGACCGCGCCGTCGTCGTCGACGAGCTCGGCCGGCTCAACCGGGAAAAGGTGCTGGCGCCCCGGGAACCGCCCGATCCGGCGGACTGGATGCCGCTGTCCGTCGTGACGTACCGCCGGCCGGTCGGCACGGTTCCCTTGCGAGAGACCAAAGACGTGGTGAAGGCGTTCTTCTGGGCCTTCGCCGCCGGCCTTGCGTCGGGCCCGGTGCCCGACCAGTTCGTGGCGCTCGTCCGGCTGCGGATCGACGACGAAGCGTTGAGCTTGACCCTGATGTGCCCCTACGAAGCTCCGGTGCGCTTCGTGCACGACATGTCCACTGTGGACCTGACCGGTCCGGCCGGCGCCGCGGTCGAGCGCCGCGTCCACGACCTGGAGATCCACCACAGGTACAGCCTCACCGACGACCTCCTGCTGCCGGTCGTGGTCGACCGCGACCGGTCGGCGAACCGGTTGTCCCTGCTCAACCGCAACCAGTTCGACGACCCCGACCAGTTCATCACCCCGGCGTCGCTCGGGACGACGTCCGGGTTCCTGAACTTCGTCGGCGCGATCCAGATCGCGTACGGGGTGCAGGGGCGCCGGAAGGTGGTTTTCGAGAATCCGGAAGCGCTGATGAACCAGGGGTTCGACGACTGGTTCCGGTGGATGTACTCGTTCGTCGAGGAGGGGGCGCTTTTCGAACCCGAGCGGCTGTACGTGAACCGGGAGGACCCCGAGAAGTACCGGTACGCCGTGCGCGCCGAAACGTAGCTGAGCGCGCTGCTCGACCAGAGCGATGAGGGTCGTTCCGCCACCGCCGGAAGCGGGGACCCGTACGCTGAGGCGAATGAGCGCGGTATCCACCCCGGAGCAGTCGATGGTCGAAACCCGGCACCAGACCCGGTTGCTCACGCTGCTTCGCGACGAGGGCCCGATGTCGCGGGTCGAGCTGGGCGAGCGGCTCGAGCTGCCGCGTGCCCGCGTCGGGGCCGAAGTGGCCCGGCTCGACGAGGTCGGCCTCGTCGAAACCGCCGGGCCGTCCGCCAGCCGGGGCGGGCGCCGGTCGACCTTGGTGCGGCTTTCGGGTGAACTGCGGGTGCTCGCGGTGGACGTCGGCGCGACGTCGGTCGGGGTGGCCGTCACCGACGCTTCGTGCGAGGTGCTCGCGCACACCGTCGAAGACTGCGACGTCCGGCAGGGGCCGCACCCGGTGCTGCGGCGGGTGGCCGAGCTGGCGGCGAAGGTCCGGGACGCCGCGCCCGGCAAGCTGGTCGCCGCGGGCATCGGGCTGCCGGGGCCGGTCAGCTTCGCCGAAGGCATGGCCGTCGCCCCGCCGATCATGCCCGGCTGGGACCGGTTCAACGTGCGGGACCACCTCGGCGGACTCTGGGGCTGCCCGGTGGCGGTCGACAACGACGTCAACGCGATGGCGCTCGGCGAACGGCACGCCGGGGTCGCGCGCTCGACCGACGACCTGATGTTCGTCAAGATCGGCACCGGGATCGGCTGCGGGATCGTGCTCGGCGGCAAGGTCTACCGCGGGGTCGCCGGCACGGCGGGCGACATCGGGCACATCCGCCTCGACGACTACGGCCCGACCTGCGCCTGCGGGGAGGTCGGCTGCCTGGAGGCCTACTTCGGCGGGGCCGCGCTGGCCCGCGACGGGCTGGCCCTGGCCCGCAGCGGCCGCTCGGCCCACCTCGCCGAGGTGGCCGCCGAACACGGGGCGGTCACCGCCCGCGACGTCGGCCGCGCGGCCGCGGCGGGCGATTTCGGCGCGGTCAACCTGATCCGCGACGGCGGGCGCCGGCTCGGCCAGGTCGTCGCGTCGCTGGTCTCGTTCATCAACCCGGGCATGGTGGTGATCGGCGGCGGGGTCGCGCAGCTCGGGCACCAGTTGCTCGCCGAGCTGCGCAGCGCGGTGTACCGCCGGTCGCTGCCGCTGGCGACGGGCAACCTGCCGATCGTGCTGTCCGAGCTGGGGGACACGGCTGGGGTCATCGGTGCGGCTTGGTCGGCGACGGATCGGGCGTTCACGCTCAGCAGCTGACCCTGGCAAGAGGTCTGCCGCGGCTGGGGGGGGGGGGGGGGGGGGGGGGGGGAGGGCCCCCCCCCCCCCCCCCCCCCCCCCCCCCCCCCCCTGCGGTAGGAGTCTCACCCTCGGTTGCTGACCCTGTCCTCGCAGTAGCGCTCAAACCGGACAGACTTTTGCACTCTCGAATCGAAAGTCTGCACACTTCCGCGCGTCTATCCGGGTGAAAACGGGACTTAACACGCCGTCTTCACCTTGACGGGTGATGGCCGTCACCCTACTTTCGCATCCTGCGTGACAAAGTCCGTTCAAAGCGCAGCTTAGGTGAGGGCAATGTGGCCAAGACCGGTGCCAGGCGAGCCGAACCGGTGAGCCCGCGTACGGCCAACCTGGCCGCCGTCCTGCGGGCGCTCCGCGGCGGACCGCTCTCGCGCACGCAGCTGGCAGCCCGCTGCGGGGTCGCGAAGTCGGCGGTTCCCGGCCTGCTCGCCGAGCTCGCCGAGCGGGGTCTCGTCCGGCCCGCCGGGGTCCTCCCCGGCAATGGCCGCCCGAGCCGGCTGGTCGAGCTGGACGGCGAAGACGCGTACGCGCTGGCGCTGAGCATCGAGGCCGACCGGCTGTCGGCCGTGGTCACCGACCTGTCCGGCCGGGTCCTGGCCGAGCACGCCGAGACCGTCGACGTCGCCGCGGCCGGGCTGCAGCGGGGCATGGACGAGCTCGCCCACCTCGCCCACCGCGTGCTGCCCGGCCCGCCCGTCGGCGTCGCGATCTCGGTGCCCGGGCTGGTCGACTCGGCCGCCGCCGTGCTGCGGTTCGCCCCCGCCCTGCGGTGGCGCGACGCGGAGATCGCCGGTCTGATGGCGGCGCGCCTGAACCTGCCCGTCGACGCGGTCGCCGTCGACAACGAAGCCAACCTGGGCGCGCTCGCCGAGTCGCTCACCGGGCCTGGCGAGCTGTTCTACCTCAGCGGCGGGACGGCCGTCGGCGGCGGGCTCGTGTCCGGCGGGGCGATCCTGCGCGGCGCGCGGGGTTTCGCGGGCGAGGTCGGGCACATCAACGTCGACCCGTCCGGCGAGCGCTGCGCCTGCGGCCGGACCGGCTGCCTCGAGACCAAGGCGAACCTGGCCGCCGTTCTGCGCGCGGCGGCGGCGCCGGGGGACCGGCTGCAGGACCCCGCGCTCGGCGTGGCCGAGCGGGTCGCGCTGCTCACCGAG
The DNA here is from genome assembly GCF_055582965.1 of Amycolatopsis sp. NPDC104863. Lineage (NCBI taxonomy): Bacteria > Bacillati > Actinomycetota > Actinomycetes > Pseudonocardiales > Pseudonocardiaceae > Amycolatopsis > Amycolatopsis sp. NPDC104863. Next base: position 109,851 of record NZ_JBVJOW010000009.1, read on the forward strand.
CGCGTCCGCCTCGGCGACCAGCGGGCCGTCACCGCGGTGCACGAGCTGGGTGTCGCACTCGGCGTCGCACTGTCCACTGTGGTCGACGTGCTCGACCCGGACGTCGTGGTGCTGGGCGGGTACTTCGCCGAGCTCGGGCCGTGGCTGGTCGAACCGGTCCGCGTCGAGCTCTCCGCCCGGCCCCTGGGCCACGCCCGGGTGGTGCCGTCCGAGCTCGGCCTCGAAGCTCCCCTGCGGGGCGCCGCGCACGTCGCGGCCGAACGGCTCTTCGCCGACCCGACCCTCGTCCCCGCCACCGAGGAGGCCTCGGTATGAGCCTGCTTTCCGTCCGCGGGATCGTGAAGTCCTTCCCGGGGGTGCGCGCGCTCGACGGGGTCGACCTCGACGTCGAACCCGGCGAGGTGCACTGCCTGCTCGGCCAGAACGGCGCCGGGAAGTCGACGCTGATCAAGGTCCTCGCCGGCGCGCACCAGCCGGACGCGGGGGAGATCACCTGGCAGGGCGAGCCGGCCAACCTCGGCTCCCCGGTCGACGCGCTGCGCCTGGGCATCGCCACCATGTACCAGGAGCTCGACCTCGTGCCCGGGCTTTCGGTGGCGGACAACATCTTCCTCGGCCACGAGCGCGCCCGCTTCGGGTTCACGCGGATCTCCCAGGCCCGCGACGAAGCCGCCCGGCTGATGGCTCGGCTGGGACACCCCGGCATCCGGCCGTCGGACGAGGTCGGCCGGCTCTCGGCGGCGGGCCAGCAGCTCGTCTCGATGGCCCGCGCGCTGGCCCACGACGCCAAGCTGCTCGTGATGGACGAGCCCACCGCCGCGCTGGCCGGCGAGGAGGTCGACAACCTCTTCCGCATCGTCGGCGAGCTGACCGCGGACGGCGTCGCGGTCGTCTACATCTCGCACCGGCTCGAGGAGCTGCGCCGGATCGGGCACCGGGTGACCGTGCTCAAGGACGGCCGGACCGTCGGCACCGGGCTCGACGCGCGCACCACGCCGACCGCCGATCTCGTCGCGCTGATGGCCGGACGCAAGGTGGAGACGGTCTTCGGGCCGCGTCACGACGGCCACGCCGACCGGAGCAAGCGGGCACTCGAGGTCGAGGGCCTGTCCCGCGCCGGGGAGTTCGAGAACGTGAGCTTCACCGTCCACGCCGGGGAGGTCGTCGGGATCGCCGGCCTGGTCGGGTCCGGCCGCAGCGAGCTGCTGGAGACGATCTTCGGCGCGCGCAAGGCCGACCGCGGAACCGTCGCGGTGGACGGGAAGCCGCTGAGCCCGGGCGACATCCGGGCCGCCGTCAAGGCCGGTGTCGGGCTCGCCCCGGAGGAGCGCAAGAGCCAGGGCCTGCTGCTCGACCTGCCGGTGGTGCACAACGTGACCCTCGCGAGCCTCGGCCGCTACGCGAAGCTCGGGTTCACCGAGCGCGGCAAGGAGCTCGACGACGCCGGCGCCAGCCTGCGCCGTCTCGACCTGCGCCCGGCCGACCCGCGCCGGATCGTCCGCACGCTCTCGGGCGGCAACCAGCAGAAGGCGGTGCTCGCCCGCTGGCTGGTCCGCGGCTGCCGGGTGCTGCTGCTGGACGAGCCCACGCGCGGGGTCGACGTCGGCGCGCGCGCCGAGCTGTACCGGCTGATCGACGAGCTGGCCGCGACCGGCGTCGCGATCGTGCTGGTGTCCAGTGAGATCCCCGAGGTGCTGGGGCTGTCCGACCGGGTGCTGGTGCTGCGCGAGGGCCGGGTCCTCGCCGACCGGCCCTCCGGCGGGCTGACCGAGGCCGCGGTGCTCGACGTGATTCTCGAGGGGAGTGCGGCATGACCGACACCGAAGCGCCACCACGCAAGGCGGTGACCACCGAAGGACGGCGGTTCGCCTTCCGGGCCGACCCGCGGCTGCTCGGCCTGGCCGCCGTGCTCGTCGTGCTGTGCCTGGTCGGTCAGTTCACCCGGCCCGAGCTGTTCTTCACCGAAAGCAACATCTCCACGATCCTGCGGCTGGCCGCGGCGATCGGGGTGGTGAGCGTCGGGATGACGTTCGTGATCATCAGCGGCGGCATCGACCTGTCCGTCGGCTCGATCGTCGCGCTCTCCAGCGTCTGGCTGACGACCCTGGCCACGCAGTCCTACGGGCCGTGGGTGATGGTCCTCTGTGGACTCGCCGTCGGCCTCGGCTGCGGGCTGGTCAACGGCGTGCTCGTCTCCTACGGCAAGGTCGTGCCGTTCATCGCGACGCTCGCGATGTACGTCTCGGCGCGCGGGCTCGCCGAACGGCTCAGCGGCCGCCGCACGCAGGTGGTCGCCGACCAGGACTTCCTCACCTTCTTCCGCGGTGACCTGCTGGGCATCCCGGTGCTGATCTGGCTGTTCGCGCTCGTGTTCGCGGTCGGCTGGGTGGTGCTCAACCGCACCACCTTCGGGCGGCGGACCTACGCGGTCGGCGGCAACGCCGAGGCGTCGCGGCTGGCCGGCATCAACGTCAAGCGCCACCTCGCGCTCGTGTACGGCGTCGCCGGGCTGTGCTGCGGGATCGCCGCGCTCATGGTCGTCGCGCGGACGACCGCCGGCGCGTCGACCAACGGCATGTTCTACGAGCTCGACGCGATCGCGGCGGTGGTCATCGGCGGCACGCTGCTCACCGGCGGCCGCGGCTCGCTGATCGGCACCCTGATCGGCGTGCTGATCTTCACCGTGCTGTCCAACCTCTTCACGCTCAACAACCTGGACACCGACATCCAGAACATCGCCAAGGGCGTGATCATCGTCCTCGCCGTGCTCTTGCAGTTCCGGGCCAGGAAAGCCAGGACCGGTCCGTAGTACCACCTTTGGAGGCCGTCATGACCGAACAACCCTTCCTCGGCCGCCGGGGATTCCTGCTGGGCGGGGCCGCCGTCGGCGCCGGCGCGCTGCTGGCCGGCTGCACGTCGAACACGCCCGCGAACTCGGAGTCCAACGCGCCGGTCGCCAACGCGGGCAACAACGCCCAGCCCGGAAAGCCCGTCACCATCGGCTTTTCCGCGCCGGCCGCCGACCACGGCTGGATCGCGGCGATCACCAAGAACGCCAAGGCCCAGGCGCAGAAGTTCACCGAGGTGAAGTTCAACGCCACCGAGGGCACCAACGACGTCAACCAGCAGATCTCCCAGGTGGAGACGCTGATCAACGCCAAGGTCGACGTCCTGGTGATCCTGCCCTTCGACGGCAAGGCGCTCACCTCGGCCGGGCAGCAGGCGATGGACGCCGGCATCCCGGTCATCAACCTCGACCGCGTCTTCGACACCCCGCTCGCGTATAGAACCTGGATCGGCGGCGACAACTACCGGATGGGCGTCAACGCGGGCAACTACCTCGTCGCGGAGCTCAAGAAGAAGAACGTCGCGAACCCGATCATCGGCGAGGTCGCCGGGATCGACTCGCTGCCGCTGACCCAGGAACGCAGCAAGGGCTTCGCGGACGCGCTCGGGCGGGCCGGGTTCAAGGTCGGGCCGCGGGTTTCGGCGCAGTTCACCTCGGAGTCTGGTGAGCAGCAGACGGCGAACCTGCTCCAGGGCGCGCCCAAGCTGGACGCGCTGTGGAACCACGACGACGACCAGGGCATCGGCGTCAACGCGGCGATCGACACCGCGGGCCGCAAGGAGTTCATCATGGTCGGCGGCGCCGGCTCGAAGAACATGATGAACCTGATCAAGGCCGACAGCTCGCCGATCAAGGCGACCGTGCTCTACAGCCCGTCGATGGCCTCGACGGCGATCGCCCTCGCGCGCCTGCTCGGGCAGGGCAAGGGGATCGGCGACCTGGCCGAGCACGACATCCCGGCCGAGATCACCACCTATTCCGCGGTGGTCACCAAGGAGAACGTCGACCAGTACCTCGACGTCGGCTTCGACTCCTGACCTGGTTCTCGCACGCACGTATCAAAGGAGGGGTATGAGCCCGGCACGGGAAACCATCGGGATCGGGATGGTGGGCCACGCGTTCATGGGTGCGGTGCATTCGCACGCCTGGCGCAGCGTCCACCGGTTCTTCGACCCACCGCTGGTGCCGCGACTCGCCGTCCTCGCCGGTCGCGACGAGAAGCGGGCCAGTGACGCGGCGGCCAAGTTCGGCTGGGAGGCCGTCGAGACCGACTGGCGGAAGCTGATCGCCCGCGACGACGTCGGCCTGGTCGACGTCTGCACCCCGGGGGACAGCCACGCGGAGATCGCGATCGCCGCGCTGGACGCCGGGAAGCACGTGCTGTGCGAGAAACCCCTGGCCAACTCGGTCGCGGAGGCCGAGGCGATGGCCGAGGCGGCGCGGAAGGCCCGGGAACGCGGGGTCCGGGCCATGGTCGCCTTCAACTACCGCCGGGTGCCCGCGCTCGCGCACGCCAGGAAACTGGTCGCGAGCGGGGCGCTCGGCGAGATCCGGCACGTGCGGTCGGTGTACCTGCAGGACTGGCTGTCGGACCCGCAGGCGCCGATGACCTGGCGGCTGCGGCGCGAATCGGCCGGCTCGGGCGCGCTGGGCGACCTCGGCGCGCACATCGTCGACGCCGCGCAGTTCGTCACCGGCGAGACGATCACCGGGGTTTCCGCGCTGACGAACACCTTCGTGAAGCAGCGGCCGTCCGAGACCGGCGGGACGGACGACGTGACGGTCGACGACACCGCGTTGTTCCTGGCCCGGCTGTCCGGGGGAGCCGTGGCGAGCTTCGAGGCGACGCGGTTCGCGCTCGGCCGCAAGAACGCGATGCGGCTGGAGGTCAACGGGTCGAAGGCGAGCCTGGCGTTCGACTTCGAGTCGATGAACGAGCTGCAGTGGTACGAGGGCGGCGGCACCGAGGCCGGTTTCCGCCGCATCCTCGTCACCGAGCCCGAGCACCCGTACGTCGGGGTGTGGTGGCCGCCGGGCCACCTCCTCGGGTACGAGCACACGTTCACCAACGAGGTCGCGGATCTCCTGCAGGCCATCGGCACGGGCACCGATCCCGAGCCGAGCTTCGAGGACGGCCTGCGGGTCCAGCGCGTGCTGCACGCGGTGGAGGTAAGCGCTTCCGCCGAAGCCGCCTGGACCGCGGTGGAGGCGTCCGCATGAGCCGTCCGGTCACGCTCTTCACCGGCCAGTGGGCGGACCTGCCGTTCACCGAAGTCTGCAAGCTCGCCTCGGAGTGGGGGTACGACGGCCTCGAGATCGCCTGCTCCGGCGACCACTTCGAGGTCGACCGGGCACTGTCCGAAGAGGACTACGTGCCGGGACGGCTGGCGCTGCTCGCCGAGCACGGGCTCAAGGTGTGGGCGATCTCGAACCACCTCGTCGGGCAGGCCGTCTGCGACGACCCGATCGACCACCGGCACCGCGCGATCCTCCCGTCCCGGATCTGGGGTGACGGCGAACCCGAGGGCGTCCGGCAGCGGGCGGCCGCGGAAATGGCCGACACCGCGCGGGCGGCGGCGAAGCTCGGCGTGGACACCGTCATCGGCTTCACCGGGTCGAAGATCTGGCAGTACGTCGCGATGTTTCCGCCGGTCACGGCCGATGTCATCGTTGACGGTTACGACGACTTCGCGCGCCGCTGGAACCCGATCCTCGACGTCTTCGACGAGGTCGGCGTCCGGTTCGCGCACGAGGTGCACCCGTCGGAGATCGCGTACGACTACTGGACGACCAAGCGGGCTCTCGAGGCCGTGGACCACCGGCCCGCGTTCGGGCTGAACTGGGACCCGTCGCACTTCGTCTGGCAGGACCTCGACCCGGTCGGGTTCATCCTCGACTTCGCCGACCGGATCTACCACGTCGACTGCAAGGACACGAGGAAGCGCTTCGACGGCCGCAACGGCCGGCTCGGCTCGCACCTGGCGTGGGCCGATCCGCGGCGGGGCTGGGACTTCGTGTCCGTCGGCCACGGCGACGTCCCCTGGGAGGACTGCTTCCGGGCGCTGAACTCGATCGGCTACACCGGTCCCGTCTCGGTGGAGTGGGAAGACGCCGGGATGGACCGCCTCCGCGGCGCGGCGGAGGCGGTGAAGTACCTGCGCGAGCACCTGTTCGACCAGCCGTCGGCGGCTTTCGACGCGGCTTTCAGCAACCAGAGATGAGGGAGTTCCATGTGCGGTGACAGGCCAGAGCAGCACTCCCGAAGGACGTTCCTGAACGTGGCGACGGCGGCCCTCACGGTGGGGGCCGCGGCCATCGTGCTGCCCGGCACCGCGGACGCGGCCCAGGCCCGGCAGCGGGTCCCGATCGACAAGATCAGCATCCAGCTCTACTCGCTGCGGTCCCTGCTGCAGAACGACCCCGAAGGCACGCTCTCCGCGCTGGCCGACATCGGCTACCGGAAGGTCGAGCTGGCCGGGACGTACGGCCGCAGCGCCGCCGAGTTCCGCGCCATCCTCGACCGCAACCACATCAAGGCGTCCTCGACGCACGTCGGCATCGACGGCGACCTGAACCAGACCATCGCCGACGCGAAGGTCCTCGGCAACCGCTCCGTCGTGGTGCCGTACGCGAACTTCGGCACCATCGCCGAGTGGGAGGCCTTCGCGGGGCGCATGAACACCGCGGCCGTCGCCTTCAAGAAGGCCGGGCTCAAGCTCGGTTACCACAACCACGACCACGAGTTCGCCCCGATCGGCGGGGTGGTCCCGTACGACGTCCTCACGAAGAACACGAACAAGCGGGACGTGCACCTGGAGATCGACCTCTTCTGGGCGGTCAACGGCGGCGCGGACCCGGTCGAGCTGTTCCGGCGCAACTACCCGCGCGTCACCCAGTACCACGTGAAGGACCGGACCGCGGACGGCCAGATGGTCGACCCCGGCGCCGGCGTCATCAACTTCCCGCGCATCTTCGCCGCGTCCTGTCACAACATCGGCGAGTACATCGTCGAGCACGACCAGCCGGCCGACCCGCTCAACACCGCCAAGGTCGGCTTCGAGTACCTCCGCACCGTACGGTTCTGAGACCCCGGGGGAAATCCACATGCGAGTGTCACGTCGGTCGATGCTGGCCGGAACCGCCGCGGGGGTGCTCGTGCCCGCCATCGGCGTGGGCGCCGACTCGGCGTCGGCGGCGGGTCTGACCCGCAAGATCACGATCTACGCGGAAGCGCTTCCCGGCGGCCTCTACGGCTACGGCCTCGAGCCGGGCAAGGCCACGATCCCGGGGCCGCTGCTGGAGATCTACGAGGCCGACACCCTCGAGATCGAACTGGTCAACCGGACCGACCAGCGGCTGTCGATCCACCCGCACGGCGTCAACTACGACACCGCGTCCGACGGCGCCCCGCTCAACGCGTCGTTCAACAACCCGGGTGAGACGCGGACCTACACCTGGAAGACGCGGACCCGCTACGAGGCGAGCGGCGGGTTCTGGATGCCGGGCAGCGCCGGCTACTGGCACTACCACGACCACGCGATGGGCACCGACCACGGCACCGCCGGGCTCGCGCGCGGGCTCTACGGCGGGCTGATCGTGCGCAAGCGCGGGGACCTGTTGCCCAGCAGGCAGTACACGGTCGTGTTCAACGAGATGATGATCAACCACAAGATGGCGCCCGACACCCCGATCCTCGAGGCGCGGCTCGGCGAGCGCGTCGAGTGGGTGTGCGTCGGGTACGGCAGCCTGCCGCACACGTTCCACCTGCACGGGCACCGCTGGGCCGACACCCGGACCGGGATGTTGAGCAGTGCCACCGACAACGTGCAGGCCGTCGACAACAAGAACCTCGACCCCGGCAGCTCGTTCGGCTTCCAGATCATCGCCGGCGAGGGTGTCGGGCCGGGGGTGTGGATGTACCACTGCCACGTCCAGACCCACTCCGACGGCGGGATGGTGGGCGTGTTCCTGGTCCGCAACGCCGACGGCAGCCTGCCGGACGGCGCGCAGGAGGCGCTCGACCGGTTCAAGGAGCACGGCCACGCCGGGCACGACATGAACCCCGACGGCCGCACCCATGCTTAGGAGGGAACGGATCATGAAGAGACGATGGTTCGGCAGGCGCGGGGCGCTCGTGCTCGCCATCGGGGCGGTGCTCGCGGCCGGGGCCCCGCTGATCGTGCAGCCGGTGGCCCAGGCGGCGCCCGCCGCGGTGAACGTCCCGGTCAACGTGCTGGTCTTCCACGGCGCGGCGGGCGACCAGAAGGACCCGGTGCTGCGCGCGGCGGACGCGATCGCGCGGCTCGGGTCGGACAACGGCATCACGGTGACGGCGTCGTCCGACCCCGCCGTGTTCAGCGCGGCCAACCTCGCGCGGTACCGCGGTGTGGTGTTCCTGTCCGCGCAGGGTGTCACGCTCGCGCGGGAGCAGGAAGCCGCGCTGCAGGCCTACATGAAGGCCGGCGGCGGGTTCCTCGGCATCTCCGACGCGGCCCGCGCGCAGGACTCGTCCCAGTGGTTCACCGGCCTGATCGGCGCCCGCCCGGTCGGCGCGCGGCCGACCCCCGAGGCCGTGGCTTCGGTGACGGCCAGCGCGGAGAACCCGCCGAACGAGACCAAGGAGAAACTGGCCGACAACAACGAGAACACCAAGTGGCTGACGTTCGCGACGACCGGCTGGGCGGCCTACAAGCTGGCCACCCCGGTCGCGGTCAGCAGCTACTCGCTGGTGTCGGCGAACGACTTCCCGGGCCGCGACCCGAAGAGCTGGACCCTGCAGGGCTCGGCCGACGGGCAGACCTGGACCGACCTGGACACCCGCACGAACGAGGTGTTCACCGACCGGTTCCAGACCCGGACCTTCACCTTCGCCAATACGACGGTCTACCCGAACTACCGGCTGAACATCACCGCGAACTCGGGTGAGCCGCTCATCCAGCTCGCCGACCTCAAGCTGTTCAAGGACACCTCGACGACCCCGCCGCCGCCCGAGCCGGCGCCGCAGCAGGCCGTCGTCGACGTCCTCGACGCCCAGCACCCGGCCACCGCCGGGCTGCCGCAGAACTGGACGCGCACGGACCGCTGGCTCAACTGGGAGTCCAACCCGGTCGGCACCGTCCACACGGTCGCGCAGGTCGAGGAGAAGGGCTACAACCCGGGGGTCGGCGCGAACGGCGCGTTCCACCCGATCTCCTGGTGCCGTGACTACGACGGCGGCCGCTCCTTCTACACCGGCATGGGCCGCACCGAAGGATCGTACGGCGAAGCGCAGTTCCGCAACCACCTGCTCGGCGCGCTGCGCTGGACGACCGGCATGGTGCGCGGCGACTGCCAGGCCGGCATCGCGGCGAACTACAAGGTCGAGCGGCTGACCGGCAAGAACGCGGCCGGGCAGCTCGACCAGATCGGCGAGCCGCACGGGCTGACCATCGCGCCGGACGGCAAGGTGTTCTACATCGGCAAGGCGGCCTGCCCGACCGGGCCGATCGTCAGCTGGGACGACCCGAACGTCGGCCTCGGCTGCGGCACGGTCCACCAGTGGGACCCGGTCACCAAGAAGGTCAAGCTGCTCACGACCTTGCCGGTGATGGGCAACCGCGGCAGCGGTGACGAGCTCGTCAAGAACGAAGAGGGCCTGCTCGGGCTGACGCTGGACCCGAAGTTCACCGAAAACGGCTACATGTACGCCTACTGGATGCCGCACGCGTCGATCGACCGCGACAAGCGGATCGGCAAGCGCACGGTGTCCCGCTTCACCTACGACCTGGCGAAGCAGACGCTCGACCAGGCCACCCGCAAGGACCTGCTGTCCTGGGACGTCCAGATCCACAGCTGCTGCCACGCGGGCGGCGGCATGGCGTTCGACAAGGACGGCAACCTCTACGTCGGGTCCGGGGACAACAACTCCTCGGGCGGCTCGAACGGCTACTCGGGCAACAACTGGACGCTCGACTACAAGGGCATCTCGTTCCAGGACGCCCGCCGCACCGCGGGCAACACGAACGACCTCGACGGCAAGATCCTGCGCATCCACCCGGAGGCGAACGGGACGTACACCATCCCGCAGGGCAACCTCTTCCCGAACGGGCCGGCGGACAAGACGCGCCCGGAGATCTACGTGATGGGCGTCCGCAACATCTCCCGGTTGCAGATCGACCCGGTGCACAACTGGATGACCGCGGGCTGGGTCGGCCCCGACGCGTCTTCGCCGAGCCCGGAGCTCGGGCCGGCGAAGTACGAGACGGCGACGATCATCACCGAAGCGGGTAACCACGGCTGGCCGTACTGCATGGGCAACCGGCAGCCCTACCGCGACCGCAGCAGCACGAACGCCGCGGAGCTGACCGGCTGGTACGACTGCAACAACCCGGTCAACACCTCGCCGCGCAACACCGGCCTGGTGAACCTGCCGCCGATCAAGGACAACATGATCTGGTACTCGCCCGACGGCGGTGGCCCGGTCTTCCCCAACCGTCCCAACAGCTCCATCCCGACGTACAACGCGGCGGACGCCACCTACACCCAGCCGTACCTGCGGGGCGGCGGCCAGGCGGTCATGTCCGGGCCGACGTACCACCGCTCGCTCGTCAACACGAACAGCGGCGTCGCGTGGCCGGCGTACTGGGACAACAAGTGGTTCATCGGCGACGAGTCGAACTCCCAGAACCGGGTCGCGGTGACCGTCGACCCGGCGGGCGTGCCGACGCACCAGCCGCCGGTGTTCGCCGAGACGTTCCGCCAGATCATCCCGGGCGGCTCGGGGGACACCAAAGTGCAGAGCTGGATGGACGCCAAGTTCGGGCCGGACGGCGCGCTGTACGTGCTCGACTACGGCAACGGCTTCTTCTCGCTGGACGCCAACCAGAAGCTGCTCAAGATCAGCTACACCGGCGGCGCGCCGACCCCGGCGCCGGCCGCGTCGTCGACGCTGGTGCAGAACAAGGCGCTGACGGCGGCGTTCACCGGGTCGAAGTCCGGTGGCGTGTCCTACCGCTGGGAGTTCGGCGACGGCTCGGTGTCGACGCAGGCCGACCCGCGTCACACCTACCCGCGCACCGGGATCTTCACCGCCAAGCTGACCGTGACCTACGCGAACGGTGAGGCGGTGACCACGCGGACCGCGGTGAACGTCGGCTGCCTCGTGGCCGATCCGGGTCCGGTGGTGACCTTGGGCGACACGATCACGAAGGTGGTCAACCGCAACGCGGGTGGTGGCTGCACGGTCGACGACTTCATCGACGACGAAAGCACGTGGAGCACCCACGCGGCGTTCGTCAACCACGTCGAGCAGGCCACCGAAACGCTGTCCGACCTCGGGGTGCTCAACGACGCCGAGGTGACCGAGCTGAACTCCGCCGCCGAGGCGTCCCCGATCGGGAAGCCGGGCACCACCGGCTACGACGCGCTCTTCGACGGCACGGCGGAGTCGTTGCGCGGCTGGGAACAGGCGCCGTCGGGGCAGTTCGCGCTGCAACCCGACGGGTCGATCCGGTCGGCCGGCGGGCTCGGCATGCTCTGGTACGCCCAGCGGCAGTTCGGCGACTTCTCGGTGAAGGTCCAGTTCAAGGACATCGCGCCGGACACCTTCCGGGCCAACAGCGGCGTCTTCGTCCGGTTCCCGGACCCGCGGACCCCGCTGGAGCAGCGGCCACCGGGCAGCTGCGGCACGGTCGGCTCGGCGCGGACGTCGCAGGCGTGGGTCGCGATCTACTGCGGTCACGAGATCCAGATCTACGACGGTGACAGCGGTGAGCCGCAGAAGACCGGGTCGGTCTACAACTTCGACCCGCGCCCGCTCGACCAGGCGGGGGCGCGGCCGAAGGGGACCTGGAACGAGTACGAGATCAAGGTGGTCGGGCAGCACTACACGATGACCCGCAACGGCGTGGTGATCAACGAGTTCGACAACACGCCCGGCCAGCAGTCCTCCCGGGCCGGCGATCCGCCGACCGACCTGCGGCAGTTCGTCAGCGGGTTCATCGGGCTGCAGAACCACAGTGACAACGACCTGATCGAGTTCCGCAACATCCGGGTGCGGCAGCTGTAGTTCGGCCGCGGCGGGGGGGGGGGGGGGGGGGGGGGGGGGGGGGGGGGGGGGGGGGGGGGAAAGGACCGACCCCCCCAAAGAGGAGGGCGGCGGCGGGGTGGAATAGAAAGA
>NZ_JBVJOW010000009.1:121865-544222 GCF_055582965.1 Amycolatopsis sp. NPDC104863
AAAAAGACTGCGGAGAGTACAGCACCGCGGGGGAGGATGGGGTGGGGGGGGGGGGGGGGGGCGGGGGTCCTCCCCCCCCCCCCCCCCCCCCCCCCCCCCCCCCCCGACCCTCCTGCCCCCTCCCAGGAAGGTTCTTCCGGCGATGTCCCCACGCTTGATCACAGTGCTGCTGGCCGGGCTGCTGGCCCTGCTCGGGCTGGCCACCCCTGCGGTGGCGGCGCCGGTCCAGACCCTGACCTGGACGGGCGGCAACAGCACCACCGAATACGCGTCCGCGCCCACCGGCGCGCTGCCCGGCGAGACCACGATCGTCTTCGAGAACAGCGAAGCCACCGGCAACACGACGGGGATGTCGCACACCCTGACGTTCGACACCTCGACGCCGGGCTACAACCACGACGTCTCGCTCAACATCCTGGCCAACCCCTTCGACCCGCAGAACGGCCGCCACGAGGCGACCGTGACGCTCACGCCGGGCAAGTACCGGTACTTCTGCACGATCCCCGGCCACACCGCGATGGTGGGCGAGTTCGTCGTCTCCGACGGCACCGGCGACACCACGGCGCCGACCGTGACCGCCGCGGTGGCGGGGGAAAAGGACCAGGCCGGCAACTACATCGAGTCGGCGACGGTGTCGCTGACCGCGACGGACGCGGGCTCCGGCGTCGCCTCGGTCGAGTACCAGCTGGACGGCGGCACCTGGACCGCGTACTCGGCGCCGGTGGTGGTGTCCGCCGTGGGCATGCACATGCTCCACTACCGGGCGACCGACGTCGCCGGGAACACCTCCGAAGAAGGCATGGAGCACTTCACGATCGTCGAAGGGCAAGGGGACACGACCCCGCCCACGGTGACCGCGGCGATCACCGGCCAGCAGGACTCCTCGGGCAACTACGTCGACGTCGCCACGGTCAAGCTGACCGCGACCGACGCCGACTCCACGGTGGCTTCGGTGGAGTACCAGCTGGACGGCGGGGCGTGGACCGCCTACACCGCACCGGTCGCGGTGACCGGCGCGGGTGAGCACATGTTCCACTTCCGGGCGACCGACGCCGCCGGGAACACCTCACCGGAAGGCATGTCCCACTTCACCGTCGTGAAGAGCGACACCACCCCGCCGATCGTGACGGCGTCCGTGGCCGGCACGCGCGACGACGCCGGGAACTACGTCGGCAAGGCGACCGTGACGGTGGTGGCGTCGGACACCGGGTCCGGGGTCGGCGCGGTGGAGTACCGGGTGGACGGTGGCGCGTGGACCGCTTATGCCGCGCCGGTCCCCGTTTCCGCGCCGGGTGCGCACACCTTCGACTTCCGGGCCCGTGACGTCGCGGGCAACACTTCCACGGTGGGGACGGTGTCCTTCACGGTCGTCGCCGGGGGAGATACGACCGCGCCGTCGGTGTCGATCGCGTTGAGTGGCAAGCAGAACGGTGACTGGTCGTACGTCGGCCAGGCGTCGGTGACGCTGACCGCGACCGACACCGGGTCCGGTGTGGACCTCGTCGAGTACAAAGTGGACAGTGGAGTGTGGACGCGGTACACGGCGCCGGTCGTGGTGTCCGCGCTCGGCGCGCACACGGTCCGGTCGCGGGCCACGGACGTCGCCGGGAACGTCTCGGACGAGGTGAGCGGCACGTTCACGGTCGTCGCGGCGGTGCCGCCGCCGGACGCCTGCCCGAACTCGGACGTCCGCGACACCGTGGTGATCGGCGGGATCGACAGCCAGGTCGAGAACACCGACATCGGCAACGGCTGCACGCTCAACGACGTCATCGACGAAAACGCGGAGTACGCGTCGCACGACCGGTTCGTGAAGCACGTGAAAGCGGTGACCCAGGAACTGGTGACCAACGGCGTGCTGTCGTCGGGCGACCGCAACCGCATCGTGACGGCGGCGATCGAGTCCGGGGTCGGCGGCCCGCCGGCGGCCGCCCGCACGCCGGAGGTGAAGAAGCGGGTCTAGCGGTTCAGGAGAAGGTCTTCCGGAGCAGGGTGACGTCCTCGCTCAGGACGGCGAGCTCCAGGCGGTGGCCGTCGGCGTCGAGCACGGCCACCGTCATCGCCGTCGCGAGGGACAGGCCTCGGCCCGGTTCGGCGGGGCGCGTGTCCAGCAGGGAGACGGTCCGCGAGGCCAGGGTGACGGGCTCGCCGCGGTTCAGGCGGGCCTGCCAGGTCGCGCCCTCCGGCGTCAGGCGCAGGGTGCCGTGGGTCCAGCTGCCGGGCGGCCGGCGCAGCGAGCAGGGCAGCTTGACCGCCGTCCCCGTCACGACGCCGGTCTGCCGCCGGTCGGCCTTCTTCCGGGCTCTTCGGCGCATGGTCACGCTGTCGACCAGCCCGCCGAGCAGGCCGTCGATGAGGAGATCCAGCATGATCGCAGGATAGTGCGGTTCAGCTCACCAGGCCGGTGCGATAGGCGTAGACGACCGCCTGCACGCGGTCGCGCAGGTCCAGCTTGGTCAGGATGCGGGACACGTAGGTCTTCACCGTCTCCTGGCTGAGCACCAGCGTCGCGGCGATCTCGCTGTTGGACAGCCCGTTCGCGATCAGCCGCAGCACCTCGAGCTCCCGGGGCGCCAGCGCGACGCCGGCGGGCGCGCCGGCCGCCGGGCGGATGCGGGCGGCGTACCGGCCGACCAGCTGGCGCGTCACCTCGGGGTCCAGCAGCGCGGCGCCCGCGGCGACCGTGCGGATGCCCTGCAGCAGCTGCGCCGGGGGCGCGTCCTTCAGCAGGAACCCGCTCGCGCCCGCGCGAAGGGCCTCGTAGACGTACTCGTCGAGGTTGAAGGTCGTCACCACGAGCACCTTGACCGGGTGCGCCACCCCGGCGCCGGCGAGCCGCCGGGTGGCTTCGATGCCGTCGAGGACCGGCATCCGGACGTCCATCACCACGACGTCCGGCCGCAGCCGGGCGGCCAGCTCGACCGCCGCCTGCCCGTCGCCGCACTCGCCGGCCACCTCGAGGTCGGGCTGGGCGTCGATGATCGTCGCGAACCCCGTGCGGATCAGCGCCTGGTCGTCGCAGACCAGGACCCGGACCGGCGCCGTCACGACGGGATCCGCGCCCGCACCACAAAACCGGCGCCTTCCGGGCCCGCGGTCAGCGAGCCGCCGAGGACGCCGACGCGGTCGCGCAGCCCGGCCAGGCCGCGCCCGCTGCCGCCGGGGGACGCGGCGGCCGGCCCCGCGCCTTCGGTGCTGACCTCCACCGTGATCTCCTTCTCGCCGTGGCGCACCCGGACGTCGGTGCGACGGCCGTGGGCGTGCTTGAGCGCGTTCGTCAGGGCTTCCTGCACCACGCGGTAGGCCGCGGCCTCGGCGCTCCCCTTTTCCCCGGCCGGCCCGCCCACTTCGGTGAACTCGACCGGCTGGCCGGCCTGCCGGGTCCGGTCGACGAGCGCGCGGATCTCGCCGTGGGGCGGCGGGTCGGCGTCGTGGCCGGGGTTGAGCAGGCCGAGCAGGTGCCGCAGGTCGGTGATGGCCCGCCGCCCGGTGTCGGTGATCGTGGTGAGCGTCCGGTCGAGGCGGTCGGGGGCGGCGGTGAGGTAGCGCGCCGCCTCGGCCTGCACGACCATCGCCGTCACGTGGTGGGTGACGACGTCGTGGAGCTCGCGGGCGATGCGCGTGCGTTCGGCGGTGAGGGTGGTCTCGGCGACGTGGCGGCGGCGTTCCGCTTCGGCGGCGCGGGACTGCCGCACCCAGCTCCCGACCCCCCAGGCGAGGGCGAGCGCGAGGTAGAACGTGACGAACCCGGTGACCCCCTCGGCCGACCCGTGCCGCGCGAGGCCGAGGGCCAGCGGCACGTACGCCAGGGAAGCCACGATGGCAGTGGCCCACCGGCGCCGGTCCAGGTGCGTGCCCGTGCTGATCAGCGCGAGAGGCAGCGCGGTGCCCGAAAGCGTGTGATAACCCCGAAGCTGGTCGACGGCGAAACCGAGCACCACGAGCGCGAGGCAGACGGCGGGCCAGCGCCGGCGCACGGCCAGCGGGAGGCACTCGGCGGCGACCACCACGAAGGCGAGCGCGTCCATCGGCCGGGTCGCCACGTCGCCGACCCGCGTCCCGTACCCGTGCAGCGCCGGCACCAGCGCGAGAGTGGCGAGCAGCAGCGCGAACGGGAGGTCCCGGACCGTGACGTCGAGCCGCCGCCACCGGTCCGGGAGGGAGCCGAGCTCGATCACGGCACGACAGTAGCGGCCGGCGCCGGCGTGGCGCGCCGCCGCCGGGGCACGATGTGGCCGCGCCGCCGGGCGAGCGTCATGAACACGGCCGTGGTGATGACCCCGGCGGCCACGGAGTACACACTCGCCTCGGGCCCGAACTCGCCCCCGGTCAGCACGGCCGGGCCGGAGGTGACGCCGTCCAGGAGTCCCCGGGGCGCGTCCGTGCCGGAGACCCCGGTGCCGAAGAGGCCGCCCTCGGCGAAGTTCCAGGCGAAGTGCAGGCCGATCGGCACCCAGAGGGTGCGGGTGGCGGCGTAGGCGGCGGCGAGCATCCCGCCAGCCTCGACGGCGATGGCGAGCGCGCCCCAGACGGTGGCGTGGGCGTTGAACAGGTGCGAGAGCCCGAAGAGCAGGCCGGTCAGGGCCAGTGCGGTCCAGGTGCCGGTCCACCGTTCGACGAACCGGAAGAGGATGCCCCGGAAGACGAGCTCTTCGGTCACGGCCGCGGCGGCCGAGAACCCGAGCAGGGCCACGGCGCCGCCGACCGAGCCCCACCCGAGCACGTCGTACCCGCCGACGAGGGCGATGTTCGCGATGACACAAGCGAACAACCCGAGCCCGAGGAGCATCCCCCGCCCGAGCGCGCGCCCGTCCCAGGTGATCTCGTCGGGCGTCCGGCGTTCGGTCCGCCGCACGACCCAGGCGTAGGTGAGCACCGCGAGGACCGCGCTGAGCAGCCCGAGAACCAGGGTGAGCGGCGCGTTCCAGTGCACGGCGCCGACAACGAGGCTGCCACCGAGCGCAACCACCGCGACGGCCACGAACTGCGTCAACAGTCGCATGGGGGACTCCTTCGTGAGATTCCGCGACGGGCGCCGCGGCCAGGAGGAACGCTAGGGATTTGCCGGACTGGGGACGTCACCGTGGGGTGGACAGTCCCGGGTAGCTCGCACGGGGGACAAGGCTCGGACGTGATCCGGGTCATGCGGTGTCACAGGATCGGGGAGCGCGGTGTCTTGAGGCCGAACCTGGGACAAAAGGAGAACCTGATGAACCTCGCACTGTGGATCGCCGCCGGACTGCTTGCCGTGGTCGCGCTGACCGGCGGGGTCAGCAAAACGTTCGTGCCGAAGGAGAAACTGGCCGCGGCGCCGGGAGGGGAGTGGACCGCGAGCGCCGGCGCGGGGTTCGTCCGGAGCCTCGGGGTGCTCGAGCTGCTCGCCGCGGTGGGGCTGGTCCTGCCCGCCGTCCTCGGGATCGTGCCGGTGCTCGTGCCGGTGACCGCCGCCTGCTGGGTTCTGCTGATGGTCGGTGCGATGATCACCCACGTCCGGCACGGCGGGTACCGGTTCGTGGCGCTGAACCTGGCCTACCTCGCGGTCGCGGTGTTCGTCGCCTGGGGGCGGTTCGGGCCCGCGTCCTTCACCGCCTGACCGGCGAACACAGGGAAGGGAAGACCATGAGCGACCCCACCGGCGCCTTCGTCGCCCACCGCAACCTGCTCTTCACGGTCGCCTACGAGATGCTCGGCTCGGCGGCCGACGCCGAGGACGTGCTGCAGGAAACCTGGCTGCGGTGGGTGAAGGTCGACCCGGAGCAGGTGCGCGACGAGCGCGCGTACCTGGTCCGGATCACCACCCGGATGGCGCTGAACCGGCTGCGCACGATGAAGCGCCGCAAGGAGTCCTACGTCGGGCCCTGGCTGCCGGAACCGCTGCTCACCGCGCCGGACGTCGCCGAAGACGTCGAGCTCGCCGAGAGCGTGTCGATGGCCTTGATGCTCGTGCTGGAGACGCTGTCGCCGACCGAACGCGCCGTCTTCGTGCTGCGCGAGGTCTTCGAGGTCGGCTACGACGAGATCGCGGACGCCGTCGGCAAGACCCCCGCCGCCGTCCGGCAGATCGCGCACCGCGCGCGCCGCCACGTCGACGCCCGGCGGCCCCGCGAGGCGGTGTCCGCGAGCGAGACGCGGGCGGTGCTCGCGTCGTTCCAGCGGGCGCTGGAAGGGCGTGACCTGCAGGGCCTGCTCGACGTCCTCGCGCCCGACGTCGTCCTGCTCAGCGACGGCGGCGGGGTCAAGCAGGCCGCGCTCCGCCCGGTGGCCGGCGCGGACAAGCTGGTCCGGTTCGTCCTCGGCGGCATCGGCCGGGTCGGCGCCGTGCTCACCACCGAGCCGGCCGTCGTCAACGGCAACCCGGCCCTCGTCCTGCGCCTGGACGGCGAGATCGACGGGGTGATGGCCATCCGGCTCGAGGACGCGCGCATCACCGGCGTCTACTACGTCCGCAACCCGGAGAAGCTGACCCGCGTCGGCTCGGAGACACGGCTGACCTTGCGCTGAGCGCGCACAGTGCGCACTCCGGCGCGCCGCGTGAACGAGGACAGGTATGGAGTCGGGTACTTGTACGGGTGCGGTGGCGCGCGGCCCGGGTCAGGCTTGACCGGCCGTCGTTGACCGTGGGAGGTCGGAGAACACATGGTGCAAGGCCGGTCGCGTCCCCTCCTCCGGGTCGTCTCCCCCGCGGACGTCCCGGAGCCGCGACCGGCCCCCTCGGGGGGCCGCGATCGTTACGCCGACCTCGAAGACCGCCGGCTGGCCGCCATCCTGGCCGCCGAGGACACCGCCGAAGAGCACGGCCTGAGCCCGCACGTCCGCAGCACCTGCTACGTCCACCGCAGCTGGGTCCACCGGTGCGTCGCCGACGTGCTGCACGTCCTCGTCGTCACCGGGCACCGCTGGTGCCGCCGCTGCGAGTGCCCGGTCGACGTCGCCGTCGACGAGACCCCGCCGGGCGCGGTGCACCTGTTCTGCCCGCGGTGCGGCCAGGCGGATTCGGCGGCCAACCGGCAGGTCCGGAAGGCCTGCCGTGCCAGCCTCGCCGCGATGCACGGCGGGGTCACCCCGACGTTGTACCGGCTCCCGGACGCGTGAGGGCCATCCGAGGGACGACCGCGCGGTCGCATTGACCCGTCCGCCCGGACGTCCCTACGGTTCACCCGTGGGCAAGGCGGGGGCGACGTGCGGGAAGGGCAACCTGCCCGCGGACACGACGAGCTTCGTGGGCCGCAAGCCCGACGTCGCCGAGGTGAAGCACCTGCTGACGCGGGCGCGGCTGGTCACCCTCACCGGGGTCGGCGGCGTCGGCAAGACCCGGCTGGCCGTGCAGACCGCCGCCGGGCTGTCGCGGGCGTTCCCGGACGGCGTCTGGCTGGTCGAGCTCGCCGGGCTCCAGGACCCGGCGCTGGTCGCCCACACCGCGCTGGAGGCGCTGGGGGTGCACGACGAAACCGGCCGGAGCCCCGCGGCCGTGCTGGCCGAGCACCTGCGCGACCGCCGGCTGCTGGTCATCCTGGACAACTGCGAGCACCTCATGGACGCCTGCGCCGCGCTCGCGCACGACCTGCTGCGCGCCGCGCCCGGGCTGCGGCTGCTCGCGACCAGCCGGGAGCGGCTGGCGTTGGCCGGTGAGCACCTCTGGCCGGTTTCCCCGCTGCCGCTGCCCGAAGCCGGCCGTCCGCTGCCCGAAGGCGCGTGGCTGCAGTACCCGGCGTTGACGCTGTTCGCCGAGCGCGCGGCCGCGGTCGACCCGGGGTTCGCGATCACGCCGGAGAACCAGGAGCGCGTCGCGCAGGTGTGCCGCCTGCTGGCCGGCATCCCGCTGGCGATCGAGCTCGCCGCCGTCCGGTTGCGGGTGCTGACGCTGGCCGAGCTGGAGTCGGGGCTGGCCGACTGCTTCCGGTTGCCCGGCACGGTGAAGCGCGGCGGGGAGCCCCGCCACCAGACCCTGCTCGCGGCCGTCGACTGGAGCCACACCCTGTGCGGCCCGGCCGAGCGCCACCTGTGGGCGCGGGCGTCGGTGTTCCCCGGCGGGTTCGACCTGGCGGCGGCGCGCCGCGTCTGCGCCGGGGACGGGCTGCCGGCCGAGGAGCTGCCGGAGCGGCTCGCCGGGCTCGTCGAGAAGTCGGTGCTGATCCGGGAGTCCGACGGCGACGGGCAGCGGTTCCGGCTGCTCGAGCCGCTGCGGCAGTTCGGCCGGGACAAGCTGGCCGGGTCCGGGGAGGCCGAGGAGGTCCGGCGCCGGATGCGCGACCACTTCCTCGACGTCGTCGTGCGCAGCGAAAGCGCGTGGTTCGGTCCGGAGCAGGCGGAGATCTTCCGGCGCACCCGCCTGGAGCACGCCAACCTGCGGGCCGCGCTCGACTACAGCCTGACCGTGCCGGGCGAGCTCGAAACGGGCCTGCGGCTCGCGTCGACGTTGTGGTTCTACTGGGCGGGCTGCGGGGTGTTCGGCGAAGGCCGGCACTGGCTCGACCGCGCCCTCGCGCTCGCTCCCGAGCCGGGCGAGGAACGCGCAAAAGCGTTGTGGGTCAACGGTTACGTCGCGACGCTGCAGGGAGACCACGCCGGCGCGGTCACGATGCTGGAGGAGTGCCGCGCCTACGCGACGCGGGCCGGCGACGAGGTCGCGCTGGCGTACGCGACGCACCGGCTCGGCTGCAACCTGCTCGTCGGGGACGACGTCGGCGACGCGAAGACGCTCTTCGAGGAAGCCCAGGCCCGCTACCGGCGGCTGGGGGAGCTCAACAGCAACGTGATGCTGGCGGGCATCGAACTGGCCGTCGCCTCGATCTTCCTCGGTGACCTCGACCGGGCGGCGGAACTGTGCGAAGAGGCGTGCGAGACCGGGGTCGCCCACGGTGAGCAGTGGGCGAGCGCGTACGCGATCTACGTCCAGGCGCTGGTCGCACTGAGCCGCGGCGACCTCGACCGCGCGGCCGAGCACGGGCGGCACTGCCTGCGGGTCAAGAGCACGTTCCACGACCTGCTGGGCATCGTGCTGGCGATCGAGGTGCTGGCGTGGAACGAAGCCGCGCGCGGCCGGTTCGAGACGGCGGCCACGATGCTCGGGTCGGCCCAGCCGATCTGGCAGGCGGTCGGCTTCCCGATGTTCGGCTCCCGCTACTTCGGCGCCCCGCACGGCGACTGCGAAGCCGCGGTGCGCCAGGCCCTCGGCGACGGCCCGTTCGAAGCGGCGTTCCGCCGGGGCGGCGAGTTCGGCCTGCCGGAGGCGATCGCCTACGCCCTCGGCGACACCACCCCGTCGGCCGCGGCCGAGCCGAGCCGGCCGACACTGCTGAGCGACCGGGAAAACGAGGTGGCCGCCCTCATCGCGGACGGCCGCTCCAACCAGGAGATCGCGGACCGCCTGGTGATCTCCCGCCGGACGGCGGAAGGCCACGTCAACCGGATCCTGCGGAAGCTGGGGTTCGATTCGCGGTCGCAGGTGGCCGCCTGGGCCGCGCGGGCGTCGCAGGTGCCGGCGCCCTGACGCTCACTCGTCCGGCTCGATGGCGACGCGCCAGACCGCTTCGAAGCCGGTGCCCTTCGTCTCGAACGTCCAGCCGCTCTCCGAACTCTGCGCGCGCCAGACCTCGTCGACACCCGGGTCCGTCGCGGCCTCCTCGGCCATTCCCGGCGCGCTTTCGCCGCGCGGGCCGAGGTACTTCTCGCCCGTGTGGATCAGCAGCTCGCCCGGGAGCGCCTGCACGTAGTACTGCTTGCGGAACACGACGTTGTCGGAGAACCCGATGCCGTAGGAGTCACGCTCGGCGACGTAGATGTCGAGGCGGAAGACCAGGTCACGCTGGTCGCTGTCCGGTTTGGCGCGCGTGTCGACCCAGCCTTCCCAGACGAGCCGGTCGGGGCCGGCCCACACCGTCGCCGGGCCCTTTTCCTCGGCCAGCGAATCGCTGAGCAGCTCCTCCAGCGGCGTCACGTCGTCCGTGAGGTCGGCCTTGCGGAACGGGCCGTAGCAGTTCTCGGCTTCGGCGCTCTGGTGGAACAGCTCGAAGTCGACGTAGCGGGGTTTGATCGAGACGCCGAGGTAGAACTCGCTGTGGCTGAACAGGTCCTGGCCGCGCAGCACCTCGGCCGTGTCGAGCCACAGGCGCACCCGGTGCGTGCCGTGGAAGAAGCGCATCGCGATTTCGTAGGCCTCGCGTGAAGTCACCAGCGAGTCGCTGCCGCCGTGGCACTTGTGGACGAACGTGCGCGGCGCGCCCGGCAGCTGCGCGGAAGTCTGCTTGACCAGGCCGTCACTGTGGTTGTAGCTCAGCGTTCCCTCGGCGAAGAGCGTCGAAAGCCGGTTGCCCGCCGAAGCGATCTTGACGCCGTAGCTGCGGTAGTCGGTGCCGACGACGGTCAGGATCCGCCGCGGGTCGAAGTACGACGGGACGTCGAGGAACTTCTTCTGCGCCGGGTCGAACGCGGCGACCTCGTCGGCGGCGTTCGCCACGCCGGGGAGCCCGTCGACGAGCCAGCGCGGCAGCACCTGGAAGGCGATGCCGCGGTGGGGCGTGCCGAGCGTGACGATCCGGTGGACGAGCTCTTCGGGGTCGCGCCCCTCGGACTTCATGAACCGGAGCGCTTCGCGGACGACCAGCCCGCCCATGCTGTGCGCCACGATGTCGACGCCGCCGGTGTGGCCGAGCCGGTGCAGGATGTCGATCAGCCGGGCGAGCCCTTGGCCGTAGCGGCTCACGGCCCGGGGCTTGAGGTCGTAGTAGCGGTACACCCACAGCGTGCCGGCCACGCTCTTCGCGGCGAGCACCCGCCGCGCCACCGACGGGTCGAGCACCACGCTCCCCTCGATGAGGTCGGCGGGGTAGTCCATCGGGTCCGGCGGCGCGTCGACGTCTTCGGCGTAGTACCCGACGACGTTGGTGGCGTCGCGGTAGGAGTACAGCGAGGACTTCATCGCCCGCAGCACAAAACCTTCGTAGATGTAGTTCTCCCCGCGCCGGCCGGGGTAGACGGTGCCCTCGTTGAACCCCTGGTAACCGCTGGCCTGCTCGTCCGCGACGTCGGGCCCGCCGAACCCGCGCACGAGCACGAGCGGCCGGAGTGTTCCCGGAGTGGACATGGCGGCCTCCCGGCTCCTCGCTCCCGAGGCGACGGGAGTGCTTGAGGAGTCGGAGCCGCGCACCGCGTGTTAGAGCGCGGGGGAGACGTTCACCCGAATGCCGTATCAGCCGAGTCGTTTGTTCCAGTCTTCGAAGGCCGCGATGAGGTCTTCCGGCGCGCCGGTGTCCCGAAGCCGTTGAGTCTCGGCCTCGATGTAGCGCCGGTACAACGGGACCAGCCCCGCCGCCAGCTCCGGCCCGGCTTCGACCGGGTCGAGCGGATGTCCACCCCGGACCCGCTCCGCCAGCCGCACCAGCGACACCGACGGCGCGTCCGGCTGGGACGCGTACCACTCGATCGCTTCGTCGTTGTTCGCCGCGCGGCCGGTGTCCGTCGTGCCCGAGTAGAGGAAGCGGACCGGGAACAACACGGCCTTCGTGAACCACACCTTGTCCGCCAGCAGCCGGCGGGGCTCGTGGAACTCCGCCGTCACCGGCTCGGCCGCCAGGACCGCGATCGCGAAGGCCGCGCTCTCCAGCAGCAGCTCCGACGCCGCCGGGCGCGCCACCTCCGCCAGGACGTCCGAGCCGAGCAGGACACGGCCGTGGTCGGCCAGCTGCAGGCGGTCCAGCGCCGGGAAGCGGCCGTCTTCGCGGCCTTCGCGCAACGCCGGGAGCGACGCCCAGAACACGGAAAGCTTGCCGTGCAACGGGCTTCGCTCCTGCAGCGCCTCCGTCGTCGCAGCGACGGACTCGCGGTCACCCTCGGCGACGTCCGTCAGCACCAGGGCCAGGTCGATGTCGCTCGCCGCCGGGGAGTAGCCGCCGTAGGACAGGCTGCCCAGCAGGTACGCGCCGATCAGCCGGTCGCCCAAGGCATCCTGGTACGCGTCCGCGGCTTCGGCGGCGACGGCGCGGGCGGCGGTGGCGGGGTCGGTCGTGGTGGAGTCGGTCATGCGGTCACCGTAGCGCGGCGCGCGCATTCGGCGATGCGGTCGGAAACCACGGTGATCACCTGCCACGCCCGGTCCAGCACCGCGGTCACGGCGTCGACGGTCCAGTCCTTGCGCCGCCGCAACAGCTCGTACCCCATCTCGAGGTGCTCGACGTCGGCTTCGTCGTGCAGCTCGAAGTATTCGTCGTCCGGGAACGCCCGGGTGCCGGCCTGGCTGAACACGAGGCTGCCGGCTTCGAGGGCCAGGTGGGCCAGCACCGCCCGCTGCACGCCCGGCAGGGTCGAGAACTGGTCGACGAACCACGACGCGCCCGACTCGATGACCGGGTCCCACACCAGCTGCCGGTCGTCCGCGCGGCTGCGGGCCAGGATCTTGTCGTGGCCGATCTCCTCCTGCTGGTGCTCCAGCGCGAGCGCCCGCAGCTCCGGGTCGCTCTCGGACACGACCCGCGCGCTGATCATCCGCTGGAACGCGTTCGACCACGGCTGCAGGTACGTGAGCACCGCTTTCTTCGTCTCGGCGGAGGTGTCCCGGTCGGTCAGCAGCCGGATCAGGTCCGACGACTCGTACTCCCGTTGCCGCTGCTCGTTGTGACGGGCGATGCGCTCGACGTCCTGCTGGGTCACGATCGGCTCCTTACCGTGGTGCTGCCCGAGATCATCTTTCCGCTGCCGCTAACCAAGATCAACCGGCGAAAGGGGGGCCGGCGCCGGCCGGCCGAAGACGGGGAACCGGAAGTACGTGGTCACGTCGCCGCGCCGGCCCGCTGTGCGGTAGCTCACCAGCTCCAGGAACCCCCGGTGCCCGGCCAGCGGCCCGGGCGCCAGCGCGGCGGCCAGCGTGCGGAACCCGCCGGGGTCCACACCTTCGGTGTGCAGCAGGGCGGCGGTGCGCTCGACGGCTTCCTCGTCGTCGGCCGTCAGGCCGGGCAGCCGCAGGTACGTGGTGGACTCGGCGGCCCGGTCCAGTCCGGACCGGAACGCCAGGCAGCTCAGGGCCGCTTCCCCGGCGTCGGCGCGTTCACCGGTCAGGACGCGGTAAGCCGGCTCCGCGCGGTCACCGTCGTGACTGACGGCCACCGAAGCGACGCGGTTCATCTCGCCGAGTGCCGCGCCGTGGTTGCGGTAGTAGATCTTGACCCGGGCGTCCGCCTCGCCGGCCAGGTCCACCGCGAAGAACTCGATTTCCCGTTCGCCTTCGACGGTTTCGATGCGCCGCCGGGCGTCGTCCCACGCAGTGGTCATGCCGAGCCGGTCCATGGCCTCCGCCACGGCCGCCTCGCGTTGCTGGTGCGGCCACGGGTACAGCCCGAAGTACGTCTTGTGGACGATCCCCGACGGCGGCCGCCAGGCGATCGAATGCCACACCGGCGCGGGCGACGGACGCCCGCCGCGCGGGGTGAACGTCTCCCGCACCTTTGTGTCGAAAGCGCTGTCACCAGGGGAAACCACGTCGTGGCCGAGACTGTCGAACAGCACCCGCAGCTCCGGGTGCCGTCCCGACCAGTTCACCGACATCTCGGCCGGGAACCCGTCGTCCGCCACATAGGACGGCTGGGCGGGCGCGGCCCCGATCCGCTCGTGGGCCCACGCGGGCAGCAGCCCGCGCAGCAGCAGGGTGGCCCGCACGGACTGCTCCACCGGAACCGCGAGCGCGTCACACGCCGTGGCCCAGAGCCCGCACAGAAAGTCACCGAAGAGCCGGCCCTGTGCCGGATAGTTTTCCCTTATATATTCAGGAAATTCCGGCGCGCGACTGGTCACGAGCGGATGTTATCAAACGGATGCGTGCTCAACTAAAACTCAGCACCCGGGTGGTCCAACCAATTGCGCCATGTGGGTTTGCCGCAGTCCGAGGTGGACACGCTGGGACACTTCGGACTCCGGCGTGTCCCGACCGGACACCGAACGGACAAAGCGCAGGTCTCAGACCCGCACCGGTACCACCGTCATCGCGTGCTTCACCAACCGGATCAACGCGAGCTTGCTGGAGTCCCTGTCACGCGCGTCACACATGACGATCGGCACCCGGTCCGGGACGACGAGGGCTTCGCGGATCTCGTCGGGCGTGTAGCGGGGCGCGTTGTCGAAGCAGTTCACCGCGACGACGAACGGGATCTTCCGGCGTTCGAAGAAGTCGATCGCGGCGAAGCTGGTCTCCAGCCGCCGGGTGTCGACCAGCACGATCGTCCCGATCGCGCCGCGCGCCAGGTCGTCCCACATGAACCAGAAGCGCGCCTGGCCGGGGGTCCCGAACAGGTACAGCACGTGCCGCGGCGAGATGGTGATCCGGCCGAAGTCGAGCGCGACGGTGGTCGTCGTCTTCCGCTCGACGCCGGAGAGGTCGTCGATCCCCGCGCTCGCCTCGGTGAGCACCTCTTCGGTGGTCAGCGGCGGGATCTCGCTGACCGAACCGACCATGGTGGTCTTCCCGGCGCCGAACCCGCCCGCGACGATGATCTTGACGGGCGTCGGGACCAGCTCGGTCCCCGCGCCGTCAGTACTTGATGAGGCCATCGAGAACCGCCTGGAGTGTTTCGAGGTCCGGCGACTGCGCCGGGTTCTGGGTGGGGGAGCGCGTGATGACGAGGCCGCGTTCGATGAGGTCGCCGACGAGCACCCGCACGACCCCCAGCGGGATCTTCACGTAGACGGCGATCTCGGCGACCGACACCGGGTGCCGGCACAGCTGCACGATCGCCTGGTGCTCCGGGCCGAGCCCGGCCGGCTCCTGCTCCGAACGCAGCGTCATGACCTGCGTGGACAGGTCGAGCCGCGCGTTGTCGGCCGGGGTGCGGCCGCTGGTGATCGTGTACGGGCGGACCAGCGGCCCGGCGGCTTCGTCGTACCAGCCTTCGTCGGTACTCATGTGGCCTCCCGCAGGATCTGCGCCGCCTCGCGCGGCGCCGACACCATGTAGTCCCCGACCCGCTTCACCAGCCGGCTCATTTCGTAGGCGATCATCTCGACGTCGACGTTGTCCGCGGCGAGCACGGCGAGGCAGGCGCCCTGGCCCGCCGCCGAGACGAACAGGTAGCCGCGCTCCATCTCGATCATGTTCTGCAGCACCGGGCCGCGGTTGAACTGCTTGCTGACCCCCTTGGCGAGGCTCTGCAGGCTGGAGGCGATGGCGGACAGCTGGTCCGAGTCGTCCTTGCTCATCCCGGCCGACTTGCCGATGAGCAGACCGTCGGCGGACAGCACGATGGCGTTCTGCGCGCCGACCACGCGGCTCACCACGTCGTCGAGCAGCCAGTTGAGATCGGGTTTGGGGTTCCCGTACTCGTTCATGCGTCAGAAACCTTGACTTTCCTCTGTGGACTTTCCCTGTGTGCTGTCGCGGACTACGCGTCTTCCGGCCCGACGCGTCCCCGGCGGGTGCCCTTGTGGAACGCGGCGAGGGTGCGCGCGGTGCCTTCGCCCGGCGCCACGACGTCGTCCTGGCTGTCGTCGGGTTCGTGTTCGAGCTGGGCGACGAGGTTCTGCTGGGGCTCCCGGCGGGGCAGCCGGGGCCGGTCGTCGGCCGGTCGCCCGGCGGCCGGCCCGGCCGGGGGCGCCACCGCGGCGGGCGGGGGCTCCACGACCGCCGGCGCCACGACGGGGGCGGCGGGCGCGGGGTCGGGCGGGGTGAGCGCGCGAGCCGGGTACGGCCTCGGCTTGGCGTCTCGCTTCATCGGGATCTGGCCGGTGAACGAGCTGGGCGTGTCCATGGAACGGAGCGGGCTTTCTGCTGCCTGCGGCGCGGGGCCGCCCACCGGGGCGAGGACCGCGGTGGTCTCCGCCGGGGTGGATCCGGGTTCGTCGGCCGGGCTCGCCTGCTGGCCGGCCAGGTGGTGGGTCGGGACGAGCACGGTGGCGCGCAGGCCGCCGTACCGGGACGGGTCGAACGTGACGGTCATGCCGAGCTTCGCCGCCAGGCGCGCGACCACGAACAGGCCGAGGCTGGAGTCGGCCCGCAGCGCCATCGCGTCGAACTCGGGCGCCTCGGCCATCATCGAGTTGGCCCACTCGCGGACGCCGTCCTTCATGCCGAGGCCCTGGTCCGAGACGTCGACGACGACACCGCGCGCGACCAGGCGGCTGGTCACCTCGACCGGCGAGCCGGGCGGGGAGAACGACGTCGCGTTGTCGACCAGCTCGGCGACGAGGTGGATCGTGTCGGCCACCGCGGCGCCGACGATCGAGACGTCGGCGACCTGCTCGACCTGGACCCGCGCGTACTGCTCGGTCTCCGACACGGCCGCGCGCAGCACCTCCATCAGCGGGACCGGCTTGCGCCACCGGCGGCCGGGCTGCTTGCCGCCGAGGATGATCAGGTTTTCGGTGGTGCGGCGGGCGCGCGCGGCGAGGTGGTCGAGCTGGAACAACGCCGCCAGCTGGGTCGAGTTGTCCTCGCGGGCTTCCATCTCGTCGAGGATCTGCAGCTGCTGGTGGACCAGGACCTGGTTGCGGTGCGCGATGCCGAGGAACACGTTGTGCACACCGCTGCGGGCCTTCGCCTCGCTCGCCGCCGCGTTGACGGCGGTCAGCTGGGCGGTGTTGAACGCCTCGGCCACCTGGCCGATCTCGTCGCGGCCGTGGTCGAGCTGCGGGAGCTCTTCGGCCAGGTCGACGGACTCGCCGTTCTTCAGCCGCTCCACGATGTCCGGCAGCCGGTTGCGGGCGAGGTCGAGGGAGTCGTTGCGCAGCCGGGCGAGGCGCGTCATCAGGGCGCGGTCGACGAGCGAGCGGGACACCCGCACCGCGACGATGATCGCCGCCAGCGACGCGAGCAGCGCCAGGATGGAGCCGATGATGACGTTGCGCAGCTGGGCGTCACCGGAGTCGATCGCGGCCGCGGAGACCTTGTCCGCCTGGGTGATCGCGAGGTCGTTGAGGTTCTGGGCGACCTGGTTCGTCGCGTTCTGCCAGTCCGTTTCGGACACCGGCACGGAGTTCTGCTCGCTGGGCGACCACGGGCCGTGCTTGACGATCGCCACCTCGGCGGTCGCCAGCTGCTGCCAGGCGGCGCTCTTGACCAGCGTCTGGTACTTGGTGCGGACGGCCGGGTCGAGGAACGGCTCGATCTGGGCCAGCTGCGTCCGGTAGGTCCCGGACAGCTGCGCGAACTGGGCGAAGTCGTCGGGCGCGAAAGTGCCGGCGGAGAAGGCCGTCGACACCAGCGACGTCTCACGCGACATCGCGTCACCGGCGCGGAAGACCGACGTCGCGGTGATGCCGCCGGTGGCCGCTTCGGCGTCGGGGACCACGCGGGCCTGGGTGTCGAACAGGTTCGACGCCGTGTCCATCACGCCGTTGTAGTAGGTGTTGACCTGCGCGCGGTCGATGCTGCGGAAGCTGATCTGCGAACGCAGCACCGGAAGCTGGTCGAACTGGGCCTTCAGCGCGTTGACCTTCGTCGCGATCTCGTCCGGCGCGTTGGAGATCGTCGCGGCGAAGGCGTCCTTCAGGACACCGAGCTTGTCGTCGGTGGCCTTCTGCTGCTCCTGCAGCCGGCCCGGGCCGAGCGCCGGGTCGTCCAGGTACTGCAGCGCGGTCTGGCGTTCCTTCTGGAACTCGGCGAGCGCGGTGGCGGCGGGGATGGACACCTCGCGCACGGACGCCGCGACCAGCCGGACGTAAACGCCGTTGAAGAGGAAGTAGGAGGAGACCGCGATCCACAGCACCAGCAGCGTCACGCTGGGGATGAGCACGGTCCGGGTCAGCCTTTTGCGGATCGACTTGTCGTACGGCTTGTCCGACTCGTCCTTGTCGTCTTTGTTCAGCACGGCGGTTCACGAACTCCTGAGTGACGGTCGGCGAAGATGGGGGACCCGGACGAGGAAGCGGACACGACGAAGGGACGCAGCTGCCGCCGTCACCCGTCTTCGCCTCACCCTCCGTGTTGCCGCAGGATCGATCAGGGTCCGTTTTTTACCACGAACCGGTGAGCCGCGGTGGTGCTGACCCGGTGAGCCGACGACCGTCCGCCGAAGCGCGAACGGTGTTTACTGTGTGCTCCGGGGTGACTACCGGCGTTTGCTCTGGTAACGGCGTCGGCGGCGTGTTCGGGCTCCGGCGGGCTGGGCCGAACGGGTGAAAGACAAATCGCATTCGCCCGCCACGCCCGACGCCGCAAGGCCGAGGACGGACGGGCACGGGTTCTGCCCCGGAAGCCGTCGCCGACGCCGGTTTTCCGGGGTGACGAGGCCCTTCGTCGAAGATTTCGAAAGTCCGGGCAGGGATCCGTTGCGGTGCCCGACTGTCCGAGCACTTTGACAAACAGGCAGGTCTTGTCAATCCAGTTGTACATCATCTATTGTTCTGTAAACCAGCCAACGGAGGAGGGTGTGATGAGCGAGGTGACCGGGACCGTGCCCGCCGGCTCGACCGAGCGGTGGCACGACCGCAAGCGCTACCTGTGGCTGATCGGCCTGGTGGTGCCGTCGCTGGCGTTCCTCGCCATCGGGCTGCACGCGGCCACCGGCTGGGGCGGGTGGTTCTGGATCGGGCCGGTTGTGATCCTCGTGGTCGTGCCGCTCGTCGACCTGCTCACCGGGCTGGACCGCAGCAACCCGCCGGACGACGTCATCGAGCGGCTGGAGAAGGACCGCTACTACCGCTGGATCACCTTCGCGTTCCTGCCGATCCAGTACGTCGGCTTCGCCGCCGCGTTCTGGCTGATCGCCCGCGGCGACCTCGGCGTGGCGGACAAGATCGGCCTCGCCGTGTCGATCGGGTGCATCGGCGGCATCGGCATCAACACCGCGCACGAGCTGGGGCACAAGAAGGAGAGCCACGAGCGCTGGCTGTCCAAGATCGCGCTGGCGCAAAGCTTCTACGGGCACTTCTACATCGAGCACAACCGCGGCCACCACGTCCGCGTCGCGACCCCGGAGGACCCGGCGAGCAGCCGCGTCGGCGAAAGCTTCTACCGCTTCTGGCCGCGCACGGTCTTCGGCTCGCTGAAGTCCGCGTGGCGGCTGGAGCGCAAGCGCTACGCGCGGCGCGACCGGCACCCGTACCGGCTCGGCAACGACGTCGTCAACGCCTGGCTGATGTCGGCGGTGCTGTGGGCCGCGATGGTCGTCTGGCTCGGCGTGGGGGTGCTGCCATACTTGGTGATCCAGGCCGTCATCGGGTTTTCGCTGCTGGAGGTGGTCAACTACATGGAGCACTACGGGATGCTGCGCCGGCGGGTCGGCGGCCCCGGCAAGCGGCGCTACGAGCGGGTGGCGCCCCACCACAGCTGGAACTCCAACAACATCGCCACGAACGTCCTGCTCTACCACCTGCAGCGGCACAGCGACCATCACGCGAACCCGACCCGGCGCTACCAGACGCTGCGCGACTTCGAGGAGTCGCCGGTGCTGCCCACCGGGTACGCCGGGATGATCGTGCTGGCGCTCGTCCCGCCGGTGTGGCGCAAGGTGATGGACCCGCGGGTGCTCGCGCACTTCGACGGCGACCTCTCGCGCGCCAACATCCAACCGTCCAAACGGGACAAGATCCTGGCCCGTTACGGAACCCGCGTCACGGCGGCCGCCCCGGAGCTCACCGACACCCGTGGTGACGCCACGGAAGGCGGGATGTGCCCGGGCTGCGGGTACGTCTACGACGAGCGCCGCGGCGACCCGCGCGAAGGCTTCCCGGCCGGCACGCCGTGGTCGGCGATCCCGGACTCCTGGTGCTGCCCGGACTGCGGGGTGCGCGAGAAGGTCGACTTCGTCGCGCCGGGCCGGGTGGGTGCGTGATGCGGATCGAAGCGGACCTCGACCACTGCATCGGCGCGGGCATGTGCGAGTCGCTGTCCCCGGACTTCTTCGAGGTGGGCGACGAAGGCCTCGTCGTGCTGCTCGACGAACAGCCCGGGGAGGACCGCCGCCAGGAGGTCTCCTCCGCCGTCAGCTCCTGCCCGGTGCTGGCCCTGAAACTGCGGGACTGACAGACGACGATGAGTACGGGATTCGCGCCCGAGGGCGGACAGCACCGGCAGCCGATCATCACCGCGGCGATCGAGCTGACCGCGCGGTCGGGCTGGCCGGCGGTCACGATGGCCCGGCTGGCGGAGCTGGTCGGCGTCAGCCGCCAGACCGTCTACAACGAGATCGGCTCCAAGGCCGCGCTCGCCGAAGCGATGGTCTCGCACGAGCTCGGGCGCTTCCTCTCGGTGGTCGACGCGGCCTTCGACCGCCACGAGACCGACCTCGTCGAGGCGATGTACGACGCCGTCCGCGCGGTCCTGGAGCTGGCCGAGGACAACGTCCTGCTGCGCGCGATCGCCTCCGCGTCGCACGGCGCGGCCAGCGAGCTCCTGCCGCTGCTGACCACCCAGGCCGGCACGCTGCTCGCGCGGGCGAAGGCGATGCTGACCGTGCGCGTGCTGGCCTACCGGCCGGCGCTCTCGGACGAGCAGGTCGCCGTGGTGATCGACCTGGTCGTCCGCGCGGTGCTCAGCCACGTCGTGCAGCCGTCGGACACGCCGGCGCGCACGGCGGACGGGCTGGCGTGGGTGGCGGCCCGCGTCCTCGGCGCCGACGTCGTCCCGCCGCTGCGCCACACCTGACGGCTCAGCGGAGTCCGTGGCGGTCCAGCCACGCGGAGATCTCGGTGCCGATCTCCTTCGGCCGGTCCTCCTGCGCGTGGTGCCCGGCTTCCCCGCACGCGACGACGTCCAGCGTCGCGATGTTCGCTTCGCACCACCGCGTCATCGCCTCGCCGATGAGCAGCGTCGGGGATCCTTCGAACGTCATGAGCAGCTTCGGGACGTCGGTGCTGGTGGCCAGCCACTCGTCGTAGGCCTCGATGCGCGAGACGAGCCCGGCCGGCTCACCGCCGAGCGGCAGCTGCCGGGCCCAGGCGAGCACCGGCCGGCGGCTCTCGGGAGTGGGGAACGGCGCGAGGTAGGCGGCCAGGTCGTCGTCGCCGACCGGCGTGCGGACACCGCCGGTGAACGCCTGCCGGACGAAAAGATCCTGCCTCAGCACCATGTCCTCGCCGACCCCCGGCGTGCGGATCTTCCGCGACCGCTCCGCCGCCTGCGGGGTCAGGTCGTCCCAGGCCATCGGCTTCACGATGGTCTCGAAGAACGCGATCCCGCGCACCCGGCCGGGATGCCGTGCGGCGTGGTCGAAGGCGAGCGCGCCGCCCCAGTCGTGCCCGACGAGGACGACGTCGTCCAGGCCGAGCTCGTCGAACCAGGCGTCGAGGTGCCGGGCGTGGTCGTCGAAGCCGTAGCCGAGGTCGGGCTTCGGGGAGCGGCCCATGCCGATGAGGTCGGGCGCGAGCAGCCGGCCGCCGCCGACGTGCGGGCGGACGTGGCGCCAGCCGTGAGACGAACCGGGGTTGCCGTGCAGGAAGACGATCGGCGTGCCGGCGCCGGATTCTTCGTGGTACAGGGTCATGGCTTGTCCCTTCAGGGTTCCAGTGGGGTGTCGAGGAGGACGGTGAGCTCGCGGGTCAGGGCCGCGGTGCGGTCGCCGTCCCGGCCGCCGAGCGGCGCGAGGAGCCGGTCGAGCAGCTCGGCCACGGTCGTGATCGCCGGCTCGACGACCTCGCGGCCGCGCGCGGTGAGGGCCAGCCGGATGGTGCGGGTGTCGGCGGGGTCGCGGGTGCGGTCGACCAGGCCGTCGGTGTCGAGGGTGCGCGCGAGCTTCGAGACGTAGAGCGCTTCCAGTCCGGTGTGGTCGGCCAGTTCCCGTTGGCTCGGGCTGGTTCCGGCGCGCTCCAGCCCGGAGAGCGAGGCCAGGAAGACGTACTGGGCGTGCGTCAGGCCGATCGGGGCGAGGGCGCGGTCGACGGCCGCCCGCCACTTCATCGACAGCCGCCAGACGAGGTGTCCCGGAGTGCTCATGCCAGATACAGTACATGGCTACTAAGTACATGGCTACTATCTGGCGATCGAGAACGCTCCGGTGGCGCCCAGCCGGATCAGGCGGCGAGCTCCCGGATGCGCGCCATCGCCTGGCGGACCTCGGTGAACCCGGTGGTCAGCGGGCTGAGCCCGACGCGGATGCCGTCGGGACGGCGGAAGTCGATCAGGACGCCGTTCTCGATGAGGACCTGGGAAAGCCGTTCGGCGTCCGGGTGCCGCAAGGTGACGTGCCCGCCGCGGCGGGCGTCCTCGCGCGGCGAGGCCACCGTGAAGCCGAGGGGGACGAGCCACGCGTCGGCGAGGTCGAGCACCCAGCGGCCGAGCTCGACGGCCTTGGCCCGCACGCGTTCGATGCCGGCTTCGGCCAGGAGCGCGACCCCTTCTTGGACGCCGATCATGCCGAGCACCGGCGGGGTGCCGGACAGCGCGCGGCGGATGCCGGGCGCGGGCACGTAGCGCTCGGCCATGCCGAAGGTGTCCGCCGCGCCCATCCAGCCGGTGATCGGCTGCCCGAACTCCGCGTGGTGGCGGGAGTTCACGTAGAGGAAAGCGGGCGCGCCGGGGCCGGCGTTGAGGAACTTGTACGTGCAGCCGACGGCGAAGTCGGCGCCGTCGGCGTCCAGCGCGACCGGGATCGAGCCGACGCTGTGGCAGAGGTCCCAGACGGTGAGGGCGCCGCGGTCGTGCGCCAGCCGCGTGATGCCCGCGAGGTCGGCGATCGCCGCCGACCGGTAGTCCACATGGGACAGCACGACGGCGGCGGTCCGCGGCCCGGTGACCGCCGCGACGTCTTCGGGGCGCACGTCGGCGGTGTCGATCCACCGCACCGTGCGGTCCAATTCGGCGGCGACACTCTCGACGAGGAACCGGTCGGTCGGGAAGTTCGCGGTGTCGGTGACGATCTCGTCGCGGTCCGGCCGCAGCGCCACCGCCGCCCGAAGCACCTTGTAGAGGCACACCGACGTCGAGTCGGCGACGATCGTCTGCCCGGGCGCGGCGCCGAGCGCGACGCGGCCCAGCTCGTCACCGAGCTGCTCGGGCAGCGCGAGCCACTGTTCTTCCCACGACCGGATGAGCCGCGCGCCCCACTCCTGCCCGACGACCTCCTGCAGCCGCTCGGCGGTGGCGCGCAGCGGGCGGCCCAGCGAGTTGCCGTCGAGGTAGGCGACCACCCCGGGGTCGGTGATCGGCACGAACCGCTCCCGGAATCCGGCGAGCCCGTCTTCGGCGTCGAGGCGCGCGGCCCGCCCGGCCGAGGTGTCCACGCTCAGTGCTTTTCTTCCTTGACCCGCGCGGCTTCCTTGCGCACCTCGGCCTGGGTGGCGCGCTCGCGCACCAGCCACTCGGGGCTTTCGGTCTTCAGCGCTTCGATCTGCTCGGTGGTGAGCGGGTCGGTGATGCCGCCGCGGGTGAGGCCGCCGATGGAGACGCCCAGCTTCGCCGCGACCACCTGCCGCGGGTGCGGGCCGGTGCGGCGCAGCTCCCGCAGCCACTCGGGCGGGTCGGTCTGCAACGCGTTCAGCTCGTCGCGCGAGACGACGCCCTCCTGGAACTCGGCGGGCGTGGCTTCGAGGTACACACCCAGTTTCTTCGCCGCCGTCGCGGCCTTCATGGTCTGGGTGGTCTTGTGCGACGTCATGCCGTCCAGGGTAGCCAGCGTCACCCCCGGTAATCTGACCCGGTGACCGACCCCGTCTCCTTCAAGCTCGGCTACGTCCCGGGAGCGACCCCCGCCAAGTGGGTGCGGACCTGGGGCGAGCGGATGCCGGCGGTCCCGCTGGTCCTCGTGCCGGTCGCCGCGGCGGACGCGACGGGGCTGCTGCGCGAGCGCGGCGCGGACGCGGCGCTGCTGCGCTCGCCGATCGACCGCGACGGCCTGCACGCCATCCCGCTCTACACCGAGACGACGGTCGTCGTGGTGCCCAAGGACCACCTGGCCGCCGCGGCCGACGAAGTGTCCATCGTGGACCTGGCGGAC
Organism: Amycolatopsis sp. NPDC104863; assembly: GCF_055582965.1. Lineage (NCBI taxonomy): Bacteria > Bacillati > Actinomycetota > Actinomycetes > Pseudonocardiales > Pseudonocardiaceae > Amycolatopsis > Amycolatopsis sp. NPDC104863. The sequence continues at coordinate 145,715 of NZ_JBVJOW010000009.1, forward strand.
GACGTCGTGCTGCACCCGCTGGACGACACGCTCGAGTGGTCCGAGCTGCCGGGCCGCCCGGCGCTCGAGCGCCCGGCGACGACGGCGGACGCGATCGAGCTGGTGGCGGCCGGCGTCGGGGTGCTGTTCGTCCCGCAGTCGCTCGCCCGGCTGCACCACCGCCGTGACCTCACCTACCGGCCGGTCGGGGACGCGCCGCAGTCGAGCGTCGCGTTGTCGTGGCTCGAGGAGGAGACGTCGGACCTGATGGAGGAGTTCATCGGCGTCGTCCGCGGCCGCACGGTCAACAGCACGCGCGGCCGCTCGCAGGCGCCGGCGGAACGCAAGCGCCCGGAGCGGAAGCCGGTCGCGAAGAAGCCTGTCCGGCGAAGCGGCGGCGGTCCGGCGAAGCGCGGGAAGCCCCGCCGCCGCTCCTGAGCGCGGTCAGTTCGTCGAGCAGACGCAGTTGCCGTCGGCGCGGTCGGGCAGGTCGGGGTCGTCGAACCAGAAGCCGTTCTCGCCGAGGTAGCGGAACTGCAGCACGGTGCCCGGCACGACGTCGACCGACGCCGAGCGGCGGCCGTTGGAGCGCGGGGTGAGGTGGTGGCGCCCGGGCGTCCAGTCGTTGAACGACCCGACGACGCTCACCCGTCCGGGCGGGGCTCCGGCGGGCAGGCTGAAGGTGACGCGCTGGGTGCCGGCCCGGCTCTTGCTGATCTTGATCACTGCGGTGACGGCCTTTCACGGGTGACGGTCGGGCGGACGTGCTCGGCACTGAGCGCCGACATGATGGCACAGTGGTGACGGTTCGGTCACCCGCAGTGCCCGAAGGAATGACGACGCCGCTCATCGGTTCGCCACCGACCGGGTGGTCCTGCCGCGAACCATGATCATCTTGCTGCCGGAGCTGTGTTCAGGTGCGAGACTGGCTGCCGTGACCGTCACCGTTGATCGTCATGTCAAGGACCCGTGCGCCTGGCTCGGCGCCGTCACCCACGACCTCGCCGGGCTGCCCCCGGCCGATACGCGGGCGGTGCTCCGCGCGGTGTGGGACGGCCTGGTCGCCGCCCGGCTGGCCGGGTTGCACGCCGCCGCGGTCTCCCCGCGCTGGCAGGTCCGGCAGCGCCACGCCGAAGCCGTCGAGTTCGACCTCGCGGTGCAGCTGGCGCGCGACTGGACCGTCGGCACCGGCCTGGCCATCCCGGCCCGGCTGCCCGGAGCCGCGGTCGCCTGGCCTGCCGCCCGGGCCGACGCCGCGGTCGCCGCGATCGTGGTGTTCTGCGGCACCGCCGAATCGGTGCTGCGCAAGGCCGGCGAGCTGACCCCGGTGTGGGAGGACAGCCTCCTGGGCCCGGTCGCGCTGACCCACTGGCTCGCCGACTGCTGGCGGGGCGGCCACACCGGGTGCCCGCTGCGGCTGCCGGCGCCGCCACCGCCGTGGTGGCGCTGAGCGTGTCCGTCAGGAGATGGCTGGGCCGGGCGAAGCCGGCGTAGGCGAGAGGAGGCCGGGGTGACCGAACCACCGGCCCCGCTCGCGAGACTCACGGACGGCGCCCGGACGGCGCTGGGTGCGTTGCTGCAGACGGAGTTGACGGCGGCGTGGACCCGCGCGCGGCTCGCGGGCTGCCCCGCGGCGGTGCTGGCGGAGGTGTTCGAGGCGCGTCGCCGCGCGGTGGCGGAAGACGGCCCCGGCGAGCCGTCACTTTCGCCGTGAAAGCTGCGCCCGCGCGCCCCGAGGGCGTCACTTTCCCTGGGAAAGATGCGTCCGCGCGCCCCGAGGGCGTCACTTTCCCTGGGAAAGATGCGTCCGAAGGCCCCTTGGGCGCATCTTTCCCAGGGAAAGTGCCGGCTCAGCGGTCGAGCACCGCCAGGACTGTCGCCACGATCTGCTCGAGCCGTGCCGGGTCCGCCAGTGCCGCGCTCACCCAGTCGTCCCGCGCCGATCCCCGCTGCGCCACCACGTCCGGCCGGTCGCCGAACAGCAGGCGGACCACCGAGGTGACCGCGAGCGCCGGGTCGTCGCCGCGGTCGAGGCGGGTCTCGATCGCCTGCAGGGCCTGCTCCGCCAGTCCGGCCAGGCGGGCGTCTTCGACCTCGTGCGGGCGGACCAGCTCCAGCGCGGGCAGGTCCACCGGGCTGTCCGCCGGAGCCGGGGCGACCGGGGCCTGCTTGTGCCCGAGCGGCTGCTCGACGTGCGCCGCGTACCACTTCGGGCGCGTCCGCATCGCCGCCAGCACCCGCCGGACCTCACGGTCGAGCGTGTCGCGTGTGTCCCGGCCGGCCGGCGACGCGCCGGTGAGCTCCGCGCGCCGGGCCGCCCAGCCGTCCAGGGGCCACAGCTCCGCGCCCGCCGTCGCCGGCACGCCCACCCACGTCAGGATCTGGACGGCCAGGTCGCACAGCCAGCGGTCCCCGCCGAGGGCTTCGCCCAGCCAGCCCGGGAGCCGAGGTCGTTGCAGCGCCCCGATTTCGCCGCGCCGCCGCCGGTGGGCGTCGACCGCGGCCGGGCTCAGGCGGGTGGCCAGCCAGCCTTCGAGGTTCTCGATCGGGTCGACCGCGCGCCGCAGCGCGTGCTCCACCACCGCTTCGACGTCGTCGTGGAAGCGGTCGAGGCAGTCCGGCCGCAGCCAGCGGAGCCCGCGGGCGCAGTCCGGGTGCCGGCGCTGCCGCTCCAGCGGCTTGGTGATCCGCGTGAAGACCAGTGGCCAGGCCAGGGTGTAGACGGCGCCGCGCAGCCGCGCCAGGTCGCCGGGAGGGGCGGCCGAAGCGGAGCCCGCGAGCCGGCCGTCGCGGGCCAGCCGGCGCAGCCCCGCGACGTCGGCCGGCCCGATCGCCGGGTGGGTACTGTCGAGCAACGGTCCTCCCCGATGTCGTCGACCGGAAAATGGTCGGTCAGCGGGAGAACCGGAAAAGGCCCGCGGCAGGCCGAATGCACGCCGGACTGGCCAACCACTGGCCACCGGCGAATCACCTGATCAGCGCAGCCGGCACCGCCGATCGCGCCGCGGTCCGCGTGCCACAATCGGGTTCCCATGGCACACGAGGACGGTCTGCTCCGGGAGCTCACCAGGCTGCGCCGGGGCTGGGGGCTGGAAGCCGAACGGCTGCGCACGAGGCTCGGGCCGCTCGTCTCCGGCTGGTGTGAGGTCCACCGGACGGCGAACGACCGCGAGGCGCGACGCGTCGTGCGGGAGGCGATCGCGGCCGCGATCGCCGAGTTCCCGGCCGACGACCGGCTCGCGGTCAACGTCGCGCTCGGCATCGCCCCCGGCGCGCAGCACGCCCTGCTCAGCGCCCGGGTCGGCGTCCTGGCCGACCGGCTGCGGGTCTCCGAACGCACGGCCCGGCGCCGGATCGACCGCGCGTTCGCCCGGCTCGCCGCCGAGATCGAGGCCGGCGCCCACCCCGGCGAGGGTGCGCCCGACCCGGACCGGGGCTGGTTCGTCAAGCAGCTCAAGGCCCTCGTGCGGCTGGACACCGACGAGCCGGAGCTGATCGAGGAACGGCTGATCGTCGCGACCCGCGACGGCCTGAGCCGGATCTCCGCGCAGTTCACCGTGCCCCGCATCGAGGATGGCCGGGACGGCGAGCGCCGGGTCGACGCCGACGCCCAGCACGGCGTCCGGATCAGCGAGGCGAACCGGGAGGGCCGGCGCCACTTCCGCCTGCTGCTCGACCTGCCGCGGCCGCTGTCCCGCGGGGACAGCCACACGTATTCGCTGGTGTACCGGATCCGGGACGGCCGCCCGATCCGGCCGTCCTACACGTTCGTGCCCCTGGTGACCTGCGAGTCGTTCACCGTGCGCGTCCGCTTCGACCCGCATCGGCCGCCGCGCGCGGTCTGGCGGCTGGACCGGGTGCCGCCTTCGGTGCTCACCGACCCGCCCGAGCCGGGCGAGACGCTGCTCCTCGACGGCGCCCACGAGGTGGCGCAGGACTTCGCCGCGCCCCAGCTCGGGTACGCGTACGGGCTGCGGTGGCTGAACGAAGATATTCCTTGACTTGAATATTCTGCTCGATGAATACTTCGGGACATGGAGCAGATCGCGGCAGCCTTGGGGGACGCAGCTCGGTGGCGCATCGTCGAGCTCCTTGCCGAACGTCCCCGGTCGGTGGGGGAGCTGGCCGAGCTGACCGGGCTGCGCCAGCCGCAGACCACCAAGCACCTCCAGACCCTGGCCCGCGCCGGGCTCGTCGCCGTCTTCCCGCTCGGGCAGCGCCGGGTCTACGCGCTCGAAGCGCAACCGCTGGCGGCGCTCGCGGGCCGGCTGCGGGAGCTGGCCGAAACCACCGAGGCGCACGAGGGTGAGCGGGACGTCGTCGCGCGGTACCGCGCCGCGATCGAGCGGGAGACCGCGGATCGCGACGGGTGGGCGGACGGGCGCACGTTCGCTTTCGAGCGGCTGCTGGCCGCGCCCCGCGACGTCGTCTGGCGGCACTGGACCGACGCGGACCTGCTGGCGTCCTGGTGGGCGCCGCCGTCCATGACGATCACCGCGTGCGCGCTCGAACCGCGAGCGGGCGGGCGGGCCGTGCTCGACTACCGGGACGCCGACGGCGTCTACCGCTCCGAAGGCCGGGTCAGCCTCGCCGAAGCGCCGGGGCGGCTCGTGTTCACCCTCGCGGTGGCCGGCGAAGCGTCGTTCACCGGCCACTACGACCTCGAGCTCGCCGCCGCACCGGAGGGCACGCGGTTGCGGCTCGGCCTGCGCGTCACCGCGACGACCGTCGAAGCCGTCCCCGCGATCGCCGGCATCAAGAGCGGCTGGGGTCAGGTGCTCGACCGCCTCACCGATGTGCTCACCCCGGGAAAGGACTGATCACCGTGACCGACCGCAGAGTGACCGCCAACCTGAGCATCACCCTCGACGGCCGCTACACCGGCCCCGGCGGACCGGGCGACCTGGGCGCGATCCTCCCGTACGCGACCACGGAGGTCGCGCGAGGCCAGCTCACGCGCATCTGGGAAGGCGCGACGACGGCGGTACTCGGCCGGCGCAACGCCGAGGGTTTCCTGGGTTTCTGGCCCACGGTCGCCGCGGACGAGACCGCCGACCCGCGCGACCGCGGGTACGCGAAGTGGCTGGTGGACACGGAGAAGGTCGTCTTCTCGACGACGTTGACCGAGGCGCCGTGGGAGCGCACGCGCCTGGTGAACGCCCCGGCCGCGGACGTCGTCACCGAGCTCAAGGCGTCGGGATCGGGCGACATCCTCGTCAACAGCAGCGTGAGCGTGATCAAGGCGCTGCTCGCGGCGGACCTGCTCGACCGGCTGTACTTGCTGGTCTGCCCGGAGATCACCGGCGGCGGGCCACGGCTGTTCGACGACGGCGTGCCCGCGTCGAAGTGGCGGCTCGCCCACCACGAGACCGGCGAGCTGGGGGAGACGGCCGCGGTGTACGACCGGGTCCTTTGAGGACAAGGGGCGCTCGGCTCGAGCAGGAGTGGGTGGGGCGGGCGGGGCTCGAACCCGCGGCCAAGGGATTATGAGTCCCCTGCTCTAACCAACTGAGCTACCGCCCCCTGGCCCCGGCGCGCAGGCGGCACGGGGATTTGCATGCGCAAAGAAGACTCAGTTCGCTTCAAGTTATCACAGCGGCCATCCGGGGAGATCCGGTAGGCCAAACAGGTTGAAACGGCTGCCGACCGGGGGAGGCTCGTCTAGGTTGCAAGGGCGTCACCGCTGACCGGAACGGCGGGAGGGCTGACCTTTGGCCAGTGCACACCGGGCCGTGCTGCCCGACCACCGGATGATCCGGCTCGCGCTGCTCGACGCGCTCACCGCGGGGGCGGGCCTGGGGTACCTCGCGCACCAGTACCGGGAGGCGCTCGTGGCGAACTCCGCGGTGATCGGCTTGGCGCTGCTCTTCGTGGTCGCGGCCGGGTACGTGGTCCGCGCCGCCGCGCGAGTGCTGTCCCGGGCGAACTCGCGCGTCGACGCCATTTTTGCCGACGAACTGCGGGACAAGCCGTCGCCGAGGCCGCGCGGAAAGCGTTGGTAGGCAAGACGAAGACGGCGGATTCCGCGGTTCACGGCGCTGGGGTCGTGGGCGTCGTGGCTGGTGTGGTGGGCGTCGTCGCAGTCGTTGGTGTTGTGGTGGGCGGTGCCGCAGCCGCGCCGTAAGCCGCGTAGGTGAACCAGATCTGGCCGAAGGTCTTCGGCGTGGTCTGGGTGAACATCGCCCGCACCTGGAACGTGCTCGCGGTGTAGGAGCCCTGCACCGTGTTGAGCACGAACGCGTTGAACGGGCTCGGCGTGTTCGCCGAGACGACCACCGCCTCCGGCACCTTGCCGAGGCTGTGCGTGACGGTGCAGAAGCCGCCACCGTCGGTCGTGCAGGTGGCCTGCGCCGCTTGGACGACCGGCGCGGGCGTCGGCCCCACGGCGGCCGACGCGCCGGCGAAGACCACCGCGCCCGCCGTCACCACCAGGGCGCCGGCCAAGGCCGCAATCACGGTTCGTGTCATGACGATCCCTCCCTAGGCCCCCGGAGTCGCCCCGCCGACGCGCGCCGTTACGCCGTCCACAGTGGACCGTTCACGTCAGGCGGGCACGAGCTCCTCCACCGCGGCATCGGCGTACCGCCGGGCCAGCGTCGCGCAGACGATCAGCTGGATCTGGTGGAACAACATCAACGGCAGCACGATCAGGCCCACCTGCGCGTGCCCGAACAGCACCGTCGCCATCGGGAGGCCGCTGGCCAGGCTCTTCTTCGACCCGCAGAACACGATCGTGATCCGGTCGGCGCGGGCGAAACCCAGCAGGCGCGCGCCCCAGCCGGTCGCGGCGAGCACCGCCGCCAGGAGCACGCCGCAGACCAGCACGAGCACCAGCAGGTGGCCGACGTCGAGGCGGTGCCAGATGCCCTCGGTCATGCCCGCGCTGAACGCCGTGTAGACGACCAGGAGGATCGAGCCGCGGTCGAACAGCTTGAGCGGGCCCGAGTTGCGGGTGATCCAGCCGCCGATCCAGCGGCGCGCCAGCTGCCCGGCCACGAACGGCGCCAGCAGCTGCAGCACGATCCCGAGCACGGCCGAGCCGTCGACCCCCGCGCCGTCACCGGACAGCAGCAGTGCCACCAGCAGCGGTGTCAGCACGACCCCGGCCAGGTTGGACAGCGACGCGCTGCAGATGGCGGCCGCGACGTTGCCGCGCGCGATCGAGGTGAACGCGATCGACGACTGCACGGTCGAGGGCAGCACCGTCAGGAACAGGACCCCGGCGGCCAGCGCGGGCGGCAGCACCGACGACGGCAGCAGGAACAGCGCCAGGCCGAGCAGCGGGAACAGCACGAAGGTCGCGGCGAGCACCACCGCGTGCAGCCGCCAGTGCCGCAGCCCCTCCACGGCTTCCTGCGTCGAAAGCCGGGCGCCGTACAGGAAGAACAGCAGCCCGACGGCGATCGTGGTGGCGGTGCCGAAGCCGTCGGCCACCACGCCCGACGCGGGCAGGAGGGTCGCGACGCCGACGGTGGCGAGGATGGCGACGATGAACGGGTCGAGACGTAACCGGGGCATGGATCTCCTCTCACGGCTATTCTCGGCAACCCCGCGTTCATTGTGAACCCCGATGACCGGACTGACTGTTATCGGCGATCGCGATAGAGTGGCCGGGTGCTCGACCCCCGGCTGTGCCGTTCGTTCCTCGCCGTCGCCGAGACGCGCAGCTTCACCGCGGCCGCGCGGCGGCTGGGGGTCGGGCAGCCGACCGTCAGCCAGCACGTCCGCCGGCTCGAACGCGACTCGGGCGGGCTGCTCTTCGCCCGCGACACCCACACCGTCGAGCTCACCGCGCGCGGGCAGGCGATGCTGGGGTTCGCGCAGACGATCGTCGACACCGAAGAGCGCGCGGAGCGGCACTTCCGCGGCGCCGAGCTGCGCGGCCGGGTGCGTTTCGGCGTCTCGGAAGACTTCGCGCTCGGCGAGCTGCCGGAGATCCTGCACCGGCTGCGCCGCAGTCATCCGCTGGTCGACGTCGAGCTGACCGTCGAGCTTTCGGACGTCCTCGCGCAGCGGCTGCGGGCCGGGCAGCTGGACCTGGTGCTGGGCAAGCGTCGCCCGGGCGCGCACCACGGCCGGCTGCTGTGGCGGGAGCCGCTGGTCTGGATCGGGTCGGCGGCGACGGTGCTCGAGCCCGGCCAGCCGGTGCCGCTGGTGCAGTACCCGATGCCGTCGATCACGCGGCAGCTCGCCGTTGAGTGCCTCGAACGCGCCGGGCTGGAGTGGCGGGCCGCGTGCCAGACGTCGAGCCTCACCGGCCTGCGGGCCGCGGCGGCCGCCGGGCTGGGGGTCACGCTGCACGCGCGCAGCCTCGTCCCGGCCGACCTCGTCGAGCTCGACGGCCTGCCCGAGCCCGGCGAGATCGAGTTCATGCTGCTGTCCCGCGAATCCCGGGAGGGACCGGCGGCCGCGCTGGAGGAGTTCGTGCTGGACAGCGTCCGCCGCTAGGCCACGACGCGGAACCGCTCGCGGTACTCGCCCGGCGTGGTGTTCACCGTCCGGCGGAAGGCCCGGGTCAGGGTGGAAACCGTGCCGAAACCGCAGGTGGCGGCGACGCGCGAGAGCGAGTCGTCGGTGGTTTCCAGCCGCTGCCGGGCCGCCTCGACCCGCGCGTGCTCGACGTAGGCGGCGGGCGTCATGCCCAGCTCGGCCTTGAACACCCGGGTGAGCTGCCGGTCGGTCAGGTGCGCCCGGGCGGCCAGGTCGGTCACGGTCAGCGCGTCGGCGAGGTGGGCGGCGATGTGCTGGCGCAGGTCGTCGACGCGCCGGGTCGCGGACGCCGGTTCGACGCCGACGCTGAACTGGCTCTGCCCACCCGGCCGCCGGAGGAACATGACGAGCTGGCGGGCGACACGGGCCGCCGGCCCGGCGCCGAAGTCGTCCGCGACCAGGGCCAGGGCGAGGTCCAGGCAGGCGCTCAGCCCGGCCCCGGTCCACACGCTGCCGTCGCGGATGAAGATCGGGTCGGCGTCCACGGTGATGCCGGGGTGCTCCGCGGCGAGCTGGCGAGCGGTGGACCAGTGGGTCGTGGCGCGCTTGCCGTCGAGCAGCCCGGCCGCCGCCAGCAGGTGCGCCCCGACGCAGACGGACGCCACCCGGCGGGCCTGGCCGGCCAGCCGGCGCACGGTCTCGACCACGGCCGGGTCGCACCGGGCGACGATCTCCCGGTTCTCCCCGACGGTCACCGCGCCCGGCACGACCAGGCTGTCGATCGGCGTGCCGGCCAGCTCGCCGAAGGTGACGTCCGGCAGGACGCGCACCCCGGCGGAGGTGGTCACCGGGTCCGGCGTCTCGGCGGCGAGGAGCACGCGGTAGCCCGACGGCCGGTCGAGCTCCCGTTGCAGCAGCGAGAAGACCTCGGCCGGGCCCGTCACGTCGAGGAGGTCGACCCGGTCGAAGAGGACGACCACGACCAGCCGCTCGGGGTGCTCCATCGGGGTCCGTTCCGTCGATGTCGGTTTCTGCGTCAAGCGTGTCATTGCCGACACGCACCGCCGAGCTTAGCGTCGGTGGCGCCCGGAGAAACCGGGCAGTGCCAACGAAAGGACACCGAACATGGCGAGGACGACGTTGCGCGAGCTCTCCGGGCTCGACGGGACTCCGGCCGCACTGGCCGGCTCGACGCTGATCCTGGTCGACTACCAGAACACCTACACGCGCGGCGTGATGGAGCTCGACGGGTGGCGGCCCGCGCTGGCCGCGGCCAAGGAGCTGCTCGCCGCGGCCAGAGCCGCCGGGACGACGGTGGTCCACGTCGTCAACGACGGCGGCGAAGGCACGCCGTACGACGTGCGGGCCGAGATCGGCGCCATCCACCCGGACGTCGCCCCGGTCGACGGCGAGGCGGTCGTGGTCAAGAAGGCGCCGAACGGCTTCGTCGGCACCGAGCTCGGCGAGCGGGTCGACGCCGCCGGGCACGAGGACGTGGTCATCGCCGGCTTCATGACGAACATGTGCGTCACGTTCACCGCCGAGGGCGCGTTCCTGCGCGGCAACCGCCCGACCGTCGTCGCGGCCGCCTGCGCGACCCGGCCGCTGGCGACCCCGGTCGCGGCGGTGACGGCCACGGAGCTGCACCACAGCGCGCTGGCGACCATCGGCGACCTGTACGGCGTGGTCGTTCCGGGCGTCGCGGACCTGCGGTGAGTCAGTCCTCTTCGCCGGTCAGGAGTCTTCGCAGCCGGGCCAGCGCGCGGTGCTGGGCGACCCGCACGGCGCCGGGTGTCGAGCCGACCGCCCCGGCCGTCTCCTCCGCCGACAGCCCGACGACCACCCGGAGCACGACGATCTCCCGCTGCTTCGGCGGCAGCACGTCCAGCAGCCGGGCGAGCCGCTCGTTCAGCTCGAACCGCAGCGCCTGCTGCTCCGGGCCGGCGCTTTCGCTGACGCCGTCGGGGACCTCGGGCACCGGGTCGGTGCGGTTGCGGGCCGCGGCGCGGTGCGCGTCGGCGACCTTGTGCTGGGCGATGCCGTAGACGAAGGCGAGGAACGGGCGGCCCTGGTCGCGGTAGGACGGCAGCGCGGTGAGCACGGCGAGACACACCTCCTGGGCGACGTCGTCCGCCGAGGCGAAGGACCGCTCGTTCCGGCCGACGCGGGCCCGGCAGTAGCGCACGACCAGCGGCCGGATGGTGGCGAGCAGCCGGGCGGTCGCGGCGTCGTCCCCGGCGATCGCGTCGGCCACCGGCTCGTCGTGGCGGCGCCAGTGGCTGGGGAACGCCTCGGGCGGCGGCGCCGCGGCGATCTCCCGGACGAGGGCCCGGCCGCGCACCCGCAGCAAGGTGCCTTCGACGTCGAGGCCGACGCGCAGCGAGTCGTGCAGCGCGGTGTTGGACTCCCGCAGCAGCTCGGTGATCGCCCGATCCCCGTACTCGGTTGCCGGCATGGTGCTCACCTTTCCCTGTCCCGCTTCTCGTCGGGTGCCGCGGCCCGCTGGCGCCGGAGGCGTTCGCGCACGTGGCGGAGGTTGGAGCGGACGGTCGCGGGCGCGATGCGCAGCGCCTCGGCGATCTGGGTCGGCGTGAACCCGTCGAGCGACCAGGCCAGCACCGTCCGCTGCTGACCGGGGAGGGAGGCGAGCAGGTCGATGAGGCCGGCGTGCTGCTCGACCAGCGCGCCCAGCTTCTCGTCGTCCCGCGGGTCGCCGGCGAGCGTCCAGTCCGCGCGCAGGTCGCCCGCCGCGTCGAGCAGCCGCCCGGCGACCCGGCGCACCCAGGCGCGCGGGTCCTCGAGGGTCGGCCACGCCTCCAGCGCGTGCAGCATCGCCTCGGCGGCGACGTCACGCGCGGTCTCGACCTCGAAACCGGCCTTGCACAGGAACGCCACCAGCGGCGGGAAGTCGGCGCGGAAGAACGCGTCGAACTCGTCGTGACCGCACACGGACCCCTCACCGCCCCTCGCCTCCACAGGAACAGGAGCGGTGAGGTGACCGCTACGTGTAACGATCCGGTCAAGACTGCCCGAGAGGAGTAATGCACTGCTCCGGGTCGGTGACGCGATGTGACGAATGGGCGCGGTGGATCTTGGGTACCCCCACGGACGCGAGGCCGCGAACGGTCAGTTCCGGTCACCGCCGCGGCCCGGACGGAGGCGCCGCGGCGCGGGCCCGCCGGGTGGAGATCTCCGCCGGGGCCTGGTGCGGGTTCGGTCCGCGCCCGGACCGGAAAGCCTTGCCGGGTGCGGGAAGCCGGGCCCGCCGTCCGCACGGGCGGACGCGGTCGGCGGGGACGGACCGGTGGCGCCCGGCCGGGTGCCACCGGCGCGCGATCTCGCCGATCGAGTGACGTGATCAACATCGAGATCCGGGGAAGAAAGGCGTACTCTCATGTGTTGCAGTCTTGGTTGCCCGGAGGGTGAGCCGGGGACCGAAGCCAAAACCCCCTTGACCCAGGCGGATTCGCTCGCGCGCCCGCCGCGGTCAAGTCGGTTGACGCGCCATGACAATGGGAAACAGTAAGAGCTGAAGGAGGTGAACGAAGGAAATGGAAGCCACGATGACGGGCTGGGCGGAACTCGCGGCCTGCAAGGACGAGGACCCGGAACTGTTCTTCCCGATCTCCGAGGTCGGCCCCGGTGGTCGCCAGACGGCGCAGGCGAAGGCCGTGTGCGCGCGCTGCCCGGTGCGCGCCGAGTGCCTCGGCTACGCGCTCGACAACGGCCTCGACCACGGCGTCTTCGGCGGCACCACCGCGGAGGACCGCCGCCGGCTGGTGCGCAGCGCGCCGCAACGGCATCGAGCTGCTTGACCGCCGCCCGGTGACCTCTTCCCGGCGGCCTGGAGCAAAAAACACGAATCCGGAGAAAATCGATTCCGGGACGTCGTGTGCCCGGGTGGGTGATTCCGAGTGAGTCACCCACCCGGGCTTTTTCACGCCGTTCGCACTCGCGTATTGACCGCGCCCATTCCGCGTTCGTGCCCGGGCTCCCCGGCGATCGTGCTCAGTCCACCCAGGTTTCCGGCAGCCCCCACGCCGCCGCCCGGACCGACTCGAACGCGGCCATCGCGGTGATCAGCCCGTCCTCGACCGTGAGCAGGCTGATCCCGAACCACCGGAAGTCGTCCTCGCCGGGCCGCCGCAGGTAGGTGGCCACCGCCGGCTGGCGGTTGGCATGGGTCGGGCGCATCCGGAACCGCCCGACGCAGTGCGGTGACGCCGGGTCCAAGGACAGCGACAGCGCGCGGACGATCGAGTCGCGGCTGCCGAACCACAGCGTGTACGGCGGCATGATCGCTTCGGCGTCTTCGTGCAGCAGCCGGGCCACCGCGCCGGGGTCGCCCTGTTCGTAGGCGGCGATGAACTTCTTGAGCAGTGCGCTTTCCGCGGCCGTCGGAGTGCCCGCGGTCCAGTCGGCACGGCGCGCGGGCAGCCGTTCACGCAGGGTCGCGCGGGCCCGCTGAAGCGCGCTGTTCGCCGACGCGACGCTCGTCGCCAGCAGCTCCGCCGTCTCCTTCGCCGACCAGCCCAGCACGTCCCGCAGGACCAGCGCCGCCCGCTGCCGCGGCGGCAGGTGCTGCAGCGCCGCGAGGTAGGCCAGCTCGACGGTCTCCCGCTCGACGACGACGGCGTCCGGCCCCGGCTCGTCCAGGAGCCGGTCGGGGTAGGGCTCGAGCCACGGCAGGTCGGCGGCGGTGATCGGCCCGGCCGGCTCCCCGGGCGGCCCCAGCTGGTCGGGCAGCACCCGCCGCGGCCGCTTGGCGAGCACGTCGAGGCAGGCGTTCGTCGCGATCCGGTACAGCCAGGTGCGCACGCTCGCCCGGCCCTCGAAGCCGTCACGGGCCTTCCACGCCCGCAGGAACGTCTCCTGCGCCAGGTCCTCGGCGTCGCCCAGCGAGCCGAGCATCCGGTAGCAGTGCACCTGGATCTCCCGCCGGTGCCGCTCGACGACGGTCTCGAAGTCCGCTGCGTGACCCACCCCGGCACGCTAGCGCAGTCCCGGCTGGAAGACTGCTCCCGTGAGCGGAACGGTGCTGGTGCTCGGCGGACGCAGTGAGATCGGGCTGGCCGTGGCGGTGCGCCTGGCCGGCGACGCGCGGCGGGTCGTGCTGGCCGCGCGGCCGGGCACGGACCTGGCCGGGCCGGTCGCCACCCTGCGCGAAGCCGGTGCGGCCGAGGTCGAGACCACCGAGTTCGACGCCGACGACCTCACCGCGCACGGTCCCTTCCTGGAGCGGGTCGCCGCCGAGCACGGGCCGCTCGACGTCGTGGTGCTCGCCTTCGGGATCCTCGGCGACCAGGAGCGGGCCGAAAAGGACGCCGCGCACGCCGCCGCGATCGTGCACACGGACTACGTCGCCCAGGTAGGGATCCTGACGCACGCCGCGAACCTGCTGCGCGCCCAGGGGCACGGCAGCCTCGTCGTGTTCTCCTCCGTCGCCGGGGTGCGCGTGCGCCGCGCCAACTACGTCTACGGCTCGGCGAAGGCCGGTTTGGACGGCTTCGCGAGCGGCCTCGCCGACGCGCTCCATGGGTCAGGTGTCCATTTGCTCCTCGTCCGTCCCGGCTTCGTGGTCGGCCGGATGACCGAGGGCATGGACCCGGCGCCGTTCTCGAGCACCCCGGACCAGGTCGCCGACGCGACGGTCGGCGCGCTGCGCCGTAGCCGCGGGGTCGTCTGGGTGCCCGGTGTACTCCGTCCGGTCTTCTTCGGGATGCGCTTGCTGCCGCGCGCGATCTGGCGCCGGATGCCGCGCTAGGGTGCGGCTGTGGCCACGGCCACAGCACGGATCCGTGTGCGTGCCGGTACTTTCCGTCGCGAAAGCGGCCGATCGGCTCGATCTCGCTCGGCCGATCGGGCAGCGTCACAAGTTTTCGACAACTTTCTCAGGGTATTCCCAGCTAACGCGGTGATCCTCGAACGAGGGGCCGGAGGTTCACCAGAGGGAAGCAAGGGGAAGTGTCGTGCTGCTGTCGTCGCGGGGGCGCCGCATCGGGGTGCGGGTCGCGCTCGGCGTCGTGTCGACGCTGGTGCTCGCCGCCACCGGCTACGCGTGGACGCAGCTGAGCAAGCTGGACAACGGCATCGTCACCGCCGACGTCATCCCGCCCGCCGCGCAGATCGACGGCAGCGAGACGGTTCCGGGGGAGCCGCTCAAGGTCGCCCAGAACATCCTGCTCGTCGGGATCGACGCGCGGACCGACGCGTACGGCAACCCGTTGCCGCAGAACGTGCTCGACGCGTTGCACGCCGGAGGCGGGGACGACGGCGGCGACACCACCGACACGATGATCGTGGTGCACATCCCGGCCGGCGGCGCCGCGGCCACGGCCGTTTCGATCCCGCGTGACTCCTATGTGGACATCGCGGGCGGCTACGGCAAGCACAAGATCAACTCGGCGTACAGCCGCGGCAAGAACGCCGCGATGTCCGGGTTGCGCGCGCAAGGGCTGAGCGGCCCGCAGCTGGAGGTCGCGGCGAACGCGGCGGGCGCGAAGACCACCATCCAGACCATCGAGAAGTTCACCGGCCTGACGATCAACCACTACGCGGCCATCAACCTGGCGGGGTTCGACGCGCTGTCCCAAGCCGTCGGCGGGGTCGAGGTCTGCCTCAAGGAACCGGTGCACGACACCTACTCCGGCGCGGACTTCGCGGCCGGCCCGCAGACGCTGTCCGGGGCGCAGGCGCTCGCGTTCGTCCGGCAGCGCCACGGGCTGCTCAACGGTGACCTCGACCGGATCGCGCGGCAGCAGGCGTTCCTGTCCGGGATGGCCAAGAAGGTGCTGAACGCGGGCACGTTCACCGACGTGTCGAAGCTGAACTCGCTGGTCAGCGCGGTGCAGGGCGCGGTGGTGCTGGACAAGGGCTGGGACGTGCTGAGCTTCGCGCAGCAGCTGCGCGGGATGACCTCGGGCGCGATCGGGTTCGTCACGATCCCGGTGCAGAGCCTGTCGCTGCAGACGCCGTCCGACGGCGACGCGGTGAAGGTCGACCCGGCGCAGGTCCAGCAGTTCGTGCGCACGGCCATCAGCACCCCGGCGGTGCAGGCTTCGGGCGACGACACCCCCGGCGGGGTCAAGCCGGTCGCGGCGACCACCACGAAGACACCGTCCGCGGGCACTTCGAACACTTCGGACACCCCGGGCGGCAAGCAGCCGGCGACCTCGACGGCCGCCGGCTGCGTGAACTGACTTCTTACACGAACGCGCTCTGCCCGGTGATCGCCTTGCCGACGATCAGGGTGTTCATCTCGCGCGTGCCCTCGAAGGAGTAGATCGCTTCGGCGTCGGCGAAGAACCGCGCGACGTCGTAGCCGAGCACGATCCCGTTGCCCCCGAAGATCTCCCGGCTCCAGGCGACGACCTCGCGCATCCGCGAGGTGACGAACGCCTTGGCCAGCGACGAGTGCTCGTCCTTGAAGATCCCGGCGTCCTGCAGGCGGGCGAGCTGCACGAGCATGCCCCACGACGCGGTGATGTTGCCGAGGCTCTTCACGAGCAGGTCCTGCACCAGCTGGAACCGCGCGATCGGGCGGCCGAACTGCTTGCGCTCGCCGGCGTAGCCCAGCGCGGCTTCGTAGGCGCCGATCATCACGCCGAGCGCCTGCCACGCGACCCCACCGCGGGTGGCGCGCAGGATCTCCGCGACGTCACGGAAGGAGTTGATGCCCTGCAGGCGGTTCGCCTCCGGCACCCGGACGTCGGTCAGGGTGATCTCGGCGTTCTCGACGATCCGGAACGCGGTCTTGCCCTGGATCTTCTCCGGCACGAAGCCCGGCATGTCCTTCTCGACGACAAAACCCTTGACGTGGTTGTCATCGACGTCGCGCGCCCACACCACGACGTAGTCGGCGAAGGTCGCGTTGCCGATCCACTTCTTGGCGCCGTTGAGGATCCAGCTGTCGCCGTCCTTCTTGGCCGTGGTGCGCATGCCACCGGCCACATCGGACCCACCGAGCGGTTCGGTCATCGCGAACGCGCCGATCTTGTCCATGGCCGCCATTTCCGGGAGCCAGCGGTCACGCTGCTCCTGGCTCCCTCCACTGTAGATGGAGTACATCGCCAGTCCGTTGTGGACACCGAAGAACGTCGCGACGGACGCGTCGGTGCGGCTCATCTCCATGGCCATCATGCCGGTGAGCAGGTGGCTGACCGCGGGCTTGTGCTCGCCGTAACCCTCGTAGGGCAGGCCGGCGAGGCCGCTCTCGCGGAACATCCCGATCAGTTCCTTCGGAAAGGTCCCGGCTTCCCAGTTCTCGTTCACCAGCGGCTTGACCTCGTGGGTCATGAACTCGCGCGCCTGGACGAGCAGCTTGCGCTCGTCGTCCGGCAGCAGCGCCTCGAAGTCGTAGAAGTCGGCGGTGAGCTTGTCCTTCAGCGGTTCCATGTCAGTTCTCCTCCACTGCGTTCAGTACTGCGAGCTGCTTGCGGTCGCGCGTCTCGGCGAGTTCCGAGTACGTGGAGGAGCCGTAAGCCTTTTCGACGGCTTCGATCAGCCGTTCCTGCTCTTCCGGGCTCTGGCTGGGGGTGCCCAGCCCGGCCCACATCTTCTTCATGGACTTGCCGATGTGCTCGGCCATGTGCCGGTAGCCGCCGGGGCCACCCCCGAGGTGCGAACCGAGGAACGGCCCGACCGTCGCCCAGCGGATGCCGAGCGAGCTGGTGATCACCTTGTCGAGGTCTTCCGGCGTCACGACACCCTGCTCGACGAGGTAGATCGCCTCGCGGCTCAGTGCGTTCTGCAGGCGGTTGCCGACGAACCCGGGGATCTCCTTGCGCTCCACGACCGGCGTCCGGCCGAGCGCGGTGTAGAACTCGACCGCCTTTGTCACCGACTCCTCGCTCGTGCGCTCGCCGGGGACGACCTCGACCAGCGGGATCAGGTGCGGCGGGTTGAACGGGTGTCCGATGAGGACCCGGCTCGCGTCCGCCAGCTCGGCGGTGAACGCCGTGGACGGGATGGCGCTCGACGAGCTCAGCAGCAACGCGTGCCGCGGCGCTTCCTTCTCCAGCGTCGCGAACAAGTCCTTTTTGAACTCGACGCTCTCGGGTCCGTTCTCCTGCACGACATCCGCGTCTCGCACGGCTTCGGTGACGTCGGCGGCGAGGTGGACCCGGCTCGCCAGGTCTTCGGCCGTGGCGCCGAGGTGCGGGGCGAACTTCGCCAGCGCGTCGGCGACGGCGTCGGCGAGGTCGGGGCGGGGGTCGGTGACCCGGACGGTCAGGCCGTGGTGGGCGAACAGCGCCGTCCAGGACAGGCCGATGGTGCCCGCGCCGATGACTGCCGCGTTCTTCATGAGCGGACTCCCTTCAGGTAGTCGAAGACCGGCTTGACGGGAGCGAGTGTCAGGTCGGTGAGGATGTGGCTCGCGGAGACGACCTCCAGCACCGGCAGGTCGGCCAGCGGGGCCAGGACGTGCTGGAACAGCTGCAGCCGCGCGGGGCCGGTGTAGGCCTCCTTGACCACGACGTCGGTGATCTCGGTGCGGACGAGTTCCTGCACCCGCGGGGCGCCGTCGTACCCCGGGATGGTCTTGAGCATGAACGTCGGGACGGTGATCTGGCGTTCGGCCTCGCGGGCGTCCAGCTCGTGGTGCTTGTAGCCCATGGTCGCGGTCGCGACCCGGAGCGTCCCGTAGTCGAGCGTGCCGACGAGCACACCGTTGTCGATATAGAGATCCGGGCTGCCGACGGTCTTCGGGTAGGCGCTGACCTCGCGCCCGGACGCCGTCGCCGGGAAGTTGTCGAGGTACATCGCGTGCAGGTACTCGCCGCGTTCGCCGTCGAAGCTGACCTCGATCGCCTGGCCGGACTCGGTGTACGGGCCGTAGCCGGAGACGTCGCCCATCTTCATGACCTCGAAGCGCACCAACGGTTCTTCGACCTGGAGCGGCTCCGGCACGACGGCGCGCAGGGCGTCGGCGTCGGTGCGGTAGACGATGTTCAGGTACTCACGGTTGGTGAACCTCGGGACCACGGGCGCGAACGCCGGAGCGGTCAGGGGAGTGGTCACGTGCTGTCGGACTTCTTCGATCTTCATTCGCCTGTCCACTTCGGAGCGCGGCGCTCGGCGAAGGCGGTCATGCCCTCGCGGACGTCGTGGGACTGCATCAGTTTCTTGACTTCTTCGCGCTGGGTGGTCGCGGGATCCGCGGCCCGCACGATCTTCTTGACGGCGGCGAGCGCCAGGGGCGCGTTCTCCGCCAGCTTCTCGGCCAGCTGCAGCGCGACGGCGGCGGCGTCGCCGTTCGGCGTCACGCGGTTGACCAGGCCCAGCTCACCCGCGCGGCGGCCGGTGACCGGCTCGCCGGTGAGCAGGAACTCCATGGCCAGGTGGTGCGGGATCCGCTTCGGCAGCCGGATCACACCGCCACCCGCGGCGATCAGGCCGCGCTTCACTTCGGGGAGGCCGAACTTCGCGTCTTCGCCGGCCACGATCAAGTCGCAGCCGAGGGCGAGCTCGAACCCGCCGCCCATGGCGAACCCTTCGACCGCGGCGATCAGCGGTTTGTCCAGCTCGGCCTCGGTCAGGCCGCCGAACCCGCGTCCCGGGATCTCCGGGGACTCGCCCTTCAGCGCGGCTTTGAGGTCCATGCCGGCGCTGAAGGTGTTTTCGGCGCCGGTCAGGACGCCCACCCGGAGTGCCGGGTCGGCTTCCAGCTCGTCCAGGGCGGCGGCCAGCTGCGTCGCGACGGCGGCGTTGACCGCGTTGCGGGCCTGCGGCCGGTCGATCGTGATCAGCAGGGTGCTGCCGATCCGCTCAGTACGCACTTCACTCATGACTTCACACTTTCCTTACGCCACTTTCTCAGGGAAAGATGCGCTGGTTCAGACCAATTCGGCGAGGACTTCGGCGGTGTCCTGGCCGGCCAGCGGGGCCAGGCGGCGGATCGAGCCGGGCGTCGCGGAGAACTTCACCGGGATGCCGACCGTGCGGATGGTGCCCTCGCTCGGGTGCTCGACGGTGTCGAGCAGGTGGCCGTCGCGGACGTAGGCGTCCTCGTGCGCCCGGTCCAGCTCCAGCACCGGCGCCATCGGGATGCTGTGCTTCGCGCAGACCTCGGCCCACTCGGCGGTGGTCAGCGCCGGAGCGCACGCCGCGATCTCGCCGGTCAGCCACTCGTTGTCGGCGCGGTCGATGGCGTCGCCGTTCACCCGCGGGTCGTCGGCGAGGTCCGGGCGGCCGGCCGCGGCGAAGAAGTCGCGGAAGTTCTTCGGGTTGTAGGGGATGACGCAGGCGAGGCCGTCCTTGGTGCGGACCGCGGCGTGGCCCTTCGTCATCGACAGCGCGAAGCCGGTGGGGCCCTCGGCCGGCTCGTAGGTGTGCCCGGCGAGGTGCTCGACCAGGTTGAACGCGAGCAGCGTGTCGGTCATCGGGATCTCGATCTGCTGGCCCTGGCCGGTCTTGTCGCGGTGCACCAGCGCGGCGAGCACGCTGTAGGTGATGGTCAGCGACGACACCTTGTCGCCGATGATCGTCGGCAGGTAGACCGGCTCGCCGAGCGCCCGGTTGGCGACGTCGACCAGACCGGAGGAGGCCTGCACGGTCTCGTCGTAGGCGGCGTTGCCGGCCTGCGGGGAGTCGCCGCGGAAGCCCTGCGCGTGGGCGTAGACCAGGCGCGGGTTGCGCTCGGCGACGTCGGCGTAGTTCAGGCCGAGCCGGCTCAGCGCGCCGGGGCGCATGTTGGTGATCAGCACGTCGGCCGTGTCGATCAGCTTGAGCGCCTGCTCGCGCTCGGTCTCGTCCTTGAGGTTGAGGGCGACGCTGCGCTTGTTGCGGTTGACGTTGAGGTTCAGCGGGGTCATGCCCGGCGTGGTGCGGTACTGGCCGACCCGCACGGTGTCCGCGGGCGACTCGATCTTGATCACGTCGGCGCCGAGGTCGCCCAGGATCTGGGCCGCGTACGGGCCCATGACCACGGTCGAGAGGTCGATCACACGCACGCCGTCCAGCGGGCCGGTGGTGATGTCCGTCATCATTCGTCCTTTCGCGCCTTGCTTCGTTGCTCTACTTACGAACGTAGGCGCGGGCGGAGCGAAAGGGAATGATCATGATACGCACAATGGTATGACCGCGGTGGTCATACCATTTGTCTAGGTGGTGATGAGGTCTTCGAAGATGTCTTTCGCGGCTTCGACGAGCTCGTGGAGGTCGCGGTCCCGGCGCCACAGCAGACCGGTGTCCAGCTGGGGCCGGAAGTCGCTGAACGGCAACACGATCACGTTGTCCAGGCGGTAGCCGTGCATCGGGCTCCGGTCGTCCAGCATGGAAATGGAAAAGGCCTCGCCGCTGGAAATGATTTCGGACGTCCCGCCGTAGCCGGTGTTCGTCAGGCGAATGCGTTTCTTGACGCCCAGTTCGCTCAACTGGTGGTCGAGCTGGTCGAAATACGCCGGGGTGATTTCCCCAGGTGAGGCCACGTACGGGAATTCGGTGAGCTCGGCCAGGCTGACCGAGTCGCGCCCGGCGAAGAGGTCCGCGGGGACGACGGCGCCGAGCCGTTCCGACATCACCGGCAGCTGCTCCAGCGCCGGATCGGTGACCGGCAGCCGGGCCAGGGTGAGCGCGAGCTTGCCGTCGTGGACGCCTTGGACGAGGTCGGCGGTGGTGCCGGGCCAGCGTTTGAGCTCGTACCGGGCTTTGACCCGCTCGGCGAGGGCGTTGACCCGCTCCCGCAGATCGGGGTGCACCCCGGCGGGCATGCCGAGGAAAACGGTGCTGCGCTGCGGTTTGGTCGCCTCGGCGAGTTTCCAGGGAATGGCGCCGACCTGCTCGAGGACGTCCCGCGCGAGCGGTAGAAGAGCGGCCCCGGCGGCGGTGAGCGTGACGTGGTGGGTGCTGCGGTCGAAGAGCTGCTGCCCCAGTTCGTGCTCGAGGTCCTTGATCCGCTGGCTGAGCGGAGAGGCAGCCATGTGCAGCTTCCGGGCCGCGGCGGAAAAGTTCAGCTCCTCGGCGACCGCGACGAAGTAACGCAGGTGCAGCATCTCCATGCCCCGACCCTACGGCCCCCGCCGTGTCGTCCACCCAGGTACGCGTGTCGTCCCTTCAATCACGCGTGATGCCCCTCCAATCACACGTGATGCCCGCTCAATCACGTGAGTTACGCGCCCAATCACGCGAGTTCCGCCCCTGATCACGCGAGTCCCGTGTACCGGAACGGACGACTCGCGTGCCTGGATGGACGACACGCGTGTCTGGAGGGACGACACGCGTGATCAGGGGGTCGACACGCCGCGGCGGACCAGGGTGAGCAACCGGCCGGGCTCGCCGCCGGACAACGCGATGCCCGTGGCGAGCAGGAGGAGGTCCAGCTCGGTCACGTCGGACGCCACCGCACCGGCGGTCCGGGCGCGGCCCAGCAACGCGGCGGCGGTCGTGTTCATCGCCGCGTGCCAACCGGCGAACAGGCTCTCGTGCTCACCCGCCGGACCGGCCAGCGAGAGCGCAAGATCACGCTTGGTCCGCACATGCTCGACGAACAACCCGAGCCACGCGAAGAGCGCTTCGCCGGGGTTGTCGGCTTCGAGGTCCGCACGGCTTCGCAGCTCCGCGACTTCGTCGGCGTACACGGCGACAACCAGCTCACGCCGGTTCGGGAAGTGCCGGTACAGCGTGGCGTTGCCGACGCCGGCGCGGCGGGCGATGCGGTCGAGCGGCGCGTCCGGCCCGTCCTCGGCGAAGACCTCTCGCGCCGCGGCGAGCACGAGTGCCTGGTTGTCCCGCGCGTCCGACCTGCGGGCTCGTGCCGTCATGCTGCTCCCTTGCCAAGTGGGGACGTCCCCGGTTAGCGTAGCCGGACCCTAACCGGGGATGTCCCCACTTAAGGAGCGCGCATGGACGCCGCCGAGGTCCACCGTCGGCTGATCGCGTTGACGCCGTTCACCGCGGAGAGCGTCGCCGAAGGCCTGCGCTACATCGACCCCCACGTGATCGACCACCGCGGCGGCGCGGGCGGCGACCACCACGGCATCGACGCCTGGCGCGCGAAGTGGGAGGCCATGCTCGGCGGCGAGTTCTTCGCCGGCTTCCGCGACGTCGGCGTGCGGGTCGAGCAGAACGTCGCCGACGGCGAGTTCTCGGTCAACCGCTACACGAGCACCGGCACGCAGCTCTCGACCGGCCGCAGCTACGCCGTGACCAGCATGGACATGATCCGCGTCCGCGACGGCCGGGTGGTCGAGCACTGGGCCGTGATGGACGTGACGGACCGCGCGGCCCAACTCAGCCCGGAGGGAGAGAAGCCAGCGGGAAGGTGATCGTGAACGCCGCCCCGCCTTCCGGCGCCGGGCCCGCGGTCAGATTCCCACCCATCCGGGTGACCAGGCCGTGGACCAGGGCCAGCCCGATGCCCGACCCGACCGGACGGCGGTCGCGGTAGCGCGCGTTCAGCACCCCGCGCTCGAACGCCACCGGGTAGTCCTCCGGCGCCAGGCCCGGGCCGCCGTCGCGAACCGACAGCAACGCCGAAGAACCGGACACCGTCAGCGAAAACACCATCGGCGCCCCGGCCGGCGTGACGCGCAGCGCGTTCTCCGCCAGCCCGTCGACCACCTGACGCAGCCGCCGCGCGTCCGCCAGCACCGGCACCGGGCCCGGAACCGCCGACACCGACAGCCGCACGTTCTCCCTCGCGCACCGCAGCTGCCAGACCTCGGCGCAGTCGCGCACCAGCGCGCCCAGGTCCAGCGACGCGACGTCCAGCCGGAACTCGTCGGCCCCCAGCCGCGCCAGCTCGAGCAGGTCCGAGACCAGCCGCTCCAGCCGCGCGGCCTCCCGCTGGATCGTCTGCCCGGCCCGGACGGCGTCGTCACCCGACGCGACGCCGTCCGCGATCGCCTCCGCGAAGCCCGTCACGGCGGTCAGCGGCGTCCGCAGCTCGTGTGACACCGAAAGCAGGAAATCCCGCTGCCGCGCTTCACTCACCGCCAGCGCATCGGCGAGCGAATTCAGCGACCCGGCGACCTCGGCGACCTCGCGCGGCCCTTCCACCGGCACCCGGACGTCACGCCGCCCGGCCCGCAGCGAGCCCGCGGCCAGCGCGGCCCGGCGCAGCGGACGCCCCAAAAGCCGGCCCGAGACGAAGCCCGCCAGCGCCGCGACCAGCAGCCCGATGCCCAACGCCAGCGCGATCGTGCGCACCAGGGCGCGTTGGGTCGCTTCGGCGTTGCGCGCGGGCAGGACCAGCGCGAACGCCGCCCCGCGCGTGCCGACCACGCGCGTCTCGACGAGGTACTGCGAGCCCGCGACCGTGACGCGCCCGGAGTGGTCCGCGCCGAGCCCGAGCTTCCCCGCGGCCTGCACGGCGGTGCCCTCACCGGCAGCCTGCCCGCCCGCGCGGCGCACGACCACCGAAATCCCCTGCCCGCGCACGACGT
Organism: Amycolatopsis sp. NPDC104863; assembly: GCF_055582965.1. NCBI lineage: Bacteria > Bacillati > Actinomycetota > Actinomycetes > Pseudonocardiales > Pseudonocardiaceae > Amycolatopsis > Amycolatopsis sp. NPDC104863. Next base: position 169,507 of record NZ_JBVJOW010000009.1, read on the forward strand.
CGGCCACCTTGCCGACGCCCAGCCGGTTCCCGATGCCGGTCTCGTCGAGCTGCGTCGCGACGACGTCGGCCTGCGCGGAAAGCGACGACTGCAGCACGTTGTCCGCCGTCGTCCGGATCAGCCGGGCCGCGACGAGCCCGGCCACGATCACCGCGACCCCGGCGACGGCGAGGCACACCAGCGTGATCCGCCCGGCCAGCGTTCCCCTCATGCCGGGTCCGCCGCGTAACCGATGCCGCGCACCGTCCGAATCGGACTCGACGCGCCCAGCTTCGCCCGCAGCTGCGCGACATGGACGTCGACCGTGCGCGTGCCCGCGGCCGCGGCGTACCCCCAGACGGCGCTCAGCAGCTGGTCACGCGAAAGCACCTGCCCGGGGTGCCGGAGCAGGTGCGTGAGGAGGTCGAACTCGGTGGACGTCAGCGAGACTTCGACGTCGCCCGCCCACGCGCGGCGGCTGGTGAGGTCGACCCGCGCGCCCCCGACGGTCAACGTCGAAGCGGCCGGTGTCGCCCCCGACGCGCGACGCAGCACGGTCCGGACACGAGCGGCCAGCTCCCGCGGGCTGAACGGCTTGGTGAGGTAGTCGTCCGCGCCGATCTCCAGGCCCAGCAGGCGGTCCAGCTCGTCGTCGCGCGCGGTGACGAACAGCACCGGGGTCCAGTCACCGGCCGCACGCAGGGCTTTGCAGATCTCGATACCGTCCATTCCGGACAGTCCGATGTCGAGCACGACGGCCACCGGCTTGAGCCGCCGGACGGCGTCGAGCGCCCGCCCGCCGTCGGCCTCGACGTGCACGCCGAAGCCGTCGCGCTTGAGGTAGAGCGCCGCCAGCTCGGCGATCGCGGCCTCGTCCTCGACCACGAGGACGAGGCCGCGCCCCGGTGACCCCATGCCTGCTCCCGTCTCCGCCGTCAGTCCGGAGGAGACGCTAGCCGGTCAGGGTGCGCCATCGCTGTTCATGTCGGACTCGATGCCGTTGAGTGTCGACTCGATCCCGCTCAGTTCGGACGACGCCGGCGCCGGGCTCCCGGAGTCCGGCGGCCCCATCAGGTTGTCGCGGCAGGCCGAGCAGCCGAGCGTGATGAGCGCGGCGGCCCCGACCGCTGCCGCGACCCTCGCCGCCCTCACTTGGTCGGCGCCGGCGCCGCCGGCTTGCAGTGCGCGGTCGCGAAGGCGTCGAGCTTCTGCTTCGCGGCGTCCAGCTCGCCGACCCGGCCCTGGCGCTTGGTGGCGCGCTGGTCGAGCTTGGTGGCGCGGTCGTTGTGCCCGGCCGCGCGCTGGTCGGCGGCCCGCGCCTTGAGGTTGGCGACCGAGCCGGTGACCTCGGCGCCGCCGTTGATCCGCTTCTTCAGGTTGTCGGCCTTCTTCTGCAGCTTCGGCACCCAGTCGCCGCAGACCTGCTGCGACTCCTCCGGGCTGAGCGTGATCGGCGCGACCGGCGCCGGCGACGTGGTCTGGGCGGAGGCCAGCGGCGCCGCCACCAGCAGGCAGGCCGCGCTCCCGCACCCCGCGAGCGCCAGCCGCGTCCAGGTGGATCCTCGCATCGTGTCTCCTCGTGTCGGTTACGGGGAGAACTCTGTCGCGGCGGTGTTCGGAGGGCGTCCGTCTAGTGTTCGGGCTTTGTAAGGCCGAGGGTGAGCGACGTCCGCGCGAGGTCGAACGTCAGCGTGTCGCCCAACGCCGGCAGCGCCGGGTCGAACAGCTGGCCGTCGGTTCCGCCGAGCAGCAGGCCGAGCCGGTGCCCGGCCGGGACGACGTGGTCGAGCGCGGTCAGCGTGAACGTCATCGGGTACGCCCGGCCCGGGACGAGCGGTTCGCCGTGCCGCAGCGACGCGTGGTGCCCGAGGTCCGCCCAGCCCGCGGCGACGATCTGGTGGTCGACGGCGGCGAGGTCCGTGGTCGTGTCCAGGAAGCACGCGCTGTCGCCCGGGAAACTCACCCCCCAGCACGACTTCGTGGTCAGGTTCCTGATCCCGCTGCCGTAGTTCGCGGTGTTCCGGACGGTGGCCGGGCCGTAGTCGACGAGCGCGACCCCGAGCCGCGCGGCGGTCTTGTCCGACGACGCGGTGATGGTCACCGACGGCGAGCCGGCGATCCGCACCGGCGCCGTCAGGGGAGCGCCGGTGAACACCGCGGCCGACACGCCGGCCGCCCACTGCTCCCGGCCGGTCGCCGGGTCGTCGACGACGGTCGCCGTGCCGGAGCCGCGGCGGCCCAGCGTCCCGTCGCTCGAGGGCCGGAACGTCGTCGACACAGTCGCGGGCGGCCAGCTCCGGACGTCCGTCCACTGGTCGGGCGCGGTTTCGAGGTGCACGGCGGGCTCGTGCTCGACGCCGTTGCGGACCCCGAGCAGCCAGCGGTCGAACCAGCGGCCCAGGGTCTCGACCCACTGCGCGCGCTGCAGGTCGAACGGGTCGACGTGCCCGGCCTGGCTCAGCCACGCCTTGCGCGGGACGCCGGCGCGGCCGAGCGCGTCCCACCAGCCGGCGAACTGGTTCGGCGCGACGGCGCTGTCGCCGAAACCCTGCGCGACGAGCACGCTCGCGCGAACCGGCCGCGACACGTAGTTCACGCTTTGCCAGTAGGCGTTGTAGTCGCCGTTCGTGCCCGCGCGCGCTTTGATGTCCGCCTCGAACGGCTGGCACAGCTCGGCCGCGCGGTCGTTGTAGGTGAACGCCGAGCCGGTGTTCTCCGGCGTGGCCAGGGGTGCGCCGTTCGCGACGAGCTGGGCGTAGTTGTTCGCGACGCCCTCGATCGGCACGACGGTCTTGAGCCCCGCGATGCCGGACGCGGCCATGCCGATCGCGGTGGCGCCGTCCTGGGACTTGCCGATCGCGCCGACGGCGCCGGTGGCCCAGTCCGCCTTCACCGGACGCCCGCCCACGGGTGCGTCGAAGGCCTTCGCCCGGCCGTTGAGCCAGTTCACGACGGCGTTGCCGTTCTCGACGTCGTCGAAGCAGCCCGACGAGCGGTTCGTGCCACCGACGTCGGCGAGCACCACCGCGTACCCGCGCGGCACGAAGTAGTTGTCGAGGAACAGCGGGAACTGCTGCGGTGTGCCGTCCGGCGCGTAGGTCTTCTTCTGCGACTCGTTGCCGCGGCCGCAGCACGCGTAGTACGGGCTGACGTCGAGGATCACCGGGACGCGCCCGCGCGCGGCGGGCCGGATGACGTCGGCGGCGACCCGGTCGAGCCGGCCGTCGTGGTCGTGGTCGGTGCCGGTTTCGACCCACGCCGTCTCGCGGACGGGCTCACTTCCAGCGGCGGACGCGACCGGGGTGAGCCCGGTCGTGAGGAGAAGTGCGGCCAAGAACCCCAGTGTCAGACGCATGCCGCCAGTATCACTTCTCGTACGTCGCCAGGAAACGCGCCATGGCGGCGTCGACGGCCTCGCGGTCGCCGGTCGTGACGAGGTCGAGCAGCAGCCCGCGCGCGACGGCGAGGCCGAGCCGGGCGTGGGCGGCGCGGTCGGCTTCGGGGACGCCGTACTGCGCGAGCAGGGCTTCGATCGGGCCCAGCCAGTCCTCGACGACGCCGTCGAGGAACTCGGTCGTGCCGGGGGTGCCGCCCAGGGCCTGGCCGTAGAGCTGGAAGAACAGCTTTTCGTTGGCGCGCAGGTCGTCGGCGGTCAGGCGCCGCCAGAACTCACGGCCGTCGCCGGCGTCGGCGAGCGCCGCCCGCTGCCGGGCCTCGACCTCGCGCGCGACCGCCGTGAGCAGGCCTTCCTTCGAGCCGAAGTGGTAGATGAGCATGCGGTGGCTGGTGCCGAGCTCCGCCGCGAGCGCGCGCAGGCTCTTGCCCGCGCCGCCGTGGTGGGCGATGTGGTCGATCGCCGCGTCGAGCAGCTTCGCGCGCGGGCTTGTGTCGATCATGTACCAGATGGTACACGTACCAAATGGTACAACGCATTTCCGTGCGCGGCCGGACGTCCGCGCCCGCCGACACCGTGTACGCCCTGCTCCGGGACGGCGCGAGCTGGCCCGGGTGGTCGCCGCTCGGGTCGTTCGAGCTGGTCAGCGAGGGGGAGGACGAGCCGGAAGGCCTCGGCGCGGTCCGGCTGTTCCGCACCGGGCGCACGCGCTCGTACGAGAAGATCGTCGCGCTGGACCCCGGCCGGCGGTTCGGGTACTCGCTTGAGCACGGCCTGCCGCTGCGGGACTACGTCGCCTATGTGGACCTCTCGCCGGCCGACGGCGGCACCGAGATCCACTGGCACTCGACGTTCACCGCGAAGATCCCCGGCACCGGCTGGTTCTACCGGCGGTTCCTGGGGGTGTTCATCAAGCGGGTGGTCGCCGGGCTGGTCGCCGCGACGGACGCGCGCGTGGCCCCATAAAGTAGGCGCATGTCAGCGCCACGACGAGGATCGACCGGCCGCACGCAGGAGGAACGCAGCGCGGCGATGCGCGTCCGGCTGCTCGACGCGACGATCGACTGCCTCGTCGAGTACGGCTACGCGGGCACGACGACCACCCGCGTCGCCGACCGCGCCGGCGTCACGCGCGGCGCGCAGGTGCACCACTTCCCGACGAAGGCCGACCTGGTGACGTCGGCGATCCGGCACCTGGCGGAGAAGCGCACCGAGGTCGCGATGGCCGAGCTCGACCGGCTGCGCGCGTCCAGCGACCCGGTCGGCGACGCGCTGCAGCTGATGTGGGAGATGCACCAGGGGCCGGTGTTCTCGGCGACGGTCGAGCTGTGGGTCGCCTCGCGCACGGACCCGGAGCTGCGCCGTCAGATGGCCGAGGTCGAGCCGATCGCGACGTCGAGCCTCGTGGAGTTCGGCAAGGCGCTGCTGCCGGAGCACGCGGCGCACCACGAGTTCCTGCACGCGGTGTACACCGCGATGGACGTGGTGCGCGGCATCCTCATCGCGAGCTGGGCCACCCGCGACCAGGACGAGCTGGAGGCCCGCTGGGAGCGCGGCCGCCGTCACCTGCGGATCCTGTTCACGACATTGATGGCCGCCACCGCCTGAACGGCGTGTTACTCTCTCCGGGAGAGTGAGGAGGCTCGCCGTGTGGCCGGACCCGTACGACCGCAACTGCCCGACCCGCCAGCTGCTCGACCGCATCGGCGACCAGTGGACGGTCCTGATCGTCGGAGCCCTGAAGGACGGCCCCCTGCGGTTCACGGAAATCGGGCGGCGGGTGGACGGCATCTCGCAGAAGGTGCTCACGCAGACGTTGCGGAGCTTGGTGCGCGACGGGATCTTGACGCGGACGGCGTACCCGACGATCCCGCCGAAGGTCGAGTACGAGCTGACTTCTCTGGGGCGCAACCTTTCGGAGCCGCTCGAGGTGCTGGACCAGTGGGCTAGGCAGCACATGACGGCGGTGCAGGAGTCGCGTGAGGCCTACGACGCGGAGCACACTCCCGCATCGGCCTGACGCGGCGTGCCTTATCGTCTGCGCTCATGTCGATCTCGGTCGTCCTCGACGGCAGCGGGCCGGAAGCCGCCACGCAGCAGGCTCTTCAGGTGACCTTGCGGCAGGCGGAACTGCTCGCCGACGAGCGGGACCGGCTGATCTGCGCGCTGGCCGCGTACGGCGAGCCGCAGCGGGCGGTCGCCGGCCGGGCCGGGGTCGACCAGGCGACGGTGAGCCGTCTGGTCGGCAAGCACACGCCGGCCGTCGCCGTCGTGATCCGCACACGGGAAGAAGGCCTGCATAGCCTGCGCCGGGTCGCGGACCGCCTGGCGGCGTGTGCCGGCCGGCGTGACGAGCTGATCTGCGAGCTGGTCCGGCTCGGGATGTCGCAGCGGACCGTGGCCGGCCAGGCCCGGATCAGCCAGGCGAGCGTGAGCCGCCTGGTCGCCCGGCGCCGGCCTCAGCGGGCCACCAACCCCGCTTCGTGCGCCAGCAACCCGGCCTGAGTCCGGTTCGCACAGTCCAGCTTCACGAGCATCCGCGACACATAGCTCTTCACCGTCGCCTCAGCCAGATGCAACCGCACGGCGATGTCCGCATTGGACAGTCCCTCACCGAGGCACGCCAGCACATCCCGCTCGCGTTCCGTCAACCCGGCCGTCCGCCGCTGCGCGTCATCGGACCGCTCGCGTCCGTCCGAAGACAACGCCACCAGCCGGCGCGCGGCCGACGGCGACAGCACCGTGTGGCCGTCCGCCGCCACGCGGACCAGGCCGATCAGGTCCTCCGGCGGGGTCGACTTCACCAGGAACCCCGCCGCGCCCGCGCGCAACGCCCGGATCACGTACGTGTCCGCGTCGAACGTCGTCAGCGCCACCACCGCCGGGGGATCCGGGAGCTCGACGATGCGCGCGATCGCCGTCAGGCCGTCGACACCCGGCATGCGCAGGTCCATCAGCACCACGCGGGGGCGGTGGCGGACCACCGCTTCGACCGCTTCGGCGCCGTCGGAGGCTTGGGCCACCACCTCGATGTCGCCCGCCGAACCCAGGATCGTGCGCAGGTGCGCGCAGACCATCGGCTCGTCATCGACCACGAGCACCGGGATCACTGTGCGTGCCTTCCGCCGTCGGAACGTAGGCGGGCAGTATCGCACCGACGCGGAACCCGCCGCCGGGCGCGGGGCCCGCGTCGAACCGGCCGCCGACCAGCTCGACGCGCTGGCGCAGGGCCGCCAGGCCCGACCCGGAACCGCTGCCCGCCAGCGCCGGGTCCGGCGGCCCGGCCGCCGCGGTGTTGCCCACCGAAACGTCCAGACCACCCGCGTGGTAGCGCAGCGAGACCGCCGCCGACGCGCCCGGCGCGTGCTTGCGGACGTTCGTCAGCGCCTCCTGCACCAGCCGGTACGCGGTGCGGGCGACCGTCGGCGACACCTGCGCCGGGTCGCCGTCCACCACCAGCTCCGTCGCCACCCCGACCGAGCGGGACTCCTCGACCAGCCGCGCCGGGTCGCCCGGCTCCTCCGGGCGGAGCGTCCGCGCGCCGCCGGTTTCGGCGCCGTTGCGCAGGACGCCGACCAGGTCGCGCAGCTCGTCCAGCGCCTGCGCGCCCTCACGCCGGATGTCCTCGGCCGCCGTCCGCACGGACGGCTCGGCCGACGTCACGCCGAGCGCGCCCGCGTGCAGCACCATCAGGCTCAGCCGGTGCGTGACGACGTCGTGCATCTCGCCCGCGAGCCGCCGCCGTTCCTCCGCGCGGGCCTGCTCGGCCAGCAGGTGCTGCTCGCGCTCGGCGCGTTCCGCCCGGTCCCGCAACGACTTGAGCAGCTGCCGCCGCGCCTCGCCGTACAGCCCGAGCATCGCCGGCAACGTCGTGCTGAGCACCGCGAACGGCGTCGTGCTCCAGCTCGGCACCCACGGCCGGGCCGCGATCAGCGTGAGGGCCCCGGCCACCCAGAGCACGGTCCGCCGGTCGAGCACCCGCGCCAGCTGCGTCAGCACGACGGGGGTGATGGTCGGCACCGTCGTCAGGGCCAGCGGGTGCGCGGCCACCAGCAGGCCGGGCGCGAACAGGTCGGACGCCAGCATCGCGACCGCCACCACGACCAGCGACCAGGCCACCTGCAGCGGGAACCGGAAGATCAGCACGAGCGAGAGGTCGCAGGCCACCTGCAGCACCAGGCCGGCCGCCGGGCCGAGCGGCCCGGTCGTGACCTCGCCCAGCGCGTACAGCAGGACGTTCAGCCCCGCGAACGCGAACGCCGCGAGGAACAGCCAGAAGGCGTCCGCGCGGCTCGGCCACAACGGCCTCCGGGTGCTGGTCACGCGGTCACGGTAGCCGCTCGCCGAAGCCGCCGCGCCGGATGCGCAACCAAAGTTGCGCACCGCCGCGCCGGTGCGCAACTTTTGTCGCCGCGACGACCTTCCTTGCCCGGTTACGGCCGGGGGCCCCGATCCGGTGGAGTGGGACCACCACAAGCGAGGGAGGCCATCGTGGTGACTGTCCAAACGCGACCCGCGACGCGGGTGGCGTTCGCCCGCGCCCCGGTCCTGGTGATCGCCGGGCTGGCCGGGCTCGCGCTGCTCCTCACCAGCGGGCGTTACGCCGGCGGGTTCGACGAGCTCTACTTCCTGGTGGCTGGTCGAAATCACCTGAGCTGGGGGTATTTCGACCAGCCACCGCTCATCCCGGCGCTCGCGGCGCTGATGGACTGGCTCGCGCCGGGCTCGCTGGTCGTGCTGCGGCTGCCGATGACGCTCGCCGCGGCCGCCGGGGTCGTCGTCACGGCGCTGATCGCCCGCGAGCTCGGCGGCGGCCGCGCGGCCCAGGCGATGGCGGCGGCGTGTTATGCGACGTCCAGCATCGTCATCGTCAGCCACTGGATCGGGACCTACGTGCTGGACCCGTTCCTGTGGACGGTCGTGGGCTGGCTGCTCGTCCGCTGGACCCGCACCCGCCGCGACGGCCTGCTCGTCTGGGCCGGCGTCGTGACGGCGGTGTCGCTGGAGACGAAGTTCCTGATCCCCGCGCTGTGGGCCGCGGTGCTGCTCGCCGCGCTGGTGTTCGGGCCGCGGGAGCTGCTCCGGCGCCCGAAGCTCTGGCTGGGCGCCGCGATCGCCGTCGCCGTCACCGTGCCGACGCTGGTCTGGCAGGCCACGCACGGCTGGCCGTACACCCACATGAGTGAAGTCGTCGCCGCGGAGTTCCCGGGGTACGGCGCCTGGGTGCGCGACGGGCTGCTCGGCGCCGGCATCGGGGTCGGCGTGCTGGCGCTGCTGTACGGCGTCTGGCGGCTGCTGCGGTCGCCGGAGCTGCGGCCGTACCGGTACCTCGGGGTCGCGCTGGTCCTGGTGGCGCTCGCCGTGGTCGCGACGCAGGGGCGGTCCTACTACCTGATGGGCTGTTACGCCGTTCCGTTCGCGGCGGCGGCGACCGAGCTGACCCGGCGGAACCTGGCCGGCTGGTGGAAGGCCGTGGCCTGGCCGGCGTTCGTGCTCTCGGCGGTGGTCACGCTCGTCGCGCTGCCGGTGTGGCCGGCTTCGACGACGCGGACGTCCTTCGGGCCGTTTTCGCTCGGCAGCGCGTTCGCGCAGGGGGAGCTGCCGCAGCAGGAGCTGGCGAAGGCGATCGGGCAGACCTACGCGGCGCTGCCGCCCGAGGCGCGGGCGCGGACCGCGGTGTACGCCGAAATCTACCCGTTCGCGGCGGTGACGGAGTTCTACGGTGCGCCGTACGGCATCCAGCGCGTCTACAGTGGACACCGGGCGTACTGGTACTTCGGCCCGCCGCCGGAGTCGGCCGACGCGGTGCTGTTCGCCGGGTTCGACCCGGGGCTGCTGCGGCCGTACTTCGCGCACGAGACGAAGCTGGTCGACGGGCTGGTGTGGGAGTACGACGGGCGGACGGCGCCCTGGTCGCGGATCTGGCCCGCGCTGAAGCGGCAATGAGAAGGAGCGAGATGAGCACGTTGTCCCTGCCCGCCCGGGCCTACCTGCTGGCCTGCGACACCGGGCGTGACCGGCTGCCCGACCGAGAGCGCGTCGCGCTGCTGGTGCGCGCCGCGGCGTTGACCGACCTGGTGCTGCGCGGCCTGGTCGCCGACGGCGACGGGCGGCCGGTGGTCACCGGCGCCGGCGGCACCGGCCACCTGGTGCTCGACGACCTGCTGGCCGAGCTGGCGGCCGACCCGCACCGCAAGTGGCGCGCCTGGGTCCGCCGCGACGCCCGCGAGACGCTGCGGTCGCTGGAAACCCAGCTCGACGCGGCGGGGGTGCTCACGATGCGGACGTCCCGCGTGCTGGGGCTGTTCCCGCGCCGCCGTCCGGTCGTCGCCGACCGCGCCGCGGTGGAGCGGCTGCGTCAGCAGGTGGCGGCGGCGCTGGCGAGTGACGCGCCGGTGCCGTCGGACGTCGCGGCGTTGACGGCGCTGGCCGGGACGGTGGAGCTGGGCACGGTGCTGCCGCGCCGCGAACGGCGGGCGCACAAGGACCGGATCGCGACGCTGGCGGAGCAGACGGGCGCGACGGTCCCGGCCCTGCGCAAGGTGATCCGCGAGCTGAACTCGGCCCGCAGCGCATCGATCGCGGCGAGCTCCGGCGGCGGTGGCGGCTGACCGGTCCGGACGACACGCGTGCTTGAACGGACGACACGCGTGCCTGGACGGACGACACGGCGTGGGGGCCGGTTCCGGTGACCGAGGGAGGCGAGGGGGCTCCCTCGGTCACCGGTGCACCGCCGTCCGGGTCGCGATAGTCCACTGTGGACACTGCCTAAGTGGTCTCGGCACGGCGCCGGCCCGCGCGGTTACGATGCGGTCGCCATGTCATCAGCTTCGGGGGGGTCCGGTGCCGACCAGAATCGTGGAACTCAGGCCGCCGCGCCACGCGCTCGACCGCCGTGCGATCACGTGGTGGCGCTGGCAGTGGGCGCTCGGCTTCGCGCCGGCGGTCGTCGTGCTCGCGCTGCTCGGGCTGCTGATCCCGCCGGCCGCGGTCTGGCTGCTCGTGCCCGCCGCGGTGGTCGCGCTCGTCGGCGTGGCGTGGTGCGCCGTGCTGCCGGTCTGGTGGTTCGGCCTGCACCGCTGGGAGGTCACCGACACCGCCGTCTACGTGCGTTCGGGGTTCCTGTGGCAGGAGTGGCGCGTGGCGCCGCTTTCGCGCGTGCAGACCGTCGACACGCTGCGCGGGCCGCTGCAGCAGCGCTTCGGGCTCGCCACCGTCACCGTGACCACGGCGTCGGCGCGCGGCGCGGTGCGGCTGCGCGGGCTCGACGCGCAGGTCGCGGCCGACGTCGCCGAGCGGCTGACCGAACGCACCGACGCCACGCCCGGGGACGCGACGTGAGCGAGTGGCGCCGGCTCGACCGCCGCACCCTCGGCGTCACCGCGCTCCTGCTCGCCGGCGTCTCCTTCTCGGCCGCGGTCCCGACGCTCATCGGCGCCGGGCTCCCGGCGCTCCCGTGGCTGGCCGCGGGCGCGGTCCTGCTCGTCGGCGGGGGTGTGCTGGCCGACCTCGTCCGCTGGCGCCACACGCGGTTCCGCCGCACCGCCGAACGCCTCGAGGTCGAGTTCCGGTTCGTCGTCCACACGCGCAAGTCCCTGCCGCGCGAACGCGTCCGCACCGTCGACCTGACGGCCAACCCGCTGCACCGGGCGCTGGGCGTCGCCGTGCTGAGCATCGGCACCGGGCAGCACGAGCGGTCCGGCCAGGGCCGCATCACGCTCGCGCCGCTGGCCCGCGCCGACGCCGAAGCGCTGCGCTCCGAGCTGCTGCACCGAGTCGCGACGACGCCGCTGGACGGTCCACTCGCGACACTCGACCCGCGCTGGATCCGTTACGCGCCAGTGTCTTTCGTCGCGCCCGCGCTCGGGCTGGCCGGGTTCGGCGCGCTGTTCAAGGTCGCCGACTGGTTCGGCGCCGGCGGCGGGCTGCTGCACTGGCTCCTGACGCTGTTCGGTGAGCTGCCGCTCGCCGTGAGCATCCTGCTCCTGCTGGCGCTCGCGGTCGTCGCGGGCGCGGCGGGCGCGGCCGGGCTGTTCGTCGAGATGTGGTGGCACTACCGGCTGGAGCGCGAGCCGGGCGGCACCCTGCGCGTCCGCCGCGGCCTGCTCACGACCCGTTCGACCACGCTCGAAGAGCGGCGGCTGCGCGGAGTCGAGCTCGTCGAGCCGCTCGGGGCCCGGCTTGCGGGAGCCGCGCGCGTCGACGCCGTCGCCACGGGCATGAAACAGCGTGAAGACGACAAGACCGACAACAAGACGCTCCTGCCCCCGGCCCCGCGGGCCGTCGCGCACGACGTCGCGGCGCGGGTGCTGGGCGAGCCGGTGCTCGAGGACGTCCGGCTCGTGCCGCACCCGCCGGCCGCGCGCGGGCGGCGGCTGCGCTGGGCCCTGCTGACCGCGCTCGCGCCGGTGCTCGTCCTGCTGGTGCTCGGGGTGCTGCTCACCGACGTCCTGCTGGTCCTCGGCGGGGCGCTCGCGGTGGTCACGCTGCCGGTGGCCGTGGTCCTGGCCCTGGACGCCTACCGCAACCTCGGCCACGGCTTGACCGACGCGCACCTGGTCAGCCGCTGCGGGACAGTCCGGCGCGGCACGGTCGTGCTGACGCGCGAAGGCGTCATCGGCTGGACGGTCAAGCAGTCGGTCTTCCAGCGCCGCCGCGGGCTGGCGACGTTCACCGCGACCACCGCGGCGGGATCCGGCGCCTACTCGATCCGGGACGCCGGCGCCGGCGAAGGACTGGAGTTCGCCGAGGCGGCCGTGCCCGGGCTGCTGACGCCGTTCGCTTCGGCGGCCGCCGAAGCGTCGCGGGCCTAGGTTCGGGGCATGGACGAATTCCGTGCCCTGCACGTCCCCGGGTCCCCGCTGCTGCTGCCGAACGCGTGGGAGTTCGGCGTCGGCGCCTTCCTCGCCGCCCAGGGCTTTCGCGCCCTCGGCACGACCAGCCTCGGGGTGTCGGCCGCGGCGGGGGAGCCCGACGGCGCGCCGTCGACGCGGGACACGACCGTCGCGCTGGCCGCGCGCCTGGCCCGGCTGGACGCGCTCGTCAGCGTCGACATCGCCGACGGCTTCAGCGCGGACCCCGCCGCGGTGGCCGACCTCGCCGAGGAGCTGGCCGGAGCGGGCGCGGTGGGCGTCAACCTCGAAGACGGCCGGGCCGACGGCTCCCTGGCCGCCGCCGACGTCCAGTCCGCGCTGGTCACGGCGGTGAAGGAGCGCGTGCCGGGGCTGTTCGTCAACGCCCGGACCGACACGCACTGGGCGGGTGACCGCTCGGTGGCCGAAGCGGAGACGCGGGTGCGCGCGTACGCGGCGGCGGGCGCGGACGGCGTCTTCGTGCCCGGCCTGGCCGACCCGGCCGACGTCGAGCGGATCGTCGCCGTGGGCCTGCCGGTGAACCTGCTGTTCCTGCCCGGGAAGGTGACGCTCGCCGGGCTGGCGGAGCTGGGCGTCGCCCGGGTCAGCCTGGGGTCGCTGCCGTACCGGATGGCGCTCGCGGCGGCGGCCGAGACGGCGTCGGCGGTGCGGGACGGCCGGGAGCTGCCGCTGAGCCCGCCGAGCTACGCCGACGTCACCGCGCTGCTCCCGTGAATCCGTAATCGGCTTGCCCCGGTCTGCTTCGCTCAGGACATGCACGCCTTCGGAAGCGACTTCGCCGTCCCGCCCGGCTACCTGAACACCCCCAGCGTGGGCGTCCCGCCCGCGCCGGTGGCCGCCGCGGTGGCCGAGTCGGTCGACCGCTGGCGGACCGGCGCGAACCGGCCGGGGGACTTCGACGAGCACGTCGCGCGGTCGCGGGCGGGGTTCGCGCGGCTGCTGGGGGTCGACCCCGGGCGGGTCGCGATCGGCGCGTCGGTCTCGCAGCTGGTGGCGAACGTCGCCGCCGCGCTGCCCGCCGGCACCCGCGTGCTCGCCGCCGAAGGCGACTTCACCAGCGTGACCTTCCCATTCGCGGCGCAGGACGTCTCGATCACCGAAGTGCCCCTCGAACTGCTGCCCGAGCGGGTCGAGGGGCACGACGTCGTCGCGGTGAGCGTCGTGCAGTCCGCCGACGGCCGGATCGTGGACCTCCCGGCGCTGCGCGCGGCCGCCGAAGCCGCCGGGGCCGCCGTCCTGCTCGACGCGACCCAGGCAGTCGGCTGGCTGCCGCTGGACGTCGCCTGGGCGGACTGGGTCGTCGCGGCGGGGTACAAGTGGCTCCTCTCGCCTCGCGGCAGCGCGTGGCTCGCGGTGCGCCCGGATGCCCGGCAGCGCACGCGGCCGGTCGCGGCGAACTGGTACGCCGGGGAGGACCCGTGGACCACGGTCTACGGCCTGCCGCTGCGCCTGGCCCGCGACGCCCGCGCGTTCGACCTCTCGCCGGTCTGGCTCGCCCAGGTCGGCGCCGCGGCGGCGCTGGAGTACCTCGGCGGGCTCGACCTCATGCAGGTCAGGGCGCACAACACGGGTCTGGCCGACCTGCTGCTGGAGAAGCTCGGCCTGCCGCCGCGCGGCACCGCGATCGTGGCGCTCGACGCCGACCCGGAGCGGGTCGCGGCGGCCGGGATCGTCTCGAGCGTGCGGGGCGGCCGGGTGCGCGTCGGATTCCACCTCTACAACACCGCTGACGACGTCGAACGCGTCTTACACGCATTCGAGTGAACGCCGCCGAGCCGGTGAACTACCGTATGGCCCCGTGGTTGGTGCGCATTTCACCCCAGGCCCGTCCGACACGGCCCCGCTGGGCGCGGTTCCCCCGCAGCCCCGCCCGCCGGCGCCGGGCCCGCCGGCGCGTGACACCCGGTCCCTGCTGCTCAGGGGCGCCGGGCTGGTCGCGATCGCCGTCGTCTCCGGCCTGCTCTGGTTCCTGATCCGGCACGACTCGACGCCGGCGGAGCCGGTCGCGCAGCCGCCGGCCAAGAGCACCGGGCAGTACCAGTTCACCAAGGTCGCCGGCCCGGACCGCGTCAACGACTGCACGGCGAAGGCCTACGGCCAGACCCAGAAGTTCTTCCAGGACACGCCGTGCCAGTCGCTGGCCCGCGCGCTGTACACGACGGAGGCCGGCGGCGCGAAGGCGCTGGTGTCGGTGGTCGTGGTGGGGATGCCGGACTCGACGAAGGCCAAGGCGCTCAAGACGCTGACCGACAAGGACGACACCGGCAACGTCACGGACCTGGTGCGGGACAAGACCTACACCGGCGGCGGCGCCCCCAGCGTGAGCGGCAAGAACTCGGCCTACTCGTCGAAGGTCGAGGGCACGAGCACGACGATCGTGCTGGCCGACTTCTACGACAAGCACACGGACAAGAACCTGATCGAGAAGATCGCGGACGACGCCCTCCGCCTGTCCGCCGAGCTCCAGGGCTGACCCGCCCCGAGCGCCCCCTCGGAGGCGCTCGGGGGCCGGGCTCAGCTCGCCTGGCCGGGCATGGCGATCGCCACCGGCTTCTCGCCCGCCTCGGACCGCCACGGCGTCCCGCGCCGCGAAGCCGCCACCAGCGCGTGCAGCGCCGTGGTCCGCAGGCCCGCGTCGTCGGTGTGGTTCACCACCGCGAGCCAGGCCGACGCGCAGTCCGCCTCGGCCGTCGCGACCACCAGGGCCGCCGACGCCGAGTCCGTCACCGGCTTCTTCGGCACGTACGCCGCCTCAGGAGCCACCGGGGTCGCTCCGGACGCCGCGAGCATCGTCTGCACCAGGTCACGGCGCAGGGCGTGCTCGGCGGCGCCGCTCTTCTCGGCGTCCCCGAAGTCGGCCGGCAGGAACGCGCCGACCAGGCCGTACACCCAGACCGCCGCGTGCTCGGCCGCGAGCGCGACCTGCAGCGGGTCGACGGCCTCTGCGGGCACGGCGCCGCCGGACCCGGTGAGCGCCGGGGCGTCCTCGCCGGGGCCGAGCGCGGGGGCCGTGCGCTGCAGCGCCGCGCAGCCCGCCGCCACCGCCGCGACCAGGCCGGCGCGGTAGCGGGGCAGCCCGCCGACGAGGTCTTCGGCCTGCTTGCGCGCGGTCGCCAGCCGCGCCTTCAGCTCGCTCAGGGCCGCGGGCGCGGGCGGCGGCGCGGCCGACGTCCGGGGCCGGTTGAGCCGGTCCACTTCGGACTTCAGCGCGGCCGCGTGCGCCGCGCGGGCGTCGGCCAGCTGGCCCGCGGCTTCGGCGTCGGCGCCCTTGGCCAGCGCCCGCGCGGCGGCGGCGTCCGCCTCGGCGGCGGCCAGCAGCGGCTGCAGCGGGTCGGGGCTTTCGTCGTAGCCGGGCCCGCACGCGGCCAGGGGGACGGCCAGCGCGGCCAGCGCCCCCGCGCGGAGGGCGGCTCGACGGGTCAGGTCGGTCGGTCTTCCGGTCACGTCGGCCCATCCTGCCAGGCCCCGGGCCGCCCCCGCCGCTCGCGCGTGCCGAGGGGGCGACCGGATAAGCTGGTCCACCACCGACCCGAACGCCCGGACCCGAACAAGGAGAGCCCCACGTGCCAGGAGAACTCGCCAGCCGGCTTCAGCCGATAGTGGCCGAAGCCGTCACCGCCGCGGGTTTCGACCTCGACTCCTTCGAGGTGCAGCAGGCCGGCCGGCGGCAGCTGGTCAAGGTCGTCGTCGACTCCGACGACGGGATCGGGCTGGACGAGGTCGCCGAGATCAGCCGCACGGTCTCCGCGGCGCTCGACGAGAACGACCACGTGCTCGCGAGCGCGTACACGCTGGAAGTCACCTCGCCGGGCCTCGACCGGCCGCTGACCCAGCAGCGGCACTGGCGCCGCGCGCGGTTCCGCCTGGTGAAGGTCACCCCGGCCGAAGGCGCGGCCTTCGTGGGCCGGGTCGGTCACGCGGGCGAGGACGCCGCCCGCGTCCTCGAGGGCGGCAAGCTCCGCGACGTCCGCTACGCCGACGTGGCGAAGGCGGTCGTGGAGATCGAGTTCAAGCAGCCGCCCGCCGAGGACCTGAAGCTGTTGGAAGACGACGCGTCCGGCATGATCGGCGCCGGTCAGGCCGAGACGGAGAAGGGGTCGAAGTGAACGTCGACATCGCCGCGTTGCGGGCGATCGAACGGGACAAGGACATCCCCTTCGAAACGGTGATCGAGGCCATCGAGACGGCCTTGCTCACCGCGTACAAGCACACCGAGGGCCACCAGCCGCACGCCCGCATCGACATCGACCGCAAGACCGGCCTGGTGCGCGTGCTCGCGCGCACGCTGACCCACGACGGCGAGACCGACGAGGAGTGGGACGACACCCCCGAGGGGTTCGGCCGGATCGCCGCGACCACCGCGCGCCAGGTCATCCTGCAGCGGCTGCGCGACGCCGAGCACGAGAAGACCTTCGGCGAGTTCTCCACCAAGGAGGGCGAGATCGTCGCCGGTGTCATCCAGCGCGACGCCCGCGCCAACGCGCGCGGCATGGTCGTGGTCCAGGTGGGCGACACCGAGGGCGTGCTGCCCTCGGGCGAGCAGGTGCCGGGGGAGTCCTACGAGCACGGCAGCCGGATCAAGGCCTACGTCGTCACGGTGGCGCGCAGCAACCGCGGCCCGCAGATCACGCTCTCGCGCACGCACCCGAACCTGGTGCGCAAGCTCTTCGCGCTCGAGGTGCCCGAGATCGCCGACGGCACGGTGGAGATCGCCGCCGTCGCGCGCGAGGCCGGGCACCGCACGAAGATCGCGGTCAAGTCGACGGTGCCGGGGGTCAACGCCAAGGGCGCGTGCATCGGCCCGGTCGGCGCCCGCGTGCGCAACGTGATGAGCGAGCTGGCCGGCGAGAAGATCGACATCATCGACTTCTCCGACGACCCGGCCCGCTTCGTCGGGAATGCGCTGTCGCCCGCGAAGGTTGTTTCCGTCCGAGTAGTGGACGAGCGGGCCAAGACCGCTCGCGTCGTGGTGCCGGACTTCCAGCTGTCGCTGGCGATCGGCAAGGAGGGCCAGAACGCCCGCCTCGCCGCCCGTCTGACCGGCTGGCGGATCGACATCCGCAGCGACGCCGCACCGGTGGACGACGAGGGTGATCAAGACCACGCCCGTCCGTCGCGGCCCGCCGCGACAACCGGTTCGGCTGAGTGAAGGTCGAAGCGCTAGACTCAGGAGTGGTTCAACGCCCGCGGCGGGTAGCCGAGCACCAGCCCCACCGGAACGCTCCGGTGCGGACTTGTGTCGGTTGCAAGCGGCGGGCATTGATCGGTGAGCTGCTGCGCGTGGTCGCGGTGGCCGGGCGGGTGGTCGTCGACGAGCGTCGGCGGCTGCCGGGCCGGGGAGCTTGGCTGCACCCCGACCCGGACTGCCTGGCCAAGGCCGAACGGCGGCGAGCCTTCCCGAGAGCCTTGCGGGCTCCCGGGGCGCTCGACGCCCGCGAGGTCCGCGAGCACGTCGGGCGCACCACTACGCACCACGAAGCCGGGACGTTCCCGGCTTCGCGAGGAACCAAGGAAGCAGGTCGACCCGTCATGAGTCAGCCGTGAAGCTGAAGCCATGAACGCGCGACGATAAGGACGAGGTCAGCGGGTCCCCGCCTGGCCTCCCCTAGATGAGGAGAGCTGTGCCAGGCAAGGCCCGCGTACACGAGCTCGCAAAGGAGCTCGGCATCACCAGCAAGGACGTTCTCGCGAAGTTGAAGGAACAGGGCGAGTTCGTCAAGTCCGCGTCGTCCACGGTCGAGGCGCCCGTCGCCCGCCGTCTTCGCGACGCGTACGCCCCCAAGGGCGCCAAGAAGCCGGCGCCGACCCCCGGTCCGTCGGCCCGTCCCGGGCCCCCGGCCGCCAAGCCGGGCGCTCCCGCGCCCAAGCCCCCGGCGCCCGCGCCGCAGCAGCAGGCCCCGGCGGCGAAGGCCGCCCCCGCGCCCGCTCCGCAGCAGCAGGTCCCGGCTTCGAAGCCGGCCGCGAGCTCCGGTTCGCGTCCCGCGACGGGTCCCGGCCCCCGGCCCGGTCCGCGTCCGCCCGCGCCCGCTCCGCAGGAGCAGGTCCCGGCGGCGAAGGCCGAAGCCCCGGCCGCGCCCAAGCAGGAGGCCCCGGCCGCCTCGGCGGGCAACACCGGTTCGGTCGTCCCGCCCAAGCCGCAGGGCCCCAAGCCCGGCGGTCCCAAGCCCGGTCCGCGCACCCCGCGGGTCGGCAACAACCCGTTCGGCGTCGGTTCCGGCGCCCCGCCGCGCCCGCAGGGCCCGCGCCCCGGTGGCGGTCAGGGCGGCGACAACCGCCCGCCGCGTCCCGGTGGCACCGGTGGCGGCGGTGACCGCCCGGCTCCGCGTCCCGGCGGTGGCGCCGGTGGCAACCGGCCGAGCCCGGGCAACATGCCCCCGCGGCCGAACCCCGGCATGATGCCGGGCCGCACGCAGCGTCCCGCCGGTCCCGGTGGCGGCGCTCGTGGTGGACCCGGTGGCGGCGCCCGTGGCGGCCCCGGTGGCGGCGGCGGTCGTCCCGGTGGCGGCGGCGGCGGTTTCCGCGGCGGTCCCGGTGGCGGTGGCGGCGGCGGTGGCTTCCGCGGCGGTCCCGGTGGCGGCGGTGGCGGCGGCGGCTTCCGTCCGGGTGGCGGCGGCCCCGGTGGCGGCGCCCCGGCCGGTGGCGGCGGTTTCCGCGGCGGCGGCGGTGGCCGTGGTGGCCCCGGTGGCCGTGGCGGCACCGCGGGTGCCTTCGGGCGCCCGGGTGGTCCCTCGCGCAAGGGCCGCAAGTCGAAGCGGCAGAAGCGCCAGGAGTACATGGACAACATGCAGGCGCCCAGCGTCGGCGGCGTCCGCCTGCCCAAGGGCCAGGGCGAGACGATCCGGCTGCCGCGGGGTGCTTCGCTGACCGACTTCGCCGAGAAGATCGACGCCAACCCGGCTTCGCTGGTGCAGGTGCTCTTCCACCTCGGCGAGATGGTCACCGCGACGCAGTCCGTGTCCGACGACATCCTCGAGCTGCTCGGCGGCGAGATGAACTACGTCGTCCAGGTCGTGTCCCCCGAGGAGGAGGACCGCGAGCTGCTGGAGACGTTCGACATCACGTACGGCGACGACGCGGGTGGCGAAGAGGACCTGCAGGTCCGGCCGCCGGTCGTGACCATCATGGGTCACGTCGACCACGGTAAGACCCGCCTGCTCGACACGATCCGGAAGACGAAGGTCCGCGAGAGCGAGGCCGGCGGCATCACGCAGCACATCGGTGCGTACCAGATCGAGACCGAGCTCGAGGGCAACCCGCGCCTGATCACCTTCATCGACACCCCGGGCCACGAGGCGTTCACCGCCATGCGTGCCCGTGGCGCCAACTCGACCGACATCGCGGTGATCGTGGTGGCGGCCGACGACGGTGTGATGCCGCAGACGGTCGAGGCGATCAACCACGCTCAGGCCGCCAAGGCCCCGATCGTGGTCGCGATCAACAAGATCGACAAGGAAGGCGCGAACCCGGACAAGATCCGGCAGCAGCTGACCGAGTACGGCCTGGTCGCCGAGGAGTACGGCGGCGACACGATGTTCGTCGAGATCTCCGCGCGGCAGAACATCAACATCGACGGCCTGCTCGAGGCGATCCTGCTGACCGCCGACGCCGCTCTGGACCTCCGGGCCAACCCGGACATGGAGGCCCAGGGTGTCGCGATCGAGGCGCACCTCGACCGCGGCCGCGGCCCGGTGGCCACCGTCCTGGTCCAGCGCGGCACGCTGCGCGTCGGTGACTCGGTCGTGGCGGGTGACGCCTACGGCCGCGTCCGCCGGATGGTCGACGAGCACAACGTCGACGTCACCGAGGCGCTCCCGTCGCGTCCCGTCCAGGTCATCGGGTTCACCTCGGTGCCGGGTGCGGGTGACACCTTCCTGGTGGTCGACGAGGACCGCGTCGCCCGGCAGATCGCCGAGCGCCGGTCGGCTCGCACGCGGAACGCGCTCAACGCGTCGCGCCGCAAGCGGGTCAGCCTCGAGGACCTCGACTCCGCCTTGAAGGAGACGAACAGCCTCAACCTGATCATCAAGGGTGACAACTCGGGTACGGTCGAGGCCCTCGAAGCCTCGCTGCTCCAGCTGGACGTCGGCGACGAGGTCGAGCTGAACGTGGTCCACCGCGGTGTCGGTGGCGTGACCGAGTCGGACATCGACCTGGCGACCGCGTCCGACGCGATCGTCCTCGGGTTCAACGTCCGCGCCCAGGGCAAGGCGACCGAGCGGGCCACCCGCGAGGGCGTCGACGTCCGGTACTACACGGTCATCTACCAGGCGATCGACGAGATCGAGCAGGCCCTCAAGGGCATGCTCAAGCCGGAGTACGAAGAGGTCGAGCTGGGCCGCGCGGAGGTTCGCGAGGTCTTCAAGTCCTCCAAGATCGGCACGATCGCGGGTTGCCTGGTCATGTCCGGCGAGATCCGGCGCAACGCGCGGGCCCGGCTGCTGCGCGACGGCACTGTCGTCGCGGAGAACCTGCCGATCAGCTCGCTGCGGCGGTTCAAGGACGACGTGGTCGAGGTCCGCGAGGGCTACGAGTGCGGTCTGACGCTCGGTTCGTACGGCGACATCAAGGTCGACGACCAGATCGAGACGTACGAGCAGCGCGAGAAGCCGCGAGCGTAAGGAAGTTCGACACCGGGTGTGCGTTCTCGCGCACACCCGGTGTTTCCCTACTACACCACCAAAATTGCTTATGTTCGTCGGAGCCCTCGAGCTCGACATCCTGCTCGGTGACGTTCACTCGCTGAAGCAGAAGCGATCCGTGGTCCGTCCGGTGCTGGCCGAGGTGCGCAAGCGCTTCGCCGTGTCGGTGGCCGAAGCCGGTCACACCGACCTGCACCGGCGGACCCTCATCGGGGTGGCCGTGGTCGCCGAAGGTGGCGAGCACGTGCGCGACGTGCTCGACTCGTGTGAGCGGTACGTGGCGAGCAGACCGGAGTTCGAGCTGCTCACCGCACGCCGCCGGCTGCTCGGTCCGGAAGACTAGGAGAGAGACATGGCTGATCCTGCTCGGGCTCGCAAGCTCGCCAAGCGGATCTCGCAGATCGTGGCGTCCGCGATCGAGCACGAGGTCAAGGACACCCGGCTGGACTACGTGACCATCACGGACACGAAGGTCACCGGCGACCTGCACGACGCCACGGTGTACTACACGGTGCTCGGCGAGAAGCTGGACTCGGTGCCGGACTTCGCCGGCGCGGCCGCCGCGCTCGAATCGGCGCGCGGGATGCTGCGCACGAAGGTCGGGCAGGGCACCGGGGTCCGCTACACGCCGACGCTGACGTTCGTCGCGGACACGATTCCCGAGGAGTCGAAGCGGATCGAGGACCTGCTCGCGAAGGCCCGTGAGGCCGACGCGGAGGTCGCGCGCCGCTCGGCCGGCGCGCAGCACGCGGGCGAACCCGACCCGTACAAGGCGCCTCGCGAAGAGGCCGAAGACGACGAGTTCGCGGAGGAGGAGAGCCGGGGCTGACCCGTGCTCTCCCGCCGCGGCCTGCTCGCCGGCAGCGCACTGACGCTGCTGGCGGGCTGCTCGACCGCCCAGTCCGGGCCGCCGCCCGGCCCGGCCGCGGTGCCCGCGCCGTCCCGGCCGACCGCGCCTCGCGACCTGGTGACGGTCCAGCGCATGCGGTCGGCGGCCCGCGGCGCCGACGTCGACCTCGTGCTCATCACCCCCGCCGGGGTTCCGGCGTCGGGGCTGCCGGTGTGCCTGGCCCTGCACGGCCGTGGCGCCCGCGCGCGAACCTTCCTCGAACTGGGCGTCCCGGACCTGCTGACGGCGGCCGTGCGCGCCGGCGCCCCGCCGTTCGCCGTGGCCGCGGTCGACGGTGACCACTACTGGGTGGACGTCGGGTCCGGGGACGACCCGCAGCGCATGCTCACCGAGGAGCTCCCGGGCTGGCTGACCGCCCGCGACCTGCGTCCGGCGTCGGCGGTGCTCGGCATTTCGATGGGCGGCTTCGGCGCGCTCCGGTTCGCCCGCTCCCACCCGGACCTGAAGGCGGTGGCCACGGCGAGCGCGGCGCTGTTCGTCAGCTGGCCGGATGCCCGCAGCCGCAAGGTGTTCTCCGGTGAGGACAACTGGCGCGCGGAAGAACCCTTGCTGCACCCCGGTGAGCTGCGTCCGGAGGCGCTCGGCGTCTGGTGCGGGGAGTCCGACCCGTTCCTGGGCGCGGACCGCAAGCTCGTGAAGGCGGTTTCCCCGGCCGTGTCCCGGTTTTCCCCCGGTGGGCACAAAGACGAGTACTGGCGCGGCATCCTGCCGGACGTGCTGAAGTTCGTCGGCCGGCGGCTAGCGTGACGCGAAGAGAATCGCCTGGGGCACCTCGGCTCCCGGGTTCAGCCGCCACTCGGCGTCGACGGTGAACCCCGCGTTCCGCAGCCACCGGGCCAGGTGCGCCGGCTGTCGCAAGTGGACGTTGACCCGCATCGGGTGCCCGTACCCCTCGGTCTTGAGCCGGGTTTCGTCGCCGACGTGGAAGCCGATCACCAGCCGGCCGCCGTGGCGCAGCACCCGCCGGAACTGGCCCAGCGCCACCGGGACCTCGGCGTCCGGCACGTGGATCAGCGACCAGAACACCAGCACCCCCGCGACGGACGCGTCCGGGAGGGCGAGGTCGGTCATCGAGCCGACCTCGAACCGCAGCTCGGGGTGGTTCCGCCGGGCCAGGCCGACCATCGCCGGGGACAGGTCGACGCCGGACGCGTCGACCCCCAGCCCGGCCAGGTGCGCGGTGAAGTGCCCGGGACCGCAGCCGACGTCCACCACCGGCCCGTCGGCCTGCGCGGCGAACACCGAGAGCGCCGCGCGCATGTGCGGGTGCTTCTCGAGGGCGTCCGCCACGAACTCGGCGTAGTTCTCCGCCACCGTGTCGTAGGACGCGCGGGTGTCCGCGAGCCAGGTCATCGGGCGCGCAGCCCGTCCAGGACCATGCCGAGCGCGCGCCGCCAGTCCGGGGTCGCCGTCGCCGCGGCGAACACGATCGCCAGGTCCTCGCCGCGGAAGTCCCGCCGCAGCGCCCCGGCCTCCTGGGCCCGGGTGATGATCCGGTTCATCCGGGAAGCGTTGTCCTGCTTGGCTTTCTCCAGCCCGGACGCCGGGTCGAAGGCCCGCGAGCAGATCTCGGTGAAGCCGCGGTCGGACACCTGCATCAGGACCGACCGTTCGAGGAAGAGCACAAAACCGTCCCACGGATCGTCGACGGCGAGCGCCTCGTCGGCGACCGCCCGCGCTTCCTCCAGCGTCGGCAGGAACGCGGCCTCGACGAGGTCGGCCCGCGTCGGGAACCGGTTGTAGAGGGTGCCGATCGCGACCTCGGCGCGGCGGGCGATCTCGTCGAGCGGGGCGTCCACGCCCTTGGCCCCGAACACCTCGCGCGCCGCCGCGACCAGCGCCTCCCGGTTGCGCCGGGCGTCCGCGCGCAGGGGGCGTTGCTCGACCGTCACGGCCCGGATTATAGCCAAACCGACGCCCCTCCCAGGCTCCGCACGCGCGGGCGGCCCGTCCGGTTGCCTCCTGATCGGAACCTCACAGTGCCGCACCGCCCCGCCGACCGGGAGCACAATGGGTGAGCGGGGGATGCCCCGCGTCGAGGCGGACGGGGCGAGGAGGCCGGCACATGCATTCCGACCTTTCGCCGTCGGGCCGCACCGGAGTCCTCCTGGTCGGCACCCGCGGGCAGCGGGGGCCCGGGGAGGTGCTGATCAGGATCCGGGGCGGGTTGGAAACCTTCCTCGCCTGGTCCGACACGGAGCTGCCGAAGGGGACGACCGTCCTGGTCGTCGAAACCCGGGGCCGGCGCACGGTCGACGTCGTGGCGTGGGACGTCCCGGAGTCCACGCCAGAACCCCCTTCCTAGTGTTCGTCTAAGGACAGTCGATGTTCGGTTACCGCGTTCCGGCCCCCAACGAGGCCATGCTGATTTCGGGCGGCAAGAGCAGCAAGGGTTCGTCGCCGTTCCGGGTCGTCACCGGTCACGGCGCGTTTGTCATGCCGGTCTTCCGGAAAGTCCGGTTCCTCACGCTTTCCATGTGTGAGGCCGAAGTGACCGAAGTGTGCGTCACGAAACAGGCGATCGCCCTGACCGTGCGGGCGGTGATCGCGTTCAAGGTCGGCAACGACACCGAGAGCATCGTCAACGCCGGGCAGCGCTTCCTCTCCGACCAGGACCAGATGTCGGTGCTGACCGGCCGGATCTTCTCCGGGCACCTGCGCTCGATCATCGGGTCGATGACGGTCGAGGAGATCATTACCGAGCGGCAGAAGCTCGCCACCGAGGTGCTGGACGGCTCGGCGGTGGAGATGGCGAAGATCGGCCTGTCCGTCGACGCGCTGCAGATCCAGTCGATCGACGACATGAAGCTCGGCTACATCGCGGCGATGGCCGCGCCGCACAACGCCGCGATCCAGCGGGACGCCCAGATCGCCCAGGCCGTCGCGAACAAGGCCGCGGCCGAGGCCGAGCAGGAGTCGCAGCGGACGCAGGCGGAGTACGCCCGGCAGACGTCGATCGTGCAGGCGCGTTACCGCGCCGAGGTCGAGGCGGCCCAGGCGCAGGCCGCCCAGGCCGGGCCGCTCGCGCAGGCCAAGGCGCAGCAGGAGGTCATCGACGCGCGGACCGAGCTGGCCCAGCGTGAGGCCGAGCTGCGGCAGCAGCAGCTGGTGGCGGAGGTGATCAAGCCGGCCGACGCGGAGGCCGAGCGGATCCGCATCCTCGCGCTGGCCGACGCGGAGAAGATGCGCGTGCAGGCGGAGGCGGCGGCGTCGAACAACCGCGTCGCGCTCGACCGGATGCTCATCGACCAGCTGCCGATGATCGTCAAGGAGGCCGGGCGCGGGCTGGCCGGCGCGAACGTCAACATCCTCAACGGCGCCGACGGCCTGGGCGAGATGGCCGCCGGGCTCGTCGGCCAGGGACTGTCCATTCTGGACTCGGTGAAGCGCGGGCTGAGCACCCCGCCGCCCGAGCCCGCCGGGGCGCCGGAGGAGAACGGGCAGGCGCCGGTGAAGGGTGAGCTCACCCAGTAGCGCTTTGTCGACTCAGGAGGCGGGCTTCACCGCGACGACCAGGTCACGCAGGATGGCCTGGTCGACCCGGTGGGTGAACTCCGCCCACGGGCCGCCCTCGCGGACGTCGAGCCCGGCCTTGCGCAGCACCTCGGTGAGCTCTTCGCGGGGCAGGACGGTGGTGTTCCAGGAGATGCCGAGCGCGCCGCCCGGGCGCAGCACCCGCGTCCACACCGGGACGGCCGCCGCCAGCAGGTCACGCGGGCTGCGCTGCAGACCGGCTTCGCGGTGGCTGCCGTGCTGCACGCCGTACGGCGCGTCGGTGACGATCACGTCGCACGAGTTCGCCCGCAGCACCTCGTCGGTGGTGAGCGTGTCGGCCTGGAAGTAGGTGAGCTTGCGGGTGTCGCCGGTTTTGTAGTCTTCCTTGTCCAGCGCGTACTCGATGTCGAGCCGGCGCCCGAGGCGGACCTTGTTGCGCCGCAGCTGTCCCGAGTCGGCGGTGTGCTTGACACGCTTGTTCCGCAGCCACGTCTTGATGAACGCCTCGTAGGCCTCGAAGTCCTTGGCGTCGACGTCCAGGCCGGTGGCGTGTAGGCCGTACATGATCGCCTGGTTGAGCGTGGTGCCGCGGCCGCACAGCGGGTCGAGCAGGTACTTCGGCTTGTCCCCGAAGGGATCCGCGGTGGCCAGCAGCGTGACGTTCAGCAGGAGCTTCGTGAACGACTCGTTGGTCTTGCCGGCGTACTTCAGGATGGTCAGCAGGTCCGAGCCGGCCTTCGCCAGCGGTGTCACGGTGACCGGACGAAGGACGCCGTCACCCAGCTCGAACAGCGCGTAGAGCGAAGACAGGTTCGACAGCAGCGCGATGTCGGGCTCGCCGAGCGCCGCCGAGCTGGTGAACCGGACGTAGCCGACCCCGCCGAGCTCGACGTCCTCGATCCCGGACAGCTCGGCCGACAGCGCCGCGCCGAACACCGCCAGCTCGGCCCGCAGCAGCGCGGGCGCGGAGGCGGCGTAGACCCGGTTGGCGGACGGGTGGACCAGGATCACGTACTCAGGCATCCCGCAGAGCGTAGCGTGACGCACCGTGACCCCTACTTTGGCGCAGGACATCCGCGACGCGGCGGCGCTGCTGCGGTCGGCCACCGACGTGACCGTGCTCGGCCACGTCCGCCCGGACGCGGACGCCCTCGGCAGCGCCCTCGCCCTCGGCCGGGCGCTGCGCCAGCGCGGCGCGAAGGTGCGCGTCTCCTTCGGCGAGCCCGACGAGGCGCCGGAGACGCTGCGGTGGCTCGACGAGGACGGCCTGCTCACCCACCCGGACGACCTGCCGGACACCGAGGCGCTGCTGGTCTGCGTCGACACGCCGGTGCCGAAGCGGCTGGGCCGGCTGGCCGGGCGGGTCGAGCTCGCCGGGTCGGTGCTGGTCATCGACCACCACGCGACCAACACGTGCTACGGCGGCTGCAACGTCGTCGACGAGACCGCCGAGGCCAGCGCGATCCTGGTGTTCCGGATCCTGGACGAGATGGGCGTCACCCTCGACGAGCCGATCGCGCGCGGGATCTACGCGGGGATCGTCACCGACACGAGTGGTTTCCGGCGGGCGAGTCCCGAAACGCACCGGATGGCGGCGCGGCTGCTGGAGGCGGGCGTCGACGCCGAAGCGGTGGTGCGGCGGATCGTCGACGAGCGGCCGTTCACGTGGCTGCCGATGCTGTCGGCCGTCTTGCGCGAGGCCGAGCTGGAGCCGGAAGCCGCGCAGGGCAAGGGTTTTGTGCACGCGGTGGTCCGCGTCGACGAGGCGCGCACAGTGCGGGGCGAAGAAGTCGAGTCGGTGATCGACGTCGTCCGTTCGGTGCGCGAGGCCGCCGTCGCGGCGGTGCTCAAACAGGACGTGACGAACCCGGCGCAGTGGCAGATCTCGTTGCGCTCGATCGGAATCGACGTCTCGGCGGTGGCGTCGGAGTTCGGCGGCGGCGGGCACCGGCAGGCCGCGGGCTGCACGATCGCGGGCAGCGCCGAGGAGGTCTTGGCCGGACTGCGGGATGCGCTGGAGCGGGCGCCGCTGCTGTGAGATTCCCGTCAGCCGGAACTGTCGGTGGCGGCGGTTAGAGTCCGGTTCGTGGTGAATGTGGACGAGATCGAACGGGTGCCGGCGAAGCGCGTGCTGGGCCTGGCCGTGCCGGCGCTGGGCGTGCTGGCCGCCGAGCCGTTGTACGTGCTGGTCGACACCGCGGTGGTCGGCCACCTCGACGCGCTGTCGCTGGCCGGCCTCGCGCTCGGCGGGGTCGTGCTGGCCCAGGTGTCGAGCCAGCTGACGTTCCTGTCGTACGGCACGACGTCACGCACCGCCCGCCTGCACGGCGCGGGCCGGCGCGTTGACGCGGTGCGCGAGGGTGTGCAGGCGACGTGGCTGGCGCTGCTGGTCGGGCTCGTCGTGCTGGTCGCCGGGCAGCTGCTGGCCTGGCCGATCGCGCGGGTGCTCTCGGGCAGCGATGTCACAGCCACGGCTGCCGTGTCGTGGATCCGGATCGCCCTGTTCGGCGCGCCGATGATCCTGGTCACGATGGCCGGCAACGGCTGGATGCGCGGGGTGCAGGACTCGGCGAAACCGCTGCGGTACGTCCTGGCGGGCAACGGGATTTCGGCGGTGCTGTGCCCGGTGCTCGTCTACTGGGCGGGGCTGGGCCTGGAGGGGTCGGCGATCGCGAACGTCGTCGCGCAGGTGATCTCGGCGTCGCTGTTCTTCGCGGCGCTGGTGAAGGAGAAGGTCGGGCTGCGGCCGGACTTCAAGGTGATGCGCGCGCAGCTCGGCCTCGGCCGCGACCTGGTGCTGCGCAGCCTGGCGTTCCAGGCGTGCTTCGTCTCGGCGGCGGCCGTCGCGGCCCGGACGTCGACGGAGGCGGTGGGCGCCCACCAGATCGTGCTGCAGCTGTGGTCGTTCCTCGCGCTGGTGCTGGACTCGGTGGCGATCGCCGCGCAGTCCCTGGTCGGCGCGGCACTGGGGGCGGACTCGGCGCGGCAGGCGCGCGGGGTGGCCGGGCAGATCACCCGGTACGGGCTGCTGCTGGGGTGCTTCCTGGGGGTGGTGTTCGCGGCGCTGTCGTGGGTGCTGCCGCACGCGTTCACGTCCGACCCGGGGGTGCTGGCGGAGATCCCGCACGCGTGGTGGTTCTTCGTGGCGCTCCAGCCGATCGCGGGGGTGGTCTTCGCCCTGGACGGCGTCCTGCTCGGCGCGGGCGACGCGGCGTTCCTCCGCAACGCGACGCTCGGCAGCGCGGCCCTGGGTTTCCTCCCGCTGATCTGGGCGTCCCTGGGCTTCGGCTGGGGCCTCACGGGCATCTGGATCGGCCTCTCGCTGTTCATGGTCTTCCGCCTGGCGGCGGTCCTGGCCCGCTGGCGCTCCGGAAACTGGGCCGTCACCGGCGCCATCCGCCCCGCCTGACCCCGTAACTCGCGTGATCCAGCCCGGAACTCGCGTGATCAGACCCGGAACTCGCGAGTTACGGCTCCAATCACGCGAGTTACGGATTCAGACACGCGAGTTCCGGGCTCAGTCACGCGAGTTCGGGGTCAGGCTCGTGACTGGCGGACTCGGCGGTCCACCAGGCGGCGCAGGATCGGGGCCGCGAGCGGGCCCAGCGCCGCGAGCAGGGCCACCGACCGGTCCGGGTACACCGCGTACCGCTCCCGCTCCACCGCCCGGACGATCGCCGACGCCACGGCCTCGGGCGCCATCGGGCGGATCGTGCCGCTGATCGCCGCCGTAGCCGCGGGCTTCCAGCGGTTCTCCTCCGCCAGCTGCGGGGTGTCGACGTCCGGCGGGTACACACACGCGACGTGCACCCCGGCCGGGTTCAGCTCGTCGCGCAACGCCTCCATCAGCCCGCGCACCGCGAACTTCGCCGGCGCGTACGCCGTGTACCCGTAGATCCCCAGCACCGCGGCCGCCGACGAGATCGCGACGATCGAGCCGCGGCCCCGCCGGACCATCGACGGCGTCACCGCCCGGACCGCGTGCAGCGTCCCGAAGTAGTCGACCTCCACCATCCGCCGGAAGACCTCGTCGTCCAGCTCCAGGAACTCGCCCGGACGCGCCTGGCCCGCGCACGTCACCAGCACGTCGCACGGCCCCGCCGAGGCCGCCAGCTCCGCGAAGACCGCAGACACCTCCGCCTGCACCGAGACGTCGGCGACGGCGGTCCGGACCGAAGCGCCGCGTGACTTCAGCGACACCGCGGCCTTCCGCAGCCGCGATTCGTCCCGCGCCACCAGGGAGACCGACGCGCCGCGCGCGGCCAGCGCCGCCGCCGTCGCCAGCCCGATCCCGCTGGACCCGCCCGTGATCACCGCGTGCGCCCCGTGCAGCCCGGTCACGACACCACCCCCGAATGTGAAGAACATTCAGATACAACCATGTGGTGAACGCCACCGGGATCACAGCTATGTTTCGTCGTTGCTTAGGCGCTACAAGTAGTAGGGACGGCAGCGCAGGCGTCCGCACGGAACGAACGCCGAAACCCTGGAGGAACTTGTGCCGCCCGCCACCGGCCGCGCCACCGCCCGGTCCTGGCTCATCTGGCTCGCCGCCGTCACCGTCTACCTCCTCGCGGTCTTCCACCGCACCTCCTTCGGCGTCGCCGGCCTGCAGGCGGCCGAACGCTTCGGCGTCGGCGCGGCCGCGCTCGGCACCTTCACCGTCCTGCAGGTCGGCGTGTACGCCGCGATGCAGATCCCGACCGGCGTCCTGGTCGACCGCTACGGCCCCCGCCGCGTCCTCACCGTCGCGGTGCTGGTGCTCGGCGCCGGCCAGCTCCTCCTCGGCATCGCCCACTCCTACGGCCTCGGCCTGCTCGCCCGCGGTGTGCTCGGCCTCGGCGACGCGCTCACGTTCATCAGCGTGCTTCGCCTGGTCGCAGCCCACTTCCCGGGCCGCCAGTACGCGCTGCTGACGTCGTTCACCGCGGCCGTCGGGTACATCGGCAACCTCGCCGCGACCGTCCCGCTGTCGCTGCTGCTCGACTCCGCCGGCTGGACCCCCACCTTCCTCGCGGTCGGCGCCCTCACCGTCCTCTACACCGTGGTCGTGACGCTGCGGGTCCGCGACGTCCCGGCCGGCGTGGAGCAGCCGGTCCGCGAAGCCGTCCGCCCGCGCGAGCTCGGCCACCAGGTCGCCGAAGCGTGGCGGACGCCGGGGACACGCCTGGGCTTCTGGGTGCACTTCAGCACGATGTTCGCGCCGAACGCGCTGACGCTGCTGTGGGGCGTGCCGTGGCTGGTGCAGGGCCAGGGCCAGTCGAAGGCCACCGCGAGCGCGCTGCTCACCGTGTTCGTCTTCGGCTCGATGGCGGGCGGTCCGCTGCTCGGCGGCCTGATCGGCCGCCGTCCGTCGCTGCGGATGCCGCTGGTCGGCGGGTACATCGGCGGGGCCGCGCTGCTCTGGGCGGTGCTGCTGAGCTGGCCCGGCCGGGTGCCGGTGGCCGTGCTGGTGCCCGCGTTCGCGTTCCTCGCCCTCGGCGGCCCGGCGTCGATGATCGGCTTCGCGCTGGCCCGCGACTACAACCCGCTGGCCCGCGTCGGCACGGCGACCGGCGTGGTCAACGTCGGCGGCTTCGTCGCGACGACGATCGCCGCGCTCGCGGTGGGTGTCCTGCTGCAGTGGACGGGCGGCAGCTTCCGCCTCTCGCTGCTGGCGATCGTCGCGATCCTGGCGCTGGGCACCTGGCGGATGCTCACCTGGTGGCGGCGCACTCGCGCCCACCTGTTCCTGGCCGAGGCCCGCGGTGAGGAGCTCCCGGTCCGCATCACCCGCCGCCGCTGGGACGCGGCGCTGCCCGAGACGCCGATCGTCGCCGCCTGAGCGCACCTGATCGTTCCGCGAGACCCGGCCGCTAGGGTTGCCGCGTGTCGAGCCCGAAACCGCCCCGCCGCCCCGCCCCGCCACCCGGCCTGCTCATCGTCGACAAGCCCGCCGGCATGACGTCGCACGACGTCGTCGCCCGCGCCCGCCGGATCATGGGCACCCGCAAGGTCGGGCACGCCGGCACGCTCGACCCGATGGCGACCGGCGTGCTGGTGCTCGGCATCGAACGCGCCACCAAGCTCCTGGGCCACCTCGCGCTCGACCGCAAGACCTACCTCGCCACCCTGAGCCTCGGCAGCAGCACCACGACCGACGACGCCGAGGGCGAAGTCCTCTCGAGCGCGGACACCCAGGCCGTGGAAGACGACGCCATCGCGCGCGGGATCGCGAAGCTCACCGGCGACATCCAGCAGGTGCCGAGCGCGGTCAGCGCCGTCAAGATCGACGGCAAGCGCGCCTACGCCCGGGTCCGCGCCGGCGAGGACGTCGTGATCCCGCCGCGCCCGGTCACCATCTACCGCTTCGACGTCCTCGCGATCCGCCACGAGGACGACCGCGTGGAGGTCGACGCCGTCGTCGAGTGCTCGTCCGGCACCTACGTCCGCGCGCTGGCCCGCGACCTCGGCGCGGACCTCGGCGTCGGCGGCCACCTGCGGGCCCTGCGGCGCACCACGGTCGGCCCGTTCACCCTGGCCAAGGCGAGGACCCTCGACCAGCTCGAGGAGACGCCCGAGCTGAGCCTGGACCTCGACGCCGCGGTCGCCGCGGCCTTCCCGCGGCGCGACCTCGACGCCGCGACGGCCAAGGCGGTCCGCCACGGCCAGCGCATCCCGGCGGCCGGCGTCGAGGGCACCTACGGCCTCTTCGGGCCGGACGGGCGGGTGCTCGCGCTGGCGGCAGATGAACAAGGTGTGTCCCGAGCAGTGGTCGTGTTGCTGCCCGCCTAGGGTGGGCCCGGAGAGACGGGAGTGTGACGTGCTGCGGTGGCGTGGGCTGGGGGACCTTCCCGGCGGCTGGGGCCGGTGCGTGGTCACCATCGGCGTGTTCGACGGTGTGCACCGCGGGCACCAGGAGCTGGTGAACCGGACGGTCGCGGCGGCGGCCGAACGCGGGCTGCCGAGCGTCATGGTGACGTTCGACCCGCACCCGTCGGAGGTGCTGCGCCCGGGCAGCCACCCGGCGCAGCTGACCACGTTGCGGCGCAAGGCGGAGATCGTCGAGAGCCTCGGCGTCGACGTCTTCTGCGTGCTGCCGTTCACCTTGGAGCTGTCCCGGCTGCAGCCGGAGGAGTTCGTGCACGAGGTGCTGGTCGACCGGCTGCACGCGGCCGCGGTGATCGTCGGCGACAACTTCACCTTCGGCGCCAAGGCCGCGGGCGACGTCGCGCTGCTGCGCACCCTCGGCCGCCGGTTCGGGTTCGCCGCCTACGGCGCGGAACTGCAGGGCAAGGAACTGTCCGAAGAGGACCAGTCCGCCATCACCTTCTCCAGCACGTACGTCCGTTCGTGCATCGACGCCGGGGACGTGGTCGCCGCCGCCGAGGCGCTCGGCCGCCCGCACCGCCTGGAGGGCATCGTCGTCCGCGGCGACGGCCGGGGCCACGAGCTCGGTTACCCGACGGCGAACCTGTCGACGCCGCGCTTCGCCGCCGTCCCGGCCGACGGCGTCTACAGCGCCTGGTTCACCCGCTCGGCTGACCCGTCGCGCCGGCTGCGCGCGGCCGTCTCGGTGGGCACCAACCCGACGTTCTCCGGGCGCGAGCGGACGGTCGAGGCGTTCGTCCTCGACGTCGACGAGGACTTCTACGGCCAGCACGTGGCGATCGACTTCGTCACCCGGCTGCGCGACCAGGTGCGGTTCGCCGACTCGGCCGGGCTGGTCGCGCAGATCGACGAAGACGTCGTCGCGACGAGAAAGGCACTGGAGCTGCCCCCGGACGCCCCGACCGGGGGCGAATAGGGGCGTTTCGCGTTCACGCACGTGACAGCGGTGGCAAGATGCTCAGGCAGAGCGGGCGAGCGGGTTTAGGGGAGCGGAACTGGTGGAGGACCACAAGATCGTCCAGCGGAACATCGCGCTGCAGCGGGAGTGGTACGGCGAGCCGCTGGGTGACCGGGTGCGCCGCCTCGTGGTCGCGTTCGACGTTTCCCAGGCGTTCCTGGCCGAGGTCCTCGGCATCAGCGCCCCGATGCTCAGCCAGGTGATGAGCGGCCGGCGGGCCAAGATCGGCAACCCCGTCGTGCTGGCCAGGATGATCATGCTCGAGCGCAAGATCCTGGTGCCCGAGGTCGCCGCCGGCAACCGCGACGCGATGCTGGCCGCGCTCGAGGACGTCCGCGACTCCCGGCCCACCGTCGGCCGCGACAACATCCCGGTGGTCAACGACGACCAGGCCGTCCTCACCTACCTGCGCGACCTGGCCGAGGACGAAGACCTGGGCGAGGCCGCCAAGCGCCTCGACGACGACTTCCCGGCCATCGCCGACCTGCTCCGCCGGGCGGGCCACGGCGCCTGATGCCGGTCCTGTTCAGCGCGCTCGTCCCGCCCGCCGACGTCGTCGAGGCGGTCGCCGAGGCCCTGGCCGACCCGGACGACGGCCTGCGCTGGGAGCCGCCGGTGCGCTGGCACATCACGCTCGCCTACTACGGCCAGGACGACCTGGACGTCCGCGGGGCCTGGCTGGCCGGGCGCCTGGCCGGGCGGCCCGCGGTCGACGTCCGGCTGGAAAAGGCCGCGACGTTCCCCGGGGTGCTGTGGTTGACTGCCGCCGGAGCACAGCTGACGCCCCTCGCGCACGCCGCGGGGGCCGGCGCCGAAGCGAGGCCGTACCGGGCCCACCTGACGCTCGCGCGGTTCCCCCGGGAAGAACCGGGGCGCGCCGGACGTTGGACATCGGCGTTGGCCGGTTTCACCAGCCGGAGCTGGACCGCCACGCACGTCGTGCTGATGACCAGCGAGCGCGAGCCGGGCGGGAGCCGCTACCGGGTGGTTCGCTCGTTCGGGTTGGACGACGCCTGAAGGCCCTGCTCAGGGGCGCTTGCGGCCTGAATGGTAACGTCGTGACCGGGTCCGGCTGCAGTCCGTGGCGGCCGTGACCGTCTTCCCGGCGTTCATTCCGCGTCCGGGGCCGCACGGCACTGATCATTTCGAGGAGTAACACAAGTGGCGCTGTCCACCGAAGAGAAGAAGTCGATCCTGGCCGAGTACGGCGTGCACGACTCGGACACGGGATCCCCCGAGGCCCAGGTCGCGCTGCTGACCAAGCGGATCGTCGGCCTCACCGAGCACCTCAAGGCTCACAAGCACGACCACCACTCGCGTCGCGGGCTCCTGCTGCTGGTCGGCCGTCGCCGCCGGCTGCTGAACTACGTGATGAAGGTGGACATCGAGCGTTACCGTGCGCTGATCCAGCGCCTCGGCCTGCGCCGATAGCTTGAACCCGAGGGGGAGTGGCCGCCGGTCGCTCCCCCTCGGTCTAAAGAGGAAGAAACGGCGCGAGCGCGCGCGAGGGACCGTCCGCCGGTCCTCGGTAGTGGCTTCCGGGAAGAGTCCCGGGGGCTTCGATCGAAGACCGGCATCACTCCTCGAGCGTCCTCAAGCGAAACGGGTCCCAGGGTGGGAGACTCGCGCCGGACAGAGGAACCAAAGAGGAGAAACATCTATGACCGACTCCACCGGAGTCACCGTGCACGAGACCGAAGCCGTGATCGACAACGGCCGGTTCGGCACCCGCACCGTCCGCTTCGAGACGGGCCGCCTGGCCAAGCAGGCCGCCGGCGCCGTCGTGGCTTACCTCGACGAAGAGACCATGCTGCTCTCGGCGACCACGGCGTCGAAGCACCCGAAGGACCACTTCGACTTCTTCCCGCTGACCGTGGACGTCGAAGAGCGCATGTACGCCGCGGGCCGCATCCCGGGCGCGTTCTTCCGCCGCGAGGGCCGGCCCTCCACGGACGCGATCCTGACCTGCCGCCTGATCGACCGGCCGCTGCGCCCGTCGTTCACCGACGGTCTCCGCAACGAGATCCAGGTCGTCATCACCGTCCAGAGCCTCAACCCGGACGACCCGTACGACGTGCTGGCCATCAACGCCGCTTCGGCGTCGACCCAGATCGCCGGCCTGCCGTTCTCGGGCCCGGTCGGTGGCGTGCGCGTCGCCCTGATCGAGGACCAGTGGGTCGCGTTCCCGACCTGGTCGCAGCTGGAGAAGGCGACCTTCAACATGGTCGTCGCCGGTCGCATCGTCGGTGACGACGTCGCGATCATGATGGTCGAGGCCGAGGGCACCGAGCACACGCTCGACCTGATCGCCGCGGGCGGCAAGGCGCCGGACGAGGTCTCGGTCGCCGAGGGCCTCGAGGCCGCGAAGCCGTTCATCAAGGTGCTGTGCGAGGCCCAGCAGAAGCTGGCCGAGGTCGCCGCCAAGCCGACCGGCGAGTTCCCGGTCTTCCTGGCCTACGAGCAGGACGCCTTCGAGGCCGTCGCCGCGATCGCGACCGACGACCTGGCGAACGCGCTGCAGATCGCCGGCAAGCAGGCCCGTGACGCCGCGACCGACGAGGTCAAGGCCGCCGTCCTGGAGAAGGTCGGCATCGGCGAGGGCGAAGCCTTCGAGGGCCGCGAGAAGGAGATCGGCGCCGCGTTCAAGGCGCTGTCCAAGAAGGTCATGCGCAAGCGCGTCCTCACGGACAAGATCCGCATGGACGGCCGTGGCCTCACCGACATCCGGTCGCTTTCGGCCGAGGTCGCCGTGATCCCGCGGGCGCACGGCTCGGCGCTGTTCGAGCGCGGCGAGACCCAGATCCTGGGTGTCACCACGCTGAACATGCTCCGCATGGAGCAGCAGATCGACTCGCTCTCCCCGGAGACGCACAAGCGCTACTTGCACCACTACAACTTCCCGCCCTTCTCCACCGGTGAGACCGGCCGCGTCGGTTCGCCGAAGCGCCGCGAAATCGGCCACGGCATGCTCGCCGAGCGCGCCCTGGTGCCGGTGCTGCCGAAGCGGGACGAGTTCCCGTACGCGATCCGCCAGGTCTCCGAGGCGCTGGGCTCCAACGGCTCGACGTCGATGGGCTCGGTCTGCGCGTCCACGATGGGCCTGTACAACGCCGGCGTGCCGCTGAAGGCGCCGGTCGCGGGCATCGCGATGGGCCTCATCTCCGACGAGGTCGACGGCGAGACCCGCTACGTCGCGCTGACCGACATCCTCGGGGCCGAGGACGCCATGGGCGACATGGACTTCAAGGTCGCCGGCACCAAGGACATCATCACCGCCCTGCAGCTGGACACCAAGCTCGACGGCATCCCGTCGGAGGTGCTTGCTGCCGCGCTGAAGCAGGCGAAGGACGCTCGCCTCACCATCCTGGAGGTCATCGCCGAGGCGATCGACGGCCCGGACGAGATGAGCCCGTTCTCGCCGCGCGTCACCAGCGTGAAGATCCCGGTCGACAAGATCGGCGAGGTCATCGGCCCGAAGGGCAAGATGATCAACTCGATCACCGAGCAGACCGGCGCCGACATCTCCATCGAGGACGACGGCACGATCTACGTGGGCGCGGCCGACGGCCCGTCGGCGGAGGCGGCGATCGACCTGATCAACGCCATCGCCAACCCGCAGCTGCCCAAGGTCGGGGAGCGCTTCCTCGGCACCGTGGTGAAGACGGCCGCGTTCGGCGCGTTCGTCTCGCTGCTGCCGGGCAAGGACGGCCTGGTGCACATCTCCAAGCTGGGCAACGGCAAGCGGATCGCCAAGGTCGAGGACGTCGTCAACGTGGGCGACAAGCTCCGCGTCGAGATCGCCGACATCGACAACCGCGGCAAGATCAGCCTGATCGTCGTCAAGGAAGACGAGGCCCCCGCCGAGGGTGCCGCGCCCGCCGCCGACGCCGAGAAGGCCGACGCGTAGTCAGACCCGGCTAGTCCGGTTCAAGACAGTTCCGTCGAAGGCCTCCTCGTCGTTTCCGGCGAGGGGGCCTTCACGGCATCGTGAGTAAGGAACCCATGGCACGGCAGGTTTCCGGGCACGAGCAGCCCATCGGCACCACCCGCACGCTGGAGTCCACTCCGGACGGCGCGGTCGTCAAGCGCAGTGTGCTGCCCGGCGGCCTGCGCGTGATCACCGAGCACGTCCCGGCGTCCCGCTCGGCCACGGTCGGGCTGTGGGTCGGCATCGGCTCCCGCGACGAGCCGGTGGCCGTCGCCGGCGCCGCGCACTACCTCGAGCACCTGCTGTTCAAGGGCACGAAGAACCGCGACGCCACGCAGATCGCCGAGGAGATCGACGCCGTCGGCGGCGAGTTCAACGCCTTCACGGCGAAGGAGCACACCTGCTACTACGCGCAGGTGCTCGACGCCGACCTCCCGCTGGCCGTCGACCTGGTCACCGACGTCGTGTTCGAGGCGCTCTGCACCGACCGCGACATGGACATGGAACGCAGCGTCGTGCTCGAAGAGATCTCGATGCGCGACGACGACCCCGAGGACCTGCTGCACGAGACGTTCGTCAGCGCGATCCTCGGTGAGCACCCGCTCGGCCGTCCGGTGCTCGGCACCGAGAAG
The DNA here is from genome assembly GCF_055582965.1 of Amycolatopsis sp. NPDC104863. Lineage (NCBI taxonomy): Bacteria > Bacillati > Actinomycetota > Actinomycetes > Pseudonocardiales > Pseudonocardiaceae > Amycolatopsis > Amycolatopsis sp. NPDC104863. Next base: position 207,185 of record NZ_JBVJOW010000009.1, read on the forward strand.
TCGATCATCGAGATGTCGCCCGCCGCGCTGCGGAACTTCTACAAGCGCCGCTACACGCTGCCCCGGATGGTGCTGGCGGTGGCCGGCAACGTCGACCACAGCCAGGTGCTCCGCCTGGTGCGCAAGGCTTTGCGCGGCCGCCTGGACGGCACGGCCACACCGGTCGCGCCGCGGGAGGGCCGCGCCCGGATCAAGACCCCGCCGAAGCTGGCCCTGCACACCGACGACACCGAGCAGGCGCACGTCATGCTCGGCCTGCGGTCGCTGTCGCGTCACGACGAGCGCCGTTTCGCGCTGTCGGTGCTCAACGCGGCCCTCGGCGGCGGCATGAGCTCGCGGCTGTTCCAGGAGATCCGCGAGCAGCGCGGGCTGGCGTACCAGGTGTACTCGTCCGTTGCGAGCTACTCCGACACCGGCCACATGTCCGTGTACGCGGGCTGCCAGCCGGAGAAGCTCGGCGACGTCGCGGGCGTGATCCGCGAGGTCCTCGACAAGGTCGGCGTCGACGGCCTGACCGAAGCCGAGGTGGCCCGCGCGAAGGGCCAGCTGCGCGGCGGGCTGGTGCTGGGCCTGGAGGACACGTCGTCGCGGATGTCGCGGCTCGGCAAGACCGAGCTCAACTACGCGCGTTATCTCGGTGTCGACGACACGATCGCCCGCATCGACGCCGTCACCACCGAGGACGTGTGTGCGCTCGCTCGCACTTTGTTCGCGCGGCCGGGCGGGGTCTCGGCGGCGGCGGTCGTCGGGCCGTACGCTCACGCCGACGACCTGCCCGATGACTTGCACGAGGTGATCGCTTCATGACCATCAACGTCGGTGTGCTCGGCGCCCGCGGCCGGATGGGCGCGACGGTGGTGAACGCCGTCGAGGGGGCAGGCGACATGAAGGTCGTCGCCGCTTTGGACGCGGGCGATGACTTCTCGGCGCTGGCCGAGGCCGAGGTCGTGGTCGACTTCACCCACCCCGACGCTGTGATGGACAACCTGAAGTACCTGATCTCGCACGACATCCACGCGGTGGTCGGCACGACGGGCTTCAGCGAGTCGCGGTTGGCCGAGCTGCGCGCGCTGCTGGAGCCGAAGCCGGCGCTGGGCGTGCTGATCGCGCCGAACTTCGCGCTCGGTGCGGTTCTGGCGATGCGGTTCGCGGCCCAGGCGGCCAAGTTCTACGCGTCGGCCGAGATCATCGAGCTGCACCACAACCGCAAGGCCGACGCGCCTTCGGGCACCGCCGCCCACACCGCGCGGATGATCGCCGCGGCGCGGGCCGAGGCGGGCGTGAAGCCGGGTCCGGACGCGACGACGTCGGAGCTCGACGGCGCCCGCGGCGCCTCGGTCGAGGACGTCCACGTGCACTCGGTCCGGCTGCCGGGTCTCGTGGCGCACGAGGAGATCCTGTTCGGGGGCGAGGGGGAGACCCTGACCATCCGGCACGACTCGCTCGACCGGACGTCGTTCATGCCGGGGGTGCTGCTCGGCGTGCGCACGGTGGTGGCGCGCCCCGGCCTGACGGTCGGCCTGGAGAACGTGCTCGACCTGTGAAAGCTCGTAACATCGCGCTGCTGATGACGGCGGCGCTGGTCGTCTACCTGGTCCTGCTCGCCGACCGGGCGTTCGCGCTGTTCGCGTCCGGCACCGGCGCGGGTATCGCGCTGGGCGTCGGGGTGCTGCTGCTGCCGATCCTGGGGATCTGGATCGTCGTGGTGACCTGGCGCAACGGGCTGCAGATCCAGCGTCTCTCGCGGCGGCTGGACTCCGAAGGCGAACTCCCGGACGTCTCGGACCTGCCGCGCCGGCCCTCGGGTCGTGTCGACCGCGACGCGGCCGACGCGTGGTTCCAGGACCGCCGTGCCGAGGTGGAGGCGGACCAGGAGAACTGGCGGGCGTGGTACAAGCTCGCGTACGCGTACGACATCGCGGGCGACCGGCGGCGGGCCCGCGAGACGATGAAGAAGGCCGTGGAGCTGGAAGCCGCCGATCACTGAGTCTTCCCTGGCAGACTGGGATCAGTGACGCTGCTGCTGAAGCTCGTGCTCGCGCCGCTACTGGTGGTCGGGTCGTCGCTGGCCGGCCGCCGCTGGGGGCCGGGCCTGACCGGTCTGCTGGTCGCGCTGCCGCTGGTGGCGGGCCCGATCCTGCTGATCACGTACCTGGAGCAGGGCGCGGCGTTCGTCGCACGGGCGGCGTCGGCGTCCCTGCTGGGCCTGGTGTCCCTGGCGGCGTTCGCGGTGGTGTTCGCCCGGGTGAGCCGGGCGCGCGCCTGGCCGGGCACGCTGCTGGTGGGCTGGCTGGTGTGCTTGTCCCTGGATCTCGCGCTGTCGTTCGCACCGGTCCCGGCGTGGGCGGGTCTGGGCCTGGCCTGGGCGGCGGCCTTGGCGGGTGCGCGGCTGCTGCCCCCACCGGGCGAGCCGAGACCGGTGACGCTCCCGTGGTGGGACCTGCCCGCGCGGGCCGTGGTGACGGCGGGCCTCGTCCTGGCGGTGACGGCCGCGGCCGGCCGCCTAGGTCCGGACCTGACGGGTGTCCTGGCCCCGTTCCCGACGGCGCTGAGCGTGGTGGCGGTGTTCGCCCTGGCACAGGGAGGCCCACCCGCGGCGGCCGCGACAGTGCGAGGAGTCCTGCGCGGCCTCGGAGGGTTCGCGGTGTTCTGTTTCCTGGTGGCGGTGCTGGCAGAACCGCTCGGCGGGTGGGCGTTCGGCGTTGCGGCCTGCGGGGTTCTGGTGTGGCAATTCGCTTACAGTTGTCGTTCATTCGGGAAATGACGGCGCTTCGTACCATCTCCCGCATGAAGCCGACTTCCACTTCTCCGGCTGTGAGGGCGTTGTCCGCTTCGCTGCGCGATGTGCGTGAAGCGAAGAAGTACGGGCTGCGGCAGTTGTCGCGGGCGCTGGAGATCGACCCGCAGTTGTTGTCCCAGTGGGAAAGGGGGCAGCGGGTGCCGCCGGTGGAGGAGGTGGCTCGCGTGCTCGGGTACCTGCGGGTGGACAGGGAAACCGCCAAACGAATCCTGTTCCTCGCGAAGCACGCGAAGGAACCCAACTGGCTGGACTCCGGCTCCTGGGACCTGCCCGCCGCACTTACGGCGGTCATCCAGTGCGAGCAGACCGCTTCCGCGATCACCAACTGGGCGCCGCTGGTGGTCCCGGTCTGCTGCAGACCCCTGACTACGCTCGCGCGTTGTTGAACTCATCCGGAATCGGCGTCGAGGAAGCGGATGCGCGGCTGGTGATCCGCCTGAAGCGGCAGCGGATCCTCGCCGGGCCCGAGCCCGTGCGGCTCAGGGCCGTTCTTTCCGAGCTGACGATCCGCGAAGTGGTCGGCGATGCCGACATCATGTCGGACCAGGTCGATCACCTGCTCACCATGGCCGAGCGCACCAACGTTTCGGTGCGCATCCTGCCCGCGGACGCGGGCTACCACCCGGGCAAGCTCGGCATGTTCACCTTGTACGACTTTCCTGTCGATCCCACGATCGTGGCGCTGGAGCACTATCACGCGAGCGCCTTCAGCAGCGAGTTGGCGGCTACCGCCGCCTACGTGAAGCTGGTAAAGGTTTTACTGGGCAAGGCTTTGACCGAGGACGCCTCGCAAGCCCTACTCCGCGAGGTGGCGCGATAGTCGGAGGCGATGTGTTCACTTGGCGTACGTCGAGCTACACTGGCGCATCGGGCGAGTGCGTCGAGGTCGGATTCCACTGGCGAACCTCGAGTCACACCGCGACGGAAGAGTGCGTTGGTGTTGGCTCCACCTGGCAGAAGTCGAGCTACACCGCGAAAGACGACTGCGTTGAGGTCCTGCTCGACGAATCCGTCGGCGTCCGCGACACCAAGGCCCGCCGGCTCGGCCAGCTCACCGTCACCCGCGCCGCCTGGACCGCACTCTGCTCCAAAGTCTTAGTGACTCAAAAAGTTCAGTGACTCCAACATTGCTATGACTCAATAGTCTTAGTGGCTCCAAAGTCGCTGTGGCCAAAGGCTTAGTCGTTCCAAAGTCGCTGTGGCCAAAGGCTTAGTCGTTCCAAAGTCGCTGTGGCCAAAGGCTTAGTTTCTCCGAAGTCGCTGTGGCCAAAGACTTGGTTACTCCGAAGTCTCTATGGCCTAAAAGTCTCAGTGACTCCAAAGCTTTAGTGACTCCAAGGTCTCAGTGACCCAAAAAGCTTAGTGATGCAACCATCCCGCGAACACCGCAGGTGAAGCCGCTATCAAACTGAAGCGGATCCACCTTCCGGCGAGCCCCGTGGTCAGGAAGGTCGCGAGGCGCATCCGCACCAGCCCAGCCAGCACGCTCGTCGCCATGAAGGGCGGCAGGCCGACCAGCGAGCTCACCCCATAGGTACCCGCCATCCAGTGCGGATGACGATGACAGCGCTCACGCAGCCGGTCGACCCAGCCGCGAATCCGCTTCGTCCGCAACTGCCAGCGCACGCGCCGAGCAGTCATCGGCCGTTCACGGTGCAGCCGGTCGTGCAGCGGCTTAGGCAGCTTGATCGTCCCGCGCGCGGCAAGAAAATACAGCGTCTTCCCGGCGATCTGCCCGATGGCCACAGCAGCCCCCAGCCACACCCAGTGCAGCCCAGGATGACTGGCACACAGCCCGATCAGGAACACTTCGGCGTTGATCAGCGGCACGATGGCCGAACCGAACGCGACGCCCAGCGTCAGCAGGATCCAGCTCACCGTGTCACCTCCTGAAAAGCTCTCGTGTTCTCTTCACGTTATCAGTTCGAAATCTCCGGACACTGGGGTTAGCCCCCGTCTTCGCTGGGTGGTCGGCACCAGAAGATCACCTGCCCGACGGCTTCCGGACACCTCCCGCTGGAACGCTGACGGCGTGGCCGCCGAGCAGCTCCGTACGCCCGCTGACCGATTCGGCGCCCTCTGCCAGACCGTCGTGCGGGTGCTTCCGCTGGGTCTGTCGCGGATCGTGGCGCCGACGTTTCTGGGCTTCTGCCTCATCAACGGTCTGACGTTCGGCGTCGACCTCGGGTTGCTCACCGTTTTCCACGGTCTGCTCGGCTGGCCGGTGTGGCTCGCGATCACGGTCGCCTACGTCTGCGCGTTCGGGTTGAGCTTCGTGCTGAACCGGACGTTCAACTTCCATTCCCACGCCGCCGTCGGAATCCAACTTGCCCTTTACCTCGGTGCGATCGCTGTCAATTACGTGGCGTTTTTGCTGGGTGTGGGCGCGGGGCTGACGGCGCTGGGCGTCGAATACCACCTGTCGCGGCTGCTCGCGGGCGCCTGCGAGGGCGTCTTCATGTACTCCGTGATGCGGTGGGTGATCTTCCGGGACTCAGGTGAGGGCGAGATCGAGGGTGCCGGTGAGGCGGACCTCGCGCAGCAGCCGCTCGCCGGTGTCGAGGGTGCGGACGGTGGCGTCGGGGTTCCAGCCGGCCCGGCGGTAGAAGCCGAGCGAGGCGTGGTCGCCCTGGGCGACCCAGGTGATGCCGCGCGTGGCGCCGTCGGCCCGGAGGGCCGCGGCGGCCGTCGCGAGTAGGCGGCCGGCGTGGCCGCGGCGTCCCCAGCGCGGCTCGACGAGCAGCGTCGCGATCAGGCCGGTGGTGGCGGCGTCCTCGGGCAGGCCGCCCTCGGCGTCGGCGACCTCGTCGTCGGGCGCGCGGCCGGCGACGCAGAACCCGACGACGAACTCGCCCTCGGTGGCGACGTGGACGAGGCTGCCGGGGTAGTCGATGGTCTCGGTCCAGGTGCCGGCGAGGTCGGTGGCGTCCAGCTCGGCGAGCGCCTGCTTGCCGAGGAGGTCCTCGTAGGCGGCGTGCCAGGTGTCACGCTGGATGCGGGCGATCTCCGCGGCGTCGGACAGGTCGGCGGGGCGGACGGCGGCGTCGCTCATGAGTGCTGAATCTAGTGGTGCGCGTTTTTGTCGGTGGTGGGTGGCACCATGACGGGACCATGCAAACGATCAGCGTCACGACGGCCCGGAAGACCTTCCTGGCCGCACAGGGCTTCGCCGACCCCCGTCCGTCCGGTCCGGTTTCCCGGCGGCACCTCAAACGGGTGCTGTCGCGGGTCCAGCTGCTGCAGCTGGACTCGGTGAACGTCGCGGTCCGGGCGCACTACATGCCGGTGTTCTCGCGGCTGGGCGCGTACGAACCGGCGCTGCTGGACAGCGCGGCGTGGGCGCACTCGGCGCGGCAGCCCCGGATGCTGGTCGAGACGTGGGCGCACGAGGCGAGCCTGCTCCCGGTCGAGGACTGGCCGCTCATCCGCTCGGGCGCGAAGCGGGATGGCTGGTGGAAGCACTACGGGCCGCTGATCGAGAAGTCCCCGGGCCTGGTCGACGAGATCCTGTCGGTGGTCAAGGAGCTGGGCCCGATCGGCGCGGGCGGCATCGAGCGCGAGGTCGAGGCGGACGCCCAGCGGCGCGGCCCGGGCTCGTGGTGGGAGCGGTCGGAGGTCAAGCGCGTCTGCGAGTACCTGTTCGGCGTCGGCCAGCTGACCACGGGCACCCGCCGCTCGTTCGAGCGGCTGTACGACCTGACCGAACGTGTGGTCCCGCCGGAGATCCTGTCGGTGTCGGTGACCCCGGAGGAGGGCGCGCGCGGGCTGATCGAGCGTTCGGCGCGGGCGCTGGGCGTGGCCACCGAGACGGACCTGCGCGACTACTACCGCCTGGGCCCGGCGCCGGCCCGGCAGGCGGTGGCGGAGCTGGTGGAGTCGGGCGTCCTGGAGCCGGTCGCGGTCCAGGGCTGGAAGGCGGTGGCGTACCGGCATTCCGCCGCCCGGACCCCGCGTTCGGTGCCGGGCCGGGCGCTGCTGTGCCCGTTCGACCCGCTGATCTGGGAACGCGCCCGCACGGAGCGGCTGTTCGGGTTCCGGTACCGCATCGAGATCTACGTCCCGGAGCCGAAGCGGGTGTACGGCTACTACGTGTTCCCGTTCCTGCTGGACGGTTCCCTGGTCGGCCGAGTGGACCTGAAGTCCGACCGGGCGGCGGGAGTCCTGCGAGTCCAGGGCGCGTTCGCCGAGGAGGGCGCGGACCTGGCCCGGGTGCTCCCCGAGATGGCGGGGGAGCTGAAGCACATGGCGGAGTGGCTGGGGTTGTCCGGCGTGGCCGTGGGAACGCGCGGGGAGCTGGCCAAGCCGTTGGCGAAACTGGTGCGCTGATCCGCTATCCCAGCAGCCGACTCAGTGCTGCTCGGGCCCTGGTGGGCGCGTTCGGGTCGTGGTGCAGCTGCCGGAAGAGGTTGAGGGTCAGCATCACGCCCACGATGTCGTACAGCAGCTGGTCCGGGTCCGTTTCCGGGGGCAGCTCATCGGCCGCCAGGCGGATTTGGAGGCGCAGGTCGCGGTGCCAGAGCTGGGTCATGCCCAGCACGGCGTCGCGGACCGGGCCCGGGCGTCCGTCCACTTCGGACGCTGCCGCCGTGAAGAAACAACCGCCGGGCAACACGTCTCGCTCGAGGTAGGAGACCCACGCCTCGCAGAGTGCCCTGAGTTTTGGCAGTCCTGGTGGTGCTGAGGCGTGCACTTCGCGGCCGAAAAGCGCCGCTGCCGCGTCGACCACCGCCAGCTGAAGGCCTTCCTTCGTGCCGAAGTGGCCCAGCAGTCCGGCCTTGCTCATTCCGAGCTCCGTCGCGAGGCGGCCGATCGTCAGGCCTTCGAGCCCTTCCACGGACGCCAGCGCCAGGCTGTGGTCGATGATCCGCTGCTTCGTCTGGCGGGATTCGACAACGGACCTCCGGGGGCTCATGACCGGCACTTTATCTTACGACCGATCGGTCGCTATAGTGTGCCGGGCATCGGACGAGCGGGGACGGGGGCACGAGTGAACGAGCTGGTGACAGGGGCGTCCCCACGATCCGATGCCCAGACGGCGCGCACTTCGCCCCGCCGCGAGGTGCGCGCCGTCCCCGGCGTGGTCTGCGTGCACGCGGCGATGAGCAGCCCAGCCACCTGGGAACCGGTGCGATCGGCGCTCGGTGTTGATGTCCGTTGCCCGGCTTTGCCGGGACATCCGGGCGGCCCGCGGCTGGACGCCTACCCGCTGACCGCCTTCCGCGACGCGGTGCTGGCGGCCCTGCCGGACCAGGGCCAGGTGGTGTTGATCGGCCACTCGCTCGGCGGGTTCGTGGCGAGCCTGGTCGCAATGGAACGGCCCGACCGGATCGCGCGGCTGGTGCTCGAGGAAATGCCCGTCCCGAGGCGAACCAGCGCCGACGCGTCCCCGGCACGCAAGCGTTCGGCCGGGCTCGCGATGCGCGCGCTGGCGAGGGTGAGCGGAAAGTTCGACCCGGTGATGGTGCGGGACGTGCTGAGGGGACTGCGCGAACCGCAGCCGGAGTGGTGGGCAGGACTGGAGAGGATCACGGCGCCGACGCTGGTCCTCGCCGGTGGGCCGTCGAGCCACCTGGACCAGTCGCGGTATGAGCTGCTGGCGAAGGCCCTACCAACAGCCAAGACGACAACGATCGCGGTAGGCCACCGGATCCACGCGAAGGCGCCGCAGGAATGGCTGGCGGCGGTCGCGGGATAGCGCGGGGCTGCGGCGGGATCGGTGGGGGACCGGATCCACGCGAAGGCACCGCAGGAGTGGTCGGCGGCGGTCGCGGATAGCGCGGGCCGCGGCGGGACTGGCGGCGATCGCGGTGGGCCACCGGATCCATACGAAGGCGCCGCGGGAGTGGTTGGCGGCGGTCGCGGGATAGCGCGGGGCTGCGGCGGAACTGGTGGCGATCGCGGTGGGGGCCGGATCCATGCGAAGGCACCGCAAGAGTGGCTGGCGGCGGCCGGGCGCGCCGGGAGTGGTCCGGCGGCTCGGAGAGTCGGGTCGCCGCCTACGAGCCTGCAAGCAAGCCGCCCAGGCCGGGCCGAGCCGGTGCGCGCACCGGACAACAGCCGGGCAAGGCGACGGGCCGTTCCCGGCCCCCACCGGAAACGGCCCGTCTTCCCCCTTACTCAGCCGGCCGCGCGCGTCACCACGGCGTTGCCGGAGCCCGTTCGCGCCCGGATCTTCAGCTTCACTCCACCCTCCGGGGCGCTGTCGGACACGTCCAGCTCGCTCGACACCCGGCCGCCGCTGGAGGTCAGGTCGACCTCGGCCGCCGTGCCGGTGCGGATGCCGATCCGGACCTCGCCCGAACCCGTGATCAGGTCGAGCGTGCCCGAGCCCGCGTCGGCCACCGACAGGTCGCCGCTGCCCGTGCGGGCCATCACCTCGCCCGAGACCGCGCCCAGCCAGACGTCGCCCGTGCCCGTGGCCAGCGTCGCCGACCCGGCCAGTGAGGACGCCTCGACACTGCCGCTGCCGCTGCGCAGCTGGAGCCCGCCCAGCGTCGGGCCGAGCTTGATCGCTCCGCTGCCCGTGCGGATCGTCGCCGAGCCGTCGGCGCGGTCGAGCTTCACCTCGCCGGAGCCGGTCAGCAGGTCGACGCGGCCGGCCGAGCCCGTCACCGTGACGTCCGCCGCGCCCGCCCGGACCTCGACGTGGGAGCCCGCCGGCGCGTGCACCTTCACCGCGAGCGCCACGTTCCGCAGCTGCCACGCCTTGGGCGCCTGCACGACCAGGCGGTTGCCGAGCTTCTCGATCCGGCTCTGCCGCACCGCCTCGGCGGGGGAGGCGCCCGGGTCGACCCCCAGCTGGTCGCCGAACCGCTCGCCGACCCACGACAGCAGGCTGTTCACGCCCGCCACCCACGGCTGCTGCTCACCCTGGTCGTGCCGCAGCTCGACCCGCGCGCCGGAGTCCCCGTCGAGGACCACCTCGACGCGCCCGATCGTCACCCCCAGGTCCAGCTCCAGCGGGACGTCGGTCTCGAACTCGTCGACCCGCACCAGCTCGTCGTTCGACGAAGGCGGCGGAGTTTCCTCGGCCGGCGTCTCCGGTGTGGTCTGGTCTTCGTCACTCATAGTCGTTCCCCTCAGCCTTCGACCCAGCCGTGCAGGCGCGAGCCGGACTGGCCGCCGCCCTTCCCGTGGTGCTTCGGGCCCGCGCCGAGCGAGCCGTGCCCCAGCGCCCCCTGCACCGCCTGGGAGACGAACGTGTTCAACGAGACGCCCTGCGCCTGCGCCGCGCGTTCGGCCTGCCCCTTGATCTGCTCGACCAGGCGCAGCGTGATGCGCGAGATGTCACCGCCGTCCATCAGCGGTGGCATGGTGGTGTCACGTGGTGTCGCCCGTGGTGGCGGCTCCTCTTCGGCGGCTCCGGTGACGACCACGCGGACGTCACGGCCGTCGAGCCGCACGTCCACCACCTGGCCCGGCAGCGCGGCCGTGACCTCGGCGGCCAGGTCGGCCAGTGCGTTCATCAGGGTCAGGCGGACGGCGGGTTCGAGAGCGGAGGACAGCAGCGCGGCCGCCCGCCGGGTCTGCTCGTCCCCGGCGGCAGCCGTGTTCGCGAGGTCCTCGCGAAGGTTGGCGATGTACGGCGTCAGGTCCATGACACCACTATGACGTCACTCGTGGTGTCAGTCAAGGAGCTCGTGTCCCCCGGGAGTGGGCGGCCGTGCGCGGATAGGCTGCGGTCGGGAGTCGTCGTTAGGAGTGCGGACGTGGCCGGAACCGGGGCACCGAGGGTGCAGCTGATCGCGAAGACGGAGTTCTTCCCGCCCGAGGACGTGCCGTGGTCGACCGACGCGGACGGCGGCGAAGCGCTCGCCGAGTTCGCCGGCCGGGCCTGCTACCAGTCGTGGGACAAGCCGAACCCGGTCACCGCGACCAACGCCGGCTACCTCGAGCACATCATCGACGTCGGCCACCTCGCGGTGCTGGAGCACGGTTCGGTGACCTTCTACCTCACCGGGATCTCGCGTTCGCTGACCCACGAGCTGATCCGCCACCGCCACTTCTCCTACTCCCAGCTCTCGCGCCGGTACGTGCCGGAGGGTGACGCGGCCGTCGTCGAGCCGGCGGTGATCGCGGACGACCCGGCGCTGCACGCGAAGTTCGTCGCCGCGACCCGGGCGAGCGCCGAGGCCTACACCGAGCTGCTCGCCGGGCTCGAAGAGAAGTTCGCCGACGCCCCGGCCGCGAGCCTGCGCCGCAAGCAGGCCCGCCAGGCCGCGCGCTCGGTGCTGCCGAACGCGACCGAGACGCGCATCGTCGTCACCGGGAACTACCGCGCCTGGCGCCACTTCGTCGCGATGCGCGCCACCGAGCACGCCGACGTCGAGCTCCGCGACCTGGCCGTCGCGTGCCTGCGCGAGCTGCAGAAGGCCGCGCCGAACGTGTTCGCCGACTTCACCATCTCGACGTTGCCGGACGGCACCGAGATCGCCACGAGCCCGAAGGTCCTGGAAGGCTGATGAAACGACTCGCGATCGACGTCCGGCCCGGCGAATACGCCGTGGTCCGGCTGCCCGCCGACGCCCACGTCCCCGCGGAGCTGCTCGCTCCCGGCGAACCCGCGTTCGTTTCCGTGACGCGCACGCCCGAAGAGCTTTCGGTGATCTGCCCGGCCGGGCGTGAACCGGCGGGCAGCACGGCGGCCGAGGACGGCTGGCGCCTGCTCTCGGTCCGCGGGCCGCTGGAGTTCACGCTCACCGGCATCATCGCCGCGCTCGCGTCCGAGCTGGCCGGAGCCGGGGTGGCGCTGTTCTCGATGTCCACTTTCGACACCGACCACATCCTGGTCCGGGCCACCGACCTCGACGAGGCGGTGAAGGCGCTGCGCGAGTCGGGCCACGAGGTCTCCCACCCCTGATCCCGCTTCGCGGACCGGTTCACGGGTACCCCTGGCACGAGGGTGGGAGCCGTCACCCTTGAAATCGAAAGTTCGGCACGCCTAAACTTCGATTTGGGGTCCCCGACATCCGGTTGAGAGGCAGGCGTCATGGCTGTGACCGAGGCCGCGCGGCCGAAGCTGACGTCGCGCCTGCGCACCGGGTCGGCCCTGCTGGGTCCGGCGTTCGTCGCCGCGATCGCCTACGTCGACCCAGGGAACGTCGCCGCCAACATCAGCGCCGGCGCCCGCTACGGCTACCTGCTGGTCTGGGTGATCGTCGCGGCGAACCTGATGGCCGTCCTCGTGCAGTACCTGTCCGCGAAGCTCGGCCTGGTCAGCGGCAGGTCGCTGCCGGAGGCCCTGCGCGCCCGGCTGTCCCGGCCCGCGCGGCTGGCGTACTGGCTGCAGGCCGAGGTCGTCGCCATCGCCACCGACCTGGCCGAGGTCGTCGGCGGCGCGATCGCGCTGAACCTGCTGTTCGACCTGCCGCTCGTGGCCGGCGGCCTGATCACCGGCGCGGTCTCGCTGACGCTGCTGGCGGTCCAGGACCGCGGCGGCCAGCGGACGTTCGAACGGGTCGTCACCGGCCTGCTGCTGGTCATCGCCATCGGGTTCCTGGCCAGCCTGTTCGTCGAGCCGCCGTCCGCGGCCGAGACGCTCGGCGGGCTGGTGCCGCGGTTCGACGGCTCCGGCAGCGTCCTCATCGCCGCCGCGATGCTCGGCGCGACCGTCATGCCGCACGCCGTCTACCTGCACTCGGGCCTGGTCCGCGACCGGCACGGGCTCCCGGACGTCACCACGCGCCGCCGGCTGCTGCGCGCCACCCGCGCCGACGTCGGCCTGGCGATGCTGCTGGCCGGCGCGGTGAACCTCGGCATGCTGCTGCTCGCCGCGACGAACCTCCAGGGCCAGACGGGCGTCGACAGCATCGAGGGCGCGCACGGCGCCGTCGCGCAGGCGCTCGGCCCGGGCATCGCGCTGATGTTCGCGATCGGCCTGCTCGCCTCCGGCCTGGCTTCGACGTCGGTGGGCGCGTACGCGGGCGCGATGATCATGCAGGGCCTGCTGCACAAGCGGATCCCGCTGGTCCTGCGCCGGCTCGTCACGCTCACCCCGGCGGTCGTGGTGCTGGCGCTGGGCGCCGACCCGTCCGCGGCGCTGGTCGTCTCGCAGGTCGTGCTGTCGTTCGGGATCCCGTTCGCGCTCGTGCCGCTGATCCGGCTGACCGCCGACCGCGACCTGATGGGCGCGGACGCCAACCACCGCCTGACGACGGTCGCGGCGTGTCTCATCGCGGCCGTCATCATCACCCTCAACCTGGTTCTGGTCTACTTGACGTTCACCGGCTGACCAAGAGCAGGGAGGCCGCAGCCATGGCCTGGATCTTCGCGCTGAACGCCGAATGCGGAGGGCGGGAGACCCACGCCCGGGACCTCGCACGCCACTTCGACGGCTGGCCGGCGCGTGTCTTCTCCGACGGCGCCGGCTGGTGGTGCGGTGTCGCGCCCGAAGGCGTGAGCCAGTCCGGTCTGCAGTCCGGCGAGGAGGCCACGGCGATGACGGCGGCCGGGCGGCGGCTCTACTGGCAGCTCCGCACCGCCCCGCCGGTCTACCGCTACGCCCTCGCCGGCGTCGAGACCGACCGGTTCCGCAGCTACGACGAGCTGATGGCCGAGGGCGCGAACCTGACGCGGTTCCCCGGTCTGGTCGTCAGCGAGGACATCTGGGCCGCGACCGGCCGGCGGGCCGAGTTCAGCGACTTCGCCCCCGGCTACCGGTGGCTCCCGTACCGCGGGGAGACCTTCAAGCGGACCTGATTTCGTGGAACCTTCGGCGGCGCGCGACGGTCCGACTAGCATCTGCGCGACCGCCGCTTGAAGGAGCACCGTGACCGACGAACAGACCCGGCCGTACCCGCCACAGGCGCCCGTCACGCCTGGTCAGCGGGTTGTTGCCGGCCGTTACGCCCTGCTCGGTGAGCTCGGCCGGGGCGGCATGGGTGTCGTCTGGCGGGCCCAGGACCAGGTCATCGGCCGCCAGGTGGCGGTCAAGGAGCTGCGGCTGCCCGACGCCGAGTCCGCCGCGGTGTTCTCCGAGCGCGCGCTGCGCGAGGTGCGCACCGGCGGGCGGCTCAACGACCCCGCCGTCGTCACGGTCTACGACGTCGTCACCGACGGCGGCACGACGTTCATCGTGATGGAGCTCGTCGAGGCGCCTTCGCTGGCCGACCTCGTGCGCCAGCGCGGCCCGATGCCCGCCGCGCAGGCCGCGCTGATGGGGGAGCGGGTGCTCGCCGCGCTGCAGGCGGCCCATGCGGCCGGGATCGTGCACCGCGACGTCAAGCCGGCGAACATCCTGGTCGGGCCGGACGGCCGCGTGAAGCTCACCGACTTCGGCATCGCCCACGCCGTCGACGACCCGCGCCTGACCACCAGCGGCATGATCGTCGGCTCGCCCGCGTTCATGGCGCCGGAGCGCGTCGAAGGCCGCGAAGCGCTGCCCGCGTCCGACCTCTGGTCGCTCGGCGCGACGCTGTTCTTCGCCGTCGAAGGCTCGATCCCGTTCGAACGCGCGACCACCGCCGCCACGCTGCACGCGATCATGACCGAGATCCCGTACCTGACCCGCGGCCAGGGCCCGATCGCCGCGGCCATCCTCGGCCTGCTCGTCGCCAACCCCGACGCGCGCCTCACCGCCGCCCAGGCGCAGAACCTGCTGACCACGGCGCAGGGCGTGCGGCCGACCCCGCCGGGCGGCACCGCGATGGTCCAGCCGGTGACGCGGATGGCGCCGCAGCCGCCGAAGCGGAACCTCCGCGTGCTGTGGCTCTCGCTCGCCGCGGTGGCGGTCGTCGCCGCCCTGGTCGGCGGCTTCTTCGCGGGCAAGGCGTACGAGACACCCACGCCGGACGCCCAGAAGCTGCCGACCGTGACGTTCGGGCTCGGCGGCCAGATGCGCGTCGACGCCAGCTCCAGCTACCCCTGCTACAACGCGGCGGTCCAGGACGGCGGGGTCATCAGCGGGGACAACGACGGGGACTGCAAGGACAGCCACACCCTCGAGATCTACGACGCCGGCGACGTCATCGGCACCACGAACTGGAACGACACCGACGCGGCGGTCGCGGCGTACCCGGGGCAGGCCGCCGCCACCGCGGCGGCCGAGGCGCGCTGCGCGACCTCGTTCCGCTCGTCGCTCGTCCCGGAGGCCAAGCGCGACGGCCTCAAGTACCGGGCGCTCGTGCCGACCCAGCAGGAGTGGCAGAGCGTCCCCACCGAGAGCGGCGAATACCCCACGCGCGAGTTCTACTGTGTGCTCGCCAAGGCCGACGGCGGCCCGATCTCCGCGCCGATCGTGACCAAGGTCAAGTAGAAGTTCCGCGACGAGCGGCCGACTCGCGGAAATCCTCCGCACTTGGCCGGGGGTGACCAGGTCGGCGCGGTTTTCGCCGGGCGGACGGGGTACCGTCTGGGCATGTCCACCCCACCTACCGCAGCGCCCGGACGGCCGTTCGGGCGTGTGCTCACCGCGATGGCGACCCCCTTCGACGCCGAGGGCGCACTGGACCTGAAGCGGGCGCAGGAGCTCGCCGAGCACCTCGTGGAGCTGGGGAACGACGGTCTCGTCATCAACGGCACCACCGGCGAGAGCCCGACCACGAGCGACACGGAGAAGCAGGAGCTGATCCGCGCGGTGGTCGAGGCCGTCGGCGACCGCGCGACGATCGTGGCCGGCGCGGGCACCAACAACACCGCGCACAGCATCGAGCAGGCCCAGCAGGCCGAAGCCGCGGGCGCGCACGGCCTGCTGGTCGTCACGCCGTACTACTCGCGGCCCAGCCAGGCCGGGCTGTACGCGCACTTCACCACGGTCGCCGACACGACCGAGCTGCCGGTGATGCTCTACGACATCCCGCCGCGCTCGGTCGTCCCGATCGAGGTCGACACGCTGCTGCGGCTGGCCGAGCACCCGCGGATCGTCGCGGTCAAGGACGCCAAGGGCGACCTGATCGCCGGCTCCGAGGTCATCGCCAACACGCACCTCGCGTACTACTCCGGCGACGACGGGCTGAACCTGCCCTGGATCTCCGTCGGCGGCACCGGCGTGGTGAGTGTGATCGGTCACGTCGTCGCGGGCCGGATCCGCGCGATGATCGACGCCTACGAGAACGGCGACACCTCCACCGCACGCACCAACCACCGCGGCATGCTTCCGGTGCTGCGCGCGATGTCGCGGGTCGGCGGGGTCGCGTTCAGCAAGACGGCGCTGCGCCTGCGTGGCTTCGACATCGGCGCCCCGCGGCTCCCGATCGTGGCGCCGAGCACCGACCAGACCGCCCTGATCGCCGCCGATCTGGCCCAGGGCGGCGTGCCGCTGGGCGACACGGCGGCCCAGGACTGGCATGGTGAGCGGGTGGCACAAGCAGATTCGAGGGCCGCCTACGTGGCGCCGACCTCGCACACCAGCGTTGGGACCCTGCCTCGGTGAGCTCACTTCCCCCCGGTCCAGGCCCCACCAACGCCCCGCCCGAACTGCCCGCCGGGGCCCTGCGCGTCGTCGCGCTGGGCGGCATCGGCGAGGTCGGGCGCAACATGACCGTCTTCGAGTTCGGCGGCCGGCTGCTCATCGTCGACTGCGGGGTGCTCTTCCCCGAGGACGACCAGCCCGGCGTCGACCTGATCCTGCCGGACTTCCGCGCGATCGAAGACCGCCTCGACGACATCGAAGGCCTCGTGCTCACCCACGGGCACGAGGACCACATCGGCGCCGTCCCGTTCCTCCTGCGCCTGCGGCCGGACCTGCCGATCTACGGCTCGCGGTTCACCAACGCGCTGCTCGCGGCGAAGGCCAAGGAGCACCGGCAGCGGCCGAAGCTGATCGAGGTCCGCGAGGGCGAGCGCCGCGACGTCGGCGTGTTCAACCTCGAGTTCTTCGCGGTGAACCACTCGATCCCGGACGCGCTGGCCGTCGCCATCCGCACCCCGGCGGGCGTCGTCCTGCACACCGGCGACATCAAGCTCGACCAGCTCCCGCTGGACGGGCGCCTCACCGACCTGGCCGGGTTCTCCCGGCTCGGCGACGAGGGTGTCGACCTGTTCTGCGTCGACTCGACCAACGCCGAGGTCCCCGGGTTCGTGATGCCCGAGCGCGACATCGGCCCGGTGCTCGACGACGTCATCCGCCGCGTCGACCAGCGGGTGATCGTGGCCTGCTTCGCCAGCCACGTGCACCGCGTCCAGCAGGTGCTGGACGCCGCGCTGCGCCACGGCCGCCGGATCGCGTTCGTCGGCCGCTCGATGGTCCGCAACATGGGCATCGCCGCCGAGCTGGGCCTGCTCAACGTCCCGGACGGTCTGCTGGTCGATCTCGACCAGGCGAGCACCCTGCCGGAGAGCAAGGTCCTGTTCGTCTCGACGGGTTCCCAGGGCGAGCCGCTCTCGGCGCTGTCGCGCATGGCGCGCGGTGAGCACCGGCAGATCTCGATCCGCGCGGGCGACACCGTCGTGCTGGCCAGCTCGATGATCCCGGGCAACGAGACCGCGGTGTTCGGCGTGGTCAACGGCCTGACCCGGCTCGGCGCGAACGTCGTCCACCAGGGCAACGCGAAGGTGCACGTGTCCGGGCACGCGTCGGCGGGGGAGCTGCTCTACCTGTACAACGCGGTGCGCCCGAGCAACGTGATGCCGGTCCACGGCGAGTGGAAGCACCTGCGTGCGAACGGCGAGCTGGCGGTCCGCACCGGCGTCGCGGCGGAGAACGTGGTCATCGCCGAGGACGGCGTGGTCGTCGACCTGGTCGACGGCAAGGCGTCCCGCACCGGCCGCGTCGAGGTCGGGCACGTCTACGTCGACGGCCTCTCGGTCGGTGACGTCGGCGAGTCGACCCTGTCCGACCGGCTGGTGCTGGGCGAGGGCGGGTTCATCTCGATCAGCGTGGCGGTCGACTCCAGCACGGGCCGCGCGGTCAGCAGCCCGACGGTGTCCGGCCGCGGCTTCTCCGACGACCCGAAGGCGCTCGACGCCGTCGTGCCGCTGGTGGAGATGGAGCTGGCGCGCACGGAGGCCGAAGGCATCACCGACACCCACCGCATCGCGCAGGCGGTCCGCCGGGTGGTCGGCCGCTGGGTCGCCGACACCTACCGCCGCCGCCCGATGATCGTCCCGACGGTCATCCCGGTCTGAGCTCGGTCCGCGGAACGCCCTTCGCCTCCCCCTGGAGCGCGGAGGGCGTTCCGCGTTTCACCCGGCCAGCTTGCTCACCAGCAGCGCGAAGGCGACGATGACGCTCTGCCGCATCAGCGCCCGGCGAGCCCGGCGCTGGTCGGCTCGTGTCGGCTTCATGCGGACCAGTGTTTCGGGCCCGCCGGGCGCGGACATCCCGCTCCGGGAGGGGGCGGATCCCTCCGCAGGATGAGGATTTCCCCTAAGAGGCAGGGCTGTTAGGCCGTCCGGAGCACGTGGTGGCGGTCGGCTGCGGTCTAACCTGGGTCCCACCTCGCCTCGCGTAGAGAGGCCGCGCCGATGGGACGTCACTCGCCGGACGGAAGACGACGCCGGCTGCTGGTTCCCGTTGTGGCCACGGCGCTGGTGCTCGTCCTCGGGGCCGGTGCCTGGGTCACCGTTTCGGTCGTCACCGCGAAGCCACCGTGTCAGCAGCCCGTGCAGGTGCTGGTCACCGCGTCCGCCGACATCGCGCCCGCGCTTTCGCTCGTCGCTCGGGGTCTCGACCTGCCGTGCGCCTCCGTCGCGGTGGAGACCCGGGAGGCGACGCCGGCCGCCGAGCGGCTCGCTCTCTCCGACGGCAGCCCGCGGGCGCAGGTCTGGGTGCCGGACTCCACCCTCGCGCTGCGCCGCGCGCGTCAGCTCGGCGCCGCCGACGTGCCCGAGTCCGGGGCGTCGGTGGCCAGCTCGCCCGTGGTGCTCGCCGTCGCCGAAGACGTCGCCAAGGGCCTCGGCTGGCCCGAGCGCACGCCGAGCTGGACCGACGTCCTGGGTGCGCCGGGGGCCGTCCCGGGGATCCCGGACCCGGCCCGCGACGCGGTCGGCGCGTCGGCGCTGCTCGGCCTGCGGGAGACCGTCCGGACGGCGGCCGAGCCCGCCGCCGCCTACGTCGCCCTGCTAAGGCGGTTTTCGGCGAACACGCTCGGCGGCGAGACCGACCTGATCGCCCGGCTGCCGGGCTCGGGCGACCCGAGCGGCACGGCCGCGGTGACGACCTTCCCCGTGTCGGAGAACTCCTTGCTGCGCCACAACATCGAGGACACGGCGTCGCCGCTGGTCGCCGTCTACTCGACCGCCGTGCCGACGCTGGACTACCCGTTCGCCGAGCTGGGCGGGATCACCCCGGCACAGCGGCCGGTCGTCGAGGCGCTGCGGGACGCGCTGCTCGGTGACGCCGGCGCCGACGCCATCACGAAGACCGGCCTGCGCGCCGCGGGCGGGCAGGCGCTGCGCGACCACGCCGACGACCCGCGGGTGGCCCCGGCCGGCATCCGCACCGCGAACCTGCCGCCCGCCGCGAGCGTCGACGAGCTGCTCGGCCAGTGGGCCGGGGTCAACCTGAGCGCGCGGGTGCAGGTGCTGCTGGACGTCTCGGGGTCGATGAACGCGCAGGTGCCGGGCACCGGGCTGAACCGGATGCAGCTGACGACCCAGGCCACCGCCAAGGCCCTGCACCTGTTCCGGCCGACGACCCGGCTGCGCATGCTGGCGTTCTCGACCCGGCTCGACGGCGACAAGGACTACCGCGAGATCCTGCCGATGGCCGCGGTCTCCCAGCACCTGGCCGGCGGCGCGCTCGAGAAGCTGAGCCAGCTCAAAGCCACGCCCGACGGCGGAACCGGGCTCTACGACAGCATTCTCGACACGTACCGCACGGCCCGGCGCGAGTGGGAGCCCGGCCGGCTGAACCTGGTCATCGTGATGACCGACGGCCGCAACGAGGACCCGCACGGCATCTCCCGCGCGGACCTGCTGGCCGAGCTGGCGAAGCTGCAGGACCCGCGCCGCCCGATCCCGCTGATCGGCGTGGGTGTCGGCCCGGACGCGGACCAGCCCGAGCTGGACCAGCTGACCGCGGCGACCGGCGGGCAGGCCTTCGTCGCCCCGGACCCGGCGAAGATCACGGGTGTGTTCTTCGCGGCCCTGAGCCGGATCGCCGGTGGTTAGAGGTGCGGAATGACCTTCGCGAATTCCTGGTGGTCGGCTTCGATCACCGAGAAATAGCTGAAGCCGAACTTCCGGTGGTTGTACCGGACCTGCTCGGCGATTTCTTCGACGGTGCCGATGAGCAGGCTCGGCGCGTGGGAGATCTGCCGCGTCTCCATCCCGAGCAGGTTCGCGAACTCGGCGGCGGCCGTTTCGCGGTCGTCGGTGACGATCACCTTCGCGATCTGGAGGTTGAACTCGACGTCGCCGGCCCGGGAGCCCAGCGCCTCCTGGGCCACGGCGACGTGCCGCGCCACCTCGTCGTGCTCGGCGATCCGGAGGGTGACGCCGTCGGCGGCCTTCTCGATCCCGGTGAAGCCGATGATGTCCGCCACCGAAGCGGTGTAGCGCAGCATGCGGGGACCCCGGGCGCCGATCAGCAACGGCGGCGGGGGCGCGCCGGCCTCGGTCACGGCCGCGTGGATCGCGTCGACGATCGTCTCGAGGTGGGTGATGCGCTCGCCCGGGCTCTTCCACTGCAGGCCCGCTGACTCGACCTCGGTCCGGTCGTACCCGGTGCCGAGCCCCAGTTCGAGCCGGCCTTCCAGCAGGGTGGCCGTCGTCGCGACGTCCCGCGCGAGGATCAGCGGGTTGTAGAAGGCGGTGTTGAGGACCAGGGTGCCGGCGCGGGCCTTTTCCGTCGCGGCGGCGGCGAGGACCAGGCCCGGGAAGGGCGACGGCGTCGCCGGGTGGTCCCGCGCGACCCGCGGGTCGGGCGCCACCAGGTGGTCGGGCATGGAGATCACGCTGTAGCCGGCGGCCTCGGCCGCGCGGCACTTCTCCGCCCACTTCGCGCCCGGCGCGGGGTAGGTCATGTTCACACCGAAGCGAAGCGGCCGCTGCGTCGGGTCGGTCATCACGCGCTCCTCAGTGTTGTGCGCCGGCGCAGCGGGAACCCGGCCGCGTGGTACACCGCGTCGATCAGCTCGGCGGTGGCCACGGTGTCGTCGAGCCCGTACGGGAACTCCGCTCCCGAGCGCAGGTGCGCCCGGAGCGCTTCGAGCTGGAAGTAGTAGCTCGCGTCGGTGCCGAGCCGCTCGGTGCGTTCGCCGTCCGGTCCGGTGACGACGATCCGGTCGTCGAACTGGGGGAGGACCGGGTCGCAGACGAGCGCCTCACCGCGCTCGCCGACCACCCGGGCGCTGCTCGACCAGACGACGTCGGCGTCCATGTCGCAGTGCAGGTAGCCGGTCGCGCCGTCGGGGAACAGCAGGTCGGCGGTGATCGAGCTGTCCACCCCGGGCGAGCGCTCGGTGCCCGAAGCCGTGACGACCTTCGGTTCCCCGCCCGCGAAGACGCCCAGCTGCCGCTGGAGGTGCAGCGCGTAACAGCCGAGGTCCATCAGCACCCCGCCGGCGAGGTCCCACGACCACCGCAGGTCGCCCTCGGGCGGCGGGAGCATGCGCACCGACGTCTCGACGCGGGTGATCCGGCCGAGCTCACCGGAGCCGACGATCTCGAACAGCCGCCGCAGCACCGGGTGGTGCATGTTGTGGACCGCTTCCACCACAACGACTCCGGCGTCCCGGGCGACCGCGGCAACCTCCGCGGCCTCGGCCGCGTTGGCCGCGAACGGCTTCTCGACGAGGACGTGCTTGCCGGCGGCGATGGCCGCGCGGGTCCACGCGCCGTGCATGCCGTTGGGGAGCGGGACGTAGACCACCTCGACCTCGGGGTCGGCGAGGACCGCCGCGTAGTCGTCGTGGACCTTTTCCACCTTGTGGGCCGTGGCGAACGCCTGGGCCCGGCCGCGGTCCCGCGCGGCGACGGCCACCAGCCGGTCGCCGCTCGCCGCCGCGGCCTGGCCCATCGCGTAGGTGGCGATCGTGGCCGCGCCGAGGATCCCGAACCGCAGCGGATCGCCGCCGGGAGCTTTTGCGTCACTCACGAGCTACTCCTTCGGTCGGCGGGTCGCGTCGACGGTAGGGCGGCCGGATCCGCACCGGCGACTCCGTGAGTGCTCAAAATGGCGTCGAGTGAATCACTAGCGCCGGAAATTATGCTCACAAAATGACAATTCAGCGACTCGACCACGTCGGCGTTGTTGTCGATGACCTTCCGGCAGCGATCGCCTTCTTCCTCGAACTCGGCATGGAAAAGGAGGGCGAGGCGGCCCTGCGCGGCGACTGGGTCGACCGGGTCGTCGGGCTCGACGACGTCCGGGCCGAGATCGCCGCCGTGCGGACACCGGACGGCCACGGCCGGATCGAGCTGACGAAGTTCCTGACTCCGCCGGCCCACGACGGCAACCCGGACGCGCCCGTGAACACCCTGGGCGGTCATCGCCTGACGTTCGCCGTCGAAGACCTCGACGACGTCCTCGCCCGCCTCGCCACCCACGGCGCCCGGCTCGTCCGCGAAGTGGCGCAGGTGGAGGACTTCTGCCGCTACTGCTACGTCCGCGGTCCCGAGGGCATCATCGTCGGGCTGGTCCAGGAGCTCTGAGCCACGCTCAGAAGGTGGCGATGGGGTTGACCGGGCTGCCGGACGTGCCGGCGAACCGGATCGGCGCGAGCGCCAGCTGGAAGTCCCACTGACCCAGCTCTTCCGCCGTCGTCGCGCACGCCTCGAGGTCGCAGTTGTCCAGCAGCCACAGGCCCATCGCGACCAGGCCCACGGCGTGCACCGGCATCAGCACGTCGCGGTAGCCCGACGGCTGGACGTCCTGCGGGGTGTCCGCGCCGATCAGCGCGACCCCGCGTTCGTGCAGCCACGGCAGGCAGGAGGCGTGCCAGCCCGCCTGGGTGAACCCGCCGTCCGGGCCGGACTCGTGCCGGGAGCGGCCGTAGCCGGTCCGCAGGAGCACCGCGTCGCCGGGCTGCACGCGCACGCCCTGGCGGCGCTCGGCTTCCTCGAGGTCTTCGGGGAACACGCCTTCGCCCGATTCCAGCCACGGCACGTCACGGACCTTCGCGACGTCCAGCAGGACACCCCGCGTGACGATCCCGTCCGCCGCCGCGGTGACGGCGCCCCACGCCGAGCCCGTCTCTTCGTCGACCAGCGAGTGCGGCCGCCCGTTGTACATCTTCCCGTCCCAGAAGATGTGGCACGGCGAATCGACGTGGGTGATCGTGTTGCCGTGGAACAGGATGCCGAGGTGCTCGTTCGAGTACCCCCAGCGCCGGTCGTTGCGGAAGAGCACCGGCATGTGCTCGGCGCCCGGCATTTCGGCCGAGCACGGGCAGGACGTCGTCGACCGCGCCATGTCGTCCGGTACGGCGACCTCCCACGCGCACGACACGCTCTTGCCGTGCCGCACGGCCCGCGCGGCCGCCAGCCGGACGTCGTCGGTGATGTGGTTCAGGGTGCCGATTTCGTCTTCGTCGCCCCACCGTCCCCAGTTCGACAGCGTCTTGAAGTAGCCGAGCACGTCGTCCTGAGTCGGCATCAGCCGCCCTGCCGTCATCCGAGCCTCGACTCCTCCGGTCACGCTGCCGGCGGTCGCCGGTCACAGAGAGCGTAGGGCACGCGCGCGGACCCCGCGTCCCGGCGGGGGGCCGCAGTCCAGGAGATGCCCGGGGGGCCGGGCGGGCCGGAGACTGGCCTGGATCTGACACGCGTCGACACTCCTGATCCGGGGTCCGGGCTTCGATGCACATCGCCACCCCGCCAACCAGAACGTCGCCACCACGATCCGATCTCCCACCACCACAACAGCACTCCCCGGCACCTGGATTCCCCAGCGCCCGAAAGACGTCCAAGGAGTTCCACCATGCGCGTGGCTTTCACCATCTGGCCGGCACCGGCACACCTGTACCCCATCGTCCCGCTCGCGTGGGCGCTCAAGGCGGCCGGCCACGAAGTGGTCGTGGCCACCCACCCGGCGATCGCCGCGGAGACGGCTTCGATGGGCCTGACGCCCGTTTCGGTCTGCGAAGCCGACAGCACCCCGCTCCTCGGGCCTGCTTCGCCGTACGTCACCGAGCGGGAGGACCTCGCGAAGATCACCGCGGGGCTGGACTTCGGCCCGGACGACCCCGACCGCGAGCACTGGGACGTGCTGACCCAGTACTACGTGCCGTCGATGTGGGACTTCCTGCCGTACCGGGCCGACCCGGCCACGGAGATGCCCGCCATGGACGGCCTGGTGAGCTTCTTCCGCACCTGGCAGCCCGACCTCGTGCTCTGGGACCCCTGCATGCCCGGCACCGCCGTCGCCGCGGTCGCGGTCGGCGCCGCGCACGCCCGGTGGTGGACCGCGCCCGACGTCTTCTGCCGCAGCATGGACACGATCGCCAAGGTCAACGCCCGCCCCGGCGGTGAGCACGTGGACAACCCGATCGCCGAGACCATCCGGGGGATGGCCGAGCGCTACGGCGTCGAGGTCAACCAGGAGCTGCTGGTCGGGCAGTGGACGGTGAACCCGCAGCCGCCGGCCATCGGCCCCGAGATCTCCGCCCACGTGCTGCCGATGCGCTGGATCCCGCACGTCAAGCAGCAGGTCCTCCCCGACTGGATCTACCCGAAGCCGGAGCGCCCGCGCGTCGCCATCTCGCTCGGCCTGTCCGAGCGGTCGTTCATGGCGGGCGGCTGGTCGCACATCCCCGCGCTGCTCGAAGCCGTGTCCACCTTGGACATCGAGGTCGTCGCGACCCTCAACGACAAGCAGCTGTCCGAGGTCACCAAGATCCCCGACAACGTGCGTGTGGTCGAGTACGTCCCGCTCAACCAGCTGATCTCGACCTGCGACCTGCTGATCCACCACGGCGGCATGGGCACCGTGCTGCCCGCCATCGCCAACGGCATCCCGCAGATCGTCGTCGACTTCGTCGGCAACGCGATCTTCGCGACGCCGGACTCCGGCGAGGGGAAGCTGGGCCGGTCCCGGTACAGCCTCGGCCCCGCGCTGGCCCGCTACGCCACCGACTCCGGCGCCGGTCTCGTCATGAACATCACCGAGCCCGACCCCCTCGAAATGCGCCGGCAGATCCTCGAGGTCCTCGACGGCGAGTCGTTCAAGGAAGGCGCGAAGAAGATTTACCGGAACTGGCTCTCCACGCCCAGCCCGAGTGAATTCGTTCCCGTTCTCGAGCGCCTCACCGCCGAACACCGGACCCGGTGACGACGGCCTGCCGATAATTGCAACGGCGAAGCAATAAGCGAGACGACGGCGGAATTCGGTCGCCGTACGGTGGCTCTACCGCAGAACCGTACGGCCCGAGTCGCTTCGCGCTGTCGTCCACCGAGTTTCCCATTGTCCAAAGGAGTTACGTCGTGAGTGACGGAAGAACATTCTGCCAGACGTGCGGGGACGTCGAGGTCCGCGAGTTCCTGTCGCTCGGCCTGCAGCCCGCGGTCCACTTCCTGGCGAACCAGGAGGAGGCGGAGAACGAGCAGGCCTGGCCGCTCGCGCTCGGATTCTGCGAGCAGTGCAGCCTGGTGCAGGTCATGGAGTCGGTCAGCGAGCGCATCCTGTTCGCTGGCGACGACTACCACCACATGGCCGGGCTGACCGCCGGCTACCGCAAGCACCTGCAGGGGCTCGCCGACAAGCTCGCGGAGCTGTACACGGGGGCCACCGGCCGGACCGTCGTCGAGATCGGGAGCAACGACGGCAGCCTGCTGGACGCGCTGGCCGAGCGCTCGTTCGACGTCCTCGGGGTCGACCCGGTCGGCGCCCCGACGGCCGCCGGCTCACCCGTGGTCCGGGACTACTTCGGCTCGGCGCTCGCGGCGGACCTGCGCTCGAGCCGCGGACCGGCGAACCTGGTGCTGGCGCTGAACACGTTCGCGCACGTCACCAACCTGCGCGACGTCCTCGACGGGGTCACCGCGCTGCTCGCCGGCGACGGCCTGTTCGTCACCGAGTCGCACTACCTGCCGGACCTGCTCGAGGACCTGCAGTACGACTTCGCCTACCACGAGCACTCGCGGTACTACTCGCTCACGGCGCTGGACGCGGTGTTCAAGCTGCACGGTCTCGAGGTCGTCCGGGTCGAGCGCATCCCGACCCACGGCGGGTCGATCCGGGTCTACGCCGGGTTCGAGGGCGCCCACGAGATCCACGAGTCGGTGACGCAGCTGCGTGAGTTCGAGAACGGCCTGAAGCTCACGGACTCGATGATCTACACCAGGTTCGCCGACCGGGTGAAGGACCACCGCGACCGCCTGGTCGGGCTGATCCAGGAGCTGAAGAGCACCGGCGCCCGGGTCGCCGCGGTGTCCGCGCCGGCGCGGGCGATCACGATGTTCAACTACTGCGAGCTGGGGCCCGACAAGATCGACGTGGTCTCCGAAATCAGCCCGCGCAAGGTCGGCAAGCTGTTCCCCGGCACCCACACCCCGATCATCAGCCAAGAGGAGCTGTGCGGGGACGGGCAGCCGGAGTACGCGCTGCTGATGTCCTGGCACATCGCGGACGAGGTCATCGCCAACCTGCGGAAGTCCGGCTTCCGCGGCGCGCTGATCCAGCCGTTCCCCGAACTGAAAATCATCGACGGCTGAGTCCCGCGGTTGCCGCCCGGCCGCGTCCCGGCGGCGGCATCGACCCCGGTCCTCCGGACGGTTCAGGTATCACCCGGTCGAGTTTCGGCGGCGCCCCCGCCGGACTCGGCCGTGCCGTCCGGAGGCCGGCCGGGTGCTCCGCCGGCGGCGCCTGGCCGGCTGAGCGTGTTCCACCATCGGTCGATCGCCCGCCTCGTGTCGGAAACCAACATCACCACCCACTGATTGTTAGTGTCTGACTACACGCGGAAAAAGTCAACCGTCTCACCGGCGAAAAAATCACGACTTTGGGACAGGGCCTGGGGGGCTCGGACCTGGTGGTCGCTTCTCCTCCTTTGCCCGGTCGTCGTACTACCGGAAAAAATGTGCCCGGCAAGTCGAAAGATGGAACGCACCACGCTCGGGCCGACAATTGTTCGACCGTTTTGCCCGGCATCCACGGTGTGACGACTTGACCGGCTGCCAAACGATTGTCAGACCGAGCTTTTTCTCTCGATGGAGACGAGATGCGAGCTGTATCCGACTACAAGGATCCCTCGGTGGCCGTCCTGGGCTTCGGCTACGTGGGGTCGTGCATCGCGGCCACGCTGGCCGACCTCGGGTTCGACGTCGTCGGCGTGGACGCCAACCCGGAGCTGGTCGAGGAGTTCGACCGGGGCCACTGCCGCTTCCAGGAGGCGGGCCTGGCCGAGGCGATCTCCCGCGCCCGTGCGGCCGGCAAGCTGCGGATCACCACCGACACCAGCGCGCTCGGCACCACCGACGTCGTGCTGATCACGGTGGGCACCCCGGTGCTCGAGGACGGGTCCCTGGCCGACGAACAGCTTCGCGGCGCCTGCGTCGAGGTCGGCAAGCACCTGCGCGAGGGCCAGCTGGTGGTGCTCAAGAGCACCGTCCCGCCGGGCACCACCCGGGGCGTGGTCCGGCCGATGCTGGAGGAGCAGAGCGGGCTGACCGCGGGCGCCGACTTCGGCCTCGCGTTCACCCCGGAGCGGCTCGCCGAGGGCACCGCCATGCGCGAGGTCCGGACGCTCCCGATCGTGGCGGGCGGCCTGGACGCGGACAGCACCCTCGCGGTCACCCGGTTCTGGCGCGAGACCCTGGGGGTCGAGGTCATCCCGCTGGACAGCATGGAGGCGGCCGAGGTCGTCAAGCTGGCCAACAACTGGTGGATCGACCTGAACATCGCGCTGGCCAACGAGCTGGCCAAGTTCTGCGCGCTCTACGGCGTGGACGTGCTCGACGTGGTCCGGGGGGCCAACACGATCACGAAGGGCAACGGGCGCGTCAACATCCTGCTGCCCAGCGTCGGCGTGGGCGGCTCCTGCCTGACCAAGGACCCGTGGATGGTCTGGGCGTCGGCCCGCCGGCACGGCGTCGACATCCGCACGGCGGCCGCGGGCCGGGACGTCAACGCCGGGATGCCCGAGTACACCGCGCGGCTGGCGATCGACACGCTCGCCGAGCTCGGCAAGGACCCGACGCAGGCCACGGTGGCCGTGCTCGGCCTCGCGTTCAAGAACAACACCGGCGACCTGCGGGCCACGCCCACGCAGGGGATGATCGAGGTGCTGCGCAAGACCGGCGCCACGGTGCGGATCCACGACCCGCTGGTCGATCCCCGCCTGGCCGAGGACCTGTTCGGCTTCGCGCTCACCGAGAACCTCGACGACGCCGTGCGCGACGCCGACTGCATCGCCGTGCTGGCGCTGCACCGGGACTTCGAGGACATCGACTTCGCGGCACTGCCGGTCGCGGAGTCCTGCCTGGTGCTGGACGGCCGGGCCTACTACAGCAAGGACAAGATCGACGCGCTCAAGGACCTGGGCTACGTCTACCGGGGGATCGGCCGGGGCACCACGCCGGCCGTCGCCGGCAGTGCCCCGGGTGCGGCCGAAGAAGGGGAGTTGGCGGCATGACCAACGTCGTCGAGTTCTCGACCGGCCGCCGGGCCGTGGTCACCGGGGGCAACGGGTTCATCGGGGGCCACCTGGTGAAGCGGCTGGTCGAACGGGGTGACCGGGTCACCGTCTTCGACGGGGCGCCGCCCGCGCGGCCGGTCGCCGGCGGCCGGGTGCAGTACGTCCAGGGTGACATCCGCGACGCGGCCGCGATCTCCGCGGTCATCTCCGACGACGTCGACGTCGTCTACCACCTGGCCGCGGTGGTCGGCGTGGACCAGTACCTGGCCCGCCCGCTGGACGTCATCGACATCAACGTCATCGGCACCCGCAATGTGCTGGAGGCGGCCCACCGCGCCGGCGCGAAGCTGATCCTGGCCAGCACCAGCGAGGTGTTCGGCAAGAACCCGGCCGTGCCGTGGCGCGAGGACGACGACCGGGTGCTCGGCTCCACCTCCTCGACGCGGTGGGTCTACTCCTCCACCAAGTCGGTGACCGAGCACCTGACCTTCGCGTTCGTCCGCCAGCTCGGGCTGGACGCGACGATCGTGCGCTTCTTCAACGCGTACGGCCCCGGCCAGCGGCCCGCCTACATCGTCAGCCGGTCGGTCCACCGGGCGCTCAACGGCGAGTCGATGGTGGTCTACGACGAGGGCACGCAGACGCGGTGCTTCACCTTCGTCGAGGACGCCGTGGAGGGCACGATCCTCGCCGCGACGCACCCGGACTCCCGGGGCGAGGCGTTCAACATCGGCAGCATGGTGGAGACCACGGTCGGGGAGGTCGTCGGCCTGATCGGCGAGCTGACCGGGGCCCGGACCGAGGTCATCGACGTCGACACGACGAAGAAGCTGGCCTCCTACGAGGACCTGCCGCGCCGGATCCCGGACACCACCAAGGCCCGCGAGATCCTGGGCTGGGAGTGCCGCACGTCGCTGCGGGACGGCCTGGCCGCCACGATCGCGTGGGCCCGGGAGAACGACTGGTGGCTGCAGCAGCCCGACAGCGGGGCGGCCTGAGCGCTCATTCCCGCGTGATGCCCGCCGGACCGCGGGCATCACGCGGGGACCGCCGCCGGAGCACGGCGTAGACGGCCAGGATCACCGCCAGGCTGACCAGGCTCAGGTACAGCTGGGCTCGGGTGTCCGCGTCCACGAACAGCATCGAGGCGACCACGACGAGCGTCAGCGCCAACGTCAGCCAGCTCAGCCACGGGTAGCCCCACATCCGCAGCTTCAGCTTCTCCGGCGCCGTTTCCTCCAGGCTGCGCCGCATCCGCAGCTGCGAGCCGCAGATGATCGCGTACACGAACAGCGCCACCGCGCCCGCCGAGTTGATGATGAAGTAGAAGATCTTGTCGGGGGAGACGTAGCTCATCACCACGGCGACGTAACCGACCGAAGTGGACACCAGGATCGCCTTCCACGGCACGCCGCGGCGGTTCGTGTCCGCGATCCAGGACGGCGCCCAGCCGTGGCGGTGCAACGCGAACAGCATCCGGGATGCCGTGTACAGCCCGGAGTTCAGCACCGACAGCGCGGCCGTCAGGACGACCGCCGACACGATCGTCGCCGCCGCCGGGACACCGAAGCGGCCGAACGCGGCCGCGAACGGGCTCGTCTCGCTCGGCACCTCGCGCCACGGCGTGATCATCACCAGCAGCGCCACCGAGCCGACGTAGAACACGATCACGCGCCAGACGATCGTCGACGTCGCCTTGCGGACAGCCGTCTCCGGCTGGTCCGACTCGGCCGCGGCGATCGTCACGATCTCCGCGCCGAAATAGGAGAAGATCACGATCACCACGCCGTGGACGACGGAAAACCCGCCGTTCGGGACGAAGCCGTCGAGCCCGATGTTGCCCACCGAGAAGTGCGCGCCCGGCCAGAGCCCGAGCACGAACAGCAGGCCCAGCACCAGGAACACGACGATGGTGGCGACCTTGATCGAGGCCAGCCAGAACTCCGTCTCGCCGAACGAGCGCGCCGACGCCAGGTTCGTCGCCGTCAGCAGCAGCATCAGCGCCAGCGAGAACACCCATTGCGGCACACCGGGAACCCAGCCCTGCAGGATCTTCGCGCCGGCGACCGCTTCGAACGCGACCACGCCGACCCAGAAGTACCAGTACAGCCAGCCGATCGTGAAGCCCGCCCAGCCGCCGAGCGAGTCGCGCGCGTACTCCATGAACGAGCCCAAGGACGGCGCCGCGGTCGCCATCTCGCCGAGCATCCGCATGACGAGCACCACGAGCAGCCCGCCGAGCGCGTAGGAGAGCACGGCGGCCGGGCCGACGGTGTGGACCACCGCGCCGCTGCCGATGAACAGGCTCGCGCCGATGATGCCGCCGAGGGCGATCATCCGGACGTGCCGCTGCCGGAGCTCGGGCTTGAGGCCCTGGGTCTTCGCCGTCACGGTGGGGAATTCTCGCACCCGAGCGCAACCCCGTGAAGAGATCAGCTCGTCAGGATCTCCGACTTGCGCTGCACCAGGTACGCGCCGCCGAGCAGGATCGCCGAGCCGAGCAGCTGGACCCAGGTCAGCTCCTCGCCGATCAGCGCCCAGGCCGCGACGGTGGTGATCACCGGCTCGACCAGGCCGAGCACACTGGCCACCGACGCGGGCAGGTGCCGCAGCGACGAGATCCCGAAGACGTAGGCGAGCACCGTCGCGACCAGGATCAGCAGGACCATCAGCAGCCACACGGGCGGCTGCCAGGAGCCGAACTCGACGTCGACGGCGAGCAGCTCGACCGGCCACGTCCACGGCGGCGCGACGAGGCTGATCAGCACCGCGCCGATCACCATGCCCCAGGTGACCAGGCCCAGCGGGTCGATGTCGGCGACCGCGCGTTCGCCCAGCAGGAAGTACCCGGCCGAGCACACGGCTGCGCCGAGGCCCGCGAGCAGCCCGACGCCGTTCAGCGTCACGCCCTGCCAGACCTGCGCGACCAGCGACAGGCCCACCATGGCCAGCGCGATGCCGCCCCAGACCGAGCGGGGCAGCCGGTGCCGCCGCACGAACCGCACCCACAGCGCGATGAGCACCGGCGAGATGAACTCCAGCAGGATCGCGATGCCGACCGGGATCCGGCCCGCGGCGACGAAGTAGAGCAGCTGCACCCCGGCGACGCCGAGCAGGCCGTAGCCGGCCAGGACCGGCAGCTCGGCCCGGCGCACCCGCAGCTTCCGCGGCGCGACCAGTGCCACGCCGGCGAGCAGGACGACGCCGGCCAGGCCGATCCGCATCGCGGCCACCTGTTCCGGGGTGAACCCGGCGGACATCGCGGACTTGCCCAGCGTGCCCGACGTGCTGAAGAACAGCGCCGCGAGCAGGACGAGCGTGGTCCCGCGGCCGCGGTGGGCGACCCGGGGTGGCGCGAGGACGGGGAGCTCGGTGGTCACCGTCGCGACTCTAGGGCCCGCGACGTCACTGCCGAAACGCTTTTTCCGGTTATTCCGCCTGCTTCAGCCCGGTCGCGACGTGCGTGGTGATCGTCGCGAGCCGGCGCCCCTGGACCCGCAGCGCGCCGAGGGCGAGCTCGTCCGGCGCGGCGGACTTGCGGGAGACGAACGAGCCGCCGTACGGGTTGCCGGACTCCATCAGGTGCGGGTCGGTGTAGCCGAGCGGGACGACGATCGCGCCCCAGTGGTAGAAGACGTTGTTGATCGCCAGCAGCGTCGACTCCAGGCCGCCGTGGCGGGTGGACGCCGTCGTGAACGACGTCGCGACCTTGTCGGCCAGCTTTCCCTTCGCCCACAGGCCACCTGTGCTGTCCAAAAAGGACTTCAGCTGGGCGGCCGGGCCGCCGAACCGGGTCGGGCTGCCGACGGCGAGGCCGTCGGCCCAGACGAGGTCGTCGAGCGTGGCCAGGGCGTGGTGCGGGCCCGAGTCGATCCAGGCCTGCCACCGCGGGTTCTGCGCGATCGCCTCGGCGGGCACGGTCTCCGGCACGGTCCGCACCCGCACGTCGGCCCCGGCCTCCCGCGCGCCGGCGGCGAGTGCCTCGGCGAGGGCGGCGGTGTTCCCGGTCGAGCTGTAGTAGACGACGAGTATCCGTGTGCTCACGTCCGCCGACTCTAGGGGCTTGAAGAGGGTGTCTCAGGATCCGGACGGCGGCCGCTGCGGCTTCCACGGGCTGACGGTGTCGGTCGGCCGCGTGGGGTCGTGGAAGCGCGGACGGTCGAACTCGCCGGCGCGCAGCGGGACCAGGCCGTCGGCGATCGCCTGCATGATCTTCGCGTGCGCGCGCACCCCGGCGCCGGGCCGCGCCGGCTCGACGTCCGAGAGGTCGACGGGATCGCCGAAGTGGACGCGGAACTTCGGCCGGCGCAGGGGGGCGCTGAGCCCGGAGCGGGCCAGCGGGACCAGGTCGGCCGGGCCGTTGACGGTCTCGGTGCCCCAGTAGACGGCCTCGTGCGCGCCCCACTGGCTGATGGGGATCACCGGCACGTCCGCGGCCAGCGCGAGCCGGGCGGCGCCGGTCTTGCCGCGCTCCGGCCACAGGCCCGGGTCGTGGCTGATCCGGCCCTCGGGGTAGACGATGAGCGGCTCCCGAGTGGTCTTGAGCGCCTCGACGGCCTCGGCGAACTGCCCGACGGCGGTGCTCGCCTGCTTCCGGTCGACCCGCAGGTGGCCGCTGACCCGCAGCGCCGGCCCGATGACGGGGGCGTCCAGGATGCCGCCGGCCAGCATGAACCGCGGGTTGATCCCGATCCGCTTGCAGGCGGCCATCAGCACGAAGGCATCGAAAACGCCGATGTGGTTCGCAGCCATCAGCAGCGGCTTGCCCCGCAGCTGGGCGGGGATCCGCCCGCTGACGGTGAGCCGCCCGACGAGGTTCACCAGCCCCCGGTCGATGTTCAGCATGGTCCGCCAGATGGCCGGGGCACGGCGGGACGAGTCGTCGGTGCGCAGCGCGAACATGCGCAGAGTTTGGCAGACGCCGATTTCACCCGGATGTGCACTGGTTGGTGGGGGTGGGTGGGCGGTTTGCGCGGGACGGGGCGGAGCGCGAGTGGCCCTTTCGTGCGGTGCGGGGGGGCGCGAGTGGCCCTTTCGTGCTCCGGCTGCGGCGCGACTGGCCCCTTCGCGCGGCTCGGCGGGCGCGAGTGGCCCCTTCGCGCTCCGGCTGCGGCGCGGGTGGCCCTTTCGCGCTCTGCTGGCGGGCGCGAGTGGCCCGTTCGCGCTCTGAGGGGCGGTGCGAGTGGCCCGTTCGTGCGGTCCGGCGGGCGCGAATGGCCCCTTCGCGCTCCGGCTGCGGCGCGGGTGGCCCTTTCGCGCTCTGCTGGCGGGCGCGAGTGGCCCGTTCGCGCTCTGAGGGGCGGTGCGAGTGGCCCTTTCGTGCGGCTCGGCGAGTGCGAGTGGCCCTTTCGTGCGGTCTGGCCGGCGCGAATGGCCCCTTCGCGAGGCCCCGGCGGGCGCGAGTGGCCCTTTCGCGCAGCCCAGCAGGCGCGAGCGGCCCGTCCGTGCGGCCTGGCCGGTACGACTGGCCTCGTTCGCGCAGCCCCTGCGGGTGCGAGTGGCCCGTTCGTGCTCTGGCTGCGCCGCGACTGGCCCTTTCGCGCGGTCCGGCAGGTGCGAGCGGCCCGTTCGCGAGGCCCCGGCGGGCGCGAGTGGCCCTTTCGCGCAGCCCGGCGGGCGCAACCGGCCCGTTCGCACCCCCACCGGCGCGAACGGCCCTTTCGCACCCCCCACCCCTTCACCCGGATGGCCGCTCACCCCCCGCCGTGAGGCAGAAGTTCACCCTGCGCTGAGAGTGGCGCATGGGACGAAAGGCAACGGCCGGTTACCGTTGAAGGCATGGCTGGGTCGGCGACAAGGAAGCGAAGCACGGGAAGCGGCGCGAAGGGGGCAGCGGCGCGTAAGCCGCGTACACCCGCGAAGCCACGTACCTCCGCAACCCGCAAGCCGGCCCCCCGCGCGCGCCGCAAGACGCCCGGGATCTTCGGCAAAGGGGTCCGGGGAACCTGGAACCTGCTGGCCAAAGGCATCGGCACGCTGGCCAGGACGGTCGGCCGCACCCGGGAGCTCGAACCCGAACACCGCCGCGACGGTCTCGCACTCGGGCTGATGGCGCTGGCCATCGTGGCAGCCGTCGGGGTCTGGTGGCGGGCGGCCGGCCCGATCGGCGCCGGGGTCGAGATCGCGACCCGGACCGTGCTCGGCGCCGGAGCCGTGACCCTTCCTCTGGTGCTGGTCGTCGTCGCCGTTGCGCTCATGCGGTCCGAACCGCATCCCGAAACACGCCCGCGGATGGTGATCGGCACGATCATGGTCGTGCTGTCCGTGCTCGGGATGCTGCACATCTTCACCGCGCTCCCGGCCACCAACGACGGCCGGATGTACGCCGGCGGCATCATCGGCGCCTTCTCCGGCGGGCTGCTGACCATGGGCGTCACCACCTGGGTCGCGGTGCCGATCCTGATCCTCGCCCTGGCCTTCGGTGTGCTCGTCTTCACCGGGACGCCGGTGCGCGAGATCCCGCACCGCCTGCGCAACTGGGGCCTCGACGAGGACGAGATCGCCGAGGCCGACCCGAAGTCCGGTTTCGCCACTGACGAGGACGCGGTCACCGAGGCCGACCCGAAGTCCGCGCGGCTGCGCAAGCCGTCGCGCCGCCGGCAGGCCGCCGACGCCAACCCCGAGCAGCTGGACATCGACGCGATGCTGGCCGAGGCGCCGACGCCGATCAAGCCGCCGAAGGCCGCGCCCAAGCCGGTCGAGGTGCCCGAGAAGAAGCCGAAGAAGGCTCCGGAACCGCCGCTGGCCGTCACGCGGACCGTCGAGGGCGACTACCAGCTCCCGCCGCCCGACCTGCTGAAGCTCGGCGACGCGCCGAAGTCCCGCAGCAAGGCCAACGACGCCATGATCGAGGCGATCACCGGCGTGCTGGAGCAGTTCAGCATCGACGCCCAGGTCACCGGCTTCACCCGCGGCCCCACAGTCACCCGCTACGAGGTCGAGCTCGGCCCGGGCGTGAAGGTCGAGAAGATCACCGCGCTGACCAAGAACATCGCCTACGCCGTCGCGACCGACAACGTCCGGCTGCTGGCGCCGATCCCCGGCAAGTCCGCGGTCGGCATCGAGGTGCCGAACTCCGACCGCGAGATGGTCCGCCTGGGTGACGTCCTGCGGGCGCCGTCCACGGTCAAGGACAACCACCCGATGGTGATCGGCCTCGGCAAGGACATCGAGGGCCACTTCGTCACCGCGAACCTGACGAAGATGCCCCACCTCCTGGTCGCCGGCTCCACCGGTTCCGGTAAGTCGAGCTTCGTCAACTCGATGCTGGTGTCGCTGCTCGCGCGGGCGACGCCGGACGAGTGCCGGATGATCCTGATCGACCCGAAGATGGTCGAGCTGACGCCCTACGAGGGCATCCCGCACCTGATCACGCCCATCATCACCCAGCCGAAGAAGGCCGCCGCCGCGCTGGCCTGGCTGGTGGAGGAGATGGAGCAGCGCTACCAGGACATGCAGGTCAACAAGGTCCGGCACATCGACGACTACAACAAGAAGGTCAAGTCCGGCGAGATCACCGCGCCGCCGGGGTCCGAGCGCGAGTACCGGCCGTACCCGTACATCATGGCGATCGTCGACGAGCTCGCCGACCTGATGATGACCGCCCCGCGCGACGTCGAAGACGCGATCGTCCGCATCACCCAGAAGGCCCGCGCGGCCGGCATCCACCTGGTCCTGGCGACGCAGCGGCCGTCGGTCGATGTCGTCACCGGCCTGATCAAGACCAACGTGCCCTCGCGGCTGGCGTTCGCGACTTCGTCGCTGACGGACTCGCGGGTCATCCTCGACCAGCCGGGCGCGGAGAAGCTGATCGGCATGGGCGACGCGCTCTACCTGCCGATGGGCGCCGGCAAGCCGGTCCGCATCCAGGGCGCGTTCGTCGGCGACGAGGAGATCTCCTCGGTCGTCAACTACGCCAAGGAGCAGGCGCAGCCGGACTACCAGGACGGCGTCACGGCGCAGAAGGCCGGCGAGAAGAAGGAGATCGACCCGGACATCGGGGACGACCTGGACGTGCTGCTGCAGGCGGCGGAGCTGATCGTGACGTCCCAGTTCGGCTCGACGTCGATGCTGCAGCGCAAGCTCCGGGTCGGCTTCGCCAAGGCCGGGCGGCTGATGGACCTGCTGGAAAGCCGGGGGATCGTGGGCCCGTCGGAGGGCTCGAAGGCCCGCGACGTGCTGATCAAGCCGGAGGAGCTGGAGTCGGTCCTGTTCATGATCCGCGGCGGCGACCCCGTGCCCGCGGATCCGGACGACGAGTAGTGCAACCCGCCCCCGGGCCCGTTCCGTCCTGAGCACATGGACCTGCAGCGCATCGCAGCCGGACTGTTCGCCTTCGCCGTCGTGGCGGCCGGCGCCGGGAGCGCCGTCGCCTCCGGGCAGGCTCCGGCCCTGCCCGGCCGGCCGCCGGCGTCGTCGACCGTGAGCACCGCTCCCGCCGGGGACGTCACCCTGCGCCTCGGCCAGGAGGCCGCCGTGCAGGGCAAGGACCTGAGCATCCGGTACACGCGCGTCGTCAGCGACTCGCGGTGCCGGCCGAACATGACCTGCGTCTGGCAGGGCGAGGCCACCCTGGCCTTCCTGCTCAGCGAGCCCGGCCGCGGCGAGAGCACCACGGCCGAGCTGCACAGCGGGCCGCGCACCGGCCCCCAGGCCACCACCTTCGCCGCCAGCCACGTCGAGCTGGTCTCGGTCAGCGAAGACGGCGGAGAGGCGACCGTCCGGATCAGCTGAGCGGCGTGCCCCAATGGTCGAGGTAGGCCACCTCCGCCAGCGGGACCCGCGGGGCCGGCTTGAAGTCGGGCACCGTCGTGTACGCCACCGGCAGCAGCCCGGCCTGCGTGTACCCCTCGGGCACCCCGAGGATCTCGGCCGCCTCGGCCTCGCGGGAGAGGTGATACGTCGTGAGCGTCGAGCCCAGGCCGCGCGAACGCAGCGCCAGCTGGAAGTTCCAGACCGCCGGGAAGATGCCGCCGTAGAAGGCCGCGTCCACCGCGTTCTCCCCGGCCGGCCGCCCCTTCAGGCACGGGATCACGAACACCGGCACCCGCTCGATCACGTCGACCAGGTGCCGCCCGGACGCCAGCGCCCGGGACTCGCCCTCACCCGCTCGCTCGGCCAGGTACGCCTCGCCGACCTCGCGGAAGAGCACGCCCAGCCGGTTCTTGACACCCTGGTCGCGCACCACCAGCCAGCGCCACGCCTGGACGTTGCCGGGGGTCGGGGCCTGCAGGGCCAGGTTGAGGCACGCCTCGAGGACCTCGGGCTCGACGGGCCGGTCGAGGTCGAGCTTGCGGCGCACCGCGCGGGTCGTGCTGAGCAGGTGATCGATCTCCATGCCCCCATCCTGGCCCGGACCGCGCCGGCCCGGGCCAGGGGAGGACTCAGCCGCCGAACTTGCGGACCGCCTGGTAGTACGTCCAGGCCGCGCCCTTGCACGCCACGTTGGACCCGCAGACGCTCTTCAGGTCGGAGTACAGGTTGTCGTCGATCTTCAGCCGGTTCGCCTCGCTGAACCGGCCCTGCGTCTTGTAGTTGCGGTAGCCGAAGTCGTGCCGGTGGCAGCCGGGCAGGAACTGCCAGCCGAACGGCGTGTCCGGCGACCAGGAGCAGCCGTCCGACGACCAGTCGAGCTGGCCGTTGTAGGGCGCCTGGTTCCGGATCGACTCGAAGCCGGACAGGGAGGTGGAGAAGAGGTACTGGTCGGTGACCGTCGGAATGTCGACGGCCGCGGCGGTGCCGGTGCCCAGCAGGGCGCCCGCGCCGACAGAAACGGCCACCGTCAAGGTGGCCCCCAGGTTCCGCAGTGTCGTGCGCATCGTGTGTTCCCTCGCCGATCAGGTGGACGATTGCCTGATCAGCTTCGGGCCTCGGGTGGCGCTCGTCACCGCCCGAAAGAAGGTTGTTCGGAAAATTTCCCTCAGAGTTCGAGCAGCATGCGTGAATTGCCCAGGGTGTTGGGCTTGACGTAGGGCAGGTCGAGGAACTCGGCGACGCCGGTGTCGTGCGAGCGCCGCATCTCCTCGAAGACCTCGTGCGACACCGGGGCGCCGTCGATCTCCACGAAGCCGTGGCCGGCGAAGAAGCTGGTCTCGAAGGTCAGCACGAACAGCCGCCGGAGACCGAGCTCACGCGCCTCGTCGACCAGCCGGCCCACCAGCACCCGGCCGATCCCCTGGCCGCGGGCGGCCTTGTCGACCACGACCGTGCGCAGCTCGGCGATGTCCTCCCAGAGCACGTGCAGCGCGGCCGCGCCGACGACCTCGCCCGCGGTCTCGGCCACCCAGAACTCCTGGACCGCCTCGTACAGCGTGACCAGGTCCTTCTCCAGCAGGACGCGGCCCGCGTCCGAGTCGACGAGGTCCTTGATCTTGCGGACGTCGGCGATCCGCGCGCGGCGGACGGTCGGGCGGGGCGAGTCGGACGGCACGATCGTCAACACTGCCACATCGCCCGGCGGCCGCGCCGACACGACCGGGCTACGCCGTCGTCGGCGCGCCGGGACCCGGCGGCTACCCTGAACGTCGTGCCTTCTCCCACCACGGATCCCAGTGCCACCCGACGCGTCTCCCTGCTGACCCTGGGCTGCGCCCGCAACGAGGTCGACTCGGAGGAGCTGGCGGGCCGGCTGGCGGCCGGCGGCTGGGAGCTGGCGGCCGATCCCGAGGACTCCGACGTCGTGGTGGTCAACACCTGCGGCTTCGTCGAGTCGGCCAAGAAGGACTCGGTCGACACGCTGCTGGCGGCCTCCGACACCGGCAAGAAGGTCGTCGCCGTCGGCTGCATGGCCGAGCGGTACGGCCACGAGCTGGCCGACAGCCTGCCCGAGGCGGACGCCGTCCTCGGCTTCGACCACTACGCCGCCCTCTCCGACCGCCTCGACGACGTCGTCGCCGGGCGCAAGGTCGAGTCGCACACGCCGGGCGACCGCCGCAAGCTGCTGCCGATCAGCCCGGTGCAGCGGCCCGCCGCGGCCGAGACCGTCGAGGTGCCCGGCCACGCGCAGCACGGCTGGGGCCCGCGGGTGCTGCGCACGCGCCTGGACGACTCGCCGGTGGCCGCGCTGAAGATCGCCTCCGGCTGCGACCGGCGCTGCTCGTTCTGCGCCATCCCGTCGTTCCGCGGCTCGTTCGTGTCCCGGCAGCCGGACGAGATCGTCGCCGAGGCGATGTGGCTGGCCGAGCACGGCGTCAAGGAGCTGTTCCTGGTCAGCGAGAACTCGACGTCCTACGGCAAGGACTTCGGCCGCGACGGCGCCACCGCGCTCGAGCGGCTGCTGCCGCGGCTGGCCGAGATCGACGGCATCGAGCGCGTCCGCGTCTCCTACCTGCAGCCGGCCGAGACGCGCCCGCAGCTGGTCAAGGCCATCGCGACCACGCCGGGGGTCGCCGAGTACTTCGACCTGTCGTTCCAGCACTCCAGCGAGCAGGTGCTGCGCCGGATGCGCCGGTTCGGCTCGACCGACTCGTTCCTCGCGCTGACCGAGCAGATCCGCGAGTACGCGCCCGAGGCCGGCATCCGCACCAACGTGATCGTCGGGTTCCCCGGCGAGACCGAGCACGACCTGAGCGAGCTGGAACGCTTCCTGACCGGCGCGCGCCTCGACGCGGTCGGCGTCTTCGGCTACTCCGACGAGGACGGCACCGAGGCCGAGACCTTCGACGGCAAGCTCGACCCCGAAGAGGTCGCCCGGCGCGTCACGCGGATCTCCGCGCTGGTCGAGGAGCTGACCGCGCAGCGCGCCGAGGACCGCGTCGGCACCTTCGTCGACGTGCTCGTCGAGCTGGACGACGACGGCGAGCTCACCGGCCGCGCCGCGCACCAGGCCCCCGAGGTCGACGGCGAGTGCGTCATCCTCGACGCGCCGGACAAGACCGAAGTGGGCGACTTCCTGCGCTGCGAGGTCGTCGACTCGGCGGGTGTCGACCTGGTCGTCCGCGCGGTGCCGGACGCCGACCGGTGAGTGCGCTCCCCAGCGACGCCGCCGACGAGGGCCTGAGCCCGGACGCCCCGGCGCCCGCCCAGGTCCCCGAGCCGACCCCGGTCCCGACCCTGAACATCGCGAATCTCCTGACGCTCTCGCGCCTGGTGCTGGTGCCGCTGTTCGTCGTCGCGCTGTTCACCGGCGACGGCGTCGACACCACCTGGCGCGCGATCGCCACCGGGCTGTTCGCCGTCGCCTCCGCCACCGACCAGCTCGACGGCTGGGTGGCCCGCAAGTACGGCCTGATCACCGACTTCGGCAAGATCGCCGACCCGATCGCGGACAAGGCGCTCACCGGCGCCGCGCTGGTGGGCCTGAGCATCCTCGGCATGCTCGGCTGGTGGGTCACGATCGTGATC
Source organism: Amycolatopsis sp. NPDC104863 (assembly GCF_055582965.1). Lineage (NCBI taxonomy): Bacteria > Bacillati > Actinomycetota > Actinomycetes > Pseudonocardiales > Pseudonocardiaceae > Amycolatopsis > Amycolatopsis sp. NPDC104863. The sequence goes on from NZ_JBVJOW010000009.1 coordinate 247,781, forward strand.
GCGGTCCGCGAGATCGGCGTCACGCTGCTGCGGTTCTGGGTGATCCGCCACGGCGTGATCCCGGCCAGCCGCGGCGGCAAGGCCAAGACGATGGCCCAGATCGCCGCGATCACCGCCTACCTGCTGCCGCTGCCCGCCGGGGCCGACCCGGTCCGCTGGGCGCTGATGGGTCTCGCGCTGGTGCTGACCGTCGTCACCGGCGTCGACTACCTGGTCCGGGCACTGCGGCTGCGGGCGGCCGGCCGCCGGGTCACCGGGAGCTGAGCGGTGGCCGACGAGCAGGCCGCGGCGCTGGTCAAGGCCCTGGTCGCGCGCGGGGAGACGGTCGCCGCCGCCGAGTCGCTGACCGCGGGGCTGGTCTGCGCCACCCTGGCCCAGGTGCCGGGGGCGAGCGCGGCGCTGCGCGGCGGCCTGGTGGTCTACGCCACCGAGCTGAAGACGCGGCTGGCCGGGGTGGACCCCGAGCTGCTCGCCGAACACGGCGCCGTGCACCCCGAAGTGGCGGCCCAGCTCGCCGAGGGCGCCCGCGACCGCTGCGGCGCGACGTGGGGCCTCGGGCTCACCGGCGTGGCCGGGCCGTCGCCCCAGGACGGCGTCGGGCCGGGCACGGTGCACATCGGTATCGCGGGGCCGGGAACACGCACAGTCCGTACGCTGGCCTCGAGCGGTGATCGCGACTTGATCAGGACCCGATCGGTCCAGGCGGCGTTTGCCCTGCTCGGGGAACATCTGGCGTGAACCGGGCGTTCGCCCTTGGCGTACGGGGTCACCAACTCCTGCGCCCGGGGGGCCGCTCTGGGTAACGTAGGGGGTACTTGTACGGAAGGGAGGCGCGTGATGACCGTGCTGTTGCGTGAGGCGATCGGTGATCGGCTCCGTCATGCCCGCACCAACCAGCGTCGTACGCTGCGCGACATCTCCCGCGCCGCCAGGGTCAGCCTCGGCTACCTCTCGGAGGTGGAACGGGGCCAGAAGGAGGCGTCGAGCGAGCTGCTCGCGTCCATCTGCCAGGCCCTGGACCTTCCGCTCGGCGAACTGCTGCACAAGGTGGCGGCGGACGTTTCGGCCCTCGACAACGTCGAGGTCGCACCGGTCGACGAGCGGATCGTGGAGGGCGCGCCCCGGGAGAAGGTGCCCGAGCGCGGCGCCAAGGCCTCCGCGGCGGGCATCGAAGGCGGCCGCCTGATGTCGGAGCTGATCGGCAACGACCTCGCCGACCTGCGGGTGTCCCCGCCGCCGCGGATGAACACCACCCTGCGCACGACGATCGGCCAGCCGAAGCTGGCCTCGACGATCGCCGCATAGTCACGAATCGGACACGACGGACGGCCTCGGGCAGTGTGCCCGGGGCCGTTTCGCGTGGGTTCGGTGAGGCGCCGAGGGTGGGTTCGGCGGGTCCGGGGGCGGGTGGGTGCTCGTGGGCCGCTGCGACGGCTTTCGGCTGCGCGGCCTGGTCCGGGGCGTCACCTCGGCAGACCGCAGCCCGTTTTCGCCGGATTTCCACGCGCCGGCCTCGCCAACCCACCCGGGGGCCGGGCGTGTCGCGCAGGGCGGTTTCGGCCGGGCGGGTGCTGGTGGGGCCGTCGTGGCGGCTTTCCGGAGCGCCCGATTCGGCCGCCCGGCCTGGTCCCGGGCATCCTCCGGCAGGCCTCGGGCAACCCGCCCGCCGCTCCGTTCGCGTGGGCCAGGAGCGGTTTTGGCCGGTCCAGTGCCAGGCGGGCGCTCGTGGCGCCGCCCGGCGAGCCTGCCGGGAGGATTTCGGCCGCTCGACCTGGCCCGGCGCCTTCCGCGGGCGTCGTCCGGCAGCCCACGGCCGATTTTCCGCCGGATTTCCGCGTCCTACCCCGGGCAACCCGTCCGCTGCCCGTTCGCGCGGGCCAGGGGCGGTTTTGGCCGGTCCGGGGCCAGGCGGGCGCTCGTGGCGCCGCCCGGCGAGCCTGCCGCGAGGCCGCCAGACCTGGTCCGGGGCATCCTCCGGCAGCCCACGGCCCGTTTTCCGCCGGATTTCCACTCCCCACCCCGGGCAACCCGTCCGGGGCCGGGCGCGTTACCTACCGGGGTGATCAGGGGGCGAACCCTGAAATCCCCCGGGGTCGCCTGGAATGGACGTGGCCGACCTGACACGATGGAACCCGACGCCGGGGTCGGTGCGTTGCTAGTGCAGGGGAGTGACGCCCCACCCCGAGGACTACTCAAGGCCCGTGGGACGCAAGAAGGCAGGCGGAGGAGATGGCCAACCCGTTCGTGAAGTTCTGGAAGTACCTGATGGCGTCGTTCTCGTCGAAGATCGACGAGCACGCCGACCCCAAGGTGCAGATCCAGCAGGCCATCGAGGAGGCACAGCGCAACCACCAGGCGCTGACGCAGCAGGCCGCCTCCGTGATCGGCAACCAGCGCCAGCTGGAGATGAAGCTCAACCGGCAGCTCGGCGACGTCGAAAAGCTGCAGGCGTCCACCCGGCAGGCGCTCGTCCTCGCGGACGAGGCGCGCGCGAAGGGTGACGAGCAGAAGGCGACCGAGTTCGAGACCGCCGCGGAGAGCTTCGCGACGCAGCTCGTCACGGCCGAGCAGAACATCGAGGACCTCAAGACGCTGCACGACCAGTCGCTGCAGGCGGCGGCCCAGGCCAAGAAGGCCGTGGAGCGCAACTCGCAGATGCTGCAGCAGAAGCTGGCCGAGCGCACGAAGCTGCTCTCGCAGCTGGAGCAGGCGAAGATGCAGGAGCAGGTCTCCGCTTCGCTGAACCAGATGAGCCAGCTGGCCGCGCCGGGCAACACGCCGTCGCTGGAAGAGGTCCGCGACAAGATCGAGAAGCGCTACACCACGGCGCTGGGGCAGGCGGAGCTCGCCCAGAACTCGGTCCAGGGGCGCATGATGGAGGTCCAGGCCTCCACCACGCAGTTCGCCGGGCAGTCGCGGCTGGAGCAGATCCGCGCGTCCATGCGCGGTGACTCCGTCGCCCAGGTGACCGACGGCGGTGCGGCGGCGGCCGCGAAGCCGGCGAGCAGCTCGGCCGACATCCAGCGTGAGATCCAGGCGCGCGTGCAGGCGGAGCAGGGCAAGAACCCGGCCTGACCGCGGGCCACGGAGTTCGAAGGGGGCGAGCATGGGGCAGCAGGGCAGGCGTCGCGACTTCAGCGAGTTCAGTGCGAAGCTGGAGAAGCACATCGAGAAGCTGCCCGACTACGCCGTGCGCGCCCAGGAGAAGCTCCAAAAGGTGCAGCGGTACTTCCCGCCGGCCGACCAGGCCGGCGGGAAGCCCGCAGCCCCGCCCCCGAACCCCCTGCGCCGGCCGCCGGTGCGGCGGCCCGACATGGCGACCTCGCTGACGTCGATGGCGAGCCAGGTGCCGGCGTTCGCCGAAGCGCGGGCCAAGTGGGACCGCTGGAACCACCCCGCCGCGAAGCTCGAGCGCCGCAAGCGCCGGACGTCGCGCGCGATGACGTTGTGGATCCTGCTGACGATCTTGTGCGGCGTGCTCACCGTGGCCGCCGGGCTGGGCTGGATGAGCGCCACCGGCGCCCCGATGATGCCGCAGGCGATCATGGCGTTCGCCGGGGCCGTCGTGTTCGGCACGTTCGGCGTCCGGTCCGGCTTCAAGCTGCGTGAACTGAAGCGCACCCCGATCCCGGCCGCGCCGGCCGGGCCACCGCCGCTGCCCGCGGCCGGATCCGCCGCGCGCGAGCCGATGGAACGGCTCGCCGAGTGCGAGGCCTCGCTGACGGAGCTGCTGCGTCAGCTCTCGGTGCCGTCTTCGGTCGGCACGGTGCCGGTGTCCGAAGTGTCCGTCGCGGACGCCCGGCAGACGGCCGTCGAAGCCGCCGCGGCCCTGCGCGGCCTGGCGGCCCGCATCCAGGCGATCGAACGCGGGCGCAACTCCGCGCCCGCGCGCGAACAGGCGGCCCTGGACGCGGCGGTCGGCAAGCTCCGCGAACAGCTCGACGACGGCCTCGAGGGCTACCGCGGCCTGGTCGCCGCGGCCAGCCACACGGTCGCCGCCTCCAGCGATGGCCTGGTCACGTCCAAACAGGCCCTCACCGACGCGACGGACCACCTGGCCGGCCTGGCCATGGCTCTGCGCGAACTCTCCTGACCCGAGCCGTCCACTCAGGCCCGTGACCCGGGCCGGAACTCACGTGATCAGACCCGTAACTCGCGTGATCAGAGCCGTAACTCGCGAGTTCCGGCTTCAATCACGCGAGTTACGGGCCCAGTCACGCGAGTTCCGGGCTCCATCACGCGGATTCGGGCGTTCTTGCGCCGTTCGGATTTGAAACTCGGCCGTTCGGGTGCGGGTATCCGGGTGTTCCGGACCTTGGTCACCCGGCGTGCGTGATCGTGCGTTTCACCCCGGCGTCGCCCCCTGTTCACCTCTTGGTGCCGAAACACGGGCGTAATCGGAAACTGATGGCTACGGAAACGTGGGCGATCTAACGTTTCTGTCATGCATGCAGAGGTGTCACTCGCCGGGAGGCCCGCCGTGCTTTGAGGATCGCCGGCGCCGACCGTACACAGTGGACTTTCTCGACCGCCGAGGAAAGGACGCCCCGTGAACACGCTCCCGCCGGACCCGGATCCCGTCCCCGTCACCCCGCCCACCGCCTCCGAGCGCGTCATCGCGGCCTTCGAACGCATCAGCGCCGTCGGCCGCCCCGAACTCTGGTCCACCCTCCGCGCCGTCGAAGACGTCCTGGTCGACGCCAAGGCCGTCGACGAACGGGTCAAGGCGGGGGAGGACCTCCCGCTGGCCGGCACCGTCTTCGCCGTGCCGGAGCTGATCGACGTCGCCGGGCAGCCGTCCGGCCGGACCGTCCCGGAAACCAGCGCCACGGTCGTTTCGCGGCTCACCGCGGCCGGCGCCGTGGTGCTCGGCAAGACCGGCGCCGCGCCCGTGGCCTCGGCGTGGGACCGGACCAAGGCCGGCGGCCGCGGGGCGGCGGTCGTCGTCGCGCTGGGCGTCGTCGACCTGGCGCTGAGCACGGCGGGCGCGGTCCCGGCCGCGCTGAACGCCGTCGTCGCGCTGAAACCGACCCGCGGCCTGCTGCCGATGACGGGCGTCCGGGCCGCCGAACCCCTGTCCGTGTACACGAAGGGCCTGGTCGCCGGCCGCCGCGCGCTCGCGCTGATGACCGGACCGGACGGCGTCTCCCCGACGCGCACCTGGCCCGAAGACGTCCGTCTCGGCGCGGGGGAGCACCCGCGCATCGCGTACCCGCACGACCTGCCCCTGAGCCCCGCCGCGGCGATGGCGTTCGAGGGGGTCGTCCAGCGGCTGACGGCGGCCGGCGCCGTCCTCGAGCCGGTCTCGCTCGACGAGCACACCTTCGGCGACGCGCTCCTCCTGCCGACGGTCCCGGACCACCCCGACCTCGCCGACGTGCTGGCCGACCCGGCCGGGGTGGGCCACCGCCTGGCCGGCTGCACGGCGTTCGCCAACCTCCTGGACGTCGCGGCGGTCACTGTCCCGGTCCAGCCGGGCGACACGCGCCCCTTCGGGGTCACCTTCCTGACGCGGGCGTTCGAGGACCAGATCGGCCTCGACCTCGCGACCGTCTGCACCGACGAACCCATGACGCCCTACCCGGAGCCCGGCGAGGACGTCGTGGTGTTCGGCGCCCACCTGCGCGGCCAGCCGCTCAACCCCGAGCTCACCGGCCTCGGCGCCCGCTTCACCGCGCCGGTCCGGACCACCGGGAGCTACCGGATGGTGCTGCTGGACACCGAACCGCCGCAGCCGGGCGTCCTGGACGCCGCCGAGGGCGCGACGCTCGACGGGGAGCGCTGGCGGCTGTCCCCGGCCGCGTTCGACCGCTTCGCCGCCACGCTGAAGCCGCCGTTCGTGCTGGACCGCGTCGAGCTCGAGGACGGCTCCCGGCCGCTCGCGGTGCGGTGCGACCCGGCTGTGGAAGGAAAGGGTCTGGACCGCTACGAATCCTGGCGCGGTTACGTGCGCTTCACGTCTACCGCCGGGCCGCGAGACCCCGGCTGACCCGGCGCACCAGGCCCGGCCCGTGCAGCGCGAACCCCGTGTAGAGCTGCACAAGTGACGCTCCGGCGTCCACCAGCCGGACCGCGTCGTCCGGGCCCAGGATCCCGCCGACGCCGATGATCGGCAGGCTCCCGCCGGTGTGGTCGTGCACGAACCGCACGACCTCCGCCGCGCGGGTGGTCAGCGGCCGGCCGGACAGGCCTCCCCCCTGCCCGGCCAGGCTGCTCTCCGCGGGCGCGATGCCGTCGCGGGCGAGCGTGGTGTTCGTGGCGATGATCCCGGCGACGCCGTGTTCGAGCGCGACTTCCAGCAGCTCGGCGAGAGCGTCGTCGGTCAGGTCGGGCGCGACCTTCACCAGGACCGGCGTCGGGGTGCGCCCGCCGGCCAGCTCGGCGGACGTCGAACGCAGCTCGCCGAGCAGCTCGGCCAGCGCGGTGCGGTCCTGCAGCTGCCGCAGCCCCGGCGTGTTGGGGGAGCTGACGTTGACCGCGAAGTAGTCGGCGTACGGGTACAGCGCGCGCAGCGAGAACCGGTAGTCCTCGACGGCTTCTTCGAGCGGCGTGACCTTCGACTTGCCGATGCTGACCCCGAGCGGCACACCGGGTTTGCCGTCCCGGGCGAGCTTGGCCGCGAGAGCCTCCGCGCCGTTGTTGTTGAACCCCATGCGGTTGATCACCGCGTCACTGGCGGGGAGGCTGAACAGCCGCGGTTTCGGGTTGCCCGGCTGCGCCAACCGCGTCACCGTGCCGACCTCGACAAAACCGAAGCCCAGCGCGGCCCACGCGGGCAGCGCGCGGCCGTTCTTGTCCATCCCGGCGGCGAGGCCGACGCGGTTGGGGAACCGCAGGCCGAGCACGGTCACCGGGTCGTCGACGCGGTAGACGCCGCCCAGGGCGGGCGCGACCTTGCCGAGCCGGGACAGGACGCCGATCGTGCGCTCGTGCACCAGCTCGGGATCGTGGTAGGACAGCCGGTACAGCGCCGGGCGGACGATCTTGTCGAAGAACACGCCCCCATGCTGCCAAACCGCCCGGGAGCCGCGACCGGAGCGTCACTCGGGCGTGAAGGCGCCCACTATTCGCTGGCTTCGCGGGCCTTCCACTCGTCCTCGAGCATCGCGTATACCAGCTCGTCGGTCCACTCGCCCTTGACGATCTCGTTCTCCCGCAGGTGCGCTTCCTCGCGCATCCCGAGCCGCTCCATGAGCGAGGCGGACGCGGTGTTGCGGCCGTCGCACCGGCCGATCACGCGGTGCAGCCCCAGGTCCTCGAACGCCAGCCGCAGCAGCTCGGTCGCCGCTTCGGCGGCCAGGCCCTTGCCGTGGTGGTCGGGGTGGAAGACGAACCCGATCTCGCCCTGCCGGTGTTCGCTGCTGAGCCACTCGAGGTTCAGGTCGCCGATCAGCTGCCCGGTCGAAGCCAGCTCCACCGCGACCGCCAGGAACTGCCCTTCCTTCGTCAACGTCGAACTGTGCACCCGTTTCGCGAGGGCCGCGGCCGATTCGGCGCGGCTGCGCGGGCCCCAATACAGGTAGCGGGCGACGTCGGCACGGGACTGGAAGGAGTTCAGCGCGTCGAGGTCGTCGGGCGTGAACGGGCGCAGGAGCAGGCGAGCCGTGGTGATCGGGTAGTCGGGCCTGAGCATGCCATCAGGCTAGCGACGCGTGACCCGTCCGGGGGATGGAACGGCGAAAAGCAATCGGCGAAACCGGAGGTTTGGTCGCCGGACGGTCGTCCGGCGCGGACGGGCGGTCTGACCTGCACAAATGAGCGGTTTAAGGGGTGCCCCCAGGGTGCCTCTCGAGCGCCGTCAAACGCTCGAGCCCGGGCCGGACCGGTGCCCGGGAACCCTGGAGGCCCGGTGACTGCCTGGTATTCGCTCTCAGGCAAACACGTGAAGCAGGCGATGAGCCGAAGGTGGCTCGTGTTGTATCGCTGCTCAAAGTCCCATCACGTGCCATCCGCTAGCGGACAGTCACCTCACGAGTCCTGTTGGAATACAACTTAGGACCACCTCCTCTCTCGTGTACTTCCACGCTAGGCGAAGATCCCGCCGTCCGGCAACGTCATTTCGTTCATCTCACGCCGTAGCACGGCTTTCCGGGCTTCGACCAGGAACGACGCGTCGACCGCGTGCTCGGCCAGCCGGACGAGCTCGGCCGCGGTGAGCCCCAGTGTTTCGGCGACGGCGACGTACTCGCCGGTCAGCGTGGCGCCGAACATCGGCGGGTCGTCGGTGTTGAGCGTGACGACGACGCCGTGGTCGAGCATCCGCCGCACCGGGTGCGCGGCGATCGACGGCACCTGGCCCGTGCGCACGTTCGACGTCGGGCAGACTTCGAGCGGGATCCGGTGTGCCGCAAGGTGTTCCAGCAGGGCCGGGTCGCCGGCGCAGCTGGTGCCGTGGCCGATCCGCTCGGCGCCGAGGTCGTGCAGCGCGGACCAGATCGTGGCCGGGCCGGTGGTTTCGCCGGCGTGCGGGACGCTGTGCAGCCCGGCTTCCCGCGCCCGCGTGAAGAACGGCTCGAACTGCGCCCGCCCGACCCCGAGCTCCGGTCCGGCGAGCCCGAAGGACACCAGGCCTTCGGGGCGTTCGCGGAGCGCGAACACGAGGGTTTCCCGCCCGGCCTTCGTGCCCTTTTCGCCGGGAATGTCGAAACACCAGGCCAGGTCCACGCCCAGCTCGGCCGCGCGCGCCCGGCCGGTTTCCAGCCCGCTCAGCAGCTCGTCGCCGGGCACGCCGTCGAGCAGGTGGTTGTACGGCGTCACGGTGACTTCGGCGTAGCGGCAGTTCTGCGCGGCGAGATCCGCGGCAAGTCCGGTCACGAGGGTGTGGATGTCGTGGCGGTCGCGCACCAGCGACGTGACCGCGAGGTAGACGGTGAGGAAGTGGGCGAAGTCGCGGAAGGTGAAGAACTCCGCGAGCTCGCGTTCCTCGGTGGGGACGCCGGCGGCCGGGCGCCGCCGGGCCAGTTCGAGGACGGTCGGCAGGCTCGCCGAGCCGACCAGGTGGACGTGCAGCTCGACCTTGGGCAGGGCGTGCGCGAAGGCGCGCAACGCCGGCCCGGTCAGGATTTCGGGCATGACGAAGCTCCCTGGATGGGCGAAAGGGGTGACGGAGAGCGCGGACGGCTCAGGGAGCGAGGTCGCCGCGTTCGGTGTCGGTCCCGTAAAGCGGGAGCTTGAACATCGTCACCGGGTCAGCCTACTGCGGTGGGTACGGGCCTGTCTGGTCCTTCGGGCAGAACCACGTCGGCCGCCGCTGGACGTCGTGGCCCTGCTGGCGGACCTGGACCTTGCCGCCGCAGCGGAAGCAGCCGAACCGGGTGCGCTCGTACACCCAGTTCTTCCGGGTGCGGTCGACTTGACCGGTGGTGCTCTGGGCGAAGGTCCCGGCCCGGACGTTGGTCGTCAGCAGCTTGTGGGCCAGTGCGACGGTCTGCGCGGCGTCCACTTCGGACACCGGGGTCCACGGCGTGACCCCGAGCAGGAAGGCGATCTCGCACTTGTAGAGGTTGCCGACCCCGGCCAGCACGCGCTGGTCCAGCAGCGCCAGTCCCAGCTCGCGCGCCGGGTCGGCGGTCAGGTTCGAGATCGCGCGCTCGGCGTGCTCGTCCGTCCACTGTGGATCGAGCAGGTCCGGGCCGAGGTGCGCGACGAGGTCGTGTTCCTTCGGGGTGGCCACGAACTTGAGGTCGTGGACGCTGAAGCCGATCACCTGGACGTCGGCCGCGGTGAGGATCACCCGGGCCTGGTGGGCCGGACGGTGCCACCGCGTGCCGCGGTTGTTGACGTCCCACATGCCGTCCATCATCAGGTGCGAGTGCAGGCTCAGGTCGCCGGAGAAGCGTGTGAAGAGGTGCTTGCCGACCGTGCCGACGCCGAGCACGTCGCGCCCGGCGAGGTCCACAGTGGCCAGTTGGGGCACGCGGAACTCCCCGCGCAGCAATGTTTTCCCGGCCAACGCCTGATCGACGCGCCGCCCGACCAGGTACACGGTGTCACCTTCGGGCACGGCTCACCCCGTGGTCTCGGACACCTCGGCGGGAGCCTCCGGGGTCTCCGGCGCCGGGCCTTCGGGCCAGTCCGGGCCCTCGGGCTCCGCGCCCTGGACGCGGTGCCGGCCCGCGCGGTTGGAGCGCAGGATCTTCGCCAGCACCATGTTGAACGTCAGCGCGATCTCCTGCGCGCCCGGGGAGTGCCACTCGTGGATCGGGCTGCACGCGCCCTGGGCCTGCTGCACCGCCAGCCGGTCGGTGATCGCCGTCGGCATCACCAGCGAGCCGAAGTTCTCGCGCAGCTCGGCGATCCGGAACTGGTGTTCGTAGGAGCGCACCCGCAGCTTGTTCACCAGCACGCCGATCGGGCGCAGGTCCGGGTTGAGCTCCTTGCGGATCTTCTCGATCGCTTCCAGGGCCCGGTTCGCGCCGGCGACCGCGTAGATCGTCGGCTCGGTCACGATCAGCGCGCTGTCCGCGGCGACCAAAGCCGACTTCGTCAGCCGGCCCAGCGACGGCGGGCAGTCGAGGACAACCAGCTCGTACGGCGTTTCGCGCAGCGGCTCGCGGTGCAGCTCGTCCAGCGCGCGGGAGAAGTTCGCCAGCCGTTCGGGGTCGGCGTCCGGGTCGTTGAGCAGCTCCAGCTCTTCGGCACCGACGAGGACGTCGACGTCCTCGCTCCAGACGCTCGGCGCGATCGCGCGCTCCAGGGTCTCCCGGGTGGGGGTCTCGAGCACGTCCGCGAGGGTGGCGTCGGTGTAGGGCGGGTCGAGCGAGGTGGTGGCGTTGCCCTGCGGGTCGAGGTCGACCACCAGCGTCCGCGTGCCCCTACGCAAGGCGGCGGACGCGATACCGAGAGCGACCGTCGTCTTGCCGACGCCTCCCTTGAGGCTGAGTACGGCGACCGTGTGCACGTTCACCAGCCTACGGGTGCGGGCGAGGGGCGCCGCCGGGCAAGGGGCGTTCACTCGAAGGGAGGAGCCCGGGAGGTGGCGCGGGGTGGGCACTACCCTGTGCGGCATGAAGACGGAGACCGTGGCCGCCCGGGGTTCGGGCGCCGTCCGCCGGGTGCTCGAGGCCGAATTGAAGGCCGCCCGCGCCCGGGGCGCCGAGCACCCCCTCGTCGTCGACGTGGGTGGCGGCAGCGGCGGCTGGGCGGTGCCGTTCGCGGCGGCGGGCTGCCGGGTGACCGTCGTGGAGCCGAGCCCGAACGCGCTGGCGACGTTGCAGCGCCGGGCCGAAGAAGAAGGCGTCGCCGAGCGGATCACCGTCGTCGCGGACGACTCCGACGCGCTCGGCCGGCACGTCGAGGCCGGCTCGGCCGACCTGGTGCTGGCGCACGGCCTGCTGGAGATCGTCGACGACCCGGCCGCGGTGCTCTCCGCGCTGGCGACGGCGGTCGCCCCCGGCGGCGCGGTGTCGGTGCTGGTCGCGAACCGCCACGCTTCGGTGCTCTACCGCGCTTTGTCCGGCCGGGTCGCCGAGGCGCGCCGGCTGCTCGAGAGCGCCGACGGCGTCGTCGCCGACGACACGGTGCTGCGCCGGTACGACGCCGAGGGCCTGCGCGCGCAGCTGGAAGCCGCCGGGCTCGAGGTCACCCTGCTGCAGGGCGACCGGGTGATCGCCGACCTCGTCGGCGGTGACGTCCGCGAAGACGAGCTGGCCGAGTTCGAGCTCGCGGCGGCGGGGACACCGGCCCTGCGCGACGTCGCGAGCCGCCTGCACGCCGTGGCACGGCCGCCGGCCTGAGCCCTTCCGGCGGGTTTCGGCCGTCGCGGTCCTGTGCGCGCCGAAACTGTCGGACCCGGCCGGTAGCGTCCCCGGCGTGGGGCGAAATGCTGAGCTGCCGGGCGGGCTGCGCCGGTTCCGCGTCCGGCCGGGGGAACCGGCGCCGGACGACACCGGGTGCGGGATGCTGCACGTCGACATGGACGCGTTCTTCGTGTCGGTCGAGCTGCGCACCCGGCCCGAGCTGGCGGAGAAGCCGGTCGTCGTGTCCGGCGGCGGGCCGCGCGCGGTCGTGGCCGCCGCGAACTACCCGGCGCGCAAGTTCGGCGTGCGCTCGGCGATGCCGTTCTCGACGGCGAAGCGGCTCTGCCCGCACCTGATCAACATCCCGCCGACCGCCGGGCTCTACGGCGAGGTTTCCCGCGGGGTGATGGGCATCTTCCGGGAGCTCACGCCGCTGGTCGAACCGCTGAGCCTGGACGAGGCCTTCCTGGACGTCGGCGGGGCCCTGCGCCGCCTCGGCGCCACCCCGGCGGAGCTGGCCGCGCGGATCCGGGAGCGGGTCGCGGCCGAACACGGGATCACCTGCTCGGTCGGCATCGCGAAGGTCAAGTTCGTCGCGAAGCTGGCTTCGGGCATGGCGAAGCCGGACGGCATGGTCGTCGTGCCGGCGGCGGAGACCCTGGCGTTCCTGCACCCGCTACCGGTGTCGGCGCTGTGGGGCGTCGGGGCGAAGACCGAGGAGCACCTGCGGCGGCTGGGCCTGGACACGATCGCCGACGTCGCCGCGTTCCCGCCGGAGCGGTTGAAGAAGTCGCTGGGCGCCGCCGTCGGCGAGCACCTGCACCGGCTCGCGCACGGAGTCGACGAGCGGTCGGTGGTCGTCGACTCGCCGGACAAGTCGATCGGCGCCGAGCACACCTTCGACGTCGACCGGCACGACCGGGCCGAGCTGGGCCTGGAGCTGCTGCGGCTGGCCGAGCGCGTCGGCGCCACGCTGCGGGCCCGGGGCGTGCGCGGCCGGACCGTCTCGATCAAGGTGCGCTTCGCGGACTTCCGGACGATCACCCGCGCCCGCACGCTCGTCTCGGCCACCGACGTCGCCCGGCAGATCCACGCCGTGGCCGTGGCGTTGCTCACCGAGCACGCGCCGACCGGGGCCGTCCGGCTGATCGGCGTCCGGGTCGAGGGCCTCGACACCGGGGAGGCGGGGGAGCAGCTGGTGTTCGACTCGCCGGCGCCGCGCTGGCGGGATGCCGAGGTCGCGGCGGACGTCGCGCGGTCGAAGTTCGGGTCCGCGGCCGTGCGACCGGCGTCGTTGCTGGCGCCGCGGGAGCCCTGAACGGGTGGTGGTGACCGTCCGCAACCCCGCGCGGGAGGGAATTAGCCCAATTCGATCCCTACTGGATGCGGGATCGGGTAGTCGTCCGGGCGCGGGCCTCGTATCCTGGACAGTGCCACCCCGCCTGGGGTTGGCTGTTGGGTCCAGGACGTTGCGCGGCCCGGCGCCCGCGACAGCTGTGCCGGAGGAGGAAAGATGCCACTCTCCGAGCATGAGCAGCGGCTGCTCGATCAGATCGAGCGCGAGCTCTATGCCGAGGACCCCAAGTTCGCATCCACGGTGCGTGGCACCCGGTTGCGTCGCCCCGCTCGCCGACGGCGTATCCAGGGCATCGCCCTGTTCGTAGTGGGCGTGGCCCTGCTGGTGCTGGGCGTGGTGGTGCCGCAGTTCCGGGTGGCCGACATCCCGCTGATCAGCGTGCTCGGGTTCCTCGTGATGTTCTTCGGGGTCATGTTGGCCGTCACATCGATCCGGCACGGCGCCGAATCGGACGGCAAAGGCGGTGGATCGGGACCGCGCGGCGGCAAGCAGCCCGGCCGCCGCAGCTCCTTCACCCAGCGGATGGAGGAGCGCTTCCGCCAGCGCTTCGAAGAGCAGTAGCGCCCGCAAGACCACGAGATCCGCGTCCCGCCGCCCCGGTGGGACGCGGATCTCTTTGTGTGCTCAAAAGCCCCGGCGAAGGTTTGAGACCCCCCGGTGACAGCGGGTGACGCCCACCCGGGTGACCCACCCCCGGCACCGGTGCGCCCAGGGCATCACCCGTGATCAGAAGGGCATCACGCGTGTCTGGAGGGGCATCACACGTGACTGAAGAGGCATCACACGTGATCGAAGGGTCAACACGTGTGATCGAAGGGTCGACACGCGTGATTGAGGGGTCGACACGACTCCGGCCAGCCCCTCCGCCGCCGTGTCGACCCTCTGATCACGTGTGTTGACCCTCCAGTCACGCGTGTCGACCTTCTGATCACGGGTGATGCCTGCCTAGACACGCGTGATGCCTGCTGGATCACGGGTGATGCCTGGTTTGGCACACCCGGCGGGGTCAGTCGGTGCGGTTGCGGAAGATCGAGCGGGGGAAGAGGCGGCCCTTCCACGAGAGCGGCGCGTTGCGGCGCAGGCTTCGCCGCACGTCCTCGAACGCCGGGGGCAGCTCCGGCTGGGCCGTCTCGTCCTCGCCGTACCAGGAGCGCTCCAGCACGCCGATGACCGTGCGCAGGCCTTCGCGCCCTTCGTCGTCGAGGTGGTGCTTCGCGGCCAGCTTCTGGCCCGCCACCCGGACCGTGTCGCTCGTCGGGATCGGCAGGCCGCGGTCCGCGCACTCCGCGCGCAGCTCCGCCCAGGCCGCGTCCGCCGCGCCCGGCTGGTGCCGTTCGATCCGCTGGATCCGCCGGCGCCGGACGAACTCGCGGCCCGAGGCCGGGCCGGTCACCCCCACCAGCAGGACGACCACGATCACGCCGAGCCACCAGGCCACGCTCGCCGCCAGGAACCCGACGGCGACGATCCAGAGGCCGACCGCCAGCAGCGGCAGCCAGTTGGCGAGGGTCTGGAGCGCGGACGGCGGCGCGGCCACCGGCGCCGGGGCCCGGACCAGCAGGTCGCCTTCACTGCGGGTCCCGGGCGGGACGCCGTCCGGCTGGGGCGGCGCGTGCGGCCGCGTCCGCCGGACCCGCCGGCGCAGAACCGCCCCGACGATCAGCGCGGCCGCGCCCAGGGCGGCGAACACGCCCACCACGGTGATCAGCCAGTCGTCGTTGCCGGTGGCTGCCTTCGTGTCCTGCTGCGCCTGGTTCTGCTCGGTGTCGCGCGGCGCGCCCGTCGCCGGGGCGCTCGTCCGGACCGTGCTCGGGGCGACCTGGGTGTCGTCCGGGGTCTGGCCGCCCTGGGTGCCGGCCTGCAGGTACGGCGGGGTGATGCCACGGCCGTCGGACAGCGGGGTCGGGTCGAACGTGACCCAGCCCTTGTCGCCGAAGTACACCTCGACCCACGCGTGCGCGTCCTGCGTGCTGATCGACTGGTAGTCGTTGACCGCGACGCCGGGGGTGAAGCCGATCGCCACCCGCGACGGGATGCCCGCCACCCGCAGCATGACCGCCATCGCCGACGCGAACTGCTCGCAGAAGCCGCGTTTGCCGTTGAGGATGAAGTCGGCGAGCGCGTCGGAGTCGTTCGCCGGCGCGGTCTTCGTGTCGTAGACGAACCCGTTCTGCGCGGTGAAGTACCGCCAGATCGCCGACGCCCGGTCGAAGTCGTTGCCCGCGCCCTCGACCAGCTGCTGCGTCTTCGCGCGGACGCGGTCGTCGACGCGGTCGATCTGCGTGTAGCGCGGCGGCAGGTCCTCGACGCGCGGGGTCACCCGCAGCTCCGCGGCCGTCGGCTCCTTCAGCGACGCGTATTCGGTGTAGGCCGGCGGCGCCTCGCTGCGCGTGGTGAACACCGTGCCGCTGACCTGGTCGTAGAGGTACCCGTTGCCGGTGCCGTCGATCATCCGCGGCGCGCCGTAGACCGGCAGCCAGTTGTCCCGCCAGCTGGTCGGCTCGACGTCGATCCGGCGGGCGGCGCCGCTGCCGTCGTCGCCGGGCGCGGGCGGCAGCTGCGGCCCGACCGGGACGCCCTGCTGCGAGCGCCCTTCATCGTGCAGGCCCCAGCCCTTGTTGGGGTAGAAGGTGTCCAGCGTCATCGCGCGCAGCAGCCGCCGGTCGGTGCCCAGGCCGCGGACCTTGAACAGCTCGCGGTTGGCCCCCTGGTCGAGCATGCCGCGCAGCTCGGTGAACGGCTGGATGCCGAACCCGCCGGAGCCCGCGCCGGGGCCGTCGCCGCTCTGCCCGAACGGGATCCGCCCGACCGTGCCGACCCAGGTGATCGCCCCGCCGAACAGGCCGAGCACGATCGCCGCGGCGACCACCGCGACCGGCGCGGACAGCACGCCCGGCTTGCCGCTGCGCCCGGGCGCCTCACGGGTGCGCCAGCGCTGGTGCCGGTGGTTGCCGTCCACGGCGAGCAGGCCGGCGAAGGCCGCCCCGCCGAACAGGAACGTCCACCACGGCAGCATTTCCTCGGAAAGCGCGGCCGGCACGGCGTAGACGCAGAGCAGCACGAGCCCGGTCGCGGCCGGGGCCGCGGCGGCCACCGTGAGCGTGTCGACCAGGACGGCGACCAGGCCGATCAGGATCGTCACCAGGCAGAGGATCGGCTGGGTGCCCTCGACCGGCGGCAGCCCGACGCGGATCTGGTCGGCGGCGGCCGAGAGCGTGTTCCCGATCTCGCCGAACGCGTCCGGGCCGGGGATGATCTGCAGGATCCCGTGCGTGGTGAACGCGCCGGTGATCAGGAAGAGCAGCACGAGCAGCTGGCCGAGGCCGACCAGCACGGTCGGCACCTGCAGCGAGCGCAGCGCCAGGCCGGTCGCGGCGATCAGCAGGACCGCGACGAAGAGGTAGCCGAACCAGGCCAGGCCGGTCACGACGCTCGAGACCGACGTCGCCGCGCAGAGCGTCGCCACGCCGGCGGCCGCCGGGGCGAGGACGCTGCTGCGCCACGTCGCGAGCGAGCGCCGCGGGGCGGGCCGGTCGAACTTGCGCGGCGGGGCGGCGGTGCTCATCGCGGACCGCCGATCAGCGTGCCGCGCCGCGCGCCGCTGCGGCACAGCTCGGCCCACACCTGCGGCATCGGCGAGCCGGGCCCGGCGATCACCACGCCCCAGCCGGCCGCGCGCAGCAGCGCGGCGGAGTCTTCGGTGGCGGCGGCCCGCTGCTCGGGCGCGCTCACCCCCGCCGACCACGTGGGCGTGTCGAGCAGGACGGCGAGGCTGCGGATGCCGCGCGGGCGGAACTGGGTCAGCTCGTGCACGGCCTCGGTGCTCACGGTGCCGAGCACGGCGACCAGCTCCTGGCCCTCGGCCGGGTCCCGGGCCAGCGTGATGTCCCGCTGGTGCGCGGGCTGCAGCGCGGCCAGCGCGTCGAGCACGACGTTGTCGTAGTGGTCACCGCCGTCGCCGGGGGTGTCGGCGAGCGTGACGCCGTGCTCGCTGACCAGCCGGACGCGGTGCCCGGACCGGCGCAGGTGCAGCCCGGCCGACGCGGCGAAGGACACCGCCCACTCCATGCTGGCGGCCGGGCCGGAGCCGTGGTGCGCGGCGGCGCGGTGGTCGAGCAGCACGGTGGTGCCGCCACGCCACGGCCGTTCCTCGACGCGCACCATGATCTCGTCGCGGCGGGCGGTCGAGCGCCAGTGCACCTTCCGCAGGTCGTCGCCCTGGCGGTACTGCCGGACGATCACGTCGGCCTCACCCTGCCCGGCGTGCAGCCGGACGGTGCCGTCGTCGCCGACGCCGATCCCGGCGCCGCTCGGCAGCCCGAACAGCGGGACCACCCGGGGTACGACCACCAGCCGCGAGTGCCCGATCAGCTCCCGCTCGAACTCGCACAGCCCGAACGGGTCGGTGATGGTCGCGCGCAGCGGCCCGACCTGCTGGATCCCGCGCAGCACCGGCTGCAGCGGGTAGCGCAGGGCGACCCGCCGGTCGTGGGGGAGGCGCTCGACGACGAACCGCGGCCGCGAGCCCAGCGCGTACGGCACGCCGTCCTCGAGGAGGATTTCGCCGGCCGGCAGCCGGCCGCTGCGCCACAGCTCCAGCTGCACCTCGCCGTTGCCGCCCACCGCCACCCGCTGGGGCCGCAGCGCGCGCGTGGCGCCGATGCGCAGCCGGGTCGCCGAGATGAACACGGCCACCAGCAGCGGCAGCGCCACCACGAACAACGCCACCCGCAGCAGGTCGCGTTCGTTGAGCACGAACGAGCACACCGCGGCCGCGATCCCCGCGGCCAGGAGGCAGCGGCCGCGGGTGGTCAGGCCGGACAGGGCACGCAGCATGCCGTTCTCTTCCCCTTCGCCGGCGACTAGGGCCGGGAGCCCTGCGGCACCGGCACCCGGTGCAGCACCGCGCGCACGACGTCGGTCGCCGACCGGCGCGCCGCGTGGGCCTCGGTGGTGAGCATCAGGCGGTGCGCCAGCACCGGGACCGCGACGGTGTGCAGGTCGTCCGGGACGACGTAGTCGCGGCCCGAGAGCGCCGCCTGCGCGCGCGCCGCGCGGACCAGGTGCAGCGTCGCCCGCGGGGACGCGCCGAGCCGGATCTCCGGGAGCTGCCGCGTCGCCGCGACCAGGTCGACGGCGTAGCGGCGGACCTCGGGGGCCAGGTGCACCCCGCGGACGGTCTCGATCAGGCGGTGCACGGTCCCGCCGTCGGACACCGGCTGCAGGTCCTCGATCGGGTTGTGCCCGGCGTGCTCGTCGACCATGGCCAGCTCGGCCTGCTGGTCGGGGTAGCCGATGGAGACCCGCGCGGTGAAGCGGTCGCGCTGGGCTTCGGGCAGCGCGTAGGTGCCCTCCATCTCGATCGGGTTCTGCGTGGCGATCACCATGAACGGCTCTTCGAGCCGGTAGGTCGAGGTGTCGACGGTGACCTGGTGCTCTTCCATGCACTCCAGCAGCGCCGACTGCGTCTTCGGCGAGGCGCGGTTGATCTCGTCGCCCACCACGATGTTCGCGAACACCGGGCCGGGGCGGAAGTCGAAGTCGCCGGACTGGCGGTTGTAGATGGAGACGCCGGTGACGTCGCTCGGCAGCAGGTCCGGGGTGAACTGGATGCGGCTGACCGTGCAGTCGATCGACCGGGCGAGCGCCTTGGCCAGCGACGTCTTCCCGACGCCGGGCACGTCCTCGACCAGGAGGTGGCCTTCGGCGAGCAGCGTGACCAGCGCGATCCGGATGACGTCGGGCTTGCCGACCAGCACCCGCTCGACGTTCGCGGCGATCCGCCGCGCGGTCTCGTGCAGCTCGTCCAGCGACACTCTGGCCGGGCGGCGCCCGTTGACCGAGGCCTCCGCCGGGTAAGGCGGTCGCTCGGATGCCTGCTCGCCCGATCCGGGCGCCGCAGACTGGATTCTCGACGTCACTCGACCTCCTGGTGGCGCGTGGCCGCGCGCACTGTGCGCACCGCCGGGCCCGAACGGCCCCCTCGCTGCTTGTCGCGCGCAGCGACAGCCTTCCATCCAGTGTGTCAAACCCGGGCGAACCTGGGGCCGGAACCCCGCGAAGCCCAGGGCCGCACACCCGGCACGTCGGTCGATGACACTGCGCAAGCAGGGACGATACCCCGATCGGGTGTGTTGTCGCCTGATTCTGGGCGCTCCCGATCACGCCCCGCTCTGTCGTATGCTGCTGTTCGAGGTCGCCCGGCTACGGAGAGGCGTAACCCCTCATGAGCGAGGTCCGCACACAGCCGCCGTACGACGTCCGCGGGTTCGCGGTCGCGCCGGAGCTGGCGACCGACGCGTACGCGAAGCTGGGTCAGCTGCAGGACGTCGTCGGCGAGATGGTCCGCGAGGCCAAGGTGCTCGGCCGGACCGTGCCGCTCGGCGGTGGGTACGCGGGGGAGATCGGCAAGTTCATGGCCGAGTACGGCATCGGCGGGCAGGGCTCGGCCGTGCAGCAGCTGACCGCGTTCGGCAAGGAGCTGGAAACGCTGAAGCGCCGGATCGGCCAGGCGCTGGCGAAGTACCAGCACGCCGACGAGACCGCCGCGGACGGGGTGGACTGCACGGGTGGCTGACCGGACACGCGGAACGGAAGCGGGCCGGTCGCCCGCGCGCCTCCTCGGCTTTTCCCTGCTCTTCGTGCTCGCCGCGTGCGGGCAGCAGCCCGCCCGGCAGGCGGCCGCCGGGCACACCTCGGCGCAGGCCACCGCCCCCTCGGCCGAGCCACCCGTCGCTGGGTGGACCGGTCTCGCCGCGATCGACCCCTGCACGCTGCTCGGCCCGCAGGACCGGTCGACGGCCGGGGTGAGCGTGCTCGGCAAGCCCAAGAACATCGCGGGCTACCGCGCGTGCGACTGGACCGTGCCCGGCACCTTCGGCGTCACGGTGACCCTCAGCGACACCGACGGCCTGGCCGACCTCGAGGTCGCGAAGAAGACGGCCACCAGGACGAAGGTGGGCGCGCATTCGGCGCTGCAGGTGGCGGACAAGAAGGCCGCCGACGGCACCTGCGCCGTGCTGCTCGGGGTGGGCGACACGGCCAGCGTCCAGATCGACGTCAGCAACACCGGCTTCTCGGACACCCCGCTCGCCTGCCGCCGCGCGGGCACGGTGGCCGGGCTGGTCGAACCGAAGCTGCCCTGACCAGGAGGTGCGCCGTGTCCGAACCCCCGTTGCCGACCGCGCGGTACGAGTCCTACAGCCACGAGGCGATGGCCGCCGAGGTCGAGCGGGACAACGACCCGGTCGCCGCGGGCGAGGCAGGCGCGCGCTGGGACGGGCTGGCGAAACGGCTGCACGAGTCCACCGCCGACCTCGCCGCGCTGGTCGCCTCCTCCCAGGAGAACTGGCAGGGCGCCGGGGGTGACGCGGCCCGCGCCTCGCTCGACCGCGCCGCGCGGTGGCTGTCCCACTCCGCGGCCGTCTCGGCGTCGGTGGGCGGCTCGATCGGCGCGCAGGCGGACGCGGCCGCGCGGGCCCGCGCCGACATGCCCCCGCCGGTGACCTACGACCCGGCGTCGATGATCCGCGAGGCCGCGTCCTCCGGGAACGTGCTCGTCCTGGCCGGGCTGGCCGACGAGATGGCCGCCCGCCGCGCCGAGGCCGAGGCCGCGCGCCAGAAGGCGATCGACGTCATGCGGACCCGGGACGCGGCGCTGCGCGGGCACGTCCCGGCCTCGGCGTTCGACGACCCGCCGACGCTGGGGCCGGCTTGATCCGCGTCTCCGCGTCGGCGTTCGACATCCTCTGGACCGACCTCGGCCACGACCGCCCGCCGGAGCCGCTCGGCGTCCGCAGCGTCGGTGGCACCGAAGAGGAGCGCGCCGAGGTGCGGAAGGCCGTGTACGAGAACCTGGCCGAGCGCGGGCTGTACGACGGCTCGGCGCTGGAGCCCGCGCTGGCCGCGCGCCTGGAACTCCTGGCGAACGGCGAGGTGTTCGTGGCGTGCGAGGCGTTGGCGGACATGACGGCGTCCACGCCGTTCCGGGCGGTGACGGCGGCCCGTGGCCGGCACGGCGTCCTGGCGACCCAGCCGGAGCAGACGATCGCCCTGGCGTCGATCACTCCGGGCGAGGTGTGTTCGGCTCTGGTTGATGTCCTGCCGGAGCTGGCGGCCGGGCCGGGGTACGGGATCAGCCTGGCGGCTTCTGCGCTGTCGGAGGGCTCGGCGTCGTCTTCGGTTCAGCTTCAGGAGGCGCTGGCGATCCAGGCACGGCCGGTTTACGCGGCGGGGCAGTTCAGCGTGAGCCGGCGGTCGGCGTCGGGGCGGGTCGAGCGGGTCGGCGGGCTGACGTGGTTCGACACCGACGTCGGCGCGTACTGCGCGACGAAGACTCCGGCCCGGGGTGGGCAGGAGTGGGTGAACGTGAGCCCGGTGGACAGCTCCCGGCTCTCGGCGCGCATCGCCGCCCTCTTGAACCCGGAGGACTGACCCGGCGCGGGCTGCCTGGCGACCATGACCGGCGTCCCGGCGGGGTTCCCCACCGGGCTCCACCCGGGTCCCCACTTCCCACCACCGGTGTCCCCACTCGACCCCACCCGGGTCCCCACCGGGCCCCACCCGAGGCGTGCCGAGGGTTTTCGCGGCCGTTATGCGGACGCATGGCCTACAGCTGAGGTTGCTCCGGCCCCCGGCAAGGGGGATCTTGCGCACCGTGCCCCACCGCACCCCCCACCGGCCCCCACGCTGCTGACCTGCGCAAACAAAGCACACGACGGAGTGAGGCGCCGGTTTCACGCGTTGACTGTGGTGAAAAGTGGGGTACGGTGGTGGCCAGTGGGGCGGAAGGGAAGCCCCGTAGCCGTTCAAGGTAGTTCGCTGCCGCGGGCGGTAGGGAGGTGGAGGCCGTGTTCCTCGGCACCCACACCCCGAAGCTGGACGACAAGGGGCGGCTCGCGCTGCCCGCGAAGTTCCGCGACGCCTTGGCCGGCGGGCTGATGCTCACCAAGGGGCAGGACCACTGCCTCTTCGTCTTCCCCAGGGCCGAGTTCGAGCAGATGGCGCGCAAGGTCGCCGACGCCCCGTTCACGAACGAGGCGGTCCGGGCCTACCAGCGTTACCTGTTCGCCGGGACGGACGAACAACGTCCGGACGGGCAGGGGCGCATCAGCATCGCGCCCGAGCTCCGCCGCTACGCGGGGCTCAGCAAGGAGTGCGTGGTGATCGGGGCGATCACCAGGCTGGAGATCTGGGACGCCCAAGCGTGGCAGGGCTACCTGGAAGAGCACGAAGACAGCTACGCGAAGGCTCGAGAGGAAGTACTGCCGGGCGTCTTCTAGGCGCGTGGTCGCGGTGCACCTTCGTCGTCGGGGGACGAAGAGGTTCACCGTCCGCGCGGTGAGGGGAAGCCCACCCGGATGCCGTGAGGCCTCTGTCCGCTCAATGGCCCTGGTGCACCTTCCCCGGTACCAGGTCAGCAGCGGGCGGACAGGGACCTGACGGCATCCGCCATATTTCCCCCGGGCCAGGCGAGAAAGGGGGAGGGAACACATGACGGCACCCGAGCACGTCCCGGTACTGCTGGGCCGCATCGTCGAGCTGTTCACCCCCGTGTTCGCCGACCGGGACGGCGTCCTCGTGGACGCGACCGTCGGGCTCGGCGGGCATTCCGACGCCCTCCTCGACGCCTTCCCGCGCCTGCGTCTCGTCGCCTTGGACCGCGACCCCGCCGCGCTCGAGAAGTCCGGAGAACGCCTCGCCCGCCACGGCGACCGCGTCGACTTCGTGCACACCGTCTACGACGGACTGCCGGACGCGCTGGCCGGGCTGGGCATCCGGAAGGCCGACGGCATCCTCTTCGACCTCGGCGTCTCCTCGATGCAGCTGGACCGCGCCGAGCGCGGGTTCGCGTACTCGAAGGACGCGCCGCTGGACATGCGGATGGACCCGACCACCGGGTTCACCGCCGCCGACGTCCTCAACACCTACGCACCCGGCGAGCTGATCCGGATCCTGCGCGACTACGGCGAGGAGCGGTTCGCCCAGCGGATCGTCCGGTCGGTCGTCAACGAGCGCGAGAAGGAGCCGTTCACGATGAGCGGACGGCTCGTCGAGCTGCTCTACGACGCCGTCCCGGCGGCCAGCCGGCGCACCGGCGGGCACCCGG
The DNA here is from genome assembly GCF_055582965.1 of Amycolatopsis sp. NPDC104863. Taxonomy (NCBI): domain Bacteria; kingdom Bacillati; phylum Actinomycetota; class Actinomycetes; order Pseudonocardiales; family Pseudonocardiaceae; genus Amycolatopsis; species Amycolatopsis sp. NPDC104863. The sequence goes on from NZ_JBVJOW010000009.1 coordinate 270,984, forward strand.
CCAAGCGGACGTTCCAGGCGCTGCGGATCGAGGTCAACGGCGAGCTGGAGGTGCTGCGCCGGGCCATGCCCGCGGCGCTGGGCGCGCTCGCGACGGGCGGCCGGATCGTCGTGGAGTCCTACCAGTCGCTGGAAGACCGGTTGGTCAAGCAGGCGCTGGCCGAGCTCGCGAAGTCCCGCACGCCGGAAGGACTTCCGGTGGAGCTGCCGGGGCACGGACCGGAGCTGAAGCTCCTGACCCGCGGGGCCGAAAAGGCCGGCGAAGAGGAGACCGAACACAACCCGCGCGCCGCTTCGGTGCGGTTGCGGGCCGCTGAGAGGATCGGAGAGCCGCGATGACCGCTCCCACGAAGCGCCGGGCCGGCGGGCCCGCGACGCGCAAGCGTGCCGAGCCCGCGCGCGGGACCACCGTCGAAACCGAGCCGCGGACCGAAGAACCGGGCAAGGCCGCGCCGCGGCGCGCGTCGCGGGGCCGCACCACCGCGGCCGAGCGCGCCTACGCGCGCCGCGCCCAGCGGGCCGACCTGCTCAAGGAGCGCGAGCCGCGGCCGGAGCCGAAGAAGGCCAAGGTCGCCGAGCCGGGCACCCCCAAGGTCCGGCTGAAGCTGCGGCTGCCGAAGTCGCGCGCGTCGTTCGTGCTGCTGATGATGGCGCTGCTGGCCGTCGGGGTGGCGACCACGCTGTGGCTGACCACGCAGGCGATCGCCGACTCCTACCGGCTCGAGCAGCTGCGCACCACCAACGCGAACCTGGCCGAGACGAAGGAACAGCTGCAGCGCGACGTCGCGAAGGCCGAGTCGCCTGCTTCGCTGGCCCCTTCGGCCCAGCAGCTGGGCATGGTGCCCGGCGGGGACCCGGCGCGGATCGTCGTCGGCCCGGACGGCAAGACCTCGCTCGTCGGCGAGCCCAAGAAGGCCAAGGCGGACGCGCCGCCGGTCCAGGCCGCGCCGCCCGCGGCGCCGGCCGAGGGCACGCAGTCCCAGCAGGGCGCGCCGATCGAGGGTGACCAGCCCGCCGTGCCCGCCGAAGAGCAGCCCACGCCGCCGGCGGGCCAGTGATGGCGTCGTCGAGCCGGGGACAGGTCCGCGCGCGCTCCGCCGGGAGCGCGCGCCGGACCTACGCCGCCGGGACGCGCAGCGCGGCCGCGCGCCGGGGCAACGGCGGGAACCGCAGCCGGTTCTCCGCCGTCCGGCTCATCCTCGTCGCCGTGCTGCTCGTCGCGGGCGTGAAACTGGTGCAGGTGCAGTGGTTCGAGGCCGGCGCGCTCTCGGCCGCGGCCGAGCGGCAGCGCGCCCAGACCATCGACATCCCGGCCCAGCGCGGGTCCATTGTGGACCGCAACGGCGCCAAGCTGGCGTTCAGCGTCGAGGTGCGCTCGCTGTCGGTGAACCTCAAGGCGCTGCACAAGAACATGGACGACTTCGCCGCGAAGAACCCCGGCACCAAGAAGACGTTCGACGCCGAGACCGCCGCGGCCGCCAAGTACATCGCGGCCAAGGTGCCGAACCAGCTGACCGAGCAGCAGCTGCTGGACCTGTTCCACAAGCCGGCGTCCTTCACCTACCTCGAGCACAACGTCGAGCCGTCGGTGGCCGCCGACATCGTCAAGAACTTCGCGTGGATCGGCGTCGAGAAGCGCGCCCTGCGCGAGTACCCGGGCGGGAGCCTGGCCTCCAACATCGTCGGCGCCGCGAACTGGCGCTCCGACGACCCGGACGTGTCCAAGCACAACCTGCACGGCCTGGTCGGGCTCGAGCTGGTCCGCGACAACGACCTGGCGGGCACGCCGGGCCGGATGATGGTCAACACCAAGAACGGCAGCGACAACGTCGTCATCCCGGGCACCGAGCGCGACCTGCAGGCCGCCGTCCCCGGCTCGGACCTCGAGCTGACCGTCGACTCCGACCTGCAGTACGAGGTGCAGCGCCAGCTTTCCGACTACGTCCAGCAGTCGCACGCCAAGGGCGGGCAGGCCGTGGTCATGGACGCCAAGACCGGCGAGGTCTACGCGCTGGCCAACGACAAGACGTTCAACCCGAACGACCAGACGACCTGGACCGCCGACGACCTCAGCAACCCGGCGGTCACCACGCCGTTCGAACCCGGCTCGGTCAACAAGGTCGTCACCGCCACCGGCGCGATCGACTACGGCGTCGCGACCCCGGAGTCGACCGTCTCGGTGCCCGGCTCGCTGCAGGTCGCCGACAAGACCGTGCACGACGCCTGGACCCACGGCACGCAGAACTTCACCACCGCTGGGATCTTCGCCAAGTCGTCCAACATCGGCACCCTGCTGCTGGCGCAGAAGATCGGCGAAGAACGCTACGCCGACCTGCTCAAGAAGTTCGGCCTCGGCCAGCGCACCGGCGTCGGCCTGCCCGGCGAGAGCGCGGGTGTGGTGCCCGCGCGCAGCCAGTGGTCGGCGACGACGTTCGGCAACCTGCCGATCGGGCAGGGCCTGTCGATGACCGTGCTGCAGATGGCCGGGATGTACCAGGCCATCGCCAACGACGGCCTGCGCGTCGAACCGCGGATCGTCAAGGCGAAGGTGAACCCGGACGGCACCACGGTGCCCGAGCCGGCGCCGAAGTCGGTGCAGGTGGTCAGCCCGCAGACGGCCAAGACGGTGCGCGACATGATGCGCGCGGTCGCCCAGAACGGCAAGGGCCTGCAGAAGGGCACCGCGCCGACGGCGGCGGTCGAGGGGTACCAGATCTCCGGCAAGACGGGCACCGGCCAGCAGGTCGACCCGCGGACGAAGGCCTACAGCGACCACCTCTACAACATCACCTTCGCCGGCATCCTGCCCGCCGACCACCCGCGGTTCGTGGTCGGGATCCGGCTGGACGCGCCGGACACGACGCTGCCGGTGGGCCACTCCGCGGCGCCGCTGTTCCACAGCATCGCGTCGTACCTGACGCAGCGGTTCCAGATCCCGCTGTCGGACGGCCCGTCGCCGGAGGTCCCGCTCATCGTGCCGTGACCCACGGCCGGAGAAAGCCCCCTCACCGGTGAGGGGGCTTTTCGCGTGCATCGTCCACATCGGCCGGCCGCCGCCGGGAAAGCGTTGCGCCGCAAGAAGGTGCGCGCCGCCGTTTAGCACATGTGCCGTGGCCGCCCGTCATCGCCGTACCGCGTGCGGGCCCCCGAACCGGCCGCCGGTAGCCTCTTGGCCGTGTCCGTGTCCTCGTCCAGTTCCCCGGTGCCGGAAAGCCCGGTGAAAGCGGTCCCCGCGCCGCCGCGCCCGGCGCGCATCGTCCCGGTCCCGCTGGCGACGCTGCTCGCCAGGGCGGACGCCCGGCTGATCGCCGACTCGCCCGACGCCGCCGACCTCACTGTCACCGGCACCACCCTGCGGGCGCAGCACGTGCTGCCCGGCGACCTCTTCGCCGCGCTCCCGGGCGCCCGCGCCCACGGCGCCGACTTCAGCGACCAGGCGGTCGCCGCCGGCGCCGTCGCGGTGCTCACCGACGCCGAAGGGGCCGAGCGGCCCGCGCTGCGCGACGCCGGCGTCCCGATCCTCGTGCACGCCGATCCGCGCGCCGCCCTCGGCGAGATCGCCGCCTGGATCTACGGCGAGCCGTCGCTTCGGCTGTCCGTGCTCGGCGTCACCGGGACCTCGGGCAAGACCACGACCTCCTACCTGGTCGACGCCGGGCTGGAGGCCGCTGGGCTGACCACCGGCATGATCGGCACGGTCGAGACCCGGATCGCCGGCGAACGCCTGGTCAGCGGGTTCACCACGCCGGAGGCCCCGGACCTGCAGGCGCTGTTCGCGGTGATGCTCGAACGCGGCGTCACGCACGTGGCGATGGAGGTCTCCAGCCACGCGCTCGCGCTCGGCCGGGTCAACGGCACCCGGTTCGCCGTCGGCGCGTTCACCAACCTCTCCCAGGACCACCTGGACTTCCACAAGGACATGCAGGAGTACTTCGCGGCGAAGTCCCTGCTGTTCGACGGCCGCTCGACCACCGAGGTCGTCGTGGTCGACAGCGCGTGGGGCCAGGCGCTGCTCACGCCGCAGACGGTCACCGTGACGACCGACGCGGGCACCGACGCCGCCTGGAAGGCCACCGACCTCGAAGCCACTCCGCACGGTGAGCAGACGTTCACCCTGCACGGCCCGGACGGCGTCACCACGCCGGCGCGGATCCCGCTGCCGGGCGAGTTCAACGTCGCGAACGCCGTGCTCGCGGCCGCGATCCTGAGCACCGCCGGGGTGAGCCTGGAGCACATCGTCACCGGGCTCGCCCAGGTGCAGGTGCCGGGCCGGATGGAACGCGTCCACGTCGGCCAGGAGTTCACCGCCGTCGTCGACTACGCCCACAAGCCGGCCGCGGTCGCCCAGGGCCTGGACGCGCTGCGCGCCCGCGCCGACGGCCGGATCATCACCGTGCTCGGCTGCGGCGGCGACCGCGACACCGCGAAGCGCCCGATGATGGGCGAGGCGGCGGCCCGCCGCAGCGACGTCCTGATCGTCACCGACGACAACCCGCGCTCCGAAGACCCCGCGGCCATCCGCGCCGCGATGCTCGCCGGCGCCCGCGCCGTCGGGCCCGCCGAGGGCGGTGCGGTCGTCGAGATCGGCGACCGCCGCGAGGCCATCGAGCACGCGGTCTCGCTCGCCGAGCCGGGCGACATCGTCTTCCTCGCCGGCAAGGGGCACGAGTCCGGCCAGGAGGCCGGCGGTGTGGTGCACCCGTTCTCCGACCGCGACGAGCTGGCCGCGGCCATCCGCAACAAACTCGAGGTGAGTGTGTGATCGTGCTCAGCCTGGCCGAGATCGCCGACGTCGTCGGCGGCCGGCTGCACCGCGCCGACCCGGGCGCGCAGGTGACCGGCAGCGTGGAGTTCGACACCCGGCAGCTCACGCCCGGCAGCCTGTTCGTGGCCCTGCCGGGGGAGAAGGTCGACGGCCACGACTTCGCGGCGAAGGCCGTCGAAGCCGGCGCGGTCGTCGTGCTGGCCGCGCGTGAGGTCGACGCGCCCGCGATCGTCGTGCCGCCCCTGGCTCCCGGTGAAGCGCACGAGCGGTCGGTCGCGCTGACCGGCGACAAGGACGGCTCCGGCGCGGCCGTGCTGGCCGCGCTGGCCAAGCTCGCCCGGTTCGTCGTGCAGCGGCTGTCCGAGGGCACCCTGACCGTCGTCGGCGTCACCGGCTCCTCCGGCAAGACGTCCACGAAGGACGTCATCGCGCAGCTGCTCGAGCCGCTCGGCCCGACGGTCGCGCCGCCCGGGTCGTTCAACAACGAGCTGGGCCACCCCTGGACGGCGCTGCGGGCCGACGCCGAGACCCGCCACCTGGTGCTGGAGCTGTCCGCGCGCGGGCCCGGGCACATCGCCCACCTCGCCGAGATCGCCCCGCCGAAGATCGGCGTGGTGCTCAACGTCGGCAGCGCGCACGTCGGGGAGTTCGGCTCCCGCGAAGGCATCGCGAAGACCAAGGGTGAGCTGGTCGAGGCGCTGCCCGAGGACGGCGTCGCGGTCCTGAACCTGGACGACCCGCTGGTCGCGGCCATGGCGAGCCGCACGAAGGCCCGTGTGGTGTTCGTCGGCGAGACGGCGTCCGCGCAGGTCCGCGCGGAGAACATCACGCTCGACGACGAGGCCCGCGCCTCCTTCCGGCTGGTCACCCCGGCCGGCGAGGCCGACGTCACGCTGCCGCTGCACGGCGAGCACCACGTCGGCAACGCGCTGTCCGCCGCGGCGGTGGCGCTCGAGCTGGGCGCGACGCCGGCCGAGATCGCCACGCGGCTCTCGAGCCTCGAACGGCGGTCCGCGCGGCGCATGGAGGTCGTCACCCGCGAAGACGGCGTGACGATCCTGAACGACTCCTTCAACGCCAACCCCGAGTCGATGCGGGCCGGGCTGAAGGCCCTCGCCGCGATGACCCGCGAGAGCGGCCGCCGGTCGTGGGCCGTGCTCGGCGTGATGGGCGAGCTCGGCGCGGACTCGGTCACCGCCCACGACGAGATCGGCCGGCTCGTGGTCCGGCTCAACATCGCCAAGCTCGTCGTGATCGGCCCCGAGGCGGCGGCGATGCACCAGGGGGCGTTCCAGGAAGGCTCCTGGGGCGAGGAATCGATCCTGGTACCCGACGTCGAGGCCGCCGCCGCGCTGCTGCATGATCAGCTCCGTCCCGGGGACGTCGTGCTGGTCAAGGCCTCCAAGGCCGCCGGTCTCTGGCGGGTCGCCGAGGCCCTGCTCGAACCCCGGGAATCCGACAACTCCGAGAATCGCTCGAACGGTGGTGACGCGTGATCAGCATCCTGATCGCGGCCGCGGCGGGCCTGCTGGTCTCCATCATGCTGACGCCCTACCTGATCCGGGTCTTCTCCCGGCAGGGCTTCGGCCAGGAGATCCGCGAGGAAGGCCCCCAGGGACACAAGTCCAAGCGCGGTACCCCGACCATGGGCGGTGTCGCGATCATCATCGCGATGGTCGTCGGGTACTTCGCCGCGCACCTGATCAACTGGATGCTCAACTCCCGCAGCGGCGCGCCGACGGTCTCCGGGCTGCTCGTGCTGATGCTCGCGGTGGGGCTGGGCGTGGTCGGGTTCCTCGACGACTTCATCAAGATCCGCAAGCAGCGCAACCTCGGGCTGAACAAGACCGCGAAGCTGGTCGGCCAGCTGGTGGTCACCGTCGCCTTCGCGGTGCTGGCGCTGAACTTCCCGAACGAGCAGGGCATCACGCCCGCGTCGGAGAGCCTCTCCTACGCCCGTGACCTCGCGCTGATCACGTTCCCGTCGATCATCTTCGTGATCTTCTGCTACATCGTGATCTCGGGCTGGTCGAACGCGGTGAACTTCACCGACGGCCTCGACGGCCTGGCGGGCGGCTCGGCGGCGATGGTGCTGGCCACCTACGTGGTCATCTCGTTCTGGCAGGAGCGGCTCTCCTGCGCGAACGGCCCGGCGCAGGCCTGTTACTACGTCCGGGACCCGCTGGACCTGGCGGTGGTCGCCGCGGCGGCGACCGGCGCGTGTGTCGGGTTCCTCTGGTGGAACGCGGCCCCGGCGAAGATCTTCATGGGCGACACCGGTTCGCTGGCCCTCGGCGGCCTGGTCGCCGGGCTGTCGATGACCACCCGCACCGAGCTGCTCGCCATCGTCATCGGCGGCCTGTTCATGGTCGAGATGATCTCGGTGGTCGCGCAGATCGCGGTCTTCCGGACGACGCGGCGAAGGCTGTTCCGGATGGCGCCCTTCCATCACCACTTCGAGCTCGCCGGGTGGGCGGAAACCACGGTGATCATCCGGTTCTGGTTACTTTCGGCGATCTGCTGCATGTTCGGGCTCGGCCTGTTCTACAGCGAGCAGCTCGGGGGCTGACGTGGATCTCGCCGGTCGTCACGTCCTGGTCGCCGGTGCCGGGGTCACCGGCAAGTCGATCGTCCCCGTGCTGACGGAGCTGGGCGCGCGTGTCACCGTCACCGACGGCAACGCCGAGCGCCTGGCCGAGCTGGAGGGCCTCGGCGCCGAGCTGGTGCCCGGGCTCACCGAACCGCCGTCCGACGTCGTCCTCGTCGTCACGAGCCCCGGCTGGCGGCCGACGTCGCCGCTGCTGGTCGCCGCGGCCGAGGCGGGCGTCGAGGTGATCGGCGACGTCGAGCTGGCCTGGCGGGTCGGGCAGCTGCGCGAGCACCCGCCATCGTGGCTGGTGATCACCGGGACCAACGGCAAGACGACCACCGCGGGCATGCTCGAGTCGATCCTCAAGGCAGCCGGCGCCAACGCCGTGGCCTGCGGGAACATCGGCTATGCGGCGCTCGACGCGGTCCGCGCGGGCTACGACGTGCTGGCCGTGGAGCTCTCGAGCTTCCAGCTGCACTGGTCGTCCACGCTGGCGCCGGACGCGGCCGTGGTGCTGAACCTGGCCGAGGACCACATCGACTGGCACGGCTCGATGGACGAGTACGCCGACGCCAAGGGGCGGGCCTACGACCGCGCCCGGGTCGTCGTCCACAACGCCGACGACGACTGGTCGGCCCGGATCGCCGAGGAGCACGCGCGCCCGGATGCCCGCCGTGTCGCGTTCCGGCTGGACACCCCGGCCGTCGGGGAGCTCGGCCTGGTCGAAGACCTGCTGGTGGACCGGGCTTTTGTCGCCGACCCGGCGACCAGCGCCGAGGAGCTGGCCACCCTGGCCGACGTCCGCCCGGCCGGCCCGCACAACGTCTCGAACGCCCTCGCGGCGGCCGCCCTGGCCCGCTCGCACGGTGTCACGCCGGAGGCCGTCCTCAAGGGCCTGCGCGAGTACCAGCCGGCGCCGCACCGCGCGGTCGAGGTCGCCGAAGTGGCGGGCGTCCGGTACGTCAACGACTCGAAGGCGACCAACCCGCACGCGGCCGCCGGGTCGCTGCGGGCCCACCAGAGCATCGTCTGGATCGCGGGTGGCCAGCTCAAGGGCGCCTCGGTGGACGATCTCGTGAGCAGCATCGCTGGCCGCCTCCGCGGAGTCGTGCTACTCGGTGTCGATTCACCCGTGATCGCCGCCGCGGTTGCGCGACACGCGCCGGATGTCCCGGTGAACAGCCTCCGTCCGGGTGACCATGAACCCATGACTGCGGCGGTGAGTGCGGCCAGCGCGATGGCCCGGCCAGGTGACGTGGTGCTGCTCGCGCCCGCCGCGGCGTCGTTGGACATGTTCCGCAACTACGGCGAGCGCGGCGACGCGTTCGCCGCGGCGGTGCACGTCCTCCGCGACGACGCAGCGGGGGCGCCGAGTGACGGTCACTGAGCCCAAGACCCCCGCCCCGAAGCGGCCGCGCCGGGAGCGCAAGGAGAGCGGTTTTGTCGCTTTCCGCACGGCGCTGACCGCGTGGCTTTCGCGCCCGCTCGCGTCGTTCCACCTCGTGCTCGCCCTCACCGGCGTGCTCACGGTCATCGGCGCGGTGATGGTGCTGTCGGCGTCGTCGGTCGCGTCGTACAACCCGAAGACCGGCAGCGGTGTGTACTCGCTGTTCACCAAGCACCTGGTGTTCGTCGCGATCGGCTCGGTCGTGTTCTGGCTCGGCCTGCGCGTGAACCTGGAGCGGATCCGGCGGATGTCGGCGACCGCGACGGTGGTCTGCCTCGGCCTGCTGGTGCTCGTGCTGACGCCGCTGGGCTCGACGGTCAACGGCTCGCAGGGCTGGTTCAAGCTCGGCGAGTTCACCTTCCAGCCAGTCGAGGCGGCGAAGGTCGCGCTGGCCTTCTGGGGCGCGCACATCCTGGTGATCAAGTACAACGTCATCCACCAGTGGCGGCACCTGCTGGTGCCCGTGGTGCCGATCGCGCTGCTGATGTTCGCCCTGGTCATGCTCCAGCCGGACCTCGGCGGCACGGTCACCCTGGCCGTGGTGCTGCTGGCGCTGCTGTGGTTCGCCGGCGCCCCGAAACGGCTCTTCGGCGTGATCCTCGCGGGCGGCCTGGCCGGCGTGCTCGTGCTTGCCGTCATCGCGCCCTACCGGCTCGACCGGGTCATGTCGTTCCTCTCGCCGGACGCCGACACGAGCGCCGAGGGCTTCCAGGCCAACCAGGCCAAGCTGGCGCTGGCCGACGGCGGTTTCTTCGGCAAGGGCCTCGGCCAGGGCACGTCCAACTGGGGTTACCTGCCGAACGTGCAGAACGACTTCATCTTCGCCCTCATCGGCGAGGAGCTCGGGCTGATCGGCTGCGTCGTCGTGCTCGCGTTGTTCGCCGGGGTCGCCGTGGTGGGCCTGCGGATCGCCACCCGCAACATCGACCCGTGGATCCGGATCGTCTCCGGCACGCTCACGGTGTTCCTCGTGGCGCAGGCCGGCATCAACATCGGCTACGTCGTCGGCCTGCTGCCGGTCACCGGTGTCACGCTGCCGCTGATCTCCTACGGCGGGACGTCGCTGGTGATCACCATGCTCATCATGGGCGTGCTCGCGAACGCCGCCCGGCACGAACCGGAGGCGGTGGCCGCACTGCGCACACAGGGGCCGGGTAAGTTCGGACGCCTGCTGCGGCTGCCCGCGCCCGACCCGTACCGCCCGCCCGCCACCCGCAAGGCGGCGGGGCGCAGTGGGGCGAAGGCGGCCAGGCCGGCGCCCCGTGCGGCGCGGCCCGCCCCGGCACAGGAACGACGCAGGTCGGTCCGCGAACCGGTGCGCCGCAGCGCGGCACGGACGAGCACGGCCACGTCTCGCGGGGCCGCGCGGACAACAGCGAGCCGTGGTACCCGGAGTACCGCGAACCGGAGAGGTCATTGGTGAGCAAGCCCGTCAAGGGAACCGAGCGGTCCGCCGCGGGCCGGGCGCCTGTGGTCGTGGTCGCCGGGGGTGGCACCGCAGGACACATCGAACCCGCCCTCGCCCTGGCCGACGCCGTCAAGCGGCTCCGCCCGGACGCGACGGTGATCGCGCTGGGCACCGAGCGCGGCCTGGAGAACAAGCTCGTCCCGGCCCGGGGCTACGAGCTGGAGCTGATCCCGCCGGTGCCGCTGCCCCGCAAGCCGACCCCGGAGCTGCTGCGGCTGCCGCTGAAGGTGCGCGACTCCGTGCGCCGCACCCGTGAGGTGCTGGACCGGGTCCACGCGGACGTCGTTGTCGGCTTCGGTGGTTACGTCGCGCTCCCGGCGTATCTGGCCGCGCGCGGGCGCGTCCCGATCGTCGTGCACGAAGCCAACCAGTCGCCGGGCCTGGCGAACCGGGTGGGCGCGCGGTTCGCGAAGCGGGTCGCCGTCGCCGTCTCGGGCACGCCGCTGCCGAACGCGGAGGTCGTCGGGATCCCGCTGCGGCGGTCGATCACGTCGCTGGACCGGGCCGCGCTGCGGGCCGAGGCGCGCGCGCACTTCGGGCTGGACCCGGACGCGCCGACGCTGCTGGTGTTCGGCGGTTCGCAGGGCGCGCAGTCGATCAACGCGGCCGTCTCCGGCGCCGCGAAGGACCTCGCGGACGCCGGGGTCGGCGTGCTGCACGCGCACGGCCCGAAGAACACGCTGGTCGTGCAGGAGTTCCCGGGCAAGCCGGCGTACGTGCCGGTGCCGTACCTGGAGCGGATGGACCTGGCGTACGCGGCCGCGGACGTCGCGGTGTGCCGGTCCGGCGCGATGACCGTCGCCGAGGTGACGGCCGTCGGGCTGCCCGCGGTGTTCGTCCCGCTGCCGATCGGCAACGGCGAGCAGGCCACCAACGCGCGGCCGGCGGTCGACGCCGGGGCCGCGCTGATGGTCACCGACGCCGAGCTCAGCCCGGCCAAGGTCGCCGACCTGGTCGTCCCGCTGGTCACCGACGCCGACCGCGTCGCCAAGATGGGCGCGGCCGCGGTCGGCATGGGCCACCGCGAAGCCGACGAAGCCCTCGCCCGCATCGTCCTGGAGGCCGCTGGTGCTTGAACTGCCTGAAGAGCTGCGCCGGGCGCACCTGATCGGCATCGGCGGCGCCGGCATGTCCGGCATCGCGCGGATCCTGCTGGCCCGCGGGGCCTTTGTGTCGGGTTCGGACGCCAAGGAGTCGCGCGCGCTGCTGTCGCTGCGAGCCCAGGGCGCGGAGCTGTTCGTCGGCCAGAACGCCTCGAACATCTCGTCGTTGTCCGAGCCGCCGTCCGCGGTGGTCGTGTCGACTGCGATCAAGGAGACCAACCCCGAACTGGCCGCGGCCCGCGCCGCCGGGATCCCGGTGCTGCACCGCGCCGAGGCGCTGGCCGGGCTGATGGAGGGCCACCGTGTCGCCTGCATCGCGGGCACGCACGGCAAGACGTCGACGACGTCGATGCTCACCGTGGCGCTGCAGCACTGCCGGCTCGACCCGTCGTTCGCCATCGGCGGTGACCTCAACGAGTCCGGCGCCAACGCCCACCACGGCGAGGGCGGCATCTTCGTCGCCGAGGCCGACGAGAGCGACGGCTCGTTCCTGACCTACTCGCCGTCGATCGCGGTCGTCACGAACGTCGAGCCGGACCACCTCGACCACCACGGCACGGCCGAGGCCTACACGAAGGTCTTCTCCGACTTCGTCGACCGGATCGAAGAGAACGGGCTGCTGATCGTCTGCGCCGACGACGAAGGCTCCGACGCGCTGGGCGACGCCGCCGCGAAGCGCGGTGTCCGCGTGCTGCGCTACGGCTACTGGGTCAGCGGGCCCGACGACGCCAAGATCATGTCCTACGAACCGCGTCCCGACGGCGGGGTCGTGCGGATCTCGCTGAAGACCAAGCTGATCGACGTCACGGTCGCGGTGCCGGGCGACCACATGGCAAACAACGCGATCGCTGCGCTGCTGGCCGGGCTCGAGCTCGGGGCGCCGATCGAGGGCATGGTCGAGGGCCTCGCGGCGTTCGGCGGCGTCCGGCGGCGGTTCGAGTTCAAGGGCCGGGCCGCCGACGTCCGCGTCTACGACGACTACGCCCACCACCCGACCGAGGTGTCCGCGCAGCTGCGCGCGGTGCGCACGGCGGCCGGGTCCGGGCGCGTGATCGTGGTGTTCCAGCCGCACCTGTACTCGCGGACCAAGGCGTTCTCGGCGGAGTTCGCCGAGGCGCTGTCGCAGGCCGACGAGGTCGTCGTGCTGGACGTCTACGGTGCGCGTGAGGAGCCCGAGCCCGGCGTGACCGGCGCGCTGATCGCGGACGCGGTGACCAAGCCGGTGCACTACGAGCCGGCGTTCGACGTCGCCGCGTCGCTGGTGGCGGGCCTGGCGAAGCCCGGTGACCTCGTGGTCACCATGGGCGCCGGGGACGTGACGCAGCTGGGTCCGGAGATCCTCGTCGAGCTGGACAAGCGCTGAAGCCATGAGTCCGACCAGGGAACGCCGCCGTCCGTCCGAAGAGGACGAACGGGATCGTGCCGCCCTGGCCAGGGAACGCCGGGGGCGGCGCTCCGAAGAGGAGCGTCGCCGCACGCGCGCCGCGCGCCCGAAGCCCGCTGGCCGCGCGCGGCCCAACCGGCAGGTGGAGATCCGCCGCCGCTGGGTCGCGCTGCTGACCGTGCTCACCGTCGTCGCGCTGGTCTACCTGCTGTTCTTCAGCTCGATGCTCGGGGCGAAGGACGTCTCGGTCAGCGGCTCGCGCACGGTGACCGCCGACCAGATCCGCGCGGTGGCGGCGGTGCCGGTGGACAAGCCGATGCTGCGGCTGAGCACCGACGAGATCCGCGACCGGGTGGCGGCGATGCCGGGCATCGCGACGGTCGAGGTGTCCCGCTCCTGGCCGAACACGGTCGAGATCACGGTCAGCGAGCGCACGGCGATCGCGTTCTTCGACAGCGGCCCGGGCGGCGACGGCGTCCACCTCGTCGACGGCGGCGGTGTCGTGTTCAAGACGGTGCCCGCCCGCCCGGCCGGCCTGCCGGAGCTCAAGCTGCCGAAGGTCTCGGCCGACGACCCGGTGACCCGGGCGGTGACGGCGGTGCTCGGCGTGATCCCGGAGCAGCTGCTCAAGCAGGTCACCACGGCGACGGCCCGGACGCCGGCGAGTGTCGAGTTCACGCTGTCCAGCGGGAAGATCGTCCGCTGGGGAACGGCGGAGCAGACCGACCGCAAGGCCAAGGTCCTGGCGGCGCTGCTCACCCAGGACGGCAAGGTCTACGACGTCGCGGCGCCTGAGCTGCCGACCATCACCTCCTGAAATTTCCTGTGCGCCTTTCGAGTTTTCCGTATACCGTACGATCTCGTATGGCGTACGGGAATGAGGAGGGTGTCATGACGATCCTGGTGACGGGCGCGACCGGCAGCGTGGGACGGCTGGTCGTCGACGAGCTGGTCGCGCTGGGCGTGCCGGTGCGAGCGCTGACGGTGGATCCGGAGCGGGCGTCGCTGCCTGCGGAAGCGGAGGTGGTCGTCGGCTCGCTGGCGCGGCCGTCGACCCTGCCGCTGGAGGGTGTCGAAGCCGTGTACCTGGCGCCGATGGCGCGGACCGTCGGGAGGTTCTGCGAGCTGGCGCGGGAAGCGGGGATCAAGCGGGTCGTCGCGCTGTCGGGCAGCAGCGTGGGGGACGACCACGAAGGCTCCAGCGGCAACGAGTACGCCGTGGTCGAGAAAGCGGTCCGGGACGCAGGTTTCGCCTGGACCTTCCTGCGGCCCGGCGTCTTCATGAACAACACGCTCGACTGGGCCGGCGTGGTGCGCGCGGGTGAGGTCGCCGTGGCCTACGGTGAGGCGACGCAGACGCCGATCGACCTCGGGGACATCGCGGCGGTGGCCGCCCGGGTGCTCACCTCGGAGGGGCACGTCGGCGCGACGTACGTCCTCAGTGGACCGTCGGCGCTCAGCCTGCGTGAGCAGGTCGCGACGCTGGAATCGGTGCTGGGCAAGGAGATCCGGTTCCGCGAGCTGACCCGCGCCGAGCAGCGCGCGCAGTGGGTCGGCTACGGCGTCCCGGAGGCGGCCGTCGACTGGCTCCTGGACGGCTTCGAGGAAACCCTGCGGCACCCGCAGGCGCCGACCGGGGTGGTCGAGGAGCTGCTGGGCCGTCCTGGAACGACGTACGCGGAGTGGGCCGCGGCCCGGCGGGAGGTGTTCGCCTAGACCTCGGTGCGGGTCATGCCGGCCAGCCCGAGGAGCGGGAGCACGCCGGCGAAGACGACAACCGCCGTCCAGCCGCCGAGGTGGTAGGCGATCGAGCCCGCCTGGGAGCCGATCGCGCCGCCGATGAAGAACGTGCCCAGGTAGACGCTGTTGACGCGGGCGCGGGCCGACGGGTCGAGCTGGTAGATCACGTGCTGGCCGGTCACCAGCGTCGCCTGCACGGCCGTGTCCACCGCGATCGCGGCGATCGCCAGCAGGACGACGTTGTGCGCGCCGAAGCCGGCGAGCGCGAAGGCGGCCGCGCACAGCACGAACGCGCCCGCGGTGAGCCGCCGGCCGTGGCCGTGGTCCGCCCACCGGCCGGCCAGCGGCGCCACCGCGGCGCCGGCCGCGCCCGCGAGCGCGAAGAGGCCGACGCCGAGCTGGGAGTAGTTGAACGGCGGGGCGGTGAGGACAAAGGCGATCGTCGTCCAGAACGCGCTGAACGCCCCGAACATCGCCGACTGGTACAGCGCGCGGTGGCGCAACGCGGGGTGCTTCCTGGCCATGGCCAGGGTCGAGCGCAGCAACTGTCCATAGGGGACGTCGGTCTTGGGCGCCCGGCGCGGCAGGATGAACCGCAGCACCACCGCGAGCGCGGCCATCGCGCCCGCCGAGATCAGGAAGACCACGCGCCAGCTGGTGACCTCGGCGAGGAAGCTGGCGACCACGCGCGAGAGCAGGATGCCGAACAGCAGCCCGCTCACGACCCGCCCGACGATCCGCCCGCGGATGGCGTCGGGGGAGAGGTCGGCGGCGAACGGGATGAGGATCTGCACGACGACCGACGTCGCCCCGACCACGAGCGAGGCGATGAGCAGCACGGCGAACCCGGGCGCGACACCGGTGACGACGAGCCCGGCGCAGGCGACCGCGAGCAGCGTCGCGACCAGGCTGCGGTTCTCGAGCCGGTCACCGAGCGGGACGAGCAGCAGCATCCCGGCGGCGTACCCGATCTGGGTGGCGGTGACAACACCACCGGCGGCGGCCTCGCCGACCCCGAAGGTCTGCCGCAGTTCGGCGAGCAGCGGTTGCGCGTAGTAGAGGTTGGCGACGGTCAGTCCACAGGAGACGGCCAGCAGCAGCACAAGCCACCCGGGCGGCGCCTGCTGTTTGGTCTCCGTCATCGTGCCCCCGTCGTGGAACCGGTTTGATCGGTTCCCGACGGTACCAGTCAAACCGGTTCCGGCGTACTGTGACCCTTATGACGGAAGGATTCCGCGTCGGCGCGGGCCGCTTGTGCCTCGACTTCATCCGCACGCTGCGCTACCGGGGGACGCCGTCGGAGACGGAGGAGCTCCCGGACGCGGCGGCGTGGGGAGCGTGGATCCGGCAGTTCGGCCGGGTTTCGGCTTCGCCTGCTTCGCTTGCTTCGGTCCGGGACGCTTGGTCGGTGCGGGAGGCGATCCACGCGCTGCTCACGGGCTCGCTGCGCCCGTCCGAGCGGCAGCGGCTGAACCGGTTCGCGGCGTTGCCGGTGCCGGCGCCGTCGTTGACGCCGTCGGGCGAGTTGCGTTGGCAGGCAGCGGACCCGGCGTCGGCGATGTTGGCGCTGCTGGCTCGCGACGCGCTGGATCTGGTGACGTCCCCGGAGTTTGCGCGGGTCCGCCGGTGCGCGGGAGAGCGGTGCGGTGCGCTGTTCCTGGACACGTCCAGGCCGGGGACGCGGCGGTGGTGCTCGATGGAGATCTGCGGGAACCAGGCGAAGAAGTCGACTTATCGAGCCAAGGTGCACTGACGCGAAACGGCCCCCTCGGCCAAAAGGAGGGGGCCGCTCGCACCGGCGTCAGTTGAGCGCCGCGTCCAGCGTGATCGTCGTGCCCGACAGGGCCTTCGACACCGGGCACGTCTTCTCCGCCGTCTCCGCGTACTTCGCGAACTGCTTCGCCGACACGCCGGGCAGGGATGCCCGCAGCGTGATCGCGATGCCGCTGATCTCGAAGCCGCCGCCGGCGGCCGGGCCGAGCGTGACCTCCGCACTCACATCGATCGAGTCCGCCGTCAGTTTTTCGGCCTCCAGGACGCCCGACAGGTTCATCGCCAGGCACGACGAGTGGGCCGCCGCGATGAGCTCTTCGGGGCTTGTCTGGCCGTCCGGGTTGCCCGCGCGGGTCGGGAACGAGACGGAGAACGTGCCGGCGTTGGACGAGTCGAGCGTGACTTCGCCCGATCCCTTCTGCAGTCCGCCGGTCCAGTGGGTGGTCGCGTCACGGCTGGGCATCAGAGCCTCCATGGGTGTACGCGGTGGCCGACGCCGTCAGCCGCCGCAGCGTGGTGATCAGTTCCCGCCGCTCGGTGTTGTCGAGGCCCAGTGCGCAGCCGATGGCCGACGGGACGGCGGCGGCGCGCGTGCGCATCGCCGTGCCCTCCTCGGTCAGGCTGACCACCACGGTGCGTTCGTCCGCGGGCAACCTCGCCCGCGTCACCAGCCCGTTCGCCTCGAGTCGTTTGAGCAGCGGGGAAAGCGTGCCGTAGTCCAGGTGCAGCGCCTCGCCGATCTCCTTGACCGGCCGGTCGTCGGACTCCCACAGCACCAGCAGCACCAGGTACTGCGGGTAGGTGAGACCCAGCTCGCCGAGCAGGGGACGGTAGGCGTCCGTCACCGCGCGCGACGCCGCGTAGAGCGCGAAGCAGGCTTGCTCGTCCAAGAGGAACTCATCCGGCACATCCGCAAACCTAGCCCACGATTACATCGTGCGCAAGGTAATCCGCAAAACCTGTCGGTGGTCCCTGGCAGACTCCGTCCCATGACCCGACCCGAACGCCCGGAAGTGCCGCTCACCGGCGGCGAGCGCGAGATCCTGACCAGCCTGCTCGACTACCACCGCGCCACCGTCGCGTGGAAGAGCCAGGGGCTCACCGAAGGGCAGATCCGCCGCGCCCACCTGCCCAGTGAGCTGACCACCGTCGCAGGCCTGCTCGCCCACCTCACGCTCAACGAGTGGTTCTGGTTCGCCGTGGTCGTCGACGGCGAGGAGGACACCTGGGCCGCGAAGCTCGAGCAGGACCCGGACGCCGAGTTCCGCGTCCCGCCCGAGACGACCCTCGAAACGCTGCTCGCCGACTACGAAAAGCAAAGCGCCCGCAGTCGCGAGATCGTCGCGAACCACGGCATGGACGACGAAGTGACGCACAAGGACGAAACCTTCAACGTCCGCTGGGTCCTCACGCACATGATCGAGGAGACCGCCCGGCACGTCGGCCACCTCGACGTCCTGCGCGAGCTGACCGACGGCCTCACCGGGGAGTGACCTTCTTGGGCGGCAACGGGAAGAAGCCGCTGGTCCGCTCGACGTAGTGCGCGTACGCCGGGCGCGTCCGGGCCATTCCCTTCTCCAGCATGGGCTTCCCGGTGCCGCGGGCCAGGGTGAACGTCATCGCGATCGGCGAGAGGATCGTCGCCGCGCCCGGCCACGTCGAGCACGCCAGCAGGTAGAGGCCCCACCACACGCACGCGTCGCCGAAGTAGTTCGGGTGGCGGGTGAAGCGCCAGAGCCCGGTGTCCAGGACCTTGCCGCGGTTCGACGGGTCGGCCTTGAACCGGCGCAGCTGCTCGTCGCCGACCGTTTCGAACCCGAACCCGATCAGCCACACGGCGACGCCGAGCCAGCCCAGGACGCCGAACCCGGTGCCGTACATGGCGAACTGCACCGGCAGCGAGACGAAGTACAGCACCACGCCCTGGAACAGGTACACGCGGACGAACATCCGCAGCGGCGCCTGGCCCATCCGCGCGTACCGCGGGTCCTCGGGCAGCTTGTGGTTGCGCAGGTGCAGGTGCAGCGAAAGGCGCCCGCCCCAGACGACCGTCAGGACCAGCACCACCAGCCGCAGGGTCAGCGGCCCGTCGCCGAAGGGGAACGCGGCCAGCGCGACGATCGCGAAGCCGAGCCCCCAGAACGTGTCGACCGTGTCGTAGCGCTTGCGCGCCCGCGCGATCGCGAAGGTCGCCAGCACTGCCACGAGCGTGACGCCGCCGGTGACCAGCAACGTGCTCCCGAGCGGCATCAGTTCCACTCCCGTGTCGCCGGCATCCCGCTCGTGCCGTCGGCGTGCGGCCGCACGGTCAGGATCTGGTCCACACCCATCCGGTTCTCCTCGAACGCCAGCGCCCCGCCCACCAGGTAGAGCCGCCAGACGCGCGCGCCGGTCTCCCCGATGAGCGCGACGACGTCGGCCCAGTTCTCCTCCAGGGTGTCGGCCCAGGCCCGGACCGTCCAGACGTAGTGCTCGCGCATCGCGTGCACGTCGCGGACCTCGAGCCCGGCGTTCTCCAGGTGCTCGACCGTCCGGCCGACCGGGCGCATGGTCATGTCGGGGGCGATGTAGCGCTCGATGAACGCGCCGCCGCCGGGGGCGACGTTCCCGCGCGACATCTGCTGGATCAGCACCCGCCCGCCGGGCTTGACCATCTTGTGCAGCGTCGCGGTGTACGTCGGGTAGTTGACCTCGCCGACGTGCTCGCCCATCTCGATCGACGCCACCGCGTCGAACGGCGCGTCCGGCAGCTCGCGGTAGTCCTGGCGGCGCACTTCGACGCGGTCTTCGAGGTCGTGCTGGGCGAGCCGGCCGCGGATGTGCTGCAGCTGCTCGGCCGAGAGCGTGATGCCGACGGCGTGCACGCCGTGGTGCTTGGCCGCGTGGACCAGCAGCGAGCCCCAGCCGCAGCCGATGTCGAGCAGCCGCATGCCCGGCCGCAGCCCCAGCTTGCGGCAGATCATCTCCAGCTTGTCGTGCTGTGCCTCCTCGAGGCTTCGCGACTCGGAGGTGAAGTACGCGCTGGAGTACGCCATCGACTCGTCCATCAGCAGCTGGTAGAAGGCGTTGCTGAGGTCGTAGTGGTGCGCGATCGCGGACCGGTCGCGCAGCAGGCTGTGCAGCTTGCCGGTCAGCCGCGCCTCTTCGGCGGGCGGCTTGGGCGGGAGGCCGACGACACCGAGCTTCGCCGCGAGCCGGACCGCCTCGGCCCAGTCGCGCGGGCCGAGCTTCAGCCGGTTGAGCTCACCCGCGCGGGTGAGGGCCCAGATCCGGCGGAAGCCGTCGGCGAGATCACCCTCGACGTCCAGGTCACCGGTGACGTAGGCGCGGGCGAGACCCAGCTCACCCGGCGCGTAGAGGAGGCGGCGCAGGGCGCGCCGGTTGCGCAGGACCACGGTGGGCGCGTCCACTGGGCCCGCGCGGGTTCCGTCCCAGGTCCGGAGGCCGACGGGGAGCTGCCCGCCGAGGAGCTTTTCGGCGAACGAGGCGAGGCGGTGCGCGGTGCTGTTCGGCATGTCCGGGATTCGCTCCGCTCTGCGCCGTGGATTGGTCTCCGTGACAGCCAATCCAAGCGTGGCCCGGCGGCGAAGTACCGGTGTGGAGATCACGGGAGAACGCATCGCCGTCATCGGCAGCGGGGTGGCCGGGCTGACGGCGGCATACCTGCTGCAACGCAAGCACGAGGTCCTGCTCTTCGAGTCCGACGACCGGCTCGGCGGGCACGCGCACACCCACGACGTCCCCAGCGCCCACGGCGGCACCATCGGCGTGGACTCCGGCTTCATCGTCCACAACGAGCGCACCTACCCGACGCTGCTGAAGCTGTTCGCCGAGCTCGGGGTCCGCACCCGCGACACCGAGATGTCGATGAGCATCCGCTGCGACGGCTGCGGCCTGCAGTACGCCGGCGCGAAGGGGCTGCCCGGGCTGTTCGCCCAGCGCGGCAACCTCGTCCGCCCGCGCTACGTGCGCATGCTCGCCGAGGTGAAGCGGTTCCACCGGCACGCGAAGCGGCTGCTGGAGGCGAAGGACGCGGGCGACGTCACCCTCGGTGCCTTCCTCGCCATCGGCGGCTACACCCGCTACTTCACCGACCACTTCATGCTGCCGCTCGTCTCGACGGTCTGGTCGGCCGACCGCAGCGACACGCTGCGCTACCCGGCGCGCTACCTGTTCGAGTTCCTCCGCAACCACGGCATGCTGAGCGTCAAGAACTCACCGTCGTGGCGAACCGTCGTCGGCGGGTCCCGCGAATACGTCGAACGCGCTGCGAAGCAGCTCACCGCCGTGCACCTGTCGACGCCGGTGCGGTCGGTGCTGCGGACCGCACGCGGTGTCGAGATCCGCGACGACGCCGACACCCCGCACCGGGTCGACCGGGTCGTCGTCGCCACCCACGCCGACCAGGCGCTGGCGCTGCTGGCCAACCCGACCGCCGCCGAACGCGAGGTGCTCGGCGCGTTCCGCTACTCCGAGAACGAAGCCTGGCTGCACACCGACACCAGCGTGCTGCCGTCGCTGGCCGACGCCCGCGCGGGCTGGAACTACCGGGCCCCCGAATGCGGCGCCCCGACCGGCGCGGTACAGGTCAGCTACGACATGAACCGCCTGATGCGGCTGGACGAGCCGACCGGTTACGTCGTCACGCTCAACCCCGGGGACGGGCCCCGCAAGGACGCGCTGGTCGCGAAGATGCACTACGAGCACCCGGTCTACACGCCGGAAGCCGTTGCGGCGCAACGACGGCTGCCCGAGCTCAACGACGGTGTGCTCGCCTACGCGGGCGCCTACCACGGCTGGGGCTTCCACGAGGACGGCTGCTCTTCGGGGGCCCGCGCCGCCGAAAGCCTGGGAGTGGCTTGGTGACGAACGCGCTCTACGACGCCACGGTCGCGCACGTGCGGCGGATCGACCCGCCGCACTCCTTCGCGCACCGCGTGTACCTGTGGCTGGTGGACCTGGACGCGCCGCCGCGGCTGCCGTGGTGGCTGCGGCCGTTCGCCCGGTTCGACCGCCGCGACCACTTCGTCGCGAGCGACCCGCGCGGGATCCGGGAGAAGCTGGACGCGTGGCTCGCCGAGCGCGACGTCGACCTGCGCGGCGGCAAGGTCGTCATGCTGGCCGCCGCGCGGGTGCTCGGGTACGTCTTCAACCCGATCAGCGTCTACTGGTGCCACGACCCGGACGGGCGGCTCGTGTGCGTCGTCGCCGAGGTGCACAACACCTACGGCGGCCGGCACGCCTACCTGCTGAACCCCGACGAGGCCGGCCGCGCCCGCGCGGCCAAGGAGTTCTACGTCTCGCCGTTCCAGGAGATGGACGGCGAGTACCGGATGCGCCTGCCCCACCCGGAAGCGTTGCTCGACCTCACCGTGGCGTTGCGCCGTGGGGAGACCGTGCCGCTGGTCGCTACGCTGCGGGGAGTTCGCCGCCCGGTGAACCCGCGGTGGCTGGCCCGGCTCGTGCTGGCCCGGCCGCTGCTCCCGCAGCGGGTGTCCGCGCTGATCCGCCGCCACGGCGTCGCCTTGTGGCTGCGGAAGGCGCCGGTCATCGCGCGCACCCCGCAGAACGCCGGAGGACAGCTGCATGGATGAGGCGGCCCGCGCGCGTCACATGGCTCCGGTCCCGGCCGAGGCCCCCGCCGGCCCGACGGCCGAAGAGCTGATGGTCCGCGTCGCCAAGGGTGACGAGCGGGCCTTCGAGCTGCTCTACGACCAGCTGGCCGGGCCGATCTTCGGGCTCGTGCGGCGGATCGTGCGCGACGCGGCCCAGTCCGAAGAGGTCGCCCAGGAGGTGCTCGTCGAGCTCTGGCGCACCGCGACGCGGTACGCGCCGGACAAGGGCTCCGCGCTGAACTGGGCGATGACGCTGGCGCACCGCCGGGCGGTCGACCGCGTCCGCTCGGCACGCGCCAGCACCGAGCGGGAGCAGAAGGCGACCTTCGAAGCCGCCCGCGGCCGGCCGTTCGACGAGGTCGCCGAGTCCGTCACCGCGCGGCTCGAACGCTCCCAGGTGCGCAAGTGCCTGTCCTTCCTGACCGATCTGCAGCGCGAGTCCGTGCTGCTCGCCTACTACCAGGGCTATACGTATCGCGAGGTGGCCGAAGTGCTGTCGACGCCGCAAGGAACCATCAAGACGCGGCTGCGGGACGGCTTGATCCGCCTGCGGGACTGCTTGGGGGTGACCGCGTGAGCACCCCGGAGATGCACACGCTGGCGGGCGCGTTCGCGCTCGACGCCGTGTCCGACCTCGAGCGGGCGGAGTTCAGCCGCCACCTCGAGCAGTGCGAGTCGTGCGCGCAGGAGGTCGCCGAGCTGCGCGCGACCGCGGCCCGGCTGGGCGCGGCGATGGCCGAAGAGCCGCCGCCGGAGTTCAAGGACCGGGTCCTGGCGGCCATGCACGCCACCCGCCAGCTGCCGCCGCGGACGCGCCCGGGCGCGCACGAGCGGCACCGCCGGTCGGCGCGGGCCCCGCGCTGGGCGGTCGTCGTGGCGGCCGCGGCCGCCGTCGTCGGGCTCGCCGCGGGCGGGGTGTTCGGCGGGATCGCGCTGACCCAGCAGGAGCAGCTCGACACCGCGCAGACCCGGCTCGACCAGGCGCAGCAGCGGTACGAGCCGGTGGCGGCCCTGCTCGCCGCGCCGGACGCGAAGACCGCGCACGGCGAGGCGCCCACCGGCGGCGGGGTCACGGTCATCGCGTCGAAGTCGCTGAACCGCGTCATGGTGATGGACGCCGGCCTGCCGGCCCAGCCGGGCGGGAAGGTCTACGAGGCCTGGCTGATCACCGGCACGGCCGCGCCGCGCTCGGCCGGGGTGCTCAGCGCCGACGGCGGTGGCCTGGTCGTGGCCGACGGCGCCGGGGCGGTGGACCACCTCGCGGTGAGCCTCGAGCAGCCGGGCGGATCGCCCAGCGGGGCGCCGACCGACGTGCTCATGAGCATGCCCGCGCCGGCCTGATCCGGAGCCATAGCAGACCGGGCCGGGGCGGTGCTCGCGGCTCCCCGCTCTTGCGCGCTCGAACGTGTTGTGGCAAAACACCTTTGCGACACACGGCGTGCCTACTGGATTAGAGCCTGCCTGGTGCCTACCGTCCTGCCTAACGTCGGCGGTTGACATAACTCTCAATCTGGGGTTTAGGTTGAGAGTTGATCTTCCGCAGGCGGGCTGTACGGGCACAACGATCAGGAAGGCGGACTTCGATGACGCCCCCGCACAACTACCTTGCGGTGATCAAGGTGGTCGGCATCGGCGGTGGCGGCGTGAACGCCGTGAACCGCATGATCGAGGTCGGCCTCAAGGGTGTCGAGTTCATCGCGGTGAACACCGACGCGCAAGCACTGCTCATGTCCGACGCCGATGTCAAGCTGGACATCGGCCGCGAGCTGACCCGTGGCCTCGGCGCGGGCGCCGCCCCCGAGGTCGGCCAGAAGGCCGCCGAGGACCACCGGGAAGAGATCGAAGAGGTCATCAAGGGCGCCGACATGGTGTTCGTGACGGCCGGTGAAGGCGGCGGCACGGGCACCGGCGGCGCGCCGGTCGTGGCGCAGATCGCCCGCAAGCTGGGCGCGCTGACCATCGGCGTGGTGACCCGCCCGTTCACCTTCGAGGGCAAGCGCCGCGGCAAGCAGGCCGAGGACGGCATCCAGTCGCTGCGCAACGAGTGCGACACGCTGATCGTGATCCCGAACGACCGCCTGCTGCAGCTCGGCGACATCGGCGTCTCGCTGATGGACGCGTTCCGCTCCGCGGACGAGGTGCTGCTGTCCGGTGTCCAGGGCATCACCGACCTGATCACCACCCCGGGCCTGATCAACCTCGACTTCGCCGACGTCAAGAGCGTCATGTCCGGCGCGGGCTCCGCGCTGATGGGCATCGGCTCGGCGCGCGGGGAAGGCCGGGCCATCCAGGCGGCGGAGAAGGCGATCAACTCGCCGCTGCTGGAGGCGTCGATGGACGGGGCGCACGGCGCGCTGCTGTCCATCGCGGGCGGGTCCGACCTGGGCCTGTTCGAGATCAACGAGGCCGCGTCGCTGGTGCAGGAGTCCGCGCACCCGGACGCCAACATCATCTTCGGCACGATCATCGACGACTCGCTCGGCGACGAGGTGCGCGTCACGGTGATCGCGGCCGGCTTCGACGCCGGCGCGCCGACGCACAAGAAGCTCGACCCGTCGACGTTCGGCTCGGGCTCGCGCTCGACCACCGCGTCGGCTTCGGCCGGCCAGGTCTCGAACCCGCCGACCCCGCCGTCGGGGGCCACCCCGGTGCCGTCGGCGTCGGGTTCGGGCTACCCGGTCGCGCCGCCGCGCTCGCACACGCCGCTGCCGTCGGCGGGCGGCCAGAACACCGGCGGGCTCCCGCAGCCCGGCGGCGGGTCGCGCGGCTACTCGCCGATGGGGTCCAACGCGACCCAGGGCAGCCTGCCCGGGCGCGCGATGCCGGTGCACGACGACCCGTCGGACGACGAAGTCGACGTGCCGCCGTTCATGCGTCGCTAGTTCGACTGCTGTTCGTGAAGGCCACCTCGAGGACCTCGGGGTGGCCTTCACCGCGTTTGGGAGGATGAAGGCATGCGAGTGCGGCGAGTGGTCACGACCAGGGCGGGCGGCGCGTCGCGGCCGCCGTACGACACCTTCAACCTGGGGGACCACGTCGGCGACGACGAGGGCAACGTCTTCGCCAACCGCAAGCGCCTGGCGAGCGAGCTGGGCCTGGCCGAGGACAAGCTGGCCTGGATGGAGCAGGTCCACGGCCGTACGGCGACCACTGTGGACGGCTCCGAGACGAAGGCCGCCGAGGCGACCGACGCGCTGGTGACCGCGACGCCCGGCGTCGCG
This sequence comes from Amycolatopsis sp. NPDC104863, assembly GCF_055582965.1. Lineage (NCBI taxonomy): Bacteria > Bacillati > Actinomycetota > Actinomycetes > Pseudonocardiales > Pseudonocardiaceae > Amycolatopsis > Amycolatopsis sp. NPDC104863. Next base: position 296,089 of record NZ_JBVJOW010000009.1, read on the forward strand.
CTCGTGGTGCTCGTCGCCGACTGCGTCCCCATCCTGCTGGCCGACGCCGAGGCCGGTGTCGTCTCGGCCGTGCACGCCGGGCGGGTCGGCACGCGGGTCGGCGTCGTCCCGGCCGCGGTCGCCGCCATGCGGGAAGCGGGCGCCGAGCCGCAGCGGATCGAAGCCCTGCTCGGCCCGGCCATCTGCGGCGACTGTTACGAGGTGCCGGCCGAAATGGCCGCCGACGTCGAGAAGCACGTCCCGGGCAGCGCCTGCAAGACCCGCAAGGGCACGCCCGGCCTCGACCTGCGCGCCGGGCTCTGGCGGCAGCTCGCGGACCTCGGCGTCGGCAAGATCGGCGTCGACCCGCGGTGCACGAACGAGGACAAGACGCTCTTCAGCTACCGCCGCGACGGCACGACCGGCCGGATCGCCGGGATCACCTGGATCGAGGCATGACCGACCGGAAGGCCGAGCTGGCCGCGAACCTGACCGAGGTCGAGGCGCGGATCGCCGCCGCGTGCCGCGCCGCCGGCCGGGCCCGCGACGAGGTCAGGCTGGTCGCGATCACCAAGACGTTCCCCGCCGCCGACGCCGCGCTGCTCGCCGACCTCGGTGTGACCGACGTCGGCGAGAACCGCGACCAGGAAGCCGGCCCGAAGGCGGCCGAAGTCGCCGAGCTGCGCCCCGGCGCGGACCTGCGCTGGCACATGGTCGGGCGGCTGCAGCGGAACAAGGCGCGGTCCGTGGTCGAGTGGGCGCGGGAGGTGCAGTCGCTGGATTCGGCGCGGCTCGCCGACGCCCTCGCGAAGGCGGTGCGTGCGGCCCGGGACGCCCAGATACGTGACGAACCCCTCGACGTGCTGATCCAGGCGAGCCTCGACGACGACCCGGAGCGCGGCGGCTGCCCGCTCGACGAGCTCGGCGCGCTGGCCGAGCGTGTCACTCACACGGGTGAACTGCGGCTTCGTGGCCTGATGGCCGTCGCGCCGCTCGGCGCGGACCCGGCGGCGGCCTTCGACCGGCTCGCCCGGGCGGGGGAGGCCCTCCGCAAAGATCACCCGAATGCCGCAGAAGTCTCCGCCGGGATGAGCCATGATCTCGAGCAGGCGATCACGCACGGCTCCACGTGTGTGCGTGTCGGAACCGCGTTGCTCGGTGGACGCGGTTTAGCCTCGCCGTAGGGAGCCCGCGCGGTCGTCACGTTTAGTGGTCGGCGGCACGGGGCACAGACGGCGTGAGAAACCGTTTCGTGCGGGAGCGGCTAGGGCTAGGGAGAGGCATGAGCGCGCTGCAGAAGCTGAAGGCCTACTTCGGGATGGTGCCCGCGGACGACGACGGCTACGACGTCGAAGACGACTACCGGCGCGGCTACGACGACGAGTACGACTCCTACGAGGAGCCGGCCCCGCGTCCGTCCCGCTCACGGTACCGCGACGTCGACGACACGTACGACGAGCCCGTCAGCCGCAGCCGTTCACGCTCCGTGGTCGGGTCCGAGCCCGCCGTCCACGGCGCGCTCGCGGTCGACCGGCAGCCGGAGCCGGTGGCGCGCCTGCGCCCGGTCACCGAGCCGGCCCGCCCGCCGATGCGCGACCCGCTCAGCCGGATCACCACGCTGCACCCGACCAGCTACGTGGAGGCACGGGCGATCGGCGAGCACTACCGCGAAGGCATCCCGGTGATCATCAACCTCACCGAGATGGAGAACGCCGACGCCAAGCGGCTCGTCGACTTCGCCGCCGGGCTGGCGTTCGCGCTGCGCGGGTCGATGGACAAGGTCACCAACAAGGTGTTCCTTCTCTCACCGCCCGATGTGGACGTCACGGCGGAAGACCGCCGGCGGATTGCCGAGGGCGGATTATTCTTGCGGGGCTGAAGTCGCGCGGACCGCTGAGCGCAAGCAGACGTGATTTTGTCGACCCGATGCCGCGTCGACCCCCTCAACTGCGTCTTCTACGGAGACGCCCGGTTAGAGTAGGTACGTGGAAGCTGTGTGGCTGGTCGTCTGGTACGTGCTGTTCGCCTTCTGGCTGCTGCTGACGGCGCGGATCGTGATCGAACTCGTCCGGACTTTTGCGCGTGAGTGGCATCCGGCCGGAGGGGTTGCGGTGACGCTCGAGACCATCTACACAGTGACGGACCCGCCGGTTCGCCTGTTCAGGCGAATCATTCCGATGGTTCGGATCGGCGGCGTGGGACTGGACTTGTCGATTATGGTTCTGCTGCTGGTTGTGTTCTTCGCGATGCAGCTGGCGACTCCAAGTTGATCGGGGAAGAACTTGGATGGACCTGCAGGCCATGGAGTGCGTGAGGTGATCTGATGTCGTTGACCCCCGCTGACGTGCACAACGTCGCGTTCAGCAAGCCGCCCATCGGCAAGAGGGGCTACAACGAGGACGAGGTGGACGCGTTCCTCGACCTGGTGGAGACCGAGCTGGCCCGCTTGATCGAGGACAACAACGAGCTGCGCCAGCAGATGGAGCAGCTCGACGCCGAGCTCGAGTCGACTCGTGGCGAGCTCGACAGTGCCAAGTCCGCGCCCCCGATGCGCGAAGAGCCGTCCCGGCGCCTCGCGCCGGTGCCGCCGCCGCAGTCCGCCATGGAGCAGACCCAGGCGCACTCGATGGTCGGCGACAGCACGGAGCCGAACGTGCAGGCGGCCAAGGTCCTCGGGCTCGCCCAGGAGATGGCCGACCGGCTGACCGCCGAGGCGAAGACCGAGTCCGACGGGATGCTGGCCGAGGCCCGCACCAAGTCCGAGCAGCTGCTCTCGGACGCCCGGGCGAAGTCCGACTCGATGGTCAACGAGGCCCGTACCCGCGTCGACACGATGCTGAACGACGCGCGGACCCGGGCGGAGACCTTGGAGCGCCAGGCGCGCGACAAGGCGACCACGCTGGAGCGCGAGTCCCAGCGCAAGTACACCGAGACGATGAACAGCCTCAACGCCGAGAAGGGCGGGCTGGGCAAGAAGATCGAAGAGCTGCGCACCATCGAGCGGGAGTACCGCACGAGGCTGCGCGGGTTCCTCGAGTCCCAGCTGCGCGAGCTCGACGACCGCGGCTCCGCGGCCCCGGCGTCGGCGTCCTCGAACTCCGGCCAGTCGTCCGGTTCGTCCGGTGGCGGCCAGGGTTACTCGTTCGGCCCGCGGGCCGAAGCGGGCTGATTTCCCCCGGGCCCACCCCGCCGGCACGCGCCGGCGGGGTGAGCCACGGTTCGAAGTCGATCCGGCACCGCACGTGGGCGGGTCAGCCGACGATCTTGGCGCGTTCGTGCTGTAATTCAGCGTGCTTTACATCGTGCTGGTCCTGGTACTGGCGGCTCTGGGGTTGCTCGTCACCGCGCTCATCACCGCTTCTTCGCTGTGGGCGTGGGTTTCGATCGGCCTGTCGGTGCTGGCCGGGCTGATCCTGGTCGCCGACTGGCTCCGGCGTCGCCGCCGGTCCGCGGCGCCGGCGGCCGAACCGGCCGAATCCGTCGAGCCCGAGCCCGAACCTGAACCCGAGACGGCGCCCGCCGCCGAACCGGAGAAGGCGCCCGAGGCGGAGCAGACCGTCCTCATCCCGACGGCCGGTGAGCTGGGCGATCCGGCTGACACCCCCGAAGCCGAAGTCGCGGCGGAACCCGCCGCGCCGGAGAAGGCCGACAACGGCGACCCCGGCGAGGAAGAGACTTCCGCGGCGGACATCGCGGTGCTGGCCGATCTCGAGGACGAAGTTGTGGTCGTCGACGAGCACCCGCGGTACCACCTGACGACGTGCGTCTGGCTCGGCAGCCGTGAACGCATCCCGATCGGCGTCGGCGAAGCCCGTCAGCTCGGCTTCACGCCCTGTGACCGCTGCAGCCCGGACTCGACGCTCGTCGCCGCGCACCGCTAGGCGACGTCCGCCACCCCGAGCCTGATCCGCAGTTCCCGCGCGCCTTCCGGCGTCAGCCGCAAGGCCCGGTGCGCCTGACCGCGCCGCCGCACCCAGCCCGCGTCCGTGAACCGGGTCGCGACGGCCGCGCCGAGCGCGCCCGCCAGGTGGTGGCGCTGCTCACTCCAGTCCAAGCAGAACTTCAGCAGCGGACGGCGCCCGGCCGCCGCCGCGGCGGGATCCACACCGAGCGAGCCGAACACCTCGGTCGCCCGGGGACCCAGCGTGTACGGGTGTTCGCGCAGGGGAGCCGAAATCCGGTCGCCCGGCCGCCGCCGCGTGTCGGCCGCTCCGGCCAGCGCACCCAGATCGAGCAACGCCGTCGTCACGGCAACCCCGAGCCGGCCGGCCAGGTGGTCGTAACACGTCCTCGCGGTGCGCAACGCCTCCGCGCGCGTGCCTTCGCGCAACGACGTCACCGGCTGGGCGGGGGAGAACCGCGCCAGCGTCTCCAGCAGCTCGGCGGTGTCCGGGCCGGCCAGCCGGTAGAACCGGTGCCGACCCGACTTCTCGGCGACGACCAGTCCCGCCGCCCGCAGTTTGGCCAGGTGCGCGCTGACGCCCTGGGCGGAGAGCCGGGCCTCGGCGGCCAGCACGGACGCCGCCAGCGCGCGGCCGTCCCCGAGCGCGAGCAGCACGCGGACCCGCGCGGGGTCGGCGAACAACGCGGCGGTGCGGGCGATGTCGGCGTCGCCTTCCATGCCTCCAGGATGCCCCCGGCACACTTCCACCGCGACGGAAGTGTCCCGGCGGTCCACTGGGGACATGCTCCTGTTCACCCTGTGCGCCGGCATGTTCCTGGTGCAGCTGGACGTCACCGTCGTCAACGTCGCCCTGCCCGCGATCGGCGCCGGCTTCGGCGCGGACCTCGCCGGCCTGCAGTGGGTGGTCGACGGTTACACGGTCGTCCTGGCCGCGTTCCTGCTCACCGGCGGCGCGCTCGGCGACGTCTTCGGGCACCGCCGTGTTGTCCTCGCGGGCTTCGCGCTGTTCGGCGCCGCGTCGGCCGCGTGCGGGCTCGCCGGCGACGTGCCGTGGCTCGTCGCCGCCCGCGCCGGGCAGGGCCTGGGTGCGGCGTTGCTGCTGCCCGGCACCCTGGCCGTGCTCACCCACGCCTACCCCGGGCACGCCGAGCGCGCGCGGGCCCTCGGGATCTGGGCCGGGGTGTCGGCGCTGGCGCTGGCGGTGGGCCCGGTGCTCGGCGGCGCGATCGTCGCGGCCCTCGGGTGGCGGCCGGTGTTCTGGCTCAACGTCCCGGTGGTGCTCGCGGCCGCCGTCGCGACGCGGCGGCTGGTCCCGCGCGGCGACCGGGTGTCCGGGCGGCGGGTCGACGTCGCCGGCATCGTCACCGCCGCGCTCGCGCTCGGCGCCGGGGTTTACGCGGTCATCGGCGGAAGCGTGCCTGCCGCGGTGGTGGCGGTCGTCGCCGTGGCGGCGTTCCTCATCGTCGAGCGCCGCTCGCCGGACCCGATGCTGCCGCTCGACGTCGCCCGGCGGACGGCGGGCGCGAACTTCGTCGCGGCGGTGATGAACTTCGTCGGCATCGGCACGATCCTCGTGCTGACGCTGTACCTGCAAGGCGTGCGGCACGCCTCGCCGCTGACCGCGGGCCTCGAGGTGGTGCCGCTGTTCCTGCCGCTCTCGGTGCTCGCGCCGGTGGCGGGCCGGCTGACCGGCCGCTTCGGGCCGCGGCCGATCATGGTCACCGGGCTGGCGCTGGGGGCGCTCGGGATGCTGAACCTGGTGCTGCTGAAGGAAAACAGCGGCTATCCGGCCCTGCTGCCGACGTTGCTCGGGCTCGGCGCGGGGATGGGCCTGCTCACCACGGCGGTGGTGACGGCCGCGGTCGGCGGCATCCCGCCGGAGCGGGCGGGCGTCGCGGGCGGGATCAACAACACGGCCCGCCAGGCCGGCGGCGCGCTCGGGGTGGCGGTGCTCGGCGCCGTGGCGGGCGGCGGGTTCGCCGACGGCCTCCACGTGGCGGGCCTGCTCTCGGCGACGTTGTGGCTGGCGGCGATCGGCGTGACGCTGGCCTGGGTACGAGCCCCTCGTGACAACCCGGTTGCGCGCGACGGTTAACCTGGTATCAGCAAGGCGTCGATCCGGCCATCACCGGGGAGCCTCCGGAAGAACCGAGCGTCACGCTCTCAGTAGAACCGGACGGGTGCGGCCCGTGACAGCCGCCGAACGAGCGGCCCGGCAGTCTCCATCGCCGGGCAAGCGGGGTGGTACCGCGGTGCGCCGCCAGGCGTTTCGTCCCCGTGTGGGTGACCGGGAGCCGGTCGTCCGTACGAGAGCGACGAACCGAGGAGCACCCGGATGTACCCCCAGGCCAAGCTCGACGACAGCGCGGGCGTGCCGTCGCAGCCGTCCTTCCCCGAGCTGGAGAAGCAGGTCCTCGCCTACTGGGAGACGGACCGGACGTTCCAGGCGAGCATCGACGCGCGTCCCGCCGGCGAGAACGGCGAGAACGAGTACGTCTTCTACGACGGCCCGCCGTTCGCCAACGGCCTGCCGCACTACGGCCACCTGCTCACCGGGTACGTCAAGGACCTGGTGCCGCGCTACCAGACGATGAAGGGCCGCAAGGTCGAGCGCCGCTTCGGCTGGGACACCCACGGCCTGCCCGCCGAGCTCGAGGCGATGCGGCAGCTCGGCATCACCGAGACGTCCGAGATCGAAGAGATGGGCATCGCGAAGTTCAACGAGGCTTCGCGCGAGTCCGTGCTGCGCTACACCGACGAGTGGCGTGAGTACGTCACCCGCCAGGCGCGCTGGGTCGACTTCGACAACGACTACAAGACGCTCGACGTCACCTACATGGAGTCGGTGCTGTGGGCGTTCAAACGCCTGTGGGACAAGGGACTCGTCTACGAGGGCTACCGCGTCCTGCCGTACTGCTGGCGCGACGCGACGCCGCTGTCCAACCACGAGCTGGGCATGGACGCCGACGTCTACCGCAACCGGCAGGACCCGGCCGTCACGGTCGGCTTCCGCCTGCAGGACAACGACAGCGAACTCGACGGCACCTATCTGCTGATCTGGACGACGACGCCGTGGACGCTGCCGTCGAACCTCGCCACGGCCGTGCACCCCGAGGTGCAGTACGTCCTCGTCGAGAGCGAGAACTTCCCCGGCAAGCGGTTCCTGCTCGCCGAAGCGCGGGTCGCCGCGTACGAGCGTGAACTCGGTGAAGAGCCGACGGTCGTCGCGCGCTACACGGGTGAGCAGCTGCTCGGAACCCGTTACGCACCCCCGTTCCCGTACTTCGCCGGGACCGCGAACGCGCACCAGGTGCTCGCCGCCGACTACGTCACGACCGACGACGGCACCGGGATCGTCCACATCGCCCCCGCCTACGGCGCCGACGACAAGGTGGTCACCGACGCCGCCGGCATCCCGCCGGTGACGCCGGTCGACGCGCACGGCAAGTTCGACGCGACCGTGCCCGACTACGAGGGCCAGCAGGTCTTCGACGCCAACCCGAACATCGTGCGGGACCTCAAGAACGGCACCGGTTCCGCCGCGCAGCAGGGTGCTGTGCTGCTGCGCCACGAGACCTACGACCACTCCTACCCGCACTGCTGGCGCTGCCGGAACCCGCTGATCTACCGCGCGGTCTCGTCGTGGTTCGTCGCGGTGACGCAGTTCAAGGACCGGATGGTCGAGCTCAACCAGCAGATCACCTGGTACCCGGAGAACGTCAAGGACGGCCAGTTCGGGCGGTGGCTGGAGAACGCCATCGACTGGTCGATCTCCCGCAACCGCTACTTCGGCACGCCGATCCCGGTGTGGCAGTCCGACGACCCGGAGCACCCGCGCACCGACGTCTACGGCTCGCTCGACGAGCTGGAAGCCGACTTCGGCGTCCGGCTGGACAACCTGCACCGGCCCTACATCGACGAGCTGACCCGGCCGAACCCGGACGACCCGACCGGGAAGTCGACCATGCGCCGCGTCCCGGACGTCCTCGACGTCTGGTTCGACTCGGGCTCGATGCCCTACGCCCAGGTGCACTATCCGTTCGAGAACGCCGAGTGGTTCGAGCACCACTACCCGAGCGACTTCATCGTCGAGTACATCGGGCAGACCCGCGGCTGGTTCTACCTGCTGCACGTGCTCGCGACGGCGCTGTTCGACCGGCCCGCGTTCCGCACCTGCGTCTCGCACGGCATCGTGCTGGGCTCGGACGGGCAGAAGATGTCCAAGTCGCTGCGCAACTACCCGGACGTCAACGAGGTCTTCGAGCGCGACGGCTCCGACGCCATGCGCTGGTACCTGATGGCGAGCCCGATCCTGCGCGGCGGCAACCTGGTCGTCACCGACAAGGGCATCCGCGACGCCGTCCGCCAGGCCGTGCTGCCGCTGTGGAACTCGTACTACTTCCTCGCGCTGTACGCGAACGCCGAAGGCGTGGAAGGCAAGTGGCGCACGGATTCGGCGAACGTGCTCGACCGGTACGTGCTCGCGAAGACGCACGAACTGGTCACCGACGTCGAGTACGCGATGGACCACTACGACGTCGCGGGCGCGTGCCAGACCGTCCGGGACTTCCTGGAGACGCTGACGAACTGGTACGTGCGGCGCTCGCGGGACCGCTTCTGGGCGGGTGACCAGGACGCGATCGACACGCTGCACACGGTCCTCGAGGTGACGTCGCGGGTCACGGCGCCGCTGCTGCCGCTGACCACCGAGGTCGTCTGGCGCGGCCTCACCGGCGGCCGCTCGGTGCACCTGGCCGACTGGCCGAACGCGCTCGACCTGCCCGCGGACGCGGCGCTGGTGACGGCGATGGACCGGGTGCGGCAGGTGGCGTCCTCGGCGCTGTCGCTGCGGAAGGCGAACAAGCTGCGCGTGCGGCTCCCGCTGTCTTCGCTGGTCGTGGCGGCCGAGGACGCCGAGACGCTGGGCGCCTTCGCCGACATCCTGCGGGACGAGGTGAACGTCAAGGCGGTCGAGCTGACCACCGACGTCGCCGCGCACGGCGGGTTCGAGGTCGCGGTGAACGCCCGCGCCGCCGGGCCGCGGCTCGGCAAGGACGTCCAGACCGTGATCAAGGCCGTCAAGGCGGGCGACTGGACGTTCGTCGGCGGCAAGGTCGTCGCGGCCGGGATCGAGCTGCTCGACAGCGAGTACGAGCGCCGGCTGGTCGCCAAGGGCGGCGGCGCGGCGGCCGAGCTGCCCGGCGGGTCCGGGCTGGTCCTCGTCGACACCGAGGTCACGCCGGAGCTGGCGGCCGAAGGCCTGGTCCGCGACCTGGTCCGGGTCGTGCAGCAGGCGCGTCGCGACGCCGGTCTCGACGTCGCCGACCGGATCGCGTTGACGGTCGACGCGCCCGCCGAAGTCGTCGAAGCGGCGCGGGCGCAGGAGAAGTTCCTGGCGTCGGAGACGCTGGCGACGTCGGTGTCCTACGGCCCGGTGGCCGAGGGCTTCGCCGGCACGGTCGGCGACGGGACGAAGGTGACGGTTTCGGTGGCGAAAGCCTGACGGGCCGCCGTGGGTGGCCGGTAAGATCGGCCGGTCACCCACGGCGGTGGTGTTCCTTGGGGGAGGGGTTACCGGAATGAGTCCTGCCAGAAGACGCGGCATCCTGATCGGCGGCGCGCTGCTCGTCGTGGTGGTGGTCGTGGCGGCGTTCTTCGTGCTGAACGGCGGGGGTTCGACCCCCGAGGCGGAAGCCGGGGCGACGAGCGTCGAAAGCCCGGGCGCGCTCGACCCGCGGTCGGCGATCACCGAGTACCTGCAGGACCTTTCCGAGAACAACTCCGACGCGGCGAGCCGGCTGACCGACGACAACACAGCGGCCGCGGTGGCCCTGCGCGACGCGCGGAACACGCTGAGCCCGTCGTCGGTCACCGCCAAGCTGACCGTGCTGCAGCCGACCCCGGCCGGGGCGAAGCAGACGGGCGGCACGTTCAGCCTCACCTGGGCGCTGAAGCCGGGCCAGGTCTGGACCTACGACGTCCCGTTCCAGCTCGCGCTGGCCGGCGGCAAGTGGCTCGTGCACTGGGCGCCGTCCCTGCTGCACCCGAAGCTGGAGACCGGGCAGCGGCTGGTGATCAGCACGGCCGTGCAGGACAGCACCGCGGTCGCCGACCGCGAGGGCAAACCCCTGCTGGTCAGCGGGGCCGGCGGCCTGCACCCGGTCGACGGCGACCCGGCACCGCTGCTGCGTTCGGCGCTCACCGGCCAGGTCACGGCCGCCGCGGGCAGCGGGTTCGCCGTCCAGCGGGTCGACGCCGCGGGCAAGAGCCTGGAGACGCTGTTCGGCAAGGCGTCCGCCGACGGCGCGCCGGCGCTCGTGTCGAGCCTGAGCCTGACCGCGCAGAACGCCGCCCAGAAGGCGGTGAACGGGTACCGGGGATCCGCGATGATGGTCGCGCTCGACACCGGGTCGGGCGACATCCTGGCCGTCGCGCAGAACGCCGCCGCGGGAGACGCGCCGAAGGCCCTGAACGGCCTGTACGAGCCGGGTTCGTCGTTCAAGATCGCGACGGCGGTGGCCGCGGTCCAGCAGAGCGGGCTCAACGCGGGTTCGCCGGTCGACTGTCCCGGCGTCGCGACGATCGGCACGCGCACGGTCAAGAACGAGGGGTTCGAGCTGGGCGCGACGAACCTGCAGACGGCGTTCGCGCGCTCGTGCAACACGACGTTCGGGCAGCTCGCGCTGGCCCTCCCCGCCGACGGGCTGCAGAAGGCGGCCAACGAGCTGGGCCTGAACGCCGACTACGAGATCCCGGGGATCAACACCGAGCTCGGCAAGGTCGAGCCGGCGGCGAGCAAGGACGAGCAGGTCGAGGACGGGTTCGGCCAGGGCCGCATCCAGGCGAGCTGCCTCGGCGGCGCGGTGATGGCGGCGACGGTGGCCTCCGGCAAGGCGATCACCCCACGCCTGTGGCACGACGTCGAGACGCAGGTGGTCAAGGGCTACTCGCCACCGCCGTCCTCGGTGCTCGGCGAGGTCCGGAAGATGATGCGCGCGGTGGTGACCAGCGGAACGGGTCGCGCCGCCGCGGGAGCCGGCACGGTGTTCGGCAAGACGGGCACGGCCCAGTTCGGCGACGGCGCGTCGGCCACCGGCTGGTTCGTGGGCTACCGCGGCACCGTCGCGTTCGCGGTGGTCCTGGAGAACTCGAACGACTCGGGCCCGGCCGTCCAGCTGGCCGCCACGTTCCTCAAGTCCCTCTGACCGACGTACCCAGCCGGACGACACGCGTACCTGCACGGACGACTCGCGTACCTGCACGGACGACACGGCCCGCGGTCCCGGCCCGCGTCGTGTCGTCCGGCTGAGTACGCGTGTCGTCCGGCGGGGTACGCATGTCGTCCGGTGAGGTGCGTCGGTTCGGCCGCGGGCGAAGGGTCCGGGTCGTACCGTGGTCTTATGGAGACGATCGCGCTGGCCGAAGTGGCCGCCGTGCTCGCGGATCCGAGCCGGGCCACCATGTGCCTCGTGCTGCTGGACGGGCGGGCCTGGACCGTCGGTGAGCTGGCGAAGGCGGCCGGCATCGCGCTGTCGACGGCGAGTGAGCACGTCACGCGGCTGACCGACGCCGGGTTCGTCGCCCGGGTCAAGCAGGGCCGCGCGTCCTACGTCCGGATCGCCGACCCGCGGGTCGCCGAGCTGATCGAGCACCTGGCCCAGCACGCCGAGCACCGGCCGGTCACGAGCCTGAAGTCGTCACTGCGGGTGAAGCGGCTCGGCTTCGCGCGCACCTGTTACGACCACCTCGCCGGTGTTCTCGGCGTCGCCCTCCGCGACGGCATGCTGGCCACCGGCCTGATCGACGCCGGCGACGGGCTCGCGCTGACCGGCCGTGGCCGCGAGGTGCTCGACGACCTCGGGGTGCCGGTCGCGGCCGGGCGGCGGCCGCTGCTGCGCGACTGTCTGGATTGGACGGAGCGGCGCGACCACCTCGCCGGCGCGCTGCCCGCGGCGCTGCTCGAGCGGGCCGTCGACGCCGGCTGGGTCGGCCACGACGGACATCGCGCCGTGAAGGTGCTTCCCGCGGCGGAGAAGCCGTTCGCGGCGCTCGGTGTCGACCTCACCGCGCTCGGTGGGCCTTAACACACCGCGTCCGCGACGCGCCCCAGCGGTACACGAACGAGTTAACCCCACCGCCTCACTATTCTGAGGGCCCACGGCACTCGGAGGGAGGCGGCATGGACCAGCTTCCCGTGCTGCTCGGCATCGGCGGTGTCGTGCTGCTCGCCTCCGTGCTCGCCGTGCGCGTGTCGATCCGGCTCGGCCTGCCCTCGCTGCTGCTCTACCTCGCGATGGGCGTGCTGCTGGGCGAAGCCGGCTTCGGCATCCGGTTCGACAACCCCGAGCTGACCCAGTCGCTGGGGCTCGCCGCGCTCGTCATGATCCTCGCCGAAGGCGGGCTGACGACCCGGTGGTCGGCGGTGAAACCCGCGCTGGGCATCGGAATCGCACTGTCCATTGTGGCCGTCGTGGTCAGCATCGCGGTCACCGGCGCAGCCCTGCACTTCCTGCTGGGCCTGGACTGGCGGTTCGCCCTGCTGTGGGGCGCGGTCCTCGCCTCGACGGACGCGGCGGCGGTCTTCTCGGTGCTGCGCACGGCCGGTGTCGGCAAACGGCTCGTCGGCGCGCTGGAGCTGGAGTCCGGCATCAACGACGCGCCGGCCTACATCGCCGTCGTCGTGCTGGCCGAAGGCACCACTGTGGATTGGACGCTGCCGCTGCTGGTGGTCTACGAGCTGGGCGCGGGCCTGGCCATCGGGCTCGCCTTCGGCTGGCTCGGCGGGATCGCGCTGCGGCGGGCCGCGCTGCCGGCGACCGGTCTCTACCCGCTCGCCACCGTCGCGGTGTGCGTCGTGGCGTACTCGTCCGGGCAGCTGGCGCACGCGTCCGGGCTGCTCGCCACCTACGTCGCCGCGCTGGTGCTCGGCAACTCGCGGCTGCCGCACCGCTCGGACACGCTGTCGTTCGCCGAAGGGCTCGGCTGGCTGGCGCAGATCGGGCTGTTCGTGCTGCTCGGGCTGTTCGCCTCACCGAGCCGGCTGCTCGAGACGCTGGTGCCGGGCCTGGTCGCGGGCGCCGTCGTGCTGCTGCTGGCCCGGCCGGTGTCCGTCGTGCTGTCGATGCTGCCGTTCAAGCTGCCGTGGCGGGAACAGGTGTTCCTGTCGTGGGCCGGGCTGCGCGGCGCGGTGCCGATCGTGCTCGCGATGATCCCGCTCTCGCAGGGGCTGCCGGGCGCGCAACGACTGGTCGACGCGGTGTTCGTGCTGGTCATCGTGCTGACGCTGCTCCAGGGGGCGACGCTCGGGCCGCTCGCGCGCTGGCTCGGGCTGTCCAAGAAGTCCGAGCCGCACGAGATCGAGGTCGACTCCGCGCCGCTGGACGAGCTGGGCGCCGAGCTGCTGCAGGTCCGCATCCAGCCCGGGTCGAAGCTGCACGGCGTGTACCTGTCCGAGCTGCGCCTGCCGGTCGGGGCGACGGTCAGCCTGGTCGTGCGCGAAGGCGCCGGCTTCACCCCGCAGAAGACGAGCCGGCTGCAGGAGCACGACCAGCTGCTGGTCGTCACGACGAGCGTCGTCCGCGACACCGTCGAACGCCGGCTCCGCGCGGTGGACCGGGCCGGGCGCCTGGCCCGCTGGAAGGGCGAGTCGGGCCGTTAGCCCGTTCGTGGTCGTGGCCGGTCCGTGATCGATCGGACGACTGGGCTGGCGCTGGCCTGCGTCTTGTCCGGTCCTTGTCCGGTTCTCGTGCTGACCTGGTGATCTTTTTCCGTGAGGGTGATCGTCGGGCATAAAAACGCCGTGTGATCTTCCCAGTGATCCAACCTTTGGCCTACTGTGCGCTCGATCCGGTTAGTTCGAATGGGTGAGTGAACAGCCAAAGGAGTACGCACGGTGACGAAGCTGCATGTTCGTGGGGCGGTTCTGGCCGCCGTGATGACCGCCGCCTGCGGGCTGCTCGCCGCGCCGGCCGCGAGCGCCGAAGTGGCGCCGTTCCCGGCCCTGGCCCTGCCGTTCAAGGCGGGCCAGCAGGTGTACTCGGCCGGCATCCACTCCGACGACGGCAGCACCGGGGTCAAGAACGCCGTCGACTTCAGCCCGGCCGACCGCACCGTGCGGGCCCCGCTGGCCGGCACCGTGCACCTCCAGCACTGCGCGGGCGGCGACTGGGTGACCATCGACCACGCCGGCGGCTGGCGGACCGGGTACTACCACATGGAGGCCATCAAGGTCACCGACGGTGAGCAGGTCGAGGCCGGGGCCGAGCTCGGCTCGACCGGCAACGCGCTCCCGTGCGGCGGCAGCAGCACCGGCGCGCACGTCCACTTCACGCTCTGGACGCTGCCGGACGCCCCGGCGGCGAACTGGGACGGCAAGTCCTTCGCCGAGGTTTCGACGGCGGTCGCCGCGGCCCACGGCGAGCCGGTCGACGGGAAGACCCTGGGCGGCTGGCGCTTCACCGCCGGATCCGAGCAGTACCAGGGCACCGCGACGCACCTCGCGGACAACGCCGTCACGCAGCTGCCGGGCCACTTCCGCGCGAAGCTCTGACCCTTCTCGCATCCTGCGCAGTCCTGTGAGCGGCGTCTCAGAATGCGAACCGGGGGTTGGCCGCCGCGTCCGGTTTCGGTTACCTTCGAGCCAGGTCATGAGTGCCAGCGTCAAGCCCCGGCTTGCTGGCCGGCAACCCTCCTACCGCGGTGGGGTGCCCCGGGTGAAGACCGGGCCGGTCGCGTCGTGCGACGGGCAAGCGCGGGCCCCTCGCCGGGGTCCCCCGGACTGCCGAGGAGGCACCGATGACTCTCGCCATCGACCGCACCAGCACCGTCGCTCCCGTCGAGCTCGTCGAAACCGTTGTCCCGCAGGAAATCCCGGCCGTCGCCGGCGCGTCGCTGCGGGTCCCGCTCGTCACCGGCGGCGAGATCGGCTACGCCAACCTCGACCACGCGGCGAGCGCGCCGTGCCTGGAGGCCGTCCGCGGCGCCGTCGACGAGTTCCTGCCCTGGTACGCCAGCGTCCACCGCGGCGCGGGCTTCGCGTCGCAGGTGTCGACGAAGCTCTACGAGCGCACCCGTGACACCCTGCGCCGGTTTGTCGGCGCGCGCCGGACCGACACCGTCGTGTTCACGCGCAACACCACGGACTCCTTCAACCTGCTCGCCCGCAGCCTCCCGCCGCGCACCTCGGTGGTCGTGTTCGACACCGAGCACCACGCGGCGCTGCTTCCGTGGCGGGGCCCGCACGTCCGGCGGATCCCGACCCCGCGCACCCGCCTCGCCGCGGTGTCCGCTGTGGACGAAGCGCTCGCCGGCTGCCCCGAAGGACCGCGCCTGGTGGTCGTCACCGGAGCGTCCAATGTGACCGGTGAGCTGCTCCCGGTCGCCGAAATCGCCGCGGTGGCACGGAAACACGGCGCCCGCATCGCGCTCGACGCCGCCCAGCTCGCCCCGCACCGCCGCGTCTCGATCAAGGAGCTGGACGTCGACTACGTCGCCCTCTCCGGCCACAAGCTGTACGCGCCATTCGGCGCCGGCGCGCTGATCGGCCGCGCCGACTGGCTGCGCGCCGCCCAGCCGTACCTCGCCGGCGGCGGCGCGACCAAGCTCGTCACCGACGACGCCGTGGTCTGGAACGACGGGCCCGAGCGCCACGAAGCGGGCTCGCCCAACACTGTCGGCGTGTACGCGCTCGATGTCGCCTGCGAAACCCTGAGCCGCAACTGGGCCGCGGTCGAAGCGCACGAGCAGGCCCTGCTCACCCGGCTGCGCAAGGGTTTGGAGAGCATCCCCGGCTGCGCCGAGCTGCGGTTGTTCGACGCGCCGGTCGACCGCGTCGGCACGGTCAGCTTCGTCGTCGACGGCTTCGACCCCGGCTGGCTCGCGGCCGTGCTGTCGGCCGAGTACGGCATCGGCGTGCGCGACGGTGCGTTCTGCGCCCACATCGCGGCGAAGCGGCTCATCGGTGTCGCCGGCGGTGACGGCCGGCAGGCGGTGCGCGTCAGCCTCGGCCTCGGCAGCACCGAGGAGCACGTCGACCGCGTGGTGCTGGCGCTGCGCCAGATCGTCGCCCGCGGCGCGCGCTGGGAGTACACGAAGGTGGACGGCCGCTGGGCGCCGGTGGGCGACCCGCGGGAGCTGCCGCCGTTCTGCTGAGCGCTAGCCTGGGCCGATGGGGAGGCACGGGGTTTCGTTGGCACTGCTCGGTTTTGCCGAGCTGGTCCTGGTCACGGTCGAGCTGTTCCGCCGCTCGGCCGTGACCGCCGAGCTGGCGTCGCACTTCGCGCCGGCCGCGCCGTCGTACCAGAGTGTTTTCGGGCTCACCGTCGACGACCACGGTGGCCCGCAGCAGTTCCTCAGTATTTCCGACACGGTGATCGCCTACCGCGGTGGGATCGGGGTGGCCTGGCAGTGGGCGCTCATCGCCGCGTTCCTCGCGGTGGTCGCCGGGTACGCCCGGCGGCTCGGCGCGAAAGCCGCAGTGCTGGCCGCCGCCGGCGTCGTGCTCGCGGTGCCGCTGCTGGATCTGCTCGCCTACAGCTGGTTCGGCCTCGACGCCACGGCCCGGGGCCCGATCCTCGCGACGCTCGGCCTCGCCGTCGTCGCGGGGTGGGAACGCAGTCCGTTTATCCTCGCCACCGCCGTGCTTTCCGGGGCGGTCGCCGTCCTCGTCGCGGACCTGCCCGGTGTGCTGATCTCGGCCGGCGTCCTGCTGGCGGGCGCTATCCTGCCCCGATGGGGAGATCGCGCGACTACTGGTTCCCGTTGGCCGCACTGGGGTTCGCGCAGCTCGTGATGGCGGTGGTCGCCCTGGTCCCGGAAACGCCGGAGGCCGGCCAGTTCGTGCACTCGCGCGCCTACGAGCTGCCCCAGGACCTGTCCGGGGTCGGGCTCGGCACCGGCGGGGTCGGGGGCACGGGGTGGTACTCCACCGACGTCTACGCGACGAACGTCGTGCCGCCCGCGGGGCTCGGCTGGCTCGCCGGCCTCGCGTGCGTGGTGCTCGCCGTCGCCGGCTGGTACTGGCTGCACCTGCGCCGCGCCGGCACCCCGCCGCGGCCCGTCCGGTTCGTGCTCGGCACCCTGGCCGCGCTCGCCACCGTCCCGCTGCTCGACCTGCTCGGCGCCGTGGAGCTGCGGCTGCCCGGCGACGTCCGGGGCGCGCTCGTCGCGGCCCTGGGACTGCTGGTGCTGGCCGCCTACGAGCGCAGCTGGTTCGTGCTCGCGGTGAGCGTGGTGTTCGCGCTGGTCAGCGTGCTGTTGCCGACCCCGGTGACGGGGGCGCTGACCGCGGCGAGCGCGCTGTTCGCCGCGGCGTTCGCGGTCCTCCTCCGGCGTCCCCGCGACACTGCCGCCGACGCACCCTGACCAGGCGTGGACAATGGACCGGTGAGCACCGAGCCCAGCCACTCCGAACCCGAGACCGAAGCCGCCGCCGAAGCGGCGCCCGACCCCGTGGCCGACGCGCCGGAGAACCCCGAGGTCCCGGCGAAGCCGCTGCTGCCGAAGCGCCGTGTCGGCTGGGTGTTCGCGGTCGCGGTCGTGCTCTGGGCGATCGACCTGGTGACGAAGAACCTGGTCGTCGCGAACCTGGAGGGCAAGGAGCCGGTCCGGATCCTCGGCGGGCTGATCTACCTGCAGGTGATCCGCAACCCGGGCGCCGCGTTCTCGATGGCGACCGGGATGACGTGGGTGCTGGCGCTGGTCGCGCTCGCCGTCGTCATCGCGATCATCTGGCTGTCGCGGCGGCTGCGCTCGATCGGCTGGGCGATCGGTCTCGGGCTGGTGCTGGCCGGGGCGCTGGGCAACCTCACCGACCGGATCTTCCGCCCGCCGGGCGGCCTGCAGGGCCACGTCGTCGACTTCATCTCGGCGTTCGCCCCCAACGGCAAGGGCTTCGCGATCTTCAACATCGCCGACTCGGCGATCTGCGTCGGCGGCGCGCTCATCGTGCTGCTGTCGCTGCTGGGCAAGGACTACGACGGCACGTCGACCAAGGACAAGAAGAAGGCCGAAGCACAGGAGGACCAGGCGTGAGCTCGCGGATGCTCCCGGTGCCCGACGGGCTCGACGGGATGCGCGTGGACGCCGGTCTCGCGAAGATGCTCGGCCTCTCCCGCACGGTGGTGGCCGAACTGGCCGAATCGGGCGACGTCCTGCTGGACGGGCGCCCCGCGGGCAAGTCCGACCGGCTGGCCGCGGGCGGGCTCCTGGAAGTCACGCTGCCCGAGCCGGCGAACCCGGTCGAGATCGTCGCCGAGCCCGTCGAGGGCATGAAGATCCTGCACGACGACGACGACATCGTCGTGATCTCGAAGCCGGTCGGCGTCGCCGTGCACCCGAGCCCGGGCTGGACCGGCCCGACCGTCGTCGGCGGCCTCGCCGCGGCCGGCCTGCGCATCGCGACGTCGGGCGCGGCCGAGCGCCAGGGCGTGGTGCACCGGCTCGACGCGGGCACGACCGGCGTGATGGTCGTGGCCAAGAGCGAGCACGCGTACACCGTGCTGAAGCGCGCGTTCAAGGAGCGCACGGTCGACAAGGGCTACCACGCGATCGTGCAGGGCCACCCGGACCCGACCCGCGGCACGATCGACGCCCCGATCGACCGTCACCCGCGCCACGACTACAAGTTCGCAGTGGTCCAGGGCGGCCGCCCGAGCGTGACGCACTACGAGGTCGTCGAGGCGTTCCGCGCGGCGTCGCTCGCGCACATCAAGCTCGAAACCGGGCGGACGCACCAGATCCGCGTCCACTTCTCGGCCCTGAAGCACCCGTGCGTCGGTGACCTCACCTACGGCGCGGACCCGGTCCTGGCCCGCCACCTCGGCCTGAGCCGCCAGTGGCTGCACGCGAAGACGCTGGCGTTCGCGCACCCGGCGGACGGCCGCTGGGTCGAGTTCGAGTCGGAGTACCCGGAAGACCTGGCGAACGCGCTGAAGATCCTGCAGGACGAGAGTTACTAGTCGTCGATCGACCAGGTCAGCGTGCGCTCGTCCGGCTCCGGCCGCGGGCTCCAGCGGACCGAGACCACGCGGGTGGTGTCCGGGAGCACGTACACCGTGTGGCCACCCAGGGTTTCGCCCGGCTTGACGCCGATCTTGTGCGGCGGCCGCGACGTCAGCGACACCGGCGCCTTGCCGATCGCCGTGCCGTCGGCGGCGAGCAGCTCGAGGTAGTTGTCCGGCAGTGAGGCGAACGGGATCGCGCCGCGGTTGGTGATCTCGGTGTGCACGACCACCGAGCGCTCACCGTTCTCCAGGCGGTAGCCGGCCGCGCTGAAGAGGAAGTCCGCCGGGTCCTGGACCTCCAGCAGCTGCACCGACAGCTGTTCGCCTTCCAGGCCCTGGGTCTCCATGACCTGGCCGAGCCGGCCCTGCTTGCCGCCGGGAGCGCCGGTGCGCGGGGGTTCGTCACCGCGGGCCCACGACGCCGTCTGCGGCAGGCCCCACGTGCTGACGGACGGGTCGAGCGGCACCGGCGGCGGCGCGAACTGCTGCTGCGGCGGACGCGGCGGCTGTTGCTGAGGGGGCCGGGGCGGCGGGCCGGGGTACCGCCCGGACGGCGTGCCCTGGACGTTGTACGGCCCGGACGGCGCACCCTGCACGTTGTACGGCCCCGACGGCGCACCCTGGACGTTGTACGGACCGGACGGCACGCCCTGCGGACCCGGACCCGGGGGCATCGGCGGCTGCTGCGGCACCGGCTGCGACGGCGGGAACTGCGGCGCCGCGGGTGGCCGGTTCGCCCACGACGGCGGCGCGCCGGCGATGGCCGCGCGCAGGCCGTTCGGGTCGCTTTCGACGCCGACGAGCAGCGGGAGCCCGCTGCCGGACAGGGCGACCAGCCGGTAGGCGACCTCGCGGGGATCCATGCCGACCTTGGCCGCGAGCTCGTGCACCGCGGCCTTGCCGAGGTCGGCGAGCGCGGCGAGCAGGCGGATGTCCACGGGATCGGTCACGGCCACTCGGTGAACGCTACCGCGTCGCCCCGCCGGTCGCGCCGAGGCCGTCCGCCCCCGGCGAACGACCGGCCGTTCTTGTCGGTGATCTCCGTTAGGGTCGGCCGGGAGCACACACCGATAGCTGGGGGTCCCGTCATGACCGCGGTCACCGAACTCGCCGACGAGTTCGTCGAAGCGCTGTTCGCCGCCGATCCGCTGACGCCGGCGGTGCTGGGCGTCCGCCCGGCGGCGACCGGTTTGCCGGACTTGTCGGCCGAAGCCGAGCAGGCGTCCCGGGCCCGGATCGCGGCGGTCCTGGAGCGGGCGCGCGCGCTCGGGACCGAGGGCCTGGCGGCCGAGGACCGCGTCACCCGGGACGTCCTGATCACCTCCGCCGAGGCCCGCATCGCGGTGATCGACGCCCGGACGGCCGAGTTCACCGTCACCGACCTCTCCATCGGGCCCGCGGCGACCCTGCTCCTGAACCTGCCGATGACCCCCGTGACGGCGGGCGAGACGGCGGAGGCGCAGCTCGGGCGGCTCGCGGCGGTCCCGGAGTACCTGCGCCAGGCCGCGCGCCGGCACACCGAGGGCATCACCGACGGCCTGGTCCCGGTGGCCCACCTGGTCGACGCCGCGGTCGCGCACCTCGACCGCTACCTCGCCGAGCCTGCCGCCGACCCGCTGCGCCGCCAGCCGGCGCCGGACGAGGAGTTCGAGCGCCGGCGTGACGAGCTGCTCACCGACGTCGTCCGGCCCGCGTTCGCCGAGTACCGCGAGTTCCTCCTCACCGAGGTGAAGCCGCACGGGCGGCCGGCTGACCGTCCCGGCCTCTCCGCGCTGCCGGGCGGCGAAGCGGCATACGCGCGGCTCGCCCGGGTCCACACGACCACCGACCTGACCCCGGCGCAGCTGCACCAGACCGGCCTCGACGTCATCGAGTCGCTGGCCGTCGAGTACCGCGAGCTGGGGCTCAGGGTGTTCGGCACCGACGACCTGGCGGAGATCTTCGCGCGGCTGCGCACCGACCCGGCCCTGCGCTGGACCAGCGCCGAGGAGCTGCTCGACACCGCCCGCTCGGCCGTCGCCCGGGCCACCGCCGAGGCGCCGAAGTGGTTCGGCCGGATCCCGCCGCAGCCGTGCACCGTCGAGGCGGTGCCGGCGGAGGTCGCGCCCGGCGCGCCCGCGGCGTACTACCTGCGGCCGGCCGACGACGGCTCCCGGCCCGGCATCTACTTCGCGAACACCCACGAGGCCACCGAGCGGCTGCGGCACCCGGCCGAGACGATCGCGTTCCACGAAGCCGTGCCGGGGCACCACTTCCAGCTCAGCACCGCGCAGGGCCTCACCGGGCTGCCGCTGCTGCGGCGGATCGGCATGTTCACCGCCTACGTCGAGGGCTGGGGGCTCTACAGCGAGCGCCTCGCCGACGAGATGGGCCTCTTCTCCGACGATGTCGCGCGCCTCGGCATGCTGACCGGCGACTCGCTGCGGGCGGGCCGGCTGGTCGTCGACACCGGCCTGCACGCGCTGGGCTGGACCCGGCAGCAGGCCGTGGACTACCTGGTCGAGCACACCCCGGAGGCGCTGCCCGAGATCGAGTCCGAGGTCGACCGCTACATCGCGTGGCCCGGCCAGGCGCTGGCGTACATGGTGGGGCGGCTGGAGATCCAGCGGATCCGCACCCGCGCCGAGCAGCGGCTCGGCTCCCGGTTCGACGTCCGCGCGTTCCACGACGTCGTGCTCTCCGGCGGCGCGCTGCCGCTGCCGGTGCTCGCCTCCGTCGTCGACGAGTGGGTGGCCGGGCACGGTGACACGGCGAACGGCCTGGCGGACGAGCTCGTCACGCTGACGTTCGAGCAGGAGCCGCTGCACCCGTCCGTCCTCGGCCTGCCCGGTGACCACGACCGCCTCGGCGACCAGTCCCGGGCGGCGCAGGAGCGTTTCCACGCCGCCTACACCAGTCTCGCGGCCCGCGCGCGGGCCCTGCCGGCCGAGGGCATGACGGCGGAGGAGGCCGTGACCCGCGAAGTCGTGGCCGCCGCCGCGGAAACCGAGGCGGACCGGCTCGGGTCGCGGGCGACCGACATCGCCGTCAGCGACGGGTTCACCTCACCCGCGCTGGGGCTGCTCATGTACCTGCCCTACTACAAGCTGGACGACGACCGGAAGGCGCGCGGCTACCTGGCCCGGCTCGCCGCGATCGAACCGTTCCTTGCCGCGCTGACCGAGCGGCAGCGCGCGAGCCTCGCCGAGGGGCTCGTGCCGCCGGCGTTCCTGGCCCGGGTCGGCGTCGAGTACATCGACCGTTACCTCGCGGCGGCGGACACCGACGTGCTGAAGGTCGGGACGACGGCTGCGGTCGAGGGGTTCGAAGCCGAACGCGACCGCCTGCTCACCGAGGTCGTCCACCCGGCCTACACGCGCTACCGCGACTTCCTGCGCACCGAGGTCGAACCGGTGGGGCGGCCCGACACCGAGCCCGGGATCGGCCACCTGCCGGGCGGCGCCGAGCGCTACGCCGCGCTGATCCGGGCCGAGACGACGACCGAGCGCACGGCGCAGGACCTGCACGACACCGGGCTGGCGATCATCGGGAAGCTCGCGGAGGAGTACCGCGAACTGGGCGGGAAGGTGTTCGGCACCACCGATCTCGCCGAGATCTTCGAACGCCTGCGCACCGACCCGGCCCTGCGCTGGCGGGACGGTGAGGAGCTGCTTGCCGCAGCCCGTGACGCCATCGCGCGGGCGGAAGCCGTGGCGCCGCAATGGTTCTCGCACCTCCCCGCGGAGAAGTGCGAAGTCGCGCCGGTGCCCGAAGCGGACGCGGCGAGCGGCACGATCGCGTACTACCTGCCGCCGTCGCTCGAGGGCACCCGCCCGGGCACCTACTACGCCAACACCCACGAAGCCGAGAAGCGGCCGCGGTTCACCAGCGAGGCGATCGCGTTCCACGAAGCCGTGCCGGGGCACCACTTCCAGCTCAGCCTGGCCCAGGAGCTGACGGACCTGCCGCTGCTGCGGCGGGTCGGCATGTTCAACGCCTACGCCGAGGGCTGGGGGCTCTACGCCGAGCGGCTGGCCGACGAGATGGGCCTCTACTCCGACGACGTCGCCCGGTTCGGCCTGCTGACACAGGATTCGATGCGCGCGGGCCGGCTCGTCGTCGACACCGGGCTGCACGCGCTCGGCTGGAGCCGGCAGCGGGCGATCGACTTCCTCGTGGAAAACACGCCGATGGCGCGGCTGGAGATCGAAGCGGAGATCGACCGGTACATCGGCTGGCCGGGGCAGGCGCTCGGGTACATGGTGGGGCGGCTGGAGATCCAGCGGCTGCGGGCCGAAGCCGAGCAGGCGCTCGGCGAGCGGTTCGACATCCGCGGTTTCCACGACGTCGTGCTCGGGCACGGCATGCTGCCGCTGTCCGCGCTGGCGAAGGTCGTCTCGGACTGGGTGGCGGGCCAGGGGGACACGCCCGACCGGCTGGCCGACGAGCTGGTGGCGCTGAACTTCGAGCGGCAGCCGATCGCCCCGTCGGTGTACGGCCTGCCGGGGGCGCACAACCGGCTGCCCGACCCGTCGGCCGAGGCCGAAACCCGGGCCCGCGCCGGCTACGTGGCGATCGCCGCGCGCGCCGAGGCGATCGACCCGGCCGGGCTGACCGCCGCCGAGCGGGTCACGCGGGACGTCGTGGTTTCCCAGGCGCGGACCGAGATCGACACGATCGACTCCCGCCGCGCCGACTTCGCGGTCAGCGACGGGCTCGGCGCGCCCGCGCTGCAGCTGCTGCTGTACCTGCCGCAGACGGTGCTGGACGACGAGCTGAAGGTGGCCGGTTACCTGGCCCGGCTCGCCGGGGTGGGGGAGTACCTCGACGCGCTTGTGGTCCGGCAGCGGGCCGCGGTGGGCGAGGGGCTCGTACCGCCGGACTTCCTGGTGCGCGCCGGCGTCGCCTACCTCGACCGCTACCTGGGCGCGCCGGAGAGCGACCCGTTGCGGGTGACACCGTCGTACGCGCTCGAAGGCTTCGAAGCCGAACGCGACCGCTTGCTCACTGACGTCGTCCACCCGGCGTACGCGCGTTATCGGGCGTTCCTCGCCGACGAGGTCGCGCCGGTGGCCCGCCCCGAAACCGAGCCGGGCATCGGGCAGCTGCCCGGCGGGCCGGAGCGGTACGCGGCGCTGATCCGCGCCGAGACGACGACCGAGCGCACGGCGCAGGACCTGCACGACACCGGGCTCGCGCTGATCGACAGTCTCGCCGAGGAATACCGCGAGGTCGGGGCGAAGCTGTTCGGCACCACCGATCTCGCGGAGATCTTCGACCGGATCCGGACCGACCCGGCGCTGCGCTGGCGCGACGGCGAAGAGCTGCTGGCGGGGGCCCGCGCGGCCATCACCCGCGCGGAAGCCGTGGCGCCCCAATGGTTCTCCCGGGTTCCGGAGCAGCGGTGCGAGGTCGCGCCGGTGCCCGCGGCCGAGGCCACCAGCGGCACGATCGCGTACTACCTGCGGCCGTCGCTCGACGGCACGCGCCCGGGTGTCTACTACGCCAACACCCACGAGGCCGGGAAGCGGCCGCGGTTCACCAGCGAGGCCGTGGCGTTCCACGAAGCCGTGCCGGGGCACCACTTCCAGCAGTGCCTCGCGCAGGGGCTCACCGGGCTGCCGTTGCTGCGCCTGATCGCGAGCGTGAACGCCTACGCCGAGGGCTGGGGCCTCTACGCCGAGCGGCTCGCGGACGAGATGGGCCTGTACTCCGACGACGTCTCGCGGCTGGGCATGCTCACCCAGGACTCGATGCGCGCCGGCCGCCTGGTCGTCGACACCGGGCTGCACGCGCTCGGGTGGAGCCGGCAGCGGGCGGTCGACTACCTCGTCGAGCACACACCGATGGCGCGGCTGGAGATCGAGGCCGAGATCGACCGGTACGTGGCCAACCCGGGGCAGGCGCTCGGGTACATGGTCGGGCGGCTGGAGATCCAGCGGCTGCGGGCCGACGCGGAGAGCGCGCTGGGCGAGCGGTTCGACATCCGCGAGTTCCACGACGTCGTGCTCGGCAGCGGCACCCTGCCGCTGCCGGTGCTGTCCGGCGTGGTCGCCGACTGGGTGGCGAGCCGCCGTGACACGCCGGACTCCCTCGCCGACGAATGCCTGAAGCTGATGTTCGAGGCCCAGCCGCTGTGGCCGTCGCTCTACGGCCTGCCGGGCACCCACGACCGGCTCGCCGACCAGACCGCCGAGGCGGCCGTGCGGCACCGCGCCGGGTTCGCCGCGATCATCACGCGTGCGGAGGCGCTCGAGCCGGCGTCCGCCGCCGAGCGCGTCACCCGTGACGTCGTGATCTGGCAGGCGCGCACGCAGATCGACGTGCACGACTCGCGCCGGGCCGACATCGCGGTGAGCGACGGGATGGCCGCGCCGGCGCTCGAGCTGCTGATGATGCTGCCGCAGGCGGTGCTCGACGACGAGGCCAAGGCCCGCGGTTACCTGACCCGCCTGGCCGCCGTCGGCACCTACCTGGACCAGCTGATCGAGCGGCAGCGGGCGACGCTCGCCGAGGGGTTCACCCCGCCGGAGTTCCTGGCGCGCATCGGCGTCGGGTATGTCGGGCGCTACCTGGACGACCCGGAGAACGACCCGCTGAAGGTGCCCGTCCAGGGGCTCGAAGCCGAACGAGACCGCCTGCTGGCCGAAGTCGTGCGGCCCGCTTACGCGCGGTACCGGGACTTCCTGGCGTCGGAGGTGGTGCCGGTCGCGCGCCCCGAGACGTCCCCGGGGATCGGTGACCTGCCGGGCGGGCCGGAGCGGTACGCGGCGCTGATCCGCGCCGAGACGACAACCGAGCGCACGGCCCAGGAGCTGCACGACACCGGGCTCGCGATCATCGACCGGCTCGCCGAGGAGTACCGCGAAGTCGGCGGCAAAGTGTTCGGCACCACCGATCTCGCGGAGATCTTCGACCGGATCCGGACCGATCCGGCGCTGCGCTGGCGCGACGGCGAGGAGCTCCTGGCCGCCGCCCGGGCGACGATCGAGCGGGCGGAAGCCGTGGCGCCGCAGTGGTTCGGCCGGCTTCCCGAACAGCGGTGCGCGGTCGCGCCGGTGCCCGCGGCGGAGGCGGCGAGCGGCTCGATCGCGTACTACATCGAGGCGTCGCTGGACGGCTCTCGACCGGGAACGTACTACGCCAACACCCACGAGGCCGACCAGCGGCAGCGGACGCTGGGCGAGGCGATCGCGTTCCACGAAGCCGTGCCGGGGCACCACTTCCAGGTGACGCTCGCGCAGCAGCTGACCGGCGTCCCGCTGTTGCGCCGGCTCGCGATGTTCAACGCATACGCCGAAGGTTGGGGCCTCTACGCGGAGCGCCTCGCGGACGAGATGGGCCTGTACTCCGACGACGTCGCGCGGCTCGGCCTGCTGACCCAGGATTCGATGCGCGCGGCGCGGCTGGTGGTGGACACCGGCCTGCACGCGCTGGGCTGGAGCCGGCAGCGGGCGGTCGACTACCTCGTCGAGCACACCCCGATGGCCCGGATCGAGATCGAAGCGGAGATCGACCGCTACGCGGGCCACCCCGCGCAGGCGCTCGGGTACATGGTCGGCCGCCTGGAGTTCGAACGCCTGCGCGCCGAAGCCGAGCAGGCGCTGGGCGAGCGGTTCGACATCCGCGAGTTCCACGACACGGTGCTGGGCCACGGAACCCTGCCCATCCCGGTGCTGGCGGACGTGGTGGCCGACTGGGTGGCGGCGCGGGCCGCGGCGCCCCGGGACGAGGAGTGAACGTGACCTGGCTCGACCTGCCCGACACCACGCCGTTCGGCCTGGACAACCTGCCTTACGGCGCCTTTTCCGTCGCCGGCGGGCCCGAACGCCGGATCGGGGTGGCGGTCGGGGAGCACGTGCTCGACCTGACGGCCGCCGCGGCGGAGACGGCCGCGCCGTTCGCCGCGCTGCTCACCTCCGGGGTGCTCAACCCGCTGCTGGCCGCCGGGCCGGGCACCTGGCGGGAGGTCCGCGAGAGCGTCCGCGAGTGGCTGACCGAACCCCGCTACGCCGACCAGCTGCGGCCGCACCTGGTGCCGCTCACCGAAGTCACCACGCACCTGGCGTTCGAGGTCGCCGACTACGTCGACTTCTACTCGAGCGAGCAGCACGCCCTCAACGCGAGCAGGATCTTCCGCCCCGACGCGGCCGAGCTGTCGCCGAACTGGAAACACCTGCCGATCGGCTACCACGGCCGGGCCGGCACCGTCGTGACGTCCGGGACCCCCGTCGTCCGCCCGAACGGGCAGCGCAAGCCGCGTGACGCCGAAGTCCCGGAGTTCGGCCCGTCGCGCTCATTGGACGTCGAGGCGGAAGTGGGTTTTGTCGTCGGCGTCCCGTCCGTCCCGGGCACGCCGGTGTCCACATCGGACTTCGAGGCGCACGTCTTCGGCGTCTGCCTGGTCAACGACTGGTCCGCGCGTGACCTGCAGGCCTGGGAGTCCCAGCCGCTGGGGCCGTTCCTCGGCAAGTCGTTCGCGACGTCGGTGTCCCCGTGGATCGTCCCGCTGGCGGCGCTGGAGCACGCGCGCGTCGACGGGCCGCCCCAGGAGCCGGAGCCGCTCGAATACCTGCGCACCGGCGAAAAGTGGGGCCTGGACCTGGCGATCGAGATCCGGCTGAACGGGCACCTCGTGTCGAGCCCGCCGTTCGCCACGCACTACTGGACGGCCCCGCAGCAGCTGGCGCACCTGACGGTCAACGGCGCGAGCCTGCGCACGGGGGACCTGTACGCCTCGGGCACGGTGACCGGCCCGGAGCGGAACCAGCGCGGATCGCTGCTGGAGCTGTCGTGGGGCGGGCGCGAGCCGTTCGAGCTGCCGGACGGCGGCACCCGCGCGTTCCTGGAGGACGGCGACGAGGTCGTGATCAGCGCGACCGCGCCGGGTCCGGGCGGCACGCGGATCGGGTTCGGCGACGTGCGGGGGACGGTGGTTCCCGGCTGAGGCCGTGACGATCCCCCGTCGGCGGTGTCCGGACTGCGAAGGACGGACGCGGATGAGAGGGTCGGCGAGTGGGACGTGGAGCGGTGAAGGCCGTGCTGGGCAGGCCGCTCCGGCGGTGCGGGGCGACGTTGGCGTGTTACCGGGAACGCGACGGCGACCACTACGCCGCCGCCGTCACCTTCTTCAGCCTGCTGGCGCTCGTGCCGATGATCATGGTCGCCGTCTCGGTGGCCGGCTTTGTGTTGGCCGGCGACCGGCTGCTCGCCGCCGAGCTCGACCAGGTCATCCGCGCCTCGCTGCCGCCCGAGCTGGCGGGTCAGGTCACCGGCGTCGTGCACACCGTCGTCGGGGAGCGCGGCCGGATCGGGCTGCTCGCGCTGGCCGTGGCCGCGTACTCGGGCTGGAGCTGGATCAGCAACGTCCGCGACGCCGTCACCGCGATGCTCGGCCAGGAACGGACCCCGCGGCCACTGGTGCGCGGCATCGTCGCCGACGTCTTCGTGCTCGCCGGGGTCGGGCTGGCGATGACCGTGTCCTTCGGGCTCGCGGCGCTCACCGGCGCCGCCGGCAGCTGGCTGCTGCGCCTGACCGGGCTGGACGGCGGGTTCGCGCACGTTGTGCTCGTCGCGGGGTCACTGCTGCTCGGGCTCGCCGCGAACTGGCTGGTGATCGCCTGGTGCCTCGCCCGGCTGCCCCGCACGCCCCTGCCGCTGCGCTCGACGCTGCGCCCGGCCGGGGCCGCCGCGCTCGGGCTCGGCGCGATCCAGCAGGCCGGCGGCCTCTACCTGCACATCCTCGGCCGGTCCCCGGCCGTCGCGACGTTCGGCACGCTCGTCGGGGTCCTGCTGTTCGGCTACCTGATCGTGCGCTGGCTGCTGATGGTCACGGTGTGGCTCACGGTCCGGGACGAACCGCCGGCCGGCACGCTCGCCGCCGACGTCCGCTACGCCGGGACGACGCTGGGCGCCGGGGCGTCGGCGGAGCTGGTGGTCCGCACCCTCACCGGCCGCTGAGTGGCGGGCCGCACATCGCCCGGGTGGTGACCGGAGTCTCCCGTTAGGATCCGACTAAGCGCTTGCTCAGCAACGGAGGTGGACATGCGGATCGGGACCGCGATCAACTACGCCGGAGGCTTCGCCGACAGCGTCGCGGACATCGTCGAACTGGAGAAGGCCGGCCTCGACGTCGCCTTCGTGCCGGAGGCGTACTCGTTCGACGCCGTCAGCCAGCTCGGTTACCTCGCGGCGAAGACCGAGCGCGTGCAGCTGGCGTCCGGCATC
Organism: Amycolatopsis sp. NPDC104863; assembly: GCF_055582965.1. Taxonomy (NCBI): domain Bacteria; kingdom Bacillati; phylum Actinomycetota; class Actinomycetes; order Pseudonocardiales; family Pseudonocardiaceae; genus Amycolatopsis; species Amycolatopsis sp. NPDC104863. The sequence goes on from NZ_JBVJOW010000009.1 coordinate 325,180, forward strand.
TTCCAGATCTACACCCGCACGCCGACCCTCACCGCGATGACCGCGGCCGGGCTCGACTTCGTCTCCGACGGGCGGTTCATCCTCGGCCTCGGCGCGTCCGGCCCGCAGGTCATCGAGGGCTTCCACGGCGTGAAGTACGACGCGCCGCTGGCCCGCACCCGCGAGATCGTCGAGATCTGCCGCCAGGTGTGGCGCCGCGAACGCGTGGTCCACGACGGCAAGCACTACACGATCCCGCTGCCGCCGGAGCAGGGCACCGGCCTGGGCAAGCCGCTGAAGCTGATCAACCACCCGGTGCGCGAGCGCATCCCGGTGCTGCTGGCCTCGCTCGGGCCGAAGAACGTCGCGCTCACCGCGGAGATCGCCGAGGGCTGGCAGCCGATCTTCTTCCACCCGGAGAAGGCCGCCGACGTCTGGGGCGAGTCCCTGGCCGAGGGAAGGGCCAAGCGCGACCCGGCGCTGGGCGAGCTGGACACGTTCGTCACGGTCGCCCTCGCGATCGGCGACGACGTTGACGGGCTGCTCGACCAGGTGCGCCCGGTCGTGGCCCTGTACGTCGGCGGAATGGGCGCGCGCGGCAAGAACTTCTACAACGACCTGGCGTGCCGCTACGGCTACGAGGCCGAGGCGAAGCTGATCCAGGACCTCTACCTCGACGGCAAGAAGGAAGAGGCCGCGGCGGCGGTGCCGATCGAGCTCCTGCGCGCGATTTCCCTGGTCGGCCCGGCGGGTTACGTGCGCGAGCGGGTGGCGGCGTTCAAGGAGGCCGGCGCATCGACGCTCATCGTCAACCCGCTGCAGCCGGGCCGCGAGGCGCGGGTGGCCGGGGTGTCCCAGCTGCGGGAGCTGATCGACTGAGGTGGGGCGGCGCCGCGAAACCCTCGCAACGCCGGGTTGCGGTTGCCGAGGCGCCAGCTGCGCACTTTGCCGCAGGCGGGCAATCCTTGCGGCGCCGGGGCTGCGGCTGCTGATCGACTGAGGCGGGAATCCGGTGCCGCGCAATCCGTGCGGCTCCGGACCGAGGGGTTGCGGTGGCCGAGGCACTAGCCGCGCACTCCGCCACCGCGCAAGGCAATCCCACCCGCACCCGCCGCCCGGACGTGCAGGCCGTCGATCCAATCAGACCGGCACCGCCGACACCGCAACCCGCGCCGCGCCCAAACCGGCCGTGTCGTTCACGCCGTCGCTGGTGATCAGCCGCAGCTCCGGTCCCGTCCCCTCGGGCGCAACCAACGTGCTGTCCGGCTCGTCCGCCGGATACAGCGCCGTCTTACGAACGGTGAACCGGGACTCGCGGCCGTCCTCGGCGCCGATGATGATCATCGCGCCGCGCTCGAGCTTGCCGAGCCGGGCGAAACTGCCGCTCGTGTACCCGAAGCCCGCGTGCCCGGACAGCACCGCCACCCCCGGCGCGCCCGGGGCCGGGCCGTCGGTGAACCAGCCCACACCGAGCGCCGTGCCGGGCTGCTCGCGGCGGCCGCCGCCGACGTGGCCGAGGCCGATCAGGTGGTTCAGCACCAGGCCGAGCGACGGGACCCGGAGGGCGACCGGCGGGGCGCCGGACCCGAGAACCGCGGGCCCGTTCACCGCCGGCGCGCCGGGTGTGACCGACGTTACGGGGGTCAACACGGTCGTGACGCCGAGCAGCACGCAGCCGAGCCCGGCCACGACCGCGAGCACGGCTGCGGCCGGCCGCACGAGCTCGGATCGCCGTGTCGGTCGTTCGGTCACTTTCGCCTGCTCCGCACCGGTTTTGATGTCCGATTAATCGCGCTGGGACGGGGTGGCGTTACCGAATCGTGTCCACTGCTAGGCTCGTTCACTCGATCGGGTCATCCCGCTGTGACCTTCTTGTCAAGAAGGCACGTCTGTCAGGGTGCAATCCGTCAAGGTCCGGCAAATCGGTACGAGATCGGACATCATTAGATGTTTGATGCAGTCGGACTGGGGATATCCACTGCCGGGAAAGTGAGGTGCGCCGCGCTGTGCGAAAAATCGACGAGCCCGCGGTGGGCGTGCTGGACGTCGGGTCCTTCAGCGCCCGGCTGGTCGTGGTGCCGATCGACGGCTCACCGCGCGAGCCGCTGCTGAACCACCAGACGCGGCTGCGTCTCGACCGTGAGCTCGACGACCGCGGCCGGCTCACCGACCAGGGCGTCGCGGCCATCACGGCCGCCGTCGCCGCGGGCATGACCATGGCCTACCGCGCCGGCGTGCGCAGCGTCTACCCGCTGGCGACCTCCTCGATCCGCGACGCGGCCAACGCCGCCGAGGTCGTCCGGCACGTCGCCGGCGAAACCGGCGTCGAGCTGCGCTTCCTCTCCGGTCCGCGCGAAGCGGAGCTGACCTACCTGGCCGCTCGCCGCTGGTACGGCGCGTCGGCCGGCCCGCTGCTGGTGCTCGACATCGGCGGCGGCACGGTCGAGCTGGCCGCCGGCTGCGGCGAGACGGCGTCGTTCGCCCGTTCGCTGCCGCTGGGCGCCCGGTCGATGACCCGGGACTGGCTGCCGAGCGAGAAGGTGTCGGGCAAACAGGTCAAGGCGCTGCGCGCGCACGCCCTCGACGTCGTGACGACCACGCTCGGCGCCGCGGGCGTCCAAGACCCGTGGGTCGTCGGCTGCTCGAAGGTGCTGCAGCAGCTCGCCCGGCTGTCCGGCGCCCGGCCGGGGCGGCGCCGCGAACTGCGGCTCGACGACCTGCGCGCCTGGATCCCGCGGCTCACTGCGCTGCCGCCGTCCAAGCGCGCCCAGCTGCCGGGCATCTCCCGCAGCCGCGCCCACCAGGCCCTGGCGGGCGCGATCGTGGCGGAGTCCCTGCTGACGGTGGCCGGCGGCAAGATGTCGATCTGCCCGTGGTCCACCCGGGACGGCCTGCTGCTGAGCCTGCAGGACAAGGCGATGGCCGCGGCCACCAGCCTGCCCGCGGCCTGACCCCTGGTCGTGGCCGGGAAAACCGGGTATGCCGGAAGCATGAGCCAGCAGCAGAGCAGTCACACCCGCGACGACGAAGACGAAGAGCTCCCGAAGCTCCCGACCCCCGGCTCGTTGACCCACGACGTGCCGACAGCGCCGGACCCGGACGTCAACCCGGGCGGGACCGAAGACGTGCCGGCCCCGCCCGGGCGTGACGTCGTCAGCGACCTTCCGGAGTGACCGGGTTGGTCGGTTCCGCGTACTGACGCACCTTTTCCGAGTCGCGGCGCATCGGGGCGCGCCCCGGCGGCTGCTTCGGCGGGTCGCCGGCGTCGATCTTCGGGATCGGGAGACGCCGGGGCTCGGCGGTGATCCGGACGCGCTCGCCGTGGTGCAGCACTTCGATGGGCTCGCCGGCCAGCACGTGGTAGGTGGCCTGGTCGGCGTCGATCTCGACCTGGAACCGGGTCTCGCGGAACATCAGGCGGAACGTGATCCGGTCCAGCTGCGCCGGCAGCCGCGGCGCGAACGCGAGCGTCGAGCCGTGGTCGCGCAGGCCGCCGAACCCGGCCACGGCGCCCTGCCACGCCCCGGCCAGCGACGCCATGTGCAGGCCGTTGCGGACGTTGTTGTGCACGTCGTGCAGGTCGGTCAGCGCGGCTTCGGCGAGGTAGTCGTAGGCCAGGTCGAGGTGCCCGACCTCGGCCGCGACCACCGACTGCGTCCCCGCCGAAAGCGACGAGTCACGCACGGTCCGGGCCTCGTAGTAGGCGAAGTTGCGCGCCTTCTCCTCCGGGCTGAACGAATCTCCGCACAGGTACAGCGCCAGCACCAGGTCCGCCTGCTTCACGACCTGCTTGCGGTACAGGTCGAAGTACGGGAAGTGCAGCAGCAGCGGGTACTGCGCGAGCTCGGTGCCCTCGTAGTCCCACTCGTCGTGGTCGAGGAAGCCCTCCGACTGCGGGTGCACGCCGAGCTCCCGGTCGTAGGGCAGGAACATCGCCGCGGCGGCCGCGCGCCACGAGTCCAGTTCGACGGCGTCGACGCCGAACCGCGCCGCCACGTCCGCGTGCCGCCGGCAGGACTCCGCCGCGGCCAGCAGGTTCCGCTTCGCCATCAGGTTCGTGTAGACGTTGTTGTCCGCCACCGCGGAGTACTCGTCCGGCCCGGTGACGCCGTCGATGCGGAACGCGCCGTGCCGGTCGTGGTGGCCCAGCGACGCCCACAGCCGCGCGGTTTCCAGCAGCAGCTCGGTGCCGTAGTCCCGCTCGAACTCGTCGTCGCCGGTCGCGTTGAGGTAGCGCAGCACGGCGTCGGCGATGTCCGCGCTGACGTGGAACGCGGCCGTGCCGGCCGGCCAGTAGGCCGAGCACTCGGCGCCGTTGATCGAGCGCCACGGGAACGCCGCGCCGCGCAACCCCAGCTGGTGCGCGCGTTCGCGCGCTTTGTCCATTGTGGAGTGCCGCCAGCGCAGGGCGTCGCGCGCCGCGTCCGGCATCGTGTAGGTGAGCACCGGCAGGACGAACGACTCGGTGTCCCAGAAGGCGTGCCCGTCGTAACCCGGGCCGGTCAGCCCCTTGCCGGCGATCGCGCGGCTCTCGCCGCGGGCCCCGGCCTGCAGGAGGTGGAACAGCGCGAAGCGAACCGCTTGCTGCAGCTCGGGATCCCCGTCGATCTCGATGTCCGACGTCGCCCAGAAGTCGTCGAGGAACTCGCGCTGCTCGGTGACCAGGCCCTTCCAGCCGGTCTGGCGCGCGCCCGCCAGCGCCGCCTCGACCTGCGAGCGGAGCGCGGGCACCGAGCGCTGCGCGGACCAGCCGTAGGCGAGGAACTTGGTGATGCGCAGCCGCCCGCCCTTCGGCACGTCGACCGCGACGGTGAGCCGCGCGAGGTCCTCCTCGGAGTGGATGCGGGCGCGGATCCCGTCGTCCACCTCGATCTTGTGGTCCATCGCCGCGGCCATCCGCAGCCCGGAGCGGCGGGTCTGGTGCACCAGCACGGCGTTGTACTCGTGGGCGCGGTGGAACTCGCCGACCAGCGGCGACTCCAGCGCGGCGGCCACCCGCGGGTCGCTCGTGTCGGACTCGATCGGCTCGTTGGCCAGCAGGTCGGACTGGACGACCAGCTGCAGGTCCTCGTCGAGCGGCTCGACCTCGTACCGGATCGCGGCGATCGCGCGCTGGGTGAAGGAAACCAGCCGTTCGGTGCGCACCCGCACCCGCCGCCCGGTCGGCGACGACCACTCGGTGCTGCGGCAGAGCGTGCCCTTGCGGAAGTCGAGCACCCGGTCGTGCTTGGTCGCCGTGCCGTAGCGCATGTCCAGCGGCTCGTCCTCGACGAGCAGCCGGATGATCTTGCCGTCGGTCACGTTGACGACGGTCTGGCCCTCTTCGGGATAGCCGTACCCCGCCTCGGCGTAGGGGAGTTCGTGCTGCTCGTAGAACCCGTTGAGGTACGTGCCGGGCAGCCCGCGCGGCTCGGCCTCCTCGAGGGTGCCGCGCAGCCCGATGTGGCCGTTGGACACGGCGAACGCCGATTCGGTGCGCTGCAGGGCGTCGACGTCCATGCCGCGCCACCGCAGCTCCCACGGCGCGCACTCGTAGCCGCGGGGTTCTTCCTCGGTCATCGGTCCTCCAGCAGTTCGGCGAGGTCGTCGACGACGACGTCGGCGCCGTGCGCCCGCAGCGCGTCGGCCTGGTCGGCCCGGTTGACGCCGACGACGTACCCGAAGTTCCCGGCCTTCCCGGCCTGGACGCCGGACTGGGCGTCCTCGAACACGGCGGCGTGCGCGGGTTCGACCCCGAGGGCCTTGGCCCCGGCCAGAAATGAGTCCGGCGCGGGCTTGCCCTTCAGGTGCTGCTCCCGGATCGTGAGGCCGTCGACGCGGGCTTCGACGTACTTGCTCAGGTCACCCGCGTCGAGCACCTTGGCGCCGTTCGCCGACGACGTCACGACGGCGATCCGCAGCCCGGCGGCCTTGACCGCGTCGAGGTAGCGGATCGAGCCGGGGTAGGGGCTGACTCCGCGCTCGTCGATGATCTTCAGGACCAGCTCGTTCTTGCGGTTGCCGACGCCGTTCACGGTCGGGGCGTCCACGGCGTCGTCCGGGTCGCCCTCGGGCAGTTCGATCCCGCGCGACTTCAGGAATTCACGCACTCCGTCGGCGCGGGGGCGGCCGTCCACATAGGTCGCGTAGTCGGCGTCGGTGAACTCCTGGAACCCGGCGCCGTCCCGCGCGCGGAGAAATTCATCGAATGTCCGTTTCCACGCCTCGCGGTGGAGCACCGCCGTTCCCGTGAGCACTCCATCGAGGTCGAACAGGCAGGCGGTGATGGTTTCGGGCAGTCCCGTCATGCCCGCACGCTACCGGTCCTCGTCTTCGTTCGCGGCGTGTTCGGGGTGGGGGCGCACCCGATGGATGAGTTCGTGCACGGTCGCGTCCGCGAGCCGGTAGCGCACCACCCGGCCGGAGCGCTGCGTGGTGACCAGCCCGTGGGCGCGCAACAGCCGCAGGGCCTGCGACACCGCCGTGTCGGTCATGCCGGTCGCCGCGGCGAGGTCGGTGACGCTGATCTCGCGGGCGTAGTGGATCGAGACGAGCAGCGCGAGCCGCGAGGGGTCGGCGACCACGGAGAACCGCTGGGCCCACTCGTCGATGACGGCGCGGTCGCCCAGCCCGTCGACCGCCGCGGCCACCCGTTCCGGGTCGATCAGCTTGCGGCCGGGGTCGATGTCCACCCCCGGATGATTCCACCCGGGCCGCGGGGCGACCACCGGTGGTCTGGGTCACGCGCGCTTGACGCCGCGGGCCCGGGCGGGCGAGGCTGCGGTTAAGACACTTGTCATAGTCGAGGAGCCGAGATGACGGACGTGGCCGCCGGGGCGCAGACCCGCTCGAAGACGATCACCTGGCAGGACCCGGCGCCGACCGCCCGGCTCGGCCTGACCATGACCGGGCTGGAGTACATGACGGCGATCGCCGAGGGCCGCGTCCCCGGGCCGCCGATCGCCGCGCACTTCGGCCTGCGCTGGGAGCGCATCGCGCCGGGCGAGGTCGTCGCCGTCGCGGAGCCGGACGAGTCGCTGTACAACCCGATCGGCATGGTCCACGGCGGCGTCGCGGCCACGATGCTGGACTCGGTGGTCGGCTGCGCCGTGCACACGACGCTGCCGGCCGGGGTCGGGTACTCGTCGGTGGAGCTGAAGGTGAGCTACCTGCGCGCCATCCACGCGGGCCGCGGCGAGATCCGCGCGACCGGCCGGGTGGTGAAGGAGGGCTCGCGGATCGCGTTCGCCGAAGGGGAGATCCGCGACGCCGAGGGCAAGCTGCTGGCGACGGCGTCGGGGACCTGCGTCATCACGCGCTAGGTTCCTTCACGTCCCAGTGCTCGACGAGCAGGCCGTCCTCGACGCGCAGGATGTCGACGATCGCCGTGCCGGCCACGTGCAGGTGCACCATGACGAGGTTGTGCTCGGCGACGACGTGCCGGATCTCGGCGGTCGCGCCGGCCAGGGGTGAGTTTTTGACGGCGTCGGCGAACGCGTCGCGGCCGGAGGGCAGTCCCCGGCTGTGCGTCACGAAGTCGGGGTGCAATGCGGCTTTCGCGGCGTCGAAGTCCTTGTGCACGAACAGGTTCTCGAGGCAGTCGACGACGATCATGCGGTTCGTTTCGCTCATGCCCGTGATGATCGGCCGTCCGGTCCCGGACGTCGATTACGTGGCAGGTAATCAGTGCGGCGGGCGGACTCGGCGCTGCCGGACGGCGTCCTCGCCGCCGTAGCGGCCGATGACCGACGCCAGCAGGGTTCGCGCGTCTTCGACCAGCTCTTCGCCGTACTCCGCCACGAGTTCGTCCTGAAGCGCGCTTCGCAGGACTCGCGTCGCTACGACGGCTTCGCGCGCGTGCTCGGTGAGGTGCAGCAGCTTTGTGCGCGCGTCGGCCGGATCGGGCCGGCGTTCGAGCAGGCCCCGGCGTTCGAGATCGGCCACGGCTTTGGACGCGGCCTGCTGCGTGACGCCCATCCGCTCGGCCAGCGCGGTGATGGACAGGGGCGCGGCGAGGACGTGCTGGATCACGACGCCGTCGTTGAACCGCAGGTCGCCGAAGCCCTGCCCGGCCAGGCGCCGCTGCACCTCGTCGGTCAGCACCCAGCCCGCGAAGAGGGCGGTGAGTGACAGGTCGAGGTTTGCTGCCGTAGGATGCACAACCATGGTTGTGGAATCTAGCAGAGTGCCGGCCGGGCTGGCCGGCGAGTTCGTGCGCGTGGCCCACCGGATCGTGTGGTGCACGCTGGTGACGGTCGACCGCCGCGGCCGGCCGCGCTCACGGGTGGTCCACCCGATCTGGGCCGACGGCCCGGACGGCTTGACGGGCTGGCTGTTCACCCGCCCGACGCCGCTGAAGCTGGCGCACCTGGCGGCGTCGCCGTACGTGTCGTGCTCGTACTGGGACCCGCAGCACGAGGTGGCGGTGGCGGAGTGCCGGGCGGAGCTCGTCGACGACGAAGAGACGCGCGAGTACCTGTGGGACCTGTTCGCGTCGACCGCCGAGCCGCTGGGTTACGACCCGAAGATCCTTGGAGGGGAGGATTTCCGGGACCCGAAGATCACGGTGATGAAGCTGACGCCGTGGCGGGTCTCGACGGGCGGAGAAGCCTGGCGCGCGGCCTAGGCTCCGCTGGGCCGATCGTGTGGGACCGCGGCGGGCGGCTCAACCATCCGCGGCGCCGGGACGTGGGGGCGGCGAAACCCACCTGCGAAGGGATGCCCGGATGTTCAAGCGAACTCTCGCGCTGCTGACGTTGCTGTGCACGGCCCTCGCGCCCAGCCTGGTGCTCTCGGTGGCCGTGGCCGACGCCGCGGTCCCCGCCGCGGCCGTCGCGTCACCGAAGTGCTCGGGCACGGCGTCGCACGGAAAGATCCGTTACCAGGTCTGCTTCCGCTGGAACTGCGACAGCACGAAGTGCAACGTGCTCGGCTACCTGGGCCTGATCAACACGGCGACGAGCGCCCGGACCGTCAAGTGGGACCTCGTCTACGCCTACGACGGCGGCCCGTTCGACATCGACGACCTCGGTTCGGTCCGGCTGAACGCGGGCGAGCAGCGCACGATCTACCCCGCCGCGGGCCGGCAGACGCGGCTCTGCGTCCGCAACGAAGAGCGGCTCGACATCGACTATGACGGCAGCTTCAGCGATCCGGTCTTCGCGAGCGAGACCATCGGCTGCCTGTAGGGCTAAGCGCCGACGCGGCGGTCGAAGACCAGGCCTTCGGCCGCCCGCAGCCCGACGCTGATCGCGCCCGTCAGGACCGCGTCCTCGCCCAGTTCGCCCTGGACCACCTTCGGCACCAACGGCGTGAAGGCGCGTAACGCCCGGTCGATCGGCTCCAGCAGCAGGTCCGCCGCCGTGCCCATGCCACCGCCCAGGACGATCAGCTCCGGGTCGATCACCGCCGCCACCGAGGCCACCGTGTACGCGAGCCGGTCCGCCTCCGCCTCCAGGGCGCGGCGGGCCAGTTCGTCCCCTTCGCGGGCCAGGCGGAACACCTCGCGGGCCGACTTCGCCGTGCCCAGGCCGAGTTCCCGCGCGCCGCGGACGACCGACTGGGCCGCCGTCGCCTCTTCGAGGTGGCCGCGGGCCGGTGGGGTGCCGTCCTCGTCGCCGGCGCGGGTGCGGCCGTAGGGCAGGTAGCCGATCTCGCCCGCCGCTCCCGTCGCGCCGCGGAACACCCGGCCGTCGACCATCATGCCCATGCCGACACCCGTGCCGATCGTGATGCAGCCGAACACCGACGCGCCCCGCGCTGCCCCGCTCTCACCTTCGCCGACGGCGGTGAGGTTCGCGTCGTTCTCCACCATCAGGTCCGGGCCCAGCGCCGCCTCGAGGTCGTCGATCAACCCGGCCCGGCCCCAGCCCGGCAGGTTCGGCGCGTGCCGGAAACAGCGCTTCTCCGGATCGGCGACACCGGGGGAGCCGACCACGCGGACAACGATGTCGCCGGCCGCGAGACCCGCCTCCGCGACGGCCGCGGCGGCGATCTTCCCGACCGCCGTGACCAGCGCCGCGCCGGAGCGCGCGGTGTTGCGCTCGTCGCGGCGCGCCACGAGCGTGCGGCCGAGGTCCGAGACGGCTACCCGGAGGTGCTCACGGCCGATGTCGACGCCCAGCACGTACCCCGCGGTGGGGTCGGCTTCGTACAGCACGGCCGAGCGCCCGGTGCCGGTCGAGGTATGCCCGGTCGGCCGGGCCAGCCCGGCGGCTTCGAGCGCGAGCAGCGCCTGGCTCACCGTCGGCTTCGACAGCCCGGTGTCCTTCGCCACCTGCGGCCGGGTCGCCGGTCCGCTGCGGCGCAGCAGGTCGAGCACCGCCCGCTGGTTGATCTTGCGCATCCCGGCGGGGGTACCGACCGTGGGAGCTTCTACGCCGGCCACCCGTGCCTGCCTCCTGTCGTCTTTCGTCCGTTCTGCCACGCTAGCCGCCCGAGCCCCGGTTTTCCCGGAATACGCCGTGTTCGGGACCCGTTGATCGGAGCATGAGCACTCCGGTACGCGGGCGGGTCCGCGTGGCAGCAGGCGCCAAGCGGGTACGCGTGTTCCTCGCCGGGCAGGTCGTCGCGGACACGGTGCACCCCCTCCTCGTGTGGGAAGTGCCGTACTACCCCACGTACTACTTCCCGCGCGCGGACGTCGTGAGCGGGCTCCTCACCCCCTCCGGCCGGACGTCGCACTCGCCCAGCCGGGGAGAAGGTGTTCTGTCGACGATAAAGGTCGGCGGGGCCGAGGCGGTGGACGGCGCGCTGGAATACCCGGATTCGCCGATCGCCGAGCTGCGGGACCACGTCCGCTTCGACTTCGCCGCGTTCGACTGGTTCGAAGAGGACGAACAGATCTTCACGCACCCGCGCGACCCCGGCGTCCGCGTCGACATCCTGCCGAGCTCGCGCCACGTCCGGATCGAGGTCGACGGCGTGACCGTCGCCGACACCGTCCGGCCGCACCTGCTGTTCGAGACGGGCCTGCCGACGCGGTACTACCTGCCCCGCGTCGACGTCCGGATGGACCTGCTCGAGAAGGTCGACGCCGTGACGCACTGCCCGTACAAGGGCGCGGCCGAGCACTTCGACGTGACCGGTCACCAGGACCTCGCCTGGAGCTACCCGACGCCGCTGCCGGAGAGCGAGCGCGTCGCCGGCCTGGTGGCGTTCCTCGACGAGAAGGTGGACGTCTTCGTCGACGACGTCCGGCAGGAACGGCCGAAGACGAAGTTCGCCTGACGCGTCACGCGTCCGGCAGCCAGTTCCCGTGGAAGCCGGCGGGGACCCGGCCGGGCAGGTGGACGGTCGCCACGGGCGCCGCGGCGACGTTCCCGGCGTCGAGCACCACGAGGTCGCTGCGGTCCTCCGCCGCGTCGTAGACGTAGCTGAGCAGCCAGCCTTCGCCGTGCTCCGCCGGGACGAACACCGCTTCCCCGGGGATCCGCCCGGGCCCGAAGACGTGCTCGGCCGCCGTGCCCGCGTGCAGGTCGTAGCGGCGCAGGACGTCGTGGCCGGTCACGTGCCCGAAGCGCGAGTCGGACCCCGCGAGCCGGTCGTCGATGCGGGGGAACTCGCCCGGCCGGTCGTCCAGCCGGTCCTCGGTGACCGTCCCGGCCGCGAGGTCGATCGTCCAGCGCCACAGGGACGCCGGCGGGTCCTCGTGGCCCGCCCACCACTGGTGGTCGTACCGCATGACGTGCACGACGATCCGGCCGTCCGGCGTGTCGAACGCGTTGAGCGTGTGGAAGACGTAGCAGGGCTCGATCTCCAGCCAGCGGACGCCGGCTTCGGGCGCGTCCCGGCGCAGCACGCCGAGCCGTGCGCCGTAGCTCGCGTCCCAGCCGTAGGGCATGCCCTGGCCGACCGCCGCCAGGTCGAACACGACGGGCAGGTCGTAGAAGACGACGTGCTCCTTCGTGAGGGCGAAGTCGTGCATCATCGTCAGCCCGGGCACGTCGATCGGCTGCTTGACGACGAGCTTCCCGGCGGCGTCGGCGCGGTAGTACCCCACGTGCGGCGCGGTGATGCTGCCGTAGCCGAAGAAGTGCAGCTCCCCGGTCGACGGGCAGATCTTGGGGTGGGCGGTCATCGAATCGGCCAGCTCGCCGTCGAAGTCGTACACGCCGACGGTGTCGAGCTCGGTGGTGATCTCGTACGGCAGCGAGGATTCGACGAGCGCGAGCGTGCGCCCGGCGTGGTTGACGACGTGCGTGTTGGCGACGCTGGTGCGCAGGTTCCGCGAGCCGTCTTCGTTGTAGAGCTTGCGGTCCGGGTCGCCGAAGCTTTCGGTGCGCACCCAGCGGTTGCGGTACCAGGCCGCGCGGCCGTGCTCGAGGCGGACGCCGTGGACCATGCCGTCACCGGTGAACCAGTGCTTGCTGGCGTCCTGCGGGTTCGGGCCGTTGCGCAGGTACCAGCCGGTCAGCTCGGGCGGCAGCGCGCCGGTCACCGGGAGGCCGGCCGCGGTCAGCTCGTCGTGGACGGGGGCGTAGGCGCCGGTCAGGTGGAAGTCCGTGGTGGTCATGTCAGACGGCTTTCTGGGCGCGGGCGCGCACGACGCGCGGGTAGCGGATGGTGAAGGCGACGGGGACGGCGAAGCCGAGGACCTTGAGCGTGATCAGCGCGGCCGTCGCGTGTGGCGCGAAGTTCAGCAGCGCGATGCCGGCGAGGCCGGTGACGGTGAAGCTCAGCGCCCAGACGAGCGTGATGATGACGTTGACCCGCTTGAAGACCGGGTTGCCCCAGAGCTCCGGCGGCGTCATCGTCCGCGCGATGCCGAGGGTGAACGGCCGGCCGATGGCCAGCGAGCCCCAGGCGGTGAGCGCCAGCCAGGCGTCGGTCAGCGCGCCGGTGTAGGTCTTGAGTGGCGACGCGGGGAAGGTGAACGCAACGGCCGTGAGCAGCGCGAAGAAGGCGAGCGCGCTCCACTCGATGATCAGCGCGTCCGCCTTGCGGCCTTCGCGGCGGGCCAGGACGAGCAGGCCGGCGGCGAGGACGAGCCCGGTGAGGCCGGACCAGCGCCAGTCCGCCTGCGTGGCGACCACGGCGAACGCGATCCACGGAAGGAAGCTCTTGAGGTAGTTCATGTCCCGCTCTCCCCTGACGTTCCAACTTTGACATGTCGAAGTTAGAACCTGCTACATGGACATGTCAAGACTGGAATGTCATGATGGGGTCATGAGCCTTCGCCACGCTGTCCTCGGTCTACTGGACGAGCACCCGATGAGCGGCTACGACCTGCTGAAACGCTTCGAGCAGGCGATGTCCAACGTCTGGGCGGCGACGCAGAGCCAGCTCTACGGCGAGCTCGGCAAGCTGGAGACGGCGGGCCTGATCCGCGTCCACGCCGAGGGCCCGCGCGGCCGCAAGGAGTACGAGCTCACCGACGCCGGCCGCGCCGAGCTGATTCACTGGCTGGCCGAGACCGAGCCGAACCGCGTGACGCGCAACGAGTCGCTCCTGCGCGTCTACTTCCTCGGCGCGATCGGCCCGGAGCGGGCGCGGGAGTACCTGGCGAACCTGGGGGAGACGGGCCGCCGCCGCACCGAGCGCCTGACCGACCTCGAGAAGACGATCGACTGGGGCGACGACGCCCCTTCGGTGTACGGCCGGCTGGTCCTGGAGTGGGGCAAGCGCTTCTCGGAGATGCAGCGGGAATGGGCGGAGTGGGCGGTGAAGCAGGTCGAGTGAGGCTTGTATAACGCCGTGTACAGCAGGTGGTTTTGCGCGTCGCGATCGGGGCGAATCGACCGGGTCGCCGGCACGACGCCGGCGTGCGCCACGCCCGTTGCCGGCTCGGGCCGGTGGGCGGCCGAGTCCTGGCGGTGCCCGTTGACCGATGCCGGTTGCGAATTCGCGAAGATCGCCCTGACCGCGGACGTCACGGGCAGTACTGAGCGAACCTCAGGCCGCGTGGCGGCCGTGGGCCTGGCGCCGGAAGGGCCGGGGCCGCGGCCGTCCCGGCGCCGGGGTGTCCACTGTGGACCCGGTCGCCGTCGCGCCGGAGTCCGAAGTCGCCGCCGGGAGCGGGGCCGTGCGGTCACGATGACTCCGGTGGACCGCCCACAGCAGCACCAGCCCGAGCACCACCAGCACGTGCGTCGCCAGCCGGGCGAACGTCACCTGGCCCGCCGCCAGGTCGCCCGCCGAGAGCACCAGCAGCACCCCGACGAACCCGGTCAGCAGCGGCAGCTGGCCACCCGCGGTGCGGGGCCGGACGACCGCCGCCAGCAGGCCGATCCCGACCGCCAGGTTCCACGCGCCGCTCTCGTGGGCGAGGTGCCCGGCGAGCGCGACGGCGTCGTGCAGCGTGTGTGCGTCCGCCGTGCCCAGCAGCTGCGCGAACGCCAGCCCGAGCTGCGCGATCGCCACCACGGCGAGTGCGATCCGCAGTCCCCAGCCCTCGCCGGACGGCGCCGGCGTGCGGTCGAGGATCACCGCGGTGAGGTCCGGGACCGGCGGGGCCGGGCGCAGGAGCATCGCCCGCCGCAGGTCGGACGCGCGCCCGAACCACTCCCGGCACGCCGCGCACGACGCCAGGTGCGCGTCGGGCGACACTGGCTCGTCCTCGCCGTCCAGCCGGGCCGACAGCGCCTCGCGGCAGTCCTCGCACTTCATCTCCCAGTAGTCGGACGGCGGAACCCCGAAGTTCCCCGTCACTGCTACGTTCCGGGCTATGACTCGCGGTGAGAACGACACACGCGTCACGGCCCTGGCGATGGCCGCCGGCCGCGGCGACCGGCGCGCCCTGGAGGAGTGGGTCCGCGCGACGCAGGCCGACGTCTGGCGCTTCCTCGCGCACCTCACCGACGCCGCCTCGGCCGACGACCTGACGCAGGAGACCTACCTCCGCGCCTTCGGCAGCCTCCGCCGGTTCGCCGGGCGGTCGTCGTCGCGGACCTGGCTGCTGGCCATCGCGCGGCGGGTGGTCGTCGACCAGATCCGGGCCGCCGGCGCGCGGCCGAAGCTCGCCGACACCGACTGGGAAGCCGCCGCCGAGCGCACCCGCGACCCGGCGGCCGGCTTCGAAGAGCTCGTCGAGCTCGGCCTGCTGCTCGACGGACTGGACCCGGAACGGCGCGAGGTCCTCGTGCTGACCCAGGTCCTCGGCCTGTCCTACGCCGAGGCCGCCGACGTCTGCGGCTGCCCGGTGGGCACCGTCCGTTCCCGGGTCGCCCGCGCCCGGGAGGACCTGATCCAGGCCCGGCGCGCCCGCGGTTCGGACGCCGGCTGAACCACCCGGCGCAACCGCTTGCGCCGTCCGGCACTGTGGCGGCGCACACATTCGGGGGCTTCCGCTGTCATCTCGTCACAGAGATGGGCGAACACGACTACTCCGCGTTGACGCCCTGACAACGCCTGCTTAGCGTGGCGCGCACCCCGCCACCACGCTGCAAGGGATCCCCGATGGCCAGTCCCACCACCAGTCCCGCAGGCCCGGAACCGGGTCAGGTCGGCCGCCGCCGCTTCCTGACCTACCTCGTCGCCGCGCCCACGCTCACCGTCGCCACCAAGCTCACCGCCGACGCGGTGGCCCCGGCCACCGCCGAAGCCGTCGTCCCGACCCTGCCGCAGCCGGCGGAGATCCTCGACCTCGGCGACGTGCTGACGCTCTCGTGCGTGCCGACCGCCGGGATGCTCGTGCTCGAGATGACCACCGACGGCCGGGCGCGCCTGCAGCTGCCGCGCGCCGAGGTCGGCCAGGGCATCACGACGGCGACGGCAATGCTCGTCGCCGAGGAGCTGGACCTGCCGCTCGACAAGGTCGACGTCGTGCTCTCGGACGCCCGCACCGAGCTGCTGTTCAACCAGCTCACCGGCGGCTCCAACACGATGCGCTCGCTCTACGACCCGGTCCGCGCGACCGCGGCGACCGCGCGCGCCCGGATGCTGGCCGCGGCCGGGGCGCAGTGGGGGACCGACGCGTCGCGACTGTCCACTCGCGACGGTGCGGTGCACGCGCCCGACGGCCGCCAAGCCGGCTACGGCACGCTCGCCGGGCCCGCGTCGCGCTCCGGGCTGAGCGTCGGCGCGATCCAGCCGAAGGCCGAGGCCGCGCACACGCTCGTCGGCACGCCGACCTCGCGCAAGGACGCCCGCGCGATGGTCACCGGCAAGCAGGTCTACACGCTCGACCTCGACGTCCCGGGCGCGAACCCGGTGATGGTACGGCGCCCGCCGACGATCAACGGCACCGTGAAGAAGGTCAACAACGAGGCCGCCGTCCGCGCGATGCCGGGCATCATCGACATCGCCGTCGTGAAGACCGGCGTCGCGGTGATGGCCGAGACCTTCGGCCAGGCCCTCGACGGCAAGGAGGCGCTCGACGTCACCTGGGGCGCGGGCACGGTCGACGGCGAAGACAACGAGAGCATCAAGAAGAAGCTGCGCGGCGCCGCGCTGCCGTTCGTGGTGCCGCCGCTGCTCACGCAGTACGTCGACGGCGAGTTCGACTTCGCCTTCGCGAGCCACGCGCCGATGGAGTCGAACTCCGCGGTCGCCGACGTCCGCGACGGCAGCGCCACCATCTGGGCCGGCCTGAAGTCGCCGATCGTGGCGAAGCAGACGATCGCGCAGGAGCTGGGGCTGCCGGAGAACAAGGTGACCGTGCACGTCCAGCAGGGCGGCGGCTCCTTCGGACGCCGGTTGTTCTTCGACGCCGCACTGGAAGCCGCGCACATCTCCCAGGCGATGAAGAAGCCCGTCCGGCTCATGTGGAGCCGGATCGACGACATGCGCCACGGCCGCGGCCGCGCGGCCAGCTACCACCGGATCCGCGCGACGTTCGCGCTCGGGCAGGTGCTCACGTTCGAACACCGCGTCGCCAGTGTCGAAACCGACTGGAGCCACGGCCTCGGCGAGATCCTCACGGCGTTCGCGGCGAAGCTGCCCGTCGGCGGCAACCTGAGCTTCGCGCAGACGGTGTTCCTGCTGACGATCAAGTCGCCGTACAACTTCGGCGTCACCACGCAGCTGCTCAACGAGGTGCCGCTGAAGTTCCACACCTCGGCGTGGCGCTCGGTCTACTCGGCGAACACCCGCGGCGCCGAAGAGATCATGGTCGACGAGATCGCCGCGAAGCTCGGGAAGGACCCGCTGCAGTTCCGCCGCGAGTTCATCAAGGAGCCGCGGCAGCGCGCGGTGCTCGACAAGGTCGCCGAGCTCGGCGAGTGGGGCAAGAAGATGCCGAAGGGCTTCGCGCAGGGCATCGCAGTGCACGGCGAGTACAAGTCCTTCACCGCGTGCCTGGTCGAGCTCGACGCGCGCGACACGAAGTACCCGCGCGTCACGAAGGCGACGATCGCGGTCGACGTCGGCAAGCCGGTGAACCCGCGCGGCATCCAGGCGCAGATGCTCGGCGGCCTCACCGACGCGATCTCCACGACGCTCACCGCGGGCCTGCACATCGACAAGGGCCTGCCGCTGGAGGGCAGCTACTCGCAGTTCCACTACGCGCGGCAGAAGAACTCGCCCACCGACGTCACCGTGCACGTGATGCCGGCCAGCGGGGACGACATCGGCGGCGCGGGCGAGCTCGGCCTGCCGGCGCCGGTCGGCGCGATCGCCAACGCCTACGCCCGGGCCACCGGGATCAAGCCCCGCAGCTTCCCGATCACCTTCCCGGTCGACTTCGAACCGTTCCCGCGCTGAGGAGAACCATGCCGAACTACACCTTCGTGGTGAACGGGAAGACCGTCACCGTCGACGCGCCCGCCGACCTGCCGATGCTGTGGGCGCTGCGCGACAAGCTCAAGGTCCGCGGGCCGAAGTACGGCTGCGGCATCAACGTCTGCAAGGCCTGCACCAGCCACCTCGACGGCGAGGCGTTCAACCCCTGCGTCACGCCGGTCGCCGACTGCGCGGGCAAGGAGGTCACCACGATCGAGGGGCTGGCCGACGGCGAGAACCTGCACCCGGTCCAGGAGGCCTGGCTGGAGCAGGACGTCGCGCAGTGCGGCTACTGCCAGCCCGGCCAGATCATGGCGGCCGTGGCGCTGCTGAAGAAGACGAAGAACCCGACCGACGCGGAGATCGACGCGATCCAGAACGTCTGCCGGTGCGGCACGTACTTCCGGATCCGGGAAGCGATCAAGAGCGCCGCCGCGAAGATGTGACGACGCGGATGCGGAGGTTCTACAGAAGAACCTCCGCATCCGCGGTAACTGTAGAAAGTTCACCCGGTCGTGGTGGCCGCTTTCGGGTTAGATGTCGGTCTCGGGCCTCGACGAGGAGGTCGGGGGACCGGAGGGCACCATGCACTACCAGGCGCTGCTGGCCGACGGGCTCGCGCCGAAGGTCGCGTCCCTGGCCGCGGAGGTCGAGCGCAAGCTGCCCGAGCTGATCGAGAGCACCGTGCGGCAGATCCGCGCCGAGATGCCGGTGTACCAGGACGCCCGGTTCGTCACCCACGCCGAGCTGCGGAACTCCGTGCGGGCCAACCTCGAGCACGTCATGCGCACGCTGCGCGGCTCCGACGCCCCGGACCTGTCCCAGGCCCGCGCCACCGGCCGGGCCCGCGCCCTGCAGGGCGCACCGCTGCCGGAGCTGCTGCGCGCCTACCGGATCGGGCTCACCGAGGTGTGGCACCGGTTCGTGGAGCTGACCGCCCGCGGTGAGCAGCAGGACCTCGCCGGGCTCGTCGCCGCGACGTCGGCGATCTGGGCCCTCATCGACGACCTCGCCGAAGCGCTCACGACGTCCTATCGGGACACGACGGCGGAAGTCATGGTGGCGCACCAGAACCGGCGCTCGGCGCTGGTCGAGGCGCTGTTCGCCGGTGGCTCCGCGACCGAGGGCACCCTCTGGGACATCGCGCGGGTGCTCGACCTCGCCCTGGACGGCACGTTCGTGGTGGTCGCGGCGGAAACCCCGCGGCTGGGCCAGGAACCGCTGCCGCAGATCGAGGCGCGGCTGCGCGAGCTGCACCACGCGTCGGCGTGGCGGCTGACCCCGGACCTGCAGGTCGGCGTGGTGTCCCTGCGCGACCCAAGCGCGTCGAAGGCGATCGTCGACCTGGTCCGCGAGCACCCGGTCGGGCGGGTCGGCGTCAGCCCGGTGTTCACCGGCCTGGGCAACACCTCCCGCGCGCTGCACCTGGCCCGGGTGGCGCTGTCGAGCCTGATGCCGGGGACACCGGCGCTGGTCCAGTTCACCGAGTCGCCGCTGGCCGGGCTGGTGGCGAGCGCGCCCGAGGCGTCGGTGCAGCTGGCGCACCACGTCCTCCAGCCGGTCCTGGACCTCCCGGGTGACGACCGGAACGTGCTGCTGCTGACGTTGCGCGCGTGGTTCGACTGCCAGGGCTCGACCAAGCTGACGTCGGAACGGATGTTCTGCCACCCCAACACGATCCGCCACCGTCTCAAGCGGATCACCGAGGAGCTGGGTCGCTCGCTGACCGACCCGGCCGACATCGCCGAGCTGGGCGCGGCCCTGCGGGCGCTGAACCTCTTCCCGGAAGCGACCCATCTCCCGGCGCCGCGCTGAGCCCCGGCCGGGTGTCCCCGGGGTTCCTGGGGGTGACAGGACCAGGCGCGGGCGGGCGGCGTTGATTACCGTGGAGTCGTGACCGGCGAACCGAACCTCCTGGGTGACCACCTCCGCGCCCGCCGCGAGCTGCTCACCCCCGAGCAGGCGGGCATCCCGGCCGCCGGCCTGCGGCGGGTGCCCGGCCTGCGCCGGGAAGAGGTCGCGATGCTGGCCGGGATCAGCGCCGACTACTACCTGCGCCTGGAGCAGGGGCGGGACCGCAACCCGTCGAGGCAGGTCCTCGAGTCCCTGGCCCGGGTGCTGCAGCTCGACGACGACACGACGGCGTACCTGATCGGTCTCGCCGAAGCCGGTCCGGCACGCCGGAAACGCCGTCGCCGCAAGGAAACCGTGCCGCCGGGCACGGTGAAGTTCGTGGCGGCGCTCCCGCTGCCGGCGTTCGTCGAGGGGCGTTACCTCGACGTGCTGGCGGCCAACCCGCTCGCCGCGGCCCTGTCACCTCGGCTCGTCGTCGGCGCCAACCGGCTGCGCGACGTGTTCCTCGACCCGGCCGAGCGGGCGCTCTTCCCGGACTGGGACCGGGCCACGCAGGGACTGGTGGCCGGCTTCCGCCAGTCCGTCGGCACCGAGACCGACGACCCCCGGTTCATCGAGCTCGTCGGCGAGCTTTCGCTGGCGAGCCCGCGTTTCCGGGCGCTGTGGGCCCGCCACGACGTCGCGAACCGGCGCGGCGCGACCGTGCGGTTCGACCACCCGCAGGTCGGCGAGCTGGTGCTGAACCGCGAAAAGCTCGTCGTCAGCGAGGCGCCGGGCCTCGTGCTCGCCGTCTACCACCCCGACCCCGGCACGGACGCCGCGGACAAGCTGGCCCTCCTCGGCTCCGCCGCCGCTCCGGCCCGATCCGACCAGAAGGAACCCCACGCATGAGCAAGCTCGCCCTCGTCACCGGCGCCACCTCCGGCATCGGCCGGGCGTTCGCCGAACGCCTGGCGGCCGACGGCCACGACCTGGTGCTCGTCGGCCGGCGGCAGGACCGCCTCGACGCGTTCGCCGCCGCCCACACCGAGGTCAAGGTCCGCACCGTGGCCGCGGACCTGTCCACCGACGAAGGAATCGACGCCGTGGCGGAGATCGCCGCCGCCGAGCCGCTCGACCTGCTGGTGAACAACGCCGGGGTCGCCCACTACAAACCGCTGGCCGACCTGCCCGCCGCCCAGGCGCGCGAGCTGGTCAAGGTGAAGGTGCTCGCGCCGACGTTGCTTTCGCGCGCCGCGGTCGGCGGCATGCAGGAGCGCGGCCGCGGCGCGATCGTCAACGTCGCGGGCATGATCGCCTTCAGCGGCCCGGCGCCGTATTCGCAGATGCCGCGCCGCGCGGTTTACGCCGGCAGCCTCGCGCACCTGGTGGCGATGTCGCAGACGCTGAGCGCCGAGCTCGAAGGCACCGGCGTCCGGGTCCAGGTCGTGTGCCCGGGCGTGGTGGCCACGGAGTTCCACGAGGTCCAGGGCCTGGACCTGAGCGCGGTGCCCCGCATGAGCGCGGCGGACGTCGTTTCGGCGTCCCTGCGCGGCTTGGAGCTCGGCGAGGTCGTCTGCGCGCCGGGTGTCGAGGACACGAGCCTGCTCGACACCGTCTTCCGGGCCGATCTGGCGGCTTTTGGCGGCCAGAGCCCGGAACTCGCCTCCCGCTACCGGACGCCGGGACCGTAACGCCGGGCCATCCCGGTCAGCCATTCGCGGCCGACCGGGTTCGCGGTGTGCACCCGCACCTCGGGCGGCCAGCGGTCGTGCTCGCACAGCCAGAGCACGACCGGCCGGGTCGTGTCGTCCCCGCCGAGGTCGTGGTCGAAGGAGATCGCGGCGAAGTCGGTGCCCGCCAGGAGTTCGATCGCCTCCGCGCTCGTCTTGGCCCACGTCCAGCCGTCCGGCGCCGGGCGGAGGTCGTCGACCCAAAGGCGGCTCATGCGGCCAGCAGTTCGCGGGTGCGGGCCTGCTCCGCCGCCGAGCCGAACGGCATCACGAGCAGCTCGGTCGCGCCCGCGTTTTCGAGGGCTTTCACCTGGCGGAGCACGGTTTCCTCGTCGCCGACGATGACGCTGTCCGAGACTTTCGCGTGGCCGTCGCGGTCGAGCATCGCCCGGTACGCCGGGACGTTCGCCGCGGCGCCGTAGTTCTCCTCGACCCACGCGCGGCGTTCGTCCACATCGGACGTCACGCAGATCAGCTGCCCGGACACGACCCGCGACTCCCCGCCGAGCGCCGGCGCCACGAACTCGCCGGTCGCCCGCGGGCCGGCCCACGTGGTGATCACGCCGTCGGCCAGCTCGCCCGCCAGCCGGGTCGACTTCGGGCTCACCGAGCCGACCAGCACGGACGGCCGCTCGGCGCCCGGCGCGGTCACCCCGCCCGCCGCGGTGAGCGACTCGCCGTGGACGGCTGCCTTTTCCCCGCGCAGCACGGGGGTCAGCGCTTCCAGGTACTCGCGCAGGTGGCGCAGCGGGCGGTCGTAGGAGTACCCGAACTCGTGCTCGACGATGTACCGGTGGCTCAGCCCGACCCCGAGGTGGACCGGCACGCCGGTCGCGGCCTGGACGGTCAGCGCCTGCGCGGCCATCGTGATCGGGTGCCGCGGGTAGGTCGGCACGACACACGTGCCGAGCTCGACACCGGGCGCCGCGGCGCCGAGAGCGGGCAACGCCGTGAGCGCGTCCCAGCCGCCACGCTGGGCCAGCCAGAGCGTCCGGTAGCCGAGCTTCGCGGCTTCGCGCGCTTGGGCGGTCATGGCGTCGAAGCCGACGCCGAGTTCGTCGATCAGGATCCCCGTGCGCATGTGTCCTCCCAGGTGGTCAGTACGCGCGTTCGAGCTGTTTCCGGTCGAGCGCGACGGATTCGGTGAACAGCCCGACCACGCGGGGCGCGATCGCCCGCAGCCGGGTGGTCGAGACGGCGAGCGGCTCGAAGGCGTGCGCGACGGTGTCGGCCAGCAACGCCGGCTCCGGCGGGGAAGCGCCGACGAGGAAGCCGTGCAGCACCGCCTGGTAGGCGACGGCGAGTTCGCGGGCCGGCCGGTCCGCGCGCAGCAGGTCGTTGGCCGCCAGCAGTTCGAGGTACTCGACGAACGCCTCGTCGTGGCGCGGGTCGAGCTTGGCGTGCAGCTTCGGCAGCAGCTTGCCGAGCGTGTCGGTGTCGTCGGCGTACCCCGCGCGCAGCAGCGGCCGCGCGAGGACGTTCCGGTACTGGGCCTCGGTGAGCGTCGACAGCCGCGCGGCGAGCGGGTCGGCTTCGAGCGTCCGGACGAGGTCTTCGATGCTGCGCACCGACTCCCGCAGCAGGACGGCGAGGAAGAGCTCCTCACGGTTCTTCCAGTGCAGGTAGACGGTCCCTTTGCCGACGCCGGCGCGCTCGGCGACGTCCTCGATGGTCGTGCGCCGGTAGCCGGCGCGCAGCAGCAGGCCGGCGGCGGCGTCGAGGATCCGCTCGGCCCGCTCCACGCGGTCTTCGGCAGGAGGCATGGCGCCATCGTATGACCAAATACGAAGTCTGGTCAAACGTCAGGCCCGAAAGAGGGCGGGACACGCCGGGCGTCCCGCCCTCCTGGGTGGCTCAGCCGTCCGAGGACCGCTTCCACAGGTTGATGCCCGCGTCGGTCGCGTGGCCGTCGATCTCGGTCAGCTCCTCCGAGCTGAAGTCGAGGTTCCCGAGCGCGCCGACGTTGTCCTCGAGCTGCTTGACGCTGCTCGCGCCGACCAGCACCGACGTCACGCGGTGGTCGCGCAACGCCCAGGCCAGCGCCAGCTGGGCCAGCGACTGCCCGCGGCGCCCGGCGATCTCGCTGAGGGCGCGGACGCGGCCCAGCCGGTCGTCGTCGAGGGTGTCCGGGTCGAGCGACTTGCCCTGCGCCGCCCGCGAATCCGCGGGGACGCCGGTCAGGTACTTGTCCGTGAGCAGCCCCTGCGCCAGCGGCGAGAACGCGATGCAGCCCGCGCCCGCCTCGTCGAGGGTGTCCAGGAGCCCGTCCTCCTCGATCCAGCGGTTCAGCATCGAGTACGACGGCTGGTGGATCAGCAGCGGCGTCCCGAGCTCACGCAGCAGGCGCGCGGCTTCGGCGGTCCGCTCGGAGTTGTACGACGAGATCCCGACGTAAAGCGCTTTCCCGGCGCGGACCGCGGAGTCGAGCGCGCCGACGGTCTCCTCCAGCGGCGTCTCGGGGTCGAACCGGTGAGAGTAGAAGATGTCGACGTAGTCCAGGCCCAGCCGGCCGAGCGACTGGTCCAGTGAGGACAGCAGGTACTTGCGGGAGCCCCACTCGCCGTACGGGCCGGGCCACATGTCGTAGCCGGCCTTGCTGGAGATCACCAGCTCGTCGCGGTAGGGCTTGAAGTCGGTGGCCAGCAGCCGCCCGAAGTTCTCCTCGGCCGAGCCGTAGGGCGGGCCGTAGTTGTTCGCCAGGTCGAAGTGCGTGATGCCGAGGTCGAAGGCGCGGCGGGTGATGTCGCGCTGGGTCTGCAGGGGCTTGTCGTGGCCGAAGTTGTGCCACAGCCCGAGCGAGATCGCGGGCAGCTTGAGCCCGGACCGCCCGGTGCGCCGGTAGGGGATCGATTCGTATCGGCCGGAAGCCGCAACGTAGGTCACGCGGCGATGCTAGCTCGCTCGGCGGCACTCGGCGGTCCGGTACAGTCCGGGGTGAGCGACCGCTTAGGAGGCCACTGGTGGGCACCGGATTCTTCACCTCCGTCGACGACGTGTCGGCGAAACTGGCCGAGGCCGGCTACCTGGCGTCCACGGCCGTGGCGACCACGGTGTTCCTCGCCGACCGCCTCGGCAAGCCGCTGCTCGTCGAAGGCCCGGCCGGCGTCGGCAAGACCGAGCTCGCCAAGGCCGTCGCCCAGGTCAGCGGCTCGCGGCTGGTGCGCCTGCAGTGTTACGAAGGCATCGACGAGGCCCGCGCGCTGTACGAGTGGAACCACGCGAAGCAGCTGCTGCGGATCACCGCCGGCCGCGACGAGACGTGGGAGCAGGCCCGCACCGACATCTTCGGTGAGGAGTTCCTGCTGCGTCGCCCGCTGCTCACCGCGATCTCCTCCGACGAGCCGACCGTGCTGCTCATCGACGAGACCGACAAGGCCGACATGGAGGTGGAGGGCCTGCTGCTGGAGGTGCTCGGCGACTTCCAGGTGACCGTGCCGGAACTGGGGACGATCACCGCGACGCGCGCGCCGTTCGCCGTGTTGACCTCCAACGCGACGCGCGAGCTGTCCGAGGCGCTGCGCCGCCGGTGCCTGTTCCTGCACATCGACTTCCCGGACGAAGAGCTCGAACGCGAGATCGTCCGGCTCAAGGTCCCGGGCATCAACGACGCCCTCGCGGATTCAGTCGTCCGGGTGATCTCCGCCCTGCGCGCGATGGACCTGCGGAAGCTGCCGTCGGTCGCCGAGACCATCGACTGGGCGCGCACGCTGCTCGCGCTCGGCGCGACCACCCTGGACGACCGGGTCGTGCGGGAGAGCCTCGGCGTGGTGCTCAAGCACCAGGACGACATCACCAAGGCCGGCGCCGGCCTGAAGCTCGAACAGGTCCTGGACGCGTCGTGACCGGCGGTGTGCCGGAGCGGCTCGCGTCGTTCGTCAAGGCACTGCGGGCCCAGGGCATCCCGGCCGGGCCCGCCGAGACGGTCGACGCCGCGGCCGCGCTGGAGGTCCTCGGCTTCGACGACCGGGCGCTGGTCCGCGAGGGCCTGGCCGCCGCCCTGGTCCGCCGGGGCGGGCAGCGCGCGGTGTTCGACGCCGCGTTCGACCTGTACTTCCCCGCGGGGATCGGCGCGCCGGAACGCGCCCGCGAAGACCCGCCGGCCACGCTCGAAGAGCTGCGTGAAGAGCTCGCCGCAGCTCTCACTGACGGTGACCAGCAGGCGCTCGACCAGCTGGCCGGGCTCGCCGTCGAGATGCTCGGCCAGTACGGCTCGGCGTCCGGCCCGGGAGGTGGCTTCTCGGCCCACCAGACCCTGGAGCGGCTCCAGCCGCAGACGCTCATCGCCCGCGTGCTGGCCGCGGTCCGCGGCGGCGGCGCGCGCGGCGAGTTCACCGACCGGCTCGACCGCGACGAGATCCGCCGCCGGGTCGAAGGGTTCCGCGGCCGCGTCCGCACCGAAGCGCGCCGGCGGGCCGCCGAGGTCCGCGGCCGCGAGCGCGTCGCCAAGCACGCGATCGCGCCCGCGCCGGACCGCGTCGACTTCCTCATCGCCAGCCGCGCCCAGCTCGCCGAGCTGCGGCGGACGATCCAGCCGTTGTCGCGCAAGCTGGCGACGCGCCTCGCCGCCCGCCGCAAGCGCACCACCCGCGGCCAGATCGACCTGCGCCGCACGCTGCGCCGGTCGCTGTCGACGGGCGGGGTGCCGCTGCGCCCGGCCTACCGCCACCGGCGGCCCGGCCGGCCGGAAATCGTGCTGCTGTGCGATCTTTCCGGGTCGGTGGCCGGGTTCGCGAACTTCACCATGCTGCTCGTGCAGGCGCTGCGCGACCAGTTCAGCAAGATCCGCGTGTTCGCCTTCGTCGACAGCGCCGACGAGGTCACCCACCTGGTCACGACCGGTGTCGCGGACCCCGAACACCTGGGCGCGCGGATGCTGTCCGAAGCCGCGCTGGTGCGTTGGGACGGCCACAGCGACTACGGCGGCTCACTGCGTCAGTTCACGGCGAACTGGCTCGACGCGGTCGGCCCGAGCACGTCGGTGCTGATCCTCGGCGACGCCCGCACCAACGGCGGTGACCCGAACCTCGACGCGGTCCGCGAGATCAAGGCCCGCGCCCGGCACGTCTACTGGCTCAACCCGGAACGACGCTCGTTGTGGTCCACCGGCGACTCGGCGGCCTTGGAGTACGCCGACGTCGTGGAGATGCACGAGTGCCGCACGGTGCAGCAGCTGTCCACGCTGGTCACCCGGTTGCTGCCGGTGTGAGCCACGCGTCGATGTCCCGCAGCATCGCCTTCTTGGTCGCTTCGGGAGCGAAGGACGCCCTGACGCTCGCCCGCGCGAAGTCCGCCATCACAGCGTCGTCGTAACCGAACGCGTCCCGGATGCGGGCGTACTCGGCGGCCAGCGGCGCACCGGTGACCGACGGGACGTCGGTGTTGAGCGTGACCGCCAGCCCGGCGTCGAGCAGCCGGGGGAGCGGGTGCTGGGGCAGGGACGGCACCAGCCCCAGCGTCACGTTCGAGGACGGGCAGACCTCCAGCGCCAGGCCGCGCTCGCGGACCTCGGCGACCAGTGCGGGGTCTTCGAGCACCCGGATGCCGTGGCCGAGGCGTTCGGTGCGGCCGACGTCGAGGGCTTCGCGGATGCTGTCCGGGCCCGCGTCCTCGCCGGTGTGGTGCAGGAGGTGGAGCCCGGCGGCGTGGGCCTTCTCGAAGATTGTGGCGAACGGCCGCAGCGAGTGGTTCTCTTCACCGGCCATGCCGATCGCGAAGACTTCGTCGTACTTCAGCGCGAGTTCGAGGGTGCGCTCGGCTCGTTCGACCGAACGGCGTCGCGAGTGGTCGAGCACGAGCCGGGTTTCGAGTCCCGAAAGTCCTTTGAGGACGGACGCCAGCGGCATTTCCGGGTCACCGAGCCGTTCCCCGTGCGACGCCGCGGTGAAGGTGACTTCGGCGTAGCGCGTGCCCTGGGCGGCTTCGTCTTCGCAGTACTCGCGGGCGATCCGCTCGAAGTCCTCCGGACGCCGCAGACAGGCCCGGACGAGCGTGTTGTAGTCGGCGAAGGCGCGGAAGCCGTCGAACACCGGCGGCTCGTCCGGGACGTCGACGCCGTTCGCCGCGCCGAGCTCACGGAGCGTGCCCGGCCGGATCGTGCTCTCCAGGTGGACGTGCAGGTGGGCCTTCGGCAGGGTGGCCAGGTCGCGCATGATCACGAGCCTAGGGTCCTCCGGCGGGGATCCGCGCGCGATTTTCCGCCGCCGCCGCCAGCGCGGCCGGGTTTGGGCTGGGTCACACGGGGAACCTCTGGGGGGTTCGTCCGCGTTGTCAGGATGACCGTAACCGAAGAGGGAGGACCACCGTGGCTTTCTTGCGCAAGCTCACCGTGCTGGCCGGAGCCGCCGGCGCCGCCCGCGCCTACGCCAAGAAGAACCCCGAAAAGGTGAACCAGTACGTCGGCAAGGCGGCCAAGTTCGTCGACGACAAGACCAAGGGCAAGTACCACGAGCACATCGCGGGCGCGGTCCGCAAGGTCAACTCCGTGACCGGCCCGGACGGGCAGCCGGGGCCGGCCGGGCGGCCGGGACCGGCCACCCCGTAGGTCACTCGGCCGACAGGGCTTCGAGGACACCCTCGCCGTACTTGGCGAGCTTGTTCTCGCCGACCCCGCTGACCGTGCCCAGGTCGGCCAGGGAAGCCGGCCGCTGGGTCGCGATCTGACGCAGGGTCGCGTCGTGGAAGACGACGTACGCGGGCACGCCCTGCTCCTTCGCGACCCCGGCCCGCCAGGCACGCAGGCGTTCGAACAGCGGGGCCGCCTCCGCGGGCATGTCGACCGCGGGGGCGGCCTTACGCGTGCCGCGGACCTTCGCGGCGGCCGCGCGCTCGGGCTCGCGGCGCAGCATCACCTGGCGCTCGCCGCCCAGCACCTCGGCGCTCGCCTCGGTGAGCACCAGCGAGCCGTAGTCACCCTCGACCGCGAGCCGGCCCTGGGCGAGCAGCTGCCGCACCACCGCGCGCCACTCCGGCTCGCGCAGCTCGGTGCCGATGCCGAACGTCTTGAGCGTGTCGTGCTGGAACTGCGTGACCTTCGGGGTCGACTTGCCGAGCAGGATGTCGATCACCTGGCCGGCGCCGAACTTCTGCCGCCGTTCGTTGCGCAGCCGCACGATCGTCGAGAGCAGCTTCTGCGCCGGGATCGTGCCGTCCCACTTCTCCGGCGGGTTCAGGCACGTGTCGCAGTTGCCGCACGGCTCGGCCGCCTGCCCGAAGTAGTTGAGGATCTGCACGCGCCGGCACTCGACCGTCTCGCACAGCGCGAGCATCGCGTTGAGGTGCGCGCCCAGCCGGCGCCGGTGCGCGTCGTCCCCTTCGGACGTGTCGATCATCTTCCGCTGCTGCACGACGTCCTGCAGGCCGTACGCGAGCCACGCGGTCGACGGCAGCCCGTCACGCCCCGCCCGGCCGGTCTCCTGGTAGTACCCCTCGACCGACTTCGGTAGGTCGAGGTGCGCGACGAACCGGACGTCCGGTTTGTCGATGCCCATGCCGAACGCGATCGTCGCGACCACGATCAGCCCGTCCTCGCGCAGGAACCGCGACTGGTGCTTCGCGCGGGTGCGCGCATCCAGCCCCGCGTGGTAGGGCACAGCGGGAATTCCGTTCTGCACCAGGAACTCCGCGGTCTTCTCGACCGAGTTCCGGGACAGGCAGTAGACGATCCCCGCGTCCCCCTTGTGCTCGGTCTGCAGCAGCTCCAGCAGCTGCCGCTGCGGCGAGTTCTTGCCGACGATCCGGTACTGGATGTTCGGCCGGTCGAAGCTCGCGACGAAGTGGCGCGCCTCGTCCAGGTTCAGCCGGGCCGAGATCTCCTTGTGCGTGGCCTCGGTGGCCGTCGCCGTCAGCGCGATCCGCGGCACGTCCGGCCAGCGCTCGTGCAGCGCGGAGAGCTGGAGGTAGTCGGGCCGGAAGTCGTGGCCCCACTGGGCGACGCAGTGCGCCTCGTCGATCGCGAAGAGCGAAATCTTGCCGCGGTCGAGCAGCCGCACGGTGGATTCGACCGAAAGCCGTTCCGGTGCCAGGTAGAGCAGGTCGAGCTCGCCGGAGAGGAACGCCGTTTCGACCTCCTGGCGGGCCGCGTAGTCCTGCGTGGAGTTCAGGAACCCGGCGCGGACCCCGGCGTTGCGCAGGGCGTCGACCTGGTCCTGCATCAACGCGATCAGCGGGGACACCACCACCCCGACACCCGGCCGCACCAGCGCGGGAATCTGGTAGCACAACGACTTCCCGCCGCCGGTGGGCATCAGCACGAGCGCGTCACCGCCGCCGATCACGTGCTCGACGATCGCCGCCTGGTCGCCGCGGAAGGCGTCGTAGCCGAACACGCGCCGGAGGGTCTCCAGCGCGTCGGACACGGTCGCGAACTCGGTCTCTGCCACGCGGCCGAGTCTAGAGCGGGGGTCCGACAACTTCCGGCCGCCCTCTCCGGCGCGCCGCCCGTCCGCCGGTGCCACACTGGTCGTGATGGACGAGTACTTCCCGGTTCCCGACCTGGCCGCGCATTTCACCGGCGAGTGGCGGCTCGACCGCGAAATCCTCACCGCCGCGGGGGATCCGGCGGGCGAGGTGAGCGGCACCGCCACCTTCACGGAGGAGGACGGCGTCCTCGTCTACCACGAAGCCGGCGAGATGCGCCTCGGCACGTACCGCGGCCCGGTGACGCGCACGCTGCACTACCGGCCCACCGCGGCCGGTCAGGCCGACGTGCACTTCGACCACGGCGGCTTCTTCCACGCGCTCGACCTGCGCACCGGGCACTGGCGGACCGACCACCCCTGCCGCGACGACCTCTACCGCGGCAGCTACCGCGTGCTCGACGCGCGCCGCTGGCAGCAGGAGTGGGCGGTCCGCGGCCCGGCCAAGGACCACGTGATCGTCACCCGGTTCAGCCGGCCGACGGGCTGAGCAGGTCGGCCAGGTCGATCCGGCGCAGGAACTCGCTGCGGATCCGGTCGCCGACCTCCGCGACCAGCCAGCCGCCGTCGTCGGACGGGTCGATGTGCGTCCGGAACGGCCGCTTCCCCTTCGGCAGCTCGACGACCTTCGCGAGCTCCTCGGCCACCTGCGCGACGTCCGCGTCCGCCGGCGTGATCTCGGCCAGCTTCGCCGCGACGTGGTCGCTCAGGCCCGCGTAGCGCTCTTCGTAGGCGTTCGCGACGGCCTCGTCGGCCGGCCGCCCCGAGTTCGGGAAGTGGTTGGTGCCCGAGGTGAACGCGCCCGGCACGATGATGGCGGTGTCGATCCCGAACCGGGCCACCTCCGCCGCGTACGACACCGCGAGGCTGTCCATCGCCGCCTTCGCCGCGAAGTACGGCGCGAGGTACGGCGGGGTGCCGCCGCGGACGCTGCTGCTCGACACCCACACCAGCAGCCCGTCGCGCCGGCCCCGCAGGTGCGGCAGGGCGGCGCGGTTGACCCGCTGGGCGCCGATCACGTTCGTGTCGTCGAGCTGGGCCAGCTGGTCGGGGGTGAAGGCCTCGGCCGGGCCGAGCACCATGTGCCCGGCGTTGTGCACCACGGTGTCCAGCCGCCCGTGCTCGGCGACGATCGCGGCGATCGCGGCGTCGGCGGAGTCCTGGCTGGAGACGTCCAGCTCGACCGAGCGCAGGTCCACGCCGTGCTCACGGGCGTACGCGGCGGCGGCCTCGACCTGCGGCGCGTTGCGGCCGATGGTGGCACGCATCCCGGCGTAGACGGTGTGGCCGTTGCGGGCCAGCGCCCGGGCGGAGAGGGCGCCGATCCCGCTGGAGGCGCCGGTGACGACGATGATCATGACTCTGTCCTTTGCGGTAGGTGGGGTTGCTCAGACGATTCCGCCGTTGGCGCGCAGCACCTGGCCGTTGACCCAGCGCGCGGGCCCGGCGAGGAACGCGACGACCTCGGCGATGTCCTCGGGCCGGCCGAGCCGCTCGAGCGGCGGCTGCTTGGCCATCCGGTCGATCGTTTCTTCGTCCTTGCCGTCGAGGAACAGCGCGGTCGCGGTCGGCCCGGGGGCGACGGTGTTCACGGTGATGTCGCGGCCGCGCAGCTCGCGCGCCAGGATCATGGTGATCGCCTCGACCGCGCCCTTGGTGGCGTTGTAGATGCCGTAACCGGGCAGGTTCAGGCCCAGCACCGACGTCGAGGTGGTGATCACCGCGCCGCCGTCGCGCACCCGCTTCGCGGCCTGCTGGGCCACGGCGAACGTGCCGCGGATGTTGGTGCGGTGCACCCGGTCGAGGACGTCGAAGTCGGTGTCCGCGATGGGGGTCGGCGCGGTCATGACCCCGGCCAGGTGGGCGACGACGTCGACGCCGCCATAGGTGCGTTCCGCGGTGTCGAACAGCTCCGCGACCGCGGCCGGGTCGGCCACGTCGGCGCGGACGGCGATCGCCTGCCCGCCCCGCTCGGTGATGGCGTCGACGGCGGCCTGGGCCTCCTTCTTGTTGCCGGCGTAGTTGACGACGACCGCCATGCCGTCGGCGGCCAGGCGCTCGGCGACCTGGCGGCCGATGCCGCGGGAGCCGCCGGTGACGATCGCGACGCGGGTCTCGGTGGTGCTCATCGGGTCCTCTTCCGTCCGGCGGCGCTGGTAGCACCGCTTCCGTCGTTCTGTTATCGACGATAGCACTCAGGCGTTAACGACGCTAGTCCTCGATTGTTATCGTCGTTACACCCGCTGGGCGGCACGGCATCCGGCCGTATCCGCGCCGCCGGTCGGCCGAATCGCGGGCAAACGGCGTTTCGGGCCCCGGGTTCCGGGCACACGGAACCCATCGGGGGCGACATCCGCAAAGGAGTTTTGTGCAATGCCCACCTGGCTGATCGTGGTGATCGTCGTCGTGGCCATCGCGGTTCTCGGCGCCGTGATTTGGCTTGTGACGCAAGAGATGCAGCGAAAACGACTACAGCAGCGCTTCGGCCCGGAGTACGACCGGGCGGTCAAGGAGAGCGACAACCCGCGTGCGGCGCAACGGGAACTGGCCGAGCGCGAACGCCGGCACAAGGAGCTCGACATCCGGCCGCTCTCGGCGTCGGCGCGCGAGCGCTAC
Organism: Amycolatopsis sp. NPDC104863; assembly: GCF_055582965.1. Classification (NCBI taxonomy): domain Bacteria; kingdom Bacillati; phylum Actinomycetota; class Actinomycetes; order Pseudonocardiales; family Pseudonocardiaceae; genus Amycolatopsis; species Amycolatopsis sp. NPDC104863. The sequence goes on from NZ_JBVJOW010000009.1 coordinate 357,392, forward strand.
ACCCAGAAGTGGGCCCTGGTGCAGGAAAAGTTCGTCGACCAGCCGGCCATGGCGGTCGCGGAGGCCGACCAGGTGCTCGTCGCGCTGATGGCCGAACGCGGTTACCCGACCGAGGGGTACGAGCAGCAGGTGCAGGACCTTTCGGTGCGGCACGCCAAGACCCTGGAGGACTACCGCGCCGCGCACAGCACGCAGCAGAAGCGCGACGGAGCGTCCACTGAGGACCTCCGCGACGCGATGGTCCGCTACCGCACGGTCTTCGAGGACCTGCTGACCGACGGCGACGACGAGCACCACGACGACCGGCACGGCCGGCACGACGACGACCGGCACGACCACGGGCACGACCACCACGAGCGCCGGAACGGGCACGACCACAGCGCTCGCGACCGTGCCGACCGCCGCGACACCGACACCGACACCGACCAGCCCGAGCGACAGGCGTCCGCACAGCCGCGGACCGAGTGGAACGGAGGACGCTGACCATGACCGACCACCTCACCAGGCACAGCGCCGAACACGACGACGACCTCACCGACCGCGACGACGTCCGTGAGCCGGCCGACCTCCGCGACGACGGCACCGACGTCCCCGGCCAGGAGCAGGACGGCTTCCACGAGTCGGGGGCCGACTCCGCCCGCGGCGCCGGGCAGAACCTGAGCACCGCCGACCTGGCGTCGGCGTCGGCCCAGCCGGAAGCCCCGGCGGACACGGCTTCGGACACCACCACCGGCACCACCACGGACACGGCCGCCGACGCGCGGCCGGGCGCCGGCCGCCACGGATCGGACGCCGGCGACGAAGCACCGCCGTTGATCGACTCGGAGAAGGTCACCGGGTTCCGCGACCGCTGGCAGAACGTCCAGACCGGGTTCGTCGACGACCCGCAGCAGGCCGTCCGCGAGGCCGACGAGCTGGTCGCGGCCGTGATCAGCGCGCTGGCCACCACGTTCGCCGAGCACAAGAGCGAACTGGAAGGCCAGTGGCGGCACGGCGAGCCGGCCACCGAGGACCTGCGTGTCGCGCTGCGGCGCTACCGCTCGTTCTTCGACCAGCTGCTGCCGCGCTAGCGGGAACCGTTTGCCGGCGGGCATGATCGGGTAGCACGCCGGTGAACGGGATCAGCAACGAGAGGCAAGCGGGATGAACGTGGCCGAACTGCTCGTCGACGGCTTCGGCCGGGTCCGGGAGAACGTGCACGCGGCGGTGGAAGGACTCTCCGCCGAGCAGCTCCGGACCCGGCTGGACGACGAGGCCAACTCGATCGCCTGGCTGGTGTGGCACCTGACCCGCGTCCAGGACGACCACGTCGCCGACGTGGCCGGGACCGAGCAGGTGTGGACCGGCCAGGACTGGCTTTCGCGGTTCGGCCTGCCGTTCCCGGCCGGCGACACCGGCTACGGCCACCGCCCGGCGGACGTCGAGGCGGTCCGGGTGAGCGACCCCGGCCTGCTCACCGGCTACTACGACGCCGTGCACGACCAGACCGTGAAGTTCCTCGAAGGGCTCGACGGCGCGAAGCTCGACCGGGTCGTCGACGAGGCCTGGGACCCGCCGGTCACCTTGGGCGTGCGGCTGGTCAGCGTCCTCGACGACGACATCCAGCACGCCGGGCAGGCGATGTTCATCCGAGGCCTGCTGGAGCGCCGCTAGTCCTCGTAGCCGTCACCGCGGTGGTCGGCGAGCCGCTGCGGACCCGGGCCGTCGGCCCCGAGCCGGTCGCCCGGGTTGGCGAGCCGGCACTTCGCCAGCGACATGCAGCCGCAGCCGATGCAGTCGCCCAGCTGGTCACGCAGCTGTTCCATCTGCCGGATCCGCGCGTTGAGGTCGTCCTGCCAGCACCGCGAGATCCGCGCCCAGTCGGCGCGGGTCGGCGTGCGGTCGTCCGGCAGCAGGGCGAGCACCTCCCGGATCGCCGAGAGCGGCATCCCGACCCGCTGGGACATCCGGATGAAGGTCACCCGCCGCAGCGCGTCGCGGCAGTAGCGGCGCTGGTTCCCGGCAGTGCGGCGGCTGCGGATGAGCCCTTCGTCTTCGTAGAACCGCAGGGCCGACGCGGGCACCCCGCTGCGGCGGGAGAGCTCGCCGACCGTCAAGTCCGGCAGGGTCCGGGCTGTGGCGTTCACCATGGTGCCAGCCAACCACAGCCGCGTGCTTGACTTCAAGCGAGCTTGAGGTCTCATCCTGGCCCGGACGGCAACAATGCCGCTGTGTCAAGGAGGAAGTGTGTCCGAAGCTCCCGTACGGGTCGCGGTGATCGTGGGAAGTGTCCGGGAAGGACGGTTCGGCCCGGTGGTGGCGGACTGGCTGGCCGGGGTCGCGGGCGAGCACGGCGGGTTCGAGGTCGACGTCGTCGACCTCGCCGAGCCCGACCTGCCGCTGGTGATGCCGGCGTTCGGTGCCGCGCCATCGGCCGAGGTCGTTGCCGAGGTCGCGAAGGTGACGCCGCGGCTCGAGGCCGCGGACGCGTTCGTCGTCGTCACCCCGGAGTACAACCACAGCTATCCGGCCTCGCTGAAGAACGCCATCGACTGGCACCGCTCCGAATGGACGGCCAAGCCGGTCGCGTTCGTCTCCTACGGCGGGATCTCCGGCGGCCTGCGCGCCGTCGAGCACCTGCGGGCGGTGTTCGCCGAGCTCCACGCGGTCACGATCCGCGAGACGGTGAGCTTCCACGGCGCCCACGCGCGGTTCGGGTCCGACGGCCTGCCGAAGGACGACGGCGCGGCCGTCGCGGCGAAGGCGCTGCTCGACCAGCTCGGCTGGTGGGCCCGGGCCCTGGCCGAAGCCCGGCTGGTCCGCCCGTACCCGGGCTGAGGTTTTCCTTGACCTCAAGCCGCCCTGAGGTCCGACGATAGGGGGCATGGCCCCCGAACACCCGCTGCTGGCCCGGCTCGACCGGGCGGACGCGCAGCCCGGCGCGACCGAGGTGCGCGAGGTGACGTACGAGCTGCTGCGGTGCCGGCCGGGTGACCGGGTGCTCGACGTCGGTTGCGGCGGGGGCCGGGCGGTCGCCGAGCTGCGTGCCCGCGGGATCCAGGCGATCGGCGCCGACCGGGACCCGCGGATGCTGGCGGCGGCCCGCACCCGCGGCTTCGCGTTCGTCGAAGCCGACGTGCTCCGGCTCCCGTTCGCCGACGGCGGGTTCCGCGGCTACCGCGCCGACAAGGTGCTGCACGAGCTCACCGACCCGGCGGCGGCGGTCGGGGAGGCCCGGCGGGTGCTGGCGCCGGGCGGCCGGGTGGTGCTCTGCGGCCAGGACTGGGACACGCTGGTCCTCGACTCGGACCGCCCGGCGCTGACCCGGGCGATCGTCCACGCCCGCGCGGACACGGTCGCGGGTCCCCGCGCGGCACGCCAGTACCGGGCCCTGCTGGTCGACGCCGGGTTCGGGGAGATCGCGGTCGAGGTCAGGACGATGGTCGACACCGAGGGCACCCTGCTGCCCCTGCTCGACGGTCTCGCCGCCGCGGCCCGCCCGGCCGGAGTCGCGACGGAAGCCCAGATCGAGGCGTGGCGGGCGGAGCAGGCCGCGCGGGTGGCGGCGGGCCGGTTCTTCCTCGCGATCCCGCTGTTCGTCGCCTCGGCCACGGTGCCGGCGGCTCAGAACGCCTGACAGGTCAGGCCCGGCTCCCCGCCGTCCGAACCGTCGAGGGTGATGGTGCCGTCGACCGAGTACCGGTTTTCGGCGGCCAGCGCCGCGAACGCCGTGCAGACCAGCTGGTTGGTCCCGACCGACGTGAGCTGCTTCAGCGGGAAGTCCATGGTGATCACGGCGGGCGGCCCGGGGTTCAGGGTGATCGGGCCGGTCCACTGCGGCAGCATCGTGGCGTACCCGTTGGCCTGCTCCTCGTAGGTCGGCCCGTTCAGCAGCATCGAGAGCGCCGTGGGGACACCGACCGGGATGCCGGTCCGGCGCGTCACCGGGGTGACCCGCCCGTCGATGACGAAGTAGAGGGTCACGTCCGTGCCACCGCCGCCGCCCGGGTTCCGCAGCGTCGGCGCCGGCCCGGCCGGGACAGCCCCGGTCGGCTTGACCCCGCACGCGCCGGCCAGCAGCAGCACCGTGAACAGGACGAAGAGCCGCTTCACGACGAGTCCCGCGGCAGGCGCAGCTCGAACCGGGCGCCGGAACCGGTGTTGGCCGCGACGATGTCCCCGCCGTGCAGCCGCGCGTTTTCGCGGGCGATCGACAGGCCCAGCCCGCTGCCCTCGGACCGCGCCCGCGCCGTGTCGGCCTTGGCGAAGCGGTCGAACACCCGCGGCAGCACCGCCTCCGGGATGCCCGGCCCGTGGTCGGTGACGGTGAGCACGACGTCCCAGCGCTCCTGCCGCAGCACCACCTCGACCGGCGGCGCCCCGTGGCGCACCGCGTTGCCGACCAGGTTCGCCACGACGATGTCCAGCCGCCGCCGGTCCAGCCGCGCCGCGATCCCGGACGGCAGGTCCGCGACCAGGTCCGCGCCCGGTTCCCAGCCGCGGGCGGCGAGGCTGTCGGTGACCGCCGCGGCGACGTCCAGCTCCTCCCGGCGCAGCTCGGCGCGTCCGGCGTCGAACCGGGAGATCTCGATCAGGTCCTGCACCAGCCGGGTCAGCCGCCGCGTCTCCGCCGACACGAGCCGCGCGGCGACCGCGGTGTCCGGCGGCAGCTGCTCGGCGTCCTCGTCGAGGACGTCGGTGACCGCGTTCATCGCCGCCAGCGGCGTCCGCAGCTCGTGCGAGACGTCGGCGACGAACCGCCGCGCGTCGGCCTCCATCGCGCGCAGCGTGCCGACCGTGCGCTCGAGCTCCGCCGCCGTGTTGTTGAACGTCGTGACGAGCTCCGCCAGCTCGTCCGCGCCCGTGACGCGCAACCGCACGTCGAGCCGGCCCCGGCCGAGCTGGTTCGCCGCGGTGTTCAGCGCCCGCACCGGTCGCAGCACCTGCCGCGCCGCGAGCAGCGCCACCGCGACCGCGACCGGCAGGGCGAGCGCGGAGTACACCCACGCCTGACGGGCCAGCTCGTCGATCGCGGCCGCCTGCTGGGTCAGCGGCACCCCCGCGTAGACCTCGAGCCCGGTCGGCGTGCCGCTCGTCGACTGGACCGGGATCCCGACGAAGAACATCGGGAACCCCTGGGCGTCGACCCGCTGGAACTGGATGTTCGTGCTCCTCGCCACGGCCCGGCGCAGCTCGACGGGCACGATCTCCGGCGGGATGCCCGACGTCGAGTGCAGGTCGCGGTAGACGACGAGCGCGTCACTGGACTTGAGCGCCGTCGCGAAGGCGTCGAGCGTGGCCTGCGACGGCGGCAGCGACACGGTCGGCAGGTAGGCGAGGATCTGATCGCGCAGCTTCAGCATCGTCTGGTCCTGGATGCCTTCCAGGATGGCGGTGCGCGCGGTGACGTAGCTCGCGCCGGCCGCGGTGGTGGCGCCGAGGATCATGATCACCGCGAAGGCGGCGACCAGGCGGGGTCTCAGCCCCGCGAGCCACGAGCGGAGCCGCTTCACGACCGGCCGAACCGGTAGCCGAACCCGCGGACGGTCTGCACGTGCTCCGGCTTCGCCGGCACGTCCTCGATCTTCGCCCGCAGCCGCTGCACGCAAGCGTCGACGAGCCGCGAGTCGCCGAGGTAGTCGTGGTCCCAGACGGCGGAGAGGATCTGCTGGCGGCTGTACACCTGGCCGGGCGTGCGAGAGAGCTCCAGCAGCAGCTTCAGCTCGGTCGGGGTCAGCGACACCGGCGCGCCGCGCTTGGTCACCTCGAGCCCGGCCCGGTCGATCACCAGGTCGCCGTGCCGTTCCGCGGCCGGCGGCGGCCCGGCCGGCGCCTCGCTGACCGCCCGGCGCAGCACGGCCCGGATCCGCGCGTCCAGCACCCGCGGCTCGACGGGCTTGGCCACGTAGTCGTCGGCGCCCGCTTCGAGCCCGGCCACGACGTCGAAGTCGTCACTGCGCGCGGTCAGCATGATGATCGGGACCGGCCCGGACGCCCGCATCCGGCGGCAGGTCTCGAAGCCGTCCATGCCGGGCAGCATCAGGTCGAGCACGACGATGTCGGGCCGGTGGTGCACCAGCACCTCGATGCCGAGCTCACCGGATTCCGCGGTGTGCACCACGTGTCCCTGCCGCCGCAGGGCCAGCTGCAGTCCTTCCCGCACCGCCGCGTCGTCTTCTACCACCAGTACCTCGGCCACGGCGCCATTATTCGGAAAAGCGCACGTCATGGCGACCCGGGTCGATCTTGTAGCAAAACCATGACATCGTGCTGACGGGATCCCGAAATGCCGTCTCCAGACTCGGAGACATGGCAGTGATCTTCTTCGAGGCGTCACCCGTCGCCCCTTCGACCGGCACCGGCCGCCACGCGCTCGTGACCCGGGCCGTGTCCCGCACGGCGGTGCTCGCCGCGAGCGCGGCCGGGTTCACACTCGCCTTCGTCGCGGCCTACCTGCTCTTCGTGCGCACGGAAGCCGGGCGCGGCGTCGAGAACGGCGTCGTCCGCAGTGCTCAGTCCGCCGGCCACACGGTGAACTGGGCGACACCGCTGGCGGAGCTGGACCTGGTGGTCGTGCTCGGCGGCGTCGCGGTGCTGCTCGTGGTGATCTCCCTGCTGCGGCGCCGGTTCGCGCTCGGCGTGACGGCCCTGCTCCTGCTCGCCGCGCCCCTGGTGGTGGCCCAGCTGCTCAAGCTGTACGTGCTGGACCGGCCGAGCGCCGGAGACCGGCTCGGCGTCGCGAGCCACAACAGCTTCCCGAGCGGGCACGTCAGCGCGGCGATGGCCGTGCTGGTGGCGCTCGCGATCGTGGTGCCCCGCCGCTTCCGCCTGCCGACGCTGGTCGCGGGCGGAGTCGTCGTCGCCTGGGTTTCGGCCGCGGCCGTGGCCCTGGGCTGGCACCGGTTGAGCGACACCGTCGGCGGCTGCCTCCTGGTCGCCGCGGTCACCTGCGCCGGGGCGGCGGTGGTGTCCGCCCGCCGCCCCGACGGTGACCGCGTCCCGCCCATCCCGGTGCTGTGCGGCGTGCTCGCCCCACCGGCGGTGGTGCTGTTCGGTTTCGCGGTCCTCGGCACGGCGACGTCCGGCGCCGCCCAGTTCGTCGCCGCGATGGTGCTGGCCGCGTTGTCGGCGCTGTCGGTGGTGTTGTTGCTGACCGGGCCGCTGCGCCGGGTCACGTTCGACCCGGCCGAGGGACGGGTCCGGCGGCTCCGGCGTCGTTGAGCGGTACTTCGGGTGGGGCCGATCCCGCGGGTTTCGCGTGCCCGCGGGATCGGTTCGTGTGCCGGGGACGGTCGGTTCGCGTGCCCGGCGGGTCGGACCGCGCGCCGGAAGGGGGCGGTTCGTGTCCTTGGGCCGCCGGCTGGCGTGACTGCACGGGCATCTCGCGTGACCGAGCGGGCATCTCGCGTGATTAAGGGGGCATCTCGCGTGATTGGGCGGGCATCTCGCGTGATTGGAGGGGCATCACGTGTGCCTGGACGGACGACACGCGTGCTTGGGCGGACGACACGCGTGATCGGAGGGACGACACGCGTGCTTGAAGGGACGACACGCGTGATTGGGGGGTCGACACGGTCGTCGGGGGCTGGTGAGGGGGCCAGTTTTGGGGGATTGGCCCGCGACAGCGGGCGGTGCCCGGCCTAGCGTCGGGGAGATGGACCCGAGGCTCGCCGAAGACCTGAACTCCCTGCCCGATCTCCTCGACGCCACAAGGAAACTCGCCGGCGAGGCGCTCGCCGGGCTGCCGGACCGGGCGGCCGCCGTCTCACCCGGCCCGATCGCGCCGGCGGCCCTGCCGCTCCACGGTGTCGGCGGTCGCGGGGCGCTGGAGGAGTTCTCGCGGCGTTGGGAGCCCGGCTTCGCGGGCAGCGCGGGTCCCCGCTACCTCGGGTTCGTGACCGGCGGCGCGACCCCGGCGTCCCTGGCCGGCGACTGGCTCACCGCGGCCTACGACCAGAACCCCGCCAGCGGCCTGGACTCCTCGGCCCAGGTCCTCGAACGCGAGACCGTCGGCTGGCTCGCCGAGCTGTTCGGGCTGGGCCCGGAGTTCTCCGGCGCGTTTGTCACCGGCGCCACGATGTCCACGGTGACCGGCCTCGCCATCGCGCGGGAATGGCTCGGTGAGCGGAACGGCATCTCAGTTTCCGAAGACGGCGCTGCCGCGCTCGGCCCGGTCACCGTCCTGTCCGGCTCACCGCATTCGAGCATCCTGAAGGCGTTGTCGTTCCTCGGCATGGGCCGCTCGGCACTGCGGAGGATTCCCGTGCTCCCGGACCGCGAAGCCATCGACGTCGCGAAGCTCGCCGAAGTCCTCGAGACGCTCGACGGGCCGGCCATCGTCGTCGCGAACGCGGGCACGGTGAACACCGTCGACTTCGACGACCTGCGCGCCATCGCGGAACTCAAGCGGCACCACGACTTCTGGCTGCACGTCGACGCCGCGTTCGGCGCGTTCGCCGCACTGGCCCCGGAGCACGCGGCGCTGGTCGCGGGCCTGGCGGCGGCCGACTCCGTGGTCGTCGACCTCCACAAGTGGCTCAACGTTCCCTACGACTCGGCCGTCCAGTTCACCCGGCGCCGCGACCTGCAGCTGCGGGTGTTCAGCAACAACGCCGCCTACCTGGGCGAAATCGGCGAGACCCCGGACTTCCTGCACCTCACCCCGGAGAACTCCCGGCGGCTGCGCGCCCTCCCGGCCTGGTTCTCGCTCGTGGCCTACGGCCGGGACGGGCACCGCGAGATCGTCGAGCGCTGCATCACGCTGGCCCGTGACCTCGGCAGCCGGATCGACGCTTCCCCGCACTGGCGGCTCCTCGCGCCGGTGCGGCTCAACGTCGTCTGCTTCGGCCCCGCCGCCGACGTCACCCAGGACGAAATCGACGCACTCGTCCGCGCCATCACCCAAGACGGGACGACGTTCCTGACCCCGACCGTGTACGCCGGCCGCCCCGCGTTGCGCGCCGCCTTCAGCAACTGGCGGACGACCCCGGCCGACGTCGAGCGGGTGTTCGCCGCGCTGGCGCGCGTAGCCGCCGGTTAGCTGCGGTCCGACTTCGGCATCAGGTACTTCCACGGCGACGCGCCGACGCCCAGCTCGCACGGCACGTGCACCAACGCCGGCCGGCCCGCGGCGAACGCCTTCTCCAGCGCGCCGCGCAGGTCTTCCGGGGTGCGCGCGGTCAGGCCGAGCGCGCCGAAGGTCTCGGCCAGCCGGGCGAAGTCCGGGTTCCGCAGCCGCCCGCCCAGCGCCCGGCCCTCGAACAGCCGCTCCTGGTCGAGGTGGACGTTGCCGTAGTAGCCGTTGTCGAACACGACCGCCACCACGTTCAGTCCGTATTGGACGGCCGTCGCGAGCTCCTGCGCGGCGAACATGAAGCCGCCGTCGCCGGCCACCGAAACCACCGGACGGCCGGGGTGGGCCGCCTGCACGCCGAGCGCGGTCGGGTAGCCGAAGCCGAGCGTGCCCTGGTGGCCGCAGGTGACGAACGTGCGCGGGGAGTAGACCTCGAAGCCGAAGTAGGACGCGAAGCCGACCTGGCAGATCTCCTCGACGAAGAAGCCGTCACGGGGCAGCACGTCCCGGATCGCCCGCAGGTACTCCAGTTCCGGCCCGACGTCGGCGAAGCGCTCGGCCACGCCGGCCTTCAGCGCGGTGAACTCCGCGGTCCGATTCGTCCTTTGTGGACCGACGGCTTCGGTGAGCGCGGCTGTCGAGTCGGCGGCGTCGGCGACGATCGCGACGTCCGCCTCGAGCCGGGTCGCCTGCCGCGGGTCGATGTCGAGCAGGATCGTCTTCAGGCCCGCGGGCTTGTCCGGCCACCGGAACCAGGACAGCTCCAGCCGCGACCCGATCCCGACGACGACGTCGGTCTCGGCCCACCGCTCGAACCCGGAGGCGCAGGTGAAGCCGAGCGGGTGGTCGTCACCCACGATGCCGCGCCCGCCGCGGAACGGCACGACCGGCGCCTGCAGCCGCTCGGCGAGTGCCCGCACCTCGGCGGCCGCGTGCCGGGCGCCGCCGCCCACCATGATCATCGGGTGCTTCGCGCGGTCCAGGAGCTCCGCCGCCTCGGCCACGGCGACCGGATCGACGGCCGGGCGGGGGAGCGGCAGCGGGCCGGTCACCTCGGCGGGCGCGCGCAGCCCCAGCACGTCCCACGGCACCGCCAGCGAAACCGGCCGCGGCCGCCCGCCCGCCGCCTCCCGGAACGCGGTCGCCAGCGCGTCCGGGACCTCGGCCGGGTGCTCGACCAGCGCCGACCACTTGGTCATCGTCCGCAGGGTGGCCAGCTGGTCGGGCATCTCGTGCAGGTGCCCGAGCCCACGGCCGAGGTACGCGCGCGGGATCTCGCTCGTCAGGCACAGGACGGGCGCGCTCGCCCCGTGCGCCGAGAGGAGCGCGGCCGAGGCGTTGAGGACCCCGGGGCCCGGCACCACGCTGTAGACGCCGGTGCGCCCGGTCGCCTGGGCGTACCCGAAGGCCATGTACGCCACGGTCTGCTCGTGCCGGGCGCCGATCACCCGGATCTCGCCGTAGGTGCGGGCGAGGCTGTCGAACAGCTCGTAGGTCTGCACGCCCGGCAGACCGAAGACGGTGTCCACACCGTGGGCCCGCAGCCCGTCGACGATCAGGTCGGCCGCGGTGGGAGCGGGCTGGGACATCGGCATCGGCACGGCCTCCTGGGCGTCGTCCGTCGGCGAGACAATATATGGTTTCCTACATGATCAGCGCCTCCGCCGGAAGGCCGGCCGTGACCAAGTCCCAGCTGGCCTACGACACGATCAAGGCCCGGATCCTCGACGGCCGCTACGGCCCGGGGTACCGGCTGGTGCTCGACCAGATCGGCCGCGAGCTCGACGTCAGCGCCGTTCCGGTCCGCGAGGCGCTGCGCCGGCTCGAGGCCGAAGAGCTGATCCAGTTCGAGCGGAACGTCGGCGCCCGGGTCGTCGCCATCGACCCCACCGCCTACCGGCACGCGATGCAGACGGTGGCGATCGTCGAAGGCGCCGCGACCGGGCTGGCCGCGCCGCTGCTCACCCCGGACGCGCTGGCGCGGGCCCGCTCGCTGAACGAGCGGATGCGCCGCAGCCTCGCCGAGTTCGACCCGCTCGCGTTCACCGCGCTGAACGCCGAGTTCCACGAGGTGCTGTTCAGCGCCTGCCCGAACCCGAACCTGGTCGACCTGGTCCAGCGGTGTTGGACCCGCCTGGCCGCCGTCCGCGACAGCACGTTCTCGTCGGTGCCGGGCCGCGCGCCGAAATCGGTCGAGGAGCACGAGCGGCTGCTCGATCTGATCGAGAGCGAGAGCGAGCCGGCGGAGGTCGAGCAGTTCGCCCGCGGACACCGGCTCGCGACGCTGGAGGCGTACCTCGCGCGGGAGCAGTGACGCCGTTGTCTGAGGGTTGCCCGGCGCCGCGGGGAGTGTCAGGGTCGGGAATGCCGATCTTCTCCGCGCCGGACGGGACCGGGCTCGCCGTCCACCTCGCCGGGTCCGGCGCCGAACCGCCGGTCGTGTGCCTGCCCGGCGGGCCGATGCGGGCCGGGGCGTACCTCGGTGACCTCGGCGGGCTGGGTGCTCGCCGTCGTCTCGCCGTGCTGGACCTGCGGGGCACCGGGGACTCCGAGGAGCCCGCCGACCCGGCGACCTACCGGTGCGACCGCCAGATCGAGGACGTCGAGGCACTGCGCAAGCACCTCGGCCTCGAGCGGTTCGACCTGCTGGGACACTCGGCCGGCGCGAGCCTGGCCGTTCGCTACGCGGCCCGGTACCCCGGCCGCCTGCGCCGGCTCGCGCTGATCGCCCCGAGCCCGCGGACCGTCGGGTTCGAGCTGCCGGTCGCCGAACGGCGGCGGATCATGGCGCGGCGCGCCGGCGCGCCCTGGTTCGACGCCGCGGCCGCGGCGTACGAGTCGATCGCCGCCCGGACCGCCACCAGCGCCGACTGGGCCGCCGTGGCGCCGATGTACTACGGCCGCTGGGACGCCGCCGCCCGACGGCACCAGGCCACCGAACCCGGCCAGCGCAACGGTGTCGCCGCGCGGACCTACAACTCCGCCGGCGCCTTCGAACCCGAGGTCACCCGGGCCGCGCTCGGGGCCGTCACCGCGCCCGTGCTGGTGCTGTCCGGCGAACTGGACTTCATCGTCAGCCCGGCCGTGGCCGCCGACTTCGCCGCGCTGTTCCCGGACGGCCGTGCCGTCGTCCTGCCCGGCGTCGCGCACTACCCGTGGCTGGACGACGCGGCCGCGTTCGGCTCAGCCGTGGCCGGGTTCCTGGCCTGAACCCGGGTTGCGGCGTGGCTTGATGCGGACCGCGGGCAACGCGGGCGCCGGCAGCCGCTGCGGGGTGCCCGTGTAGCCGGTGACGCTGCCGAACTGGTCGGACTCCGCCTCCCAGGCTTCGCGGAAGGCCGCGATCTCCTCGTGGGTCCGGCCGACGAAGTTCCACCACATCAGGATCTCTTCGTCGAACGGTGTGCCGCCGAGCAGCAGGAACCGGGCCGGCGTCGAACCGCGGTTGCTCAGCGTCAGCGAACGCAGGCCGGTGCCGAGGTAACCCAGCTCCGCGGCCCGGACCCGGGTGCCGGCGACGACGACGTCACCGGTGTCGACGAGGACGCCGTGCTCGAAGCGGGGGTCGACACCGAGGGACATGTGGGCGTCCGGCGCCAGCAGGAGCTCCGCGCCCAGGAGCGGGGTGAACGTCGGGATCGGCGACGTCCGCCCGGCCAGCGACCCGAGGAAGACCCGGATCTCGGCGCCTTCGATGCGGTTCACCGACGGCACGTAGTGGTCGAAGGCGCGGGCCGCGTGCCGGTGCCGCTCCGGCAGCGCCACCCAGAGCTGGACGCCGTGGAGGGTCTTCGTGGCCGCGGTCGAGACCTCCGAGTGGCAGATGCCGTGGCCGCCGGTCATCAGGTTCAGCTCGCCGGGCCGGACCATCGCGTGGGTGCCGAGGCTGTCGCGGTGCACGATCTCGCCGGCGAAGAGCCAGCTCACGGTCTGCAGACCGGTGTGCGGGTGCGGGGCGACGTCCATCGCGCCCGGCTCGGTGACCTCGTCCGGGCCGTAGTGGTCGGCGAAGCACCAGGCGCCGATCAGTGAGCGGGCCCGCTGAGGGAGGGTCCGGCGGACCCGCATGGCCCGCGGGCCGCCCAGGGGGACGTCGCGCGGGGTGAGGATCTGGACGTCCGGGCGGTCGGGGTCGGCGGCCGCGGGCCGGTCGGCACAGGCGAGCGCGGCGGGGTCGGCCTCGGTGTTGCTCATGTGCGCCACGGTAGTCGCGGTTCTGGGTGGGTTTCGGTCGGCGGGCCGGGTTGCGGGGTGCCGGTGGGTGGGGATCGGGGGCTCGCTGGGCTCGGGTGGGCGGCGCGAGGTGGGCCGCGCAACCTGGCCCTGGCTGGCGGTGCGTGCGGCAGGGGAGTGCTCGGCGTGAGTGGGGGGCCGAGTGTGGCGCGACCTGCTGGGCTGTGAGCCGGTGGGCCCGGCCGGGCGGTGTGGCGTGGCTCGCCTTCGCCGGGGCGAGGTCGGTGCCGCGGGCTCTGCCCGGTGGTCCCGCCCGCGCGGGTGGGGACCAGGCGCCGCGCTACCTGCTCGTTGGTGGGCGGTGGGATGTGGCCCCGTGGGTGGGACCGGGTGCTGCGCGACCTACCGGGTGGTGGGCGGCGAGCCGGTGGGCGCGGCCGGGCGGTGTGTGGCGGTTCGCCTTCGCCGGGGCGAGGTCGGCTGCCGCGCACTTTGCCCGGCGGTGTCGCCGGGGCGGGTGAAGGCCAGGCTGCCGCGCAACCTGGCCCTGGCTGGGCGGTGCGTGCGGCGGTGGGCCGGTGGGTGTGCCCGGCACCGGTGGGGACCGGGTGCCGCGCAACCTGCCCGTGGTGGGCGGTGCGTGCGGCTGGGGCCGGGCGTTGAGCGCCGTTGCTTTCTGGAGTTGTCAAACGTCGGGCCGCCGCCTCAGGCGGCCTGTTGCTGCTCCGCGTTCACGATCGCCTCGCCTGCCGCTGTCAGGCGGGCTGGGACGCGCTCGCCCGGGAGGCCCGGGTGGGCCGCGCAGACCAGGCCCTGGTGGGCCAGCGCGTGGGCGGCGAACTGGTCGCCGCACGAGAGGCCGTCGATGAACAAGTCGGGTTCGCTGCTGCACGAGACGCAGCCGCGGCCCGCGCCGACCGCTCGCAGCATCGAGAGCATCCGGCGGTTCACCATCGGTCGCACGGCCGGTGATCCGGTCTGGTCGTTCCCGTTCATCTCGGTCCCTCCCGCTCGTGGCTCGGCATCGTCCTACTCATGCGTCGAACCGGCTGACGGGATTTCGACAGTCCATCCGGAGGCAGTTCGGCCACGGCGTCCTTCTGATGGTCGCCGCCGGTCGTCCAAGCCCGGTCGATTCTCCGTCGACCGTCATTCGTGCGCCGGACGTGAACGGATGGGGCCTAGAACGGCACCGCCGCGATCACCGGCTCCGGTGTCCACGAACTGCTGCCTTCGCCGGCGCTCGCGCGGCTCAGCTTGGTGACCTTCGCCGTCGCGTACCGCAGCGACGGGCCCATCTCCTCGACGTCCAGCTCCGTCACCGTGCGCTTCTCGCCCTCCTTCGTGTCGTACGACCGCTGTCTCAGCCGGCCGTGCACGACGACGCGCGTTCCGCGGCCGAGCGACTCCGCGACGTTCTCCGCGTACTGCCGCCACAGGCTGCAGCGCAGGAACATCGGGTCGCCGTCGCGCCAGGTGCCCGACTCCTTGTCGAACACCCTCGGCGTGGACGCGACCGTGAAGTTCGCGACCGCCGCGCCGGCCGGGGTGAACCGCAGCTCGGGGTCGGTCGTCAGGTTGCCGACCACCGTGACCGTCGTTTCGCCTGCCATCGGGCTCTCCTTCTCCTCCGGGTGCGGGGTGCACCGCTCTCGCCGATGAGGAGAGCACGGGGGTCCGACAGTTCCGGGCCGGGCGACAAGATGCCGACACCCGGCCGGGCTGGTTTCCTGCCGCCATGCCGACGGCTTTTCAGAAGGAGCTCGTCACCCTGGCCCACCGCATGGCGGACCTGTGCGCGCTCGTCGCGAGCACGCTCGACGAGGCCACGCGCTCAGTCCTCGAAAGTGACCACACGCTGGGCGGACGTGCGCGGGAAAACGCTGCCGCGGTCGCCGCGCTGGGCGCCGCGTGCGAGGACCAGGCGTGTGCGCTGCTGGCCCTGCACGCGCCGCGGGAGGGGGAGGTGAAGGCGGTGGTCGCCGCCGTGCACACCGCTGCAGATCTCACTCGGATGGGTGGTCTTGCGCGGGAGGTCGCCGAGCCGCGGGGACCCGTTCCGCACGCGGCCCGGCCGGTACTCGCGCGGCTGGGTTCGCACGCGGTGGCCGCGGCGCGGGAGCTGCGGGAGCTGCTCGACGGCGGGGAGGCCGCGGGGTTCGACGAGGCGGTTTTGCTCGTCGCGGCGGCCGAGCGGGAGCTGAGGGCGTGGGCGGGTGGGACCGATGGGCCGCGTGGGGCTGGTGTGGCGGTGGAGATCGCGCTTGTCGCCGCGGTCTACGGCCGGTTCGCCGCGACGGCGGTTCGGGTTGCGCGCCGGACTGCCGCCTTTGCGCCGGTTGGTGCCTGACGGGCCGCGGGGCCGGACGTGCGTTCGCGCCGGGGAGCGCGGAAACGGAGCCGGTGACGGGTGCGGATGTTCATGCGAGGGAGCGCGGCAGGGTGCCAGCAGCGGGGCTGGATCGTGTGCGTTCGCCGGTGAGTGTGGAAAGGCGGGCCTCACGCTGGTGAGCGTGGAAAGCGGCCTCGCGCCGGTGAGTGTGGAAAGGCGGGCGTCGCGCGCCGGTGAGTAAGGAGAAGGCGGGTCTCGCGCCAGTGAGCGTGGAAAGCGGGCTTCGCGCCGGTGACCTTGGCAAGCGGCCTTGCGCCGGTGAGAGCGGAAACAGTCCAGTCAGCGGCGGTCAGGCTCCGGCCCGACCGCCGTGACCGGAACGGTCAGTGGCCCTGCTGCGGGAACTGGCCCGGCTGGCCCTGCTGCGGGTAGGGCTGCGGGAACCCCTGCGGCTGGGACGGGTGCTGCTGCTGCGGGAAGCCCTGCGAAGGCTGCTGGAACCCCTGCGGCTGCGAAGGGTGCTGCTGCTGCGGAAATCCTTGCGACGGAGGCTGCTGCGCGAACCCCTGCGAAGGGTGCTGCGGCTGCTCGCCCCCCTGCGGGTACCCGGAACCGGCCTGCTGGCCCTGCTCCTCCTGCGCCTGCAGGCGAACCGCGTCCTCCTTCGGGATGCGGTTCTCGATGCCGCAGAACGTGCACTGGGCCGTGTACTTGACGCCGATCGGGAAGAGCGGGATGAAGAACAGGGTGAACTTCGTGACCGCCTTGCGCACCGCGTGCGAAGCGGGGTTGCCGCACCGGCCGCACAGGAAGGTCGTCATCGCGAGCACGTAGATCCGTGTCCGCCAGCCCCAGATCAGCATCGGTCTTCTCTCTTTCGGTCCTGCGTTCGCCGCGCAGCGTCGCACACCGGCGCCGCGTTCCGTGGCGCTTTTGGGGAACCGGTCGGGACCAGTACCGGGCAAAGTGGACATACGGGCCGAAGGGTGAGCGCCGCCGGGCGGGGCTAGGTTGTGATCATGCCTAGTGATCGCGCCTTGAAGACGATGAACGCCGTCCACCGCGGCCTGATCAAGCTCAGCGGCGGCCGGGTCGGCTGGCAGGCCGCCATGCCGGTGCTGGAGCTCACCACGGTCGGCCGCAAGAGCGGGCAGCCGCGGACGGTGCTGCTGACCTCGCCGCACCAGGAGGGTGACGCGCTGGTCGTCGTGGCCTCGCGGGGCGGCGACGACACGCACCCCGCGTGGTTCCTGAACCTGCGCGACAACCCGGAGGTCGACGTGTCGCTCAAGGGCGCGCCGAAGCGTCCGATGCGCGCGCGGGTCGCCGACACCGACGAGCGGGCGCGGCTGTGGCCGAAGATCGCCGCCGAATTCAAGAACTACGCGCAGTACCAGACCAAGACCGAGCGCGAGATCCCGCTGGTGTTCCTCGAACCGCGCTAGTTCCGGGCGGTCAGGTACGCCGGGTCCGGGCCGGGGATCGGCCGGTCCGGCACGCCGGCCAGCAGCTCGCTCATCGCGTGGAAGTACGGCGGCGCGGCGACCGTGCCGCCGAACGCGCCGTGGCCGCAGTTGCCCAGGTGCACCGGGGTGCCCGGGCAGATCTCCCGCGGGTGCGAGCCGTCGGCGAAGACCATCGACGACACGGCGTAGTCGTCCACCCCGCCGACGAACGCCACCGACTCGCTCTGCTGCGTCGTGCCGGTCTTGCCGATGTCCGGGCGGGTCCAGCCGGCCGCGTGGGCGGCCTGGGCCGACGTGCCGTCCGTGGTGTCCTTGCTCAGCCCCGCCTCCAGGGTGTTCGCGACGCCGGTCGGGATCACCTGCTCGCACGGCTGCTGCGACACCGGCACGGCGTTCCCGTTCCGGTCGGTCACCGACAGGATCGGGTTCGGCGGGCACCAGACGCCGCCGCTCATCAGCGTCGCCGAGACGTTCGCCATCTCCAGCGGGCTGACCGGGCTGTTGCCGAGGGTGAACGACAGCAGGTTCTGGAAGTACTTCGACTGCGGCTCGTTGTACTGCGGGTTACCCGAAGCGGGGTTCGGCACGGCGCCCGCGTCGTTGGTCGCGAGGGTGTTCCGCAGCCCCAGCTTCTGCGCCATGTCGAGCACCGCGGGCATCCCGACCTGGTTCTCCAGCCCGACGAACGCGACGTTCGGCGACGTCGCCAGGCCGTCGGCCAGGCTGATCGGGTCCGCGTAGTGCCCGTCGTTGTGGACCGTGTAGCACGCCGTGTGGCTGTCGGCGTTCGGCGGCGCGAAGCACTGGCTGTCCGGGTTCGGCAACGGCGTCTCCAGGCCCGCCTTGCCGGTGACGAGCGCGGCGGCCGAGGTGAAGATCTTGAACGACGAGCCCGCGCCGAACTCGTTGCTCGCGTCCGCGACGATGTCCGTGGACGTCTCGCCGCGCGCCGGGTCGGTGCCGAAGTTGCGGTTCGCGACCATGGCGAGCACCTGGTGCCCGGCCGCGCCCGGCTGCACGACGGCGAAGGTGTTGGCCACGCCGTCCTGCGTCGTCGGCACGTTCGCGTCGACGGCGTCCTTGGTCACCTGCGAGACGCGCGGGTCGAGCGTCGTCTTGACCGTGTACCCGCCGGTGGCCAGCTGGTCCGCCGTGATGCCGGCGTGCACGAGGTAGCTTTCCGCGTAGGCGCAGAAGAACCCCGCGTCCGGCGCCGCGCCCATGCACGTGCCGGACGGCGTGACCGGCCCGTCCGGCAGCAGGCCGAGCGGCGCCGCCTTCGCCGTCGGCGCGTAGGACGCCGGGAGCGAGCCGTTACTCACCATGGCGTCGATGACGAGGTTCCGGCGCTGCAGCGCCTTGTCCGCGTGGGTGTACGGGTTGTAGACGCTGGGGTTGTTCACCATTCCGGCGAGCAACGCCGCCTGCGGCACGGTCAGTTTGTCCGCCGTCGTCCCGAAATAGGCTTTCGCCGCGGCGCCGACCCCGTACACGGTTCCGCTGAATTCGACCACGTTGAGGTAGTTCGCCAGAATGTCGTCCTTGCTCGTGGTGTCGTTGAGCTGGACGGCCATTTTCGCTTCACGCAGCTTGCGCGCGAGCGAGTCCTCGCGGTCCTGCTGCTGCGCGATCGGGTTGTTCCGGTCGACGACGTTCACGAGGTAGTTCTTGACGTACTGCTGCGTGATCGTCGACGCGCCCTGCAGCGAGCCGCCGGCGCTGTCGTTGACCGCCGCGCGGAGCATGCCCTGCACGTCGACGCCGCCTTCGGTGTAGAACCGGCGGTCCTCGATGCCGATGATGGCGGCCTTCATCGTCGTCGCGATCCCGGCCGAGGTCACCGGGAGGCGGTACTGCGCGTACAGCGTCGCGATCGGCGTGCCGTCCCGGTCGGTCACCGTCGTCGTCAGCGGCGGGTCGGCGGCCGCCAGCTGCGCGGAAATCGTGTCCACCGAATCACTGACCTGGTTCGACAGCAGGCCGGCGCCGATGGCGGCGGGCGCCACCGTTCCGGCCACCAGAATTCCGGCGAGCAGACACAATCCGACAAAGGGGACCACGCCCCGGCCACGATTCACGGAATCGAGATTAGGCATTTCCCGATAAAGCTTCCGTTCGGTGAGACATGTGCCTCATCGGGCCAACCTGCCGAGCAGTGCCGAAGCGACGGCGATCGCGGCGACGGTCGCCCCGGCCAGCACGGCGAAGTCGAGCCCGAGGTGCGACGGCGTCCCGATCAGCAGCCCGCGCAGCGCGTCGACCTGGTAGCTGAGCGGGTTGACGTGGCTGAGCACCTTCAGCCACGGGGGCATCAGGTCCACCGGGTACAGCGCGTTCGAGCCGAAGAACAGCGGCATCGTGATCGCCTGCCCGATGCCCATCAGCCGTTCGCGGGACAGCACGATCCCGGCGATCACGATGGACAGGCAGCAGAAGAACGCCGACCCGAGCACGAGCACCACGGCCATCGCGAGCAGCTTCAGCGGGTTCGCGGTCAGCCCGACGCCGAGGAGCGCGGAGAGGATCAGCACCATCAACGCCTGGACGAGCGCGCGGACACCGGCGGCGAACGCCTTCCCCGCGACGAGCGCCGCCCGCGGGGTCGGGGTCACCAGGAGCTTGGCGAGCACGCCCGCGTCGCGCTCCCAGATGATCTGGATGCCGTAGAAGATCGCGATGAACAGCGCCGACTGCGCGAGGATGCCCGGCGCCAGGTAGTCGAGGTACGGGGTCGAGCCGGTCGGGATCGCCCGGATCCGGGTGAACGTCTCCCCGAAGATCAGCAGCCACAGCGCGGGCTGGATCGCGCGGGTGAGCAGCTCGGTCTGGTCGCGGCGCAGCTTCTGCAGCTCCACCAGGCACATCGCGCCGACGCGGTTGACGAGCACGCGAAGCCGGCCCAGCGGGCCGGGGTCAGCCGAGACGGCGGGCGGTGCGGCGAGTGGCACGGACACTGCGGATCCCTCCTTCGTCACTCTCGAGCCGGTTCCCGGTGACCTCGCGGAACACGTCGTCCAAAGTGGACTCCGGGCCGAGCCCGGCCTCCAGCTCGGCCGGGGTGCCCAGCGCGCGGATCCGGCCGGCGTGCATCAGGGCGACACGGTCGCAGTACTGCTCGGCCTCGTCCATGTAGTGCGTCGTGACGAGCACGGTCATGCCGGTCGCGGCGCGGATCTCGGCGATCCGCTCCCACACCGACGAGCGGGCGACCGGGTCGAGCCCGATCGTCGGCTCGTCGAGGATGAGCAGTCGCGGCGAGCTGACCAGCGCCTGGGCGAGCTCGAGGCGGCGGATCATGCCCCCGGAGTACGTCTTGGCGGTGCGGTCGGCGTCGCCGGCCAGCCCGACCAGCTCGAGGGCGTTGCGCACCTGCTCGGCGCGTCCGGCGCGCGGCACGTCGAAGAGCCGCGCGAACAGCGAGACGTTCTCGCGGCCGGTCAGCGCGCCGTCCGCCGAGAGCTGCTGTGGGACGTAGCCGATCAGCCGCCGCACGGCCATCCGGCGGCGGGCGACGTCGATGCCGAAGACAGTGATCCGGTCCGGCGTGGCAGGCAGGAGCGTCGTGATCATCCGGAGTGTGGTGGTCTTGCCGGCGCCGTTCGGGCCGAGCAGGCCGAACACCTCGCCGGGCGGGATCTCCAGGTCGACGCCGTCCACCGCGCGCGTCGTGCCGAACGAATGGCTCACGCCGGTGCAGCGCACCGCGGGTTCGGTCATGGCTGCTCCTTCAGGATGCCCATGAGCTTCTCCAGTGCCGGCAACGCCTGTTCGATGGCCGCGGTGTCCTCTTCGGACAGTCCGGTGAGGGCGTCGGCGACGAGCTCGATCCGGGCGCCGCGCCAGGCCGCCATCCGGCCGGTGGCCGCGGGGGTGAGCTCGAGCCGGGTCGCGCGCCGGTCGTCCGGGTCGGGTTCGCGGCGCAGCAGCCCGGCTTCGACGAGCTGGTTCACCAGGGTGCTGACCGAGTTGGTCGCCAGGTGCAGCTCACGGGCGGCGGCAGCGACGCCGACGCCGGGGTGGTCGGCGACCACCCGCAGGACTTCCACCTGCGCGCCGGGCAGGGGAAACCCGGGCACGTCGGCGCGCACCCGGCGGCGCACCACCCGGCGGAGGCCCTGGACGGTGCCCAGCAGCCGTTCGGCGAGTTCGGTCATGTCCCCAAGGTAGCTCTGACCCAGAACTATTAGCAATGCTAAATGTCTGGTTGGCGAAGAAGGGGATGTGAAGTCGGGATCAGCCCCGCGCGGCTTCGGCGAGGGCGAGGTCGAGCAGGCCGGGGAAGCGGGCGTCGAACTCTTCGCGACGCAGCGCGTTCAGGCGCTGTGTGCCGCTGTCCCACTGCTTCAGCAGGCCTGCCGCGCGGAGGATCTTGAAGTGCCGCGACGCCGCGGGCTTGCTGACCGGCGGCATGATCGCGCCGCACGACTGGCCGGGTTCGCGGGCGAGCGCGGCGACCATCGCCAGCCGGTACGGGTCGCGCAGCGCCTCCAGCGCCTCGGGGAAGGAGACGTCCTCGAGGGCCGGGTGGTCCAGGGGGGTCGACGTGCGGCTGGCCATGCCCCGAGTATCCCCGGTTGCCGGGGCGCGGCGAGCTGTGCCATGGTCGATGTTAGCCAATCGGTTAACATGAGGGAGTTCCGCGGTGCGCGTCTACCGTTCCGAAGCCGGCCGCCTCGTCCAGCGGCAGGAGGCCGTTCCCGAGCCGCAGCGCGGTGAGGTGCTCGTGCGGGTCCGCGCGACCTCGCTGAACTACCGCGACCTGCTCATCCTCAACGGCGACCACTTCGTCAACGCCGCCGGCAGCCTCATCCCGGTGTCCGACGCCGCCGGTGAGGTCGCCGCGGTCGGCGAAGGGGTCACGCGGTTCTCCGTAGGCGACCGCGTGATCAACAGCTTCCACTCGGCCTGGATCGCCGGCCGGCTGCCGGAAACGCTGACCGGGTACGGGAACGGCCAGGACGGCTGGCTCGCCGAATGCCGCGCCGTCCCGGAGCACGCGCTGGTCGCGCTGCCGGACTCGGTGAGCTTCGAGCAGGGGGCGACGCTGCCGTGCGCGGCCGTCACCGCGTGGACGTCGCTGGAGGGCTGTGCGCCGGGCGACGTCGTGCTCACCCTCGGCACCGGCGGGGTCTCGCTGTTCGCCCTGCAGCTGGCGAAGGCGCGAGGCGCCCGCGTGGTCGCGACGACGTCGAGCGCGGAGAAGGCGGCCAAACTGACCGAACTCGGCGCGGACGTCGTCATCGACTACGTCGCTACGCCGGAGTGGGGCAAGGCCGTGCTCGACGCCACCGGGGGCCGCGGCGCGGACCGGATCGTCGAGGTCGGGGGGCCCGGCACCTTCGCGCAGTCGCTCGTCGCGGCCGGGACGCACCACGCCGAGATCGCGCTCGTCGGGTTCGTCGGCTCGGGCGGCGCGCCGGTGGACTTCATGGACCTGTTCCGCAGCGGCGCGACCGTCCGCAAGATCTGGGTGGGCAGCCGCGAGGACACCGAGGACCTGCTCCGGTGGCTGGCGGTCCGGCCGCTCGAGCCGGTCGTCGACGGCGTTCACCCGTTCGAGGACGCCGAGGCGGCCTTCCGGCACTTCGAGAGCCGGAAGAACTTCGGGAAGGTCGTCATCTCGGTCGCGTAGGGACGAAGGCCTACCGCTGATCGGCGCAACCGGACCCGCGCGGACCGTTCGGCGGCGGGCCGGTGCCGTTCGCCGCGTGATCGCCCGGTTCCGGAGCGGAACGGGCCGCCGCGGGCGCATGCTGTCCTTTCCGACCCCGCGTCCCCGCGCCTGACGTCCACTGTGGACATTGCCAGTGCGCCCGGTCCGGCGGTCCTCTCGACCGGAGATAGGACACCACCCCGTGACCCTGCTGGACAGCAAGCTCGTCCGCTGCTGGACGTCCCGTCCGCACCTGCAGACCCTCTACACCCTCGCCGCGGCCGCCCCGCGGCTGCGCGCCGCGCTGGGTCTCACGCCCACCGGCGGCGGCACCGTCGGCTTCCGGGTGGACGGCGACGCGCTGGCCCGCACCGATGCGGAGCTGATCGCCGCGACGTCGGCGCGGCTGCCGGTGCACCCGCTGGTGACCCAGGACCTTGACGGCCGCTCGACGGTCCGGTGCTGGCGGCGCAACCGCGACCTGCGCGTGCTGACCGGCGACCTGGTGGACGTCGCGGACCGGTTGTCCCGGGCCGGCTACGGCGGCTGCCTGCGGTCCGCGACCGTCGAGTTCGCCGAGCCGACCGGGCGCCGCGACCGGAAGCTCGCGCTGGTCTACCTGTTCGACCGCGGCACGTTCCACCCCGCCGCGGCCGCCGGGGCCCGGCCCCTCGACCGCGCGCTGGAGCTGCGCGCCCGGGCCGCGCTGCACGGCGCGCTGCCGTTGGAACCGGCCGCGAACCGACGCTTCGTGGTCTGAAATTCGCGCGTTTGGCGAGGTCGTCGCCTTCTGCGAAGATGCGGCTCTCTTCAAGCGAAGGAGATCACGATGGCTTCCGTCCTGAATCCGTACCTGAGCTTCCGCGACGACGCGCGCCAGGCGATGGAGTTCTACAAGAGCGTTTTCGGCGGCACCCTCAAGCTGAACACGTTCGGGGAATTCGGTTCACCCGAAGGGGCGGACGCGCAGAAGATCATGCACGGCCAGCTGGAGTCCGAAAACGGCTTCACGCTGATGGCGTCCGACACCCCGGCCGGGATGGAGTACAACCCGGGCACGAACATTTCGGTGAGCCTCAGCGGCGACGACGCCGGAGACCTCCGCGGCTACTGGGAAAAGCTGAGCGAGGGCGGCACCGTGACGGTTCCGTTCGAAAAGCAGATGTGGGGCGACGAATTCGGCGCCTGCGTCGACAGGTTCGGCATCCCGTGGATGGTCAACGTCGTCCAGCAGGGGTGACCGGCCGTTGCAGTGAGCGCCCTCGTCGGTGACGATGAAGGGGCCGGCGTGGCGTGGCGCCGGGGCTGAGGAGGCCCGATGGCGGGTTCCCCCTGGACGTGTCCGCAGTGCGGCGCGGGCAACGAGGCCGCGGCGCAGCGGTGCCGCACCTGCTCGAGCCTGGCCCCCGGCCGGGCCCGGGTGCGGGCGCTGTGGGTGCTGCTCACCCTGATGCTGGTCGCCGGGGTCGCGGTGGCCGGGGTGCTGCTGTTCGCCGGGCGCCCGAAGCCGGCGCCGGCCGCGTCCGGGCCGTTCCCGGAGTACACGACGCCCGCGCTGCCGACGACCAAGACCGTCGTCACGACCGCGAACGCCCTGACCCCGCCGCCGGCCCCGCCGTCGACGTCCACCTCGGCCACCCCGGACGCGAAGCCGTGCCCCGGGGACGCCGCCCGGTACCTGCCGGGCGGCACGGGGACGGCGTTGCTGGTCGCGCAGACCGGGAAGTCGCTCATCACCATCTGCAAGACACCGGACGGGCGGGTCTTCTACGACGGCCAGGCCCGCGGGCAGGCGGCGTCGGACGAAACCCACATCCTCCTGCCCGCCGAAGCATCGGGTGACGGCTTCGTCGCGACGAACGGCGACTACACCTATCAGGTCTCCGGCGGCCGGCTGGTCGTGACCGCCGGCTCGAAGGCGCTCTCGGACGACGAGCTGACCACGGTCGGCTGAACGCCGTAGAGCTCTTCCACCGGCTCCGCGTCGTACCCGAGGTCCTGCCGCATCCGGGCGCGCATGACGCGGTAGCCGCGCTGGCCCGCGTCCCACGCGGGCCGGGTCTTCGCACTGTCGTCGTCCGGGTCGAGCAGCATCGTGGTGAGCCGCATCCGCGGCAGCGCGGCGTCGCTGACCAGCCGCCGGACCGCCTCCGGGGCGTGCAGGGCGGCCGGGCCGAGGGCGTGCTGGGTCTCGCTGCGGACCTCCCGCAGCTCGGCGGTCAGGTGCTCGTCGAGCGGCTTACCCGTCTCGCGGACGAGGCGGGCCTGGAACAGCACGCCGTCGAACGCCTCCAGCGCGCCGAGCAGCAGGGCGTAGGCCTCGGCGCGGGTTTCGTGCGCACGGGCCTCCCGTTCACGCTGCCAGCGGCGCTCCTCGCGGGCCGCGTCCTCGGTCATCCGCTTGGTCTCGCGCCGGCCCGAGAGGACCTGCGTGAGGAGCACGCCGGCCAGGCCGACCAACGCGACGACGATCGGTATCCACACCGGCACCTGGGAACCCACGAACGCACCCTAGCGACGATGCTCAGGATGTGGGAGCAACGCCGCCGGGCCGGCCGGATTCCGCATCCTGGACGTATGTCTTCTCCCCTCGACAACCCGACGTGGGCTTCGCTGTCCGGCCCGCACGCCCACTTCGCGGAGCGGCAGGGGCGCGTCCTGCGGTACCCGGAGGACGTGGCGCCGTTCCTCGCCCTCCCGGACGACCCGGGCGCGCAGGACTGGCGGGACGTCGCGGCGCTGGCCGGGCCCGGCGCGGTCGTCGTGCTGGCCGCGACCGCCGCCCGGCCGCCGTCGGGCTGGGAGGTGCTCGACGAGATCCCCGGGGTGCAGCTCGTCGACGAAGGGATCGCGGCCGCGCCGGAGCCCGAGGCCGTCCGGCTCGGGCCCGCGGACGTGCCGGAGATGCTCGACCTCGTCGCGCGGACGCAGCCGGGCCCGTTCCGGAAGCGGACCGTCGAGCTCGGCACCTACCTCGGGATCCGGCGGGAGGGCGCGCTCGTCGCGATGGCGGGGGAGCGCCTGCACCCGCCCGGCTACACCGAGATCAGCGCGGTTTGCACCGATCCGGCGTACCGCGGGCAAGGCCTGGCGACACGGCTCGTGCTCGCGGTGGCCGCGGGCATCCGCGAGCGGGGCGAGACGCCGATGATGCACGCGGCCGCGGGCAACACCTCCGCGATCCGCCTCTACCTTTCACTCGGCTTCGGCCTGCGAGCGCGCCCGGACTTCGTGGCGGTCCGCGTCCCGGCCTAGGCCCCGGTCGACGAGCCGGGCCGGACGATCATCAGCACGGTCACCGCCGCCCAGAGAAGGTTGAACACGCCGGTGACCATGGCCAGCCGGCCCAGTGCGCCCGACGGGGACTCTTCGGCCAGCAGGCGCCGCTGGCGCGGCAGCACCAGCAGCGCGAGCAACGCGGCGGCGACGGCGGTCAGCCCGATCGACACGATCACCCACGGGTCGCCCATGACGTGCATGGTGCCCGCGACCCCGAACCCGAACACCGGCACCGCGATGGCGACGTAGGCGTACACCCGGCAGATCCGGTGCAGCAGGGTCGCGGCCTTGACGTCGCCCTTGCGGACCGCGGCGGGGAACATGCTGGCGGCGACGGCGACCGGGCCGACGGCCAGCACCGCGGCGAGGACGTGGAGGGAAAGAAGGATCTTCGACACGGGCGAAAGCTATCGCTCCGCCTTCGGCGCGGGGAGTGGCTGAAATGCCAAGAAGCACCGAAATCCGGCCACATGTCGATTCCGGCGGCAGCGGTTCGACGTCTGAGTAGAACCGGAAAGGGGACCACGATGACCGCCTCGATCACCACCACACCGGCCCGGGTCCGGAGCCTGCCGGTCCTGCTCGCCACCGAAGACGACGCCGAGGACATGGGCCTGCTGGCGCCGGACGACCGCCTGACCTGCCACGTGCACGGCCGGTGGATCCACCAGTGCGTCGCCTCGCCGCTGCACGTCAGCCCGGTCACCCGGCACCGCTGGTGCCGCGACTGCCGCGCCGAGCTGTCCGTCGCCGTCGACGAGCTGGCGCTGACCGTGCTGATGTCCTGCCCGCGCTGCGGCCACGGCGGCAGCGCCGCCACCACCCGGCTGGCCACGGCCTGCCGGGAGAGCCTGGCCGCCGAGCGCGAAGCCCGGCGCGCGGCCTGAGCTACCGGGGCACGGAGTCGGTCTCGACGCCGAGCGCGTCGAGGTCCGCGTAGACGTCCGGCCGTCGGCGCCGCAGCCAGGCCGCGAGGGCGAGTCCCGCGACCACGGCGAGGGCGAGCAGCCACGGCAGCAACGCGATCGCGGGCGCGTCGGACCCGGCGAGGGTGGGGAAGTTGACGATCGCCAGCACCGTCACCGCGACCAGGCCGAGCCCGCCGAGCCCCGGGGCGACGGCGGTGCGCCAGAGCCGCGGGTCGCGCCGCTTGCGGAAGAACGCGACCACGGCGATCCCGGCCAGCGCCTGCAGGGTGATCACCCCGAGCGTGCCGATGCCGGTCATGCTGGCCGTGAGGTCGGCGAGCGGGTCGAGCCCGGCCAGCGCGTACACCGCGGCGATCAGCGTCGCGAACCCGATCTGCGTCCCGCTGGCGAGGTAGGGCGCGCCGTTCGCGGCGTTCGTCCGGCCGAGGGCCGCGGGCAGCACCCGGGCGCGGCCGAGGGCGAACAGGTAGCGCGTCGCCGAGTTGTGCAGCGCCAGCAGCGCCGCGAACAGGCTCACGACCAGCAGCAGCATCATGACGTCGGTGAGGAACGACCCCAGGTAGGTGCGGCTGATCGAGAAGACGAGGTCACCGGCGGCGAGGTGGTCCTGGCCGGCCTGCCCGGCCTGGACGACCCCGGTCGCGCTGACCACCGCCCACGTCGTGACGGCCGCGAAGACGCCGATCAGCGTGATCGCCGTGTAGGTCGCGCGGGAGATCGTCCGGTGCGGGTCACGCGCCTCCTCGCTGAACAGCCCGGTCGCCTCGAAGCCGACGAAGGCGTTGAAGGCGAACAGGAACGCGACCCCGATCGAGCCGGAGAACACGACGCCGGGCGCGAACGCGTGGACGTCCAGCCCGGTCCGGACGGCGACCGCGACGTCGAGGACGAGCAGGATCGACACCTCGAGGACCAGCGACACCCCGAGGACCTTCGCGCTGACGTCGACCCCGCGCCGGCCGAGCGCGAACACCGCGACGGCGGACACCAGGCTCCAGAGCTGCCACGGCGTGTGCCACCCGAAGACCTGCTCGACGACGTTCGCGGTGAAGAAGCCGCTCGTCCCGACCGCCCCGGCCACGAAGCAGTTGTAGCCCAGCAGCGCGATCAGCGCCGCGACCAGGCCGAGCGGGCGGCCCAGTCCCTTCGTGACGTAGACGTAGAACCCGCCCGCGCCGGTGACGACCTTGCTCATCTGCGCGTAGCCGACCCCGAAGAGCACGAGGATCACGGCGGAGAGCAGGAACGCGCCGGGCATGCCGCCGCCGTTGCCGAGCGCGATGCCCAGCGACGCGATGACGACGATGCCGGTCAGCGGCGCGACCGCGGCTAGCACGAGGAAGACGACACCCGGCGTGCCCAGTGCGTCGCGGCGCAGCGAACCCGGTTCGGCCATGGGTTTCTCCTCACGTGACGGTCCGGTCATCGTGCGCCCTAAGCCGCCGCCGGTCTTGTGCCGCAGCGCAGAGCCGTTGTCGCCCGACGCGGGTAACTTGGGGCCATGCGGCGGTCCACGGTGCACCACGACGGCGTCCGGATCCCCGTGTCCCGCGGCGGGCGGGGGCGGCCGTTGGTTCTGTGTCCCGGGCTGAACTCGACCCAGGCCGACCTGCACGAGCTGACCGAGCTGCTGCGGCGTGAGCACCACGTGGTGACCTTCGACCTGCGTGGCCACGGCCTGGCCTCGGCCGCCGACGAATACTCCTTCGACGCGTTCCTCGGTGATCTCGACGCTGTGCTGGCGTCGCTCGAGCTGTCCGAACCGCCCGTGCTCGTGGGGTATTCGCTCGGCGCGGACCTGGTGCTGCACCACGCCGCCGCGCATCCGGGCGGCTTCGCCCGGCTCGTGCTCGTCGACGGCGCGAACCCGGTGCCCGAGCCGTTCCTCACCGAGGCCGACCTGCCGGTGTTCCGCGCGATGTGGGAAGACATGGCGAAGGAGCAGGAGACCCGCCGGGGCACCCCGGGCCAGGTGCTGCTCACCGGCCCGGAGATCCTCGCGCTGAACCTGGAGATCGACGACGTCCGGTCGAAGATCCTCGGCCGCTACCGGGAGGTCGACGCGCTCGTCTCCGTCATCGCCTCGACGTGGATGGCCGGCGACGGCGGTGAAGAGCTGGTGGAGCGGTGCAACCGGAACTGGCGGGCAGGCTTCGACCGGCTCGCGCGCGAGCGCCCGGACGTCACGACGTCCTGGCTGGACGCCGACCACGGGCTGGTCTTCACCCACGCCCCGGAAGTCGCCCGGCTGATCACTAGCCCGGCACCCACATCGTGACGCGGGTGCCGCGGCCCGGCTGCGAGTCCACCGTGCCGTGCCCGCCGACCTCGGCCAGGCGCGCCACGATGGACTGGCTGATGCCGAAGCCGGGCGGGCGGTCCCGGACGTCGAAGCCGTGACCCTGGTCGCGGGCGACCACCGCGATGCCGCCGTCGCGTTTCTCCACGCGCAGCACGACCTGCTTGGTCCCGGAGTGCTTCACGGTGTTGCGCAACGCTTCCCGGACGGCTTCGCAGAGCGCGACGCGCCGGTCCTGGGAGACCTTGTTGTCGTCGGCGAAGTCCGCGGCGACGAGCTGGGTGCGCAGCCCGTCGCGCGCCATCTCGGTGGCGACGTCGGCGAGCTCGACGGCGAAGCCGCGCGACAGCCCGGTGGGCACCGGTTCGGTGATCCGGCGGCGTAGTTCGGCCGCTTCGGCCTTGGCCACCGAGCGCAGTTCCGAGAGCCGGGTCACGGCCTGCGCGTCGTCCCCCGGCGCGGAGATGGCGAGCGCTTCGAGGGTCTGCAGCACGCTGTCGTGCATGATGCGGCGCGTCCGGCGGCGTTCGGCCTCCTGCCCGCGCCGGAGCCCGATGTCGACGGCGAACCGGGTGCCGACCCCGAGCAGGACGAGGATGGCCACGGCGAGCACGATCGCCACGGCCAGCGCGACCAGGCAGCCGATCGAGCGGGTCAGGGCGAGCTGGTTGCCGAGCGGCAGGCCGCCCGCGAGGGTCAGCCCGGCCCGCAGCGGGACCGCCGCCGCGAGCAGCCACAGCGCGGCGGGCAGCCCGGAGGTGCCCGCCCACATCGCGACCGCGCCGACCAGCCACGTCCAGGACACATCTATGGCGAACGGCTGCACCGCGGCCGGGGCCGTCACCGCCACGGTGAAGTTGAGCAGCACGCCGACCGCGAGGTCGAAACCGAGGGCGCGGCCGGTGACGCGGGCCCGCAGCCCACCGCCGCGCAGCACCCACACCATCGCGACGCTGTTGGCCACCACGGCGAACAGAGTGGCGCCCAGCGCCGGCCCGAGCCCGACCGTGCCGTTCGCGGCGGCGAAGCCGATGAACACCTTGATGAAGGCGGCGATGCGGTAGGCCAGCGGCACGACGACCCAGTACCGCGCCGCGCGCGCGAGCGTCGCGTCCCCGACGGCGGCGAGATCACCGCTGTCGTCGAGGGACCCGGCGGGATCCCCCGGTGTCCCGCTGCGCAGGAGCGAGCGGACGTACGCGCGCGGCGGTGCGGAAAAGCCCGCCTCGGGCATCGGTGGTCCCCGTTCATCCGGCCGTCCGGGCGGCCTGAGCCTGGCAGCGAGGCGGGTGACTCGTCAACCGCCCGGCGGCGGAGTCCAGCCCGGTGGAGCAAGATCAGTACGCGTGGTAGAGCGCGTCTTCGCTGGTGTACTCCGCCCAGCCGGGCGCGCCGGTGGCGGCGAAGCGGTGCCAGGCGCCGTTGAGGTCCCTGGCCAGCTCCCGCGGCGCCCGCTCGCCGAGCAGGCCCCGGGGCCCGGACATCGTGCCGAGCGCGTCGAACACGAACGGCAGCTCGAGGCCGTGGCACGCGCCGAGCCGGCCCTCGAGCAGCGGCGAACCCCACTCGAACTCGTACCGGAAGGTCCGTCCGGCGTGGTTTTCGGCGAGGTCGCGGACGCCGTCGCGGAAGACGAGGTCGGTCAGGGCCTCGACGAGGACCTCACCCGCCGTGCGGTCGGTGCCGAGGCCGTAGGCGTGCAGGATCCCGGCCGGGTCGGGGTGCGAAACCGCCAGTGACGCGATCGCCTGGTCGTCGGTGACGGCTTCGAGCGCGCCGCTGGGCACCAGGAACAGCCGCATCTCTTCACTGCAGCTGCCGGCGACCAGGTCGACGTCGGCGCCCGCGCCCGCCCGGATCGCCTTGGCCGGGTGCTCCGGCAGGACGTCGTCGCCGACCACCGGCAGGAACGGGCTGAGGCCGTACCCGCGGTCGTAGCCCAGCGAGTCCCGGAGGTCCGGCGCGCCACCCGGCCGCAGGACGGCGTCCTGCGCGTCCAGCAGCTGCTCGGTCGAGACCTTCCGGAACGCTTCGGCGGTCGGCTCCGCCTTCAGCTCGTCGGCGACGACCTTGGCCAGCCGCCGGGCCTGGACGCCGTCGCGCACCATGTCCGGGTGTCCGCTTTGGACGATCGCGCGGTGGAAGAGCCCGGTCGAGAGCGGCGAACCGAGCAGGCAGGCCACGCTGACCGCGCCGGACGCCGCACCGAAGAGCGTGACGTTTTCGGGGTCGCCGCCGAACGCGGTGATGTTCTCCCGGATCCAGCGCAGCGCCGCCAGCTGGTCGCGCAGCCCGAGGTTCGTCGCGCCGCCGTCGACGGGCAGGAACCCGTCGATGCCGAGCCGGTACTGCACCGTCACCAGCACCGCGCCCGCGCGGGCGAACGCCGTGCCGTCGTAGACCGCGGCCGACCCGGTGCCGCCGAGGAACGCGCCGCCGTGCACGAACACCAGCACCGGCAGCCCGGCCCCGCCCAGCTGCGGGGTCCAGACGTCGACCGTCAGGTACTCCGGCCCCGGCCGCCAGCCGGCGCCGGCGATCGGCGACAGGTCGATCCCGGGCACGTCGTGGCGGCGCTGCGGCGCGGTCGGCCCGGGTCTCTGCGTGTCGCGGACACCTTCCCACGGCGGGGCCGGGACGGGTTCGGCGAAGCGGAGCTCACCCTCGGGCGCGGCGGCGTACGGGATGCCGCGGAACCGCGCGACCCCGGCGGAGGTGACCTGACCGCGGACCGCGCCGGAGGAGGTGGGGACGACGGGGTCGGTCATGCGGGGAGTCCCTTCGAGGAGCAACAGCGGGGGCGGCTCGGCGCCGCGCCCGACAGCCTAGGACCGCCGACACCCCGGCGTCATGGCCGAACCGTCCCCGTTGTTGTCGCGGAAGGGTAACGGCGGGCGGGGCCCGGGGCCGGTCCAGCCGCCGCCCCAGGTAGGCTTTCGAGAAAGTCTCGCCGGTTGCACCGTTCCCCCCACCCCCCCCCCCCCCCCCCCCCCCCCCCCCCCCCCCCCCCCCCCCCCCCGCCACGGTCAGTCTTCGAGCAGATCTTCGATGGTGATCGGGATGTGCCGGACCCGGGTGCCGGTGGCGTTGTACACGGCGTTGGCGACGGCCGCGGCCATGCCGACCGTGCCGATCTCGCCGAGACCCCGCGCGCCGACCGCGTTGTGGAGCGTGTCCGGGTACTCGACGAAGTGGACGTCGACCGCCGGGATGTCCGCGTTCACCGGGAGCAGGTAGCTCGCGAAGTCACCGTTGGCGAGCCGGCCGTTCGCCTCGATCTCCAGGCCCTCGTGCAGCGCGGCCGAGACACCCCAGATCATGCCGCCCATGATCTGGCTGCGGGCCGCCTTGTCGTTGATGATCCGGCCCGCGTCGAACACGCCGAGCATCCGCGACACCCGCGCCTCGCGGGTCAGCCGGTGCACCCGCACCTCGCAGAACTGGGCGCCCCACGAGCTGAACGAGTGCTTGGTCAGCTCTTCGCCGGGGGCCGACGAGCCGGTCACCTCGAGCGTTTCCCGGCCCAGCGTCCGCAGCAGCTCGCCGAAGGTCATCGTGCGTCCGTCGGCGAAGACGCGTCCGTCGGCGTAGGTGACTTCGGCGCCTTCGAACGGCGCGCCGGGGTCCGACGCCAGGGCCACCAGCTCGTCGATCGCCTTGGTGGCGGCGATCATGATGGCCGTGCCCGCGCTCGCCGTCGCCGTCGAGCCGCCGGAGAGACCACCCGGCGGGAGGGACGAGTCGCCGAGCCGGGGCGTGATCCGGTCGGCCGGGATGTCCAGCGACTCGGCGCCCACCAGGGACAGCACGGTGAGCAGGCCGGTGCCGGGGTCCGCGCCGCTCGTCGCGACCTCGGCGGTGTCGTCCGCCTTCAGCGTGATGCCGACGGTGGCCGGGAACCGCAGGGCGGGGAACATCGCCGTGGCCACGCCCATGCCGACGAGCCAGTCGCCGTCGGTGCGCGAGCCGGCCGGGCGGTGCGTCCAGCCGAACCGGCCCGCGCCGACGCGGAAGCACTCGTCGAGGTGCTTGCTCGACCACTGCAGGTCCTTGCCGGGCGGGGCGGTCGAGCTGTTCTTGATCCGCAGCTCGATCGGGTCCATGCCCAGCGCGACGGCCAGCTCGTCGATCGCGCTCTCCAGCGCGAACGAGCCGGGCGCCTCGCCCGGGGCCCGCATGAACGTCGTCGGCGGGATGTTGAGCGGCACCACCTTCTGACTGATGGCCAGGTTCTGCGTGGCGTACCACTCGCGCGACGTGCCGTGCGACGTCGGTTCGACGAACGAGCGGGCGGTGTCGGTGCTGCACCACGAGTCGTGGCTCAGCGCGACCAGCGTGCCGTCCCGTTCGGCGCCGAGCCGCATCGTCTGGACGGTCGCCGCCCGGCCCGCGGTCGCGGTGAAGACCTGCTCCCGGGTCAGCGCGGCCTTCACCGGGCGGCCCAGGTCGCGGGCCGCCGCGGCGGCGAGGAACGCCGGCGCGGACGTCCGGCCCTTGCCGCCGAACGCGCCGCCCACGAACGGGTTCACGCAGTGCACGGCTTCCAGGTCCAGCCCCAGCGCGCTGGCCAGCTCCATCGCCTGCAGGTTCGAGGCCTGGTTGCCGCTGTAGACGGTCAGCTCGCCGTCGTCCCACACCGCGACCGCGGAGTGCGGCTCCATCGCGGCGTGGTTCTGGGTCGCGGTGGTGTAGGTGGCCTCGACGACCACCGGGCTCACGGCGAACGCGTCCTCGATGGACTCGACGCCGTCGGCCAGGATCTCCAGGGTCGGCGGCGCGCCGTCACGCGCGGGCGGCGCGTCCTCGGCCGTGGCGAGGCCTTCGGTCAGCGACGTCCGGGCCGGCAGCGCGCGGTAGCCGACGTTCACCAGCATCGCCGCGTCGCGGGCCTGCTCGAACGTCGCCGCGACGACAAAGCCGATCGGCTGGCCGTAGTAGGTGACTTCCTTGTCCTGCAAGGGAACCCACGTCTCGCCGAACAGCGGCGAGGTCGCCGTGCGCATCTCCAGCGGGTCGAACGGCGAGTAGACGCCGAGCACGCCCGGTGCTTCCCGCGCCGCGGAGAAGTCCATGGCTTCGATCTCGGCGTGGGCGATCGTGCTGAGCACGACGTAGCCGTAGACCATGCCGGGGAAGGAGTGGTCGGCGCCGTACTTGGCCTCGCCGGTGACCTTGAGCGGCGCGTCCAGCCGGGTGATCATCGGGAGCTCCCCTCGGTGAGTTCGAGCAGGGCGCGGACGATGGTGCGCTTGAGCAGCGGCACCTTGAACGCGTTGTCCGGCAACGGGGTGGCGCCGTCGGCGGCCACCGAAGCGGCTTCTTCGAAGGCGGCCTCGGTCGCCGGGCGGCCCTTCAGGGCCTCTTCGACGGCGGGCAGGTGCCACGGCACCGTCCCGACCCCGCCGGCGGCGACCCGCGCGTCGGCGACGACGCCGTCCCGCACGTCCAGCGCGACGGCGGCCGAGCAGAGCGCGAACTCGTAGGACTGCCGGTCGCGGACCTTGACGTAGGTGGAGTTCACCGCCCAGTCCAGCCGGGGGACGACCACCTCGGTGATCAGCTCGCCGGGCCGCAGGTCGTTCTCCAGCGCCGGGGTGTCGCCGGGCAGCTGGTAGAAGTCGCGAAGCG
Organism: Amycolatopsis sp. NPDC104863; assembly: GCF_055582965.1. Taxonomy (NCBI): domain Bacteria; kingdom Bacillati; phylum Actinomycetota; class Actinomycetes; order Pseudonocardiales; family Pseudonocardiaceae; genus Amycolatopsis; species Amycolatopsis sp. NPDC104863. Next base: position 392,203 of record NZ_JBVJOW010000009.1, read on the forward strand.
CGACTTCGCGGGTTCCCTCGGCGTCTGCCAGCTTCACGCGGGCATCGAGCGCGACCAGGGCGACGGCGACGTCGCTGGCGTGCGTGGCCGCGCAGGAGTCACTGGTGCCGAGGATGGCGTGCATCCGGTTGGCGCCCTCGAGCGCGGGGCAGCCGCTGCCGGGCTCCCGCTTGTTGCACGGCGTGGCGACGTCGCGGAAGTACGAGCAGCGGGTGCGCTGCAGGAGGTTTCCGCCGATGCTGGCCATGTTCCGGATCTGCTGCGACGCGCTCAGCAGCAGCGCGCGCGAGATCGCCGGGTAGACGTCCGGGTGGGCGGCGATGGCGCTCATCCGCTCCAGCGCGCCGATCCGCAGCCCTTCGGTGGTGTCGATGCCGCGCAGCGGGACCTCGTTGATGTCGAGGACGCGCTGCGGCGTGAGGACGTCGAGCTTCATGAGGTCGACGAGCGTCGTCCCGCCGGCGAGGAACGTGCCGGGCGTTTCGAGCGCCGCTTCGACGGTGGTGGGGGCGGTCAGCTCAAAGGGACGCATCGGCTCGCCTCGCCTGCTCGACGGCCTTGACGATGTTCGGGTAGGCGGCGCACCGGCACAGGTTGCCGGACATGAACTCCCGCACGTCGGCGACGTCCTGCTCGACGGCGGCGACCGCCGACATGATCTGGCCGGCGGTGCAGAACCCGCACTGCAGCGCGTCCTGGTCGACGAAGGCCCGCTGCACCGGGTGCAGGCTGTCCTCTGTGGACAGTCCTTCGACGGTGGTCACCGGCTGCTTCACGGTGGCGGCCAGGGTGAGGCACGACAGCACGGGCCGGCCGCCGACGTGCACGGTGCAGGCGCCGCACTGCCCGCGGTCGCAGCCCTTCTTCGGGCCGGTGACCTCCAGGCGCTCGCGCAACGCGTCCAGGAGGGTGACCCCCGGATCGACGTCCAGGTGCTCGGTGGTGCCGTTGACTTCGAGTGATATGTCCACTGGTCTCTTTCCGCAGCTCGTCCGGCGGCGGGCCGGACGGTGGTGGTGGCGGCGATCAGGTACCGGATATTCATCCGCTTGACTTGGACGTGAGGCTAGCGGATTACAATCCGGTTCGCAAAGACGCGCCCCGCTGGAGTTGGTCCAGCTCCGGCGGTTCCTGCATTACATTCAGCCGAGACGGCCACAGCTCCGGGAGGGACGATGACGACGGGTTCGGTCAGCCCCCGCCGCGCGGACACCCGGCGCAACCACGAACGCATCCTGGTGGCGGCCGCGGCGTCGCTGGCCAAGACGGGCGAGGTCTCGTTCAACACGATCGCGAAGCAGGCCGAAGTCGGTGTCGGCACGGTGTACCGGCACTTCCCGACGCCGGAGTCGCTGATCCTCGCGGTGTACCAGCGCGAGGTCCGGCACATCGTCGACATCGTGCCGGTGCTGCTGGAGAAGCACAGCGCGGACGAGGCGTTCCGGGTGTGGGTGACCGACCACCTGGCGCACTACATGATGACGAAGAAGGGGCTGGCCGACGCCCTGCGCACCGCGACGGCGTCCCGCGGGGAGCTCCCGGCGAGCGCCTACGACGCGATGGTCGGCGCGGTGGCGACGTTGCTGGACGCCAACACCGAGGCCGGCACGGTGCGGCCGGGCCTCGAGCCGGTCCAGGTGCTGCGAGGCCTGGCCGGGCTGCTGCTCCTGGACCCGAACGGCGAGTGGGAGCGCGACGCGGAGAGCCTCGCCGACCTGCTCTGGCACGGGATGGCCCGTTAGGTGCCACGGCGGCGCAGGTAGTAGGCCCAGGTGACGGCGGCGAGCAGCGGCGCCCACAGCAGCAGCGGCAGGTAACACGCGACGACCAGGACGTGCCGGGCCGGTTCGGCGAACCGCAGCCCCTCGATGTCGGGGAACGCGCGAAAGGCGTACGCCCAGATCAGCGCGAGCGCGAGGGACCCGAGCGCGGCGGGCACGATGGCGGCGAACGGCGCGACCCGCCGCCCGCCGAGCAGCGGGAGCCACCGCGGGACGCGCTCGCCCCACGGCCGCACCAGGCCGAGCGTCAGCAGGGCGAGGCCTTCGCAGAGCACGCTGAGGGCGGCAAACGCGACCGCGTCGGTGGCCGTGACCTCGGGGACCGGCCGGATGCCGACGTCGACCCCGGCGGCGAGGGCCAGCCGCCAGAGCCCGGACGGCAGGGTGAGCAGCGGGACGGCGTGCGCGGCGACGACGGCCCAGCGTGCGACGGGAACCATGCCCCCGAGGCTGCCCGCGCCGCGGGGCCGGGAACTCCCTCCCGGGTATCGGAAATCCTGTCCCGGGAGGGAGAACCGGACCTACTGGTCGAGCGAAGCGACGAACGCGCGGATGTCGTCGACGTAGACCTTCGGCTGCTCCAGCGCGGCGAAGTGCCCGCCCTGCTCGTACTCGCTCCAGCGGCTGATGCTGGGGTAGTCCCGCTCGGCGAACGGCCGGACCGGCAGCGCCGGGTCCTGCCCGAACACGGCGACCCCGACCGGGACGGTGACCGGGTCGGGGGCGACCCCGGGGGTGAAGATCTTGCCCAGGTGCGCGCCGGACTCGTAGTAGAACTGCGCCGACGACGTCGCCGTGCCGGTCAGCCAGTAGAGGCTGGCGTTGGTCAGCAGCCGGTCGCGGCCGACCTGCTCCTCGGGCGTCTTGACGGCGTTGTTCCAGTCGTGGAACTTCTCCACGATCCAGGCCAGCTGCCCGACCGGCGAGTCGCTGAGGCTGTAGCCGATGGTCAGCGGCCGGGTGCTCTGGACCTTCATGTAGCCCGACAGTTCGGCCTCGAACCGGCCCAGCCCGGCCAGCCGCGCGCCGTCGGCTTCGGTGAGGTTCGCGAACTCGGCCGGGTCACCGGAGGGCACGGTGAGCAGCATCGACACGTGCGCGGCCTTGACCTGCCCGGGCGCGTGGTGGGCCAGCGCGAGGGAGATCAGCGAGCCCCAGTCGCCACCGGCGGTGACGTAGTCGCGGTAGCCGAGCTCCGCCATCAGGGTGGCCCAGGCGGCGGCGACGCGGTCGACGTCCCAGCCGGGCTCGGTGACCGGCCCGGAGAAGCCGTGCCCCGGGATCGACGGGATCACCAGGTGGAAGGCCTGGGCGGGGTCGAGCCCGTGGGCGGCCGGGTCGGACAGCGGGCCGATGACGTCGAGGAACTCGACGATCGAGCCGGGCCAGCCGTGGGTCAGCAGCAGCGGGGTCGCGCCGGGCTCGGGCGAGGTGACGTGCAGGAAGTGCACGTCGACGCCGTCGAGCTCGGTGACGAACTGCGGGTACTGGTTGAGCTCCGCCTCGGCGGCGCGCCAGTCGTAGGTGGTCCCCCAGTAGGTCGCGAGCTCCCGGAGGTAGTCGGCGGGGACACCACGTTCCCAGCCGGGCACCGAAACGGCGGCCGGCCAGCGGGTCGAGGCGATCCGCGTCCGCAGGTCTTCGAGCTCGGAATCGGGGACGTCGATCCGATAGGGACGCATCAAGCTCACCTTTCCACGCCGGATATGGGTCCGACTACAGAGTGGTGAAGGCGGGCGGCTTCTGCGTCTTCAGCGTTGCTCAAAGACGATGGCTCGGTCCCCTCAGCGCTTGCGGCCCAAGGCCTCCCGCTTCACAAAACCGATCACACCGGTCGCCACGAACAGCACCGCGCCGATGATGATCAGCCAGAACAGTCCCTTGATCACCACACCCAGCACGACGAGCACGGCCCAGATCACCAGCAGGCCCACCAGAATTCCCACGACAGCTCCCTTGTTCGACGGTCCGCCCGTGATACCCGCGGTTTCCGCGGTTCACGCCTGGGAGAAGGAGAATTCGCTTACGGTTGGGCATCGTCACCGGACGGGGTGGAGCAAAAGCCGCGGTTGGGACAGGGCCGCCGTGACCGGGTCGGCGTCCGGTGACCGCGGGGGCAGGCCCGGCCCCGGGGTGAGCACGGTGTCCGCGACCGGCACGTCCTCGCCGCACTGCAGGCAGACACCCGACGGCGAGACCTCGCCGGCGCAGGCCTCGTGCACAAACACCCGGCGGGGGCCGGCGGGCGCGTAGTGCTCGTCGCCCCAGGCGGCCAGGGTGCGGACGACCGGCCAGAGACCCAGGCCCTTCGGCGTCAGCTCGTATTCACTGCGCTTGCCCGGGCCCGGCACGCGGGCGAGCACTCCTTCGCCGACCAGGAACTCGAGGCGTTCGGTCAGCACCGCGCGCGGGATGCCCAGGTGGTCGAGGAAGTCGCTGAACCGGCGGACGCCGAACACCGCGTCCCGGACGATCAGCAGGGTCCAGCGTTCGCCGACGATCTCCAGCGCGCGGACCATCGAGCAGGCCTGGTTGGTGTACTCACGCGGCAGTGCCATGGGCGCCAGTGTGCCACAGAAGAGTTCGCTCACCGAACCAACCGTGCTAGCCTCGCCGCGAAAGAGTTCGGTCACCGAATCAACGAGGAGCTCGCATGGAGCGCCGTCCCGGAGCCGTCCTCGTCGCCTCCGGCGGCGGGACCCTGCTGGCCCTGTTCGTCTTCACCGCGCCGCTGTCGATCGTCCCGGCGGTGACCGGCGGGCTCGGCGCCGGCGCGGTCGCGACGTCGTGGATCCTCAGCTCGATGAGCCTCGGGCTGGCGGTCGCGCTGCTGCCGGCCGGCGCGGTCGGCGACGACTTCGGCCGCCGACGCGTCTTCGTCGCCGGCGCCGTCGTGCTGGCCGCCGGGTCGCTGGTGTGCGCCGTCGCTCCCGAACCGGTCACGTTCATCGCCGGCCGCGTCGTGGAAGGGCTCGGCGCCGCCGCGGTCGTCGCCTGCGGGCTTGCCGTGCTCGGGCCGGCCTTCCCCGACGCCGCCGGGCGCGGCCGCGCGACCGGGGTGTGGGGCGCGTGCCTCGGCGCCGGGATCGCCCTCGGCCCGCTGGCCGGCGCCGGGCTCGACAGCTTTCGCACGCTCTACTTCGTCGCCACGGCACTGGCCCTCGGGGTGGCCGTGCTGGGCCGGGTCCTGCTCGAAGAGTCGGTTTCGGGCCGGAAGCGGGCGGTCGACGTCATCGGTTCGCTGCTGCTGGGCGGTGGGCTCGCGGCACTGCTGGCCGCGCTGACCGAAGGACGGCAGAGCTGGACGAGCCCGCTGGAGGTGGCCCTGATCGTCGCCGCGGTCGTGCTGCTCGGCGCGTTCGCCGCCCACCAGGCGCGGACCGACGACGGGATGCTCGACCTCACCCTGTTCCGGCGGCCGGCCCTGCTCTCGGCGACGATCGGCGCGTTCGTGGCGGGCGCCGGGGTCACGGCGCTGATGTCGTTCGTCTGCACCCTGCTCGAAAACGGCCTGGCGCTGACGCCGATGGCGGCGGCCCTGTCGGTCCTGGTCTGGTCGGCGACGAGCGTCGGCTCGGCCCTGCTGACCCGGCACCTCCCGGCCGCGGTGCCCGGCGGCGCGCGGCTGAGCGCCGGCTTGCTGGTCGTCAGCTTGGGGCTGGTGCCGATGGCCTTCCTCGGCCCGGACTCGGGTCGGGGCTGGTTGTACGCGGGCCTGGCGGTGGCCGGGCTCGGCACCGGCGTCGTGAACGCTTCCCTGGGGCGCGAAGCGGTGGCGAGCGTCCCGCCGCACCGGACGGGTATGGGCAGCGGGATCAACAACACGAGCCGGTACGTCGGCGCGGCGCTCGGGGTCACGGTCGTGACGCTGGTGGCGGTCCGCCCGCCGGTCACCCCGGCGAGCCTGCTCGCGGGCTGGGACGCCGCCGTGGTCGTGTGCATCGTGGTGTCGCTGGCCGGCGCGGCCGCCGTCGCCGCGTTGACGGTCGCGGGCCGGCGGGCAGCCGTCGCGGTCGCGGCCTGAAACGATAGGCGACTACCATTTTGGTGGTAGCGTGGCGACCATCCGACAGGTTTCCGATGGGGACGGGTGGGAAATGACCAAGGCGCCCGAAATGCCACTGCACATGCGGCGGGTCCGGTTCGATCCGATCGGCCGGCTCGCCGAGGTGCGGGACGGCGAGGGCGTCACCCGCGTCACGACCCCGTTCGGCACGTCCGCCTACCTCGTGACCCGGTACGACGACGTCCGCGAGGTGCTGGCCGACTCGGTCCGGTTCAGCAACGCAGCCACCCGGCGGGCCCGGCCGCCCGGCATGGAAGACGTCAGCGACGAAGAGCTGGAGGAGCTGCGGGCCGGGCAGATGCTCGCCTTCGACCCGCCGGACCACACCCGCCTGCGCAAGATGCTGACCTCGGAGTTCACCGTCAAGCGGATGCGGCGGCTGGAACCACGGATCGTCGAGATCGTCGACGCCGCGCTCGACGACCTCGAGCGAGCGGGCAAGCCGGGTGACCTCGTGGCGGGCTTCGCGCTCCCGGTGCCGTCCCTGGTCATCTGCGAGCTGCTCGGCGTGCCCTACGGCGACCGCGCGGACTTCCAGCACCGCTCCGGCCGGCTGCTCGACACCTCCCGCCCGGTCCCGGAACGGATGAAGCTGCAGCGCGAAAGCCGGGAGTACATGGCCGGGCTCGTCGCGCGGGCCCAGGCCGAGCCGGGTGACGACATGCTGGGCATGCTCGTGCGGCTGCACGGGGACGACCTGAGCACCGCCGAGCTGATCGGCATCGCGTCGCTGCTGCTGGTGGCCGGCCACGAAACGACGTCGAACATGCTCGGCCTCGGCACTTTGGCGCTGCTGCGGCATCCGGACCAGCTGGCGCTGGTGCGCGACGACCCGGCCGCGGTCGAGCCCGCGGTGGAGGAACTGCTGCGCTGGCTCTCGATCGTGCACTCCGGCGTGCCGCGCACGACGACTACCGAGGTGGAGATCGCCGGGCACACCATCCCGGCCGGCGAGCAGCTGGTGCTGGCGCTGCCCGCGGCCAACCGGGACCCGGCGCTGACCGAGCACCCGGAGCGGCTCGACGTCACCCGCGAGGCGGCGCGGCACGTCGCGTTCGGGCACGGGGTGCACCACTGCCTCGGCGCGCCGCTCGCGCGGATGGAGATGAAGGTCGCGTTTCCCGCGCTGCTGCGGCGTTTCCCGGACCTTGCGCTCGCGGTGCCCTACGAGGACATCGAGTTCCGCGCCTTCCACGTCGTCTACGGACTGCACGCGCTGCCGGTCACCTGGTGAGTTAGCGTGCGGGCATGACATCGGCGCGCGGGCAGGGCTTGCGGGGCGACGCGGCGCGCAACTACGAGCGCATCGTCGTCGCGGCCGGCCAAGCGTTCGAGGAGGACGGCCCGGGCGCGACGCTCGAAGACGTCGCGAAGCGCGCGGGTGTCGGTGTCGCGACGGTGTACCGGCGCTTCCGCAACCGCGACCAGCTGGTGCGCGCCGTCTTCGAGCACGTCCTGACCACCGTCATCGAGCCCCTCACGACGCTGGAGACCGGCGACCCGTGGCACGACCTGACGAGCTCGCTGGAAGCCACCGTCGAGCTGGTCGCCCGGAACCAGGTGGCCTTGGCCCTCGCCCGGGAGATCGGCGCCATCGACGTCGCCGGCGTGCAGCGCTACATCACGGCCGCCGACCGGCTGGTGGGCCGGGCGGTCGACGCCGGTGTGGTGCGCCCGGGCCTGCTGGGCCGCGACCTGGCGGCGGTGGTCGTGATGACGCTGGCGACCGTGCACCCCGACGACCCCGCGGGCGCGGATCGCAAGCGATACCTGGCTTTGCTCATCGACGGGCTGCGTCCGGGCCCGGGTGCGCTGCCGCCGCCGTCGGCGACGCCGGAGCCGATCGCGGGCCGAGTCCATTGAGGATCGCGTCGACGCCGAACAGGAAGGCCTCGCCCGCTTCCGCGGCCCGGCCGGGGACGTCGTCGACGATCCCGGCGCGGACCAGCTCCTCCCGGTTCTGTTCTTCGGCCACAAAACCCAGCACGTAGTGGACGACGGTCCGCGCTGCCCAGCCGGCCCGGCGCGGCCCGAGCTGCTCGGCGAAGAGGCGGTGCAGCACCTGCGCCGGCACGAGGACGTCCGGGCGGTACGCCTGCACGAAGGACACCACCTCGGCGCCGTCGCGGACTTCGAGCAGCGCGCGGCGGAGGTCCTGGGCGACGGCGCGGGGATCGGAGGCCGAGGCGGGGAGCTCCTCGAGGACGCGCTCCGCGACAACGGCGAGCAGTTCCTGCTTGCTCGCGACGTGGTAGTAGAGCGCGCCGGGCTGCACGCCCAGCTCCTGGGCGACGCGGCGCATGGACAGGCTGCTCAGCCCGCGTTCGCGAAGCAGGTCGTACGCCCGGTCGACGATCTGGGCGCGCGTCACCTTCATGGCCCCATTGTGCCGGTCCCGGCTTGCCCGGCGAGGTCTGCCTCGCCTAGGATTTGACGGGTGTTCAAAACAGTTGATGACCTGGCCTCCCGGCAGCTGGCCGGTGGCGTCCTCGAGCGCGAAGACGCCCGGATGGTGCTCGAGACGCCGGACGAGGAGGTGCTCGGGCTGGTCGCCGCGGCCGGGCGGCTCCGGCGGGCCCACTTCGGCAACCGCGTCAAGGTCAACTACCTCGTCAACCTCAAGTCGGGCCTGTGCCCGGAGGACTGCGGTTACTGCTCGCAGCGGCTCGGGTCGTCCGCGCAGATCCTCAAGTACTCGTGGCTTTCGGCCGAGGAGACCGTCCGGCAGGCCACCGCGGGCATCCACGGCGGCGCGTCCCGGGTGTGCCTCGTCGCGAGCGGCCGCGGGCCGAGCGACCGGGACGTCGACCGCGTCGCCGGGGTGGTCGAGGCGGTCAAGTCCGCGCACGCCGGGGTCGAGGTGTGCGCGTGCCTCGGGATCCTGCGGGAGGGGCAGGCCGAGCGGCTGCGCGACGCCGGTGTCGACGCCTACAACCACAACCTGAACACGAGCGAGTCGCGGTACGCGGAGATCTGCACGACCCACGGGTACGACGACCGGGTGGCGACGGTCGAAAAGGCCAAAGCCGCGGGACTTTCCCCGTGCTCCGGCCTGATCGTCGGCATGGGCGAGACCGACGACGAGCTGATCGACGCGCTCTTCGCCCTGCGCGCCCTGGACAGCGACTCGATCCCGGTGAACTTCCTGATGCCGTTCGAGGGCACCCCGCTCGCCGGCACCTGGGAGCTGACGCCGTTGCGCGCGCTGCGGATCCTCGCGCTGGCGCGGTTCACCTGTCCCGACCGGGAAGTCCGGATGGCGGGCGGGCGTGAGATGCACCTGCGTTCGCTGCAGCCGCTCGCGCTGCACGTCGTGAACTCCTTGTTCCTGGGCGACTACCTCACCAGCGAGGGGCAGGCGGCGCGGGACGACCTGGCGATGATCGCCGACGCCGGGTTCGAGGTCCTCGGCGCCGGAGAGCACGAACACCGCGCGACGCCGTCGATCCGGACGCGCGGCGCCGGGACCACCGATCCGGCCAACGCATGACCGCAGTGCACGACTGGCTCGCCGCCGCGGACAGCGACCGGCGGCGGGCCGGCCTGGTCCGCCGCACCGACGTCCGGCGGCATCCACGGTCGCGGCCCGGGCGGCTGGACCTGGCGTCGAACGACTACCTCGGGCTCGGCGCGGATCCCCGGGTGCGCGCGGCCGCGACGCGGGCCATCGAGGAGTACGGCGCCGGAGCCGGCGCTTCGCGCGTCGTGACCGGGACGGCCGCCTGCCACACCGAGCTCGAAACGGAACTGGCGCGGCTCACCGGGCAACCGGCGTGCCTGGTCTTCTCCAGCGGGTACGCGGCCAACGTCGGCCTGCTGACGGCGCTGGGCTCCCCGGACACGCTGCTGGTGTCCGACGCGCACGTGCACGCGTCGCTGATCGACGGCGCCCGGCTTTCCCGTTCCCCGGTGGAAATCTGCCCGCACGGCGACCTGGACGCGCTCGAGCGGCTGCTCCGCGAGCGCGCGCAACCCCGCGCCGTGGTGGTCGTCGAGTCGATCTATTCGGTGCTCGGTGACGCGGCGGATCTCGGGCGGACCGCGGCACTGTGCGCGGAGTACGACGCGTTTCTCGTGGTGGACGAAGCCCACGGCGTCGGCGTCGCCGGGCAGGGGAGCGGCGCGGTCCACGCGGCCGGGCTGGCGGGCGCCCCGCACGTCGTCGTCACGGCGACCCTGTCGAAGGCGCTCGCGACCCAGGGCGGCGCGGTGCTGGGCTCACCGCTGCTGCGGGAGCATCTGGTCAACACCGCGCGCACGTTCATCTTCGACACGGGCCTCACGCCCGCCGCGGCGGCGGGTGCGGCCGAGGCCTGCCGGATCGTCACCGCCGAACCGGGGCGGGTCGCGCAGCTGCACGACGTCGCCGCGGTGATCGCCGAGGCCGCGGGAGTGCCGCGGGCGCCCGGCGCGGTGCAGTCGATCCCCGCGGACTCCGCGGAGCAGGCCGTCGCCGCGGCGGACCGCCTCGACGCGGAAGGAATCATCGTCGGCTGCTTCCGCCCGCCGAGCGTCCCCGACGGCGTCTCGCGGCTGCGGCTGGTCGCCCGGGCGGGCGTCGATCCCGATCGGGCGGGGCACGCGGCCGGGCTGGCGGCACGGTGGTCGCGAGCCGGGCTTCGGGTCTGAGAGAACGCGGAACATCCGTGTCCGCTCGCGAGTTGAGCGTGGCATGAGTGAACTCGTGGACCGCACGATCGCCGCCCTCCGTTCCGAGCACGACACGCTCGCCGCCCTCGCCAGCGTCCTCACCGACGCCCAGCTGGCCACCACCAGCGGCGCTTCCGAATGGACCGTCGCCCAGGCGCTTTCCCACCTCGGCAGCGGCGCGGAGATCGGCCGCGCGCCGATCGCCCGGGCCGCCGGCGAGACCGTGCCGGCCGAAGAGAACCAGACGATCTGGGCCCGCTGGGACGGTTCCACGCCGCGAGAGCAGGCCGAGGGCTTCCTGGAGCACAACGCCCGCTGGCTCGAGACGGTCGAGGCGCTCACGCCCGAGCAGCGCACGTCGCTGACCGTCGACCTCGGGTTCCTGCCGGAGCCGGTCCCGCTGCTGACCGCCGTCGGCATGCGGCTCAGCGAGGTGGCCAACCACTCCTGGGACGTGCGTGTGGCCTTCGATCCCGACGCCGGGGTGAACGCCGGTTCGGCCGCGGTGCTGCTCGACCTCCTCACCGGGCCGGTCGGGTTCATGCTGAGCTTCCTGGCGAAGCCGGCCGAGCTCGCGGACCCGGTGTCGATCGCGGTGCCCGGCGGCGGCCTGGTGATCGACGACGCCGTCACGGTGGTCGACCACCTCGAGGCGCCGTCCGCGACGTTCAACGGCCCGGCGGAGGCGTTCGTCCGGCTGGTCAGCGGCCGGCTCAAGGCGCCGTACGACCGCGGCGTCACCGTCGAAGGCAACGTCACGCTCGACGACCTGCGTCGCGTGTTCCCGGGTTTCTGACCCGCGGCTACCAGTCTCGCTCGGCCAAGACTTTCGGCAGCCCTTCGGTGAGCATGCGGCGCCGGACCCGGTGCAGCAGGCGGGCCATCAGGAAACCGCCGGCACCGCGGAACCCGGTGTGGTGGTAGGTCAGCCGGGTTCCGGCGGCGGTCTCGGCCAGCCGGCACACCACCGTGCTCGGGGTGTCGGCTTCCTGGTTGCGCCAGCTGAAGCTCAGCAGTTCCGGCGCGTCCGCTGCGAGGACCTCGCAGCGGACGATGCCGTCCCAGCCCGGGACCGGGCGGCCGACGAACCGGAATCTCGTGCCCACCTCCGCGGTGAAGCCTTCGGGACGGCCGCCGCGGCCGGTCGACGTCCAGCGGGGGACCAGGGCCGGGTCGGTGAGGGCCTGCCAGACCCGCGCCCGGGGGTGGGCGTACTCGCGGACGACCTCGAACTCACTCATGCGGTGCCTCCAGTGGCCGTAAAAGTTACAGTCACTGTAAACAGTACTCGCGCTGTACGATGGCGTGGTGGAGTCGTTGCGAGACCGGCGGAAGCGCGAGCTGCGGGAGCTGCTGTCCGCGACGGCGACCCGGATGTTCGTGGAACAGGGGTTCGAGGCCGTCCGCGTCGCCGACGTCGCGCGCGCCTGCGGGGTCACCGAAAAGACCGTCTTCAACCACTTCGGCAGCAAGGAAGCCCTGCTGGCCGACCGGTGGGACGTGCAGATCGACGCGCTGGCCGAGGGGCTCGCGGATCCCGCGACCGCGCCGCTCGACGTGGCCCTGGCGGTGCTCGGCACGGAACTCGACTTCCTGGTCGCGTCGGCCCGGCAGCACGGACTGCTGGCGGTGCGCCGGTTCGGCCGGCTGATCCGCTCGACCCCGGCCCTGGTGGCGCACGGCCGTGAAGCCCACGAACGGCTGACCGACGCGGCGGCGACCGCGCTCGCCGGCCGGTCCGGCGCCCCGGCGGCCGACCCCGCTGTCCGCATCACCGCGGCGGCGGTCGCCGGGTTGTGGAATGTCCACGCCCACAGCCTCCAGCGTCACCTCGACGAGGGGAGCGCGGCTCGCATCGCGCGGGCCGTCCGCGCCGATCTCGAGTCCGCGGCCGAAACACTGCGCCGCGGTCTCTGACCCGTCAGCTCGGGGTGTCGAGCTCGCTGGCGCGCAGCACCGGCAGGGCGAGGTCGTCGACCACGTGCTCGAGGAACGCGGAGTCCATCGGCAGCCGCCACAGCCAGCGCATGAACAGCGCCGAGGCGACCACCTCTTCGAACAGGTGATGGTTCACCCGGTGGCTCAGCTCGCCCCGCTCGAGCGCCCGGTCGACGACCTCGGGCGGGAGCCGCGCACCGCTGGCGGACCGCGTCTCGAGCTCGTCGATCAGCTCCGGGTCGGACGCGCGTGCCTGCACAAGACCGACCGCGAGCCGGCCGTCGAAGCCGTTGAGGACGTCGGACAGCCGCTGGACGTGCGCGAGCAGGTCGCCGCGGAACGTCCCGGTGTCGACCGACCACGGCGTCTGCTTGCCGTGGTAGCGGGCCATCGCGGCGAGCATGATCTCGCGCTTGTTGCGCCACCGCCGGTAGATGGTCGCCTTCGAAGCCCCGGCCCGGGCGGCCACGGCGTCCACCGTCATCGACACGTACCCCGACTCGGCGACGAGCTCCAGAGCCGCGTCGAGGAGCCGGGCGTCGCGGAGGGGATCCAGGGGGTGGCGCTCGGTGGCTGGAAAGCGAACGACCGAGAGGAAGGGACACCATGCTCGTCACCTCCTACGCGGCTCGCTCCGCGGGTTCGCCCCTCGAACCGTACGAGCGCGAAAGCGGTGAACCCGGCCCGGTGGAGGCCGACGTCCGCGTCACGCACTGCGGGGTCTGCCACACCGACATCGGCCAGATCGACGACGAGTTCGGCATCACCCGGTTCCCGTGCGTCGCCGGCCACGAAGCCGTCGGCGTGGTCGAGGCGATCGGCTCCTCCGTCGATCCGGAGCTGCTACAGATCGGCGCCCGGGTGGGTGTCGGCGCGATCGCCGGCGCGTGCTTCCGGTGCCCGCAGTGCGTGAGCGGCCGCCACAACCTCTGCGCCCGCCGCGACGACACGGTGATGCGCGGCGACCGGGGCGCGTTCACCGAACTGCTGCGTGTCTCGGACTGGCGCATGGCCTACCCGATTCCCGACGCGATCCCGTCCGAGCAGGCCGCGCCGATGATGTGCGCCGGGGTGACCGTCTTCGCCCCGTTGATCCGGCACGGCGTCCGCCCGGTCGACCGCGTCGCCGTCGTCGGCATCGGCGGGCTCGGGCACCTGGCCCTCCAGTTTCTCGCGCGGTGGGGATGCGACGTCACCGCGATCTCGACGTCGCGCGCCAAAGAAGACGACGCGCGTCGCTTCGGCGCTTCCTCGTTCATCGCGACGAACGAGGAAGGCGCGCTAGCGGCCGCTGCCGGATCGTTCGACTTCGTCCTGTCGACCGTCTCGGCGAACCTGCCCTGGGACGACTACGTCAACCTGCTCGTCCCGCAGGGCAGGCTCAGCATCGTCGGGGTGCCGTCCGACGCGATCTCCGTGCACCCGATGCACTTGCTGCCGGCCGAGAAGACGATCTCCGGCGGAGTGCCCGCGTCCCCGAGCGAAACCCGGCTGATGCTGGACTTCGCCGCCCGCCACGGGATCGGCCCGCAGGTCGAGACGTTCCCGGTGGCGGAGATCGACAAAGCGATCTCCGTCGTTCGCGCCGGCCGCGCCCGCTACCGGGCCGTGCTCGAAATGGCCTGAGGGGCCGGTTTTCTCTCCCGAGAGAACAGTCCAAACGCGACTACGGCCTGCACCGCGAGCACAAGTGCCTGCGCCGGCGGCGAAGTGACGGTCAGCAGCGCGATCGTCGTGTTCACTCCGAAGTGGACGGCGATCGACGCCGCGACACCGCCGCGCTCGTAGGCGTAGGCGGTCAGCAGCGCCATCGGGACCACGCTGAGGGTGAACAGCAGGCCGCTCCAGCTGAGCAGGCCGAACCCCGCCTGGACCGTGCCGGGGATGAAGAACAGCGGCAGGTGCCACACCGCCCACACCTCGCCCAGCAGCAGACCGGCCTGGACGCGGGACATCGACGCGCGCAGGCGCGGGTACGCCGTGCCGCGCCAGCCGGGTTCCTCGGCCAGCGGGCCGCCGACCAGCATGCTGACGAGGAACGGGGCGAGCCCGCCGACGCTCGCGATCAGGCTCCGGCTCCCCGTCAGGTCCGGCGTGGGCCCACCGAGGGAGTGGGCGAGGAAGGCGGCGGCCACGACGGTGGCCGAAGCCAGCACCAGCAGCGGCAGCACCCAGAGCCAGCGCGAGCGGGTCGCGTGTTCGGGGGCGGGCTCACCGCGACGGGCGCGACGGATCCGGAGCACGAGCGCGCCGATCACCGGGCCGAACCCGCCGAGCAGGTAGGGGATGAGCGTCGGCGACGACGTCGGCGCGCCGCCGAGCAGGATCGCGACGAGCCAGCAGGCCCAGCTCGTCGTGAACGTGACGGTCCAGAAAAGCGCGAGGCCGGTTTTCGGCCGCGCCGGGGAAACGATGGTCACTTTCGGGTGCCTTTCAGAGGTTTCGGGCGAGCCAGCCGGAAACCCGGCTGAGCAGTTCGGGGTCGACGGGACGGCGCAGCTGCCGGCGGTAGAACCGCACCGACGGCCGGCCGGGATCGCGGCGCAGCAGGTGGGTCAGGTCGGCGATCCGGTGGACCTCGGCCGCGCCGGGCACGAGGTCGCGGACGACGTCGAGGTCCGCGGGGTCGACCTGGACGTCCTTGCCGCCGGTGATCGCGAGGACCGGCACGCGGATGTCGGCCAGGCCCGCGCGCGGGTCGTGGGTGAGCAGTTCGCGCAGCCACCGGGCGTTCACCGGCCGTCCGGCGACGCGGGTGACGTCCGTGGTCGTCGCCTTGATCCGCGCCAGCTGCCGCTCGCCGAAGGCCCGCACGACCGGCCGGGCGAACGAGGGGAGCTCGCGCACGATCGTCCCGGCCTGCCGGCGCAGCGCGTCCTCGCCGGGGCGCGCGAACCCGGCCAGCAGCACGACCGCGGCGACCTCCGGGCGGGCGCCGAGCGCCATGGCGTGCACCGCGCCTTCGCTGTGCCCGACCACGCCGACGGCGTCGGCGCGGATGCCGGGCCACGCGGCCAGCGCGCGCAAGGCGGCGACGGCGTCACTCCGGTTGTCGGTGAAGCCGGTCGCGCGCCAGTCGCCGGGGGTGGCGCCGACACCCCGGCGGTCGTAACGGAAAGAGGCGATGCCGTCCGCCGCGAGCGCGGTGGCCAGCGCCGGCCCGGACGCCATGCGGAGCCGGCCGGTGTTGCCGTCGCGGTCCAGCGGCCCGGATCCGTGCAGCAGCAGGACGGCGGGGTGCGGGCCGGCGCCCGTGGGCAGGGTCAGGGTGCCGGCCAGGCGCAGTCCGTCGTCCGCGGTGGCCGTCATGGCGACGTCCCGCATCGGTGTCCCCCATCATTCTCGTTCGTGCGAACATTCTCAGCGGTGAGAACAGTATCGCATGTGAGAACATTCGTCCATGGCGACCGCGGACCTCCTCCTGCACCCCGTCCGGATGCGCATCCTGCAAGCGCTCTTCGACGGGGACCCGCTGACAACAGCGCAGCTGCGCGAGCGCCTCCCCGACATCCCGGCGGCGACGATGTACCGCCAGATCGCGGTGCTGGCCGAGGCCGGCGTGCTGGAGGTGGCGGAGGAACGGCGGGTGCGCGGCACGACGGAGCGCAGCTACCGGATCCGCGAGGAGGAGGGATCGGTAGACCCGGCGGCGCGCGCGACGATGTCGCGAGAGGACCACCTACGCGGCTTCACCACGTTCGCGGCCTCCCTGATGGGCGACTTCGACCGCTACCTGAGCAACAAGAAGGCCAACCCGAATACGGACGGCGTGGTCTACCGCCAGGCGGCGGTGTGGCTGACGGAGGAAGAGTTCGACGTGATGATCGAGGAGATCGAGCGGGCGGTGGTCTCGAGGATCGGTAGTGCCCACGAGGGCCGCGTTCGCCGGGTGATCAGCCTGGTCGCGGTCCCGGACGAGCCCAAGCCGGAGGCTTAGCGTCGAATGCGTTCGACAAGACCCCGGCGGCCGACGTGCCGCTTCAGCCCGAGCAGGTACCCCACCGGGCTGTTCTGACGAGCGTCACGCCGTTTGGCCCGGGCTCGGGTCCCGGCGGCGACAAGCCGAGCCGTGACAAGCCCGGCTTCACCGGCGACAACGGGCACACCGGCGGCCGTCGTCGCGGCAGCGGCAAGAGCGGGCAGCGCCAGGGTGTTCAGTCCCAGCACCGCACCGGCCGGTTCGAGGCCCAGTTGCCGAAGGCTGCGCTGCAGTGCGGCGGTCGGCCGCCGGAGATCCCGGTCGACCAGCATCCGGAGCCGTTCCCGGAGAATCGTCAGGTTTTCCACCTGGGAAAGGCTTTCGAACTCTTCGGCGAGGGTGCCGAGGTGCTCGCGAAACACCTGGAACTCGACGGCCAGCTTGCTCCGCGCCTTGACGATCTTCGCCACGGGCACGTGTTCGATGTCCCGGGGAATGACGGCCTCGACCGCGAGAGCCGCATAGAGCTCGGCGACGTCCTCTGTTTTGTGCCGGGTCCCGGAAGGTCGATTTCCGAGGAGCGTGCCGGTGAAGTCGGTCTCGGCCCCGCCGCCGTGCAGTTCGTGAAGCTTCGGCTGATCGGTGACAACGGCCAGCTGGTTCGCCTTCGCGACGCGATCCACGAGAGCGGTGGCGTACGCCGCGCTGATCGCGGGGTGGGTGGTCATCCAGGTCTTGTCGTCCACGGCGTCGCCAAGCCCGCGGCGGACAAGCTCACGCTGGAGTTCGGCCGTCATCTTGCTGGTGTGAACGGAACCGTGGAACTGGTGGAGATAGGCGTCTTCCATCTCATCGACGGCATCGCGCCAGAGTGGAGCACTCTTGCGACCCGGTTCGTAGTGCTGCTTGAGCGCACGATGTTCAAGGGCGAGAAACTCCAGAAACTCCGTGGCGACTTCGTTCACCTGTGCTGCGGGCGGTTCGATGTTGAGGAAGAACCCGAGTTCGCCGTCCAGGGTCTTGGCGACTTCGGAGTCGTATCGGGGAAACCCCGTCGGCGCGAGCCGCGCGAGCCTAGGCCAGTAAAGTGCTGCGGCCTTGAGCCAGCTGTCGTCTCGTACGTGGATGTACGGGTAGTACATCGCAATCTCGGGTATGCGGTCCACCGGGCTCTCCCTGGGTTCGCGGCCTGGGGGAGCATCCCACGGGTGAGCGTCACGTCGCGCGTCCCTACGACCTTCGGCACGCCTGTGTCCACGTGGCTGGCCGCGGGGTGCCCTCAACGCAAAGTGCCGAGTGGGCACCGCCTGGAGTCGGCCGCTCACGACCGTATCGAGAAGGCGCTCGGGTGGGAGGGATGGGGAACTGGGGTGGCCGGCGGACGCAGATGTGACAGCATCCCGGCCATGTCTCTCGTGACTTGGGAATTCGATGGCTGCTTGTACTGCTGTTCAATCATCGAGACCGGCCAAGGCGAGGACCGGGCCACCTATTTCGAGCTCAGTGAGGCGCGTACGGTTCCAGGCTCGGCTTCTACTCCTGCTTCACCGGCTCCAGGGCCGACCGCCGTGACGGTAATTGTCTACGCGCCCGAAGAAGAGAAGCCGGCGGACGTCTTCTTCGACGGGGCGCAGACGCTGCCGTTCGTCGTCTTGCAGCATTTCGTCGAGATCGTCGCTTCACGAGCGGGACGGCACGGGATCTTGGGCCTGCCGTCTTGACAGCACAGCGAGATCGCAGCCGCGTGGGGTGAGGCTCGCGGCTGGGAGAGCTGACAGCCGGACCGGACGAGAACGGCCCCCGTCCAGGTAATGCCTGGTCGGGGGTCATTTCTGCGGGTCGACATCAGTGCCCCCGGGTGAGATTCCGGCGGCAATCACACCGATCGTCGTGCCCGACGGGTTGCTGATTCGAGTCGACGTGAGACTGGTGATGAGCGTCGGCCGCGGGGGGAGGGTGTCCCTATGTGGTTGTCAAGCCGGGGCGAGTTCGGGGTGTCGGTAGTGGGTGCCGTTGCGGAGCATCGCGTAGAGCACGTCGCAGCGGCGGCGGGCCAGGCAGATCAGGGCGGCGTTGTGCTTCTTGCCCCTCGGATCGTTTGCGGTCGTAGTAGGCCCTGCTGGTCGGATCGTGCAGAGCAGCGAACGCAGCGAGGAAGAACGCCCGTTTCAGCTTCCGATTGCCGGTCCGAGCCGGATGCTCGCCTCTGATGCTGCTCCCGGAGCTGCGGGTGACCGGGGCGATCCCGGCGTAAGCGGCCAGGTGCCCGGAGGAGGCGAAGTTGGAGGCGTCGCCGACCTCGAGCAGGATGCGGGCTGCGGTCCTGACGCCGATGCCGGGCATCGAGGTCAGGACCCCGGCAAGAGGGTGGGCATCAAGTATCCCCTCAACCTGCTCAGCAACCTGTTACCGTTGCTGGAGAACGGTCTTCAGGCTGTCCGCCAGTCGCGGCAAGACCGTGTCCGTGGCGGCGGTGCCCGGGACGGTGACGGTCTGCTCGGCCAGCGCAGTCATGATCGCCTCGACCAGCCGCTCGCCCATGCGGGGCGCGTGGACCTTGGCGATCGCGGTCAGTTTGCGGCGTCCGGCCTGGGTGATGCCGGCCAGGCCGCCGCAGCGCGAGAGGATTTCCAGCACCGCTGGGTGGCTGATCCGCGGACCGATGGCGTGTTCGAGGGCGGGGTGGATGCCGGTGAGCAGGCCGCGGATGCGGTTGCTGATCCGGGTGGCCTCGCCGGCCAGGGCGTCGTCGAACCCGACTAGCACGTCCAGCTCGGCCAATGTCTCGTCGCCGACGTCGACCGGCCGCAGCGTACGGGGCAGGGAACGGGCGGCGTCGGCGATGACGAACGCGTCCCGGGCATCGGTCTTCGCCCGGCCCGGATAGAGGTCGGCGATGCGGCGCATCGCCAGCCCGGGCAGATAAGCCACCTGATGGCCAGCCGCGCGGGCGACCGTGACCGGCAGCGCCCCGATCGTGGCGGGCTGGTCGACCACGACCAGCAGTGTCCCGTGCTGGGCGAGCTTGTCGAACAAGGCCTTCAGCTTCGGTTCGGTGTTGGGCAGCGGTCCGTCATGCAGGCGCTTGCCCCGTCGGGTCGAGGCCGACTGCGTGGTGGGCGTCTTTGCCGACGTCCAGGCCGAGGAACACCCCGAAGCTGCTGTTCATCCACCAGCCGTTCGTTCGTCGCGACGTGGTCACCGGGTTGGGCATCGATGGCCGGCAGCCACGTTACGACGAGACCTACCAAGCGCTGGTGGCCGTGTCCCTATCAGCGGTCCCTCGATGCCACCAGGTCCGGTGACACCCCCCCCGGATCATGGCTGCGACTGGGGACTTGAGTCATGCCGGGCCTGGTGACCACAACTCCCTGGTCGGGAGCCACGAAAAAGGTAACGGGGGGCGATGAGCAAGATTGGCGGATTTGATTCTTCCGTAGGGGGAGCGAACAGACGGCTCCGCCTCTGAGCGGCGGACTTGCGGCGGGGCGTCGGTCAGAGAGAGCAGCTTCCGACTCGACGCACGGAGCGGGAAGGCATGGTGACAGCTCCTACACGTAATTCACTATCCGGATTCGGCGACTGTTGTCCAGGCTGTGTCTCTGATCATGGGGACGGGTGGTGGGCTGATGTTCTAGTTCGGATTTGGCAATGTCCTCAGCCTCGCTCTCTGTCTGGGCGAGTTCGGTGTGCTGCTTCCGGTCCGATCAGCTGTCGAGAAATCTACATGTGCTCGCGTGGCCACTAACTCGGGTTTGCCGCCAGCCCAACGAGCTGGCCGGGTGTAGTGCAGCTGGTCATGGAACGTGGGCCAGTTGGATGTGTAGGGCACCATCGCCATGGCAAATTCGTCCGCTCTCAGAGCCTCTTCGATCAGTCGTACCCGCAGGCGAGCGGAATAGTCGACGTTGTGTCGCGCCATGCCGGCGACGGTTCCGGCCTCCGGGGAGTATGACGGCGTCGGTCGAAAACCGACGAAAAGTGGTCAATAACGTGACAGATGGCATCCTGCGGACATCAGATGGGATGCCATCTCAGCTCCCGCACCGCGGGAGTGTCCTGTGCGACACCTGGTGACAGACCGCGGGGTCAGCGCCAGCGACTGATCATGTCTCAACCAGAAGGCTGCCGTCGGCAACGGGGTAGACCGCTTGAGTAGCTAGTGCTTCCCCGGCATACTGTCAGCGGCGGTGACTGACTGCAACGAGATCCATCGACGGAGGAGAAACATTGGAATTTAGGCTGCATCACGTTGCTATTAGCTGTGTCGACATCAACCGCAGTACCGAATTCTACGAGTACTTCGGGTTCGAGATTGTCCATCAGTGGAGAGCAGAAGACGGCAGTGTTGAGATTCGACACCTACGGCTTGGTGGGGCAGTTCTTGAGATTTTCTGGTACCGCGAACACGTACAGGCACCCGAGACATCAAAGCAGTTGAGTACAGATTTGCCTCGGGTGGGCGTGAAGCACTTCGGGCTTCAAGTCGAGTCGATCGACGAAACCGCTAAAAAACTTCACGCCGATGGACTCATATCATCTGCATCGGTCACAGATGGAAAGACCGGCGTGCGCTATTTTTTCTTAAAAGATCCGGACGGCATCTTGCTTGAGGTGCTTGAAGATCATCGCGGAGTCTAGGCTGGCGGTACGTCACGCGGAGGGCAAAATGATCCGTTCCGGCATTCAGCGGCGCCTCCGGCGTCTTCAGAGATCAGGCTTCTACTGTATCATGGCTCTTGATCACGGACTTTCCTCTGGGGTAGTGGATGGAATTCCGACGTTAGAAGCATTATCTTTGATATGCGAACAGGCGGCCGCTGTGGGAATTCCGGCGGTTGTTTTGAATTCGGGTGCAATTTACCAAGTTGACCCGCCGGCTAGTCTACATATCATAGCTCAAATGGTCGGGATGCCTTTATTTAGCGCGCACGGCGCTCCCCGGGTTGTGTTAGCCAGCCTGGAATCCTCTCTTGCATTCGGTGCAGATGCTATTAGTGTGCAGTTGTCTCCTGCGTACGATCAGATTCAGGTCGCGGACTCAATTGCGCGTATTGTCGAGGATTGTCACAGGTTTGGATTGCCAGTGCTTCTCATGATTAATCGTGACACCTGGGCGACCGTTGGCGAACTGTTGAATACTATTCGCGCTTTTGCTGAACTGGGTAGCGATCTTCTAAAAGTGGCGGCTGGCAACGTACTTGACGAACTTGAGCCAGATGCCCTGGTCGGCATGGGAGTGCCGGTGCTCTTTGCGGGTGGCCCGTCGGGGGGTCAGTTTGCTGCGAGTCTTGAACAAGCCGCTCGCGTTGGCTTTGGTGGAGTCTGCGTTGGTCGCAATCTCTTTCAGGCCAGAAATGGTATCGCCTCGGCGCTTGAGGATATTGACGCTGCATTCGCTCCTCGGTGGGGTGCGGGCGGATGAGTCAAGAGCTAGTTGAATGGCTTCAGGGAATTGACGCAGGGATGTCGACTGCTTCCGGTGGTACCATCGCGCCAGCTGATCTTAATGCTGAAGTGCTGGGTAGCATATGTCAACTTGATATCAGCTCCCGCGGCATTGAAGATATTCCGGTGTCATTTGAAAATCTAGTGTCCGTTGAGACAATAAATTTAAGTCGAAATGAATTTGAATCGGTACCCGACGTGGTCCTGGGTCTGCGAACGCTACGAGAGTTGCAGCTGTCTAGAAATCGGATTAGTGAGCTGCCTGTCAGGGTCGGAAATTTCCGTGAACTTCGTGGTTTATATGCTAGTCGAAACTTCATACAAGAAATTCCGGCGACCATCGGGCGACTTGGCAATTTGCGGACGCTAAACTTGCGAAATAACCGAATCAATGCGCTTCCGGATTCAGTCTATGAGCTCACTGCCTTGGACGAGTTGGACGTGAGTGAGAATTCCATTCGCGAGCTGTCGCCTTCGATCGCGAACTTGCCTTCGTTGCGGAATCTCTACATCAGTGGAAACGATCTGCAGAGTCTCCCTGAAAACATCGGGAATTTGCCATCATTGGAGAGCCTTGCTATTAGTGGAAATCAGCTGCAAGAATTACCCAGTTCGATTACGCGCCTCGGAGATCTGAAGTCGTTCTGGGTTTATGATAACCCTCTCTCCATTCCGCCTATCGAGGTGGCGAGTCGTGGTTTAGCTGATATTCGCGCCTATTTTTACGCTCTCGATAGTGGCGCAGCTCAACTTCAACGGCAGATTCGAGTTCTCGTACTTGGGCAGCCTCGTGTAGGCAAGACGTCTGTCATTGCTCGCCTAGTTAGCGATCGATTCGACGCTCGCCGACGCGAAACTCTCGGTGTAGAGATCTCCGATTGGCGAGGCGTTGAAGCTGGGCCGAAATTACTTTTTTGGGATTTCGGCGGGCAAGATCACATGCATGCCGCCCATCGTCTGTTTCTTGGTGGGGGAGAGCTCTATCTCGTTGTGGTCGATGCCCGGTACCCCGACGAACTTGAATACTGGCTGCAGATTATTCAAGGAGCCAATCCGGATGCCCACGTCGTCGTCGTGCTTAACAAGCGTGACCTCGACGACTCTGCCGATATCGATCGACGATTCTTATCTAGTAAGTATCATTGTATATCGGGTTACTTTGAAACCTCTTGTAAGACGGGTCGCGGAATTGTCCAGCTCGGCCGTGATATCCGTCGAGTTGCTGAATCTCTAGTAGGTATGCGAGCAAATAACCTAACTGTGCCTGTGTCTTGGGCGCTCGTCCACGATCGCCTAATTGGCTCCAAGCAGCCACATATAAGCGTAGATACATTTCGAGAGATCTGTCGCTGTGAAGGATGCGCTAACGCATCCGAACAAGAATCGCTTCTGAATTTTCTTGCACGGGTGGGCGCCATCGTTCTACTTAGTCGTACTCGTCCACGCACGGTAATCACTGACCCCCAATGGATTGTCGATGGGGTCTACTCGGTCATTGCTTCACGTCACGTTCGCGAGTCCCGTGGAGTGATCTCTGATGTTGCCGTTGGAACTTTGCTAGGCAACTTCAAAAAGTACTCCGGGGTCGACACTCGGTTGATCATTGATGCACTTAAAGCATACGACTTTGCCGTCGAACTGCCCGGAGGTATGCTCCTCATCCCCGAGTTGCTGCCGGAGCTCGCGCCGCTCGAACTTGTGACCGATGACGCGCACGCCGTTCACCACATTATCCAGGTTCGCGGAGACTCTTCGTTCCTTCTCGCTCGCGCTCTCTCGCGCCTCGCTAGTGACGTTGTCCCCACCCAATCATGGCGCCGGGGGGCCCTGCTGCGTTGCAGTCAGGTGGATGCAACGGCACTCGTCATTTCTGACGAGCGTGATCGACAACTTCGCATTCACTGTTGGGGCACCGGGCGGATAAGCTATCTCGGGTACGTACGGCTCGCCATTCGTGCTGTTGCTAGCGATTTTGGAGATATTTCGATCTCAGAATTCATTCCACTTGACGACCTAGGTGCGTCCGTTGAATATGATGAGATTCTAGGTCTCTACCTTATGGGGGAGCGAGAACTGTGTCTGGGGAAAGCTGGAGCTCGCCGAGACATACAAGCGCTATTATTTGGGGTTGACAACCAAGGAGGAAAGCTGCTCATGAATGGTCCCGTATACAACTTCGATCGAAGCGCGGTATCATTTGGCTCTGGTAATGCCATGAACATCAATTCTGGCGAGATGCGCAGCCTGGTAGCCCAGCTCATGCACGAGCTTGAGGGGTCTGATGCGCCTGAGGCTGAGGAGCTGCGCCAAGAACTCTCAGACGCAGCGGTGGTCGGCGAACGGTCCAAGTTGAAGGCGGTCGGCGAAAAGATCATTAGGATATTTGCTGGTACGGCGCCCATGGTCGCCCTGGCTAGCTCGATAGTTTCGATCGCTGCCCGCCACGGGTAGCGGGCGGGGCGTAGGTAGCGCGTGGGATCGGTTGCTCTTTTGATCATCGGCTTGTTCATCAGCGAGCGGGAAAATGATATCGATTTCGAAAGGGATAATTCCATAGTTCCTTCACTTTTGGAAGGCTCTCGCGGCGCTCGGTGGTGCTAGTGGTATGATGTTTGCATGCAGCCAGGTATCTACCGCCACAAAGACCATTCTGAATTGCTGTACCTGTTTATTGGACTAGCTCATCACCATGACTCGATGGATGAAGTGGTGATCTATTCGCCACTGTTTACGCGTGAGTCGTGGTCTGGACGATCGATCATGACATATCGCTCTGTCGACGACTTCAATGCAACGTTTGAATGGGCTGGCGAGCGTCTTCCTTGATCAACTAGTGACTGACTCTGTGGCTGGTTTCAGGGGACCGCCTCCCACTGGCATCAGCATGCGTTTATCGTTGATGTGATCACGCACCCAGTCCATCATGGCCACGTGATTCAGGAAGGCGTCGATCTGACCTCTGATCATTAGCATTCGGCTCGGCGGAGTCACGAGGCATCAGGTTTCACCGCTCCATTGTCGGCGCGGGTGACGGCCGCTGCAGCGGTTCGGTGGCTTGCGCCAGGTCGCAGGCGTGGACAGCGATCTCTGGCTGAGGTGGACTGCTCGTGGATTTCGGACGTCGCGGAGTCCGCCGCGTCGTAGCGGCGCGAGCCGGAAGCGGCTTCGGGCGCTCGTCCAGCTCCCGAGCAACCGGACGACCATCACTCCGGCGAGGTTGGTTCTTCCGGTACCGGGTTGATATATTCGTCGGCCAGCTTCGCCAGGTGCATAGGCAGCGGCCGGCTCAGCGGTACGTAGTCGTCGTGGTACCTCAGCTGGTGAGCCACTGCGGCCAAGGCTGCGGGGACTTCGCCCGGGCCGCAGCCGAGCACGGTGAGCTCCAAGAACTGCGGGTTCCACGCCGCTACTGTGAGCATGGGGCCGGCTTCGGGCTCGCGGCCGAGTTTGCGAAGACCTCGCCGAACCTTCGAAGTGCCGGACACGTCGGCCGTGCTCGCGAACACCCGGCTGTCCTTTGGTGCGTCCCGGCCGCCCCAAAGGCCGACGCCGAAACCAGGTGTGTCGTTGTCTTTTCCCGGCGCGTACCACTGAGGTACTTCTTCCCTGCTGTTGCGGTCCCGGACGAGGACGATCCGCAGGTGTTCACCGAAGGCGCCGATTCGCTGATCAGGCTCATCGGTGAAGCCCAGTTTGTCCTTCACCAATGTCCGGTTGCCCAGCCACTGCCAGGAGTCCCGCATGTTGCCCGGGTTCGCGAGCAGCAGGGTCGGCCGGTCCCGGACCTGAAAGAGGATGGCGCGGACTCGGCGTTCGATGTCGGCTCGCTGGTCTTCGACCGTAGGAGTGGCCGTTTGCGGCCACGCGCCCGAGGCGTGACGTCGACCGCCGAGCAGGGTGATCGCTTCCAAAGCCGTATTGCGGCGCTTCGAGCGATCACCGCTGGGCTGAATCGGCCCACCCCGGACCATCGGGTGTTGGTGGTGATGCTGTGCCGCCCGTTGATGCCGGGGCGGGCGCATAGCCAGCAGTGGTAGGCCGTAGCCAGAGCCAGCCTGGGCGTCTCGGCCATGACGCCCGGTCAGTGTTGGGACAGTGGTTCTTGTCGCAGAGACCGGTGATCGCGGTCAGGAATGGTGAGATTGCTGCCCAGACAGGGATCTTCTTCCGGCCCTACCAGTCCTACCCCTGAGGGGTTCGAACTTACACGGCTTGACTGGGCAAACATGGTCCGCCGCTGCGGTCGGCATGAGTGCCCCCGGTGAGATTCGAACTCACACTGGACGGGTTTTGAATCCGTTGCCTCTGCCAGTTGGGCTACGGGGGCGTGACGTGGTGACTCTACGGGATCATCGACCTCCGGCAGTGACCGGGGCTGGGGGTGTCGTGCAGGCCACTACGTGGTGAACGCCATCTCGGCAACTGGATCGTTCCCGGTAGGCTTCAGGTTCGCGGGAAGCCGCGAAGACCAACGTCCCGCCGAGTCTTCAGGAGGACCCCGGTGACCGATCAGGCTACCGAGGCCAACGGTGCCGCCACCGTGCCGCAGCGTCGGGTGCTCGTCGCGGAAGATGAGGCGCTCATCCGGCTGGACCTCGTCGAAATGCTGCGTGAAGAGGGGTACGAAGTCGTCGGGGAGGCCGGGGATGGTGAGCAGGCCATTGCGCTGGCCACCGATCTCAAGCCCGATCTCGTGATCCTCGACGTCAAGATGCCCAAACTGGACGGTATCGAAGCCGCGTCCAAGATCACCGGGGACCGGATCGCCCCCGTTGTCATCCTCACCGCCTTCAGCCAGCGGGACCTCGTCGAACGGGCGCGGGACGCCGGCACCATGGCCTACCTCGTCAAGCCGTTCGCCAAGCGGGACCTCGTGCCGGCCATCGAGCTCGCCGTCAGCCGGTTCTCCGAGCTGCAGGCCCTCGAGGCCGAGGTTGCCGGGCTCACCGACCGGCTCGAGACGCGCAAGGTCATCGACCGCGCCAAGGGCCTGCTGATGAGCCGGCAGGGCCTCACCGAACCGGACGCCTTCCGCTGGATCCAGCGCACCGCCATGGACCGCCGGACCACGATGAAGGCCGTCGCCGAAGCCGTTGTGGAGAGCATCGGCAGCTGACCCGCCCGGACCAGGGGTGTGACCGCGATGCGTGGTCACACCCCTTTTCCGTGACGCTCCGGGTGCCCGAAAGGGCGCACTTGGTACCTTTGCGAGCCTTCCTGGCGTGGTCCGGCGTGATGATCCACTCCGGGTCCGTAGACTCTGCACGCCTGACGCACACCCCGACCCCGTGCGTCAAGTCCCAGTCTGTGCACCGAGAGTCACCACCCGCTGGTCGTGGTTACGACGAGCGGGTGTAAATCATACGTTAATACTCGTGACGACCGTCACGATGTGGCTACAAGAGCACGCGTGACTCTGTGCAACGGCTTCCGGGGCGGCTACTTTCAGCGGCCAGTCAGGTCCCACGTGGGGACAGCCGTCCGACCGGACGGCCAGGTGGCATTTGGAGGAACGAGTGCAGAAAGCACGACTTGCGAAGGTCATCGTGCTGGCCGCAGCCGGGGCCGTTGCCCTGAGCGCGTGTTCGGCGCGCACGGACAGCGGTTCGGGTGACAGCAGCGCGAGCTCGCAGTCCCAGGCCGCGGCCCCGTCCGCCGCCGCCGACGCGGCCGACCCGGCCGGCGACGGCAAGGCGCAGTGCGCCCCGACCTCCATCGCGTACGCGGGCACCATCAACGGCGCCAACGCCGCGCTGGGCCAGAACATCCTGAACGGCGCGAAGCTCGCCGTCGACCAGCACAACAAGGCCAACGCGGGCTGCCAGGTCAAGCTGGAGCAGTTCGACACCGAAGGCACGCCGGACAAGGCGCCGGGCATCGTGACGCAGATCGTCAACACCCCGGGCATCATCGGTGTCGTCGGCCTGCCGTTCTCCGGTGAGTCGAAGGCCGCGGGCAACATCTTCAACGGCGCGGGCCTGGTCACGGTGACCCCGTCGGCCACGAACCCGACGCTGAGCCAGAACGGCTGGAAGACCTTCTTCCGCGGTCTGGGCAACGACAACACCCAGGGCCCGGCCGCCGCGAAGTTCATCACCGGCGAGCTCAAGGCCAACAAGGTGTGCGTCATCAAGGACGACTCCGACTACGGCACCGGCCTGGCGGCTTCGACCATCCAGGCGCTCGGCGACAAGGGCACCTGCCAGGACAGCGTCAAGACGAAGCAGACCGACTTCTCGGCCGTGGTCAACAAGATCAAGAGCGAGAAGCCGGACGCGGTGTTCTACTCCGGGTACTACCAGGAAGCCGCTCCCTTCGCGCAGCAGCTGAACGACGCGGGTGTCGAGGCCAAGTTCATCGGCCCGGACGGCGTGAAGGACGACGAGTTCGTCAAGGGCGCCGGCGAGGCGGCCGCGAAGGCGTACTTCACCTGCCCCTGCGTCCCGGCGGACCAGTTCACGAAGTTCACCGACGCCTACAAGTCGGCCTTCAGCAAGGACCCGGGCACCTACTCGCCCGAGGCCTACGACCTGGCGACGATCCTGCTCAAGGGCATCGACTCGGGCAAGAAGGACCGCGCGGGGCTGCTCGACTTCGTGAAGACCTATGACGGCCAGGGCATCACGAAGCACTTCAAGTGGGACGACAAGGGCGAGCTCTCCAGCACGACCGTGTGGACCTACAAGGTCGAGGGCGGGAAGATCGTCCGCAACACCGAGATCAAGTAGCGCAACGCTTCCGTTCTGATTACCGGGGTGCACGTCCGGCGGCTCGATCCCGCCGGGCCTGCACCCCGGTCCCACATGGAGAACTAGTGTGTCATTGACTCATCACGTGAGCTCGCTCGTGCTGGCCCAGAGCGACAGCTGGATCACGTTCGACGTGAACGCGTTCCTCGACCAGTTCTGGAACAACACGTTCGACGGGCTGGCCTACGGCAGCATCTACGCGCTGGTGGCGCTGGGCTACACCCTCGTCTACGGCGTCCTGAAGCTCATCAACTTCGCACACTCCGAAGTCTTCATCTACGGCGTCTACGCGACCTGGTTCACCTTCTACGGCCTCGGGTTCCGGCCCGGCAACACCCCGACGCTCACCGCGATCGAGCTGATCGGCTTCCTGGTGCTCGCGTTGATCGCGTCGATGGCGGTCTCCGGCGGCACGGCGGTGGTCCTGGAACGGGTCGCCTACCGGCCGCTGAGAAAACGAGGGGCGCCGAAGCTGGTCTTCCTGATCACCGCGATCGGCGCTTCCTTCGTGTTGCAGCAGCTCATCTTCATCTGGCGGGGCGGCAACCCCGAGCTGGGCATCCGGCTCATGCGCAACCAGGAAGTCTTCACGCTCTTCGGCGGCAGCATCACCAACGTCACGATCATCACGGTGATCGCGTCGATCGTGCTGATGCTGGGCGTCAACTACTTCGTCAACAAGACCAAGTTCGGCCGCGGCATCCGCGCGGTGGCGCAGGACCCGGACACCGCGACGCTGATGGGCGTCAACAAGGAACGCGTCATCATGCTGACGTTCCTCATCGGCGGCCTGCTCGCCGGCGCGGCGGCGCTGTTCTACATGATGAAGATCCCGCAGGGCGCGTGGTACCAGGGCGGGTTCCTGCTCGGCATCAAGGCGTTCACCGCGGCGGTGCTCGGCGGGATCGGCAACCTGCGCGGCGCGCTGCTCGGCGGCCTGCTGCTCGGCGTCGCCGAGAACTACGGCCAGTCGCTGTTCGGTGGTGGCTGGCGTGACATCGTCGCGTTCGTCCTGCTGGTGCTCGTCCTGATGATCCGGCCCACCGGCATCCTCGGCGAGTCGCTCGGAAAGGCGCGGGTATGACGACGACCACGACTCCGCCGGCCGCCGCGACCGGCAAGAAGCGCACGTTCGGCGAGCGGTGGAACAACCTCAGCCGTGTCCAGCAGTGGGGTGTCCTCATCCCGCTGGTGGTGCTGATCTACCTGCTGCCGGTGCTGAACCCGCCGATCCTCACCACCCAGCCCGGGTACGACTTCCCGATCGCGATGTTCGAGGTGGCCCGCTACGCGCTGGTCGCCATCGGCCTCAACGTCGTGGTCGGCCAGGCCGGCCTGCTGGACCTCGGGTACGTCGGGTTCTTCGCCATCGGCGCGTACGTGATGGCGCTGTTCACCAGCCCCGACTCGTCGCTGTCGCACCTGCCGTTCCTCGTCGTGCTGCCGATCGCGATGGCCGTCACGATGATCTTCGGCGTGATCCTCGGGACACCCACGCTGCGGTTGCGCGGGGACTACCTGGCGATCGTGACGCTCGGGTTCGGCGAGATCGTCCGCCTGCTGGCGGACAACGTCGGCCCGCTGCGCGGCAACTCCGGCTTCAAGGAGGTCGGGCACCCGCCGGGCACGAACGCCGACGGCTCGGCGCTGTTCAACAACTCGAACGGCACGCCGTGGTACTGGCTGTGCGTCACGCTGATCATCGCCGTCCTGTTCCTGGTCGGGAACCTGGAGCGCAGCCGCGTCGGCCGCGCCTGGGTCGCCATCCGGGACGACGAGGACGCGGCGGAGATCATGGGCGTGCCGACGTTCAAGTTCAAGATCTGGGCGTTCATCAGCGGCGCGGCGATCGGCGGCCTCTCCGGCGCCCTCTACGCCGGCCAGCTCGGCTTCGTGAACAACCAGAAGTTCGACGTCGTCACGTCGATGCTGTTCCTGGCCGCGGTGATCCTCGGCGGCTCGGGCAACAAGGTCGGCGTCCTGCTCGGCGCGGCCGTGGTGGCCTACATCCCGCTGCGGTTCCAGGCGATCGCCGAGTACAAGTACCTGATCTTCGGCCTGGCGCTGATCATTCTGATGATCTTCCGCCCGCAGGGCCTGCTCGGCGCGCGCCAGCGGCTGCTCGCCTACGGCAGGCAGGCGTACCAGCGGCTGCTGGGCCGAGGTGAGCAGATCAGCAGTGACGGTGCGCTGCAGACCGAACCGACCCCGGGGAGCAAGTCATGACCGAGCCCCAGAACGGCGGTCCCGAGGTCGTCGCGGAGGGCGGCCTCGTCGCCGAGCTGCAGCAGATGACGGCCGAGGAGCGGGCCGAGCACGACGCCGAAGTCGCCGAAGTCGTCGCGCCGGACCGCGAGATCGAGGTCGAGGTCGGGCAGACGCTGCTCGAGGTCGACAACGTGACCATGCGCTTCGGCGGACTGGTCGCGCTGGACGAGATCAACTTCGACATCCGGCGCGGCGAGATCCTCGGCCTGATCGGGCCGAACGGCGCGGGCAAGACGACGTGCTTCAACGCCATGACCGGCGTCTACCGGCCGACCTCCGGTGAGGTCCGGCTGGAAGGCAAGGCGCTGGGCAAGACGTCGCGGCACGGCATCACCCAGCTCGGCATCGCGCGGACGTTCCAGAACATCCGGCTCTTCAGTGAGATGACCGCGCTGGAGAACGTCGTCGTCGGCACCGACGCGCGGCACAAGACCAGCCTGCTCGGGGCGCTGCTGCGGCTGCCGCGGCACCACCACGAGGAGAAGGCCGCCGTCGAGAAGGCGATGGCCCTGCTGGAGTTCGTCGGCATCGCCGACCGCGCGGCCGACCGGGCGAAGAACCTGCCCTACGGCTACCAGCGGCGCCTGGAGATCGCGCGGGCGCTGGCCACCGAGCCGAAGCTGCTCTGCCTGGACGAGCCCGCGGCGGGCTTCAACCCGGCGGAGAAGGAGCAGCTCATGGAGCTGATCCGGACGATCCGCGACGACGGGTACACCGTGCTGCTGATCGAACACGACATGAAGCTCGTCATGGGCGTGACGGACCGGATCGTGGTGCTGGAGTTCGGCAAGAAGATCGCCGAAGGAGTGCCGGCGGAGATCCGCGAGAACCCCGCGGTGATCGCGGCCTACCTGGGGGTGCCTGACGATGACGTTGCTTGAGCTGTCGGACGTGTCCGTCCACTACGGACGGATCCAGGCGGTGTCCGGGCTGTCCATCTCGGTGAACGAGGGCGAGATCGTCACGCTGATCGGGGCCAACGGCGCCGGCAAGTCGACGACGATGCGGGCCATCTCGGGGATCCGCCCGATCTCGAGCGGGAAGATCTCCTTCGCCGGGGAGGACATCTCCAAGCTGCGCGGTGACCTCCGCGTGGTTCGCGGGATCTCGCAGGCGCCGGAAGGCCGGGGCATCTTCCCCGGCATGACGGTGATGGAGAACCTCGACATGGGCGCGTACGCCCGCAAGGACCGCAAGGACCTCAGCGGCGACCTGGAGCGGGTGTTCGAGCTGTTCCCGCGCCTGGCGGAGCGCAAGACCCAGCTGGGCGGCACGATGTCCGGCGGCGAGCAGCAGATGCTCGCCATCGGGCGCGCCCTGATGGCGAAGCCGAAGCTGCTGCTGCTGGACGAGCCGTCGATGGGGCTGGCCCCGCAGTTCATCCAGCAGATCTTCCGGATCATCACGGAGATCAACAAGCAGGGCACCACCGTGCTGCTGGTGGAGCAGAACGCGCAGCAGGCGCTGTCGCGGGCCCACCGGGCCTACGTGCTGGAGACCGGGCAGATCACGAAGTCCGGCACCG
This sequence comes from Amycolatopsis sp. NPDC104863, assembly GCF_055582965.1. NCBI lineage: Bacteria > Bacillati > Actinomycetota > Actinomycetes > Pseudonocardiales > Pseudonocardiaceae > Amycolatopsis > Amycolatopsis sp. NPDC104863. Next base: position 424,547 of record NZ_JBVJOW010000009.1, read on the forward strand.
GCAAGGAGCTGCTGGCGGACAACAGCATCAAGGAGGCCTACCTGGGCGTCGGCTGACGTCCGGAGCTTCCCCTCACCGGCCCCGTGCGCGCTCGCGCACGGGGCCGGTTCTGTTCACAACCATCGGTTGTCACCGGCGCCGGAAAGGCTGTTGGACCCGCCGCCGCACCCCGCGGTTTGCTTGGGGCACACCAAGAACCGAGGGAGCACACGATGATCGAGGGAATCGCGGCCGGCGTGCCGTTCGTGGCGATGCCGCCGGCGAACCCGGACGCGCCGGCGGCGCTGGTCGCGGGCTGGCACCTGATGGACGCGCCGGCCAGTGAGCAGGCGATGGCCGCCGCCGTCCCGATGGCGGGGCTGCAGGCGTGGCGGGTGTACTTCGGCCTGCCGCTGACCGGCGCCCGGCTGCCCGAAGGCGGTCCCGAAGAAGTCTTCCGGCGGGCCGGTGAGGACGCCGTGCTGAACATGTTCGAGCCGGTGACCGAGCAGGCGGCGGGGGAGTTCCTGGCGGCGCTGGCCGAGCTGCGTGACCGGCTGCCGGGCGCGACCGGGCCGCTGGGCGTGTTCGGCGGCTCGGCCGGGGCGATCGTCGCCCTGGAGGTGCTGGCGCGCGGAGACGTCGAAATCGCGGCCGGCGCGGTCGCCAGCCCCGTGGTCCGGCTCGCGCCGATGATCGCCGCCAACGAGCGGCGCTACGGCGTGACCTACGCGTGGACCGAGCGGTCCCTCGCGGTGGCGGCGCGCTACGACTACGTGAACCGGGCCGGCGAGCTGAGCGCGCCGCTGCTGCTCGTCGCCGGCGCGGACGACGACGTCGCCGTGCGCGAGCCCGCCGCGGCCCTGAGCGAGAAGCTGGGGACCGAGCTGGTGACCGTCGACGGGATGGCGCACGAGTTCCCGCCGGGGACGGCGGCCGCGGCCGCCGTCGACACGGCGTTCAGCGAGTGGTTCGCGCGGCGGCTACGAGGCTGAGGTCCTCGTCCGGCAGCCAGGCGTGGCCGGGGTCGTAGGCGCACCAGTCCTCTTCGCGGCTGGTGCGCCCGGCCAGGGCCAGCAGCCGCCGCAGCGCCGGGTTCGTGTTCCCGCGCCGCCACACCAGCGACCACGGGAACAGCGGTGACGGCGAGAACGGCAGCACCTTCAGGTTGAGGTCGGGCGCGAGCTCCATATCCGCCCCGGCCAGGGTGACCCGGCGCTTGCCGTACCGCGTCTGCTCCAGGGTGTGCCGCAGGTCGTAGCTGACGCCGGAGTCGTCGATCGGGACGTCGAACCGGGCGCACATCGCCGCGAGGTAGGACAGCCATTCGGCGGCGCCGCCGGACCCGGGCAGCCAGATCCCGTCGGCGCGCAGCTCCTCGAGCGGCAGCACGTCCAGCTGGGCCAGCGGGTGTTCCGGGGCGAGCAGCGCGACCAGCGGTTCGAGCCGGACGACCCGGTGCTCCAGCTCGTCGGGCAGCGGCCGCCCGAAGCCGGTCACCCGGCCGAAGGCGGCGTCGAGCTCGCCGGACAGCAGCGGCTCGACCGCGTGGGCGAACCCGGCGCCGGCGACCCGGTCGATCCGCAGCGCGGGCTCCCGCGCGGCGAGCCGGCGGAGCAGGAACATCGGGGAGAGCCGGACGTCGACGAGGTCGAGGCGCAGCGGCCGGTCGCCGGCACCGAGCGCGGCCACCGCGGCGTCGGCCACCCGCAGCAGCTCACGCGCGTGCGGGAGGAAGCGCTCGCCCTCGGCGGTGAGCTCGACCGAGCGGCGGGTGCGCCGGAACAGCGGTGTGGCCAGCGCGTCTTCGAGCTTCCGGATCCGCTTCGACAACGCCTGCTGGGTCAGGAACAGCGCCTGGGCGGCCCGCCCGAAGTGGAGCTGCTCCGCGGTGACGACGAACGCCCGCACCTGGGCGAGGTCGAGGTCCACCGGCTCACGCGCCCGGCGGGCGGTCCCGGACGACGCAGGTGAGCCGGGCGGTGCAGGTGCGGCGGCCCTCGTCGTCGGTCAGGACGATCTCGGCGGTGATCGTGCCGCGGCCGACGTGCAGCGGGGTCGCGACGCCGGTGACCGTGCCCGAGCGGACGGCCCGGTGGTGGGTGCAGGACAGCTCCAGCCCCATCGCCGCGCGGCCCGGGCCCGCGTTCAACGCGGCCACCGTGGACCCCAGCGCCTCGGCGAGCACGGCGTTGGCGCCGCCGTGCAGCAGGCCGTACGGCTGGAGGTTCCCCTCGACCGGGATGGTGCCGACGACCCGCTCGGCCGTCGCTTCCAGCAGTTTCATCCCGACCTTGTCGTTCAGCTGCTGGTCCGCCGCCGCCGGGTCGATGCCCGACAGCCGCTCCACGTCGATGGGGGCGGCACTGTCCGTCACACAAAGCTCCTGTTCCTATGCGACACGTAAGAGTGTCGGACCCTCAGCCTAGACTCGGCCCCGTGAGCCCGAGTGAGAAGACGACCGTTGCCAACGCCACAGGAACCACCGCGACCGGAACCAGCGCGGAGCAGCCGAAGCTGCTGCTGATCGACGGTCATTCGATGGCCTACCGCGCGTTCTTCGCGCTGCCCGCCGAGAACTTCAAGACCAAGACCGGGCAGGTCACGAACGCGGTCTTCGGGTTCACGTCGATGCTCATCAACCTGCTGCGCGACGAGGCGCCCACACACCTGGCGGTGGCGTTCGACCTCTCGCGCAAGACGTTCCGCTCGGAGACCTTCGCCGACTACAAGGCGAACCGCAGCACGACGCCGGACGAGTTCCGCGGCCAGGTCGACCTGGTGCGCGAGGTCCTCGACGTGCTCGGCATCCCGTCGCTGACGAAGGAGAACTTCGAGGCCGACGACATCATCGCCACGCTCACGACGCAGGCGACGGCCGACGGCTTCGACGTCCTCATCTGTACGGGTGACCGAGACGCGCTGCAGCTGGTCACCGAGCAGGTCACCGTGCTGTACCCGAAGCGCGGCGTGTCGGAGATGACCCGGTTCACCCCGGCCGCCGTCGAGGAGAAGTACGGCCTCACCCCGCAGCAGTACCCCGACTTCGCGGCGCTGCGCGGCGACCCGTCGGACAACCTGCCGAACATCCCCGGCGTCGGCGAGAAGACCGCGGCCAAGTGGATCAAGCAGTTCGGCTCGCTCGACGACCTGATCGACCGCGTCGACGAGGTCAAGGGCAAGGCGGGCGACGCGTTGCGCGCGCACCTGTCCTCGGTCCAGCTGAACCGCCAGCTCACCGAGCTGATCCGGAACGTCGAGCTGGAGGTCGGCCCGTCGGGGCTGGAGCTGCGCCCGTGGGATCGCGAAGCGGTGCACGCACTGTTCGACGAGCTGGAGTTCCGCGTCCTGCGCGACCGGCTGTTCGCGACGCTGCAGAGCGCCGAACCCGAGGCCGACGAAGGCTTCGAGGTCTCGGGTGACGCGCTGGCCCCCGGCGCGCTCGGGGCGTGGCTCGCCGCGCACGCGGCCGGCGGCGAGCCGGTCGCGCTGGCCTTCCGCACCGCCGGCGCCTCGGTCCGGTCCGACCTGCGGGCGGTGGCCTTCGCGGCGGCGGACGGCGAAGGCGCGTACGTCGACGTCACGGCGATGGACCAGGCGGACGACACGGCGCTGGCGGCGTGGCTCGCCGACCCGAAGATCCGCAAGACCGGCCACGACCTCAAGGTCCCGCTGCACGCGATCCGCGCCCGCGGCTGGGTGCTCGCCGGGCTCGCCATGGACACCGCGCTGGCCGCCTACCTCGTGCGGCCGGGCCAGCGCACGTTCGAGCTGGACGACCTCGCGCTGCGCTACCTCCACCGCGAGCTGCGCTCGGAGACCGACGGCGGTGACGGGCAGCTGTCGCTGCTGGACGGCGGCGCGGAAGGCCTGGAGCAGAAGGAGATCCAGGAAGAGCTGGTCAAGGCGCGGGCCATCTTCGAGCTGGGCGGCGCGCTCGAGAAGGAGCTGGAGCAGATCGGCGGCGCGCGGCTGCTCGCCGAGCTGGAGCTGCCGCTGCTGGAAGTGATCACCGAGCTGGAGATCGCCGGTGTGGCCGTCGACCTCGAGCAGCTGACCACGCTCGAAGCGCACTACCTGTCGCGCGTGACGCAGGCGGCCGAAGCCGCGTACGAGGTGATCGGCAAGCAGATCAACCTCGGGTCGCCGAAGCAGCTGCAGGTCGTGCTGTTCGACGAGCTCGGCATGCCGAAGACCAAGCGCACCAAGACCGGCTACACGACCGACGCCGAGGCGCTGCAGGGCCTGTTCGAGAAGACCGAGCACCCGTTCCTGCAGCACATGCTGGAGCACCGGGACGCGACGAAGCTGCGCACCACGGTCGAAGGGCTGATCAAGTCCGTCGCCGACGACGGCCGCATCCACACCACCCTGCTGCAGACCATCGCGGCCACCGGGCGGCTGTCCTCGACCGAGCCGAACCTGCAGAACATCCCGGTCCGCACCGAAGAGGGCCGCCGCATCCGCGACGCGTTCGTCGTCGGCCAGGGCTTCACCGAGCTGATGACCGCGGACTACAGCCAGATCGAAATGCGGATCATGGCGCACCTGTCGAAGGACGAGGGCCTCATCGAGGCGTTCAACTCCGGCGAGGACCTGCACACGTTCGTCGCGTCGCGGGCGTTCTCGCTGCCGCCGGAGGAGATCACGCCGGAGCTGCGCTACCGCGTCAAGGCGATGTCGTACGGCCTCGCGTACGGGCTGTCGGCGTACGGGCTGTCGGCGCAGCTGCGGATCTCGACCGAAGACGCCAAGGAGCAGATGGAGGCGTACTTCGCCCGCTTCGGCGGCGTGCGCGACTACCTCCACTCGGTGGTCGGCGAGGCGGCCAAGTGCGGCTACACCGAGACGATCTTCGGTCGCCGCCGGTACCTGCCGGACCTCAACAGCGACAACCGCCAGCGCCGCGAGATGGCCGAGCGGATGGCGCTGAACGCCCCGATCCAGGGCAGCGCGGCGGACATCATCAAGGTCGCGATGCTCACCGTCCACCAGGAGCTGGTCAAGGCGAAGCTGAAGAGCCGGATCCTGCTGCAGGTCCACGACGAGCTCGTGCTCGAGGTCGCCGACGGCGAGCGGGAGCAGCTGGAGGCGCTCGTGCGCCAGGGCATGGGCTCGGCCTACGACCTGGCCGTGCCGCTGGAGGTCTCGGTCGGCTACGGCCGGTCCTGGAACGAAGCCGCGCACTAGGAGCTCGGCGCCGGATCTTTGCCCGGTCCGCCGCAGCTGGTCGTGAGTGGTAATTCGGGTTCTAACCCGAATTACCACTCACGACCGCCGATCGGCCTGCGGTAGCCGGTCGCCGGGTCGTGGGGAGCGGGTGCGCGGTCTCGGCGAGGTCACCGTCGAGCCGAGCGGTCATGCGGCTGTCCGGTCGCAGGAGCGGACGAGGCGCCGTGACTTCACCCCGGGCCGCAAGCCCGTTCACTCTGCGCCACGACCCGAATCACCGGGTCGTGGCGCGGGTGTACTCGGGCGGACGTCGTCGGGCGCCGTCGGCGGCGGCGAAGCTGTCCCGCATGGCCAGTGACTTTCAGCGACGCAAGATCTCCGGCATCTTCGGCGCGATGGACGCCGACGACGACGGCTACCTCACCGAGTCCGACTTCCGGGCCCTCACCACGAGATGGCTCGAGGTGCGCGGCACCGACGGCGGCTCCCCGGACGGGGAGAAGCTCGCCTCGATCATGATGGGCTGGTGGGCGACGCTGCTGGAGGCGTCCGACCGCGACCGCGACGGCAAGGTCTCGCTCGACGAGGTCCTCGACGTCGTCGACGGGCTGCCGCAGATGCCGGCCGCGGTCACCGGCACCGCGGCGGCGATGTTCGAGGCGGTGGACGAAAACGGCGACGGCGCCATTTCGGCCGCCGAGTACCACCGCATGATCACCGCCTGGAACGGCCTCGAAGCGCCGACCGACGAGATCTTCGCCCTCCTCGACGCCGACGGTGACGGCCGCATCTCCCGGGCCGAGTTCTCGGGCCACTGGTACGAGTTCTGGGCCGGCGACGATCCGGCGGCGCCCGGCAGCTGGGTGTTCGGCCGGGTCTGAACCACTCACCGGCACACCAAACCCGTTGGCATTGCGACGAACGGAGGAGTCCGTTCGGGTGAGCCATTACCGCTGGGTAGGGAGGTCGGCGCTCACCGGCGGGCGATCACGGCGTAGGGTCCGCCGAATGGGGTTCGAGCGTGAACGGCGACGCTGGCGGGTTCGGCTGCACGACGAACTCGGCCGGGTCTGCGGGGCGGGCACGGTGCTCGACGAGTACCACGTGCTCACGAGCGCGCACGTCGTCGAAGCCGCCGGGGGACCGCGGTCCGCGCTGAGCGTCGACTTCGTCGGACTGGCCGAAGCCCTGCCCGGCACCGCCACCGTCGTGGAGGGGTGCTGGGTGCCCTCCGACGGCGGCGGCCACGGTGATCTCGCCCTGCTGCGCCTGGAACGCCCCGAATCCCGCGTGTTCCGCGCCCCGCTGCACCGCATGCCCCTCGGCGAGCACCAGCTCGTCCGCGCGTTCGGGTTCCCGCCCGGGTCGGTCGGCCGCTGGACCCACGCGCGCCTCGGCGGCCCGGAACAGACCGGCGGCGAATGGGTCCGCCTCTTCCGCACCGCCGAAGCCGAGCCGATCGGCCCCGGGTTCGGCGGCACGGCCGTGCTCGACGAGGCGACCGGGCACGTCGTCGGCATGGTCGTCGGCAAGGACACCGGCACCTGGATGGTGCCGGTCGAGACGATGCTGGGGCACCTGCCGCAGCTGAGCATCTGGACCTCGGGCAGTCCGGCCGTCGACGCCAGCTTTTCCCGCCCGGTCGGCGAAGCCGTCGACGTCTCGTTCGTGCAGAGCGTCGCGGACTGGTTCGCCAAGGCCGAGCCCGGCACGGTCTGGGTCGTCGACACCGGCGAGGCCGGCTCGCCCGTCGCGGCGGCACTGCGGTTCGGCATCGTGCTGGCCGACCGCGAGCGCTCCCTCGGTGTCCCCGGCCTGCCGCCGACGCTCGGCTCGATGCCGCCGGCGGGCAGCGTCGACCTCGCCGTCGACGCCACCGGCCGCACCGCCGACGCCGTCCGGCACCGCATCGAAGACCGGCTCACCACCGGGGTCGCCGGCCGCACGCTCGTCGTCGACGCGATCGACGACTCCGCCGAGCCCGACCGGCTCGTCGGCGAGGTGCTCGCCCCGCTCGCGGGCCGCGCGGCCGAGCTCGGGCTGCGGCTGCTGCTGGGGTTTCGGGAGGAGTCGTCGCCGGGGGTCGCGGCGGTGCAGGCCGGGACGTTCCAGGCCCGCCCGGCCGCGGACGACCTGTCCGGCCGGCTCGACGTGCTCACCCAGTCCGTCGAGGAGCTCGGCGAGATCGAGGCGTACCAGCTGCGCGTGGCGACACGCTTCACCGGCGTCGCGATGCTGCCGGCCCGCGCCCAGCGGCTGCGCGCCGCGCTCAAGCAGCTGCGCTCGGCCGAGGTCGACGGCGACGCGGAGTGGGTGGAGCGCCACATCGACAGCCACGAGCACGCGGTGGCCCCGGCGGTCGAGGACGGCCGCCGCCAGCGAGCGGTGCTCGACGGCCTGGTCGCCCGCCGCGAGGAGCTGCGCGCCCGCCTCGCGGGTGACCACGAGCTGGCCCGCGAGCAGGGCCTGGACGGCGACCCGGAGCTGGAGCAGGCGTACGTCCCGGCGAAGCGCCTGCTGATCGACGGCCCCTGCGAGCTGACCGCGGCGGCAACGGCGGTGGACAGCTACGCGGCGGCGGTGCGGGCCCGCATCGAGGACCGCGCCTGAGCCTCGCCGGCCCGGAACTGTCGGTGCCGGACGGTAGCGTGGAGATCGGGGGGCGGCGCCCAGCCGTCGCTAACGCCGTCCCAAACCGCGGATCAGCACCATCACCGCGTCGCGGACCTCCGCCCGGGTCCGCTGCGGCCCGAACACCTGCCAGTCCAGCGCCACCACCAGCATCGTGCCGAACAGCCCCGCCGCCGCGGTCGGGATCTGCACCCCTTCCGGCAGCCGGCCGGCCGACTCCAGCCGGGACAGCTGGTCCTTGACGATCGAGATGATCTCCTCGCGCAGCAGCGAAAGCGTGTCGTGCCACTGGCCCGGTGTCCGCCACAGCTCGCTCACCAGGATCTGCGAGAACCCCGGGTACCGGGCGATGAACTCCAGCGTCGTGTCGACCTGCGCCTCGATCACCTCGAGCGGGTCCGCGTCGGTGACGGCGGCGCGCAGCTGCCCGGCGAGCATGTCGACGCCGTAGCGCAGCAGCGCGTCGACCAGCCCGTCCTTCGACCCGAAGTTGTAGTAGACCGTGCCCTTGGCGACCCCCGCCGCGGCGGCGATGTCGTCGACCGTCAGGCCCACCAGGCCCCGGCTCTTCGAGAGCTCCAGCGTGGCCTCGAAGAGCTTCTGCTTGGTCGCGCCGCTCACAGGCTGAGCTCGGGCTTGAGGGCCGACACCGTCCAAACGCGACGCTTGCGCGCGGCCAGCGTGGACACGAGGACCCCGCCTGCCAGGTAGGCCAGCAACACGCCGATGTCTCCCAGGATCTGCACGGTGGCGCCACTGTAGAACAGGTGGCGGAAGCCGTCGATGGCGTACCCCATCGGCAGCACCACGTGCAGCGGGTAGAGCGCGTCCGGGATCGTCTGCCACGGGAACGTGCCGCCCGCGCTGACCAGCTGCAGCACCAGCAGCACCAGCCCGAGGAACTTGCCGACCGCGCCGAAGAACGCGTTGAGCGCGTGCACCACCGACGTGAACGTCAGCGACACCAGCACCGCGAACCCGATGGCGCCCAGCGGGTGGGCGATGTGGATGCCGACGAGCCACGTCACCGCGCCGAACAGGACGACCACCTGGGCGACGCCGAGCAGCGCCGAGGACAGCCAGCCGCCGACCGCGACGCGGAACGGGGACGCACCCGCCGTCAGCGCCCGGGTCGAGAGCGGGCGCAGGATCAGGAACAGCACGAACGCGCCGATCCAGGTGGCCAGCGAGATGAAGAACGGCGCCAGGCCCGCGCCGTAGGTCCCCGCCGACGCCTCGCCGTTGGCGTTGACCGCCACCGGGTCCGCGATCGTGTTCGCCGTGGCCGAGCGGGTGGGGTCGTCCGGGTTCGGGATCTCCTTGAGGCCGGCCGAAAGCCCGTCGCGCAGCTTCACCGCGCCGTCCGCGAGCTGGTTCGTGCCGGTGACGGCGGTCTTCTCGCCGTCGTTGAGCTTCGCGGCGCCGTCACGCAGCTGGTTCGCGCCGTCGGACGCCTGGGCGATGCCGTTCGCCAGCTGCGGAGACGCGGCCGCGAGCTTGGCCGCGCCGTCGGACACCTGCCGCGCGCCGTCGGCCAGCTTCGCGAGGTCGCCGTTGGCCTGCTGGATCTTGCCGTTGGCCTGGTCGACGGGGGAGCGCAGCTGGTCGGCCTTCGCGACGATCGCCTGGATCTGCGCTTCCGGCACCCCGGCGTCGCGCAGGTCGGTGACGAGCTGGGTGCGGTAGCCGTCGAGCTTGCCCTGGATGTCGGACGACGCCGTCGCGGCCAGCGAAGCCGCGTCGGCGACCTTCTGGTCCCCGGTGGCCACCTGCGAAGCGCCGTCGGCGAGCTTCTGCGTCTGGGACGGCAGGTCCGCGGTGCTGCTCTTCAACGTGCCGAGGCCGGTGGCGAGCGTCGCCGAGCCGTCCGCGAGCTGCGAAGCGCCGCCGGCGAGCTGCTGCTGCCCGGACTTGAGCTGCGTGGCGCCGTCCGCGAGCTGCGCGGCGCCCGTCGAGGCCTCCTGGATCTTGCCGTAGATGGTGGAGAAGCCGACCAGGAACCGGTCCGCGGCCTCGCTGCCGACCTTCTCCGCGATCGTCTTGCGCACCTGCTCGGCGACCTGCTTCGCGATCGTGCCGGACAGGTAGTTGTTCGCGTCGTTGGTGGTCAGCGTGATCGTCGCCTGCTGCGGCTGGAAGTTGCCGACCGACAGCAGCGCCGCGGAGAAGCCGCTCGGGATGCCGATCGCGAACGAGTACTTGTCGTCGCGGACGCCGTCGCGGGCCTCCTGCTCGGACACCTCGTGCCACTGGAACGTGCCGGACTTGACCAGCTCGTCGGTGACTTCGCGGCCGACGTTGCGCTGCTGGCCGCTCGCGTCCTGCGCGCCCGTGTCACTGGTGAAGACGGCGGCGGGCAGCTTGTCCAGCCGGCCGTACGGGTCGTAGTTCGCGTACAGGTAGAAGGACGCGTAGAGCAGTGGCACCAGCACGAGCGCGACCAGCGCCAGCTTCGGCATCGTGCCGGTGGACAGGCGGCGCAGCTCGTTGCGGGCGATCCGGAAGGCGTTCATTCTTCGACTCCGTCAGTGCTCGCGGGGAGCTCTTCGGTGGGTTCGGGTTCGGGGGAGTGGTGCTGCGGTTCCGGCTGTTCGGCCGAGCCGATGCGGGCGGGCTCGAACGGCAGGGCGGACAGCGGGGTCGTCGCGGTCAGCACGACCACGGCGAGGCCGCGCTCGGCCAGCTCCCGCGCGAGCCCGGCCCAGCTGCCGACGTCACTGGTGTGCCGGTCGGGCGTGTCGAGCACGAGCACGCGGACGCCCTTGCGCTCCGCGGCCAGCTCGGTGAGCAGCCGCGTGCGCAGGGTGGGCGCGAGGTTCTCGAACCGCGTGCCCGCGTACGGCGCGGCGTCGTGCCCGGCCAGCCAGCGGGCGACGTCCTCCTTGCCCGCCGGGCGATGGGCGAGCGCCAGCTCCTCGCCGACGACCACACGCAGGCTCAGCGCCTCGTCGGGCTCGCTGACGCCGGGCGCGTCGACGATCGCGACGAGCCCGGGCAGGGGAGCGTCGACGCCTTCGGCGTGCACAGTGCCGGTGGAGGGCTTGAGCCGGCCGGCCAGCGCGAGGCCGAACGCGGTGACGCCGACGCCGGGTTCGCCGTGCACGATCGCCAGGTCGCCCTCGCCGACGGTCAGCGAGGTGGGCGGTAACAAGGTGCCGTGGTGCCCTTCGAGGGACACGCGATCGGCTCGGACCTGCACGGGAGGCTCCAGCATCTTTTGAACTGACCGGTCAGTTCAAAAGCTAGTCCCCGCCGGGTCCCGCGGCAAGATCACCGGACGCACGTCACACCACCGGGTGACTCACCGCAGCGCGGACGCCGGGCGCACCTCCCACGTCGTCCACAGTGGACGATAGCCCTGCCGGTGCCAGAACACCGAGGACAGCGGGTTGGTCGGGTTGTAGTAGAGGTAGGTGCCGGTGGCGCCGGCCTCGTGGAACTCCCGGTGCACGCGGGCCATCAGCGCCCGGCCGAAGCCGCCGCCGCGCTCGCCCGGCGCGGTCACGACGTTGTTCACGTAACCCCAGCGGCCCAGCGGCAGCATCTCGGCCGCCTCGCCGCCCAGGGACACGTCGATCCACGCGCAGTGCGCCAGCGCGCGGACCTCGCCGGCCTCCTCGGCCAGCCAGACCTCGGGCTCGTCGGCGTCGAGGGCCTCCCGCAGGGCCGGGGCCAGCAGGTCCGCGGTGTTGGCCCGTCGCGGCACGGCGACCAGGCCGGTGTAGTCGAACGTCGCCGTGGCCAGCTCCAGCGCGGCGGCGAAGTCGCCCGGCCCGGCCCGGCGGACGGCGACGGTGGTGCCGGTCGTGTCTTCGACCGGTGGCGCGGTCCGGACGCCGAGGGCGCCGAGCGGGACCAGGCCGTGGTCGAGGTAGGCGCGGATCGCCTCGGCGTCCCGGCTCGGCCAGACGACGACGCACGCCGAGTCGTCGTCGGTCTCCTCGGTCTCCAGCCGGCCCTTCAACGCTCGCAGCAGGAGGTCGGCGCCCTCGGTGCCGGTGGCGCCGAAGTAGGGGAAGAGCTGCCAGGTGTCGGCCGCCGCCCACAGCATCGGGACGTCGCCGGGCGCCAGCCGCTCCCGCTGCAGCACCGCGGTGACCCGGGTGCCGTCCGCGGTCGCCGCGTCCAGCCGCTCGCCCTCGGCCGGGGGCGCGGCGGGCGGCAGCAGCGCGTCGACCGCGGCGAAGCGCGCCCGGTGGGCGGCGAACAGCGGGCCGGCGATGTCCATGGGTCCCCCTGGGGTCGCGGTCAGGACCAGGCGGGGCGCCGGATCCACATGGTCCACAGTGGACGATAACCCTGCCGGTGCCAGAACACCGGGGAGAGCGGGTTCGCCGGGTGGTAGAAGAGGAACGTACCTTCCAGGTCGCGGCGGGCCAGCTCACGATGGGCGGCGGTCATCAGCGTCCGGCCCACCCCGCCGCCGCGGGACTCGGGCGCCACCGACAGCGTGTCGACGTACCCCCAGCGCCCCGGCCGCAGCCGGCCGTGGATGCTGTCCCCCCACGCGGGGAACGTCAGCGCGCAGGCGGCCATCCCGGCCGGCGCGCCGTCGTCTTCCCCGAGCCAGACCAGCCCGCTGAAGCGCAGGGAACGGGCGACCTCGGCGCGCAGCAGCGCCCGCGCGCCCGGCCGGTGCACCGCGGTGCCGACCAGCGACGTGTACTGCCATTCGGCGAGCCGCAGCCGGGTCAGGGCCTCGACGTCGGCGTCGCCGGCGAGCCGGACCGACACCCGCGACGGCCGGTCGTCGGCGGGCGGTCCTGGGAGGCGCACCGCCAGGCACGTCATCGGCGCGAAGCCGTGCGCCAGCAGGACCGCCGACCCCTCCGCGTCGCGGCTCGGCCAGGTGACCGAGCACCCCGAGTCCGGGTTGAACGGCGTCCCGCGCATCCGCTCGCGCCACGCGTCCAGCAGCGCCGCGAGGCCCGCCGCGCCGCTTTCGCCCGGCACCGGCGTCAGGTCCCAGAGCTCCAGCGGCCCCCAGAGCGCGGGCCACGACCCCGGCGCGTGCACGACGTGCGTGAGCAGGCCGCCGGCCCGGCGCCCGCCGGTGGTGACCACGAGCGGCTCGTTCGCCGCCGGGGGCGGCGCGATCGGCGGGAGCAGCGGGTCGAGCGCGGCGAACCGGGCGTTCTGCTGTTCCTCCAGCGGGTTCACGAGCGGCGCGTGCGGAAGATCGCGGTGCCCGGGAAGAGCCGGCCGCGCAGCGGGCTCCACTGGCCCCACACCCGCGTGTGCCCCTCGGGCCACTCCGGCTCGACCAGGTCGGTCACGGTGAACCCGGCCCCGGCCAGCGCGCGCACGTAGTCGCCGAGCGTGTGGTGGTACTCGACGTAGGTGGCCGTGCCCTCGTCGTCGACCTCCACGTACGGCGTGCGGTCGAAGTACGGCTGGGTGACGGTCAGCCCCTGCGGGCCCGGGTCGTCCGGGAAGATCCACCGCATCGGGTGCGTCACCGAGAACACCCACGGCGCGCCCGGCCGCAGCACCCGGTGGACCTCGGCGAAGACGGCGTCCACCGAAGCCACGAACGGGATCGCGCCGAACGCCGAGCAGGCCGCGTCGAAGCTGCCGGACGCGAGCGGCAGGTGCTCGGCGTTCGCCTGCACGAGCGGCACGGCGACGCCGGTGCGCGTGTTGCCCTCCTGCGCGTGGCGCAGCATGCCGGCGGACAGGTCGGTCGCGACGGCGTCGGCGCCCTGGGCGGCCAGCCAGCGCGAGCACGCGGCCTGCCCGCAGCCGATCTCCAGCACGCGCTGGCCGCGGACGTCGCCGAGCAGCCGCGCGTCCGCCTCGCGCACCCCTTCCGGGCACCAGACGAAGTCGGCGTCGCCGAGGAAGCCGCCGTGCTCGGCCTGGTAGTCGTCGGCGTCGGCGTCCCACCAGGCGAGGTTCGCGGCCGCGGCCTCCGCCCCGCCGACCTCGCGGTAGGCGACGGCGGTGGTGCCCAGCCGCTGCTCGGCGGCGTCGTGGCGGCCCGGCGCGGCCGGGTCGTTCGGTGGCATGATGGTGTCTCCGGTCCCGGCCGCCGGTGCCCGCTCCACCTGCGTCCTCCTGGGTGCGTTTGCCTTCGCGAGGACCTTAGCGATCGCCGGGGGACCCTGATTGTGCCGCCTGGTGACCGCCGCGTAGGATAAGTGTTAGCGCAGTGGGTTCGCGCTGCCTTCCGCTCAGCTTCTGGTCGGGCTCGGGTCGCGCACCGTTTGCGGGTCATGCCGCGGTCGTTCACTGGTGGACGTTTGCTCGCAGGGTCGTCGCATGCTCCTCACACCCCATCGCGCCGACAACTGCCAACCCTCGATCCCATCCACCGGAGCAACCCGCCTAATGACCACCGACACCGCCACCGCCCCGACCGCCCCCATCGGGGCCCCGCAGGTCGCCATCAACGACATCGGGTCGGAGGAAGACTTCCTCGCGGCTATCGACAAGACCATCAAGTACTTCAACGATGGCGACATCGTCGAAGGCACGATCGTCAAGGTCGACCGCGACGAGGTCCTGCTCGACATCGGCTACAAGACCGAGGGTGTCATCCCCTCGCGTGAGCTCTCCATCAAGCACGATGTCGACCCGGCTGAGGTTGTCACCGTCGGCGATGAGGTCGAAGCCCTCGTTCTCCAGAAGGAGGACAAGGAAGGCCGTCTGATCCTGTCCAAGAAGCGCGCGCAGTACGAGCGCGCCTGGGGCACGATCGAGGAGCTCAAGGAGAAGGACGAGCCCGTCAAGGGCACCGTCATCGAGGTCGTCAAGGGCGGCCTCATCCTGGACATCGGCCTGCGCGGCTTCCTCCCCGCGTCCCTGGTCGAAATGCGCCGTGTGCGCGACCTGCAGCCGTACGTCGGCCGCGAGCTCGAGGCGAAGATCATCGAGCTGGACAAGAACCGCAACAACGTGGTCCTGTCCCGCCGCGCCTACCTCGAGCAGACCCAGTCCGAGGTGCGCAGCGAGTTCCTCAACGCGCTCGCCAAGGGCCAGGTCCGCAAGGGCGTCGTGTCGTCCATCGTCAACTTCGGTGCCTTCGTGGACCTGGGTGGCGTCGACGGCCTGGTGCACGTTTCCGAGCTGTCCTGGAAGCACATCGACCACCCGTCCGAGGTCGTCGAGGTCGGCCAGGAGGTCACGGTCGAGGTCCTGGACGTCGACATGGACCGCGAGCGCGTCTCGCTGTCGCTGAAGGCGACCCAGGAAGACCCGTGGCGCCAGTTCGCCCGCACCCACGCGATCGGCCAGATCGTGCCGGGCAAGGTCACCAAGCTGGTTCCGTTCGGCGCGTTCGTGCGTGTCGAAGAGGGCATCGAGGGTCTGGTCCACATCTCCGAGCTGGCCGAGCGCCACGTGGAGATCCCGGAGCAGGTCGTCCAGGTCAACGGCGACGTCATGGTCAAGGTCATCGACATCGACCTCGAGCGCCGTCGCATCTCGCTGTCGCTGAAGCAGGCGAACGAGGGTGTCACGCCGGACACCGAGTTCGACCCGGCCCAGTACGGCATGGCCGCCGAGTACGACACCGAGGGGAACTACATCTACCCCGAGGGCTTCGACCCGGACACCCAGGAGTGGCAGGAAGGCTTCGACAAGCAGCGTGAGGAGTGGGAGCGCCAGTACGCGGAGGCGCACACCCGTTACGAGGCCCACATGAAGCAGGTCCAGAAGGCCGTCGAGGCCGACGCGGAAGCCGCGGCGGACGCGGCGACCGGCATCGAAGGTGGCGCGGAAAGCTACACCTCGGGCTCGGCCCCGGCCGACACGAAGAGCAGCGGCGGCACCCTCGCCTCCGACGAGCAGCTCGCGGCTCTCCGCGAGAAGCTCTCCGGCGGTGCGTGAGCAGTAGCGCTCTGAGCTGAACCACGGCGAACCCCGGTCCAGGCGGACCGGGGTTCGCTGCGTTCCGGGGACGGTTTGTCTTGCGGCTTGGCGCGGGCTCGACCCTGCGCCCGGTCGTTCTGCGGCTTGCTTCGGTGCGGTCCCTGCTCCGGCTCGGCCGCGGTTCTCGAGGTTCGCTGGGACCGTAGGGTTCGCAGGCGCCGACCCCAGCAACGCCCGGCCCTGCAGCGTCGGCCGCAGCGGCCCCATGCCCCCATCGGGTGCGTGCCGGGCCCGTCTCAGCGGTTGCGCAGGCCCAGGCCGGTCATCATCGCCGTGACCCCGCGGCGGTACATCTCCTCGTTCGCCTCGTCGGTCGGCGGGATGAACCAGCCCGGCAGCGGTGTCCGCGACGCGAGCATCAGCTCCGAGCCGACCAGGCCGTGCATCGCCGTCCACAGCTGGTACGCCGCCGCCTTCGGGTCCGCTCCCGGCGGGCACACGCGGTGGACGCGGGTGATGAACAGGCCGAACGTCGTCCGCACCACCGCCGACCGCAGGGCCGGGTCCGGGTCGAAGCCGGGCACCGGTCTCTCGAACATCAGCGCGTAGCGGGCCGGGCTCTCCAGCGCGAAGAGCCGGTACTCGAGCGCCAAGTGCAGCAGGTCCCCGACGCCGTCCGCGCCCGACGGCGGCAGGCCCTCCAGCATCTCCCGCAGCGAGTCGAAAGTGCGCTCGTACAAGGCGTCGAGCAGGCCGGAGCGACCGCCGAAGCGAGCGTAAACGGAGATCGTGGACGCGCCCGCCGCTTCGGCCACCCCGCGCACGGACAGCCCCGGGACGCCGCGGTCGAACAGGACCGACAACGCCGCGTCGAGGTACCGCTCGCGGTTGCCCTGTTCGGCGGGGCGCATCGACAGGTGCCTGGTGGCCACGGCGCACCCCCTTCGCGCACAACTCCGATCGGGTGACCCACCCGCAGCAGAAGATACGATATCCGCGTCCTCTTGGGAATGCGCCGGATGTCCGGATGTGCGGTATTCCCGTCCGCTGGGCACAGGTCCGAGCACCGCGGCCGCGGGCAAGGTCGACGTCATGACCACGGACATCCCCGACACCGCGCTCGCCCGCGAAGCCGCCGAGCTCGCCAAGGACACCCTCGGCCCGCTCCTGTACGACCACTCCTCCCGCGTCTACCTCTTCGGCGCGCTGCAGGGCCGGCGGCGCGGCCTCGACTTCGACGCCGAACTGCTCTACGTCGCGGCGCTCTTCCACGACGTCGGGCTCGTCGCCGGCCACCGCACCGAGCGGCGCTTCGAGCTCGACGGCGCCGACGAGGCCCGGCGCTTCCTGCTCGGCCACGGCGTCGACGCCGAGCAGGCCCGCGTCGCCTGGACCGCGATCGCGCTGCACACCACGCCGGGCATCCCGGAGCACATGGAACCCGAGGTCGCGCTGGTGACGGCCGGGGTCGAGTACGACGTCCTGGGCATCGGCTACCACGACCTGCCCGCCGAGGCGCGGGCCGCGGTGGTCGCCGCGCACCCGCGGCCGGACTTCAAGCGGCGCATCCTCGCCGCGTTCACCGAAGGCATCCGTGACCGGCCCGACACGACTTTCGGGAACGTCAAAGCCGATGTCCTGGCCCGGTTCGTGCCAGGCTTCGCACGACAGGACTTCGTCACCACGATCTTGGACTCACCCTGGGAGGACTGACTCCGATGGCACACCCCGAGCCCGGCACGGTCGTCGTCACCGCGAGCGGCGACGGCACCTACACGCAGCAGGTCACGACGTCGAGCCACACGCTGCTGGTCGACGAGCCGGTCGCGGTCGGGGGCGCCGACGCCGGCCCGAACCCGTACGAGCTGCTGCTCGCGTCGCTGGGTTCGTGCACGGCCATCACGCTGCGGATGTACGCCGACCGGAAGGGGTTCCCGCTGGCCAGGGCGACGATCCGGCTCCGCCACGACCGCATCCACGCCGAGGACTGCGCGAAGTGCGAAACCGAGCGCGGCATGATCAGCCGGATCACGCGGGAGATCGAGCTGGAGGGTGAGCTCGACGACGACCAGCGCGCCAAGCTCATGCTGATCGCGGACAAGTGCCCGGTGCACCGCACACTCTCGTCGGAAATCGCGATCGAGACGCGCGAAACCGGCCGGTGAGCCGGGTGGTCAGGCGGCGCGGGCGGCGGCCACCGGCCGCACCGTCGTGACGCCGACCGCCGGGACCCAGATGCGCTCGAGCGCGGCCGCGCGAGCCTTGCGGCGGAGCCCGGCGAAGCTGTGCTTGGCCGGGATCAGCAGGGCGTTCAGCCAGGTCCGCCGGTAGTCGTCGAGGGCCTCGGCCACCGGGCGATGAAGAACGCAGTGCACCAGCCCCGGCGTGCCGAGCCGGTGCCTCCCGACGTGCTTGCTGTTCGCCATCGTTCCTCCGTGTGGGCGACCCTGTCGCGCGCACGGTACGCAGTTCGGGCGGGGAACGTGGGTAAGCAACGCGGCGTGTCCGGATATCGGTTGAGTCACGCGTCACGATCGTCTTGCGGATCACCCGTCCGTGTGCGTCGACGACGACGTCGTCACGCGGGCGGGGTCGTGACCTGGCCGTTCGCGCACGTCGTGGTGAAGGGGATCCACGTGCGCTTCACCGCGTACAGCGTGCGGTACGGCTGGGCCTGGATCCGGTAGACGCCGGACAGGCAGCCGCCGACCGGCTCGGCCGGGCTCACCGCCGGCAGGTCGGGCGCCACCACGGCGAGCCCGCCGGCCCCCAGCAGTGCGACGGCGGCCTGGCCGATCTTCGCCAGCTTCATGGTCCCTCCCCTGACCCGGCGAGCGAGGCAGCCCGCTGCCCATCGCATCGGAAAACGATTACCCGCGTTACGGGGGCGGCCCGGCGCCTCACACGAATGGGCGCACCCAGCGGCCTCCCCGGGGGTCTGACTAGGGTGATCGGCATGTTGCGCGTGGGGTTGACGGGTGGGATCGGGGCCGGCAAGTCGACCGTGGCGAACCGGCTCGAAGAACACGGCGCCGTGCTGGTGGACTCCGACCGGATCGCCCGTGAGGTGGTGGAGCCCGGCACCGAGGGGCTCGCCCGGCTCGTCGAGGAGTTCGGCGACGGCATCCTGGCCGCCGACGGCTCGCTCGACCGGCCCGTGCTCGCCGCGCGGGCGTTCGCCGACGACGAGTCGCGGCACCGGCTGAACGCGATCGTGCACCCCCTGGTCGGCGCCCGCACCGGGGAGCTGATGGCCGCCGCCAAGCCGGACGCGGTCGTCGTCCACGACATCCCGCTGCTGGTCGAAAACGGCCTCGCGACGGCGTATCACCTGGTCGTGGTCGTCGATGCGCCGGTCGAGGTGCGGGTCCGGCGGCTCGTGTCGGCGCGCGGGATGGCCGAGGAAGACGCGCGGGCGCGGATTCGCGCGCAGGCCAGCGCCGAGCAGCGCCGCGCCGTCGCCGACGTCTGGCTGGACAACGGCGGCGCCGAAGACGCCGTGCTCGCCGAGGTCGACGCGCTGTGGGCCGACCGGCTGGTGCCGTTCGAGGCGAACGTCCGGCTGCGCCGCCCCCGCCCGCCGATGTCACCGAAGATCGCCGAGTACGACCTGACCTGGCCGGCGCAGGCCGAGCGGGTGCTCGCCCGGGTTCGCGCCGCGGCGGGGGAGCTGGCCCTGCGCGCCGACCACATCGGGTCGACCGCCGTGCCCGGCCTGCCCGCGAAGGACGTCCTCGACCTGCAGGTGACGGTATCCACCTTGGCCGACGCCGAAGCGCTGAAGGAACTGCTGTCCGACGCGGGCTTCCCGCGGCTGGAGGGCGACTGGTACGACGACGCCCAGGACGGCGGCGAGCCGTGGCCGAAGCGGCTGCACGTCGGCGCCGACCCGCGGCGTCCGGTGAACCTGCACGTCCGGGCCACCGAGACGCCGGCCTGGCGGCTCGCGCTGCTGTTCCGCGACTTCCTGCGCGCGAACCCCGACGAGCGTGACGACTACCGCGACGTGAAGCTGCGGCTGGCCGACGCGCACGCCGAAGACGGCACGGTCGAGGCGTACGCCGACGAGAAGCAGGACTGGGTCAACGCCGCGTTCGGCCGCGGGGAGAAGTGGGCCGCGGCCACCGGCTGGACATCCTAGGAGCCCAGCAGCCCGCGTTCGAACGCCACGGCCACCGCGGCGGCGCGGTCCTTCACGCCGAGCTTCGCGTAAACGTGGACCAGGTGCGTCTTGACCGTCGCTTCGCTGATGAAGAGCTTCTTCGCGGTTTCCTTGTTCGTCGAGCCGCGGGCGACCAGGGTGAGCACCTCGAGCTCACGCTGGGACAGCGGTTCGCGGACCGGCTCGCGCATCCGGCCCATCAGGCGGCTGGCGACCGCGGGGGAGAGCACCGCCTCCCCGCGGGCGGCCGCCTCGACGGCGCGGAACAGGTCCTCGCGCGGCGCGTCCTTCAGCAGGTACCCGGTCGCGCCGGCCTCGATGGCCGGCAGCACGTCCGAGTCCGTGTCGTAGGTCGTGAGCACCAGGACCCGCGCCGGGTTGCCGAGCCGGGCCAGCTCGGTGATCGCCGCGACGCCGTCCGTGCCCGGCATCCGCAGGTCCATCAGCACGACGTCGGGGCGCAGCCGCTCGGCCAGCACCACGGCTTCCGCGCCGTTCGCCGCCTCGCCGACGACCTCGAAGCCGCGGCCGGTGAAGATGCCGCGCAGCCCGTCGCGGACGATCGGGTGGTCGTCGGCGATGAGCACGGTGATCGTCACGCGAAGGCCTCCGGCAGGGGCGGGACGGCGGGGAGGGCGGCCGAGATCGCGGTGCCGCCGCTTTCGGACTCGATGTGGAGCGTACCGGCGAGCCGCTGGACCCGGCGGCGCATCCCGGCGAGCCCGAAACCGGGGCCGGCGCCGGGGGTGAAGCCGACCCCGTCGTCGCGGACGTCGAGGGTCACCTCGCCGTCCATGTAGGACAGCGTGAGCCCGACCCGCCCGGCCGACGCGTGTTTGTCCACATTGGACAACGCTTCCTGGGTGATCCGCAGGATCGCCGCCTCGACCTCCGGGTGCAGCCGCCGTGGAACGCCGGTGGTGGTGAACTCGGCGGGGACGCCGGTCCGCTCGCTCCACTTCGCCGCGACGTCCGCGAGCGCGTCGGGCAGCGGGTCGGTGTCCAGCGGCGCGGGGTGCAACGCGCGCACCGACCGCCGGGCGGCGGTGAGGTTCTCGCGTGCCAGCGCGGCGGCGGAAGCGAGGTGCCGCCGCCATTCCGCCGGCTCGTTCTCGGCCAGCGCGGCGGCTTCGAGCTGGGTGATGATGCCGGTGAAACCCTGCGCGAGCGTGTCGTGGATCTCCTGGGCCAGCCGCTGCCGTTCGTCGAGGATCCCGGCTTCGCGGGCCTGGCCGAGCAGCTGCCGTTGCAGGCCCTCGTTTTCCGCCTGTGCCGCGGCCAGCTCGTCCAGCGTGCGGCGGCGGTCTTCGTTCTGCCGCGCGACCGCGGCCGAGAGCGTCGCGCCGCCGCCGATGGTCACCGTCTGCACCACCACCAGCATGACCACGATGCCGGGCTGCTCGCTCAGCGCGTGCGCCGGCCCGCCGTTGCCCATGGTGTTGATCAGCAGCGACGTCGCCGCGAGCGCGAGGAAGGCGAGCCAGGTCGGCCGCAGCCGCGTCGCGGCCAGGAAAGCGAAGATCACGAAGATCAGGAACGTGACGTCCCGGGCTTCGAGCGCGCTGCCCAGCCCGAGCACGCCGAGGAACGCGGGCAGGGCGAACGCCGGGTGCGCGCGCAGCCGCGGCGGCGCGAGGGTTTCCACCAGGACCAGCCAGCACGTCGTGGCCGCGACCAGCACGCCGGTCGTCGCCCACCAGCGGCCGTCGTGCCCGCCGATCGCCGCGCTGATCCCCGTCGAGACGGCCAGCAGGGCGTAGGGCAGGTACCGCTCGATGCGGTGCAGCCACGGTCCCCGGACCCCGGCCGGCTTCGCCGTGAACGGCGGCCAGAGCGACCGGCTCCAGTCGATCTTCAGGCTCACGCCCGCATGTCCTTGAGCGAGGGCCAGATCTCGGCCCAGCTCGCCGTCCGGCCGGTGAGCTCCCAGACCGGCATGTGCTCACTGGCGTTGCGGATGCCGAGGCGGTTGCCGACCTGGCCGACGATCCGGGCGGTCCCGAAGTGCTTCGCGAGCTTCGAAGGGTCGTAGCCGATGAAGAGCACGGTGCCGGCGTTGTCGGCTGGGCGGCCGAAATACCAGAAACCCCGGCTGGGACTGTAGGCCTCGGGCAGGCCGCGCTCCGGCCCGTACCGGCCGAGCGCGCCCGCCTGCCAGTACCCGCCGGTCACGATCGCGGTGCCCGGCGGCGCCGTCCGGTACAGCGCGGCGACGTCGTCGGTGAGGTCCGGCCAGCCGATCTCCTCGGCGGCGTAGGCGGGGCGTGGCGCCGCCGGGTGGTCGGCGAGCCAGTGCGCGGGCCACACCGGCAGCGTGAACGGCAGGCTGAACAGCGCCGAGAGCACGAAGACCGGCCACGTCGGCACCCACCGCCACCACCTCGCCGGCTCGCGCGCTTCCAGGTGGACGGCGGCCGCGGCCCACAGGACACCGAACATCCCGGCCGCGTAGTAAAACCGCCCGTTCGCGACGAGGAACACCGCGACGACACCCAGCGCCGTCCAGCCCAGGAACCGGTACGGCCGCAGCTGGTTGCTCCCCACCAGCACGGTGACGCCGTAGAGCACCCCGAGCGCGCCGATCACCCAGCCCGCGCCGGCGAGCAGGTTCGGGACGAAGCTCTCGCGGCCGCCCGCCGCGTCGACCTCCGCGCCGACGGCGTCACCCATCGCGAGCTGCGGCCAGCCGTTCGTGTGCTGCCACAGCACCGTCGGCACCAGCGAAGCGGCGGCGATGAGCGCGCCCAGCCAGAGTTTGGGACGGCGTAAGAGGTCCCGCGGCCCGAACACGAGGATCGCGAGCCCGGCCACCGCCCAGAACGCGGCGATGAGGAGCTTGTCGTTGAGCGCCACCGCCGTCACCACACCGAGCCAGACGAGCAGGCCGTCGTCCCGTGTGCGGACCCAGCGGACCACCAGCCAGAGCACCAGCGTCCACAGCAGCGGGTCGATCGTCGACGTCGCCAGGTAGTGGCCGCTGCCGACGAACTGCCCGCAGATCGCGTACGCCGCCGCGGCGCGGGTCTGCGCCTTGCGCCGCCCGCCGAGCTCCCGCGCGATCAGCGCGGTGACCACGACCCCGGCGGCGGTGGCGGCGATCGCCGGCAGCCGGAACACCACGAGCGAGCCGGGCGCGAGGGTGTTCATCAGCCAGGCGAGCGCGGGCACCAGCGGCGGCTGGTCGGCGTACCCCCACGCCAGGTGCTTCCCGGCGGCGAGGAAGTAGAGCTCGTCACCGAAGTAGCCGTAGCGGCCGGCGGTGAGCAGCAGGACGGTGGCCGTGCCCAGCGCGAGCAGCGCGACCGGGAGCCGGGCGAAGGGCGCGAGCCCGGGTTTCACCTGGTCGGGGGCCGTGGTCACGGCGTCCATCGTGCTCCTGTTCCTCGTCCGGCCCGGTCCTTCCCGCACCCTACGTGGCCGGGCACGCGGCTCACGTGTGGGTGTTCACGACCTGCGGCCAGAGCACCGGCCACGGCTCGGTCCGGCCGGTCGCCAGCCACAGCGGCACGCCGTCGAAGTAGCTCGGTTTCGCGCCGCCGGTGTCCACCTTCCCGAGCGGCCGGATGTCGGCGAAGTGCCCGGCCAGCGGCCGCGGGTCCGTCCCGACGTACGGGACGTCCGTCGCGCTTTCGGACGGGACCGTCAGCGTCGCGTAGCCGCGGTTGCCGCTCGCCGGTTCGGGCAGGCCGAGCTCACGGCCGTAGCGGTCGAGCGCACTGGCTCCCCAGTACGACTCGGTCAACACCGCGGTGTGCGCCTTCCCGGGCAGCGCGGCGAACGTCGCGGCCACCGACCGGGCGCCTTCGGGCCAGCCGATCTCCGCGAACGCGAAGACGGGCTTCGGCAGCCCCGGGTGCTCGCTCAGCCAGGCCTGCGGCCAGACCGGCACCGCCCCCGGCAGGGCGAGTAGCGCGGTCAGCACGTAACACGGCCAGGTCGCGAGCCACCGCCACCAGCGCGACGGCTCCCGGCGTTCGACCGCCACCGCGGCCATCGCCCAGCACACCGGGAACATCCCGGCGACGTAGTAGCTCCGGCCGTTCACGGCCAGGATCACGACGGTCAGCACCACCGCGGTCCAGCCGAGGAACCGGAACTCCTGGTCGCGCAGGAGCCGCCAGAGTCCGTAACACAGCAGCGCCACCCCGACCGGGAGGCCGGCCACGACCAGCGCCGACGGCAGGAACAGCAGGCGCCCGCCCCACGTGTCACCGACCTCCTGCGAGATCGCCGCGCCCATGCCGAGCTGCGGCCAGCCGTGCGCCGCCTGCCAGACCAGCGTCGGCACCAGCGCGACCACCGCGATCGCGGCGCCCAGCCACAACGCGGGCCGCCGCAGCAGCTCCCGCGGGCCGCAGACGAGGATCGCGACCCCGGCGGCGAGCCAGAACCCGCCGATGAGGAACTTCGTGTAGAGCGCGACCGCCGTCACCACCCCGGCCCAGACGAGCAGGCCGTCGGCGCGGGTGCGCACCCAGCGGACCAGCAGCCACAGCAGCAGGGTCCAGAGGAACGGGTCCACTGTGGACGTCGCGAGCAGGTGCCCGCTCGCCAGGAACTGCGTCGACACGGCGAAAGCGCCCGCGGCGAGCGTCTGCGCCTTCCGCCCGCCGCCCAGCTCCCGGGCGATCAGCGCGGTCAGCACGGCGCCGCCGACCATGGCGAGCATCGCCGGGATCCGCAGCACGAACGGGGAATGCCCGAGCGCGTCCATCGTCCGGGCCAGCAACGGCAGCAGCGGCGGCTGGTCGACGTACCCCCAGGCGAGGTGCCGCCCGGCGGCGAGGAAGTAGAGCTCGTCGCCGAAGTAGCCGTAGCGGTTCGCGGTGAGCAGCAGCGGGACCGCCATCAGCGCGGCCACGACCGCCACCGGCGTCCGGGCGAAGGGCGCCACCGGCCGGACCCGGGCCGGGGCGGGCGCGGTGGTCACGCTCATCGGACCGCCCCGCCCGTGGTGTTCTTGCTCGACATGTCGCCGTCCCCCTTCGCTCCGTTTCCCGACGCATCGAGAATCCCGCCGCGCCGGGGCCGGGCACATCGTCAGGACGGTCCGGACCCGGGTCCGCCGCCGGTGGACCCGGCATCCACCGATCGGAGGATGTGCCGGGTGAGCACGAGCGCGAGCACGAAGGTGAGCGCGATGCCGCCGGCGACGGCGAACACCGCCGCCCGGATCCCGCCGCCGCCGTTCGCGACCAGGACCAGCACCGCGAGCCCGGCCGCGGCGCCGATGCCGGATCCGGTGGTGACGATCCCCGAGGCGATCCCCTGCTGCGGGTCGGGCACCCGGGTCGCCGCGGCGATGTACATGACCGTGAAGACCATCCCGTCGCCGACGCTGACCACCGTCAGGCCCGGCACCAGCCAGGCGTAGGAGCCGTCGGGCGTGAGCGCGAACCCGAGCAGGCACGCGCCGATCGTGCCGACGGCGAGGGCGCCGAGCAGGGCGCGCCGGACGCCGATCCGGGTCACCACCGGGCCGGCCAGCACCGAGCCCGCGACCACGACCGCGGTCGGCAGCAGGAACCCGAGGCCGGTCTCCAGCGCGTCGTACCCCCGGACGTCCTGGAAGTAGAGGGACAGGAAGTACAGCAGCGAGCCGAAGGTGGCCGTGAACATGAACGCGACCACCGTGGCCGGCACGAGGCTGGGACTCGTCACCAGGTGGCGGGGCAGCAGCGGGTCCGCGCTGCGCCGTTCGATCATCGCGAAGGCGCCCAGCAGCAGGACTCCCGTGATCGTGGCGGCGACGATCTCCGGGGAGCCCCAGCCCGCGTCCGGCCCCCGGACCAGCGCGAACGCCAGCAGGGTCACGGCGCCGGTGACGCTCACCGTGCCGGCCAGGTCGAACCGCCGGGTCGTCACCCGCGGCCCGTCGGC
Organism: Amycolatopsis sp. NPDC104863; assembly: GCF_055582965.1. Classification (NCBI taxonomy): domain Bacteria; kingdom Bacillati; phylum Actinomycetota; class Actinomycetes; order Pseudonocardiales; family Pseudonocardiaceae; genus Amycolatopsis; species Amycolatopsis sp. NPDC104863. The sequence goes on from NZ_JBVJOW010000009.1 coordinate 450,183, forward strand.
GGCGATGAGCGCGAACGCCGCCACGATCGCGGCGCCGGCCAGCGGGACGTTGACGAAGAACACCGCCCGCCACCCGAACCCCTGCGTCAGCAGGCCGCCGAGCAGCACGCCGACGACCAGGCCGGCCGCGCCGGCGCCACCCCACACGCTCAGCGCGCGGTTGCGGTCGCGGCCCTCGGCGAAGCTCGTGGTGATGATCGCCAGGGTGCTGGGGAAGACCAGCGCCCCGCCCAGGCCCTGGAGCGCGCGGGCGGCGAGCTGGAGCAGCGGCGCCGTGGCCAGCCCGCCGGCGACCGACGCGAGGGCGTAGAGCGTCAGCCCGGTGACCAGCATCCGGCGGCGGCCGAGCAGGTCCGCGGCCCGGCCGCCGAACAGCAGGAACCCGCTGGAGGCGATCGCGTAGGTGCTGACGACCGCTTGGAGCGTCTGCGCGGAGTAGCCCAGGTCGCGGCCGATCTCGGGCAGCGCGACCACGACGATGTACTGGTCGAGGGAGACGATCAGCATCGCGAACGCCAGCAGGGCCAAGCGCGCGTTGCGGCGCCCCGCGAGGGGGTTCACCGATCTCAGGTCCGGTTCGGACAGCATGCGTACCTCCTGGTCGGGCCCCTGTGGTAGAGCTGAACTGTACGCTTCAGTTCATATGAACTCAACAGTTCAGTTCAGCTGAACTGGACGGCACAGTTCAGGGGTAGGCTGCGGGGATGACGGACACACGACGGCGCACCCCCACCGGCGAGCGCGCCGACCTCAAGCGGCGGGCGATCGTCGACGCCGCCCGCGAGGTGTTCCTCGCCGGCGGTTTCGAAGCCGGCATCGACGTCATCGCCCAGCGGGCCGACGTGTCGAAGGTGACGATCTACAACCACTTCGGCAGCAAGAGCGAGCTGTTCCACGCCGTCATCCACGACGCGCTCAAGGAAGCGCTCCAGCAGTCGACCCTGGCCCTGGAGAAGAGCCTCGCCGAGTCCGACGACATCCGCGAGATCCTCGTGCGGACGGCGCGGGGCTGGGTGGCGGGGATGGCGCAGCCGCAGGTGCTCGCGCTCCGCGCGCTCGTCGCCGGGGAGGCGCAGCGGTTCCCCGAGCTGGGCCGCGCGTGGAAGGCCAACGGCCCCGACCTGACGTCGGCGATCCTCGCCGGGGAGTTCCGCAAGCGCGTCGACGCCGGCGAGCTCGCGATCCCGGACGTCGACCTGGCCCTGGTCCAGCTCTACGCCCTCGTCCTCTACCCGCACTTCACCCACGCCGCGTACGGCGAACGGATCGACGCTCAGCGCACCGACGACCTCATCAACCGGGGCGTCGACATGTTCCTCGGGTACTACGCGGCCGGTTAGGGGTGCCGCCGCCAGGTGAGCGTGATGTCCTTCGTGGCGAGCCAGGCGGTGAGGTCGTAGCCGTGGGCGGCCAGCCCGTCCACGGTGGCGTAGGCCGTCTTCAGCGCGAACTCGGCGTCTTCGGCGCCGAGCAGGCCCGCGGCGTGGGCTTCGAGGAGCTCGTCGGTGTCGATCACCCGCAGCGACAGCTTGTCCCGGAGCACCAGGTCGACGTAGAGGTCGGTGGCGACCCAGCGCGGGCCGTCCCGGCGGACGCGGACGACGTCGAGGTAGAAGTCCTGGTCGCGCTCGTGGCCGGGGGAGAACCAGAAGTCGGTGATCCGCAGGCCGAACCCGGGCAGCAGCCACGACTCGAGGTAGTGGAACTGCGCGCGGCCCGGGGTCGGGCGGGCGAGGTAGAGGCCGAACGGCTCCTCGTGGTACTCGTCGACCTTGCGCAGGATGCCCTTCGGGTCGATGTTCGCGCGCTCGGCGGGGTCGAAGATCTCGACCTTCGGCGCGTGCAGTCCGGCCATGGCGCTCATCCTGCCGGGCCGGTCACGAATCGCGTACTTCCGCCACGCGCGCCACACGTTCGGGCTAAGGTTCGCCGACCGTCCGGGAGGCGAGGGGGCCGGGGATGTTCGGGATCATCAGGCCGTGCCGGCACCGGCTGGCGGGCGACCTGCACGCGGACTGGCTGGCGCACCTGTGCGGGCTCTGTCTCACGCTGCGTGACGAACACGGTCAGCTCGCCCGCGTCGTCACCAACTACGACGGCCTGATCATCTCGGCGCTGGTCGAGGCCCAGACGCCGGCGGCGGACCGGCGCCGCGACGCGGGCCCGTGCCCGCTGCGCGGCATGCGTTCGACATCGGTGGCGCGGGGCGAAGGCGCCCAGCTCGCCGCGGCGGTGTCCCTGGTGCTGGCGGCGGCAAAGGTCGGCGACCACGTCGAGGACCACGACGGCGCGTTCGCCCGCCGCCCGGTGGCCGCGGCCGCCCGCCGCGTCGCGGCCCGCTGGGCGGAGCAGGGCAGCCGCACCGGCAGCCGGGTCGGCTTCGACACGGCGGTGCTCACGGAGGCGGTGTCACGGCAGGCTTCGCTGGAGAGCACGGTCGGGTTCGGGGATTCACCGCTGGTCGCGACGGAACCGGCGGAGCTGGCGACGTCGGCGGCCTTCGCGCGGACGGCGGAGCTGGCGGGACGGCCGGGCAATGTGGCGCCGCTGGCGGAGGCGGGCCGCCTGTTCGGCCGGGTCGCGCACCTGCTGGACGCGGTCGAGGACCAGGCCGCCGACGCGGCCGCGGGAGCGTGGAACCCGTTGCCGGCCACGGGAACGGGGTTGGCGGAGGCCCGGCGGTTGTGTGACGACGCGGTGCTGGGGGTGGAGCTGGCATTGCGGGAGGCGGAGTTCGCGCGGCCGGCGCTGGTGCATGCGTTGCTGGTGCACGAGCTGCGCCAAGCAGTGCGGCGAGCCTTCGGCCATGGCGGGGCGCACGGCTCGGGCCCGACGCACGGCGAGCTTCGGCAGCCGATGCACGGCGAAGATCCGCGCGCGGCTGGTGCCTTCGGGCAGCAGCCGCCGCCGGGGTGGATCGGGCCGGGGCCTCGGCCGCAGCAACATCCTCACCAGCCTCCGTCGCCGGGATTTCCGCCGCCGGGCACCCCCGGGTACTCGGGCGGTCCCGCCGGGCACGGCCCATGGGGGCCAGGCAGCACCTCCCGGCCCGAGGGTCCCGGCGGGCCGACTGGGCCTGGCGGCCCGGGTGGACCCGGCGGCCCGGGTGGACCTGGCGGCCCGGGTGGACCTGGCGGACCTGGAGGCCCTGGAGGCCCTGGAGGCCCCAACGGTCCCGGCGACTCCGGCGAACCCGAGCCCCTCCACGGCAAGGGCGGCGGCCTCTGGTACCCGAAGTTCGCCGTCCCGCCGAAACCGCGCAACTTCCTCCTCGGCTGCACGATCGCGCCGTACATGTGCTGCACCTGCCAGTTCTGCTGCCGTGATCCCTATCCTGGGCCGTGGAGCGGGAAACCCCACTCGAGCTGCGACTGCGACTGCGATTGTTGCGACTGCTGCTCCTGCTGCGACTGCAACTGCTGAAGGCGGTGGACGATGACCGAGCCGATGGACCGCCTGCATGCCCGCGGCCGGGCCACCTTCGGCGGGCTGGTCGAAGGCGGCGAAGCGCGTCTCGACGCCCTCTTCGCGACGATCCCGGCGCTCGGCGAGCTGGCCGTCGGCACGGTCTACGGCCACCTCCACGAACGTCCCGCCCTCGATCCCCGCACGCGCGAAGCCGCGACGCTCGCGGCGATCGTCGCGGCGGGGATGGTCGGGCCGCCGCTGAGCGTCCACCTCCGCACCGGCCTGGCTTCGGGCCTCGCCCCGGCCGAAGTCTGCGAAGTTGTCGTCCAGACCGCTGCCTTCGCCGGTTTCCCCCGCGCGGTTTCCGCGGCCGACCAGCTGAACCGGCTCTTCGAGAGCCACGACCTGCCCGTCCCGCCACCGCCGTCGCCGCGTGAGGTCGTGCTGGCGCACCTCTCGGCCCCAGCAGGCGAGGTCGCCGACGTGCTCGCGGAGTTCCCGCGCTTCGAGGCCCAGGCGACCGGACCCGACCGGGTGCTCGTCTCGTGCTTCGGCGACGGCCCCGCGCCCGGTGCCGTCCTGCACTGCGTGGTGGCCGGCGGCGAAGTGACGTCCGTGACGGTGTTCCGACCCCGCTGACCAGGGCCGACGGAAATTGTCGGTGCCGCGTCGTACTCTGGTCGACGTGGCTTTCGCAACCGAACACCCCGTGCTCGCCCAGTCCGACTTCCGGCCCGTCTCGGAGATCCCGCGGACCGGCGGCCGGTTCGAGGTGATCAGTGACTACCAGCCCGCCGGCGACCAGCCGGCGGCCATCGACGAGCTCGAACGCCGGGTCAAGGCGGGCGAGAAGGACGTCGTGCTCCTGGGCGCCACCGGCACCGGCAAGTCGGCGACCACGGCGTGGCTGATCGAGCGCGTCCAGCGGCCGACACTGGTGATGGCGCCGAACAAGACCCTGGCCGCGCAGCTGGCGAACGAGCTGCGCGAGCTGTTCCCGAACAACGCGGTCGAGTACTTCGTCAGCTACTACGACTACTACCAGCCCGAGGCGTACATCGCGCAGACGGACACCTACATCGAGAAGGACTCGTCGATCAACGACGACGTCGAGCGGCTGCGGCACTCGGCGACGATGAACCTGTTGTCGCGCCGGGACGTCATCGTGGTCGCGAGTGTCTCGTGCATCTACGGCCTGGGCACCCCGCAGTCCTACCTCGACCGGTCCTCGAAGCTGAAGGTCGGTATGCAGCTCGACCGGGACGTCTTCCTGCGGGCCCTGGTCGACGTGCAGTACACGCGCAACGACATCGCCTTCGCGCGCGGCACGTTCCGGGCGCGCGGCGACACGGTGGAGATCATCCCGGCGTACGAGGAGCTGGCGATCCGCGTCGAGTTCTTCGGTGACGAGGTGGAGAAGCTCTACTACCTGCACCCGCTGACCGGCGACATCGTCAAGGAGGTCGACGAGGTCCGGATCTTCCCGGCGACACACTACGTCGCGGGCCCGGAGCGGATGGAAAAGGCGATCCAGGGCATCGAGCAGGAGCTGGAAGAACGCCTGGCGGAGCTGGAAAAGCAGGGCAAGCTCCTGGAGGCGCAGCGGCTGCGGATGCGCACGGCCTACGACATCGAGATGATGCGGCAGGTCGGGTTCTGCTCCGGCATCGAGAACTACTCGCGTCACATCGACGGCCGCGGCGCGGGCACGGCGCCGGCTACGCTGATCGACTACTTCCCGGAGGACTTCCTCCTGGTCATCGACGAGTCGCACCAGACGGTGCCGCAGATCGGCGGCATGTACGAAGGCGACATGTCGCGGAAGCGGAACCTGGTCGAGTACGGCTTCCGGCTGCCGAGCGCGGTCGACAACCGGCCGCTGACCTGGGAGGAGTTCTCCGACCGGATCGGGCAGACGGTCTACCTGTCGGCGACACCGGGGCCGTACGAGATGGGCCAGGCGGCCGGCGAGTTCGTCGAGCAGGTGATCCGGCCGACCGGCCTGGTCGACCCGAAGGTGGTCGTGAAGCCGACCGAAGGCCAGATCGACGACCTGGTCCACGAGATCCGGGAGCGGGCGGAGAAGGACGAGCGCGTCCTGGTCACCACGCTGACCAAGAAGATGGCCGAAGACCTCACCGACTACCTGCTGGAGCTGGGCATCCGGGTGCGGTACCTGCACTCGGAGGTCGACACGCTGCGCCGGGTCGAGCTGCTGCGGCAGCTGCGGGCGGGCGACTTCGACGTGCTGGTCGGCATCAACCTCCTGCGCGAGGGGCTCGACCTGCCGGAGGTGTCGCTGGTCGCGATCCTCGACGCGGACAAGGAAGGCTTCCTCCGGAGCGGGACGTCGCTGATCCAGACGATCGGCCGCGCGGCGCGCAACGTGTCGGGCGAGGTCCACATGTACGCGGACAAGATCACCGACTCCATGCAGCACGCGATCGAGGAGACCGACCGCCGCCGCGAGAAGCAGGTCGCCTACAACGTGGAGCGCGGGGTCGACCCGCAGCCGCTGCGGAAGAAGATCGCCGACATCCTCGACCGGGTCTACAGCGAGGCCGAGGACACCGAGCAGGTCTCGGTGGGCGGCTCGGGCCGCAACTCGTCCCGGGGCAAGAAGCCCGAGCAGGGCGACCGGGTCCGCAGCTCGGGAATGCTGGTGGACAAGGACGTCTCGGCGATGCCGCGCGCCCAGCTGGCCGACCTGATCCAGCAGATGACGGACCAGATGATGCAGGCGGCGCGCGACCTCCAGTTCGAGCTGGCGGCCCGCCTGCGTGACGAGATCTCGGACCTGAAGAAGGAGCTGCGGGGCATGGACGCGGCCGGGATCAAGTGACACCGGTCACTCGATCGAGTAGTACACCCTGGGCGGTATCATTACACCATGGCGATGAACATCAAGGACCCGGAGGCCGAGCGACTGGCCACCGAGGTCGCCGAGCTGACCGGCGACACCAAGACCGGTGCCGTCCGGGAGGCGCTGCGTCTACGGCGTGACCAGCTCCGGAAACAGGAGAACGCCGAAGAGCGGCTGAAGCGGATGCGACGGGTCTTGGAAGAAGAGATCTGGCCCTTGATCCCACCCGAGGAGCTGGGGAAGCCGATCCCCAAGGACGAGTGGGAAGAGATCCTCGGCTTCGGGCCGGAGGGCGTGTGATCATCGACAGCTCGGCGATCGTCGCGATCCTTCGCCGCGAGCCGGATCACGAGCTACTGGAGGAACGCCTCGCCGAGGCGAGCGACGCCAAGATCGGAGCGCCGACCCTGGTCGAGGTCGGTACCGTCCTGACCGCGAGACTGGGCGGACGGGGCCGGCTCGTACTCGCGAGATTTTTGCAGGACAACCACATCACCACCGTTTCGTTCACCGAGGAGCACGCCGAGGTCGCCATCGACGCGTTCGGCCAGTACGGGAAAGGGCATCATCCGGCCAAGCTCAACATGGGTGACTGCTACACCTACGCCACGGCCAAGATCGCGAGGGAACCCTTGCTCTGCATCGGGGACGACTTCCCGCAGACCGACCTCGAACTCGTCAAGCTCGAGCAATGACCATCGCCGCCGTCGTCGCGTACTGCCTTGCCAAGCCGGGCGCCGAGGAGACCTACCCCTTCGGGGACCACGTGCTCGTCGCGAAGGTCGGCGGTAAGGGTTTCGCCTTCATCGGGCAGGACGAGCCCGGCAGTGTCGCCGTCAAGTGTGGGGCCACCCGGGAAGAAGCGGCCGAACTGCGGGAGCGGTACCCGGACGCCGTGTCCGTGATGGACTACCTCGGCCGCTACGGCTGGAACCGCGTCGAGCTCGGCGCCGGAGTGCCGGACGCCGAGCTCGAAGACCTGGTCGACGACTCCTACGAAGACGTCGTCGGGCGGCTGCCCAAGGCGAAACGCCCTTAGGACGGCACCGGCGCGTTCTCGTCCGGTTGCAGCATCCCGAAGATGTTCCCCTCGGTGTCCTTGACGTACGCGAGCCAACCCACGCCCGGCACCGGGTTCTTCGGCAGCGCCAGCGATCCGCCCGCCTCGGTCACCGAAGCGAGAGCCTGGTCGAGGTCGTTGACGCCGATCGTGTTCACGTACCCGTGGACCGGCGCCGTCTCCTCGGGCGCCGGGCCGACGCGGGGGACGAGGCCGCCGTCGATTCCGTCGCCTTCGCCGGTCGAGATCACCCAGTACGGGACGTCGCCCCAGCGCTCGAACTTCCAGCCGAACACCGCCGTGTAGAACGCCACCGCGCGGTCGGGGTCGCTCGCGTGGATCTCGAAGTGGACGGGACGAGGCATGCCGCCTCCTCAGGCCGGGCCGTCAGGTGCCGTGAGACTACGCCCGGCCTGAGGAAAGTCACAGCGGCGGACGCTGCGCGAGGGTGAGGTCGGTGTCGAAGTCGGGGAAGCCGGCCGGGGCGCTGCGCGCCGTCAGCGCGGACGTGGGCGGCAGGCCGGCCCAGCGCCGGACCGTCGCCGTGGCCGCCGCGGCGTCGGCCGGGGCCAGCTGCGCGATCTTCGAGCCGTGGTTGCCGCCCTGGACGTAGTACCGGTAGGAGTCCCGGCTGCCGAAGCCGAGTTCGAACGGCTCGGCGCCCCACGGGTCGTTCGAGCCGTAGACGAACAGCAGCCGGGTGCCGCGGGACTTCACCCAGAAGTCGACGTCCGGCATGGCCAGGTAGTCGAACCGCGGGATCTTGACCGACGACGGCACGAACGTCTTCGGCTGGTCGGCGCCCGGGTAGCGGAGCAGGTCGCGCAGGTACCCGTCGTACGCCTCGGGCGAGCCCAGCTGGGCCGCCGCCTGGTAGTAGTACGGGACGAACGGCTCGAGGTCCTGGTCGGAGTAGGTGTTGAGGCTCTCCACCTTCTCGTACCAGGCGTAGACCTCCGCCGCCGGCGCGCCCGCGGCCGGCACCGTCGCGCAGTCCGCCTGTGTCTGGTACTGCCAGAACGCGAAGTACGAGTCGATCACCGAGATCTCGAGGGACTTGTCGGCCGAGCCGACGATCGAGAACGTCAGCCCGCGCTTGGCCGCGTCCACGGCGGCGATCGCGCCCAGCTCGTCACGCCGCTTCAGCGCGTCTCGCTGGATCGCCTTCAGGGCGTCGCGGCAGCCAGGGTCGTTGCCGACGCGCGAGAGGAACCGGTTGTAGACGTCGAGCGGGTCGATGACGTCGTTGGGCGCGACGTAGGGGACCGTGCCGTCGACGTCGTCGGGGAAGAAGCGCCGGAAGTACGTCGCGGTCATCCCGCCCTTGCTGCCGCCGGTGGCCAGCCACTTGCCCGGGTAGATCGCCTTGAACGCCTGCACCGCGCGGTGCTCGTCCGCCGCGGCCTGCCAGATCGTCAGCTGCTTCGCCCAGTTCTCCGGCTCCGGCCGTGACGGCTTGAAGTACCGGTACTCCATCGAGAGCTGGTTGCCGTTGACGATCTGCGTCGGCTCCGAGCGGTTCGGCGCGGTGCTGACGTTGTAGCCGCTGGTGAAGGCCACGGTCGGCGCGGTGAAGTCGCGGTGCAGCAGGGTGAAGCGCTGCTGGAACGTGCCCGCCTCGGGGTGCCGGTGGTCGGCGGGCTGGGTGTAGGTCAGCTGGAAGAACCGGTAGCCGGCCGGCGCCGGGTTCTCCGCCACGACCGTCAGCCCGGGGATCTTCTGCAGGGCCGCCTTGATGTCGGGGGCGGCGCTGACCGCGGGCGCCAGCCCGACGAACGCCAGCACGACCGCCGCGGCGGTGAACAGTCTGCGCATGGAAGCACCCTCCCCGGCTCCGGAACCCACCGTGGGACCCTCACAGAATCGGCCCCGGTCGGCAATCGGCTGTCCGGGCGCAGAATCGGTGAGGACCCGACTTTCGGCGGGTGGCGCGGGCGCCGGGTGACGTCCTCCGGCTTGCCCGACCACGCGCATCGTGCGAGTTGCCGCCGTGATCGGCGCCACGTTACGGTCCGAAGCCGTAGGCACCGTCATCGAGCGAGGGGTCCGCCATGAAGGTTTCCGACTGTCCTACGACCCAGGTCGAGGTCCGCATCGACGCGCGGCCGGCCGAGGTCTGGTCCTGGCTGCTGGACGTCGACCTGCCCGCCCGGTTCTCCAGCGAGTACCAGGGCGGCGGCTGGGTCGAAGGGTCCGAGCCCGGTCTCGGCGCGCAGTTCCGCGGCCGCAACTCGCACCCGGTCGCCGGGGAGTGGGAGACGGTTTCGACGGTCACCGGCTACGAGCCCGGGCGGCTCTTCGCGTGGTCGGTGATGGACGTGACCAACCCGGCCGCGTCGTGGAAGTTCGAGCTCGTCCCGGACGGCGACGGCACGCTCCTGCGCCAGTGGGCCCAGATCGGCCCCGGCCCGTCCAACCTCACGACGATCATCGCCTCGATGCCCGAGCACGAGGACGAGATCGTCGCGATGCGGCTGGGGGAGCTGCAGGACAACATGCAGAAGACGGTCGAGGGCATCAAGGCCCTCGCCGAAACCGGGGTGCGCGCCTAACGCAGCACCCGGTCCACATAGGACTTGACGGCGGCCAGCGCCGCGGGTGCCCGCCACAGCCGCTCGACCTCGGGGTCGTCGGCGTGGCGGTACTCGGCGATCCGCTCGTGGTAGGGCTGCCGGATCTGGGCCTTGGTGTGCGCGAACGCCTCGGCCGGCAGCTCGCCGAGCCGGGTCGCGACGGCGAGGGCCCGCTCGAGCACGTCCTCCGGCGGAGCCAGCTCGTCGACCAGACCCGCGGCCAGCGCGTCCTCGCCGCCGCGGGTTTCGCCCGTGTAGGTGAGCGACGGCAGCGGGGCCGTGCCGTAGGCGCAGCGCAGGATTTCCAGCGCGGCCAGCGGGAACGGCACCCCGACCAGCAGCTCGGTCACGCCGATCGTGCCGGCGCCGAGCACACGGTGGTCGCAGGCGGCGGCGAGCACCGCACCACCGGCGACGGCGTGCCCGTTCAGCGCGGCGACCACCGGACGCGGGCAGCCGAACACGGCCAGCAGCGCGTCCGACAGCAGCGGCAGGAACTCCGAGACGTAGGACGCGCCGCCGTCGTCGATCCGCTTGAGGTCGACGCCCGCGGAGAAGACGCGCCCGGTGCCGGTGAGCACGACCGCGCGGGCCTGGTCGACCTCCTCCAGCCGCAGCACGAGTTCGCGGCACGAGTCCGTGTCGAGGGTGTTGCCGCCGCCGTGGTCGATTCGCAGCACGGCGATGTCGTGGTGGCTCTCCAGCTTGATCGGCACGTGCCCGACCGTAACCGCTCAGGATTTGGTGCTCAACCGCACGACGCCGAAGTGCTCGCGGCGCACCAGCTCGGTGACCTCGGCCGCCCTGCTGCTCGCCTTCACCAGCGGCGCCGGCGGCTGATGACCGCCACCACGGCGGTCATCAGCTGGTGATGTCCTTCCGGGCGAACCGCCGCCCGGCGTAGAGGACGAACACCGTTCCGTAGATCGCCGCCGAGAGCATTCCGCTCGCCAGGTTGGTCCAGTCGACGTCGGTCGAGATCAGGTCCATCCACGAGAACGCGTAGTGCGTCGGCAGGTAGTTGCGCAGGCCCTCCAGCGCCGTGATCTGGTCGAGGATCTGCGACAGGATCGCCACCAGCACCGCGCCGCCGACCGCGCCGAGCGGGGCGTCGGTCGTCACGCTCAGCGCGAGCGCGAGCCCGGCCACCCAGGCCAGCTGCAGGATGATGTACACAGTGGACAGTGCGATGGCCAGCATGCTGTCGCCGAAGGAAACCGCGTCGCCGGTCGGGCTGATCGCGTCGCCCGCGCCGTACCAGAGCAGGCCGACGATCAGGGACATCACCGGCAGCAGCACCAGCGCCGCCGCCGACAGCAGCCCGGACACGATCGCCTTCTGCCGCAGCACCCGGTGCCGCGGCACCGGCACGGCCAGCAGGTACTTCAGGCTCGACCACGACGCCTCGCTCGCGATGGTGTCGCCGAAGAACAGCGCGACGATCATCGGGAGCAGGAACGTCCCGGACACGAACAGCGCCAGCACGACGAAGTTCGGCGCCGAAGCCGTGGCCAGGTCGACGAACCCGCCGCTGCGCCGGTTCGGGTTCGACTGCCCGGCCTCGAACGCGATCACCAGGATGAACGGCAGGATCGCGACGAACCCGAGCAGGAACTGCGTGCGCCGCCGCTTGAGCTGGCGCCGCAGCTCGACGCCGAGCCGCAGCGTCCGCCGGGCGCTGTAGCCCTCGACGGCGCCGTCCGGCCCGACCGCGGCGTGCTCGTGCGACGCGACGTCGCTCAGCTCGTCGAGTGCGTGCGGATCGGTGTGGACACCCGAGTCACTCACTGCTCTTCTCCGACCAGTTGCAGGAACGCGTCTTCCAGCCGGCGCCGGGGCCCGGCCTGCTCCACCGCGACGCCGGCGCGGACCAGCGCCGCGACCGCCTCGGCGCGCGGCAGCCCGTCGAGGTCGGCGTGCACCAGGTCACCGTCGACGTCGACCGAGGTGACCCCGCCGGCCGCCTTCAGCGCGGCGGCGGCCGCGGCCGGGTCGTCGACCCGGAACGTCGCCTCGCCGCCGGCCGCGGCCAGCTCGCCGACCTCGCCCGCGGCGACCAGCGCGCCGCGGTGCATGACCACGACGTGCGTGCAGGTCTGCTCGACCTCGGCCAGCAGGTGGCTGGACACCACCACGGTGCGGCCGGTGGCGGCGTAGCGCTGCAGCACCTCGCGCATCTGGTGGATCTGGGGCGGGTCGAGCCCGTTGGTCGGCTCGTCGAGCACCATGAGCTCCGGCAGGCCGAGCATCGCCTGGGCGATCGCCAGCCGCTGCCGCATGCCCTGGCTGTAGGTGCGCACCCGGCGGTCGACCGCCGCGCCGAGCCCGGCGATCTCCAGTGCCTCGCCGAAGTGCGCCTTGTCCGCCGGCCGTCCGGTGGCCGCCCAGTACAGCTCGAGGTTCGCCCGGCCGGACAGGTGCGGCAGGAAGCCGGAGCCCTCGACGAACGAGCCGATGCGCGAGAGCACCGGGGCGCCCGCGGTGATCTTGTGCCCGAAGACCCGGATGTGGCCCTTCGTCGGCGTGATCAGGCCCATCAGCATCCGGAGCGTGGTCGTCTTGCCCGCGCCGTTCGGCCCGAGCAGGCCGAGCACCTGGCCCGGTTCGACGCGGAAGGACAGGTCGTTCACCGCGACGAACCCGCCCGGGTACTCCTTGCGCAGCCCCTCGATGACGAGCGGGGTGGTGGCGAGCTCCGGGTCGATGTCGGTGGCCCGGCGGCGGCGCAGCGCGGCGAAGAGCACCACGGCCACGCCGATCGCGAGCGTCACGCCGATGCCGGCCAGCTGCCCGACCGGGGCCGGGGAGCCGACGGACGTCCCGGGCACGACCGGCACGGCCAGCGCGGTCCCGCCGGCGAGCGCGACCCGGAACACCGCGGGCGCGGCCGGCGAGGCGAACGCCTGGTCGGTGGTGCCGACGACCAGCCGCAGCGAGTGGCCGCCCTCGATCGGGCGGACGATGCCCGGGAGCGTGACGGTCACCTCGACCGGCGTGCCGTCGGCGGGCAGCCCGCTCACCCGGAACGGCGCGATCGCGTTCGACGGCAGCACGCGCGAGCCGTCCTGCCCGACGTCGTAGAGCTTCGCGAACAGCACCGCGTCCGGCTGGGGGTGCGCCGGGTCCGCGGCGACCTGCAGCCGCACGGTGGACGAGCCGCTGACGACGACCTGCGAGTCCACCGGCGCCGTGGTGAACTGCGCGGACTGGCCGGGCGGGTCGTTGCTGAACAGCGCGCCGAGCCGCGACGAGCTGCTCGCGACGCCGTTGAGGCCGGGGATCCCGCTCACCGCCGACGGGTTCGCGCCGGCCGGGCGCACCACCGACTGCGCGGGACCGGCCATCGGCAGCAGCCGGCGTTCGGCGGCCGGGCCGGTCAGCCCCGGGTAGGTGTCCGCGGTGACGGTGCGGACCGACGGTGTCCCGTTGGCGCGCAACGTGCCCTGGACGTCGTAGCTGAAGCCGGTGCCGGGGTCGCCGCCGTTGACGGCGTCCCAGAGGAAGTCGCCGATCTTCGTGCGCAGCTGCGGTCCGGGCTTCCCGCCGTCGTGGCCGCCGGCGTACCAGATCGTGCGGACCTTGCCGCCCGCCGCGGTGATCTGCCGGGCGGTGGCGTCGGACTGGTCGAGGCCGAAGAGCGTGTCGCTCTCGCCCTGCACCAGCAGGGTCGGCACGGTGATCTTGTCCGTCACCGAGACCGGCGACACGCGGCGCAGCAGGTCGACGCTCGCCTGGCTGGTCTCCCCGGTCGTGCCGAGCTCGGTGTAGGCGCGGCAGACCGCGGCCGTGAAGCGCCCGCAGGGGTCGGCCGCGGCGCCGCCACGGGGTCCGCCCCCGCCGTTCGGCGCGGCCGGGACGGCGGCCGCCGCGGCGCCCGCCCCGGTCGCGGCGGTGGACCCGCTGTCGGTCTCCTGCCCGGCTTCGGGCGCTTCGGCCGACGGCGAGCCGCTCGCCGCCGCGCCGGACCCGGCCGAGAAGAAGATGCCCGCCCAGCTCTTCTTGAACACGCCGTCGGTCGCGAACGCGCCGGCGGCCGGGGTGCCCGAGGGCCGGAGCGCGGGGGTGGCCGCGTTCGGGACCAGGCCCTGGGCGAGGTCGTTGTAGGTGATCACCGGGGCGATCGCGTCGACGCGCTTGTCGGTGCCGGCCAGCAGCAGCGAGAGCGCGCCGCCGTAGGAGGCGCCGGTGACCGCGACCTTCGGGTCGCCGCTCGGGTCGGTGGTGACCTGGTGCTGCGCGACGAGCCGGTCGATCAGGCGGCTCGCGTCGGCGACCTCGCCGGCCGGGTCGTTCAGCCCGATCTTGCCCGTGCTCTTCCCGAACCCGCGCGCGGACCACGTCATCACGACGAAACCCTTCCGCGCGAGCTCGCGGGCGTCGTCGGCGACGCTGGTCTTGTCCCCGCCGAAGCCGTGCGCGAGCAGCACCGCGGGCGCGGGCACGGTGGCGGGCAGGTAGGTGGTCGTGTCGATCTTGACCTGCTCCGCCGAGCCGGGCGCGGCGGGCATGTCGACCAACGCGTCCTGCGTGGGCACGGGCGGGGGCGCCGCGGGCCGCGTGATCCAGAAGACCGCGCCGGCGGCCAGGACCACGACGACGGCGGCGAGCGCGGTGAGGCGGGCTCCGCGGGTGCGTGGGAGCGGGAGTCGGGGCACGGGGTGACCGTATGTGAAGTTTCCTGAGAGTGCCCTCAACGGCGGGCGGAGTGACCCGGATAACAGGACCAAAGTGGTGACACTGGCAACCCCGGCTGGCGTTCGACCGGGGGTAACCGGCAAACTGGACGCGCTGTGAGGGGAGTATTCCTCCGCGGCGGTGTCGTCAGCACGGTGGCCCAGCGCCCCCGGCACCGTCGGCCGGTGTTCGCACCGGCGGAAGAGACCTCCGGTTAGTTGCTCATGCGCACTATCCGGAGGTTCTGGTTCCATGACTGTCCCCCTGTGGCTGTGGATCGCCACGATCGGTGGCCTGCTGGCCCTGATCGCGCTCGACCTGGTGATCGTCGACAGCAAGCCGCACGAAGTGACCACGGGGGAAGCCGCTCGCTGGGTGATCTTCTACATCGCGTGCGCGGTCGTCTTCGGCGCCGGCGTGTGGATCTTCGGCGGGCACGACCCGGGTGTCGAGTTCTTCACCGGGTATATCACCGAATACTCGCTGAGCGTCGACAACCTGTTCATCTTCATGATCATCATGGCGTCGTTCAAGGTGCCCGCCATCCACCAGCACCGGGTGCTGCTGGTCGGCATCCTGCTCGCGCTGGCGATGCGCAGCGTCTTCATCTTCATCGGCGCGGCCCTGATCGAGCAGTTCGTCTGGGTGTTCTTCCTCTTCGGCGCGGTGCTCGTCTGGACCGCGATCAGCATGGTCCGCGGCAAGGGTGACGACGAGGAGTACCACGAGAACGCCGTCACCCGGCAGGTCCGCAAGATCGCCCCGGTGACCGACGACTACCACGGCCACCACTACACCGTGAAGCTGAACGGCAAGCGGATGATCACGCCGATGCTGCTGGTCATCGTGGCCATCGGCTCGGCCGACCTGCTCTTCGCCGTCGACTCGATCCCGGCGATCTTCGGCATCACGCAGGAGGCGTTCCTCGTCTTCACCGCCAACGCGTTCGCGCTGATGGGGCTGCGGCAGCTGTACTTCCTGCTCGGCGGCCTGGTGACCAAGCTGGTCTACCTCAGCTACGGCCTCGCGGTGATCCTCGCCTTCATCGGCGCGAAGCTGTTCCTGCACGCGCTGCACGAGTACCACGTCGTCCCGGACTGGCTGGACATCAACAACTGGATCTCCCTCGGCGTGATCGTCGTCGTGCTGACCATCACGACGGTGGCGAGCCTGGCGAAGGCGCGGCGCGACGAACGCAAACAGGTCGTCGCCTAGGTCGTTCGCACAGCTAAGGAATTCGGGTACGGTCGGGGACGTGCGTCCTGCCGACATCGAACACATCGTCGTCCCCGGCCGTCCCGCCCTGCGCGGGAACCTGCTGCTCACCGCGCTGAAGAAACCCGACCTGAAGACGAACGCCGCGCACAGCGCGCTGCGGCGGGTGTCCCTCGACGGCGGTGAAGCCGCGTGGACCCACGGTCCGCGCGACTCGGCGCCGGCGATCTCCCCGGACGGGCGCTGGGTGGCGTTCCTCCGCGCGGGGGAGGGCAAGGGTGCCGACGGGAGCCCCCAGCTGCACGTCATGCCGGCCGACGGCGGGGAGGCCCGGCGCCTGACGGCGCTGCACCTCGGCGCCGGGGAGCCGGTCTGGGCGCCGGACTCGCGGCGCGTCGCCTTCACCGCGCGGGTGCCCGAGGCCGGTCGTTACGGCACCGAGGACACCGACGGCGAGACTCCGGAAGCCATGGCCGAGGCCCCGCGACGGATCACGCGGATGGACTACCGGATCGACGACGTCGGCTTCCTGCGCGACCGGATGCAGCGGCTGTTCGTCCTCGACGCGACCGAGGACGGGCCCCTCGAACCCGAGCCGCTGACCGGTGACGGCTTCGACGTGACCCACCCGGTGTGGACGCCGGACGGCGCCCGCGTCGTCTTCACCGCGCCGCCGGACTGGGGTGCGGCCGAGAGCGACGCGCGCGACGTCTGCGCGATCTCCGCCGAGGGTGGCGAGCCCGAGGTCGTCGTGCGCACCGCGGGGTATTCGGAGCATCCGGTGTTCGGCGCCGACGGTACGCTGTTCTACTTCGGACAGTCCTTTGAGGAGCATCGCGAAGCCGCGATGACCGGGCTTTACGCGGCCACACCGGAGTTCGGCGTCGGCCCGGTGAAGGCCCGCCGGCTGACCGACATCGAAACGGTGGACTGCGAGACCTCCGCCG
The DNA here is from genome assembly GCF_055582965.1 of Amycolatopsis sp. NPDC104863. NCBI lineage: Bacteria > Bacillati > Actinomycetota > Actinomycetes > Pseudonocardiales > Pseudonocardiaceae > Amycolatopsis > Amycolatopsis sp. NPDC104863. The sequence goes on from NZ_JBVJOW010000009.1 coordinate 466,923, forward strand.
GCCCGCCGGCGCCGCGCGGTGACGACGTGCTCGTGGCCGTCCGCCACCGCGGCGCGGTCGAGCTGCGCGCGGTCGCCGTCACCGCCACCGACGCCCCGCTCGCCGACCTTCCGGTGGTCTACGCGGACCGCACCGTCGTCCGGTCGTTCACGCTGGACGGCACGGTGCTCGCGGCGGTGCTCGCGACGCCGTCGACGTCGGGTGAGGTCGTGCTGCTCGGCGACGGCGCGCCGCGTGTGCTGACCGACTACTCGAAGCCGTTGCGGGACAAGGGGATCCGGCCGCTCGTCGAGCTGGAGACCACCGCGCCGGACGGCTACCCGGTGCACGGCTGGCTGGTGCTGCCCGAGGGCGAGGGTCCGCACCCGGTGCTGCGCGTGGTGCACGGCGGCCCGTTCACCCAGCAGGACTGGGCGGTGTTCGACGAGGCGCAGGTGTACGCGTCCGCGGGGTACGCGGTGGTGCTCGGCAACCCGCGCGGGTCGGCGGGCTACGGGCAGACCCACGGCCACGCGATCACGGAGGCGTTCGGCACGGTCGACGTCGACGACGTGTTGGCTTTGCTCGACGTGGCGCTCGAGCGGCCGGACCTGGACGCCTCGCGCGTTGGCATCATGGGCGGTTCGTACGGCGGGTTCATGACGAGCTGGCTGGCGGCCCACCACGGCGAGCGGTTCAAGGCGGCGTGGAGCGAGCGCGCGGTCAACGCGTGGGACTCGATGGTCGGCAGCTCCGACATCGGCTACTTCTTCGTCGACTCCTACATCGGCACGTCGCCGGAGGTGCAGCGCGACCGGTCGCCGCTCACGTACGCGGCGCAGATCAAGATCCCGTTCGCGGTGGTGCATTCGGAGCAGGACTGGCGGTGCCCGCTGGAGCAGGCGCAGCGGATGTTCGTCGCGCTGCGGCGCGCGGGCGCGCCGGCGGAGCTGCTGCTGTTCCCGGGCGAGGGCCACGAGCTGTCCCGCTCCGGCCGGCCGCGACACCGCGTCCAGCGGTTCGAAGCGATCCTGGAATGGTGGGCGCGGCAGCTGTAGCTTGACGTGCCATGACGGTGCCCGAGGTGGACTTCGAGCTCGAGACCTGGCGGATGGTGCTGTTCCGGGCCGGTCCCCGCGCCGGCGAGATCTCCGAGGAGATGGCCCGCGAGCTCCGCGCCCGGCACCTGTCCGCGGCCCGCGCCCAGCAGGCGGCCGGATCGCTGCTGTTCGCGGGCTCGGTGCCGGAGCCGTCGGCGTCGCTGCCGGTGACGGGAGTGGCGTTCTTCCGGACGTCGGAAGCGGAGACCCGAGCGATCCTCGACGCCGATCCGGCCGAGCAGGCCGGGCTGATCGAGTCGGAGATCGTGGGGTTCGTCTGCCCGCGGGGCACCCTTGGCTGAGGGCCTGGTGTGCTTCGACGTCGACGGCACCCTGGTGCCCGGCACGAGCTCCTGCGCGTGGGTGGCCGCGGCGCTGGGCCACGAGGCCGAGCTCGTGGCGGCCGAAGCGGCCTACGACGCGGGCCGGATGACCAACCAGGAAGCGTCGGTCATCGACGCCCGAGGCTGGGCCGGGCACACCGAAACCGAGGTCTCGGCCCGGCTCGAGACCCTGCCGCTGGTCGGCGGGATCGCCGAGACGGTGGCGTGGTGCCACGACCACGGTCTCGTGCCGATCCTCACGACGCTCGCGTGGACGCCGGTGGGCCGGATGCTCGCCGGCCGGTTCGGGTTCACCGCCTACTGCGGGCCCGTGCCCGAGACCGCGGACGGGCGCTACACCGGCCGCGTCGCCGCGCACCTGGACGAGTACGGCAAGCGCGACTTCGCGCTGGCCCGGGGGGGTTGCGCCGGAGCGGTGCGTCGCGGTCGGGGACAGCCGGTCCGACCTGCCGCTGTTCGCCGCCGTCGGGATGAGCATCGGCTTCAACGCGGCTCCGGCGGCGCGGGCCGTCGCGACCCACCTCGTCGACGGGGACGACCTGCGCGCGATCGTCCCGCTGCTCGAGGCTCAGTTCAGCAGCGTGTAGTTCAGCTCTTCGCAGACGCGGCCGAGCGGGACGTCCAGGCCGGGGTGGTCCAGCGGCAACAGGACGTCCGGCGCGATCGGCAGCGCCGCGCCCGCGGGCGGGTCCCAGAGGCAGATCGCGGGGTCGCCGGAGTCCATCGACGAGCGGTACCAGAGGCCGTCGAGGTCGCTGAACGCGCCGCGGATCGCGCGCGCCCAGGCCTGCGTCAGCTTCTTCGGCCCGCTCGAGATCTCCTGGGACGCGCCGACCCGGGTCGGCCAGAGGCCGGTCAGGTCGAGCAGGCGCAGGGTGCGGGTCGGGCGGACGACCACCAGCCGGGGACCGCGCGTGCGGCGGTCGACCGTCGAGCTGGTCTGGAAGACCTCCGCGACCGACGTGCGGACGGTGAGGCCGAAGTACAGGACCCCGTTCGCGGGGTCGGTGACCGGCGCGCCGCCGCGGCCGGGCGACTGCTGGTCGAACCGGCCGTGCGGGAGCGGGCCGGTGTAGCGGAACGAGTTCCACTGCTGGGGGTGGTTGCCGTGCGCCGTGAAGATCCGCACCAGCCTGGTCGCGGGCTGGACCGTCACCACGTCGTTGGCGCGGTTCAGCTGCCGGACCAGGACGGATCGGGCGGGCGGCAGCGGTAGCCGGGCCATGGGTCGGGGGTGGTCCGTCCTTGTCGGTGATCTTGCTCGGGGTGGTCCAGCCTAGAACGGCGAGCCGAGCGTGGCGATGAGGCGCGCGACGTGCTCCGGGTCACCCCCGGAAAGGAGCCACTGGCGCGGCGTCGCCGGGTGGTCGTTGATCACCAGGTCGGGCTGGGGAGTGCTCATGAACGCGGCGACGACCAGCGCGGGCTGGTCGTCGGGCAGGGTTTTGAGGACGACCTCGAGGCCGGGCAGCACCCCGGAGCCGGCGAACTGCCACGCCGGGAGCCGCCAGCCGCCGTCCTTCCAGCCGGTCAGCCGGCCTTCCTTGAGGCGGTGCCGGATCCGGCTGTCGTCGACACCGAGGGCTTTCGCGGCTTCGTTGACACTGAGCGCGCCTTCGGCGAGCACGGCGTGGGCGGCGACGGTGCGCGCCCGGAAGTCCGGCTCTTCTTCGCGCCTCGGCGAGAGGTCGAGGCCGACGTCGGCGAGCGCGGCCCGCTGGTCGGCGGAGAAGTAGTGCGAGGGATCCGGATTCGGTGGGGACAGTCTGCGCGCCGCGTCTTCGACGAGCGTGAGGAACTCGTTCGCGTCGACCTTCAGGCCCGCCTTGGCGAGGATGTTCTCCAGCGCTACAGACATGCGGTTCAGATTAACCCGAAACAGCGCGCGTGTGCGGGTTCGTGCGGTTTCTTGCCCGATCTGTGGGCGAATTCACCAGAGATCGACACTTACCGCACATCAGTCAACACGTTGAGTAGGCAACTTCCGGCTAGTCTGACCGGAACGAGCGAGGTTGTCCAGGCTTGACACTCCGCGCTTCCGGCCTTACGTTCCGTGTGAGTAAACGATTTCCGCTCCGTGCTCACAGGATCCGGCGGGTTGACGCCGGCCATGGGGGACACAGGGGGTGGGGCGGGGGGGGGGGGGGGGGGGGGGGGGGGGGGGGGGGGGCGCGGTTTTTGTCCCCCCCCCCCCCCCCCCCCCCCCCCCCACGTCTGTCCCGCCCCCTCCGCACGCGAGCTGACTCCTTCCCGGGCACGAGAGCCGATGCTTTCGGCGCGCGTGTCGGCCGCTGAGTGCGAGTGTCGTCCACCCAGGTACGCGTGTCGTCCATCTGGATACGAGAGTCGTCCGTCCAGGTACGCGAGCCGACCTTCCGGGTGCGGGAGTCGACCGTCGAGGTACATGAGTCGGCGGTCTGGGGTGCGTGTCGTCCGTCTGGGTACGCGTGTCGGCCGCCGGGAGTACGCGTGTCGTCCGTCGGAGTATGCGAGCCGACCTTCTGGGTGCAGCCGGGTCAGCGGCGGGAGCTCTTCCGCTCGATCAGCCTGGCTTCCAGCGTGGTCGTCGTCGCGTCACGGCTGCCGTCGGAAATCCTCGCCAGCAAAAGCTGCGCCGCCACGCGGCCGACCTCGTAGGCCGGTTGCGCCACCACTGTGAGCGGGGGGTCGATCAGCGTTGTCCACGGGGCGTCGTCGAACGAGACGATGCCGACGTCGCGGCCGGAGCGCAGGCCGCGTGCCGAGAGCGCTTCGAGTACTCCGATCGCCATCGTGCTGTTCGCGACCAGGAGCGCGTCCGGCGGGGACGGCTCGTCGAGCAGCTCCAGCGCCGCCAGCCGGGCGCCCTCCGCGCGGTATTCCGCTCGCCGTGCCACTACGTTCGCTTCGCCGACGACGTCGGCGTAGCCCGCCAGGCGGTCGTCGGCCGTGCGGACGCCCGTCGGGCCCGTGAGGCAGGCGACGCGCCGGTAGCCGCCGGCCAGCAGGTGCCGGGTCGCCTCGGCGGCGGCGTGGCGCGTGTCGACCAGCACCTGGTCGCCCGCCTCGGCCGGCAGCGGCCGGTCGACCGCCACCAGCGGCGTGCCCTGACGGCGCAGGCCCTCGACGTTCGTCGACCGGCCGGTGGGCGAGAGCACCACCCCGGCGACCCGCTCCTGCAGCGCGACCTCGATGTAGCGGCGCTCCTTCTCCTCGTTCTCGTCGGAGTTGCAGAGCACGACCGAGTACCCGGACCGCTGCGCGAGGTCCTCGACGCCGCGCGCGATGGCCGTGAAGAACGGGTTTTCGACGTCGGAGATGATCAGCGCGAGCACGGCCGTCTCCTGGCGGCGCAGGTTCCGGGCCAGCCCGTTCGGGTGATACCCGAGCTCGGCGGCGGCCTCCTGCACGCGCGCGGCGAGCGTCGGGTCCACAGTGGACTTCCCGTTGAGCGCGCGCGACACGGTCGCCGTGGAGACGCCGGCCCTCGCCGCGACGTCGCTGATGGTGGCCACACGCCCTCCCTGATCACTCGTCGAGGGGAGAATAGCGCCCTTCGTGGTCGTTTACCGTCCGCTTACTTCCTGGCTCGATATTCCCCTTCGGTTAGCCCGCACGGGTTACGCCGAACGTCGCCGGTCACGCACCGGCGCGTCCACAGTGGAGGGACCGGGGAAGTAGGCGCGAGGGGTGAGCCCGGTCAGCGCCCGGCAGTCCCGGCTGAGGTGCGCCTGGTCGGCATACCCGGCGGCGGCCGCCAGCGCGGCGAGCCCGGAAGTGTGCGGCGCGAGCGCGACGGCGCGCTGGAACCGGGTGACGCGGAGGTAGGTGGCGGGGCCGTAACCCACCGCTTGGACGAACCGTCGCCGCAGCCGCCGCTCACTCACGGTGACGGAACGGGCGGGATCTTCGATCCGCGCCGCCACGAGATCCGGCCCGGGCCCGCCTCGCCGAGCCAGCTCGGCCGCCGCTGCTGCGTAGGGGGCATGCGCCGGACTGAGTCGGGCGAGTTCGGCTTCAGTGAGGTGCTCGCCTCGCCGAGCCAGCTCAGCCACCGCCGCGGCGTAAGCGGCATGCGCCGGACCGAGTCCGGCTTCAGTCACCGATCCGCCTCGCCGGGCCAGTCCGGCCGCCGCTTCCGCGGAGGACACGTGCGACCGGCCAAGCCGGGCGAGTTCGGCTTCGGTGACCCGCCCGCCTCGCCGGGCCAGTCCAGCCGCCGCTGCCGCGGACGACATGTGCGACCGACCAAGCCGGGCGAGTTCGGCTTCGGTGACCTGCCCGCCTCGCGGAGCCAGCTCGGCCACCGCCTCCGCGGAGTACACGTGCGACCGACCAAGCCGGGCGAGTTCGGCTTCAGTGAGGTGCCCGCCTCGCCGAGCCAGCTCGGCCGCCGCTTCCGCGGAGTACACGCGAGGCGGGGCGAGTCCGGCTTCAGCGGCAGGCTCAACCACCGGCCGCGCAAGCATCGCCACCGCCTCGGCGACCCTCGCCGCTCCCGCGTCCAGCCGGTCGATCAACGCCGCCACCGCCGGATCCACCGGCCCGACCTCCACCGCCGAGATCCGAGACGCAACCGCTTGCGCAGGCGTCAACTCACCCGACAGCAGCCGCTCAGCCAGTACTTCCCCCGACCGCCCCCACAACTCTCCCAACGCAACCCGGCGGTCGCGTAGCTCGTCCGCCGCAACGCCCAGCACCGCCGACGCCCGGCCCGGCGTGAACCGGACCCCTCGCAGCTCCGCGTTCGGCCGGGTCACCGATGACCACGCCGCCGTGTCCGGGCCCGCCACGAACACCCCTCCGTCGCCGACGACCAGGTCCAGGCAGCCGTCGGGGACGATTCGCTTCGGGCCCGCCGAAGCCGATCGCCACACGCAGCGGGCCACGCCCGCCAGCGGGCCGGGTGGCGCCGCCTCTTCGTACATACTCCGCATCATGCACCCGGGGACCGACAAAAACTCCACCGAACCCATCGACTCACTGGCCTGGATCCACGTCCGCGACCGGCGGCTGCTGTCGGTCCGCACCAGCGGGAAAGCCAAGTTCTACCTCCCCGGCGGCAAACGCGAACCGGGCGAAGGCGACGTCGCGGGGTTGTGTCGCGAGATCCGCGAAGAGCTCGGCGTCGAGCTCGACCCGCTGAGCTTCCGGTTCTTCGCCGCCCTCGAGGAGCAGGCCGACGGGTTCGCCGACGGCCGGCTGGTGCGGATGACCTGCTATACCGCCGAGCACAAGGGCGAGCCGGCGCCGTCGCGGGAGATCGCCGAGGCCGCCTGGCTCAGCTCGGCCGAGGCCTCGGTCTGCCCGCCCGCCGGGCAGCGGGTGCTGCGGATGCTCGCCGAGGCGGGGCTGGTGGACTGAGCACCCGTTTGGGTGAAAGTTGGACTTCTCGCGAAACGCCGCTAACGCGCAGTGAGGTCACGGCGAGATATACACGACGCACTCGACGGGAGTGCGCGCGACGAGAGAAGACCTCTCCATGGGTGTTCCCACCGCGACCGAGCCGGCCCGTGACTGCGCGCGCCGGGCCAAGCCGGCCGGAAACGTCGTTGTTGTCCTCGTCGTGCTCGCCGCGGCCTTCGCGGTGACGTCGTACGTAGTCCCCAGGTCCTCGCGCGGCCCGGCGAAGGAAGCGCCCGTCGCCGCGCCGGTCGTGCCGGCCGCCGTCGCCACCGTCAGCCACTCCGTCGTCTACGAGCTGCTCGGCGCGGACGGCGCCGGCAACGTCACCTACGCCGCCGAGGCGTCCGCGCTGGTCCAGCAGGCCCAGGTCACGACACCGTGGTCGGCGGCCTTCACCCGGGTCGGCCCGGCCGGCCGCACCGAGTTCTACTCCATCGCCGCACGCAACCCCGGCCCCGGCGAGCTGCGCTGCCGGATCGTCGTCGACGGCGCCGTCGTCGCCGAGAAGACCATGACCGAGCCGGGGCGCCTCTTCAGCTGCGCCGTCTGAGTTCCGCAGGCCAAGCTCAGCCCAGCGGGTTGGCCAGGTGCGACGTGTCGTTGAAGCGCCGCACGATCCAGTTGTCGCCGTGCAGCACCAGGTGGGAGACGGACCCGTTGTCGGCGCCGAGGAACGCGAAGCGCTCGACCGAACGGCTGGCCTGCGCGAACACCTCGCCGATCACACCGCCGTGGGTGAACACTGCGACGCGCTGGTCCGGGTGCGCGGCGGCGATCCGCGTCAGCGCGCCGCGCAGCCGGGCGCCGAACGCCTCGTCGGACTCCGCGCCCGGGATGACGTCCCAGCGCTGCTCGGCCCACAGCCGGTCGACGATCGGGTGGCCGTCGGTCGTGTGCTTCCGGAACAGCCCGTTCTCCCAGTCGCCCAGGTGGATCTCGCGCAGGTCCGGCTCGACGACCGGCGTGATCCCCAGTTTCTCGGCCAGCGGCGCCGCCGTCTGCACCGTGCGGCGCAGGGTCGTCACGTAGATCGCGTCGATCCGCTCGCCGGCCAGCCGGACGCCGACGCGCTGGGCGTGGTCGCGGCCCTCCGGCGCGAGGTCCGGGTCGGCCTGGCCGTCCACGAGGTCGAACGGCCGGCTGGCCCGCGCGGGAGCGGATTCGCCGTGTCGGACCAGGAAGATCTCGGTCGCCCCAGACGGCGGTGCGAACCGGTGCTGGCGGTATTCGATCTCCTGCTCAGGCGTCGTCATGGCCCCGAGGTTAGCCGAGCTGCTTGTCCACGAAACACCATCGCCACGTCTCTCCCGGCTCGAAGCTGCGCATGACCGGATGGCGGGATTCGTGGAAGTGCCGGGTGGCGTGCCGGCGCGGCGAGGAGTCGCAGCAGGCGACGTTGCCGCACTTCAGGCACATCCGCAGGTGCACCCAGGTGGTGCCCTCCTCGATGCAGGCGGCGCAGGTGTCCGGCGAGCTGGGGTCGCGGTCGACCCACTCGTGGGCCAGGTGCTTGCACGAACCGGCCGTCGCGGCCGGGGTGCGCAGCTCGCGGCCTTCGACGTCGGGCTCCTCCTCGTCGCGGTCCAGCATGGACTCTTCGATGTCGAGCCGCTCCAGGACCTTCCGCAGGACGTCGTCGTCGGCGCTGCCGGCGTCGCGGGCCTTCAGGAACTGCTCACGTTCGACTTCGAGGAGCTGGATCCGCAGGCGGCGGTAGGCGTCGCTCGGCGTCTCGGCCAGGACGCTCTGCCGGCCGAGCTGCTCCCACGCGGAGTCGGAGCGGTTCTGCAGCCGGTCGCGGATGCGCTGGATGATCTCCGGCGGGTCGTCCGGCTGCTGGATCTCCTCGAGCTTCGCCAGCGCCGCGGTGGTCATGTCGTGCAGCACGGACGCCTCCTGCAGCGCGTCCTCCGCCGGGTCCGGCCGCGGCAGGCGCAGCCGCCGGATCAGCGGTGGCAGCGTCATGCCCTGCACCGCGAGCGTGCCGGCCACGACGACGAACGCCGCGAGCACCAGCACGGCCCGCTGCGGGGTGTCCGCCGGCAGCACGAAGGCCGCGGCGAGCGTGACGACCCCGCGCATGCCCGCCCAGGAGATCACCGCCGAGTAGCGCCACGGCCAGATCTTCGCCCGGGTCTTGCCGGGCAGGAACCGCCGCTCCAGCCGCTTCACCGTGCCGATGCCGATCAGCCACAGCATCCGCGTGAAGATCGTCGCGGCGAGCACCGCCACGCAGATCCAGGTCAGCATGGCCAGCGACAGCCCGGATTCGCCCACTTCGGACAGGATCCGCCGCAGCTGCAGGCCGATCAGCAGGAAGACCATGTTCTCCAGCAGGAACGCGATGGTCTGCCAGTTCAGCCTGCTGGCCAGCCGGGCCGAGCCGGAGAGGATCTTCGGCGCCTTGTGCCCCAGGATGAGCCCGGCGACGACGACGGCCAGCACGCCGGAGCCGTGGATCGCCTCGGTCGGGATGTAGGCGATGAACGGCACCGCGAACGACAGCGCGGTGTCCAGCACCGGCTCGTTCAGCCGGGCGCGGATGAACGCGGCCACGAACCCGACGACCAGCCCGAGCACGATCCCGCCGATGGCCGCGCGCAGGAAGTCCGCGCCGACCTGCCAGAAGCTGACCGAGCCGGCGAGCGCGGCGATGGCCGTGCGCAGGGCGACCAGCGCGGCCGCGTCGTTGAAGAGGCTCTCGCCCTCCAGCAGCCGGATCAGCTTGCGGGGCATGCCGACCCGGCGGGCGACGACGCTGGCGGCGACCGCGTCCGGCGGGGCGACGATCGCCCCGAGCGCGATCCCGCCGGCCAGCGGGAGGCCGGGGATCACGGCCCAGGCGACCAGCCCGACGCCGAACGCGGTGAACACGACCAGCCCGACCGACATCAGGCCGATCGCCCCGCGGTTCTTCCGGAAGTCGACCAGCGACGTCTGGATGGCCGCCGAGTAGAGCAGCGGCGGCAGCAGGCCGAGCAGCACGACCTCGGGGTCGAGGTGGTACTCGGGGACGCCGGGGACGTAGGACGCCCCGACCCCGACGACGATCAGGCACAGCGGGGCGGACCAGTCCAGCCGCCGCGCCACGGCGCTGACGACGAGGACCGTCACGACCAGCGCCACTATCTCTGCCGCGATGTGCACGGGGTAATCATTACCCGCCGCTCGCGGCGCGTGTCACCTGGCCAGCTCCGGGAGCACCTCGGCGACCAGCTGCGTGTCCAGGTACTCGGTGATCTCGCGGATCCGGCCGTCCTCGACGCGGAAGACGAAGCAGTACCGGTTGTCGTACCGGGGCCCGGCCTTGGTCGCCACACTGCCCCGCGTCTCGACCACGACGACGTCGTCCTCGGCGACGAACCGGCTCGCGGTGCTGGTGTAGGTGCCTTCGAACTGCTCGCCGAGCGGCGCGAGCAGGTTCCGGCGGACCGAGTCCTTGCCGGCGAAGCTGCCGGACCAGCTGTTGTGCCCGCCGACGGTCCAGACGACGTCATCGGCCATGGCGGCGATCAGCGGCCGGATGTCGCCGGCGCCCCAGGCGTCGAAGGCGGTTCTGAGGAGCTGCTTGTTCTCTGCTGCGGTCAAGATTTCCTCCCAGTGTGTGTGCCCCAGTCAACATCCTGGAGTGCGCTCCAGGGCAAGTCCCGCGCCTAGGCTGGACGCGTGACGACGGTGGAGACCGCGGCCGGCGCGCTGCGCGGGTCCGAACAGGACGGGGTCAGGACGTTCCTCGGCGTGCCCTACGCCGAGCCGCCGGTGGGGGAGCTGCGGTTCCGCGCACCGCGCCCGGCGCGGCCCTGGTCCGGCGAGCGTGACGCGACGAAGTGGGCCGCGCGGGCGCCGCAGCCGGAGCTGACCGGGCGGGGCTTCACCGGTGACGAGGACTGCCTCTCTCTGAACGTCTACGCGCCCGCGTCGCCCGGCTCGTACCCCGTGCTGGTGTGGATCCACGGCGGGGGCGGCGTGATGGGCGCGCCGCACCAGTTCGACGCTTCGGCGTACGCGCGCCGGGGCGTGGTCGTCGTGACCGTCGGCTACCGGCTCGGCGTCCTCGGCCTGCTGCACCTGCCCGGCGTCGCCGATTCGAACCTCTCCCTGCGCGACCAGGTCGCCGCGCTGGAGTGGGTGCGCGAGAACGTCGGCGCGTTCGGCGGCGACCCGGGCCGGGTGACGCTCGCCGGGCAGTCCAACGGCGGGCGCACGGTCGGGACGCTGCTCGCCGTGCCCGCCACGCGCGGGCTCGTCCACCAGGCGATCGTGCAGAGCGGCACCGGCGTCGGCTCGGTCGTGCACACCCCGGCCGAGGGCGCGGCGGTCGCTTCGGCGGTGCTGTCCGAACTGGACGTTGCCCCGGGCGACCTCGCGACCTTGCCGGTCAAGCGGATTCTCGAAGCGCAGCAACGGGTTTCGGCGGTGTCCGGCACCAAGGTCACCTACCGTGTGGTCGTCGGGGACGAGCTGCTGCCGGAACGCCCGCTCGACGGCGTCCGCGAGGTTCCGCTGCTCATCGGGACGACGGCCGACGAGGAAGACCTCTTCAGCTGGCTGCAGTCCGGTGGCGCGAAGCTCCTGGGCGTCGGCTCGACGATGCTGGACGACGCCGAGATCGAGAAGGCCGTCGCGGCCTACACCGAGCTGCTCGACTGGCCCGCGGACCAGATCCGCAACCGGGCGCTGACCGCGGGGGACTGGTGGATCCCGGCGATCCGCTTCGCCGAGAAGCAGCCGGACGCCTGGATGTACCGCCTCGACTGGCGGATCGCGCCCCGGGGCCGTGGCCTGGGCGCGCCGCACGGGCTCGACCTGCCGCTGGTGTTCGACGACATCGACAACAGGAACTGGCGGTTCCTGTTCGCGGGCCGCACCCGCCCGACCGAGCGTTTCCAAGCGCTGGCAACGGAGATGTCCGGCGCCTGGGTCCGGTTCGTCACCACCGGCGACCCCGGCTGGCCGCGCTACACCCCGGCCGACCGTGTGACGCGCCTCTTCGACGACGTCTCCACGACCGTGTCCGACCCGGACCGCGAGCAGCGCCTGCTCTGGGACTGAGCCGGGGCGGCGCGAACCGCCCCGGCCCGGTTCCTAGACGGTGATCTTGTCGACGTTCGGGCCGCCGTTGGCGGTCGTCGCGGTCGCCTTGATCTTGTTCGTCCCGGTGGTCAGCGTCACCGGGATGGTGACCGTCTGCCAGGTGTCCCAGTTCCCCGTGCCGCCGAACGCCACGGCCGACGCCACCTTGGCGCCGTTCACCGTGATGTCCATCGGCCGGTTCACCGTGGTGCCGTTGGCGTAGCGCAGCACGACGTTCGCGCTGCCCGCCGCGGCCGCGTCGACCGAGAACTCGACCGCGCTGCCGGTGGTGTTGTCGTAGTTGACGAACCCGGTGCCGGTGAAGCCGTCGTGGTTCGACTCCGCGACGCCGCTGGTGATCGTCGCGTTCTCGGCCTGGTAGTCGGCAGGCGTGCCCGGGTCCGGGTCACCCGGGCCGGTCGTGCCGTCCGCCGGGATCGTTTTCGACCCGGTGTTCCAGCCCGCGACCCGCACGGACGGCTTGGCGCCCTTGAGGTCCGCGGTCCGGTACGTCGCCGTGAGCGTGGCCGACTCGCCCGGCCAGAGGCTGACCTGGTTGTCGGTCCACCGCACCGGCAGCACCGGCGCGTTCGCCGCGCCGAGCACGTGCGCGTCGACGAAGAACGCCGGCACCTTGTTCGCCGAGCCGTTCGTCAGCGTCACCTTCGTCGTCGTGGTGCCGTCACCGTTGGCGGTCGACGTGGCCGTCGACCCCAGCGACACCTGCGCCAGGCCGTTGAGCCCGGACAGGTCCGCGTAGGACGAGGTCGGCGTGTAGTACCAGTCGCTCGAGTCCCAGTTCAGCGTGTCGGCCTTGGTGGACAGCCAGTAGACGTTGCGGCTGACCTCCTTGCCCGAGCCGTCGGTCAGGACCAGCTTCGCCAGGTACGTCGTCGACAGGCCGCTCACCGAGCCGATGGTCAGCGCCGTGGTCTTGGCGCCGTCACCGCCGACCGAAACGGCCTTGGACTGGGTGAACTTCTCCGTCCCGTCCAGGTTGTAGAGCTTGACCGACGCGGTCAGGTTCGACGCCGCGTCGTGGTTGTGGTTCACCACCACGACGGACTTGGTGTCGTACGAGTACTGGATGTGCAGCGGCTCGTTCGCCTTCTTGGCCCCGAAGTAGGAGCCGTTCTGGTCGAGGTAGGCGTCGAACAGCTGCCAGTGCAGCGACGTCCAGCCGCTGTTGAGCATCCAGTAGATGATCCCGGTCGACGGGTTCGAGCTGTCGCTGAAGTTGCGCGAGTGCGACTCGAACTCGGCGCGGACGTTCTCGTACTGCGCCAGCTGCGCCTTCCGGACGAAGTCGTCGAGGCTCGCCGGCTTGCCGTAGCGGCCGGTGAGCGCGTCGCCGAACAGCTTCAGGTTGGCGAACGTCGAAGACGAAGACCGGTGGTACTGCGCGGTCGACGGGCTCTTCCACATCGTGTCGAGCTCGCTCGAGGACATCATCCGCTTGAGCGTGTCCATCGTCGGGATGTCCGGCCCGGCGCTGGTTTCGGAGTTGAAGCCCCACGCGCCGCCGAGGTCGCTGTGCGCCTTGTCGTACCAGTAGTTCGGCGGGACGTAGTCGTACGGCCCGTTCATCTTCATGCCGGACGCGCCGAGCTGCGGCGACGACTTCGCCGACGCGGCCGGGACCACCGGGGTGGGCCAGTCCGCGGCGCTGAGCGCGTCGAGGTAGTTCTTCTCGATCGTCGCGTCGGGCGCGAAGTCGCTGCCGATCAGGAAGGAGATGACACTCGGGTGGTCGCGCAGCCGCTCGGCCTCCGCGGTCATCGACGCCTTGGCGACCGGGTAGTCGGCCGCGGTCCAGGGGTCACCCTTCTCGCTGCCGTTGACCTGGCCTTCCCACTTGTCGCAGCACTCCCAGCCGGGCAGTGTCAGCACGCCCATCTTGTCGGCGAGGTCGAAGAACTCGTCCGGCTCGATGTGCCCTTCCAGGCGCACGGTGTTGAGGCCGAGGTCCTTGACGTAGGCGAGCTTGTCCGCCGCGTACTGCTCGTTCCAGCGCAGGAACAGGTCGGGGGAGTACCCGCCGCCCTTGATCAGCAGCGGGCGCCCGTTGATCTTGTACGACCGGCCACCGCTGGAGTTGTTGGTCGCCGTCACCTGGCGCACGCCGAAGCTCGAGTGCGAGGTGTCCGACGCCGTGCCGCCGACGTTCGCCGTCAGGTCGAGGTCGTAGAGCGGCTGCCCGCCCATCCCGGCGGGCCACCAGACCTGCGGGTTGTCGATCCCGATGACCGGGAACGTGACGGTCTTCTTCTCCTTGGCGGCCAGGGAAACCGGCTGGCTGATCGCCTTGCCGGCGACCGTGCCGGAGACCGTCGTGGAGACGGCGGCCGCCGAGTCGTTGCGGACGTCGGCCTTCACCGTGAGGTCGGCGTGCGTCGTCCCGGTCAGCTTCGTGACGACGTGGCCGCCGCGCAGCGCCACCGGGCCGCTGCGCCGGACGAGGACGTCCCGCACGATGCCCATGTTCTGGTCCGGCGGGGTCTGGGCCCAGTCGATCCAGCCCATCGACAGGTCCTTGTTGGGGTCGTTCGGGTAGACCTTGAACGCGATGCTGTTGGCGCCGGCCTTCACCTGTGCGGTGATGTCCAGGTCGTGACGTGTGTAGGCGCCGTTGACCTGCGTCTTGTCCGCGATCCGCGTCCCGTTGACCCAGACGTCGGCCTTGGACAGCACCCCGCTGAAGTCGAGGTAGGTGCGCTGGGTGGTGTCGGTGACCGTGAGGTCGGTGCGGTACCACCACGGGACCTTGAAGTCCGCGGTCGGCACGTTCTTCATGTTCGTCGAGTAGAACGGGTCGGCGTACTTGCCGTTGGCCAGCAGCCCGGCGTAGACGGTCGAGCGCGGCCCGACCGGGTACCAGCCGGCGGTGTTGAAGCCGGGCTTCGAGACCGCCGAGTCGTCACTGACCTGGGCCGACGTCTGGATCAGGAAGCCGGGCACCGCGGTGGCCGGCGCCGCGGCGGTGACCACCGCTCTCGCCTGCTCCTGGCCGGTCGCCGCCGGGACGGTCGCCCCGACCGTGGCGACGGCGAGCACCGCCGCGCCGAGGAGGGTCCGGGTTCTTCTCTGCCGATAGCTCACTTGCGCGCCTCCTAGGCACCGCGGCGGCGAGGGAAAGGTGGCCATTGTTAGTAAAGTTCCCTAACAATTGCGGACGATAGTAGCGGTCCGGTCACCCGGAGAACAGGGGCGTTTCGGTCAGACCCGGCCCGCTCGCCACACCGCCGCGGCACGCAGGGCCAGCAGGAGCGGCAGTGAGCCGTCCTCCCAGATCCGCTGCGGAAGTGCTTCGCTCAGCGGGACACCGGCGGCCAGCGCCGCGCCGATGGTGGCGAGGTCGACGTCGAAGAGCGTCAGCCCGGCGCTGTAGAGACGTTCCCCGCTGACCGGACGGCGCGCGGCGACCTCGGTGCTGTCGACGGCCAGTTCGGTCACCCCGAAGAACTCCGGCTTGGCGCCGCGTTCCATCCAGCGCGCGAAGCCGACCAGCTTCGTCTCGCGGATGTCCGCCGGTGCGAGTCCGCTCTCTTCGCGCAGCTCCCGGTCCATCCCGGCGCAGACCGCGGTGTGCAGGGCCCGGCGCGGGCCGCCGTCGGGCGTGCGCAGGTCCTGCGGCTCGAGCGAACCGCTGCCCGACGGCGCGAGCAGCAGCCCGCTCACGGCGTTGAGCGTCGACTGCCGGACGGTGACGAGCTTGCCGTCGGTGGTGAACGCGACGGTGGAGACGCCGACGAGGTCGGCCAGCGTGCTGCTGCCGAGCTCGCGGAGCGCGCCGTCGGTGCCGGTCAGCTCGGTCTTGCGGAGGTCGTACTCTTCGCCGGTGTCCGCGCGGGTGATGCGGAGCGTGCCGAGCTCGTTCGAGCAGACCGCGTCGAAGAACCGGGCCCGGTGCAGCCGGATCGGCGCGGGCCGCGCCCCGGTGGCCGGCAGCGGATCGCCGCGCATGCCGACGATCGGGCCGTTGAACAGCAGCCGGCCGCGCGCCCGCAGCGGCAGCACGTGCGGCGCGGTCGCCTTGAGGGCTGGCGGCAGCCGGTAGGGCTCCTCGGCGACGGTGATGGTGTGCCGGCCGGTCTGGAGGTCCCGGTCGATCGCGGCGCTGACGAGCGCGGTCCCGCGGGCGGGCACGGCGAGGTACTCCGAAGGCGGATACGCCGACGGCGGCGGCAGTTCGGCCACCGGGAACGGCGCGGCGATGGTGGTGAAGGCGAACCCCGCCCACCGGCGGCGCAGCACCCGGACGTCCCGGGTGAAGGTGGCGACGCCCAGCCCGAGCGCGACGGCCGAGAGCACGATTCCGACGGCGCTCGGCAGGATGGTGACCACCCCGAGGAGCACCCCCAGCCCGGAGGCGGCGACCGGCCACTCCCGGGCGCCGAGGAAGCCGAGGTAGTCGGCTTTGGCCCGGGCGCGGCGCGTCAGTTTTCCCATCGCCGCACTGTTTAGCACGACGGAGGCGGTGCGCGTGGCGGGTTTCAGGCCACGGCGTCGATCTCGAGATCGGCCTTGAAGAGGGCGATCACTTCGAGCCGACGGCGCTGATCGCGCGCAGGTACGGTCTGCTTCAGCTTGCCGAGCGAGTCTTCGCGCTGCCAGCGGCGGCTGCGGGCCGCGAGCAGGTGCTGGAGGAAGCCGCCGGCCAGGATGCCGAGGAGGGCCCCGGCCACGCCGACGATCGCGGTCTCCATCAGGCTTCCGCGTCGAGGTAGACCCAGTGGCCGTCCGCCCGGCGGAACCGGCTGTTCTCCTCGAGGAAGCCGTCCCGGCCCCGGTGGCGGTAGTGCGCGCGGAACTCGACGGTGCCTTCGGTGTGAAGCAGCCCGCCCCCGGTGCGGCCGAGGATCTCCAGCCGCGTCCACTCCTGGCCGGCGTCGAGGCTCAGCCGCCGCGGGCGGGTGTCGGGGTGCCAGGTGCGCAGCAGGTAACCGGCGTCCCCGACGGCGAAGGCGCTGAACCGCGACCGCATCAGCAGTTCGGCCTTCGGAGCCGCGAGGCCGCCTTCGTGGAACCGGCCGCAACAGGCGGCGTAGGACTCGGCGAGGCCGCACGGGCAGGAGGCGGGAGGCACCGGGGCATTGTGCCACGCCTCTTGACCGTCCATTGAGGACTATCCCGCGTTGACCGGCTTCCCCGACTCCCGGGCCTCCTGCGCGCCCCGGACGGCGAGGCGGTCCGCTCGCTCGTTCTCCGGGTGGCCCGCGTGGCCCTTCACCCACAGCCACTCGACCTCGTGGCCGCCGATCGCCGCGTCGAGGCGTTGCCACAGGTCCGCGTTCTTCACCGGTTCGCGCGCCGCCGTCTGCCAGCCGTTGTTCTTCCAGCGGGGGAGCCACTGCGTGATCCCGTTGCGGACGTACGTGCTGTCCGTGAACACCCGCACCTGCGACGGCCGGGTCAGGCTCTCCAAAGCACGGATCGGCGCCGTCAGCTCCATGCGGTTGTTTGTCGTCGGGGTCGCTTCGCCGCCGTAGAGCTCGCGCTCGTGGCGGCCGTAGCGGAGCACCGCTCCCCAGCCGCCCGGTCCGGGGTTCCCGCTGCACGCGCCGTCGGTGTAGATCTCCACGTCCACGCGGAGACCCTACCGGTCGCGACCCTCGCCCCCGGCCGCCACGCCGGGTTACGGTGGAGTTCCGGAGCGGAGCGGGAGGCCTCCGATGCACGCGCACGACGACAAGGCGGACGGGGCACTCCTGGCCTACCTCGCCGGCCCCGACCGCGAGTACCTGCTCGCCCAGGGCACCCGCCGCCGGTTCCGGGCGAACGACGTCGTGCTCATGGAAGGCGACCCCTCCGACCACGTCCACGTGCTCGTGTCCGGCTGGGTGCGCGTCTCCACCATCGTCGAAGACGGCCGTGAGGTCCTCTTCGGGCTGCGCGGCCCCGGCGAGGTGCTGGGCGACCTCGCCGCGGTGACCGGCCGGCCGCGGACGGCGTCGGTCCGCGCGATCGAGCCCTGCACCGTCTTCCAGCTGACCGGCGCCCAGTTCGTCGCCGTCCTGCGCACCCGGCCCGAGATCGCCCTCGCGACGATCAAGACGGTCGCGGCGCGGCTGCGCAACGCCGAGTCGGCGCGGGTCGACTCCGCCGCCTTCGACGTCAGCCGCCGGGTCGCGGCGCTGCTGGTCCGGCTGGCCGAGGAGCACGGCCGGGCCGTGCCCGAAGGGGTCGTGGTCGAGGCGTCGCTGTCGCAGGCCGACATGGCCGCGCAGGTCGGCGCCGCCCGGCGGACCGTCGCGCGGGCGCTGCACATGCTGCGGGAGCGCGGGATCGTCGAGACCGGCCGCCGCCGGATCCTGATCCGGGAGCTGCGCGTCCTGCGCGCGTTCGCCCGTTCTGAGCCAAACGGCACACAAGAGCGGTGACAGCGGGCATCTGACTCTCGCCCTCACCCGGCGATTCTGGAGTCCGGCCGGAAAAGAAAAAGATGCCGACCGGCCGGATTTCCTTTCCCGCGGAGTGCCGCACGATTCCCGTCCCCGGTGAAACCGGGCTCCGCCTCGGCCTGGGTACAGCGATGAGGAGGTGTGTGATGGAGAGCCACTCGATCTGGGCCCTGATCTTCGGGGCCGTCTGACCCGCGGCGCAGCCCGGCCGGCCGACTCGTGGGGGGCCGGCCGGCCGGGCCGTTTCGCGAATGCGTGTCCGTGAAATGTCACCCCACGGGGGAACCGCCGCTGGTAATCTGAACCGTTCTTTCCGCACCGGGCCGGGGAGGGGGTCGGATGACGCCGGAGAACGTCTCCCCGTTCGTGCGCGAGCTGAACGAACTGCGTCGCGGCCGCGGGCTCGACGCGGCCGACCTGCACCTGCGGATCGGCCCCTGCCTGGGAGCGGCGTGCGGGATCACCGGCACCGACCAGCCCGCCGACGCGCGCCAGAAGCTGGTGCTGCGGCTCACCGAGCTGTGCGGACGGCTCCCGGCCGACCTGCGGCTGGCCGCGCTCGCCGCGTTCGGCCTGCACGAAGAGGCCGCGGGGGAGTTCCTCGACCGCCGGATCTCGTGGCTGGCCAGCGTCCTCGACCGTGACCCGCGCACCGCGCGTCGCCGCATCGACCTCGCCTTCCGGCGGCTCGACGAGCTGCTCGGCGCACCCCCGCGCGGCCGCGACCTGCACCCGCTGGCCGGCTGGTACGTCGAGTCGATGAAGGCGATGCTCCGGCTCGACCGCGACCCGCCGGACCTGCAGGAGGAACGCCGGATCGTCGCGGAGGTCGACGAGCTCGACGAGCTGGTCCTGCCGTTCAGCGTGCCGGCCGACCCGGGCAGCGACCCGGTGCCGGACATCACCGCGGACGCGCTCTTCGGCGGCGAGATCGTCGAAGCGCGCCAGGTTTCGGCGAGCCACGCGCAGTTCGTCATGCGGCTGCCGAGCCCGCTGCGGCTCGGCCAGCGCCACGAATACGGCATCCGCTTCGCGCCGCGGCGCACGGCGCTACGCCCGTACTACGTCCTGACTCCCTTGCGCCGCTGCGAAGAGTTCTCGATACGGGTCCGGTTCGACCGCACCGGCCCGCCCGCGCGGGTGTGGCGGCTCAACGGCGTGCCGGGCCGCGTGATCGACGACGGCGCCGACTCGGGGGACGCGCTGACGGTCAACCGCGTCGGCGAGGTCCGGCTCGAGTTCCACGAGCTGCACCAGGGGCTCAGCTACGGCCTGCAGTGGTCGTTCGACGCCGATGGGGAGTGAGCGGCCGTGCGCACCGACCCGGTGGCCGCGACCGTCGTCCGGATCGGGATCGTCGCGCCCAGCCGCGGCCGCACGGCCCGCGCGGTGCACCTCGGCGCCACCCTCGACGGGGTGCTGGACGAGGTGTTCGACCAGGTCCCCGTCCCGTACCGCACGCCGACGTGGTTCCGCCGGCCGGAAGGCGACCACACGACGCTGGTCATCCCGCCGACGGTGCCGCCGCGGTGGGTCGCGACCGAGCTGGTCGGGCTGGTGGACGACGCGCTGCGCCGCCGCAACCGCCACCTCAACGACTTCGGCAGGCTGCGGCTGCGGCTGGCCGCCGACCACGGTGACGTCGTGCTGCGGCCGCCGCACTTCGGCGGCGCGGCGGTCGCGCTCTCGACGTGGCTGTGCGACGCCGAGGAGCTGAAGGCGGCGATGACGGCGGCGCCGGAGGCCGACCAGCTGCTGATCGTCTCCGACCGCTTCCACGACACGGTCGCCGACGCGGCGGCGTTCCGGCGGGTGGTCGTGCCCGCCGGCGGTGAGCGTGAGCTCGCCTGGCTGCGCACGGGTCCGGATACTGGGACGCGGAATACCGGCGAAGACGACGGGTTGGCACCGTCGTAGCCGAGCAGAAGGGGCCTGCGATGAGCACGTTCACCGAGAACTGGCAGGACTGGAAGACCGAGCGCGAGGCGGACCTCGCGGCGCCGCACGGCTGGCTGGCGCTGGTGTCCCTGGACTGGCTGACCACCGAGCCCCGCGAGTACCCGGGCATCCCGGGCCGCTGGTGGCAGGACGCGGACGCGGCGTACGTCGATCCGGCCGGCGCTTCGCTGACGCACGAGGGTTCGCCGATCACCGGGACCCGCCGCTTCGAGCTGGTCAACAGCGGCGCGGGCACGCGCGTGCTGGCCGGCGACGTCGAGATCGAGGTGGCCCGCCGATCGGGGTACCTGATCCGCGTGCACGACCCGAAAGCCGAAGTGCTGCGCGCGTTCCACGGCGTCCCGGCGTACGAGCCTTCGCCGTCCTGGGTGCTCGACGGGCGCTTCGAGCCGTTCGACTCGCCGCGGCCCACCACGGTGGGCGCCGTGGTCGAGGGCCTGAGCCACGTCTACACGGCGCCGGGCCTGGTCCACTTCACGCGAGACGGCGCGTCGCACACGCTGACCGCGTTCAACGGCCGCGACGGCGGGCTCAGCATCCTGTTCACCGACGAGACGAGCGGCGTCACGACGTACGCGGCGAACCGGTCGCTCCCGGTCGGCGCCCCAACCGGCGACGGCGCGGTGACCCTGGACTTCAACCGGGCGCTGAACCTGCCCTGCGCGTTCACGGACTTCGCGACGTGCCCGCTGCCGCCGGCGGGCAACCACCTGCCGTTCGCGGTCGAGGCGGGGGAGAAGATCCCGTACGAGCGCGGCTGACTCCCCCGCCCGCGCTCAGTGGGCGACGTCGATGACCACGCGGTTGGGCGCGGTGAGCGTGAAGACGTTCACCGCGGTCCGCGTCCGCACGCCGAGCCCGACCAGCAGCTGGGACTCGAAGTCCCCGATGACGGCGACAGCCATGACGTTGGCGAGGGTGCGCGTCCGGAACTTCCGCGGCCCGGTGTAGGTGAGGTTGCCGCTCTCGTCGTGCATGACGGCGGCGCCGGCGGAGATGTTGATGAAGTACTCCCCGGTCAGCCACACGATTTCGGTGCTCGGGTCGGCGATGAGCTCGTCGACGAGCTGGTAGCTGACGGTGCCGGGCGTGGAACCGGCGGACAGGTCGAGCACGATCCGGTCGAACCCGGGGTTGTTCCCGGTCCGGATGGTGGTCAGGGCGGGCGTGGCGGGCACGGCCTGCGCGGGCCCGGCGGCGGCGAGCGTCCCGGCGAGCAGCAGCACGACGGCGAGGAGGGTGCGTCGGACGGGTCTGGACATGGTGGACCTCCTGGTGAACCGGCGGAAGTCCCAGCGCTGGGGTGCTCGGGGGACGCCCGGTTCGTCCCCGGGTTGCCCGAAAGGCGGGTTTGCCGCCTCAAGCGTTATCCGGCTGCTCCGAACGGGCCGCCGGACCCCCGGACGCGAGTTCTTCCAGCAGCAGCGGGACTTCGGCCGGCACGCTGAAGTACGACGCCTTGACGCCGTCGGGGTACCGGGCGACGAAGATCGGCGCGACCCGGGCCGGAACCACGCCGTCGCCCTGCAACGTCGCGGTCAGCCGCCGGACCGGCCGGGTGAACCCGCGCAGCATGCGGTCGTCCGCGTAGTCACCCAGTTCGTAGACCTTTTCGCGGCTGACCCGCCCGTCCTGGTCGGGCGTCGCGAGCCGGAGCGCGGCCGCCTGCACGGGAGCTTCCCGCTCGAGCAGGTCCAGAAGTGCCGACAGCGCGGGCAAGGTCCACAGCTCGGCCGGCGGCTCTTCGTCGGCGTCGGCGACCCTTCCGGCGTCGACCGGGGAAGCCTGGTCGACCTCCACCTCGAGGACCGACGCGCGGGCGAGCAGGTCCGCGGGGCGGAGCAGGAACAGCCGCCGGCCGGTCAGCTTGTGGTATTCGAGCGTCAGCTCGGGGCGCGGGCCGACGAAGTCCGACTGCTGGCGCCACCACCAGTCCTCCTTCTCGTCGCGCGTGACGAGAAGGAGGTCCTTGGCCTTTTCCTTGCCGTAGCGGGTGGCCTGGTACCAGACGAGGTAGTCACCCGCACCGCCCTCGGGCGTGTCGTTGTCCTGCTTGCCGGCGTCCTTGTAGCCCGGCGGTTCTTCCCCTTCGATGCGCCGGTTCGCTTCGGCGACGCACTCGAGCCATTCCTCGGCGGGCAGCGGTTCGGTGACGCGGCCGGCGAGGAGCTCCTCCAGCTGTTCCAGGATCTGGTCGCCACCGCGCTCGGCGTCCGCGTCCTGGAGTGCCTGCTGCAGCTCGTCCTTGAGGGTGCCGACGAAGTCGTCGACGCGCGAGGCAAGGTCAGCCGACTCGTCGTCGTCGACCCCGACTGCCTTGGCCCACGCGGTCAGCGCGTCCCGCATCGAGCGTCCGGACTTGGCCAGGGCATCGGTGGCCAGCTTGGTCGCGCCGCGGGGGCTGCCCTGCGAGCGTTGCCGGTGCCGCCAGAACTCCCGGAGCGCCTGGTGCGGCACGACCAGGCGGTCGTCGAGGCTCTTCAGGGTGTTGATGAGGTCCTGCGAGGTCTGCGGCCGGAAGCGATAGAGGTCAAGAAGGACATTGGCATCAACGGCGACAACCGCCTCCCGGAGGGCACCGTCGATTTCGTCCGACGACGCGATCTTGAACCCGGCGAATTCCCCGTCGTACAGCCCGCTCATGGGGCCGACTCTGCTCGACGGGGGATCGGGGGTGGAAGGGGAAGCGGTGTTGTCCACCTGGTTGGAGCAGGTGGTGGTGCGTCACCAGCCGCGGGTTGTAACGCCGCATCGCGAAGCGCCGACTGACTCGCGAGATCGAGTGCTGCGAACAAGGGCGGTAAGTGGATGGAATGCGCGCGGTGCGGCCTGACGGTGGGCCTGGGGTGTGCTTGTGCGAGCACCCGTCGCTCTCGTTCGCGCGCGGTCAAGCAGGCGAATCCGCGGCGTCAAGCACGGTCTGCGACGTCCGTACGCCCGTTCCGGGAACTACGCACCCTCATCCGGCAAGGCCGGCTGGCCTGGAGTGACCTCGATGCCGCCGAGCGGGCCGCGCTGACCGCGGATCAGCGTCTTCAGCTGCTGGACCTCGAAAACGACGTTCTCCACCGCGGTGATCAGGACCGGCACGGCACAACCTCGGTGTCCACCCGGTCCGGCGGCCTGCCGACCCTCGGCCGACGCCGGTGACCCATGATCGGGGCCGCCGGCACCGCAGGCAGCCCCGATCGGAGAAAGTCACCAGCCGCGGTCGCGCCACTCCTTCAGCTTCGAGCGCTCCGCACCCAACGTCGAGTCGTCCCCGTGTCCCGGGTAGAACCACGTCTCGTCCGGCAACTCGTCGAAGATCCGCGACGACACATCGTCCAGCAACGACGCGAAGTCCTCCGGCGACGTGGTCCGCCCCACCCCACCAGGGAACAGCGAGTCCCCGGTGAACAGATGCGGATGCCCCGCCGGGTCGCGGTACAGGAGCGCGATCGACCCCGGCGTGTGCCCCCTCAAATGGATCACCGAAAGAGTGACCTGCCCCACGGTCAACGTGTCGCCGTGCTCGACCAGGAAGTCCGGCGGGACCGGCAGCGGCGGGGCGTCCAGCGGATGGGCCGCCGTGTTGGAGCCGTTGGCTCCGGCGACCGCGCCGAGTGCCTGCCAGTGGTCCTGGTGCTGGTGGGTCGTCACGACCGTGCGGAGCGCCGGGCGGTCGGGGCCGTGGCCGATCAGGTCCGAGATGCGCTCCGGGTCGTTCGCCGCGTCGATGAGCAGGGCCTCCTGGGACTCGCGGCACACCAGCAGGTACGTGTTGTTGTCCATCGGGCCGACGGACAGCTTGGTGATGGTCAGCGCGTCCAGGGTGCGCCGGGTGGCGTCGCCGCCCGGGTCGACGTGCCCGGTGTAGGTCTCCACGATGTTCACCGTGCACACGGTAGTCGTTTCGCTCCAACCGGTTCCACCCGCACAAGCGCGCCCGGGCGAGCCCACGTAGGCTCACCGGAGCCCCCGTCAGCCGACCTCAGGACGACCGTGCCCACCTCCCCGACGCCGCGCCGGATCAGCTGGGACCTCCTCCGCGTCGTCGCCGTCCTCGCGGTGATCCTCGGGCACGTCACCCACCAGGGCGCGCTGCTGCACCCGGAACTCACGGGGTACCCCATCAGGGTGACAGCGCAGTTCGGCGCCGCGATCCTGCTGGTGATCTCCGCCTTCTTCGTTTGCGCGAGCCTCCGGAAGGGCAATCCGCGCCGGTGGTTGTGGAACCGGGTCGCCCGCCTCGTGCCCGCCTACTTCGTCGCCGTCCTGGTGACCTACGTCGTGACGCGGTGGGCCGCCATCTCCTTCAGCGGCCTGCCCTACCCGCCGGGTGTGCTCGGGTTCCTCTTTGGCGTGCCGCAGGGGCCGCCCACGACCGCGTCGCCGTGGTACATCCCGACCGGCCTGGACCTGGTCGCCAACCTCGGCATGGTGCAGGAGTGGGGCGTGCGCTCGGCCACGTTCTACTACCTCGACGGCTCCTACTGGACGCTGCCGGTGCAGCTCATGGCCTTCACCGGCGCGGCCCTGCTCTGGCCACGCTCGTGGCGCACCCACCGGCTGACCGTCGGCCTGCTGTGGGCGCTGATCCTCGTCCCGCTCGCGCTCCGCTTCCTCGTCTTCCCGCCCGGGACGGCGAGCCCGGTCGTCGAGACCTTCTTCTACGGCCTAGGCCTGCACCGGCTGCACGTCTTCGCCATCGGCGTCGCGCTGTGGCTCTGGTCGCGGCGGCGCCTGAAGTCGTGGCACGCCGCGCTGTTCGTCGTCGCCGCCGTCGCGGCGCAGGACCTGCAGGTCTTCCCGTTCCACGTCGCGCTGCCGCAGGACGCCCTGCGCTGGCCGTCCACGATCGGGTTCGCCGTGCTCCTGCTGCTGGTCTGCCTGGCCGCCCGCGGCCCGGACTGGCGGTTCCCCGGGCTGGCGAGGATCGCCCCGGCCGTCACCTGGCTCGCGGGCATCTCGTATGGTCTTTATCTGGTGCACCAGGAACTGGGTTACGTCCTGGCCCGCGCCCTGCTCGACGCCGGCCTGCCCGGCTGGCTGCGGCTCCCCTTGGTCCTCGGCGCCGCCGTGCTGGCGGGCTGGGCGGTCACCGCGGGGGTCGAACGGCCGGTCCACCGGTGGCTCACCACCCGCCGGAAGCCGGAAGAACCGCAGGTCAAGGACGCGGAACCAGTTTCTGTCGGTGGTGGCTCGTAGCATGGAGAGGCCGCCCGTGCAGCCTCCCACCGGGCCGGCGACCGCAGCTGGAGAATGACACTGAAGGGACCCTGGCGTGGCTGATCGCCTCGTTGTTCGCGGCGCCCGCGAGCACAACCTCCGCGGCGTGGATCTCGACCTGCCCCGCGACAGCCTGATCGTTTTCACCGGCCTGTCCGGGTCCGGGAAGTCGAGCCTCGCCTTCGACACCATCTTCGCCGAAGGGCAGCGCCGGTACGTCGAGTCGCTCTCGGCGTACGCCCGCCAGTTCCTGGGGCAGATGGACAAGCCGGACGTCGACTTCATCGAGGGTCTCTCGCCCGCGGTGTCGATCGACCAGAAGTCGACCTCGCGCAACCCGCGCTCGACCGTGGGCACCATCACCGAGGTCTACGACTACCTGCGCCTGCTCTACGCGCGCGCCGGCAAGGCGCACTGCCCGAAGTGCGGCGAGCCGATCAGCAAGCAGACCCCGCAGCAGATCGTCGACCAGGTGCTGGAGATGGACGAGGGCGTCCGCTTCCAGGTCCTCGCGCCGGTCGTGCGCGGGCGCAAGGGCGAGTACGTCGACCTGTTCGAGAACCTGCAGCAGCAGGGCTACGCGCGCGTGGTCGTCGACGGGACGGTCCACGCGCTCACCGACCCGCCGAAGCTGAAGAAGCAGGAAAAGCACCAGATCGGCGTGGTCATCGACCGGCTGAGCGTGAAGTCGTCTTCGCGTCAGCGGCTCACCGACTCGGTCGAGACGGCGCTGCGGCTGGCCGACGGCCTGATCGAGCTGGAGTTCGTTGACCTGCCGGAGAACGACCCGCACCGCATCCGCGGCTTCTCCGAGAACCTGGCCTGTCCCAACGGCCACCCGCTGGCCATCGAGGACCTCGAGCCCCGCTCGTTCTCCTTCAACTCGCCCTACGGCGCCTGCCCCGAGTGCACCGGCATCGGCATCCGCAAGGAGGTCGACCCCGAGCTGGTGGTCCCGGACGACGAGCTGTCGCTGGCTGAGGGCGCGATCGCGCCGTGGGCGGGCGGGCAGAGCGCGGACTACTTCGTCCGGCTGCTCGAGTCGCTGTCGGAGACCATCGGCTTCCGGATGGACACGCCGTGGCGCAAGCTGCCCGCGCGCGCCCAGAAGGCGGTGCTGCACGGCGTCGACGAGCAGGTGCACGTCCGGTACAAGAACCGCTACGGCCGCCAGCGTTCGTACTACGCGAACTTCGAGGGTGTCATCCCGTTCCTCGAGCGGCGCCAGGAGCAGACCGAGTCCGAGTACATGCGCGAGCGGTACGAGGGCTACATGCGCGAGGTGCCGTGCCCGGCCTGCCAGGGCACCCGCCTCAAGCCGGAGATCCTCGCCGTCACGCTGGCGCACAAGTCCCGCGGCGACATGTCGATCGCCGAGGTCTGCGCGCTGTCCATCGCGGAGGCATCGCAGTTCCTCGACGAGCTGGAACTCGGGCAGCGCGAGTCGATGATCGCCGGCGCGGTGCTCAAGGAGATCCAGGCCCGCCTGCGCTTCCTGCTCGACGTCGGCCTGACCTACCTCTCGCTCGACCGCGCGTCGGCGACGCTCTCGGGCGGCGAGGCGCAGCGCATCCGGCTCGCCACCCAGATCGGCTCCGGCCTGGTCGGCGTGCTGTACGTGCTCGACGAGCCGTCGATCGGCCTGCACCAGCGCGACAACCACCGGCTGATCGAGACGCTGACCCGGCTGCGGAACCTGGGCAACACGCTGATCGTCGTCGAGCACGACGAGGACACGATCCGCTCCAGCGACTGGGTGGTCGACATCGGCCCGGGCGCGGGCGAGCACGGCGGCCACATCGTCCACAGTGGACCGTACAAGAAGCTGCTGAAGAGCAAGGACTCGATCACCGGGCAGTACCTGTCCGGACGCCGCAAGATCGACGTCCCGGCGATCCGGCGGCCGATCGACAAGAAGCGGCAGCTGACCGTCGTGGGCGCGCGCGAGCACAACCTGCGCGGCCTGGACGTCTCGTTCCCGCTCGGCGCCCTGGTCTCGGTCACCGGCGTCTCCGGCTCCGGCAAGTCGACGCTCGTCAACGACATCCTCGCGACCGTGCTGGCGAACAAGCTCAACGGCGCCCGCCAGGTGCCCGGCCGGCACACCCGGGTGAACGGCCTCGGCCACGTCGACAAGCTGGTGCGGGTCGACCAGTCGCCGATCGGGCGGACCCCGCGGTCCAACCCGGCCACCTACACCGGCGTCTGGGACCACGTCCGCAAGCTCTTCGCCGCGACGACCGAGGCGAAGGTGCGCGGGTACCAGCAGGGCCGGTTCTCGTTCAACGTCAAGGGCGGCCGCTGCGAGGCGTGCGCCGGTGACGGCACGATCAAGATCGAGATGAACTTCCTGCCGGACGTCTACGTCCCGTGCGAGGTCTGCAAGGGCGCGCGGTACAACCGGGAAACACTCGAAGTGCACTACAAGGGCAAGACCGTCTCGGACGTGCTCGACATGCCGATCGAAGAGGCGGCGGAGTTCTTCGAGCCGATCAAGGCCATCCACCGGCACCTGCAGACGCTGGTGGACGTCGGCCTCGGGTACGTCCGGCTCGGGCAGCCCGCGCCGACGCTGTCCGGCGGTGAGGCGCAGCGCGTGAAGCTGGCCAGCGAGCTGCAGAAGCGCTCCACCGGCAAGACGGTGTACATCCTCGACGAGCCGACGACGGGCCTGCACTTCGAGGACATCAACAAGCTGATCGGCGTGATCAACGGGCTGGTCGACAAGGGCAACTCGGTGATCGTGATCGAGCACAACCTCGACGTGATCAAGACGTCCGACTGGATCATCGACATGGGCCCGGAGGGCGGCAACGGCGGTGGCACGGTGATCGCCGAGGGCACCCCCGAGCACGTCGCGAGTGTCGAGGCCAGCTACACGGGCGAGTTCCTGCGGACGGTCCTGACACCCGAATAAGCGCCTCACCGCTCCTTGCCGGTGGTCTGGTGGGCCACCGGCGAGAGCGGCCCGTAGTGCAGCGTCCGGAGCCGGAACGCCGAGTTCTCCTCGCCGGGCAGCAGTGACAGCGCACACGTCGTCACGTCCGGGTCGGTCACCTCGACCGGGTCGAAGTCCGGCGCGCCCGGCCGCCGGATCTCCAGCAGGAACCCGGCTTCGTCGCTCGAGCGGTCGGCCCAGGTGAACGTCACCGTGCCGCCGGCGGTCACCGCGTGCAGCTCGGTCGAGACCGGGCCGGTGAACGGCTGCTCCCGGTAGTAGAACGGCGTCTCCGGGATCAGGTCCGGGTGGTGGTAGCTCGTCGTGTGGGCGGGCAGGAACCGCAGCGTCGTCCACGGCCCGGCGGGGTCGTTCGTGTACTCGACGCGGTGGCCGGCGCCGTCGTCCGGCCACGTCAGCACCACGTCGGTCGGTGACGTCAGCGCAGCGGTGAACGAGGGCGGCGGCGCGGCCGAGGAGCAGCCCGCGGCCAGCAGCGCGAGCAGCACGAGGGGTTTCGCGGACACGGCGGCTCCCGGGACGGCACGGGGCGGCGGTGCGGACGTGATCAGCTTAGGAACCCGCCCGCCCGGCGACAAGGTCCGCCCGATCACCGGAACGCACCAATCCGGCGGCGCAGGGGCACCGAACCGCGGGAACTGCCCTGAACCGTTTCGCGTGACCTTCCGTGTATCCGGTGTCGAGGTCCGCCGGACGGCGGTGCCGCCCTCACCGAGGAGAGAACGTCATGAACCGTATCCGGCAGGCCGTCCTCTGCGCTGCCGCGCTCGCTGTGGTCGCCCCCCTCGCGGCCTGCAGCGAAATGACCACGGACGCGCAGGGACCGGAGCACGGCCAGCCCGGGCACGTGATGCTGGCCGCCGCGACGGTGCCGGGTGTCGGCGCGGTCGTCACCGACGCCGCCGACAAGACGCTGTACCGGTTCGACAAGGACATGTCGCAGCCGCCGACGTCCAACTGCGACGGCGAGTGCGCTGCGGCCTGGCCCCCGGTGCTGGCCGGGGAGGCCCCGCCGATGCTCAATGGCATCCAGGACACCCAGGTCGGCACGCTGGCCCGCAAGGACGGCAGCAAGCAGCTCACGCTCAACGGCTGGCCGCTGTACGAGTTCGCGGGCGACAAGGCGCCGGGGCAGGTGAACGGCCAGGGGGTCAACGGCACCTGGTTCGCCGTCGCCCCGGACGGCAGCAAGATCACCGCGGCACAGCCCGCGGCGGGTGGCTCCGGCTACTGAAACCGACGGATTCCGGGCAGGACGAGGAAGGACGGGCAGCCGATGAACACCATGGTCGCGCTGCGCTCGACGCACGCACCGCCGGTGGAGCTGAGGGTTGCACTACTGTCCTCGACGACTCAGAACACCGTCGGGAGGACGAGGGTGGCCATAGGAGGCAGGCGGCCTAAGAAGGCCAAAGGCGAGGACTTGATTCGGCAGCTCTACGCCGAACACGGCCGGAGCCTGCTGGCCTACGCGACGAGGCTGACCGGTGATCGGGCGGCAGCCGAGGACGTGGTCCAGGAGACGCTGGTAAGAGCGTGGAAACACGCGGACGACCTGCAGAACGACGGGAAGGGCTCGGTGCGCGGCTGGTTGCTGACCGTCGCGCGCAACCTGGTCACCGACCGGGCACGCGCCCGGGCGGCGCGGCCACAGGAGGTGGCCGAACCGGCCGAAGGCGTGCCGACACCGGCGGTCGAGCGCGACCACGCCCAGGGCGTGGTCGACTCGATGACGGTGCTCGGCGCGATGGACGGCCTTTCTAACGAGCACCGAGAGGTCCTGGTGGAGATCTACTACCGGGGACGGACGGTGGCCGAAGCGGCGAGAACACTGGGCGTCGCACCGGGTACCGTGAAATCAAGGTCTTACTACGCACTGAGAGCACTGAGAGCAGCGATGATTTCGAGCGGAACGGAGGTGGCGCGATGAACTCGGTCGACGAGAGTCACACGCAGCTCGGCGCGTACGCCCTCGGCGCGCTCGACGCGAGCGAGGCGGCCGACTTCGAGCGGCGGCACCTGCAGACCTGCGCGCAGTGCCGGTTCGACCTGAACGAGCTCGTGGCGTTGCGCGAGTCGCTCGACGAGGTGCCGCCCGAGGCGTTCCTCGACGGGCCGCCCGAGGGCGGGGACCTGCTGCTGCAGAAGACCCTGCGCCGGGTGCGCGACGAAGAGGAGACGGTGGCGCCCGCCCGCTCGACGTCACGCCGGGGCCTGGCCCTGGTCGCGGCGGCGGTGCTGGTGGTGGCCGCCCTCGGCGGCGGGATCCTGGTGGGCCGGCAGACCGGTTCGACCGAGGCGCCGCTCGCGGCTCCGGCCCCCGCGCCGGACGCGCCACCGGGCACGAAGAGCATCGAAGGCCGGGATCCGACGACCGGCGTGCAGCTGGCCGCGTCGGTGGCCCCGTTCCAGGGGTGGGTCAAGGTGGACGTCAACGTGAAGGGCGTCCGGGCCGGCGAGAAGTGCCTGCTCCAGGTGGTGACCAAGGAAGGTCAAGCGGTGACCGCCGGCAGCTGGCAGGTTTCGGAGAAGTGGGAGAACCAGGGCTTCCGGCTCGACGGGTCCGCACTGGTGGCGCCCGACGACGTGAAGTCGGTCGACATCGTCACGGTGGACGGCCGGAAGCTGGTCTCGGCCCAGGTGTGACCCGGGGAGTGACAGGGTGACGGGCGCGCGCTACCGGTTCCGCAGCACGTGGCTGCTGCCCGGTACCGCGCCCGACCGGGTGTTCGGCGCGGTCACCGACCTCGCCGGCTACCCGCGGTGGTGGTCGGACGTCCGCACGGTGCGCCGGGTGGACGACGACACCGCCGAGCTGGTCTGCCGCTCGCGGCTGCCGTTCCGGCTGGTCGTCCGGATGCACCGGGACCACCAGGACGAGCGGGAGGGCCTGATGCGGGTCAGGCTCAGCGGAGACCTCGACGGGGTGCTGGCCGGCGCGGTCCGCGCGGCGGGCGCGGGCACGCTGCTGGAGATCACCCAGGAGGTCCAGGCCCGCAAGGAGCTGCTGCGACGGCTCGACGCGGTGGCCCGGCCGCTCTTCCGCGCGAACCACGCGCTGATGATGCGGCGGGGCCACCGCGGCCTCCGCACCTACCTCGCCCGGCCCAAGCCGGAACTCACGTGATTGAAGCCGAAACTCGCGCGATTGAAGCCGGAACTGGCGTGATCAGATCCGGAACTCACGTGACGGAGTCCGGATCTCGCGTGATTGAAGCCGGAACTGGCGTGATCAGAGCCGGAACTGGCGAGTTACGGCTCTGATCACGCGAGTCACGGGGCGGGTCACGCTTGGCCGGCGACGCAGACCTCGGGCTCGGGGGCCGGGGCGGCCGGGCGGGGCCGGCGGGTCAGGACGAGCGCGCCCAGCGCCACCGCGGCGAGCAGGAAACCCGCGCTGACGCCGTACGCCAGCCGGAACCCCGAAGCCAGCGCCTCGCGGTGGTCCACCGTGGAGAGGCTCGCCGTCCGGGAGGCCGCCACCGAAGCGAGCACCGCCGTCCCCAGCGCCGCGCCGACCTGCTGGGTCGTGTTGATCAGGCCGGACGCCACGCCCGCGTCGCCGTCCGCGACGCCGGACATCGCCAGCCCCATCATCGCCGGAATGGCCACGCCCGCGCCGAGGCCCATCACCAGCAGCGCCGGCATGACGTCGGTGAAGTAGGCGCCGCCGGCCTGTGTGAGCAGGAGCAGGCCCACGATCACCAGGCCCAAGCCGGACAGCAGCACCGTCCGCGGCCCGAACCGCGCCGAGAGCCGGGCCGCGAAGCCCAGCGACGCCACCGCGATCACCACCGGCACCGGCAGGAACGCGACGCCGGTGCGCAGCGCGTCGAGGCCGAGCACCTGCTGCAGGTACAACGCCGTGACGAACTGGAACCCCATCATCCCCGCGACCATCAGGACCATCACCAGGTTCGCGCCGGTCACCGCGCGGATCCGGAACACCCGCAGCGGCAGCAGCGGCGTGCGTGCCTTCGCTTGCCGCACCACGAACGCGCCCAGCAGGACGGCGGCCGCGGCCAGCGCGCTCCAGGTGGTGGACGAGATCGCGTACACACCCAGCATCACCGCGGCGGTGACGAGGACCGCGCCGAGCACGTCCAGGCCCGCCCGCAGCCCGGCGCCGCGGTCCGGTTCGACGACCCGCACGGCCAGCACGAGCGCCACCACGCCGATCGGCAGGTTGACGTAGAACGTCCAGTGCCAGCTCAGCGTCTGCGTCAGCGCGCCGCCCGCGATGAGCCCGATGGACGCGCCCGCGGCCTGCGTGAAGCTGTAGACGCCGATCGCGCGAGCCCGGGCGTGGGGCTCGGGGTACATCGTGACGATCATGCCCAGCACCACGGCCGAAGCGAGCGCGCCGCCGACACCCTGCGCGAAGCGGGACACGACGAGCACACCCGCGTCCGACGCCAGCCCCGCAACAAGGGACGCGACGGTGAACAGGCCGAGCCCGCCGAGGAAGACCCGGCGGCGGCCGAGCAGGTCGCCGAGCCGGCCGGAGATCAGGAGCAGGCCGCCGAAGGCGACCAGGTAGGCGGTGACGACCCAGGCGAGCCCGGCGGGCGTGAAGCCGAGGTCGGCCTGGATCGCGGGCAGCGCCACCGCGACGATGCTGCTGTCGAGCACGACCATCAGCGACGCGGCGCACAGCACCGCCAACGCGAGGCCGCGGGATCGGGTGGGATGGTTCTCGGCCATGTCGGGGCCCCTCCAGTTGAGCGTTCCCCCTGGTTGTCGCCAGGGCACTTCTTGTAACAGTGCCCATCATGTGTGACTATGGGGACGCCGTGAAGGAGGCACTTTCATGTCCCAGGGGAACATCGATGTACCTGTCCAGGTCACCGAGATCGACCCGGAGAAACTCGACGTCTGCACGGTGCTCGAGGTCATCAACCGGATCAGCGGCAAGTGGGCGATCGGCATTCTCCTGGAGACCATCCGCGGCCCGGTGCGGTTCACCGAGCTGGAACGCGCGGTCGAGGGGATCAGCCGCCGGATGCTGACGCTGACGCTGCGCAACCTCGAGCGCGACGGCCTCCTGGAGCGCACGATCTACCCGACGGTCCCGCCGCGCGTGGAGTACGAGGCCACGCCGATGGCGAAGGAGCTGTACCAGTCGCTGAGCGGCCTGCTCGGCTGGGCGGAGCGGCACCGCGAGGACATCTCCGCCGCCCGCGTCGTCTACGACGGCCACGCGGCCTGCTGAAGCGGGCATGGAAACGGGCCGCTGCGCGAGGTCGGGGAGACTCGCGCAACGGCCCGCGTGGCTCGTGCTCAGCGGGGGCGTGAGCACGAACGTTTCGGGGTTACCGGGCAGGCTCCTTCGGGACGTCGTCCAGGTCGTCGGTTCCGGCCGCGTGGCTGTGGTCGTCGAGCATCGTGGCTTCGTCGAACGGTTCCTGGCCGGCGAAGACGCGTTGTGCCTTCTCCCGGTCGAACTCCTTCACCCAGTTTCCGATGAGGACGGTCGCGACCGCGTTGCCGGCGAAGTTCGTCAGCGCGCGGGCCTCCGACATGAACCGGTCGATGCCGAGGATGAACCCGACGCCGTTGACCAGTTCCGGCCGGTGCGACTGCAGCCCGGAAGCCAGCGTCGCGATGCCCGAGCCGCTGACGCCCGCCGCGCCCTTCGACGCGATGATCATGAACGCCAGCAGGCCGATCTGCGAACCGATCGAGAGCGGCTCGTCCTGCGCCGCGGCGATGAACAACGTCGCCATGGTCAGGTAGATCGCGGTGCCGTCCAGGTTGAACGAGTAGCCGGTCGGCACGGTGATGCCGACGACCGACTTGCCGACGCCGACGTGCTCCATCTTCGCGATCAGCCGCGGCAGCGCCGACTCCGACGACGAGGTCGAGAGGATCAGCAGGAACTCGCGGCCGAGATAGCGCAGCAGCTGCAGGATGTTGACGCGCGCGCCGAGCCACAGCACGATCCCGAGGATCACGAACACGAACACGATGCAGGTCGCGTAGAAGCCGAGCATGATCACGGCGAGGCTCTTCAACGCGGCCCAGCCGGTCGCGCCGACCACCGCGGCGATGGCGCCGAACGCGCCGATCGGGGCGGCCCACATGATCATGGCCAGCACCCGGAAGACCAAGCGCTGGATGTGCTCGATGCCGCGCAGGATCGGGGCGCCCTTCGGGCCCAGCTTCTGCAGCGCGAACCCGACGAGCAGCGCGACCAGCAGGGCCTGCAGGACCTCACCTTCGGTGAAGGCCGAGACGAACGTCTTCGGGATGATGCCGAGCAGGAAGTCGACCGGGCCTTCGGCGCCGGTGGCGGACTTCTGGACGCTCTTCACGTCCGCCGGGTTCAGGTGCAGCCCGGTGCCGGGGTGCAGCAGGTTGCCGACGACCAGACCGATCGCGAGGGCGAAGGTCGACATGATGATGAAGTAGAACAGCGCCATCACGCCCACCTTGCCGACCTTGGCCGCTTTTGCGACCGAGCCGACGCCGATGACGATGGTGCAGAAGATGATCGGCGTGATCATCATCTTGATCAGGTTGACGAAGCCGTCGCCGAGGGGCTTGAGGCCCTTGGCGAAGCCCGGGAAGAGGAAGCCCACCAGGATCCCGAGCGCGACCGCGACGATCACGGCCAGGTACAGGTAGTGGGTCTTGTCCCGCTTGCGCGGGGTCTCCTCGGTGGTCGGTGGGGTCGGCACCGTTGCCTCCAGCTCAGGGGTGTTCCAGGTTGCGGCACACTGTAGGCCCACGCGGGTGATCCGGCTCACTTGTGTTCATTGAGTTCGCGCGCTGATCGCACCGTCCCGTTCGGACACCCGGGCGCCGGTGTGCTGGTATGAGGAGGTGTCCTCGACGTCGTCCCGCTGGAGCCTGGCGCGCCAGCTGCTCGTGCTGCAGCTGGTGGTGCTCTGCGTGCTCGCCGGCGCCGGGATCACGTTCGCCTACCTCGACGCGTCGCGGGCGGTCGACCAGAACGCCAAGGACCAGGTGCGCGCCGTGGCCTCCACGGTGGCCGACGCGCCGTCCGTGCTCGCCGCGGTGGGCGCACCGGACCCCAGCTCGACGCTGCAGCCGTTCGCCGTCGAGGTGCAGCACGACACCGGCGTCGACTTCATCACGATCATGAGCCCGGCCGGGATCCGCTACACGCACCCGAACCCGGCGCTGATCGGCCAGCACTACATCGGCAACATCGCCCAAGCGCAACGCGGGCAGGAGCTCACCGAGACCTACACCGGCTCCCTCGGCCCGTCGATCCGGACGGTGGTGCCGGTGTTCGGGCCGGGGCAGCGGGTGGTCGCGCTGGTCGCCGTCGGGATCACCGTGGCGGCGATCTCGGCCGAGCTACGTGAACGGCTGTGGCCGCTGTTCGGCGTCGCCGGCGCGGTGCTGCTGGTCGGGGCGCTGGGCGGCTGGCTGATCAGCGCCCGGCTGCGGCGCCAGACCCGCGGGGTTGCGCCGGACGAGCTGAGCAACCTCTTCGAGTACCACGAAGCCGTCCTGCATTCGGTGCGCGAGGGCGTGCTGCTCGTCGGCCGGGACGGCCGGATCGGGCTCTGCAACGACGGTGCGCGCGCCCTCCTCGGCCTCGACGCCGACCCGGTCGGGCGCGAGCTGGCGTCGCTGGGCCTGCCGGACGAGCTGGCGCGCGCGTTCACCTCGGCCGAGAACCGGGCCGAGGAGCTGCACCTGACCGACGCCCGCGTGCTGCTGGTCAGCACGACCGCCGTCCGCTCGGGCGGCCGGTCGCAGGGCACCGTCGTCGTCCTGCGCGACCACACGGAACTGCAGACGCTGACCGGGGAGCTGACCACCGCGCGCGGGCTCGCGGAGGCGCTGCGGTCGCAGGCGCACGAGGCGGCGAACCGGCTGCACACTGTCGTTTCCCTGGTGGAGATCGGAAAACCCGAGCAGGCGGTCGAGTTCGCGACGGCGGAGCTCGCTCTCGCCCAGGAGCTGACCGACCGCGTGGTCGGCGCGGTCGCCGAGCCGGTGCTCGCCGCGCTGCTGCTGGGAAAGGCGGCCGAGGCGAGCGAACGCGGGGTCGAGCTCACCGTCACGCCGGACACGGTGATCGACGACGTCTCGCTCGGCGTCGCGGCCCGCGACCTGGTGACCATCCTCGGCAACCTCATCGACAACGGCATCGACGCGGCGGTGCGCGGCACCGGCAAACCGGCGGTCGTCGTCACCGCGCGCTCCGATCCGGGGGAGCTGCTGCTGCGGGTGGGCGACACCGGACCCGGCGTCCCCGACGACGCCGACGTCTTCCGCCGCGGCTGGTCGACGAAGGCCGAGGACGGCCACGGGCTCGGTCTCGCGCTCGTCGGGCAGGCGGTGCGCCGCTACGGCGGTACGGTCGACATCGGCCGGGACGGCGGCGCGGTGTTCACCGTGCGGCTCCCGCGGCGGGAGGCGGACCGGTGATCCGGGTGCTGGTGGTGGAGGACGAGCCGGTGGCCGCCGAGGCGCACCGCGTCTACGTCGAACGGCTCCCGGGGTTC
The DNA here is from genome assembly GCF_055582965.1 of Amycolatopsis sp. NPDC104863. NCBI lineage: Bacteria > Bacillati > Actinomycetota > Actinomycetes > Pseudonocardiales > Pseudonocardiaceae > Amycolatopsis > Amycolatopsis sp. NPDC104863. The sequence continues at coordinate 503,820 of NZ_JBVJOW010000009.1, forward strand.
TCCGTGGCGGGCGTGGTCCACTCGGGCGGAGACGCGCTGCGGTTCTGCGAACGCGAGCCGGTCGACCTGGTGCTGCTGGACTTCTACCTCCCGGACACGCACGGCCTGGCGGTGTGCCGGTCGTTGCGCGCGGCCGGGCTGCCGATCGACGTCATCGCGGTGACGTCGGCGCGCGACCTCGGGCTGGTGAAGGCCGCGGTGTCGGTCGGCGTGGTGCAGTATCTGCTCAAGCCGTTCACCTTCGCCACCCTGCGCGAAAAACTGGAGCGCTATCGCGAGTTCCGCGACGCGTCCGGCGAAGTGACGGGCCAGGCCGAGATCGACCGCGCCCTCGGCGCGCTGCGCACGACCGAGCAGCCCCCGCTGCCGAAGGGGATGAGCGTCCAGACCCTGGAGGCCATCCGCGACGCCCTGTCGGGAGCGACGGAAGGCCTGTCGGCAGGCGCGGCGGCGAGCGCGATCGGCGCGTCCCGCGTGACGGCGCGGCGGTATCTGGAGTACCTGGCGGACAACGGGATGGCCCACCGCGAGCCGCACTACGGCCAGGTCGGGCGGCCCGAGGTCTGGTACCGGCTGACTCGCGTATAACGACCTATACCTCACGCCTCCGACTTCCGGCGGTTCCGGCCGGCAAACCAGTGCGGTAGACCGGGACCCAGCCGAGGAAGGGGAGAGCCGCCATGCGGAACTGGGCCGGGCTTGTCGCCGCGCTTCTCTTGAGCGTTGCCGTCGCCGTACCCGCGCACGCCGAGGAGCCCGCTGCCGCCGTCACCGACGTCCAGGTGAGCGGGCCGGCCGCGCAGCGGTTCAACCTCGTGGTGCTCGGGGACGGGTACACCGCCGCCGAGCAGCCGAAGTTCTTCGCCGACGTCCAGCGGCACGTGAACACCCTCTGGTCGCTCGAGCCGTTCAAGTCCTACCGCAGCTACTTCAACGTCTACGCCGTGTCGATCGCCTCGCCGGAGTCCGGTGTGGACTGTGACCCGGACCTGGCGTCACCGCAGAAGGACACCCCGCTGAACATGGGTTTCTGGGGCGGCTGCAACGCACAGAGCGTCCAGCGGCTCCTGACCGTCGACGACACCGCCGCGCAGAAGTACGCCGACCTCGTGCCCGGCACCACCCGCGCGAACCGCCAGATCCTCGCCCTCGCCAACAGCGCCACGTACGGCGGCGCGGGTGGCACCTACGCGACGGCGTCCGGCGGCAACGCGCTGTCCGCGCTGATCTCGCCCCACGAGCTGGGCCATTCGCTCGGCGGCCTCGACGACGAATACGACTACTACGCGCGCAACGTCCCGGGCGGCGCCTACGAAGGCGGCGAGCCCGACTCGATCCACCACACCCTGCTGACCGAGCGGCAGATGCGCGACCAGCACACGAAGTGGTGGCGCTGGCTGGGCGAGCCGAGCGAGTCCGGCGGCCGGATCGGCCGGTTCGAAGGCGGGCTCTACACCCAGACCGGCGTCTGGCGGCCGAGTCAGCACTCGATGATGAAGACGCTCGGGTACGCGTTCGACCAGGTCGGGCGTGAACGGATGACCCAGCGCATCGCCGGGAAGGTGCCGCTCGTCAGCGGCGGCACGCCGGCCGGGACGATCGGCGCCGACCGCGTTGTGTGGGTGCGGACGATGCACCCCGTCAGCCACCGCCTCGACGTCAGCTGGACCTTGGACGGCGTCCCGCAGCGCGGCTCCGAGGCGCTCGACCTGCGGCAGGCGCACGTCAAGCCGGGCAAGCACACGCTGACCGCCAAGGTGACCGACCCGACGCCGTTCGTCCGCGACCCGGCCGCGCGGCCGACGGCGACCCGCACCTGGACCGTCGACACCTCGGTGGTCACACCGCCGGCCGGGGGACCGGCGGTGGTGGCGTCGACCCCGACCTCGCTGCCGGTCGGCGCCGGCAACGTCGTCTACGTCGAGACCGGCGAGCCGACCGGCTCGATCCCCACGGTGTCCTGGAAGCTCGACGGCCGGCCCGCCGGTCGCGGGGCCGACTTCACCGTCGACGCGGCCCGCGGGGCGCACACGCTCACGGCCACCACGGGCGGCACCACCCTCACCTGGGCGGTGGACGCGTCCGGGCCGACCACCACGGCCGAGCTGCCGCCCGCGAAGGACAACGTCTTCCACGGCTCCTTCACGATGCGGCTGACCCCGTCCGACGGGATGCCGGAGTTCCGCGTGGACGGCGACGGCTGGCACAAGTACTACGGCTGGCCGACGGACGCGACCGCGCCCTACCTGTTCACCGCGCGGGGCACGGAGATCGACGGCCTGGCCTACGGCAACCTCGGTTCCGGCGGCCTGACGGTGTCTCCGTTCGCGACCCGGACGCCGGGGTACGGCCGCCACCGGATCGAGTACCGCTCGATCGACGCGGCCGGCAACGTCGGCCCGACAAAGGCGTTCGAGGTGACGCTGCGGCCCTGATCAGCGCGGCCGGCCCGGCACCCCCGGCCGGGTCTGCCACGGGTGCGGGCCGTCGAGGGGGCGGTACTCGACGCCGAGCGCGTCGAGGCGCGGCAGGTGGTGGTCGCGCAGCCGGGGCAGGAACTCGGTGTAGTCCCGCGCCCCGCTGCTCCACGCCACCTCGGCGAACGCCGACAACCGCGGGAAGGCCATGTAGTCCACCCGCCGGACGGTGTCCAGGTGCTCGCTCCACACCTGTGCCTGCACCCCGCGCAGCCGTGGCCCGGCCAGCGCCGGTTCGTAGGTGTAGACGTCTTCGAGAGTGTGGACCCAGCCGACCGGGATCGGCTCGTCCGGGTGGTCGGACTGGCGGTGGTCGAGGTAGACGTGCTGCTCCGGGCACATGACCACGTCGTGGCCGGCTTCGGCGGCCTGCTGCCCGGCCGTCTCGTTCTGCCAGGAGCCGATCACCATCGGGGGAAGGCCGCCGATGTCGAGGACCTCGTCCCAGCCCATCGGCGTGCGGCCGCGCGCCACCAGGTGCTCGGCCAGCTGCCGGACGAACTTGCGGTGCTCGTCGGTCGCGCCCGGCGTCTCGTCGCCGCCCAGGGCGATCACCGGCGACGGGAAGATCTCCAGCAGGTGGTCGAAGACCCGGCGGAAGAAGTCCAAAGTGGACTCGGTCGGGTCGAGCAGCGAAGTGCTGATGCCCCAGGCGATCCAGATCTCGTACGCCTCTTCGGTGCCCAGCTCGGGGTAGGCCGCCAGGGCCGCCCGCGCGTGGCCGGGGATGTCGATCTCCGGCACCACCGTGATGGCCCGCGACGCCGCGTACGCGACGATCTCCCGCAGGTCGTCCCCGGTGTAGAACCCGCCGTGCGGCCGGCCGTCCTGCGGGCCCCCGCTGCCGGTCATCGACGACGGCCGCCAGCCGCCCACCGACGTCAGGCGGGGGAGGCCGGGGACCTCGAACCGCCAGCCCTGGTCGTCGGTGAGGTGCAGGTTGAGCACGTTCAGCTTGTGCGCGGCCAGCAGGTCGACGAACCGCAGCACCTCGGCCTTGGTCCGGAAGTGCCGGGCGACGTCGAGCAGGCAGCCGCGCCACCCGAAGCGCGGGTGGTCCTCGACCACACCGCAGGGCACCGACAGGCCACTCCGGATGGACGCGGCGCGGAACGCGTCGGGGCCGGCGAGCTGGCGCAAGGTCTGCCGTCCGTAGACCTCCCCGGCGGGGTCGCCGCAGAACAGCACCACGCCGGACTCGGAGATCTCCAGCCGGTAGCCCTCTGCGGGCAGGTCGGCCGCGCGGACGTCCACAGTGGACGGCCACGGGCAGGTCCCCGGCGCCGGGGACACCGAAACCGGACGGGGGAGCAGGGTGTCGAAAGACATGTCAGCCCTTCACGGCGCCGGCCATGCCGGACACCAGCCGTCGTTGCACGAGGACGAAGAACACGAGAACCGGGATCGTCATCAGGGTCGAGGACGCCATCACCGCACCCCAGTCAGTGTCCTCCGGTTTGAAGAACACCAGGATCGCCTGCGGCAGCGTCTGGTTCTCCGTCTTGGAGATGATGAACGTCTTGGCGAAGAGGAAGTCGTTCCAGGCGTGGATGAACGCGAGCACGCTGACCGCGACCAGCCCGGGCGCCACCAGCGGGAACAGGATCTGCCAGGTGAACCGCATCCGGGACGCGCCGTCGAGCTTCGCGGCCTCTTCCAGCTCCACCGGCACCGCGGCGACGAACCCGCGCAGCATCCAGATCGCGAACGGCAGGCTGAACGCCAGGTGCACCAGCACCAGCGACCCCAGCTCGTTCAGCCCGAACGCCGGCGCGACCCCGCCGATCTGGCGCATCAGGAAAAACAGCGGGATGGTCAGCGCCTCCACCGGCACCATCTGGGCGACCAGGATCATCACCAGCAGCACGGTCCGGCCCTTGAACGAGAACCGCGTCAGCGCGACCGCCGACAGGAACGACAGCAGCAGCGAAAGCACCACGACGACCAGCGCCACCACGAGGCTGTTCACGAAGAACCGCCCGAAGCCGGACACCGTGAGCACGCGGGAGAAGCTTTCGAACGACGGGCTGAACGTCCACGGTTTCGGGTTCGCCGACTGGATCTCGCCGGGCGGCTTCACCGCGGAGAGCAACATCCAGTACAGCGGGAACGCGACGATCCCGGCGATGACCACCGTGATGATCTCGGCGACCAGTCGGCCGGGACGGCGGACGCGGCGCGCGGTCATCACAGCCATGCCGCGCTCCGGCGCTGCGACCGGACGTACAGCCCGGTGACGGACAGCAGCAACAGCGTCATGACGACTCCGATCGCCGAGCCGAGGCCGTATTCCTGCCCGGCGAAAGCCTGTTGGTAGGCGTAGACGTTGAGCACGAGGTTGCGCCCGGCCACCCCGCCGCCGTTGGTCATCACGTAGATCTGGGTGAACACCTTGAAGTCCCAGATGATCGACTGGACGGTCGCGATCATCAGCAGCGGCCGCACCATCGGCAGCACGATCGACCCCGTCGTCCGCCACACCGACGCGCCGTCGAGCGACGCGGCTTCGAGCACTTCGTCGGGCACACCCTTGATCCCGGCGTACATCGTGACCAGCACGAACGGGAACGAGCACCAGATCACCTCGGCGGCGACCAGCCCGAACGCGCCGAGCGTGCCGAAGGTCCACGAGTGGTGCTCGAACGGCAGCCCGAGGCCCGAGAGCACCTCGTTGACCAGGCCGAAGTCGGTGTCGAAGAGGAACAGCCAGACGTAGGAGCCCGCGATCGCCGGTGTCGACCACGCGCCCAGCGCGGCGAGGAACAGCAGCGTCCGGGGGAGCGAGCGCACCCGGCTGGCCAGCACGGCGAGCCCGGTGCCGACGACGAGCGAGCCGGCGACGCAGGCCGCGGCGAACCCGACCGTCTTGCCCAGCACCGTCCAGAACTGCACCTGCGAGAGCAGGTCGGCGTAGTTCGCGAAGCCGAGGAACACCAGGGGCGCGTTGCCCGAAGCCTGCGGCTGGCCGTAGTCGTAGAACGAGATCAGGACCAGCTGGTAGATCGGGTAGGCCAGCATCGCGGCGAGCAGGACGCCCGCCGGGGCGAGGTAGAGCGCGGCGGCCCGGCCGTCCCCCTTCCGCCGCGGCCGCCGGGCGGGCGCCGTGACGGAAGGGGCCTCCTGGACGGTCACCACTACCCGAAGGCCTTGTCCATCGCCGCGGCCGCCTCGGTGAGCGCCGCCGACGGGTCCTTGCCGCCGGTCGCGATCTGCTGGACGGCCGTCGGCAGCACGTTCTGGCTGTCGATCTTCGACCACGCCGGCGTCGCCGGGACGAACTTCGTGCCCGACTTCAGGGTGTCGACGAACGGCTTGAGCGACGGGTCGTTCACGGCGAGCTTCTGCTGCACCCCGGCCAGCGTCGGCAGGTTGCCCATCGCGGTGTACATCTTCTCCTGGTACTTCGGGCCACCGAGCAGCTTGATGAAGTCCAGCGCGAGGCCGCGGTGCTTGCTCGCGCCGAACACCCCGAGCAGGTTGCCGCCGGCGAACGCGGGGGCGACGCTGCCCGCCGTCGTGCCCGGCAGCGGCACGATGGCGTACTTGCCCTTGACCGCGCCCTGTTCGACGGCCTTGCGGTTGAAGTCACCGCCGATGGTCATCCCGGCCTTGCCGCCGGCGAACGCCGTGACGCTCTGGGTGCCGGTGAGGTTCGCGCACTGCGCGGGCGGGCAGATGTCGTCCTTGAGCAGGTTCGCGTACTGCGTCACGCCGGACTTGGCCTGCTCGCCGGTCACCGCCGACTTCCACTTGCCGTCGCTCTCCTGCGCGAGCTCACCGCCGTTGGCCCAGAGGAACGGCAGCATCGCGTAGGTGTACTTGCCGCCGACGGCGATGCCGTAGAGGTCCGGCTTGGCGGCGCGGATCTTGCGCGCGTCGTCGGTCAGCTCGGCCAGCGTCGACGGCGGCTTGAGGCCGAGCTCGGTGAAGAGGTCGGTGCGGTAGTACAACGCGCGGATGCCGGTGTACCAGGGCAGGCCGTAGGTCTTGCCGCCGGACTTGGCGGTGTCCAGCACGGTCGGGATGAGGTCCTTGCCCTCGGTCCACGACGCGAGGTCGCCGGTCAGGTCGGCCAGCGCGCCGGTGGCCGCGTAGCTGGAGACGTCGGTGTTGCCGAACTCGGCGACGTCGGGTGCGTTGGCCGGGTCGTTGAAGGCGCCGGAGAACTTGTCGGCGCGCCCTTCGACCGGCACCCACTGGACGTCGACCTCGACACCCTGGTGGGCGGCCTTGAACTCGGTGATCGCCTCCTTGACCGCGGCCTCCTTCGGCGCGCGGTTGGCTTCGTCGAACAGCCAGACGCGAACGGTGCCGGTCTTTTCGTCCCCGCCGGCGCCCGCGGGCGCGGACTGGGTGGGCGCGCAGCCGGCCAGCAGGGCCAGCCCGGCGACGACGGGCAGGGTGCGGCGCAGTCTCATGAGGATCCTCCAGTGCGGCCTGGGGTCAGGCGAAGTGGACCGAGTTGACGTCGGGGACCGCCAGGCTGCCGGCGACCGCGCCGGGCAGGCCGGTGGCCGGGTCGCGCGGCAGCCAGGTGACGGTGCCGGAGCGCTGGTTCGAGACGTAGAACCAGTTCTCCGCCGGGTCGAGGGCCACGTGCCGCGGCCAGTTGCCGCCACTGGACACAGTGGACACCAGCTTCAGCGTCGCGCCGGCGACGGAGAACGTCGCCAGGGTGTTGGGCCCGCGGACGGTGGCGTAGGCGAACTTCCCGTCCTTGGACAGGGTGATCTCACCGGGGAACAGGTCGCCGGTGCTGCCCGGCGGCACGGCCGGGACGACCGAAAGCGCCTTCAGCGTGCCGGTGGCCGCGTCCCAGCTCGTCACCGTCACCTCCGGCCGCAGCTCCTGCAGCACGTAGGCGTACTTCCCGGTGCTGTCGAACGCGAGGTGCCGCGGCCCGGCGCCGGCCGGCAGCTTCAGCTGCTGGTGCAGCGCCAGCTTCCCGGTCGTGACGTCGAGGGAGTAGACGTACACCGAGTCGGCGCCGAGGTCGACCGACAGCACCCAGCGCCCGGTCGGGTCGTTGACGACCTGGTGCGCGTGCGCCTGCCCGGAGTCGGCTTTGTGCGTCACCAGGTCGGTGGCCGCGCCGAGCTTGCCGCCGGCGAGGATCGGCAGCACGACGACGCTGCCCGAGCTGTAGTTCGCGGCCAGCACGTACTTCTGGCTCGAGTGCACGCTCAGGTGCGTCGGCGCGCCGCCCTTGGACGAAACCTTGTTGAGCAGCTTCGGGTTCAAGGCGTCGGTGATGTTCAGCGCCGAGACGAACCCGTTGGGGTCGCCTTCGTTGGTGACGTAGAGAGTCTTGCCGTCGACACTGCGGTCGAACCACGACGTGTCGGTGATGCCCGGCACCGTGCGGACCGGGCCCAGCGTGGCGCCCGACCGGCTCGAGACGTCGAGGCCGTGACCGCTCGCCCCGCTGGTGTAACTGCCGATGTACACGGTTCCTCCGGCGATGCAGCCCTGCGCGGTGGTGGCCGCGGCGGCGAACTGCGCGCCGAGCACGGTCGCGGCACCCGCCCCCGCGGCGGCGCCGAGGAACGTGCGACGGGAAAGTCCGGTCATCATTGTCTCCCAACGGTTCGGGCGGCGGCTTCCCTCCAGTATGGTCTAGACCACGGCCATGAGCAATGCCGAAACCCCGAATCCCGAAAGGGAAAGCACGGTTTCCAGCGCCGTCCAGGACTTCAGCGTCTGCACCACGCTCAGGTTGAAGTACCGCGAAACGATCCAGAAACCACCGTCGTTGACGTGCGAGGCGATGATCGACCCGGCGGAGATCGCCATGACGAGCAGGGCCAGCTGCACCTGCGAATACCCGAGCTGCGCCACGGTCGGGGCGATGATCCCGCTCGTGGTCACGATCGCGACCGTCGCCGAGCCCTGCGCGATCCGCATGCCGCAGCTGATCACGTACGCCGCGAGCAGCACCGGCAGCCCGGCGTTGTGCAGCGAGTCGGCGACGGCCTTGCCGATGCCGGTGGCCGAAAGCACCGCGCCGAAGAACGCGCCCGCACCGACGACCAGCAGGATCATCGCGACCGGCCGCAGCGACTTCGCGGCCAGCTCGTTGAGGTCCTTGCCGGTGAACCCGCGCCGCAGCCCGAGCAGCCAGGACGCGAGCAGCACGGCGACCGTGAGCGCGACCGCCGGCGTGCCGATGAACGCGGCGACCCCCGACAGCTTGGACCCCTTCGGCAGCCAGATGCTGCCGAACGTGCCGGCGAGGATCAGCACCAGCGGCACCGCGATGATCGAGCCGACCAGCGCCAGCGACGGCACGTCCGCCTCTTCTTCGCCTTCCTCCTCGGCGACGATCATCTCCTGGGGCACGTCGACGTTGATGCGCTTGCCGATCCAGGTCGCGTACAGCACGCCGCCGACGAGGAACGCCGGGACACCGCAGGCCAGGCCCATCAGGATGATCCAGCCGAGCTCGACGTGCAGCAGGCCGGCCGCGGCCACCGGGCCGGGGTGCGGCGGCAGGAAGGCGTGCGTGATCGACAGGCCCGCGAGCAGCGGCATCGCGTAGAGCACCAGCGAGCGGCCACCCTGCTTCGCCGCGACGTACACGAGCGGGGCCAGCACGAAGATGCCGATGTCGAAGAAGACCGGGATGCCGAAGATGAACCCGGCGACACCCATGGCCAGCGGCGCCCGCTTCTCCCCGAACCCGCGCAGCAGCGCGCCGGTGAGCACCTTCGCGCCGCCGGAGCGTTCCAGGATCGACCCGAGCAGCGTGCCCAGGCCGATGATCGCCGTGATGTGCCCGAGGATGCTGCCGAACCCCTTTTCCAGCAGGGAGTCCGACGACTTCTGCGCGGTGCCGACGATCGTGCCGACCGGCAGGCCCGCCGCCAGCGCCGTCAGCAGGCCCACGACGATCAGCGCGATGAACGGCTCGATCTTGAGCTTGACGATCAGCAGCAGCAGGACGGCGATCGAGACGGCGGCGAGCGTCAGCAGGCCGCCCGTGGTGGTTTGCAGCCAGTGGATCATCGGGCTCTCCCGGGATTGCGCAGGGAACGGCCGGCGAGGGCGCCGGTGGGACGGCCGTCGTCGAGGGCGGCGACGCCGTTGACGAAGACGTGCGTGATGCCCGCGGCGGCCTGCCGCGGGTCGTCGAAGGTGGCGGTGTCGGTGACCGCGTCCGGGTCGAACAGCACCAGGTCCGCGGCGTAGCCGGCGCGGACGAGCCCGCGGTCGGTCAGCCGCAGCCGCCGTGCGGCCCGCCCGGTGAGGTGGGCGACGCATTCGGCGAGGTCCAGCACGCCCAGTTCGCGGACGTACCGGGCGAGGTAACGCGGGAACGTGCCCCAGGCGCGCGGGTGCGGCCGGGCGCCGACGAGCAGGCCGTCGCTGCCGCCGGTGTGCGTGCGGTGGCGCATGATCGCCTGGACGTTCTCCTCGTGCCCGACGTGCATCAGGCACGACGTGCCGAGCTTTTCGTCCAGGAGCGTGTCGAAGTACAGTGCCGCCGGTTCGAGGCCGGCGGCGCGCGCCGAACCGGCGACACTGTGCCCCACCAGGTGGGCGTTGTGGTCGTTGCGGACACCGTTGATTTCGATGGCGTCCCAGTCGATCGGGACGCCGTGGGCGCCGTCCGAACCGGACTCTTCGATCTCCGCGCGGATCCGCTCGCGTTCGTCCACATCGGACAGCCGGGCGAGCGTGGCGTCGAGCCCGCCTTCGGTGGCCCAGCTGGGCAGCAGCGCGGACAGGTAGGTTGCGCCCGGGAGGTAAGGGTAGGTGTCGAGGGAGACGTCGCAGCCGTCGTCGAGCGCGTCGTCGAGCAGCTTGAGCAGGGCGGGCGCTTTCCCCTTGTTGACCGAGAAGTTCATCGTGGCGTGCGCCAGGTGTAGCGGGCAGCCCGAGCGCCGGGAGACGTCGATCATCTCGGCGAACGCCTCCAGCGCGCCCTTGCCGTAGCTGCGGTGGTGCGGGCTGTAGAACCCGCCGCCCTCGCCGACGACGCGGCACAGCTCGACCAGCTCGCTGGTTTCGGCGTACATGCCCGGGGTGTAGGTGAGCCCGGACGACATGCCCATCGCGCCCTCGGCCAGGCCGGTCGCGACGAGCTCCTTCATGCGGTTCAGCTCGGCCTCGGTCGCCGGCCGGTCGTCCCAGCCGACCGCGAGCATCCGGACCGTGCCCTGCGGCACGAGGTAGGCGGCGTTGACCGCGATGCCCCGGTCGAGCCGGTCGAGGTACTCACCGACCGAGCGCCAGTTCCAGTCGAAGCCGGCCGGGTCGTCGTTCCAGCCCGCGAGCTGCTGCCGCAGCGCTTCGAGGACGGTGTCGTCGACCGGGGCGTAGGACAGCCCGTCCTGGCCGAGCACCTCGGTCGTGACCCCCTGGGTGATCTTGGCCGGGTGGTCCGGGTTGGCCAGCAGCTGCAGGTCGGAGTGCGAGTGCATGTCGATGAACCCGGGCGCGAGCACCAGGCCGTCGGCGTCGATGTTGCGCTTCCCGGCCAGCGAACCGGCCTCGGCGACACTCGCGATCTTCTCACCGGTGATGCCGACGTCGTGGCGCGTGAGCGCGTCCCCGGTGCCGTCGGCGACCAGCGCGCCGCGCAGGACGACGTCCATCAGAACCACGTCCGGACGAGGCCGGCGACGGTTTCGCCGTCCGCGGCCGTCACCGGCAGCAGCGGCCACTTGTCGAACACCGTGCACGGGTGGGAAAGCCCGAGGCCGATCCAGTCGCCCACCTCGACCGGCGAGCCCGGGGGCAACGTCAGGAAGGCGTGCTGGTCGTTCATCTTCGCGACGACGTGGCCTTCGAGCGGCTCGGCGGGGCCGCTGGGGGTCCGTCGCAGCTGCGGTTCGGGCATGCCCTCGTCGAAGGACGCGTCCCGCTTGCCGAGGGTCAGCAGGGCCAGCTCGTCCGACGGCTTCGACGTCACCTGCGCCCAGGCCCGCAGCGCCGGCCGGAACGACTCGACGCCGGTGATGCGCGGGTGGTCGCCGAGCGGGGAGATCTCGCGGTAGAAGCCATCGTCGTGGGTCACGTACGCGCCGCTGCGCAGGACCGGGAGCACGTCGAGGCCGTCCGGCCACGGCTTCGTCAGCTCGTTGGCGACCTGGTCGAAGTACGCGCTGCCGCCGGCGGTGACGATGATCTGGCCTTCGAGGAGTCCCTTGTCCGCGAAGGTGATCGCGAGGTCTCGCAGACCGTCCACATAGGAGCTGATCTTCGCGAGCGCGGCTTCGTCGGTGTCGTGGGAGAGCGCGCCTTCGTACCCGCCCGTGCCGCGCAGCCGCAGCACCGGGCTGGCGTGGACCGCTTCCGCGACGGCCAGCGCGGTCGCGGTGTCGCGCACCCCGGTGCGGCCGCCGTCGGCGCCCAGCTCGAGTAGGACGTCGACGGGCCGCTCGGTGCCTTCGAGCGCTTCGGTCATCAGCTCGACACCACGCACGGAGTCGACCCAGCAGACGAACTCGAACGCCGGGTCGGCGGCCAGCTCGGCGGCCAGCCACTTCAGCCCGCTCGGGTCGAGCAGCTGGTTGGCCAGCAGGATCCGGGACACGCCGAACGCGCGGTAGATCCGGAGGTGGCCGGCGTTCGCGCAGGTGATGCCCCACGCGCCGTGCTCGATCTGGCGCGCGAACAGCTGCGGTGCCATGGTCGTCTTGCCGTGCGGGGCGAGCACCACACCCCGGGCGGCGCACCACGCGGCCATCGTCCGCAGGTTGTGCTCGAGCGCTTCTTCGTCGAGGACGACGAAGGGGGCGAAGAAGCCGTCGGTGAAGAGGTTGAGCCGGCGGTCCGCGGCTTCGGCGAGCGTGAGGCCGGTCAGCGCGGGCGCGGCCGAGCGGAACCGCCAGTCGATCCGCTCCTCCTGGAGGGCGGCGAGCGCGGCGGGGTTGATCGAGCAGGCGGCGGGTGTGTTCATCGGCGGCGACCTCTGTTGCGTATGTTGCAACGACTGTTGCGCATTTTGAGTGCCATAGGTGTAGCATCCGGGTCGGCACAGGTCAACGGGGTGCAGGACAGGGGAGACGGAAAGTGACAAGCGGGCCCGAAGTGCTCTGTGTCGGCGAGACGATGGCGCTGTTCGTGCCCGCCGAACCCGGCCCGCCGGACGAGGTGCGGCAGTGGACGCGCACGATCGGCGGCGCCGAGTCGAACGTGGCCTGCCACCTGCCGGCGCTGGGTGTGCCGAGCGGCTGGGTGAGCGCGGTCGGCGACGACCCGTTCGGCCGCGCGATGCTGCGGGAGATCGCCGCCGCCGGGGTCGACGTCGGCGCGTGTTACGTCGACCCGGCCCGCCCGACCGGGCTCTACGTCAAGGAAAGCGGCGCCGGCGGCAGCCCGGTGCGCTACTACCGGACCGGCTCGGCGGCGTCCGGCATGGGCCCGTCGCTGCTGGACCGGCTCGACCTCGACGGCGTCCGCGTGCTGCACCTGTCCGGCATCACGCCCGCGCTCTCGGACAGCTGCCTCGCGCTGGCGCGCGCGCTGCTGGACCTGCCCCGCGGCGACCGGCTGATCTCGTTCGACGTCAACCTGCGGCCGGCGCTCTGGGCCGGCCGCGACCCGCGGCTGCTCGCCGAGCTGGCCGGGCAGGCGGACATCGTGCTGACCGGTGACGACGAGGCGCAGCAGGTGTGGGGGACCGGCGACCCGGTTGCCCTGCGGGCGCTGCTGCCCGGCCCGCGCACCCTGGTCGTCAAGCACGGCGAACGCGGGGCGACCCTGGTCGAAGGCGAGCCGCTGTTCGCGCCCGCGCTGCGCGTCGACGTCGTCGAGCCGGTCGGCGCCGGGGACGCCTTCGCCGCCGGGTTCCTCGCCGCCACCCTGCGCGGCGCGGCGCCCCTGGAACGGCTGCGGCGAGGTCACCTGCAGGCCGCCGCGACCCTGCTCACCCACGACGACGTCGGGGTGCCGCTGCCGCACACCGTCGTGGATAGCCTCTTGCACGCGGACGCCGACGAGTGGGGTTCGGCGCGGCTGACCGGCGAAGGGGTGGTGCGGACGTGAGCCAGAGCCTGGACCGCGCGCTGACCCTGCTGAGCTCGATCGCCAAGGACGCCCGCACGCTCGACGACCTCGCCGACGAGATCGGCGTGCACAAGTCGACCGTGCTGCGGCTGCTGCGCACCCTCGAACAGCACCACTTCGTCCGCCGCGAAGGCACCCGCTACTACCGCCTCGGCAGCGCGATGTTCGACCTCGCCAACCAGGCCCTCGACTCGCTCGACGTCCGGCGCAGCTCCCAGCCGGCGCTGGCCGCGCTCAACGCGCGCACCGGGCACACCGTGCACCTGGCCAGCTACGAGGACGGCGAAGTCGTCTACATCGACAAGTACGAGGGCCGCCACTCGGTGCGGATGTACTCCCGCATCGGCAAGCGCGCGCCGCTGCACTGCACGGCGGTGGGGAAGGTCCTGGTCGCGGCCATGCCGGCGGCGCGGCGCGAGGAGATCGCGCGCTCGATCGACTACCCGGTGCTGACCCCGAACACGATCACCTCGGCCGAGGCCTACCTCGCCGAGCTGGAGCGGGTCTCCCAGAGCGGCTACGCCGTCGACAACGCCGAGCACGAGGACTTCATCCACTGCATCGCCGCGCCGGTGCGCGGGGCGGACGGCGAGGTGCTGGCCGCCGCGTCGATGTCGGTGCCGAAGGTGCTGCTCGACTACGAAGGCCTGCTGGCGCTGGTGCCCGAGCTGCGGGCCGCCACCACGGAAGCTTCCGTCCACAGTGGATGGACGGAGAACGGAAAGGGGCACTGATGAGCAAGACGGCAGTTTCCACCGAGAACGCGCCGAAGCCGCCGGCGAAGTTCTCGCAGGCCGTCCGCAAGGGGAACCTGCTGCAGGTCGCCGGTCAGGTCGGGTTCGACCCGGCCACGAACGAGATCGTCGGCGACGACGTCGTGGGCCAGACCCGGCAGACGTTCAAGAACATCGAAGCCGTGCTGGCTGAGGCGGGCTCGAGCCTCGCCGACGCGATCATGGTGCGGGTGTACCTGACCGACACCGCGCACTTCGCGCCGTTCAACGAGGTCTACGACGAGCTGATCGGCGACGCGCCGCACGCCGCGCGCACGACGGTGTACGTCGGCCTGCCGGGCGAGCTGCTCGTCGAGATCGACGTGCTCTGCGTGCTGGACTGAGGCTTTCCCCGGGGCCGGGCCACGGCCCCGGGGCGCTCAGCCGAGGACGCTCGTGTAGCCGTTCAGCGCGGGCTGCCCGCCGAGGTGCGCGTAGAGCACGGTCGAGTCGCGCGGGATCTCGCCGCTGGAGACCAGGTCGATCAGCGCCGCCATCGACTTGCCCTCGTACACCGGGTCGGTGATCATCGCCTCCAGCCGGGCGCAGGTCTCGATGGCCTCGATGGTGAGCTTGTCGGGGATGCCGTAGATCCCGGCGTGGTACCGGTCGTCCAGCTCGACCTCCGGGATCGGCCCGGCGCCGATCAGCTCGGCGGTGTTGCGCGCGATCCGCGTGATCTGGGCGCGGGTGGCGTCCGGCTTGGCCGAGGCGTCGATGCCGAGGATGCGCCGCGGGCGGCCGAGCGCCGCGCCCGCCACCATCCCCGCCTGCGTGCTGCCGGTGACCGAGCAGACGACCACGGTGTCGAAGAAGACGCCGAGCTCTTCCTCCTGCTTCTCGAGCTCGACGATCCAGTTCGCGAACCCGAGCCCGCCGAGCGGGTGGTCGGAGGCGCCGGCCGGGATGGCGTACGGCTTGCCTTCGCCCGCTTCGAGCTCGGCGACGGTGTCTTCCCAGGCCTTCTTGAAGCCGATGCTGAACCCCGCGTTGACGAGCCGGACGTCCGCGCCCAGTATCCGCGAGAGCTGGATGTTGCCGGCCTTCAGGTACAGCGGGTCGTGCCAGTCGACCCAGCTTTCCTGCACCAGCACCGCCTTCAGCCCGGCGCGCGCCGCGGCCGCCGCGACCTGCCGCGTGTGGTTGGACTGCACGCCGCCGATCGAGACGAGCGTGTCCGCGCCGCTCGCCAGCGCGTCGGCCACGAGGTACTCGAGCTTGCGGGTCTTGTTGCCCCCGAACGCGAGCCCGGAGTTCATGTCCTCGCGCTTGGCCCAGATCTTCGCGCCGCCGAGGTGCTCGGTGAGCCGCTCCAGCGGGTGCACCGGCGACGGGCCGATCAGCAGCGGGTAACGCGGGAAGTCGGCGATGGTCATCGGTCCTCCAGGAGGTCGGTCCAGATGGTCGAGATCACCGAGACGGCCGTGTCGGTGTCCTGTGCTTCGAGCGCGTCGATCAGCTTCGTGTGGCGCTCGACCGAGCTCCAGGCCAGCGCCGAGCCGAACCGCGCGTGCTCCAGGCGGCGCAGCAGCGGCGTGTAGCGGTCCAGGGTCGCGATCACGGCGGCGTTGCCGGCCAGCCGGACCGGGACGGCGTGCAGCTCGTCGTCCGCCGCCTCCGCGGCCACCGTGTCGCGGGCTTCGATCGCCGCGGCGAAACGCTCGTTGGCCGCGCGCATCACGGCGATGTCGGCGGGCCGGCAGCGGGCGACGGCCTGCCGGACCGCGAACTCGTGCAGCACCCGCACGATCTGCCGGGCGTCCTCGACGTCGGGGGAGAGCACGTCCGACACCCGGGTGTAGCTCTGCGGCTTCGACTCGACGAGCCCGTCGTCCGTCAGCCGGAGAAGAGCCTGCCGGACCGGCGCCCGCGAGAGCCCGAGCTGCTCGGCGAGGTCGGCGTCCCGCAGCGGGGCGCCGGGCGGCAGCGTGCCGTCGACGATCGCGTGCCGGATGCGTTCGTACGCCTCGTCGCGCAGCAGCGGGCGGGTGACCTTTGAGAGACTCACATCTAACATGTTAGTTGACCATCGGGTCGCCCGGCCAGGAGCCGGGCGAGTGAACCATCAATAAACGGGACCGGTGTACTTTTCACCGGGGCCCTGGCCGGGCGCGTCCGGCACGGCCGAGGCCTCGCGGAACGCCTTCTGGAGCGACTGCAGGCCGTCGCGCAACGGGCCGGCGTGCAGGCCCAGGTACTCGGCGGACGCCGTGACCAGCCCGGCGAGCGCGGTGATCAGACGACGAGCTTCGTCGAGGTCGCGGTGCGGCGACGTCTCCGGGTCGGCGTCGGCGAGACCGAGCCGTTCGGCGCCGGCCGACAGCAGCATCACGGCCGCGCGGCTGATCACCTCCACGCTGGGGATGTCCTCCAGGTGGCGGGCTTCGGGGGAATAGGGGGGCTGTTCGGAGGGTTGATCTGACACGTCTGGTACCCTTCCACGAGCGACCAGCCCCCGAGGAATCGGGGGCGGCAAGTGGAGCCCCGCTCCCACCCGCGTCACCGTACAGGTGTCCGGGTCCGGTCTCGCCCGGACTGCAAGTCCAGGGTGAAGCGCCCGGCCTCGCGGCCGGATGCGATCGGAAACAGAGTGGGCCCCGCGCACCGAACGGTGTCGGGGCCTTCGCTATGTGGGCACCAGGTCGAAACGAGAACAGGAAACATTCCTCGGACCAAGGAGGCCCCATCAGCTCCGAGACACGCATCAACGACCGAATCCGGGTGCCGGAGGTCCGACTCGTCGGCCCCGCCGGCGAACAGGTCGGCATCGTCCGGATCGAGGATGCGCTGCGCCTGGCGCAGGAGAACGATCTCGACCTCGTCGAGGTCGCGCCGCAGGCCCGCCCGCCGGTGTGCAAGCTCATGGACTTCGGCAAGTTCAAGTACGAGAGCGCGCAGAAGGCCCGTGAGTCGCGGCGCAACCAGCAGCTGACCGTCATCAAGGAACAGAAGCTGCGCCCGAAGATCGACCAGCACGACTACGAGACCAAGAAGGGTCACGTGTCGCGCTTCCTGGCGGCGGGCAACAAGGTCAAGGTCACGATCATGTTCCGCGGTCGCGAGCAGTCCCGGCCGGAGCTCGGCTACCGGCTGCTGCAGAAGCTCGCCGAAGACGTCACGGAGCTCGGCTTCGTCGAGTCGTCGGCCAAGCAGGACGGCCGCAACATGATCATGGTGCTGGCCCCGCACAAGAACGTGAAGCCGAAGGCGAAGGCCGAGGCGGCCCCCGAGCCGACCCCCGACGCGTAGGCGCCGACCAGCACAGTCAGCGGCTCACCGGTTCTCCGGTGAGCCGCCGCACGAAAGAGGACTGAAATGCCGAAGATGAAGACCCACAGCGGGACGTCCAAGCGGATCCGCGTCACGGGCACGGGCAAGCTGCGCCGTCAGAAGGCCGGCCGTCGGCACCTGATGGAGAAGAAGTCGAACCGCCTCACCCGCCGGCTCGAGGGCACCACCGAGCTGTCGAAGACCGAGGCCGGCCGCGTCAAGCGCCTGCTCGGCATCTGATCCCGCAGAACTTGCTGTAACCACCCGGGGCGTCCCCTTCGCCCCCTGAGATCGACAGGATGGACCCGTGGCACGCGTCAAGCGGGCGGTCAACGCCCAGAAGAAGCGTCGCGCAACTCTCGAACTGGCCAGCGGCTACCGCGGCCAGCGTTCGCGGCTGTACCGCAAGGCCAAGGAGCAGACGCTTCACTCGCTCAACTACGCCTACCGGGACCGCCGTGCCCGCAAGGGTGACTTCCGCCAGCTGTGGATCACCCGCATCAACGCGGCCGCCCGCGCGAACGGCGTGACCTACAACCGGTTCATCCAGGGCATCAAGGCCGCGGGTGTCGAGGTCGACCGCAAGATCCTCGCGGACCTCGCCGTCAACGACGCCGCCGCCTTCACCGCGCTGGCCGAGCTCGCCAAGGCCAACGTCAACACCGAAGCGAAGTCGGCCTGACCGGCAGTTTTCCCCGGCCCGGGGTGGATCCGTTCACCGAACGGACCCCCCGGGTCGTTGCTGCGCGCAAGCTGACGCGGCGCGCGGAGCGTGACAAGACCGGCCGGTTCCTGGCCGAGGGCGCGAACGCCGTCGAGGCGGCGCTCGAGTACGGCACGGTGCACGAGCTGTTCGTCACCGCCCGCGCGGCGGACCAGCACGCGGAGCTGGTCGAGGCCGCCCGCGCGGCCGGCGTCGCCGTCTCGCCGATCACCGACCGCGCCGCCGACGGGCTGTCGGAAACCGTGACACCCCAAGGCATCGTGGCCGTCTGCGCGCTGCTGGACCGGCCGCTCGAAGCGGCCGTGACGCCCGGCGCCCGGCTCGTGGTGGTGCTTGTGGACGTCGCCGACCCCGGCAACGCGGGCACCGTGATCCGGGTCGCCGACGCGGCGGGCGCCGACGCCGTGGTCCTGGCGGGCGACACCGTCGACCCGCACAACGGCAAGTGCGTCCGCGCGGCCGCCGGCAGCCTGTTCCACCTGCCCGTCACGCGGGTCCGCGACGTCCCGGCCGCGCTGACGGCGTGTTCGGCCGTCGGCCTCCGCACCCTCGCGGCCCACGGGTACGCCGACGCCGAACTCGATCGGGTGGATCTCACGACGCCGACCGCGTGGGTGTTCGGCAACGAGGCCCACGGCCTGCCGTCCGACGTCCTCGAGCGGACCGACCTCGCGGTCCGGATCCCCCTGTACGGCAAGGCGGAGAGCCTGAACCTCGCCACCGCCGCGGCCGTCTGCGTCTACACGAGCGCGATGGCGGCGCGCCGCTGACCGGCCGCTAAGCTGCCCGGTATCCACTGTGGTCACCTGGGGGGAAATCATGGGCAGGCTCGCCCTTTCGTTCAAGCTGTTCGCCGCCTCGTTCCGGGTGCTGCGCGCCCACAAGGGCCTGACGTGGTTCCCGGTGCTCGCCGGGATCGCCGGCCTGCTGGTCGCCGCGGCGTTCCTGACGCCGGCGTTCTTCACCGTCGACCTCGCGGGCGAGCACTTCCGGCCCAGCGTCGGCACGTACGTGCTGCTGGCGGCCTTCTACCTCGTCTCGGCCTTCGTCACGATCTTCTTCAACGCCGCGCTGATCTCCCAGGCCGACGTGGCCCTGCGCGGCGACGGCGGCATCCCGGGCGTCGGCGCGGGCCTGGCCGCGGCGGGCCGGCGCTGGCCGGTGCTGCTCGGCTGGGCCGGCCTCACCGCGACGGTCAGTGTCGTGCTGCGCACGATCGAGGAGCGGCTCGGCTTCCTCGGCAGCATCATCAGCGGCTTGGTCGGCCTGGCCTGGCGCGTCACGACGTTCCTGGTGCTGCCCGTCGTCATGCTGGAGGGCTCGGGCGTGAAGGTGAGCGTCAAGCGCTCGGTCGAGCTGTTCCGCCGCGCCTGGGGCGAGAACGTCGCCGGCACCGCGGGCATCGGCCTGGTCGGCTTCCTCCTCACCCTGGCCGGTTACGTCGTGCTCCTCGGGGCCGGTTTCCTGCTCGGCGGCACGGCCACCGTCTTCGTCGCGGTCGGGCTGGCGATCGTCTGGACCCTGCTGGTGGCGGTCTTCACCACGACTCTGTCCGGCATCTACCAGACGGCGCTGTACCGCTACGCCGCCGAAGGCGTGGTCCCCGGCGAATTCGCGTCCGTCGACTTCGCCGACGCGTTCCGCGAGCGCTGAGCGCGGTCCGGGGCGACCAAGGGCACGCCGACCGGATCCCATAGACTTTTCCTGCCTTTGACCTCTCGTGCCCCGCGTGTCCGGCGGAGCGCGAACGACCAGTCCCAGCGGACGCCGAGGAGTTATGTCCGGAGCCAAGGAGAAGGAAGCCCAGGGCGGCGCGGTTCTCGCCCCCGAGACGCTGCAGGAGGCGGTCAAGGCCGCCGAAGCGGCGTTCGCCGCCGCGACCGGGCTCGAGGCGCTGGCCGAGGTCAAGCCGGCTCACCTCGGCGACCACTCGCCGCTGCTGCTGGCCCGCCGGGAGATCGGCGCCCTGCCCAAGCAGGAGAAGGCCGAGGCGGGCAAGCGCGTCAACGAGGCTCGCCAGGCCGTCCAGTCGGCGTTCGACACCCGCCGCGCCGAGCTCCAGGTGGAGCGCGACGAGCGGGTGCTGCGTGAAGAGGCCGTCGACGTCACGCTGCCGTGGGACCGTGTCCCGCGGGGCGCCCGGCACCCGATCAGCACCATCTCCGAGCGCGTCGCCGACGCCTTCGTCGCCATGGGCTACGAGATCGCCGAGGGCCCCGAGCTCGAAGCCGAGTGGTTCAACTTCGACGCGCTGAACTTCGGCAAGGACCACCCGGCCCGCCAGCTGCAGGACACCTTCTACGTCGGCGAAGAGGACTCGGGCCTGGTGCTGCGCACGCACACCTCGCCGGTCCAGGCCCGCACGCTGCTGCACCGCGACCTGCCGGTGTACGTCGTGTGCCCGGGGCGGACGTACCGCACCGACGAGCTCGACTCGACGCACACCCCGGTGTTCACCCAGGTCGAAGGCCTCGCGGTGGACAAGGGCATCACCATGGCGCACCTCAAGGGCACGCTCGACGCCTTCGCCCGCGCGATGTTCGGCGAGAACTCCAAGACCCGCCTGCGCCCGCACTTCTTCCCGTTCACCGAGCCGTCGGCCGAGGTCGACGTCTGGTTCGAGGAGAAGAAGGGCGGCCCCGGCTGGGTCGAGTGGGGCGGCTGCGGCATGGTCAACCCGAACGTGCTGCGTGCCTGCGGCGTCGACCCCGAGGTGTACTCGGGCTTCGCCTTCGGCATGGGCATCGAGCGCACCCTGCAGTTCCGCAACGGGATCCCGGACATGCGCGACATGGTGGAAGGCGACGTCCGTTTCACCCTTCCCTTCGGAACGGAGGCGTAGTGCGAGTCCCAGTCAGCTGGCTGACCGAGCACCTCGACATCGGCGACGAGGTCACGCCGCAGGACCTGGCCGACGCGTTCGTCCGGATCGGCATCGAGGTCGACGACCTCAGTGAGCTCGGGCCGGTGACCGGCCCGCTGGTCGTCGGCCGGGTGGCCGAGATCGAGGAGCTGACCGAGTTCAAGAAGCCGGTCCGGTTCTGCCGCGTCGACGTCGGCGAGACGGCCGACGAGGACGCCGAAGACGCCGATGAAGCCGACGACGAGGACGAGGACGAGGACGACGAGTCCGGCGAGTTCGACGAGGGCCCGCACGGCATCAAGACCCGCGGCATCATCTGCGGCGCGCGCAACTTCACCGAGGGTGACCTGGTGGTCGTCGCGCTGCCCGGCGCGGTGCTGCCCGGCGACTTCGCCATCGCCTCCCGCAAGACCTACGGCCGGATCAGCGACGGCATGATCTGCTCGGCGCGCGAGCTCGGCCTCGGCGAGGACCACACCGGCATCCTCGTGCTGCCGCCGGGCACCGCGAGCCCGGGTGACGACGGCCAGGCGCTGCTCGGCCTGAACGACACGGTCATCGAGCTGGCCCCGACCCCGGACCGCGGGTACGCGCTGTCGATCCGCGGCCTGGCGCGCGAGCTGTCGAACGCCCTCGACGTGCCCTTCGGCGACCCGGCGCTGCTGGAGGTCCCGGCGGCCGAGGGTGACGCGTGGCCGGTCCACGTCGAAGACCCCGAAGGCTGCCCGCGGTTCGTGCTGCGCCGGGTCACCGGCCTGGACTCGACCGCGCCCGCCCCGTGGTGGATGCGGCGGCGGCTGATGCTGGCCGGCATCCGCTCGATCTCTCTGGCCGTCGACGTCACGAACTACGTCATGCTCGAGCTGGGCCACCCGCTGCACGCGTTCGCGACCAAGGCGATCCAGGGCGACCTGGTGGTGCGCCGGGCGAAGGCGGGCGAGAAGCTGACGACGCTGGACGACGTCGAGCGCACGCTCGACCCGGACGACGTCGTCATCGCCGACGACAGCGGGGTCATCTCGCTGGCCGGCACGATGGGCGGTGCGAGCACCGAGATCACGCCGGAGAGCACCGACGTGCTGCTTGAGGCGGCGCACTGGAACCCGGCCGCGATCAGCCGCACCGCGCGGCGGCACAAGCTGTTCTCCGAGGCCGCCAAGCGGTTCGAGCGGTTCACCGACCCGCAGCTGTGCGCGGCGGCGGTCGAGCTGGCCGCCCGGCTGCTGCGCCAGTACGGCGACGCGTCGATCCGGCCCGGCCGCACCGACGAGGGGTCGGTCGAGCCGAACCCGGCGGTCGAGATGCCGATCAACCTGCCCGACAAGGTCGCGGGCGTGAGCTACCAGCGCGGCGTCACCGTGCGCCGGCTGAGCCAGATCGGCTGCAAGGTCTCGGTCAGCACGGGCGACGACGGCACCGGCCTGGTCACGGCGATCCCGCCGAGCTGGCGCGGTGACCTGCGACAGCCCGCCGACCTCGTCGAAGAGGTGCTGCGGCTCGAGGGTTACGACAGCATCCCGTCGACGCTGCCGGCCGCCCCGGCCGGCCGCGGCCTGACCGACAGCCAGCGGCGCGTCCGCGGGGTCGCCCGGGCCCTCGCCGAGGTGGGGTACGTCGAGGTGCGGCCGTTCCCGTTCATCGACAACGCGGTGTGGGACGCCTTCGGCCTGCCGGCGGAGGACGTCCGCCGCAACACGGTCGTGGTCCGCAACCCGCTGGAGGCCGACCGCAACCGGCTGGCCACCACGCTGCTGCCCGGCCTGCTGGACACGCTGCAGCGCAACGTTTCGCGCGGGATGAAGGACGTCTCGCTGTTCCACATCGGCCAGGTGGTGCTGCCCGCGCCGAACCCGCTGAAGGTGCCGGACCTCGGCGTCGAGCACCGGCCGTCGGACGAGGAGCTGGCGCTGCTGGAGGCCGCGGTGCCGATGCAGCCGCTGCACGTCGCCGTGGTGCTCGCGGGCCAGCGTCACCGCGCCGGCTGGTGGGGCCAGGGCGAGCCGGCGAACTGGGCGGACGCCGTGCAGGCCGCCCGGACGGTCGCCGAGGCCGCCGGGATCAGGCTGACGGTGCAGTCGGCCGACCTGCCGCCGTTCCACCCGGGCCGCTGCGCCCAGCTGCGGGTCGGTGACTGGCCGGTGGGCCACGCGGGTGAGCTGCACCCGAAGGTGGTCGAGGCGCTCGGCCTGCCGCCGCGGACGGTGGCGATGGAGCTGGACCTCGACGCGATCCCGCTCCCGGACTCCCGCCCGGCGCCGAGTGTGTCGGGCTACCCGCCGGTGCTCCTGGACGTCGCGTTGGTGGCGGCGGCGGACGTGCCGTCGGCGGACCTCGCGGCGGTGCTGCGCACGGGAGCGGGCGAGCTCCTGGAGGACATCACGCTGTTCGACGTCTACGACGGCGAGCAGGTCGGCGAGGGCAAGCGGTCCCTGGCGTACAAGCTCCGCTTCCGCGCCGCGGACCGGACGCTAACGGTGGACGAAGCCACAAAGGCCCGCGACGCCGCAATCGCCGCGGCCGGCGAGCACTTCAAAGCAACCCTCCGCGCCTAACCACTCACCTCACCTCACGGCGAGGGGCCCCACGGCCCCTCGCCGCTTGGCTCCACCGCCCGTGACGCCCCTCCAGTCACGTGTGTTGCCCGCCCAGTCACGCGTGTTGCCCCCTCAATCACGTGTGTCACCCCTCCAGTCACGCGTGATGCCCCTCCAGACACGCGTGTCGACCCTCCAACACGCGTGTCGTCCGTCCAGTCACACGTGTCGACCTCCCAATCACGCGAGTCGACCTCCCGATCACGCGTGTCGACCTTCCAGGCACGCGTGTCGTCCACCTGTGTACGCGTGTCGTCCATCCAGGTACGCGTGTCGTCCACCTGCGTACGCGTGTCGTCCCTTCAATCACGCGAGTCGACCGTCCAATCACGCGTGTCGTCCCTCCCTACACGCGCCGACCGCCGACTCTTCACCCGATGTGCTTAAGCGCCTCCCGCCGCGACAAGCCCGACAGGCCCGGGTGATCGTCCACGAACGACCGCACCCAGTCCGGCGCCGTCTTCGCGTACTCGCGCAACGCCCAGCCGATTCCCTTGCGCAGGAAGAACTCCGTCTCGCCGATCGCCGGTTCGATCGTCCGGGTGAGCAGGTCGGTGTCCGTCTCCTCCTTGGCCCCGACCTGGCAGATGATCGCCGTCCGGCGGCGCCACAGATCGGCGTCCGCCGCCCAGCTCAGCATGGTCGGCGTGACCCGGGCGCGGTCGGCGCGCAGGATCGGCCCGATCCGGCGGATCGCGAGCTCGTCCACGTAGTCCCACCACGCCCCGCTGACGATCATCTCTTCGTACATCGGGATCAGCTCCCGGTCCTGCCACGGCCGATACGCCCGGTGCCCGGAAAGATCGATCGCCGCGTACCGCTCTTCGCGAAATTCGGCCGACCGCCACAACTCCAGGACGGTTGCTGAATATGTCACTCGATCGGGCAGTATCCGGTCGGTCAGCACCCGCTTGATAAGCACGCTCCGCGCAGGTTTCGCCACTCCGCGGAAGGGCAGGGACGACTTCATGTACGCCTGCATCGCGGGCGCCTTCACCGGGTCGGCCAGCTCGGCCAACCCGGTGCGGATGGCCTTGACCAGCTGTTCGTCCGCGCTCATCGCCCCTCCCGTCGCGCTCCGGCGACCGGAGCGTACTGCCGGCCACCGACAGTTCCGGCGTTCGCCGACGCCCGCAGGTTCCGACGAAAGACGGATGGCGGAACTCGTGGCGGTCGACGAGATTGTCCAGGGTTGCCGGTAGTTTCGTCGAAATACGGCGAACTCTGTCGAATGCGGACGAAAAGGACGACTGTGAAAAGAATCGTTGCCGCCATCGCCGCCGCGGGGCTCGCGGCCGGGCTGATGGCCGCCGCGCCCGCCGCCTCGGCGGACCCCGGGGTGCAGTTCAGCCCCGCGCCGATCGCCTGGGGGCCCTGCGACTCGGCGAGCCTGAAGGCCGCCGGAGCCGAATGCGGCTTCCTCGAGGTGCCGATGGACTACGCGAAGCCGGGCGGGACGAAGGTCTCCGTCGCGGTGTCGCGGATCAAGCACAAGACCGCGCAGTCCCAGGGGATCATGCTCGTGAACCCGGGTGGCCCCGGCGGTTCCGGCCTCGGGCTCTCGGTGCTCGGCAAGTACGTGCCGAACCACGCGGGGGACAACTACGACTGGATCGGCTTCGACCCGCGGGGCGTCGGGTCCAGCAAGCCGTCGATCAGCTGCGACGGGAACTACTTCAGCTACAACCGGCCGGCGTACGTGCCGACCACGCCGAAGCTGGAGAAGACCTGGCTCGACCGTTCGAAGGGTTACGCGCAGGCGTGCCGCAAGAACGGCGCGATCCTCGACCACATCAAGACGACCGACGTCGCGCAGGACATGGACAGCCTGCGCAAGGCGCTGGGCGAGAAGCAGATCAACTACTACGGCTTCTCCTACGGCACCTACCTCGGCCAGGTGTACAGCACGCTGTACCCGAAGAACGTCCGCCGGATGGTGCTGGACGGCAACGTCGACCCGCGGAAGGTCTGGTACCAGGCCAACCTCGACCAGGACGTCGCGTTCGACAAGAACATCAAGATCTACTTCGACTGGCTGGCGTCCTACGACAACGTCTACCACCTCGGCAAGACCGGCGCCGCCGTCGAGAAGCTCTGGTACGACACGCAGCGCAAGCTCGCCAAGAACCCGGCGGGCGGCGTCATCGGCGGTGACGAGTGGACCGACGTCTTCCTGCAGGCCGGCTACTACGTCTTCGGCTGGGTCGACATGGCCAAGGCCTTCGACGGTTACGTCCACAAGGGTGACTGGCAGACGCTGAAGGCGCTCTACGACGACTCGAACCCGCCCGGTGACGACAACGGGTTCGCCGTCTACCTCGGGGTGCAGTGCACCGACGTGCAGTGGCCGACCAACTGGAACCAGTGGCGGATCGACAACTGGATCACCCACTTCAAGGCCCCGTTCGAGACCTGGGGCAACGCCTGGTTCAACGCGCCGTGCGTGTTCTGGCCGGCGAAGGCGGGCAAGCCGGTGGACATCGACGGCCGCAAGGTGGCCGGCGCGCTGCTGATCAGCGAGGAGCTCGACGCCGCGACGCCGTACGCGGGCAGCCTCGAGGTGCGCAAGCGGTTCCCGAACTCGAGCCTGATCAGCGCGCCGGGCGGCACGACGCACGCCGGTTCGCTGTCCGGGGTGTCCTGTGTGGACGACAAGATCGCCGACTACCTGGCCACCGGCAAGCTGCCGAAGCGCCAGCCCGGCAACCACTCGGACGCGCAGTGCAGCCCGGTTCCGCCGCCGGTGCCCGACGGCGCCGCCGCGCAGAAGTCGGACAGCTCGGCGAAGGCCGCGACGGAGAAGCAGAGCACGTTGGCCCAGCTGCTGCACTTCTGAGCCGGTTCTTTTGACGACGGTGCCCCGGTCCCGGACCGGGGCACCGTTGTGTGCGGAGAGAAACCGGCCGTGAGCAGGGCGTGGCCGAAAATTGTCGGGGGTGCGCGCTAGCTTCGTGGCATGTCGATCATCGAAGAGCGCCGGACCGAGGTCCGGGCCCAGGAGAACACCTACCGGATCGTGGTCTCGACCAGGACGGAAGACGACCGCGCCGAACCGAACACGAGGGTGATGATCACCCTGGAAGCCGGCGGCCCCGGCGGCGAGGCGGTCGCCGAGGGCAGCCTCGACCTGGACGTCGCGGTGGCGGCCACGGTCGCCGACCTGGTGACGGACGGCCTGCTGTCCGCCACCGGCGGCGGCCGGGCGCCGCGGCGAAGATCCGCGGGGCGGCCCGCCCAGCAGGGCCGCCCGTGGAACGAGGAGATGGACGCGGACCTGGAGACCCGCTGGATAGCGGGCGAGAGCGTGGCAGCGATCGCGACGCACTTCGAGCGCACCCCGGGCGGCATCCGAGCCCGGCTGCCCCGCGTGGGCTGCGACCCGGAGAACCCGGGTTGTTACCTCCCGGTGCCGCCGAGCAGGCGCACGGACCTGGACGAAGCCGAACCGAGCTGACCATCACCGGTGGGCCGGTCCGTGCCGGGCCGGCCCACCGCCACCAGGGGAGGTTTCAAGTGCGCCTGCATTCAACCGAGCCCGGACGGCGGCCTGCTGTCCGGCTCCCGATCAGTGAAGTCCTTTTCCTGCAACGGGTGTGGGGTCCAGGCCTGTTTCGTCCGCCGGGCTGGCTCCGGCGGCCGGTGTCCGGCGGCCGGTCACTCCCGCAGTCCCGCTTTCGCGATGGCGCGGGTCGGCGTCCACTCCGCTCGCTCCTGCGTTTCCGCGCCCGCCAAGGCGCAACCGGCTGGCCGCTGCCCCGCGGCCGGTCAGCCGCGCAGTTTCGCTTTCGCGGTGGTGCGGGTTGGCGTCTGCCCACCCCGCTCCCGCGTTTCCGTGCCCGCACAAGCGCAACCGACCGGCCGCTGTCCGGCAGCCGGTCACTCCCGCAGTCCCGCCCCCTCGGCAGCGCGAGCCGCGAGCACCTTCAACCGCTCCACCAGCTCCGGCGGCTCCTCCACCCGAAACCCACACCCCAACCCCAACAACCGGAAAGCCAGCCAGTCCAAGGTGTCCCCGCGACTCCGCCACCGGCACCGGCCGTCGCCGAGGTCGGTGAGCTCGTCGGCTGCCGCTCCGAGGCGGGGGCCCACCCGGGCCGCCGGTTCCGCCAGCACCGCCACCGCACGGTACGTCGGGGCCAGGTCGTAGAGCCGTTCGACGACGTACGCCGCCAGGTCCGTCGCCGGTGGCTTCCGTGGCGCCACGCGGCCGCCGGTTGCCTGGGCGTCGCGGACCCGGTCGGCGCGGAACACCCGCCAGTCCGCCCGGTCGAGGTCGTACGCCACCAGGTACCAGCGGCGGCCGGCCGCCACCAGCCGGAGGGGCTCGGCTCGGCGGCGGGTCTCGGTGCCGTCGTTCGCGCGGTAGCGGAACCGGACCGTCTCGTGGTTGGTGATCGCGCCGGCGAACGTCGTCAGCTGGGCCGGGTCGACCACCGGGCCGGCGGCCGGCACCGTGACCGTCGCCGTGCCGATCGTGCCCACCCGGCGGCGCAGCCGGGCCGGCAGCACCTGCTCCAGCTTGGCCAGCGCCCGCACCGACGCCTCCTCGATCCCGGACACGGTCTGCCCCGCGGCGGTCCGCAGCCCGACCGCGATCGCGACGGCTTCGTCGTCGTCGAGCACCAGCGGCGGCATCGCCGTGCCCGCGAACAGCCGGTACCCGCCCGCGACCCCGCGGCTGGCCTCCACCGGGTAGCCCAGCTCACGCAGCCGGTCGACGTCGCGGCGGATCGTGCGCGGGCTGACGCCCAGCCGGTCGGCCAGCTCGCTGCCCGGCCACTCCCGCGGCGTCTGGAGCAGCGAAAGCAGGCCGAGCAGCCGCGCCGGGGTGTCCGTCATGGCGTCCAGCATCCCAAGGTGGCGGGTACCACTTCCCGGGAATCCTGTTTGTTTAGCCTTGCAAGGGCGTGCATAATCATGCGTATGACGGTGAACATCGCGGTGGCCGGAGCCAGCGGGTACGCGGGCGGCGAGCTCCTGCGCCTGCTCCTGGCCCATCCCGAGGTCGAAATCGGCACGCTCACGGCCGCCAGCAGCGCCGGCACCCGGCTCGGCGGCCACCAGCCCCACCTCGTCCCGCTCGCCGACCGCGTCCTCGCCGAGACGACACCGGAGACCCTCGCCGGCCACGACGTCGTGTTCCTGGCCCTGCCCCACGGGCACTCGGCCGAGATCGCGGCGCAGCTGGGCCCGGACGTCCTGGTCGTCGACCTCGGCGCCGACCACCGCCTCGCCGACGCCGGCGACTGGCAGCGCTGGTACGGCGGCGACCACGCCGGCCAGTGGCCGTACGGCCTGCCCGAGCTGCCCGGCGCCCGCGAGAAGCTGGTCGGCGCCAAGCGCGTCGCCGTGCCCGGCTGCTTCCCGACCGGCGGCTCGCTGGCCCTCGCGCCCGCCTTCGCCGCGGGCCTGATCACCCCGGACGTCACGGTCGTCGCGGTCACCGGCACCTCCGGCGCGGGCAAGAGCCTCAAGCCGAACCTGCTCGGCTCCGAGGTCATGGGCTCCGCGAGCGCGTACGGCGTCGGCGGCGCCCACCGCCACACCCCGGAGTTCGCGCAGAACCTCTCGGCCGTCGCGGGGGAGAAGGTCACCGTGTCCTTCACCCCGGTGCTCGCGCCGATGCCGCGCGGCATCCTCACCACGGCGAGCGCCCCGCTGAAGGACGACGTCGACGAGGCCGCCGCCCGCGCCGCGTACGAGAAGGCCTACGACGCGGAGCCGTTCGTCCAGCTGCTGCCCGCGGGCGCCTGGCCGACGACGTCGGCGACGCTCGGCTCGAACAACGTCCAGCTGCAGGTCACCGTCGACACCGACGCGCGCCGCCTGGTCGTCGTCGCGGCGATCGACAACCTGACCAAGGGGACCGCCGGCGGCGCCGTCCAGTCGATGAACCTGGCTCTCGGCTTCCCCGAGACCACCGGCCTTTCGACCGTAGGAGTGGCACCGTGACCGTCACCGGCCCCCAGGGCTTCCGCGCCGCCGGCGTCGCCGCCGGGATCAAGGCCTCCGGCGCGCTCGACCTCACGCTGGTCGTCAACGACGGCCCGCTGGACGTCGCGGCGGGCGTCTTCACCCGCAACGTCATCAAGGCCGCGCCCGTCCTGTGGTCGCAGGAGGTGCTCAAGCAGCAGCGCCTCAAGGCCGTCGTCCTCAACTCGGGCGGCGCGAACGCGGCCACCGGGCCGGGCGGCTTCCAGGACACCCACGCCACGGCCGAGAAGGTCGCCGAAGCCCTGGAGGCGGGCGCGATCGAGGTCGCCGTCTGCTCCACCGGGCTGATCGGCGAACGGCTGCCGATGGCCGCGGTCCTGTCCGGAGTGGACAGTGCGGTCAAGGCCCTCGACACCGGCGCCGAGGCGAGCCTGAACGCCGCCACCGGCGTGATGACCACCGACAGCAAACCCAAGCAGGCCTTCGCGAAGCACGCAGGCGGCTGGAGCGTCGGCGGGTTCGCCAAGGGCGCGGGCATGCTCGCGCCGAACCTCGCCACCATGCTGTCGGTGCTGACCACCGACGCCGTGGTGGACAAGGAAACCCTCGACCGCGCCCTGCGCGCGGCCACCCACGTCACCTTCGACCGGCTCGACGTCGACGGCGGCACGTCCACCAACGACACCGTCCTGGTCCTGGCCTCCGGCGCGAGCGGGGTCGAACCCACCGAGGCGGAGCTCACCGAACTGCTCACCACCGTGAGCCACGACCTGGTGCTGCAGCTGCGCGCGG
Source organism: Amycolatopsis sp. NPDC104863 (assembly GCF_055582965.1). Taxonomy (NCBI): domain Bacteria; kingdom Bacillati; phylum Actinomycetota; class Actinomycetes; order Pseudonocardiales; family Pseudonocardiaceae; genus Amycolatopsis; species Amycolatopsis sp. NPDC104863. The sequence continues at coordinate 534,260 of NZ_JBVJOW010000009.1, forward strand.
ACTCCGAGGGCGCGACGAAGGACGTCGACGTCACCGTGCAGGGCGCGGCGTCCGAGGCCGACGCGATCGCGGTCGCGCGCACCATCGCCGAGGACAACCTGGTCAAGACGGCGCTGTTCGGCTCCGACCCGAACTGGGGCCGGATCGCGATGGCACTCGGCCGGGTCCCGGCCCGCATCGACCCGGAGACGGTGTCGATCGCGATCAACGGCGTCACCCTGTTCGCGCAGGGCGTGCCCGCCTCCGACCGGTCGGAAGCCGACCTCACCGGCCGCGCCATCACGATCGTCGTCGACCTCGGCGTCGGCGCGAGCGCGGCGACCATCTACACCACGGACCTTTCGCACGGTTACGTCGAAGAGAACAGCGCGTACTCCTCATGACCCAGGAGGCACTGATTTCCGCGGACGAAAGACTCGCGACGGCGGCCGAGAAGGCCGGGGTGCTCATCGAGGCGCTGCCGTGGCTGCAGCGGTTCCACGGCGCCACCGTCGTGATCAAGTACGGCGGCAACGCGATGATCGACGACAGCCTGAAGGCGGCCTTCGCCGAGGACATGGTGTTCCTCCGGCTGGCCGGCCTGCGCCCGGTCGTCGTGCACGGCGGCGGCCCGCAGATCACCGCGATGCTCACCCGCCTCGGGGTCGAAGGCGAGTTCAAGGGCGGCCTTCGCGTCACCACACCGGAGACGATGGACATCGTCCGGATGGTGCTCACCGGGCAGGTCAGCCGCGAGCTGGTCGGGCTGATCAACGCCCACGGCCCGTACGCGGTCGGCATCTCCGGCGAGGACGCCCGGCTGTTCACCGCCGAGCGCAAACAGGCCACTGTGGACGGTGAGCAGGTCGACATCGGCCTGGTCGGCGAGGTCGCCGAGGTCAACCCGGACGCCGTGCTCGACATCGTCAACGCCGGGCGCATCCCGGTGGTGTCCACGGTCGCCCCGGACGTCGAGGGTGTGGTGCACAACGTCAACGCCGACACGGCCGCCGGCGCGCTCGCGGCCGCGCTGGGCGCCGAAAAGCTCGTGGTGCTCACCGACGTCGAAGGCCTGTACGCGAACTGGCCGGACCGGTCGTCGCTGATCGACCGCATCCGCGTCGACCACCTCGAGCCGATGCTGCCCAGCCTGGCCAGCGGCATGATCCCGAAGATGGAGGCGTGCGTGCGCGCCATCCGCGGCGGCGTGCGCCGGGCGCACGTGATCGACGGCCGCCTCGCCCACTCGGTGCTGCTGGAGGTCTTCACCTCCCGTGGTGTCGGAACCATGGTCTTCCCCGAAACGGAGCTCCCGTGACCGACCTCAAGTCCAATGTGGATGGCCAGCGGCACTGGCAGTCCGCCGTCATGGACAACTACGGCACCCCGGCGCTGACGCTCGTGCGCGGTGAAGGCGCGAAGGTGTGGGACGCCGACGGCAAGGCCTACGTCGACCTGGTCGGCGGCATTGCTGTCAACGCGCTCGGCCACGCCCACCCGGCGATCGTCGACGCCGTCACCGAGCAGATCAAGCAGCTCGGCCACACCTCGAACCTGTACGTCAACCCGGTCGCCGTGGAGCTCGCCGAGGCGCTGCTCGACGTCGCCGGGCTCACCGGCAACGGCAAGGTGCTGTTCGTCAACTCCGGCGCCGAGGCCAACGAAGCCGCGCTGAAGATCAGCCGGCTGACCGGGCGCACCAAGGTGGTCGCGGCCGAAGGCGCGTTCCACGGCCGGACCATGGGCGCGCTGACGCTCACCGGCCAGCCCGGCAAGCGCGACCCGTTCAAGCCGCTGGTGCCCGGTGTCGAGCACGTGCCGTACGGGGACGTCGAGGCGCTCAAGGCGGCCGTCGACACCGACACTGCGGCCGTGTTCCTGGAGCCGGTCCTCGGCGAAGCGGGCGTGATCCCGGCGCCGGACGGCTACCTGCAGGCCGCCCGCGAGATCACCAAGGCCACCGGCACGCTGCTCGTGCTCGACGAGGTGCAGACCGGTCTCGGCCGGCTCGGCACCTGGTTCGGCTACCAGCAGGCCGGCATCGTGCCGGACGTCATCACGCTGGCGAAGGGCATCGGCGGCGGGTTGCCGCTGGGCGCGGTGATCGGCGTCGGCGCGGCGGGCGAGCTGCTCAAGCCCGGCCAGCACGGCACCACCTTCGGCGGCAACCCGGTGTGCTGCGCGGCCGGCCTGGCCGTGCTGAAGACGATCGCCGCGGACAACCTCCTCGACCACGTCTCCGCGCTGGGCAAGGACATCGCGGCCGGCGTCGAGGCGCTGGGCCACCCGCTCGTCGCCGGGGTCCGCGGCGCCGGGCTACTGCTCGGCATCGCACTGCGCGAGCCCGTCTCGGCGGCGGTCGCCAAGGCCGCGCAGGACGCCGGTTACCTCGTCAACCCCGTCGCCGCGGACACCATCCGGCTCGCGCCCCCGCTCGTGCTCGACGGCGAGCAGGCCGACGGCTTCCTCGCGGCCCTCCCGACCGCACTCGACTCCACCACGAAGGACTCCGACTGATGCTCCGCCACTTCCTCCGCGACGACGACGTCAGTCCCGCCGAGCAGAAGGCCATCCTCGACCTCGCGGACGCGCTGAAGGCCGATCCGCTCGGCAACAAGGCGCTGGCCGGGCGGTCCATCACGGCGATCTTCGAGAAGAACTCGACCCGCACCCGGTTCTCGTTCGAGGTGGGCATCAGCCAGCTCGGCGGGCACCCGGTGATCGTCGACGGCCGGTCGATGCAGCTCGGCCGCGAAGAGACCATCGAGGACACTTCGCGCGTGCTCTCGCGGTACGTGGACGGCATCGTGTGGCGGACCTTCGCGCAGAAGCGCATCGAGGCGATGGCCTCGGCCGCGTCGATCCCCGTGGTCAACGCGCTCACCGACGAGTTCCACCCGTGCCAGGCGCTCACCGACCTGATGACGATCCGCGAGCGCAAGGGGAAGCTCGAGGGCCTCACCCTCGTCTACCTCGGTGACGGCGCCAACAACATGGCGCACTCGCTGCTGCTCAGCGGGACGACGGCCGGGATGCACGTCCGGGTCGTCTCGCCGGTCGGCTTCCAGCCGGACCAGGGCGTCATGCTCGACGCGAAGAAGCGCGGGCACGAGACCGGCGGCAGCGCCACCGTGTTCACCGACCCGTACGCGGCCGTCGACGGCGCGGACGTGCTCGTCACCGACACGTGGACGTCGATGGGACAGGAGAACGACGGGCTCGACCGGGTCGGCCCGTTCCGCGCCCTGCAGGTCAACACGGAGCTGCTGAAGAAGGCCGCCGAAGACGCGATCGTGCTGCACTGCCTGCCGGCGCACCGCGGCTGGGAGATCACCGACGAGGTGCTCGACGGCCCGGCCAGCGCGGTGTGGGACGAGGCCGAAAACCGCCTGCACGCGCAGAAGGCGCTGCTCGTCTGGCTGTTCGAAGAGAGCCGGCGATGACCAGCAGCCGGGTGGGCCGCCAGGCGCGGATCACCGAGCTGGTGGCCACCATGACCATCCGCAGCCAGACCGAGCTCGCGAAGCTGCTGGCCGCCGAGGGCATCGACGTCACGCAGGCGACGCTGTCGCGTGACCTCGACGAGCTCGGCGCGGTCAAGCTGCGCGGCCCGGACTCCGGCGCGCCGGTCTACGTCATCCCCGAGGACGGCAACCCCCTGCGCGGGGTGCAGGGCGGCACTTCGCGGCTCTCGCGACTGCTGGCGGAGCTGATGGTCTCGGCCGACTCGTCGGGCAACCTGACCGTGCTGAGGACCCCGCCCGGCGCGGCGCAGTTCCTGGCCAGCGCCGTCGACCGGGCGGCGCTGGAAGAGGTCGTCGGCTCGATCGCGGGCGACGACACGGTGGCCGTGATCGCGCGGGAACCGTTGACGGGCAAGGGTTTGGCCGAACGCTTCGCCGCGCTCGCCCAGCGATCGGCGGACGAAGGTACACCATGATCGGCGACTTCTTCCCGGCTGAGGGCGAATTCCTCGCGCCGGACGAGGTCGTGGTCACCTTCGACCGCGGGGTCCCGGTGGCGATCGACGGAGAGACCGTCTCCGTCGCCGAAGCGCACCGGATGCTGCGCGCACGAGGTGAGGCGCAGCGGATCGGCCGCGGCGAAGCGTGCGCCGCACTCGAACGGCGGACCGGCCGCGGATATGCCAGTGTCCGCCTGGTCCTGTACGACGGCCGGATCACGGTCGCCTGAACACACGAACACCGAGGAGAAGCGAGAACAGTGAGCGGGAACGAGCAGCCGGTGCAGCTGTGGGGCGGCCGGTTCGCCAGCGGTCCGGCGGAGGCCATGGCGGCGCTGAGCGCGTCGACGCACTTCGACTGGCGCCTGGCGCCCTACGACATCGCCGGGTCCCGCGCGCACGCCCGCGTGCTGAGCAAGGCGGGCCTGCTCACCGAGGCCGAGCTGAGCGGCATGCTGGCCGCGCTCGACACGCTCGCCCAGGACGTCGCGGCGGGGGCGTTCACCCCGACGATCGCCGACGAGGACGTGCACACGGCCCTCGAACGCGGCCTCCTCGAGCGGGCCGGCACCGAGCTCGGCGGCAAGCTGCGCGCCGGCCGCTCGCGCAACGACCAGGTGGCCACGCTGTTCCGGATGTGGCTGCGGGACGCCGCCCGCCGGGTCGTCGCGGGCACGCTCGACGTCGTCGACGCGCTGGTGTCGCAGGCGAAGCGGCACCCGGACGCGATCCTGCCCGGCCGTACGCACCTGCAGCACGCCCAGCCGGTGCTGCTCGCGCACCACCTGATGGCCCACGGCCAGGCGCTGCTGCGCGACGTCTCGCGGCTGCAGGACTGGGACACCCGCACCGCCGAGTCCCCGTACGGCTCGGGCGCGCTCGCCGGTTCGTCGCTGGGGCTCGACCCGGAGGCGGTCGCCGCGGAGCTGGGGTTCGCCACGAGTGTCGAGAACTCCATCGACGGCACGGCTTCGCGTGACTTCGTCGCCGAGTTCGCCTTCGCCGTCGCGATGCTGTCGGTGAACCTGTCCCGGATCGCCGAAGAGGTGATCATCTGGAACACCGCCGAGTTCGGCTACGTGACGCTCGACGACGCCTGGGCCACCGGCAGCTCGATCATGCCGCAGAAGAAGAACCCCGACGTCGCGGAGCTGACGCGGGGCAAGGCGGGCCGGCTGATCGGCAACCTCACCGGCCTGCTGGCCACGCTGAAGGCGCAGCCGCTGGCCTACAACCGCGACCTGCAGGAGGACAAGGAGCCGGTGTTCGACTCGGTCGAGCAGCTCGAGCTCCTGTTCCCGGCGATCGCCGGCATGCTGGCGACGCTGACCTTCCACACCGACCGGCTCGCCGAGCTGGCCCCGGCCGGGTTCACGCTGGCCACGGACATCGCCGAATGGCTGGTGCGCCAAGGCGTCCCGTTCCGCGTCGCGCACGAAGCGGCGGGGGAAAGCGTCCGCGTCGCCGAGTCCCGCGGCGTCGGCCTGGACGAGCTGACCGACGAGGAGTTCGAGAAGATCAACCCGTCGCTCACGCCCGAGGTGCGCGCGGTCCTGACCGTCGAAGGCTCGGTGAAGTCCCGCAACGCCCGGGGCGGCACGGCGCCGGAGCGCGTGGCCGAGCAGCGCGCCCGGCTGGAAGAGCGGGTCACCGCGGCCCGCCAGTGGCTCAACTGAGGGACTTGCGGAGCTTGGCCCGGACGGCCCGCGTGGCCACCGGGCCGAGCCCGTCGAGGACGTCGACGAGCACGGCGAGCTGCTCCAGCGCGGTGACCGCCTGCTCGGCGCCGTCGGGGTCGACGGTCTCGAACAGCGAGAGCCCGAGAAACCCGGACGACACGGCGTGGGCGAGCCCGGCGGGGTCCGCCAGCTCGGCCAGCGGCGACCCGTCGAGCACACGCTCGAGGGCCGTCCGGACCTCGGTGATCCACTTGTCCAGGCCCTCGCGGGTCGCTTCGGCGAGCCGCTCGCTGCCCTGCGCCCCGGCGAGCGTCTGGGCCAGCACGGCCAGGTTGCCCTCCGCGCGCTCGGCGACGCGGATCTCGCGGCCGAGCTCCAGCAGGTCGCGGACCGTGGTCACGGCGGCGAACCGTTCACGGTAAACCGAAACGCGGGCTTCGGTCGCGAGGATGCAGGCCTGCGCGACGAGCTCCTCGACGCTGCCGAAGTGGTAGAAGACCAGCGCCTGGTTCGCGCCTGCGGCGGCGGCGGCCGACCGCGCCGAGACGGCCGTGATGCCCTGGCGCCGGATGACGTCCAGCACGCCGTCCACGAGCCGCTGCTTCGTGTCCTGCGAACTGGAGCTCCGGCCCGTCACCCCATGACCCTCTCACGGAGCGGCTTCACCGCACCGCCGACTCCGGCCCGGACGTCGACGAACCGGGCGCTGAACCGGCCTTCGTACCCGAACACCGGCCCGAAGCGCGGGTTGACCACGGCGACCTCGATCCGGAAGTCGCCACTGGCCGCGTCGAACCACTCGTCGACCTGTGCGGTCCCGGTGAGCACCCGCGGCAGCCCGCTGCGGACCGGGCCCTCGTGCAGCCGGAACTCGCCGGTGCGGATCCGGAACCCGCCGTCCGGGCGCACCGACACCGCGAGGTCGACGGCCAGGTGCTGGTGCGTCCCGAGGTAGTCGACGAGCCCGCGCCCGGGACTGTGCACCATCTGCGCGTCGAAACGCCGCCGGCGCCGGGGGAACTCGAAGGTGCGCACGAAGGACACGGTTTCGCGGCCGTTCCGGTCCACGTACGGGTAGTTCTCGATGGTGAACGGCACGTTCCGGCCGCAGTCGGGGAAGAGGATGTGGCGCGTCGAGCCGAGCCACAGGAACGGCAGCACGAAGGCGGGGCCGCGCCAGATCCGGTCCATCACGCCGTGGCCGACCATGCCGCGCCCGCCGGTGAGGGCGAGCCGTTCCCGGACGCGGGGGTGCAGGTCGGCGAAGTCCGCGCCGAGCGCGCGCTCGAAGACGCTCACGCCGGCACCCCGATCCGGCCCTCGACGCGGTCACGCGGCCGGGTCCGCACGCAGCGGGTGGCCGAGGGCGCGGTCAGGGGCTGCGCTTCCGGTGGGGTCCCGGTCTCCAGCCAGAGCCGCAGCCGGTCGAACGACCAGGCCGTCAGCCAGCCGAAGGCCGGCCGGAACACCCGGTCGGCGAGGTGTCCGAAGCGTCCCCAGCGGGTGCCGTAGTCGAAGCCGGTGACGAACCGGACGCCGCCGTCCACCGGCGTGTAGCGCCAGAACCCGGCGCCCGCGCTGATCAGCGACAGCGGGTCGGCGGAGGCGAACCGCAGCACCGAGGTGCGCGAGCCGTCCGGCCAGGTGCGTGACGCCGCGCTCACGCCGACACCGGTGACCACCACCCCGAGGAACCGGGACTCGTAGCGGAAGTGGCCGCCGGGCCGGGCCAGCGGGCTGATGTCGGTGAAGCGCAGGTCCCAGCGCCGGTGCAGGGCCGGGTCCTGCGTGTGCTGCCAGAGCGTTTCCAGGTCCGTGCGGATCACGGTCTCGACGTACAGCGCCTTCATCTCGGCTCCCCTCAGAGTTTGAGCGACTGCTCAAATCGACTGTAGAGAAGTTTGAGCGATCGCTCAAGGGTTAGGCTGATCGGGAAGATTTCGAGGGAGGAGCGCGCTTGAGCGGCGAAGCAGGCCGGTTGTTCACCCGCGAGGAGCTCGCGCTCGACCCGGTCGACCTGGCCCACCTGCTGCTCGGCTCGGTCCTGGAGGCCGACGGCCCCGACGGCACGGTCGGCGTCCGGCTCGTGGAGGTCGAGGCCTACCGCGGCGAGGACGATCCGGCGTCGCACTGCTACCGCGGCCGCACCCCGCGCAACGCCGTGATGTGGGGGCCCGCGGGCCACCTGTACGTGTACTTCGTCTACGGGATGCACTTCTGCGCGAACGTCGTCGGCACCCACGAGGACATGCCCGGCGCGGTGCTGCTCCGCGCCGGCGAAGTCGTCGAAGGCCTCGACGTCGTGCGCAAGCGACGGCCGGCCGCACGGGGGACCGGTGAGCTCGCGAAGGGCCCCGCCATCCTCACCTCGGTGCTGCGCATCGACCGGGCGCAGAACGGCGTCGACCTGACCGACCCGGCGTCCCCGGTCCGGCTGCGCGTCGGCGAGCGCGTGCCGGTCGAACGCATCCGGGTCGGCCCCCGCGTCGGCGTCGCGACGGCGATCGACACACCCTGGCGGTTCTGGGACGGCGCCTCGGCGGCCGTGTCCACCTACCGCCGCGGCGGGAAGCGCCGGGTCCGACCCGCCAGTTAGTCGGTTGACCTGGTGCGGGAGGATCTACAGGCGTGAGCGAACACATCCTCGACGAGCTGACCTGGCGCGGCCTCATCGCGCAGTCCACCGACATCGACGCCCTCCGGCGCGAGCTCGACCAGGGTCCCGTGACGCTCTATTGCGGCTTCGACCCGACCGCGCCCAGCCTGCACGCCGGCAACCTGGTCCCGCTGCTCATGCTGAAGCGCTTCCAGCGCGCCGGGCACCGGCCGATCGTGCTGGCCGGCGGCGCGACCGGGATGATCGGCGATCCGCGCGACACCGGTGAGCGCACGCTGAACACGCTCGACGTCGTCGCCGACTGGGCCGGGCGCATCCGCGGCCAGCTCGAGCGGTTCGTCGACTTCGACGACTCGCCGACCGGCGCGATCGTCGAGAACAACCTCAACTGGACCGGGCAGCAGACCGCGCTGGAGTTCCTGCGCGACGTCGGGAAGCACTTCTCGATCAACGTCATGCTGAACCGGGAGACCGTGAAGCGGCGGCTCGAGGGCGACGGCATGTCGTACACCGAGTTCAGCTACCTGCTGCTGCAGTCGCAGGACTACCTGCAGCTGCACCGCAAGTACGGCTGCAAGCTGCAGGTCGGCGGGTCCGACCAGTGGGGCAACCTCGTCGGCGGGGTCGACCTGATCCGCCGGACCGACGCCGCGGGCGCGCACGCGCTGACCGCGCCGCTGGTCACCGACGCCGAGGGCCGCAAGTTCGGCAAGTCCACCGGCGGCGGGAACCTCTGGCTCGACCCGGAGATGACCTCGCCGTACGCCTGGTACCAGTACTTCGTGAACGTCGGCGACGCCGACGTGATCCGCTACCTGCGGATGTTCACGTTCCTGAGCCAGGAGGAGATCGCTTCGCTGGCCGAGGACACCGAGCAGCGTCCGCACCTGCGGGCCGCGCAAAAGCGGCTGGCGGAGGAGTTCACGATCCTCGTCCACGGCGAGGAGCAGACCCGGCAGGTCATCAACGCCAGCCAGGCGCTGTTCGGCCGCGGCGAGCTCGGCGAGCTGGACGAACGCACCCTCGACGCGGCGATGGCCGAGGTGCCGAACGGCAAGGTCGACCCGTCCGGGGACGCGACGATCGTCGACCTGCTGCTCGCCGGGGGACTGGTGGACAGCAAGGGCGCCGCGCGCCGCACGCTCAAGGAGGGCGGCGCGTACGTCAACAACGTGAAGATCGCGGACGAGGAGTGGAAGCCGGCGCCGGGCGACGCCCTGCACGGCAAGTGGCTCGTCGTCCGCAAGGGCAAGCGGAACGTCGCCGGCGTCGCGCTCGGCGGCTGACCGGCTCGGGTGGTCCGAAACAGGGGCCTGACCTGCGGGAACGCGGTTAAGGTACCCCCCTGTTTCGGGCCTCCTCCCGGGGTGTAAAGTTCTCCAAGTCGCCAGGGAAACCGGGTGGCCGCCGGGACACGAACCAAGCTCTCGCCTGAGGCGATTGAGTGGGTGTCCCACACAAACTGCTAGGAATGACTCGCTTCGAGCGAGCCGCCTGATCGCGGCGGACTCGAGGTGTGTTGCTTGAGAACTCAACAGTGTGCTAGTGAACTAAGCCAGTAGAGCTTATATTTGAAACCCCCTCGTCGGGGTTTCCTTTGAGAAGCAAGAAATTGCCTCGATTAAACTATTCATTGTTGGAGAGTTTGATCCTGGCTCAGGACGAACGCTGGCGGCGTGCTTAACACATGCAAGTCGAACGCTGAACCACTTTCGGGTGGGGAT